>CAVXAV010000005.1:0-286670 GCA_963759865.1 uncultured bacterium | reverse complement strand
TATTTTTTACTACCTTCGGCTGAGATTACGTATTGCTTAAACTCTTTTAAAAATTTTTATTGAGTAATCAAGCAAACGCTTCGCTGCAATTTTTCTACATGTTTTTCTAGATCTCTTTGAATTGCAAGCATGAGCTCTGCACATGCTTTATCCCCTGCCTCATTGGCATCATTGATAGCATGTTTTTCTATAAACCATTGTAGCTCGGTTAGTTTATACAGTAATTTTATTTTATTATAGGATGCATTATCGAGCATCATAGCGAAACCCTCCGGTATGTGTCCCGTTTTATGTTAGTGTGTACAGGGTACGATGTATGCGTCAAGAGTTTGAAAAAAAATGATAGGTGATCTCTAGGATTTTATGAAAATTGAGCGGATTGTTGGACGGGAAATATATGATTCTGCTGGTTGGCCAACGGTTGCATGTGAAATTTTTCTGCAAAATGGTGCAATGGTAAGTGCATCCGTGCCAACAGGGACTTCCATTGGGTCGCACGAAGCAGTCGATTTGCATGACGGGGGAACGAGGAATATATCAGGCAAGGGAGTGCTTAAGGCTATTGAGAATATAGAGCACGTTATAGCGCCACTTTTTGTCGGTTGTGAACCCCAAGCTGTTGAAATGGACCTAAAAATGATCGAGCTTGATGGAACTCCTGATAAGTCAAGATTAGGAGCTAATGCACTTTTGGCCGTGAGCATGGCTTTATATAGAGCTGAAGCCTTATGTGAAGGAATGGAATTGTATGAATTGATTGCAACGTTTATGGACGAGGACACCGTAAGTTTGCCTTTTCCTCTTTTGAATGTCATCAATGGAGGTATGCATGCTGATAATAACCTTAGAATCCAAGAGTTTATGCTCATGCCAATAGGGGCCCAGACTTTTCGATCGGCTTTTGAAGTCGGTGTACTTGTTTTCCAAGAATTGGGTCATATTCTCAAAAGTTTGGATAAATCAACTGCTCTTGGGATGGAAGGAGGCTATGCATGCAATTTTAGGACGGAACGCGAAGCTCTTGATTTGCTCCTTGAGGCGATTGAGCGTATAAATAGTAGGCATACCTTAAGCTGCGTCATAGCATTAGACATAGCAGCAAGCCAATTTTACGATCCAAAGACTGGTCTTTATCAGTGGCATGACCGTCTCCTTACAACCGATCAGATGATTTATTTTTATGAGGATCTTGTTAAGCAATATCCAATCTATTCTTTAGAAGATGCATTAAGTCAGGATGTTGGGTTGGTTGGATTAATTTGACTAAGGCATTGAAAGAAAAAGTGCAAATAGTAGGGGATGATATTTTTGCTACCGATATTCGACGTATAGATAAAGCAAGTGAAGATCATGCAGCTACCTCAGTTATTATCAAACCCAATCAGGTTGGCACTATAAGTGAGGCTCTTCAAGCGATAGCAGTGTGTAAAAGCAGGGGATTGCATACGATCGTATCGCATAGGTCTGCTGATACTGAGGATACGTTCATTGCTGATTTAGCGGTCGGAACAAGTGCTGGCCAAATAAAATCGGGTGCCTGCGCCCGTTCAGAGCGCCTTGCAAAATACAATCGCTTACTTGCCATTGAGGATCAGTTGACGTTTTCTCTTTTTGATCCTTAAAAATGGATTGGGATTTTGAGCAAGGAGTTCTTTCAGTTCCTCACTATTAAATGGTTTTTTCGATTTTGACGGGGTAGGTTGAGTGAGCATATGAATAGTCCCGTTGCAATCTTCTAACGTTAATCCTGTCAAATTAACAGACTCATTTATATAGTTGTTAAAGAGGTCATTGTTGCTCTGTTAAGAAAAACACGAGCGATAGGATCCTTTTTATCGAAAAACTCCTGAGCATCAACTTCATGTGCCACAGGCAAATTCGGCTATAGGTTTTCTCTGTTAGTCCTGGTCGCTTTCGTGGCTCGATTATAGTTGGTGAAACAAAAAGTGTGATATTCGTTTTAGCATCTTCATAGCTTCTTCCTTTAAAAAACCAGCCAATAAGAGGTATGCGTGCAAAAAAAGGAGTGTTCTGTTTCTATCTCAATCTTTGAATCTTGTATAATGCCACCCATAGCCAATATTTGGCCCTGGCGTAACGTAGATGTTGTTTGAATGCTGCGTGTTTGCCGATTAAAGGTGCTACCAATGAATTGTTCAACAGTGAGTGCAAGGTTAAGCCTAATTTTATCTTCGCTTAGTATATGAGGAATAGCTTCTACTTTAAGCGTAGCTGGAACATCTTCGATGGGAATAGTGTAACTGCCGTTTTGAGACAGTGACAATATCGCCATTTACTCGTCGGATATTTTGAATTCGATTTGATCCTTTCTTATGATTTGTTATAAAAAGGTAGGGAGCCGTTGTTACTTTTGCTTTCAAAACTTTTTCAAGGAGCAGGAGTAATCCCCAAATGCCAGGAGTTTGAGGATCATTAAATGATATGAGCGTCGATCCGGGGTTGAGTGTATCCGTAAGGCGCCCCGGTCCAACAACTTGCAATAAATCCTCTGCTAATTGGGTAGGTGTATTACCAAGTACGGTACTCACGTCGGAGATGTTTGAAGATACATACTGTACACCCCGTGGCAGATACCTATTGGTAAGCGACCTACTATCGCCTTCCACGCTCGCTGTATGATCATAGGTAAAATCTACAAGAAACATTTCAAGGACAACTTGGTATTGCGGGATGTCCAACTGTTGGAGAAGGGGTTTAATAAATTTCCAATCATCCTGCATAGCAGCAATAAGAAGCCTGTTTCCTCCCGAGGCTGAGACGCCTTCAAGTCCTTGTGCCTCTAAGGCACCTTTCTGATCGAGTGCCACCTCTGCGTCAGTAAAGTCTTTTGGATTTTTTGTTTCTGGTTCTGCTACTACTTGTGCTCCTCTAAAAAAGCGCTCCGTGCCTTCTTGTGCTTGCTGTGTGGCTTGTGCACCTGCAGCTATAAAAGAGCTAATAATTTTTTGCAGTTGGGGCGCAAAGGTTTGCGCATCAAGGTACTGTAGTTCATATACATGCAGAATTGATTTGCCTTCTTCGGGTTCTTGATCAATTGATTGTTTTATAAAATCAGCAATACGATTGATATTAGCGGTGGGCCCGATGAGTATTACGGCATTATTACGCTCATCGGGGACAATTTTGGTATCGGCAGCAAAATGGGAGTGCGTATCGGTGCGTGGCATAAAAGGATACATGTCTTGTTCATCGCCAGCAGCTTTTTTTAAGGACTCTAATACTTTGGTGACATCTAAGGCGGCCGTATGAGTAAGCGGTATGTACAAAAGACTTTCATGTGCACCTGCAGCATCAAAAGTGGTGAGCATAGTGAGTGCTGAAAGTATGTGGGTAGCTTTATCAACCATAAGAATGCCATTCGCGCGTGTATCATAAATAATAGTGGCATCTTTTGAAAGAAGATCAGTGAGTATTTTTGTAAAAGGGCTTGCCTCTTTTTCTTGAAGTGTCGGCATTTTTAGATTACGTGGGTAATAGAGATAGCGGATTCTTTCGCTTGACCGTGGGAGTAAGCTTGCTTGGGTATCAATATACAAAGGAAGGATATCACGGGTAGCAGTTGCACCGTTTTTCCCGAGGGCCTTTTTAACAAAAAGAGTATCCTTTTTTTTAGTAAGCTAAAGCCTGAAAGCTCGGCCATTGTCTGAAGAATATTCCACGCTTGCTCGACAGGTATACGCGACCGTCCGCGAGGGTGGAAAGTAACAGTCTGTTTTTTAAGTGCATCAAGGCTACCCTCATCAGTGACATCGGGGACCGTTGGCAAAACAACATTGAGCTTTTTTTTTGCTGCAAGCTCTTCGATTACCAAGAGCAAGGGTTTTTTCGTGAAAGAAAAGGGAATAAGATCATTTTCTGGATTGCGAGCACACTCTATACTCGTTGCAGACAAAAACAGTAATGCAGCACTTAATTTTGCTCTTTTAAGCATAGGTACCTCAGTCTAAATCCTAAGCAGGGAGTTCTCCCACATTGCCAGGTTTAGGAGCCTCTTTCCTTGCAGGGGGTGGTCTTCTTAGTGGTCTTCGGGATTCTTTTCGTCTTTCACGCGTTGTTTTTATAAGCTCAGCCTCAGGAGAATTGGTAACTTCACCAAGGTAGTTATGTAAAAGCGTATCGGCACGGTATCCAGGTCTGAAAAAGACGTGCATAATGGGATCTCGTGAATCAGAGAAAATAGTTCGTTCATCAATATCACGTCTTCCCTTTCTTATTTTATCCGCAGTATAGGTATTCATGCCGCCTCTTAATTTTGGTGCGACAATAGTAGGACAAATAAAGATGACAATATTTGTTTTTGTAGCATTGGTATTTTTATTGCTAAAAAATGAGCCGATAAGGGGAATACGCTGAATAAACGGGGTGCCAGATACCGTTTCTCCCTGATCTACCCGGACAAGACCACCAATAACTAAGATTTGTCCCGATTGTAAGTTAGCATTGGTATTTACTCGCCGTGTTGTTCGTGTAAAAGTTGAGGTGGTTTCAAAGGCATTTATATCAACGGCCACTTGAAGGCTTAACCTTTCAAGTGAGCTTAATCGTGGAATCATTTGCACCTGGAACGTTGCTGCAAGATCAATAACAGGTATCGTAATAACACCGGCAGCACCAGAGACAGCATCACCCTGAACACGCCTAATTTCTTGACTGGTGATCGTTGCCTTTTGATTATTGGTGGTAACTAAATACGGGTGAGAAATTACTTTTGATTGAGTAATGGTATCAAGAACCTGCAGGAGCGCTGCGATCCCAGGAGTTTTAGGATCATTTATGGATATGATCGTAGAGCCGGCTCCGAGTAATGCCGTTACTGGTGGATTAGCCTGATCTCCTGTAAGAACTTGCAGAAGATCCGTTGCCAACGTATTTGCAGGCCTACCAAGCGTAACGGGCGCATTCGTGATTACATCGTTGATATCCGAAATATTATTTGAAAGAAAGCCAAATCCTTGCGTTGGGACCTGTAAATCGGTTTTGTTGCGTATGTCGCCAGCTATATATTTTACCTTAGTATCGGTAATATCAACAATAAGAGCCTCTAGAATTACTTGCGGTTGTGGCTTATCTAATGCTGCAATGAAATCCTTAAGTCTTATCCAATCATCCTGGAGTGCCGCAATGATGAGCCGATTCCCTCCCGTTATTATTTGGCTTGTAATCCCTGCAGGAGTATAGTCTCCTTTGCCTTCAAGAACGACTTCTTCGGTGGTCGATTTAGCTTCTACTTTTTTCACTTCTTCGGCAGCAATAACCACTCCCTGAAAATACCGCTCAGGCCCTGTTGCCACGCCTTGAGTTGCCTGAAGTCCTACCTGCGCTGGGGGAGCTACTATTCTATTGAGCACCTCTGCGAACTGTTGTGCATCAAGATATTGTAAATCATAGGAATGCAGAACAGAACTTCCTTCCTCTGGCGGGGTATCCATATAGAGTTGTACGAATTCGCGTATGCGTTCAACCGCGGATTCTCTTCCCATGATAATGAGGGTATTTAAACGATCGTCAGCGATTATTTTTGTATCAGCAGCAAAATAGCTGAGTGTTTCTGCCCGTGCGTCGGAGCGAATAAAGGGGGAGGTTTGTCCAACTTCGCCAGCAGCTTTTTTTAATGAATCGAACACTTTGACAATGTCACGAGCGGGAACGTAATGAAGCTGAATTACTTCGATTGATTCGCGAAATCCACTGTTATCAAGATCTGATATTATCCTCATAGCCGAGGCTATAACGTTTGCTTTATCGGTTATAATAAAGCCGTTTGATTTAGGCTCATACACCACAGGGGACCCTGCGCTGAGCATATCCTTAAATATACGAGCTATAGGATTTGTGTCCCGATCTTCTTGTGTGGGGATACGAATATTTTTCAAATAGTAGATGTACCTGATGCGCTGCTCGCTATCAGGAAGCTCTTCATATGAGGTGCCAACATAGATTGGCAAAATTTCGCGATTTATTCCCGCTTCTTCTGGCCGTCCGACTTTTACAACAGCATACAGGTCGGATCGTTTTTTTGAGAGCGCATAGCCTGAGAGCTCTAAAAAGGTGGTTAGGAGATTCCAAGCGGTAGTAAGGGAAACGGTTGTTCTGCCCACAGGATGATACGTAATCACTTGTTTTTTTATTGCTTCAAGCTCGGCGGGAGCTTGGGGTAAAATAATATTTATGTCTTTTTTTTCGGCAAGAAAATCTATGATGTCAACCAGGCTCCTTTTTTCAAATGAAAACGGTATTTGGGGAGAGGTATCAACAGAAGTTTTTTTTCGCGGTGGCTTTTCAGGATTTTCTTGCTGCGTTTGTTCTTTTACTCCAGGTTCGGCTAACAAAGAAGTTTTCCTTGGGGCACCCATGGTTGTTGTCACAATTCCTGCTAGTGCACAGGAGAGCACAAGTCTTTTCATCTTTGTATCTTTCCTATTCCGCTGTGCCCGGCTCAAGTGTTGCTACGGTGATATCAATATCAACTGCCGGAGCATTGGGCGATTTTTTTATAATAAGATCCTTTGTATACATTGCTGGTACATTTGCTATCTGCAAAAGAAGGTCAGTAAGCTGTTTCATCGAGAGCCCTGCCAAGTGGCTACTTATGAGAATTTCTGTCTTACCGCCGACAGTTTCTCCCCTGGTGGGGGCAACCGGTTCTGTTTGAAACCGTGCTAGACCACTCTTGTCTAAAATTGATTGATATGCTTCCCCGATGCGAAAATCTTTATTTTCTGCCAATATTTCTTCGACCCGAGCTCTTTGAGCTGATACTGCTTTGTAGTCGCTTATTATTTTTTTTGTTTGTGTACGCATACTTTCTGCATTTTTAATCTCATCCAGATACTTGTTTACGCGCCTATAATGGAAATAAAAAGAACCTGCTAAAAGAAGCAGCAGAAATCCAATGAAGGCTGCAAAATAAAGATATGCATCTTTATCTTCAAGTCCTTTAATAAACTCTCGTATCTTTTCCAAGAATTCCATGAACTATTCCTCTTTGTTAACAATGAGTGTGATTGGTTCAGACCTAAAATTCCAATCTTGTAGTTTTGGAGGTTTTTTAAAGAGCGGACATTCAAGCTCATTCTGCAATCGCGTTAATTGTTGGTACCCTGGAACGCTTCCATACAATTTGACGGTATCTTCTTGTAAGTGCATGCTTGTTAAACTCAGCTGCGTATCTTTTACTTGTATGCATCTGCTCAATTCTGCTAAGTAACGCAAAAAAACGTAACGATTTTCTGTCGAAAGACGGTGCCATGCAGATTCTTCTTTTTTTAGCTCAGTAAACGCGGCTTTATTAGCAGTTTGCAGATTTATTAATTGTGAAGGTTTGAGCTTAAAGCTTTTTTTTAACTCTTCGATAGCTTCGGTTTGAGCAGCACTGCTTGCAAGGCGCAAGTTCCTAACGCGCAAGAAACTGTACAGAGAAAAAAAGAGAAAAATTAATGAGATAAGTATACCAAGAGTAATGAGCTGATACTGTATAATGCGATTTTCTTCTTGTTCGACAGCACTTTTTTGTAAATTAAAATCTTTGGTTACTTCAGGGGTGAGTGCCGTTGCGATACTTACCATAGAGGCGTTAGTAAGTGGCGTTATTTTGCTTTGCATAACCGAATTGTGCAAAAGCTGCTTAGGCAGAAGTACGTGAGTTTCATACTGAAGAATAGTACTAACAAGGGGCGCCAAACCGGGCATATCCGCGGCAGGACCCGTGATTATTATTTTATTAAGCTGATCGGCTAGTGATAATTTTTTTGTGTAAGATTCTATGGTTAACTGGATCTCTGCGAGTAATTCTTCAAGAGCCTGACTTGCCCCAGGCGGGCTTCCCACCTCAGCTACGCCAAATCTCATCAGTTGATGTATATTTTCTACGGTATCAATACCATTGAGCGTAGCAAGCTTTTTGGCGACAGAAACTAAGCCTTTTCCCACTGAACGAATGTATTTAAGTTGTCCCTTAATTACAAGAGCAATGCGCGTGGCATAATAACCAAGATCGATCAAAGCGACCGAATTCAGCTCCTGATTTTTTGGAACGATCATTTTATAAAGACCATACAGTTCAAACATATCAACAGATATTCGTTGTAAAGGGAGGCCTGCAGAAGCAAAAAGAGCAATATCATGTTCTATTTGTTCTTTTTTTACAGCGGCAACCAAAAGATCGGTAACCTGACCTGTCGTATCTTCCTTAGTAACTATGCAGTCTATAACGGCAGAATCAAGAGTAAAAGGTAAGAGTGATTCAACCTCGAAGGGAACAACCATTTTTATTTTTTTCATCCCGGTAAATGGAAGGCTAAGTTCTTTAAAAACAACATGCGCGCTCGGTACCGCGTATGCTATTTCATCAACATTTCCGATCTTTTTTGCAGCATTTTTAAGAGCCTGAACCGTTCTTTCGTCCAAGGAAAGTATGGAATCAGTTTCTATACGTTCTGAAAAAAGATTTTCAATGATTCTTCTATGTCCTTTTAAAAGAGCTACAGTTACTTCTATTTCTGTAGGTCCTATATCAAAGGCAGCTATGCGTTTTCCAAAGATATAATATGAGTCTATCCTTTGAGGTACAAAAATTTGCTTAATCATGCTACCGCTCCTTTTGAGCTCATTCGCCTATTATTTTTTTTGCCCGCTAAGGACTTCTGGGGAGCAAGCGCAAGCACCTCTGATTTCTTTTGGCTCTCATCTATATACCGCTGCTGCATAGCGACAAACTTATCAATAGAGCTTACTTCTTTGTTCTTATGATCATCAAACATCCAACGATGAATAGGATCTCTAAGCTCTGAAGCATTGCGCATTTTAAAGAGCGTATCTTTTGCCTCCCCAAGTTTAGAGAAAGTAAATGCTTCAGCGACCTCCGGTTCAAACGGTTTAATTATTTCAGGAGCAATAAGAATAAGCAAGCTGGTACGTTCGATATAATAGCTCTTATTTTTAAAGAGCCAGCCTAATAATGGTATATCGCCAAGAAAGGGAACTTTGTATGTTTGTTCGTTTTTTGTGTCTTGTATAAGACCGCCTAAAGCAAGGACTTCCTTATTTGCGAGCAATGCTTCGGTGCTTACTTTACGGATCAAGCGGTTAGCGTTGTTGGGATCAGTGCTTGTAAACTGGGTGAGCTCTACATAGACACTTAATGTTACCATATCGTCATAGCTAATTTGAGGTGTTATAACAACGCGTAATTCTGCAGAAATATCGCCTTGCGCCTGGGCCTGTCTTTGGCCTTCCACCGTAGCGGTTGTTGTACGACGTGTCTCACCTACGCGTATTTCAGCCTTGTATTTGTGGGTCGTAACTAAGAACGGATTTGCTACAATGCTTACCCGCGTATACGTTTCTAAAGCGCGCAACAGACCCCAGAAGCCAAACATATCTTGGCCAAGCGTTACAAGAGTGGTTCCTATGCCGAAAGGTGAAACACCATCCACTCGATTTGCCAAATTCAGCAAGTTTCCTAAAAGCCTATTAGCACCATTAATAGGAAGGGTACTTCCCGGGGCTGGCTCATTGGTAACAATGGGTCCGATGAAATTAGTTTGGAAATTAACATTAGTGCCCAAGATTGAATCGAGTCCGCCTGTATGATCACAACAATCTACCTTATTTCTTAGCTGAGTGCCCAACGTTTCGGTATTGCTTAAATCGACATTAAGAATAAGCACTTTAATTGCAACTTGCGGCTGTTCTACATCAAGTTTTTCAATTATTTCGCGAAGTTTGAGGTACTCTTCATAATCAGCATTAATAATAAGTCGATTGCCTGCAGGTTCATCTGTTACTCGTACTGAAGGTCTGAAAAATTTATTCGAATCTCGAACTCCACCAACAAGGGCAGCATTTGTATTTGATGGATCTGAGTTAAATTTTTGAATGACATCATTCAATATCTTTGCCACAGAAGTAGCATCGATATATTTAAGCTGAATAATGTGAAGAGGTGAAAAGGGAAGATCAATGCTTTTATCAACGTACTGAACGATAAAATCTTCAAAGCGCTTTATATTTTCTCGCGTTCCTAAAACAATTAAAGAATTGGTACGTGGCTCTTCAAAAACGCGTGTCGCTTCAGTAAAATACTGTGTCGTACTCGGTTTTCTCTGCCGAGCAAATGGATTGAAAATAGGATTTGATGGATCTTTTCCAATAAGGCGTTGATAGAGTTCGCGTACCTGCCGTGCATCAGCATGACGTAAGCGGATTATAGCGAGTGTTTCAGGTAATGTTACCCGGTCTATCTCTTGCAAAATGCTTATTAATGATTTGATATTTGCAGCTTTATCGGTCATGATAACTGCTTTTAACTGAGGAACCTCAATGAGTGGCCCAGCGGATGGGCTTTTCATGGCATCAATAATCTGTAGTATGGTTTGAATTTCAGCATTATCAGCAAAATAGACGTACCTAATCTTAGAATCATTATCGGGTAAAAGTTCGGGATCCGTCCCAATAAAAGTTGGAAGGGGCTCTCTATTTGCGGAAGCTTTGTCGCGAGATGCGCTTGTGGTAACTCTGTAAGTACGGGGTTGTGTTGCAGGAATCACAGAAAAACCTGCCATTTCTAGGAACGTCAATCCCATTTCCCATGCTTGCTTGAGTGTAAGTGGTACGTTCGATTTAAAGGAGATTCTCGTGCCTGCAAGTGGTTGCAATCCTTCGATGCGCGAAGGTTCTATGTCGTCATCTAAAATAAAGGTCACATCTAAGTTATTTGATAAGAATTTCAAAAGTTCTGTTAACTCTTTATTGTCAAAATTCATTTCTACAGTTTCATGTGGATCTGCCCCTTTCCATGGTTCAAGATATTCACCCAAATGTATAGATCCTTTTTTAACGAGCTTTTCAAATGAAGCATGTTCTTCCTTTTTTTCTTCTTTTTGCGAAAGAGTTGTTTCGATGCCTGCCTTTAAAAATTCCTTCTTCTCATCAGTTGTTGGCGCATCTGCCATAGAGGGCAAAGGTGTAAGCGGTTCTTCTGCCTTGGGTACTATAAGCTCAGGAGCAGGGACAGCGGTAGTTGCTTCAAGGGATGGTTTTGATTCTTTTTTTGCTAAACGCCTTCTTCCCTTTCTTGGTTGACCACTTTCCACTGTTTTTGCAGGCAGTTCTTCTTTCTTACTTTCCTTTGGAACGAGTTGAGCATCGGGCACTATCGGAATATTTGTTTCTTGGACGGTCACAACTGGTTCAAGCTGCGTAGGTGCTTTTTCGGTAGTCTCTTGGGACGGTTGACTGATAGTAAAAGTTTCAATAGAGGGTCTTTCCACGGTTTGAGAAACCGTTTTTTCTATCGGTATGTTTTTATCCTGGCTAGCGGAAGGCTTTAGAGGTTGCTGCATCTTGGGTAGCGGCGACTGTTTGAGCTCTGCTTGCGGCGCTATTACTTTCGCTTGTCTGACGGGCACGCTTTCTTTTTTTGCCAAAGCAGATGCGGCATCCGGTGGGGATGTTTTTTCAGTATCCGGTTTTTTGGCCGCGGTACTTGAAGGCAGAGAATCTAGCGGGGCAGCTTTTTTTGCTTCCGGTTTGTTGAGCTCACCTTCAAGTGATTTTTTAGTAAGTGCCGGTGGTACAAAAATAGATTCGGGCGCGCTTGTTTTTGATTGCGCGGATGGCATGATTGAAAGGTTTGATTTTGTTTTGTTCGTTTTGCTAGCTCGAGCTACTTCTCCTTCTTCAAGCGGATCTTCAGGTGTGCGGGCGTAGCAAGGGATGATGACTCCAAGGTACATCATCCCTGATAAGAAATAAAGAAAAGTATGCTTTTTGTTCATAGGCATTCTTAACTTGTATAGGCAGAAGTGCTTAACAGAGAAGCTTTACTGCCATAGTTTTGCATTGCTTGGATATCCCGCTTTTTTAATTCCCGCATGTACCTAGTATCGTATGATTGTACTGTTACAGGTTCTTCACTATTTTCCAAAAAAGCTTTTTTTACTGCGTGGGCCTCATTAAAAGCCATGACTGGTAACGCAGGAAGATTTTCTACAGAACGAGCGGCTACGCTTTCTGCAGGCTCAGAAAAACTCATAAGCGTATATTCGTACGTAAGCGGATGGCCCTTGCGCATGAGGTGCACTTTCACACGAGCTCCCAGGGGAGCTTCCGAAATTTTATTGTAAATCTGTAGACGATTTTTGGTTGTGGTTGGTGCAATATCTTGAATGCTTGTAACGGTATCTCCCGGCATAAAGCCTAACGCAGTGCCAACTGATTTGGTATCTATTTTGCCTACACGCACACCAACGCTTTGTCCATTTTTAAATGCAGTAGTAAGATCAACCATATCAATAAATTGAGCAAGCGAAGTAATACGCGATGTAAATGCATCGGGGTTGATGAGGTACGATGAATCAGTTTGCCTTTGCACCACGTCATTCCACGAAACGTCCTGGAGGTTCTTAATCTCTAGTTGCGCATCAGAGGGGAACAAAAAGAGTGTCTCTTGTTGCCCGTTAGAACGAATAACGATAATTTTTTTTGGGAAAATCCGTATAATATACCCGTCAAATACTTTATCGCCAACCTTATATGATTCCGTTTTCTTGCTATTAATATTCATAATCGAAACTTGCGATTTTGCCTCATTACTTGAGGCTATAATTCCCGTAATTTTAATGGGAAGGGGTTCTAAGAAATGAATTGGAGGAGGCTGGGGTGTTATTACAGGCTTTGGTGCAGGCGGGAGCGGAAGGGGTGGGAGAGTTTCCACCAATTTTTCAGGAACAATTGCTGGTTTGAAGGTGCCAAAAAGATCGTTTTCCTCATAAATTACGCGGAGATCTTTTGGCTTAGGTCCTTCTTTTTTTGTTGTCTCAAGTCTTTGCATAACTTTTATTGATCCAATGCGCGGACGTTGGGTGATATTTTTCAGCGAATAGAGAATGAAAGTAATTAATGCAGCCAGGATCACCATAAGTATGCTATTGATAATCCAAAGAGGGCTCTTCATTAACTTCCTAACAACTCTCTGCGCTTACGATTTTTTATGCATCAAAATTTTTACTGCTCTTAGTCCTCAGCTAGTCTAATACAATAAAAATTTTTGTAAAATTTGTGTGCACGTACTCATCCAATACATGGGTCCTTATTTTCCCGCTGCATGTTGAGCTTTTAAGGAGATGTTTATCGAAAATTAGGGTGTTGGTACGGTTTGTAAGATTTTTTTAATGAGCGAATCAGCGGAAATATTCTCAGCTTCTGCATCAATAGTAAGAATGAGTCTATGGCGCAAAATTGGCAGTGCAACAGCTTTCACATCATCTGGTGTAACAAAAGTTCGCTTTTTTAAAAATGCATGAGCGCGACTTGCTTTATGTAAAGCGAGTGTAGCGCGTGGTGAAACGCCATAACTGATATATTTTTTAATCTCATGAAGAGCATATTTTTCAGGCCTGCGTGTAGCGTCAATAAGCGCGACCATATAATCTACAATTTTTTCATCACAGTATATGTCATGAACGAGTTGTTGAGCTAAAATGATATCCTCACGCGTGAGCACCGGTTGGATAGCATCCAGCGAAAGACTGGATCTTACAATCTCCTTCTCTTGAGCAGGGCTTGGGTAATCAATGAGCAATTTGAACATAAAGCGATCCACCTGTGCTTCAGGTAAACGATAGGTACCTTCTTGTTCAAGGGGATTCTGTGTTGCAAAAACGAGAAATGGTTTATCTAATAAATACGTTTCAGAACCAATAGTCACTTGATGCTCTTGCATTGCTTCAAGTAAAGCAGCTTGCACTTTTGCAGGAGCTCTGTTGATTTCATCAGCGAGTATGAGGTTAGCAAAAATAGGCCCTTTTTTTGTTTCAAAGTCTTGAATCTTTGGATTGTAAATAAGCGTACCTATAAGATCTGATGGTAAGAGATCGGGAGTAAATTGGATACGCTTAAAACTAAGACCCAGAGCTTTAGTAAGAGCTTTAATCATAGTTGTTTTTGCAACACCCGGCACGCCCTCAAGTAAAATATGGCCTTCGCAAAGGATGCCTAGGAGCATGAACATAATAGTGTCATGCTGGCCTATAACAACTTTTCCGACTTCTGTACTTAATTGCCAAAATTTTGTACTCTGTTCAGGTACTAGAGTGGACATGTTTTCTCCAACAATTTTCTTTTTGGTTCTTCAATCGAAATTATCATTGCCCCTTCTAGTGATTTCGTTACTTTTATGATAGATGAATCGGTAAGCACCCATTCTTTAAAGGTGTATGGTGCCGCGCTCATCGTCTTGACCGCAAAACCAATCCAAAGCCGTTCTTTCCCAAGTATATGAGGGATATTTCCACAGTTGAATTGCGTATTACTCGGTATATTTTTGGTCCATGCTACATTGAGGTCAACGCGCTTAATGGTGCAGACCAGCTCTTTGCCGAACTCATTCTTAATATATGTTGCATGCAAAATTGAGGTACTGGCTACAACAATCAAAGTGAGGATACACTTTTTTTTCATGCTAAAACTCCAGAAATAAACAGAGGGTTTTCTTTGTGGATTACCATTTATTAATAAGTATACGAGGATTATAAAAAATTAAAAGACACAGCTTCTTTTTAAGAGTTTTTTCAGAGAGGTCTTTGGACACATACTTTGATCCAATCACTGATGAAGGGCTAGGAGAAGCGTGAGTGGATCATACTAAGAAAATGTTTATTAGAAAAGAATTGATGAAACTTCTGATTTTTACTCTACGTTTTTTCAATCAATCGAAGGAAGTGGGTTAGGGGGTAGGGCTAGCCTGCATGAGTGGGCTTTACCATGAAGAGACCCTGGGTTATGGCTTGATGTACCTTGACTAAAAGTAGAACGAAGAACCTCCGAAAAGCAAGCGCTTGCGCTCGTTTTGTTAGTCTAAAAGAGCTAAATATTTTTTGACTCACAAAAGAGGAGCAGTCATGACCAAGAGAGACAAACAAATGATTAGGATTGGATTCATCACAAGTTTAATAAAACGAGGCGAATTAACTCAAAAAGCAGCTGGCATTGCAACAATGGTTGAGAACTTCTGTATTAAGAGCATGATCAAAATAGGCATCTTTCGCGATCAATTGCCGATGCGGGCTGGTGTAAACTGATACCATTTCTGAAATATAAAACTGCTTGGCAGGGTAACACGGGTGTTGTAATAGATAGGTTTGCTCCTATGTCTAAAGTTTGTTCATGGTGGGGAAAAAAAGATATGCCTTTATCAATTCGCAGATATGTGTGTGAAGTATGCGGTATTGATTATATGGGGACTTGAATGCTTCGATAAATAATTTACATTAATCAAAAAAACCAAAAATAATCCCGCTCCAGATGCTCAGCGAGCTCTTGCTGATAGTAAGCAGATTGAAGAATTTCTCAAAACAAAAATTATCTTTCACTCTTAGCCCATAATGCCGAGATAGGCAATGCATTTAAATGTCTACTTTGAGAAAGGCATGCGTTTCCTGTATAAAGTATGATACCGCGAATGAATTTTTTTCCAAGTTCCTGCTGAAGGTAATGAAGGGCTTTAAAATCATCAGGAAATAGGGTGCTATTGGCTTTAACCTCTATGCCAACTAAGTTGCCCGCTCTATCTTCAAGAAGGATATCAACTTCAATTCTTGAGAGCGTGCGATAGTGAAATTTTTTAATTGTTCTCTTAGCCCAGCTTGCTTGCTTTAGTAGTTCGCTTATAACAAAATTTTCTAAAATTCGCCCCTTAGTTATGGAGTCGGTCGAGATTTTATCGGCTGTAAAGGTGAGAAGGTCTGCGACAAGACCAGTATCTACCATAAAAAGTTTTGGTGACTTTGTGAGCTGCTTTCCTATGGTAGTAAACCATGGTGGCAGAAAGTCGATTAAGTAGACAGATTTAAGTAAAGCAAGATAACGACGAAGAGTAGTCAGAGGAATCTGACTTATTTTTGATAGTTCAGAAGCGTTAAACAGCGAGCTTGTTTGGCTCGCGAGCAATTGCAAAAGTAATGGTAATTCAGTAAGGCCGGTTATATGAGTAATTTCTTTCACATCCCGTTCAAGGATTGTGGTAATATATGATGAAAACCAGCTATGACGTTCTTCGTCGGACTTGTTCTGAACAAGGGGGTATCCGCCACTAATAATCTTTTCAAAAAGATCTGCTTTTAAGATCTGTGAAGGCTCACAGTGCAAAGAATCCGTTTCAAATATATCTTCAATAAAAGTTTCAGTTACACCAGATAGTTCTCCTTGTGAGAGAGGAAACATTTCCAAAATTTCCATACGGCCTACTAGATAGTTTCCCAGCTGAGATGTAAGCAGAGGATTGGCTGAGCCTGTTACTAAATAGCGTCCGGGAACGCGGTTTTCATCGACATCTTTTTTTATACCAAGCAGGATATCCGGTGCTCTTTGAATTTCATCAAGGATAACCGGTTTCTTCAGGGCATCAAGGAAGCCAACTGGATCCCGTGTGGCAAGCCCTAAAGATTGGAGATCATCAAAAGTTACATAGGTGTAATTTTTTTCTTGCGCAATTTGTTTTATAAGGGTTGTTTTGCCTATCTGACGGGCTCCAGTAAGAAGAACTACAGGGCTTCGCTTTAGAGCTTTTTCTAAATTTGGTTTAATATTTCTCTTGTAAAACATCTTTTTTCCTAAAAATTAACCATATTATGGTCAAATTTTAGCCATATTTTGGTTAATTGGCAAGCCTAATGTTCAACATAGCGGCGCCTAGACATGAAACGCAACCTTTTTTTATTCTAAGTTTTTTTAATCAATTGAAGGAAGTGGGTTAGGGGCAGAATGAGCTGCCATTGCGGTAGCTTTACAAGCGATTTTATGCTGTGGCCAGTCTCTTTTCTGACATTCGCTCGTGCAATAGCGAGCTTCTTTGCAGCCGCTGCATCGAAGTAGGGGATGAGCGGTTGTTCCTTGAGAGTCGCAGAAAGAACAACAAACGGTCTTGGTCTCTGAGAAAAATTTCTTCCTTAAAGCAAGCACTTGTTTGATAAATTCAGGATTATAAGATTTTAAAGAAGGTGATAGTGATCCATCAGGCCGCGTCAAAAGGGCGCAGGCAGTATCGAGAGTTTTATAATTTAAACGTTCGATAACGCATCTTTCAAGGCTAAAATCATGATCATAGTTAAGTTTATTATAGGAGGTAAAGTGTACAAGATGATCCGATGTTGCAAGGCGTCTTATGTGCTTCATTTGCACAAAGAACATAAGTGCATTACAGGTGTACTCATGCGCTTGCAAGTACAAAGAAAATTCGTCTAGAATAATTTTTCTCTTTTGTTCGCACTGCGCATCCACAAGCCCAGCCATTATGTCACGAATAACGGCCACAAATTCTTTTTTATTGCTAGCAGGCCCGAGGTATTTTATAACTAGATCGATCGCCCATAGCATAGTCGTGGTCGACAATTCATCAACTTCCTGCTCTGCGGCTAAATTCTGCAGCTCCTCTAGAGCTTTAATAAGCTGTTCTACCGTTATCTTAGGCGCTGTTACACGCAAAAAGATTTCTTCCAATACTTCATGTTGTATCTTCGGATTTACAGCCTGTCTAATTTTTTCTAAGTAACCATCTTTTTGATGACATTGATTAGAGAAATCGCTTGCCCATACATGGGATTCGATAAGCGCTTTTAGTGAGGTGGAAAATTCAATTTCTTTGATTGCATTATTTGCTGCTAAGGCAAGAGGTACAGCGAGTTCTTTTTCATGAAATGTCAATTTTATAACAGAGGAATCTTTAACAAATTGTTTCCGATAAGTATCATTTCCATGTCCCAGTGTTATTGTTGCTTTAAAATGGTTTGATTCCTTTAAGTCCGCCATTACTGTTTTTGTAAGATCTTTTGCCTCATGCGATTTATTTTTTGCTAGCGTAATGAGTAAAAGCAGCTTGTCATTTTGATTTTTGAACAAGGTAGATTTCGCTATCTCTAAGTTCATGCACGTACAAAAACTTGTGACAAGCGATAAACACAGGATTAACTGTCTTCGAAAAATCATAAAAATGCTCCAGGTAATACGCTGATATAGTATCAAGACATACTATAAACAATACTGCGTAAAAGCAAGTGGACATTATTTCATAACTTTGACGAGTAATTATCTTCTTGGTAACTTACAATAAACAAATAATAATACCAATGTGAAGGTCACTTAATGCTTATCAGATTTCTTATTTTTTTACTCATGAGCATCATGCAATCTATGCGATGCAGCTGAAAGAAATGCCAGCTGACTGCATTGCTGCGATTGCAGCGCGAGTGCCAGCCAAAACGTGCGCCGGCGCTGCAAAAAAAATAAAAGCACTTTCCTTGACATGCAGTCGCCTATTGAGAGTTTTGAGTGATAAAACGGCTCTAGAGCATATTATTCATATAGTGGCTGAACGCTTTAAAACCGATCTTGAAACGGTTGCAGCTCATCTTAATTCACCAGGCGCGGATGTTTGGCTTGTAAATCGAATTAAGTGCGAAGAAAAATTGACGTTCGAAGCACTACAAAAAATAATCACTTTTGTAAAAATTCTTGAAGAAAGGGGCTTGAAAGAAAATCGATTAAAAGCCGTTAGTGCGACACCCCCTGATAAGGATAAAGCCTTTCAGCGCACGCAACAAGGACTTCGCCTGGTCGTTTGCGACTATTGGCGGCCGACACTAGCTATATCTACCCCTTGGGGCACTCTTAATTTGTTAAGCACTGTAAGTGCAGACAGTCCAGAACTCTTGTTTCTTATTCAAGAGACGTTGGCGTACCTGAGAGCAAAATTCGTGGACCTTAGCACCTATGCCGCTACCATCCAATTGAAAAAAGTACATGTACTGGAAAGAAAAAATGGGAATTTTTGGCTCGACGAACAACAAAAAAATTTCTATTCGATAGCTACGGAACCAATAAGCGAATATGATCTCAAGAGCTATAGGGGTAAGCAGTGCTTCTTAATAGGCGAACCTGAATGTGTGTACGAAGTAACCCATGTAGAGCGCGAAGAAATTCCGGCGGTCTTCCTATCAGCTTCACCTTGCGATATCACTTTGACGAATAAAGTGAAATGTCTCTTAGAGCGTGTCAATGCAAAAGAAATTGCACTTCCGCTTTCTCTCACACTTGAAAAACAGATGAGTTCTGATTCTCAAAAAATCCATAATCCTTGTGCATTCTGCAAACAGGGAAATTGCTTTATTAACTGCCCACTCTGTCCAAAAACATCTCCACGTTATTGTAGTCTTGAATGCCAAGATGCCGACTGGGCAGAGCATGCACAAGGTGTTCATGCAAAAATACCCACTCTACAGGCCATTATGAAGGATTGCATTTCCTTACTCTTGGAACTTGAAAAGCAACCAATATTTACTGAAATAAGTTTTTGTAATAAACCGCCCGAAATTACAACTCACTGGAGAAAAATCTCATATGCTGGAAATGAAACTTCTTGGAATGTATGCATCTGCATGAACAATTATGCGTTCTTAGTTGAGTATGGTTGGCATCTGATGTCTATAAAAAATGCCCATGAGATTCATCTTTCTCTCGACTATATTGTTTGCCCAATTGAAAATCTTAAAACTGTCTTCGAAGCACTGATAGCGGAATGCTTGCTGGGATGGACTCTCGTCAAGAACGAAGATCTACTTTTGCTTTTTGAAAAGAAAGATTTTTATTTAAGCGCTGATGTTTGTGAAGATTACGTGGTTTTTATTAAAAAAGATAGAACCAGAACATATGAACCTTTGGCAACTGATCTCTTGGAGTCGTTTGCGTCTGCTTACAGTATGCGAGATAAAATATATACCTATCATCATTCCGGTTCTCTTTACCTTTTTATTAAAAAAAATGCTCTCAATGCTTTTAAAGCACTTTTCCCATTCTCAACTGATTGCGGTTCTTTTTCGCTTGAAGGTTCCGAAGAATTAAAGCAATTTGTAGAAGGTTTATTAAAAATGGACGTACTTCCCTCTTCTAAAGAAATAGTGGATGCAGTAAAACGCTTGATACCTGCCGAGCGCGCTCAAAATTATATTCCTATATTACACAAGTGCGTTTTATCAGCACGAATGCCTATTGTGGCAGCCATCATAAAAATAAACTTTAAAGATTTTTTAGGAGAGAAAGAAGAGTTTACTGAAAGTTTATTAAACCAAAAGTAAAAACATTCCGGAAAATTTGTTTGCTCAAAGAATGATAGAGGCGCCGGCGATTTCCTATTTCTGCTCCTGTTCTGCTTTAATGGGGCCTTGTGTGAGCCCTCTAATAAATTGGTAGATATACGGATTATCTGATTCCCAAATGGTAGCTGCCTCTCCAAAATATTTTATTTCGCCTTCATGCAAGAGAGCTATATAATCAACATATTTAAAAACCTCAGTATCATGGCTAATGACGACCGAAGTCACAGGAGATCTTTTTTGCGTTTCAACCATTAACTCATGGACCACATGTGCGGTTATAGGATCGAGTCCCGTTGTGGGCTCATCGTAAAGGATGATTGAAGGATTACTTATAAGTGTGCGCGCTATGCCTACTCGCTTTCTCATGCCACCAGAGAGATCAGAAGGGTATTTTTCTAATATATCGTGACTCAGATGAACCAAAGATAACTTTTCTTTTACTAAGGGCAGTACTTCCTTTTGAGATTTGCCTTGCTCTAAAAGAGAGAGACCGACATTTTCAAAAATAGTAAGCGAGTCAAGAAGGGCTGCAAATTGAAAGACATATCCGCAAGAAGGGAGCAAATCGCCGGTATGAGCAGTGTGAAACATATCCGTATTTGATCCTTCGATTGTTGCTGTCCCTGTGGTGGGTTTAATTAGCCCCATTATGGTTTTGAGCAAAACAGATTTTCCTTCGCCTGATTTTCCTATTATGCAGGTCATCTTTCCATGTGGAATGGTAAGATTCACTCCTTTTAATACCCAGTGCCCATTAAATGATTTAGTAAGATTCTTAACGCTAATCATAATCCGGCCTTGAAGAGAAGGGAGCTTAAAAAATAATTAGCAATTAAAATAATGATGCAACCAAGGACCACGCTTTTTGTTGTTGATCTGCCAACCCCTCGCGCTCCCCCGGTGGTTGAAAAACCCTGGTAGCAGCCGATAAAAGTGAGCGTGAAACCAAAAAAGCATGATTTGATCAGGCCGCTTAGTATATCATTTATAGTTAAATAACTCTTGATATTACTTAGATACATTTCAGGTGAGATTGTCACATTATACTTGGTATAAAGATAGCCTCCTAAGATACCGAAAAACATAGCAAAAAGTGTTAAAAAGGGAAGAATAACGGTTCCTGCAAGGATTCTAGGAACTACTAAATACTGGTATGGATCAATTGATAGTGTGCGAAGAGCATCAATTTGTTCAGAGATGCGCATGGTGCCAATTTCTGCTGCAATAGCAGAACCGCAGCGCCCCGCAACCATTATTGCGGTAAGAACGGGCCCCAATTCACGGGTCATTCCCCATGCAACAACCGCCCCTATCATTTCTTCACCGCCAATTCTACTTAATCCGGCATATGTTTGTAAGGCCAGTGCAAAACCAGATGATAAACTGCTTAAAAAGATAATAGAGGTCGAATCAACCCCTATGCTTTTCATTGCGTTGAAAAACTGTTTAATCTTTAATCGCTTAATGAGAGCCGTTTTGACGGTACGTGCGAAAAAAAAAGCAAGATTTCCCGCTTGATTACAAGCGTTAATAACCCATAAACCTAGCGTATCAATCACAAACGTTACTTTTGTGCTGGTTGACTTGGTTGAGTTGCCGGAACTGCTGGGGCTTGCTTTGGAACTACTATGGGCGCCGGTTGTGTTTTTGCCAGACTTCCCAGGAGTTCTGATGAGCTTGGTCTTTTAAGCATAGCAAGGAAAAGCGAGCCTGCCATAAAAAGTGCTCCCATCGCCCAGGTAATTTTTTGAAAGAGGTCCTGTCCTCCTGATCCACCAAACAAAAGCTGTGTTCCACCGCCAAGGCCCCCAAGCCCCATGCTACTTTTGCCCTTTTGGACAAGAATAAGCAAAACTATAGAAAAACAAAGAAGAACAAAGAGGGCTACAAGAATCTGATATATCATGGAATTCCTTTCTGCACGGTCTTTTACAATGCCGTTATCAAAAAATAATAAGGTGCTTCATGTAATGAGTGTAGCACGAGATAATATTTTTTTTAAGTCCCAAGGCTTGAAAAAATGGGTTTTGCTTTTCTTGATTAGCGATTTTATAGAAATGAGGTACCCTTAAGAGGTAGGTCTTTATCTCGGAGTGAGCAATGGAAAAAGAAAAAAATGCAGTAACAATAGCATCTATTCAGACACCGCTTGGTCATATGACGGCTGTCGCTGATGAGCAGGCACTCTTTTTTTTAGCATTTTCAGATGGACAGGGGCTACAGCGAGCGCTCGACCGTTTACAAAAGAAAACTAGGACGATACTTGTCCCGCGGAAAAACCTGCCAATTTATTCCTTAGAAAACGAGATCAACGAATATTTCAATGGCACTCTGACCGAATTTAAAACGCCGATCTATTTTGAGGGTTCCCCCTTTCAAATGTATGTCTGGAAGGAACTGAGAAGGATTGCCTTCGGTCAGACCCAACCGTATAGCCACATTGCAAAAGCAATAGGGAGACCGAGCGCCTTCCGGGCCGTTGCTCGGGCAAATGCAACAAACCAACTTGCGCTTATTATTCCTTGCCACCGTGTTATCAATGCAAACGGGAGTATCGGTGGGTACGCAGGAACAGTTGAGCGCAAACGGTGGCTTCTTGATCACGAGCGACAATTTCTTTCATTCCAAGAAGGATAACGGCTAAGGCGGTTGGAAAACTCTCTAAGAATGGTGTATTTTTAGATATGAAGAGCGCAATCTTATAAAATAAACGAGTATATGGCTTCTCTACGGCATGAGATCTCATTCAAACATCTCATGGAAAGAAAAAAATGTTTCAAGTTATATGGCTTCAGCAAGATGCAAAGACAGTGGAAAGAGAGAGGAAGGAATAGTTGTAGCGTGAAGATTTTTACGATCGTAATGACAGTCCTTTTTACGCTTCTTTCTGTTGTTATTATGAGCTATATTTCCATGGCGACACCTATCGGACCTTGGATTGAGACAACGATAGCGCTTTTAAGTATCGTGGTCTTCTATCCCTTACGCAATCAGCGCGATCGTTTTGTTAAAGCGGTGGGCCTTACCACCTTTGCCGCTGGTATTGGCGGCATACTGGCAACGGGTTTTGGTTTTTCATTTCCTGCTCTTTACTTTACTGATCCAACTCTTTTTGGGCAGTGGCTAGCCCATCCTCTCCAATTTTACTTGGTTTGTGGTGGATTAGCATTGGCTGCAGGCTCATTTGGCTATGGCTTAGCTAATTTATTTGAAGAAAAGCTCATTTTCCAGCAAAAGTTAGCATTTCCCATCGGCCAGTTGATCTATAAAACTATTTTTTCAGAAAATCAGGTACGGCAAGCTCTCGAGTTGTGTGCTGGATTTTGCGGCATTCTTCTTTTTTTTGTATGCCAAAGTCTTTTTTCTTTTGTTAAGTCTTCTGTTAAGCTCTTGCAGACCATAAAAATTGGATTTTTCTCCTTACCCGAAATTTCCATTGCCCTCGATCAGCTTCCACTCTATATTTCAATCGGTTTTGTAACAGGCCATGTAATTGCGGTCCCGCTGATTGCTGGATTTTTAGTAAAACTGCTGTGTATTGAACCACTCTTTTATCTGTATTCTCATCCTACTTCAGCTCTCTACCCCTGGTTTTTTCCCTTTGGGCTGGCAAGCACGGGAGTAAATTCTTTTGAATTTACTCTTGCATTTGGAAGCGGGATCGTGCTCTATGGGACCTTTGTTACTTTTTTTGATGTTAAAAAAATGCGGGCTTTTTTAAAAAAGAGACCATCGTGGAATTCTTTAGCTGTCGATATCTCTCTTTTTAATGCCAAGACACTCTTTGTGTGCATTCTGCCTCTCATTCTGAGCAGTGCTTTCTTAACCTATTTTAAATTTTCATTTCTTTCTCAAATCTTTATTCTCTTGGGCACGGCATTGTGTATTTATCAGATGCTTATTATAGCGGGCCAGATAGGGATCGTTCCTTTAGGCCGGTTTGCAACATTTATTATGGTTCCCGGCATGGTGCTTTTTGGATTTTCATCACTCCAAGCGATTATCGTTGCAACTTTTGTAGAAGTTGCAGGGGGTGTTGCAGCAGACGCTCTCTTTGGTCTTAAATATGCGCAGCTTGCAGGTGTTAGTATGAGGCAGATGAAAATTTTTCAGGTTTTTGGATTGCTTATCAGCTGTGTTGCGATAGGAGCTGTTCTGTGGCTTTTTGCTTACACTTTTAATTTTGATGCCTGTGGTCTGCCCGTTACCAAAGCAGCAAGTCGTGCTCTTCTTATAAATAGTAAAAATTTTGATGCCTATATTTTGTTTTTAGGCTTCGTTTGCGGTTTTCTTTTGAAATTCACCCGAATTAATTCGGCACTACTGCTTGGCGGCATATTAATGCCACCGAGCGTGTCACTGATGCTTATCGCAGGAGGCCTCTTATCGTTTGCCATGAAGAACAAAGAATCCTATTATCCTTTCTTATCGGGTATTTCGGCGGGAAGCATTGTTTGGATACTCATTCAAGCAATTGTTGCTATGATGAAGCGTGCAACACTGTGTTAAAAAATCTTTAAATTTTAAGAAGGATTTTTTTAAGCTCTTGTGGATCAAGGCTTGCTTTTCCAAGCAAAAAACCATCTGCTATACCTAATCCAAGGTCTTCGATCGTTCTTTCATTGACACTGCCGCCATAAAGCAACTTAATGCGTGCCTGAGTCCTTTGTTTTTCCATAAAAGTTCGTATCCATGAAAAAACAGACGCAATCTCGCTTGCTCGTGGCACTTGTTGCGTGCCTATGGCCCATACTGGTTCGTAGGCTATAGTGAGTGTCTCCCTACCTAGTAGCTTTGCAACAAGTGAAAGTTGATTTTCAAGTACCTGCAGTGTCGTGCCAGTATCTCGTTCTTTGCTTGTTTCACCAATGCAAATAATCGGCTCGATACCATGTTTTAATAGGAGTGTTGCTTTTTGGGCAATTGCTTCATCAGTTTCTCCATGGTATATGCGTCTTTCGCTATGGCCGATAAGAGTGTAGGTGCATCCAAGCTCTTTAAGTGTAAGCACCGACACATCACCTGTGTATGCGCCTCGCTCGTGAAGTCCACAGTCTTGAGCCCCGAAACGGATATGCATCGTTGAAAGCGAATGAGCGAAAGCAAGCTCGGTATACGAGGGACAAATAACAAGCGTATTGTTCGTTTGCGCAAGCAAGCTGTCAAATGTAGGCGCATGCGTTTTAAGCCAGGTACGTACTTCCTGGTGCGTCAATTGCATTTTCCAATTTGCGATAATAAGCTTATGCATGGGTTAAAAAGCTTAAAGGTTTAAATGAGCACTCTTGAAACAGAAGACTATCTCTGCTATAAGAACATGTACGTATTAAGCAATGGTGATAGCATCATTTTTTACCGCTATTGTTATAGTTTTTGTCTCAGGATGTTTGAGCAAATACTGAGAAAGTGGTGCTCCAATAAAGTTTTGAATTGCTCGCTTAAGCGGGCGTGCCCCAAATTCAGGTTCATACCCGAGCGTAGCGAGCTTATCAAGTACCTCATTACTTACAGTTAGCTCTATATTTCTCTCAAGAAGGCGCTCTTTTAGATGATCAATTTGGATCTTGGCTATACGTACTACATCCTTATGGGTGAGCATTCTAAAGTAGACCACCGCATCAATGCGATTTAAAAATTCGGGTTTAAAGTACTTATGCAGTAATTTTTCTATCGATTTTTAACCGTATCATCTAGTTCTTTCGCTTCAAGAATGAGGTCAGAACCAATATTTGATGTCATGATGATAATGCAATTTTTAAATGATACAGTTCGTCCCTGCCCATCGGTTAAATGTCCTTCATCAAGAATTTGTAAGAAAAAGATTAAATACGTCTGGGTGCGCTTTTTCAACTTCATCAAAAAGCACTACGCTATAAGGATTATCTTCGTACAGCCTCTGTTAATTGGCCACCTTCTTCATAACCAACGTAGCCTGGAGGAGCACCTATAAGTCGTGCTACATAATGTTTTTCCATATATTCTGACATGTCTATTCGTATCGAGTTTTTTTGGATCATCAAAGAGAAATCCGCGAACGTTTTTGCAACTTCTGTTTTACCAACCCCTGTTGGTCCTAAAAAAGAAATGATCCTATTGGTCTATTTGGGTCAGTAAGACCAACTCGATGTATCTGAATCGCATGGCTGATTGCTTCTATTGCTTCATCTTGACCAATCACTCTTTGTTTTAGAATTTCTGTCATATGGAGCAGTTTTTCTGTTTCGGCAGTCTGAGCTTTTCAACAGGGATGCCTGTCCATCGTGAAAGTACCAGCGCAATATCATGCTCATCAACTTCTTCTTTAATCATGTGAGTTTTAAGATCTTTTAAGCTTTTCCTGTTCTTGTTCAAGTTCTGCTTGAAGCTTGTACCATTTTTCCATATTTTATTTCAGATGCTTTTGCAAAATCCCCTTCCCGTTCTGCTTGTGTAAATTGTTGTTGGCTGCTCCAATGCTCTTTTAAGCTTATTGATTGTTTCTAACGGTGCTTTTTCTGATTTCCATTGATTAAATAAAGTTTGAAATTGCTCTTTGAGATGATTAAGCTCTTTTTCAAGTTCAGCTAAGCGCTTTTTAGATTGTTCATTGATTGTTTCTTTGCTTAATGCCACTTTTTCTATCTCAAATTGCCTGATTTTCCGCTCAATCTTATCTAATTCTTCTGGTTGCGAATCTATTGCCATTCTTACCACCGCAGCCGCCTCATCAACCAAATCGATTGCTTTATCTGGTAAAAATCTCTCAGGAATATTCTTTGCAGATAATAAAACTGCATCAACAAGAGCCTGATCTTTTATTCTTATTCCATGATGAAGTTCATATTTTTCTTTAAGACCGCGCAAAATTGAAATCGCATCCTCAATAGAGGGCTCTTCGACCAAAACTTTTTGGAATCGTCTTTCAAGCGCAGCATCTTTTTCTATATATTTTTTATATTCTTTGATTGTTGTTGCCCCAATACAATGTAATATGCCTCTTGCTAATGCTGGCTTTAGTAAATTCGAAGCATCCATGGCACCTCCGCACCACCAGCACCCACAAGAGTATGAAGTTCATCAATAAACAGAATAACTCGGATCTCACTTTCTTCTATCTCTTTTAATATACCTTTTAAGCGTTCTTCAAATTCGCCTTGGAATTTTGTTCCAGCAACCAATAAGCCCCAAATCGAGTGCATAAATAACATTGTTTTTTAAACTTTCTGGAACATCATTATTTACAATTCGTTGAGCAATTCCTTCGACTATAGCAGTTTTTCCTACACCCGGTTCGCCAATGAGAACTGGATTATTTTTTGTACGTCGTGATAAAATTTGAATGACTCTTCTAATTTCTTCATGGCGTCCAATGACAGGATCTAGTTTGCCATCACGTGCATCTTGTGTAATATTTTGGCAATATTTTTCAAGAATTTGATATTGCTTTTCTGCATTTTTTTCTTTCACGGTTTTTCCTTTACGAATAGTCTGCATGTGGGCAAGTATTGATTGGCGCGTAATGCCAGACTGTTTAAAAAAAGAGATGATTGAGGAGGGTAAATAGCGAGTCTCGGACCATCTGATAAGAAAGTGCTCTAAGCTTATATAGGTATCGCCTAGTAACGTTGCTTCTTTTTGACACTCTTTTAAAAAATCTTCCAAAGTGTAATCACTTGAAAGCTGTCCACCGTGCACAACGGGCAATTTTTCAAGTTCACTCGTAACAAGTGACTGTAGCTCTGCGATCTTTGCGTGAAGAACTGAAAAAAATGATAAGCAAAACTCATTCTCAAGCCCGGCTGCTAACGTATGTAAGGGTTGTACCGTGGGATTACCTTTTTCTTGAGCTATTTGGATGCTTTTGTTTATCAGCTCTTGAGCAGAAGTTGTAAAAATGTCAGGATTCATGGCACCTCCTTTAGTACATTCTCTTTTATAAGTATATCACAACGATAAATTCATGCATCAAAGTTTAAAAATGCATCCTAATATTTTTTACCATTTTTGTTTTTTTAAAATCATATGCCCTAATTTTTTAGGGAAGGAGCGCAAAGCTCTACAATGAGGTGAGGGAATGTGGGTATTTGATCCAAAGAGAGTTGAATTTCAGCAGCGACTGGGTACATTAAGTGTACTATACCTTTCTTGAAGTATGAGGAGCCGAATATTTTCGGCCCCTCGTAGTAAGTAGAGAACGTATTGTATCACCAAAGTTTAATTTTTGCGCTCGCGCTGTTTTCTTGATTCGTGTTAAAAATCGATCCCTGCACCGTTGCCGTATTGTATACACATCGGTCGCATTCGTCACTTATGCTTGCTATAATTTCAAAGGAGGCGCTTGTTCCTGGCTGGAGTACACTAGGTTCCGTCAATTGCACGCTAATAGTATTTCCGTTTTGTACGGGAGACCAGACGCCCAGTAAAGAATTGACAGCAAGAGGTGTCAAGCAATCTGGAAGACAATCGGTCACCGCAACAGAACTCGGAGTTTGGCCGATATTGCTGACAACGATGGTATACGTAATGGTGTCATCATTGAGACAGGCATTTTTTGAAATCTGCAGATCTGTACATTCTATGACAGAAAGAGGGCCGGAAGAAGATTGAGCGCTGCACTGGGTAAAAAGGTCCGTAACTACCACTGTATATACCGCGCCATTAAAAGGAATATCAGATGCCTGAAGAACTAATTCATTTGATGGTCCAGAAAGAACGGGGACGGTACTACTAGGCGCAAACCAGTTATAGTTGAGGTTAGGTGAGCAAGAACCTGCTACTGTAGCTTTTAGTGTTATGGATCCATTTTGACATATATTTGTTGCGACTGCTGGCAAGATTAGTGTAGAAAGAGCGCACCCCTGTACACAGCTTGTTAAGGTACTAGGGCCAGTACCTGCACGTCTATCTTTGGTATCGGTTGCAGTGATGCTTGCGGTGTTAGTAAGCGTACTAAAGCCCTGGGCATTCAAACCTGTACATATTCTAAATGTGGCAGTAAAAGTAATCGATTCTCCTGGGGCAAGCGTTTGGCGTGAATCAATTTGAAAAGAATTGCCACTGCTCGTAACAATGCCTTCACAGAATGGATTAACATCTACAAAACATATGCCACTAGGATTTACGTCAGAATCAAGGGTATCAGTAAGCGAAAAACCTCTTACGCTTGCAGAACCGGAATTGGTTACCGTAATTGCATAAGTTACCGTGCCACCAACGAGTACTGGTACGCCCGTGGAGTCCTGACAATTTGCTAAGGGTGGGGTGGGGTATATTTGTGAAATGCCGAGTTCCAAATCAGCCAGCAGGAAAGAAGACATGAATAAAATAAAGCTGAGGCATAAGGCTTTTGGCATAACCAAATAGTGTTGTGAGCACATGGAAAATCCTTTTTTTGTAGTGGTGTCAAGTAACTTTGTTCTTCTACAGTGTATGCTATCGTATCTCAATTTTTCAATACATCGGTCGAGTTTTGGTGTACGGTTTGTTTCAATTCATTTATTATTATTGTTTTGGGACATTCATTAAAACGCTCTTTAGGGAGGTAACGTATGGTCAGTAAAAAAATATTAGGCATTATGTGTGCTGTAGCGATGACGTCTTCCGCTTACGTTGGTGAAAAAAAATCGTATATTCCTCTTGTTCCTAGGAGGAAAGTTACCCCACAATCGCTTACAGAATTACAATCAATCATTGCGCGAGCATCAGTGAATAATCAAAAGCTCTCTCTTGCAGGTGCTGGTACAAGCTTGGGAGGACAAACTGTCGACGCCCAAGCGCTCATGATTGACCTGTCAAAGCTCAATAAAATGGTCCACCTTGATAAAAATCAAAAGCGGGTTACTGTGCAGGCGGGAATGACATGGAAGCAATTGCTAAGTTTTTTAAATCCTCTTGGTTTATCAGTGCAAGCTATGCAACCCTATTGCGATTTTAGCATAGGGGGCTCATTAGCAGTTAATGCTTACGGACAAAGTTTACAAAACTGTATGGTGTGTGACTCAGTTGAATCTATAAAAATTCTTATGCCTAATGGATCGCTGGTTCAGGTGGTCCCTGGGGATGAATTATTTTCCCTGGTTATAGGCGGATACGGACTTTTTGGTATTGTGTATGAAGTGACGCTTAGAGTAACTGATAACATAATTCTGCAGAAGAATGCTCAAATAATTTCCTGCACAGAGTATCCGAATCATTTTGAAAAAGAGGTTAAGCATGATCCGGCCGTAGAACTTCATTTTGGCAAATTTACCATTGTTCCTGCGAAATTTTTAAGTGAGCTTTTAGTGGTAACCTATAAAAATACGAATCAAAAGGCCGACCTGGAGCCTTTAGAGGTGCAAGAATCTTCCTATGTACAGAAGATATTGAGCTTGGTAGAGCATGATTGGGTGAGGAGGTTTCGTCTTTTTGTCGATTCAAATTTTTTTGACAAAAATCAACAAATAGCAAAAAATAGGGTTCTTGCACGCACCCTAGAAGATGAAAAAAATAAAGAAAAGGGAATAGTCATAGTGCAAGAATACTTACTACCTTGTGAGCTGTTTACTGCTTTTGTTACCTTTTTGAAGAATAGAGCGCAAGAATATTCGATTAATCTTCTTGAGGTAACAGTGGCATATGCAAAGGCTACAAAAAATTGTTTCCTCAGCTCAGCGCCGGTTGAGTCTTTCGTATTTCGGCTTTTACTGCGTGTCGAAGAAAACGAGCAATCATACAATGAGGTTGCCTATTGGACGCAGATCATTATTGATAAAGTTACAAAACTAGGGGGGACGTATCATCTTGCGTATCATTTATTTGCTCCACGGCAATTATTAAAAAATGCATACCCAAGTTTTGATGGGTTCGTCACCTGCAAGAAGAAATATGATCCTAAAGAGTTGCTCATAAATCAATTCTATAGAAAATATGTTATAAGACGCTGATCAAAGAATAAGGTTTTTTGATCTGAGAACCTTATGATAAGAAACTGCAAAATGGTGAGCATAATCGCGTAAGTACATAAGGACTTGCCCCATACTACTTTGCGGGTCTAAGACTATTCCTTGGGGATGAAGTGGGGTATAGAGAATTTCTTCTTTTTTTGCAAGGCTCATACAGGCAATAGCGGGAAAAAGAGTTTTGATGGCATTTAATTGGCCCTTTCCCCCATCTATCATAATAATGTCCGGCAGATCTTTAGGATCTTTGTACCTTCTTTGTACGATTTCCTGCAATGCTGCATAATCGTTCTGTTCTGAAAGTGTTTTTATCCTAAAGCGCCTGAAATTTTGTTTATCAGGTATACCATGTCTAAAGCGTATGCAGGATCCAACCAAATAACTACTTTGAAAGTGTGAAATATCAAAACAATCGATTGTGTAAGGAGGATTGGTGAGTGCTAATACCTGAGTAAGTTCATTGAAAGCCTGTACGGGCCGTTCTATTTTTTGCCTAAGAGTTGTAATAAGGGCAGAGATATCTTTTACATATTTAGTTTCTGAAAATCCGGTTTTTAGAGTTGTAAAGATTACTTCCAGATCATCAAAATATTTACTAAGATTTTTAGATTTTTCAAATTCCATTTTTAGATTATGCTCTTTTATTTGTTGTTTTAAAAGTGCTTGGCAGGCGGAATAATTGCCTTCTAGTAGCCTTTTTGCAAGAGCTATGCGCGTTACATACTCCTCTTTATTAAAGGTAGATAGGCAGTTACCCGCACAGCGCCCCATATGGTAATCAAGGCACCCTTGTTCAATTTTTGTTGAGCATAGCCGCAGGCGTAAGGTCCGCATGAGATATTCATGGACAGAGTTAGCTTTTGCTTTATAAAGGAATGGTCCAAAATAGGTCCCCTTTTCTTTCTTTTGGCGCACCACTTTAAGCTGAGGTAAGGCTTCGTCGGTAATAACCAGATAGACAAAGGGATTAGTATTTTTAAGGAGAACATTGTATTTGGGCTTGAGGGTGCGAATGAGCTGGGCTTCAAGAAGAAGTGCCTCAATTTCATTTTTTGTCAGGATGTGTTCTATGCTGGCATGCTCTTTAATGAGTTCCTGTACTTTCCAATCACTGTTTTTATCGCGAAAGTAAGACAGAACACGGGCATACAGGCTTTTGGCCTTGCCGATGTAAATAATGCCGCTTTGAGCATCTTTAAAAACGTATATGCCGGGCAATTTTGGTAATTTTCTTACAGATTCCGGTATCATAGTTACCTCTTACTTCTCATGGTAGATCTTTATAAGCATAACGCATCATTTACCATTTGTATATTTATTTTGTGGAGGGGGCGTATTTACGAATAAGGGAAAAAGCATTATAGTATACTTTAGTGAGAATATTATACTATGAGGTCTATTTCATGATTTCCTCTGCAAAATTGATTATTTTTTTGCTCATAAGCTTGGTTGCCGCCTATATTGGGTGGAATACATATCAGTATTTTACGGCCATTTCAGAGCCGACCCTTGAATTGGCGGGTATCGAGCCAGAAGGAACCTATGCTGGTGAAGCTTCTGCACTTGCCAAAGGGCGAGATGAGTATAAGGTTGCTCGATTAACCGTGAAAATCGATAATACCCCACTTATTGATGCAGTTAAAATTGGAAAAAAAACATTTGAGTACCCTTTTGTTATCGATACAAAAAAACTAGCTCAAGGAAAGCATCAGGTTGAAGTGGAGATTGAAAATGGCGGGTATGTAAGAAAAAAAGCAAAGATTTTGCGGTTTTTTAATGTAAATAATACCCCCTTACAAGCTGCTTTTGTAAAGAATGAGATGGATGGAAAAATCTCACAGGGCAGAACGTTTCATGTACAATTTCAGACGAATAATGAATTAAAAAGTGCACAATTGAAAACTCTTTCAAAGGTATACCTATGCGTGAGAGAATCCGATCGAGCCCTTATCTATGAGTGCTTTGTTCCTATAGAAACTGAAGAGACCCCCGGGGAGTACCTTTTTACCATTGACGCCACTGATCTTGCGGGGAACACCCTAACTCTTACAGGAAAATTTCAGGTGATGAGCTTTCCTTTTAAAAAACAGACTTTAAAGATTGCTCCAGATAAAATGAAAGAGGAAAATGAGCTTGGTTTGCCAGAAAAGCAGTTTGAAGCACAGATTGAAGAGCTTAGCAAAAAATCAGGCCCTGAAAAGCTATGGCATGGTCCATTTATTACGCCCATAGAGATTAAAGATGCAAAGCAAATTACCACCGAATATGGCGTAATACGAACGACACAAGAGCGGGGCCTTAAGCAGCATAAAGCTTTGGATCTGTATGCTACACCAAAAAGTGTCGTGTGGGCTCCTCAACAGGGAAAAGTCGTTTTAAAAAATCGTTTTGCTCATAGTGGGAATACCGTAGTTATAGATCACGGCTGCGGAATTTTATCACTCTTCTTTCACCTCGATACCTTTGCGCAGATCGAGGTAGGCGAGATGATAAAAAAAGGAAATCCTCTTGGAACGCTTGGCAAAACAGGGTATGCAACAGGATATCATCTCCATTGGGAGATGCGTGTTCAAAATGTTGCAATTGATCCTATGGAATGGACCTTTTCTAGCTTTTAAAAATGACGTTATTTGCAGCTCATTTTTGCATTGTTGGTGTGAAGAAGCTGTTATAATTTGAAAACTATTCCAGCATCTGCTTGCTTTAGAGATCTGTTGGAGCTGTTTGCCAGTCCACTTATACCGAGAGCGGAATTTTTTGTTGTGCTCTTAAGTAAATTATTAGATTGTCTTTCTGCCATTCTGGAACGGATGCTCATAGAGAATAATGACGGTAAAGACAGAATTGAAGATTTAGCATTGCAGTGTGCAGAGTATTATTGTCGGTGTGCTTTAAAACTAAATCCAAATGTCGAAATTCCCCCGTATTAGCGATAGCTCTTGCAAAGAATCGTCCCGATATTGCTGAGCTCATAAAGGCTGCGCAAGCATCTGCCTCTAAGCGTCCAAAAGTATGAGTACGCCTCCGTTGGGGATGCCTTTTCTTAGAATGTCAAAGCGTCTTTTCTACTTTTGCAACCTCATTATTTCAGTTTTTATCGCTGCATAAACATGAAATTAACGTGTGTTTTATATGGATCGCAAAACTTGGCAAAATCTATTTGCGTCAAATACTAAGCCTCTGGCTTAGATTCAGCCTTACATAAGCCGAAGTTTTTATTGGGCATCTTCAGGAAATGAGAACACTTCCCGCTATCAGGCTGTGAGAAGAAGTTAGACATTTTTTTCTTTTCACTATATAGTAATACAAAATTTTATATCATTTTTTTTTCTATAAGAAAACATTTATGAATGCCGGTGAAAGAATTCGTGAGCTCATTGATTACTATAAGCATGCACATCAAGGGTCTCGTTTTATGCTTACCTTTCTTGTTCTCCTTTCCGTCGTACTTTTTTGGTGTTTTGTTGTGTATAAACAGCTGGTAGCAGCGTGCGATTTTTACCATGGTCAAAATATATCCTTTGAAGTTAAAAAAGCACGATTAACTCGTATTGAAAGAGCATTCAAAGAGCTTCCCGAAAAAATTAATCATTCTGAGAAAGAGCTCAGGCCGGTGATCCATAAGTTAGGGTGTGATAGGAATGTATCGTATGAACAAGCCTTATACTGCTTTAAAAAGCATCATATAACGGTGAAAGCTTGTAAGCGGGAGAAAAAAGAAGAAGTGGCAGCGTTAGCGCTGGAGTCTTATATCATTTCAGTTTTTGGCACCTTTGAAGCTCTTGTTGCTTGCATGCACACTCTGGAAGCTCTCTATCCATCTCTTACCTGTGAATCTTGTGAAATTAAGAAAGCGGATGGGGGATGTATAGCAGTGTTTAATATTAGATGCATAACTAACAGGGGAGAAAATACCCTTGGCAAGAAAGCAAAGAAGCAAAGGAAAGCATGTGCAGACTGTTGATATGTTTACTCCTGAGTCACACTGCTCTTAGTGCTCTGCGCGACCCATTTTTAAGGGCCTCTAAGAGCCACCTGTATGCCTATACCGGCTATGGAGTAATACACCATACGCATCATATGTTTGGGATTATTACGGTTGATGGTGTGCCCTACCAAGTAAGAGTGGGGGATAAAGTAGCAGATCATGAGGTTATTGCCTTGAGCTCTTTGCAGATCACGCTCAAAGATCCTCATGGTGAACTCATGACTCTTTTATATAAAAAAAGCCCTTCAACTTAGATAAGCTGAAGGGTTAGGGGGGTGAACAATACAATGTATTGTTCGTTTAGGGACGTTGTTAAAATCTTTAATGCACCTGAGCCTAGCAACGTGATAGACGAAAGTCAAGCTTTTTTTGAGTAATTTTTATATGTTCCGTCAACAAACTGTTTTATAAGAGGAAAAGCATCTTCGTGCTGGCGAAATTCTTGTGAGGGGGCAGATTGTACTATGGTGCCTGTATCCATAAGATAAATGGTACAATTGAGCGCTTTTAAAAGTGAGGTATCATGGGATGCAACGAGTACGATATACCCTTCTTGGGATAAATCTTGTATCGCTTGTGCCACGTAATTTGTAAGAAGAGGATCTAGAGCTGAAGTTGGTTCATCCATACAAATAACGAAAGGTTTTAAAGCGAGCGACCGGGCAATAGCTAGTCGTTGCTTTTGTCCTCCCGAGAGCTGGCTTGGATAGAGCTGCGCTTTATCGGCTAATCCGTACTTTTCAAGCAGCGAGTGAGCAAGAGCTTTTGCTTCACTGGGCGTTTTTTTTGCAGCGTGCTCAAGGGCAAAAGTAATATTACGCTCAACGGTCATATGGTCAAATAAATTGAATTGCTGGAAAACCATTCCCACAGCATGGGGATTTTCAGCAAGCGGCTTGTTATTAAGGGTTATAGAACCGCTATCACAGGTTTCTAGACCATTAAGTATCCGCAACAGCGTCGATTTTCCCACACCAGAAGAGCCTAAGAGAAAAGCTATTTCTCCTGGACGGACGGTAAGCGATACGCAATTGAGCACCACTTTTTGATTGAACTTTTTGGTAAGGTTTTTAATTTCTAACATGTTTATTAAGTGAATGTTCAAGTTTAAGTACTAGCAATGATACGAACGATGTCATAGCCAAATATATAAGTCCTGTTAGAGCATAAACAGTAAGGGCATTAAATGCTTGTGAGATAATAACATTTCCCCTCATATACAATTCCATGACACCAATTGCAGATGCTAAGCTCGATTCCTTAATGAGGGTGACGAATTCATTGCCAAGTGCAGGAACAACAACCCGTAATGCTTGTGGTAATACAATATACCTGGTTATATCAAACGAAGATATTCCCAAGGTACGGGCCGCCTCAATTTGTCCTTTTGAAACAGCAGCAATGCCTGATTTTACTATTTGGCTAATATACGCGCCACTATTAATTCCTATAGCAAGAATTGCGGTGCTCAAAGCCGATATTGAGATGCCAAAGCTTGAAAGCATAAGAAAGAAGAACATGATTTGTAGCAGCAGGGGTGTCCCTCGAATAACGGTAACATAAAAAGTCACAGCCACCCTCAAAGCCTTATTGCCGCTTGACTGTGCGATTGCCAAGAGCGTTCCCCCTATAAATCCCAATGCAGAGGAACAGGCAGCAATAAAGAGCGTGACTCCAGCACCATTCAACAGCTGGGGAATTATCTGCTGAAGAAAGTCGCTCACACGACCTCCCACTTCTTCTTCAATGCATCGAGAGTACCATCTGCTTCCATAGCATCGAGTGCTTTTTGCACGCGTTGCGCAAATTCAGCAGGAAGTTTTTTTGAAAGGGCAAGAGCACTACTTTCTTCAGTTTCAGGTAAACGGAAATAATGGAAACGTTCCTTTCCATCTTTGACATAAGGCTGCAGCGTAAAAGAGGCGGTGACAAAAGCATACCCTTTTTCCTGTTCAAGGGCAGCGAGAGCATCGGCAACTTTGGTTAACCTAATAAGATTGATATCAGGCACTTTGGACATATAAAAGTCAGCAGTATACCCCGTATTTACAATAACGTCTTTCCCTTTTAACTCATCTAGATCAGTTATAGCCGGATGTTTAGCGAGAGTGACAACAAGTAAGGGATTGCCTGATAGATAGGGTTTGGTAAACGTAACGCGTTTAGCTCTGTCAGCAGTTGGGGTCATGCCAGCGGCAATTGCATGAATCTGACCAAGCTCAATTTGTGGTAACAGTAAGCCAAAAGGACGATCTTGTGAATCAATTTCCATGTCGAGTCTTTTGGCAACTTCTTTTATCACGTCAATATCAAAGCCGACGATGGTATCATCTTTATCTCTAAAGGAGAAGGGAGGGAAGTCGGCGCTTGTTCCTACGATGAGCACTTTTTCAAGAGGCTTATAATCGCTCGTTTTTCGGTACCACAAAACGAGTGTAAATGCGATCAGGGCAAGCAATAACGTGACAAATATTTTTTTCATGAAAAAATCTCCTCGATCGATTCTTTATTGAGTGAGCTCATAAGCATATGTTACACCTCTAGTATAAATGACAGCAGGTGTTTGTGCAAATTACTCAAACTGATTTGATCGCTCAACAGGGGGCTGTTGCATGAATGTCAGCCTGTGTGATACCATGAAAAGGTAAAAAATGATGCAAGTAAAGCTTACTAGTATTAGGATGCGGGGGGGGCCATGATTATTTCCATTGTTTTATTTTTGCTGACCTTTTTTTCTGTGCAAGCCGAATTTCTTCCATTGCCGCGGATATATGATAGTAAAGCTATTTTTTATGTAAGAGCATATCAATTGGATGACTTTTGTTGTGGGTATAATGCACTGTACAATGCGTGTAATCTTGAGAGGCTCTATGATTTTCCCAATCAATTGAGCGATTATTCCTTATTTCAAGGAACCTGTATGCGCTATTTACAAAGAGAGGGTATTCATCCCTTGTCGGCGGTGACCAACAAGACGCTCGAATGGTTGGCTAAAAATTACCTTCATATGCAACCTATTTATCATCTTATGATAAATAAACAAAATCATATTGAGCCCCTTTTTACGACCTCAACGAGGGTAACGTTCATTGAAGGGACATCCCGCTCTCAAGTAGATCGGATGCTTGATTCAGCCCATCGAAAAAGGGGTGAAGAGCTTATAAAAAATATGAAGCAAGAGTTTGCCCAAAAACCTGGCCATTGTAAAATGGCACATTTTATTTGCGCTATAAAGGTCGATGGGACAGGGCATTGGATTCTCATGACTCTTATTTACAATAGGACAGGGAAAGCACTTTTTATTTTTGACAATATGAACCTCAAAATTGCTGAAACCTCACAAGCTCGCAGGTATATTGATTTTATAATACAGCATTTTGGTGTAAGCAGTAAGATGCACTTTAAAGGGCCTTTGATGCCTGAATGCTGGCCGACTACCCCTGTCCATGCGATTGACTATTACTGGTAGTAGAGTTTCTGATCTGATAAAAATAAACTTTGAAAGGAAATTAAGCTATGAAACGTACATGGAGTATCTTATGTATCTCTATCCTTTGTTTGTCCTCATCCCTTCGGGCCATTTCCCACTTAGAGTATGCCACTCTAAGTGTAGCAGCTTGTACGACAACGTGGGCTCTTATTGAGCGTTATAAGAAGAATGAGCGCACAAAAATGGCTGATGCTCTTGCAAAGGAATTGCAAGACCACAAAAATGAGGCCAAGCAACTTGCTGCTGATAAGGAGGTATTAAGCACATGGAATGAGCGCTTAAAGAATAGATCGCTGGAATATGATGCATCAGGAGATTTCTTGGCTTCGACTCCCTGGTTGAAAGAGGAGATTGGTAAAGCAGGCTCTTGTTATAAATATAGTAGGAAGCTTGAGGAAGATGTGGAAACTTTCCATAAAGGGGTGAGCATATTGCAAGTTAAAATGGCTTACTGGCAAGAACATAGGCCAGAATTTCTTGAGGAAGGAAAACTCCTACTTGAAAAGTGTCAAGCATTCGTAAACCTCCTTGTGAGCATTAAGCAGTATTTTGATTCTGAGCGTTATTCTATTGAGCTTGAGCTTTTGTATGATGCATCTAAGGTACAGCATAAAAAGGAATTGGGGCTTGTTCATGACCACGGGTTTAACCATGGGGAACTAGGGCGCCTTGTAAAAGAAAAGTATCCCAAAAGTCGCTTTCCCTTTATTGAGTATGCTCAACACATTAAAGAGGCAAAGCAAGAAATAGAAGGCCTCATTGAAAAGTGCAAAAAGCAAGAAAGCGCAAACAAGAATCGTACTATACATCTTGCACAAGATCTTTTAAGGGTCTATGAAGAACTCTATACTACTGTTGTTTTTTTAGATGAATATAAACAGGAGGCACGGGAAAAACCGATTTATGAGGCGCAAGAGGCTCGAAAAAAGCGTGAGATAGCAGAAAGAGAGGCGCGTATTGCAAGCGAATTGCGTGAAAAAGAATTAAAAGCGCAAGCAGAAAAATGTAGCGCTGAAAGCCAGCTTTGTGCTGAACGCGCAAGAGAGCTTGAGGAGGCAAATAGAGCATCCGCTGCGGATTTAGAGTGTCGTAGGACAGCCCTAAGAACCGAAGAGGTGCAGTTGGAAAGAATAAGAATTCAAGAAAGAGAAGCAATCAAAAAAGCTGTGGATGAAAAGGATCGGGACTGGAAGCAGAGGTATGATGCATTGCAATCAGAGATTCATTCTTTGAAGAACGGAAGGAATCTTGAGACCGTAAAAAGTGAGCTGAGTCAGCTTCATGATGCATTAGATGTGCCTCCCTATGTTCCTGGCGATGCCCAGCAGGGAATAAATAATTATATACATCTGCTCAAACGGCATCTAAACAACGCGCGAACCGCTTTACGATGATGAAATCTTTGCCAGAAGCTCTTTGGAGGTAATTTCTTTTACCTCCAAATCTTCCCTGGTGCTAGGACGAGAGTGCTGTTCTTTTAAAAATTCATGAGTGCAAGGTCCCTCTATAGGTAAACCTTTTTGGAACCATTCGACAATTCCTCCCTCATAAGCCCAAATATTGGTATAGCCAAGGAGATTAAGACTGTGCCAAGCCTTTTTACTTGCAGGACACTGGTAGTGGGCGCAATAGAGAATAATTTCTGTATCTTTTGGCAATTCTGCTACATATTCAACAAGCTTATTGACGGGTACATTGATGGAGCCCTTAATATGGCAGTCCTCATAGTATGCGGGATCTAATACATTGATAATAATGGGTTTTGGCATAGCACATCCTTTCTTGTATAGGGCTAGTGTGCCCCATCGACATTTTGACTGTCAAGATATGACCGGTTAGGAGGGCACCTGTTTGCGCTTTTTTTGATTTCTAGTACAATATAATATTGACAATTGGTGATTATTAAAGCAGTTGCGTTTTAAAATGAGTATTTTAAAAATTATTATTATATTTTAAAAGAGATAAAGGTGATGTATGAAATCAAAATTACTAGCATATATTCTCCTCTTGGCTAGCTTTCAGGCGCGGGGGATGATCGTAGATGATGGACAAAGAAATCCCTCAAACCGTGATGTTGCTTATAGTCTGTTGATAGCTGATTGTGAGGGGGTAATTAAAAGTCTGATTGAACGAGTTGATAGGCTTGTGGTATCCCTTGATACGCAAGACAATATGAGATTGTTAGGAAACGTTTTTGAAGAATTGGCGGGTATAAAAGTCGCACTTACTCAAGAAATTCAAAACGCCTTGGAAGGTATTAAAAATGACAAATCTATGGGTGACAAAGATGCACAGATGCTTTCTTTCGCTTGTTACAATCTTTTAAAAACCCTCAAGGGCATTGATTTAGGACTGATACACTCAAAATATCAAGAGTTGTACAATAGACGCCCCAACAGGCCTGCAGCAAGCAATCCAAGACCGGCACCAGTGCGCTATCCTGTTGGGAGAGGTACTACTCCTGCCGCGAAATTGATCCCTTTACCTCACTCTCTGTCTAGTGAAGCTGTGGATCATATAAGAGTCGAGCAAATTAACGGATTTTGTTGTGGATATAATGTTCTATTTAATGCTTGTAATGTTGAACAATCTTGTGGATATGACAATTGCTTTGCTCATTATCGTATTTTTGTTGATGCCTGCATGAATTATTTGCAGCATAAAAACATTCACCCACAAGCGGGTGTTACTAATGCAACCATGGGACTTTTAGCTCGTGAGGGAGTGCATCTTAAAAAATATTGTTACTTATATGAAAGAGAGGGGGGAATTCGACCAGATGTAGGTACGTTCAACTATCAGTACGAACTTGGTATAGCTCCTGACGAATTAAAAAGGCTTATTAACGCAGAATACGAAAAGAGAGAGCGTTCTATACTACAGGGTATTAAAGACTATTTGGCTGACAATAAGAGTAATGCCTGTGTGCACTTTGCTTGCCATATTCCTGGACGGACTGACCACGTAATTCTTATGTCACTGATCCAGAATGATTCGGGTCGTGGACTCTATATTTTTGACAATGTTAATGCAGCTATTTTGGAAAATTCTCGAGCTATGCGCCATATACGCTTTATCTGTAACACTTTTAATATAAGTAAGAAAAACCAATTCAAGGGGCCGTATCTCCCTAACATTTGGCCATCGCTTAGAAGATAAGAAAGTTTTCAAACAGCTTGAGCTTAGAATAAATCATGAATGAGCTGATCGACTGATTTGAGGGCAACAGGATTCATGACCGCTGCATAAAATGCTTCATCATATTCACGTGTTTGGATAACGACGGGCATTGCAACTGCATGTCCAAGCAGAAGAACTTGCTTTTTTGTTTCAAGACCAGCAAGAACCGTGCGCAGCTGACTGCTGTTATTGACTCCCGTTAGCACTGCGGCAATGTCTTTTTCATCATTAAGTTGTGCAACAATTTTTGTGCCAATCTGGAAATAATTTCGGGATCGATCCCTGATGGCCGCTGGTCAACGACCAAAATAGAAACATAATATTTTCTCATCTCCCGAGCGATGGTGCCAAAAATTGTTTGATGGGCGGTTTGGGGATTGAGAAATTTGTGCGCTTCTTCAATAGTAATCATCAATTTCTTTGGTTCATCCTTTTTATGCTGGCTTCCCAAAAAATGCTCTGTTTTTTGCATATAAAGACTATGTACACGACGTGTAATAATATTAGCTATAAGCAGATAACAGAAAGTAGAAGTGAAATTACCAAATTCGATGATAATCGACATTCCACGGTCAATGTATTCCATCATTTTATCAATCACCTGCGAATCATCGCCTGATCGCAGAAAAGGCAGTCGTTCTACCGCTTTAAGTTTTCTATACAGGGCGGCGATAGATTCAGGATGGGCGCCAACCTCCTGAGCAAATTCTTTTAGTGAGTCGCCATGCGCTAGTAACACTTCGAGCCAATTTTTTTTATACTTAGCTGCTATAAGGTAGGCAGCCTCATAAGCAGTGGGGCTTAAATTAAGTTCTGCATTGAGCGATATGATATCTTCAACAGCAATGGAGCTGTAGGAAAGGCTTACCTCAACGTCTGGCATGCCACCACGTCTTCGTGTTGAGGCAGGATCGAGAGAAAAGATGACCACTTTATCAGGGAAAAGCGTTTTTAATCCCTTAACAAAGGCGTTGTTACTGCCTTCTTTGCGTGCCTGTAACCCATATTCACTGTGCATATCGAAAATAATAGTTACCGCCTTATCAGTATGTATGAGCCCCGCAAGAACTAAGCGCGTAAGAAATGTTTTTCCTGTTCCTGTTTTGCCGAAAATACCATTGCTACGCTCGGTAAGTCTATCAAAATCTAAGCAGACAGGAGCATGCATATCAAGAGGAGAGCCAACGGTAAAATAACGCTTGCTTGCATCATTTTCATCGCCAAAGATTAATGAGATATCACGATTGGTTGCCTCATGCACGGGTGCAAAGTGGGGTGGTATTGTTTTAACGGGTGCCGGTTTATCCTCATTGGTAAGTACCAGCATAGGGCGGAGCATTGCTGTTGCATACATGTCCCTGATTTGAGTGCTTGTTTTAAAAGGGGCTCATCCTGTGAGGGAGGAAACAATAAAATATCGGGATGGGTAACTTCAAGTTTAAGATCGGTAATGAGACAAAAAAATTTTTGTTGCTCTCCTGCAATGCAAACGAATTTACCTGTTTTTAACTGCTCAATGTCTGCCATCGAGCTGATACGCATAGTAAGGCCCTCGGTAAGGGATCCTGCAACAATATTTCCAATGAATCTCATGGTTTCTTTATTCATGCGTTAATATAAGCGTAAGTGTGGTACGTTGTACTTCTAAAATGCCACCAGCCACCGTCATCACCGTAAGCGACCCATCGTGCAATTCCATAGTGAGCTCCTTGTTTGGTGCAAGGATAACAATCATGGGAGCGTGGCCCGGTTTGATAACAAAATTACCCTGCACCGTTTGCACCTCCAGCCAATTGATATCCATACTTTGTGAGCTCAAAGGCCCAATGAGTTTTAATTCCATCTATAAGCCTCAGGGCGTTGTCTGAGTAAGCATCTTTTCTGCTTTTGCAAAAGCTTCTTCAAGAGTGCCTACCATGTAAAAAGCTTGTTCGGGTAAATTATCACATTCGCCGCTGACAATTCTTTCAAAATCGGCAACCGTTTTATCCTTTGGCACGTATTTGCCAGGAATGCCTGTAGAAAATTCTGCAGAAAAGAGGGGCTGGGTAAGAAATTTTTGAATACGTTTTGCTCTCTTTACTAGTTGCTTGTCATTTTCAGAAAGTTCATCTATGCCTAAGATAGCAATAATATCTTGCAGTTCTTTATACCTTTGTAAAATAGACTGTATATGGCGTGATATTGAGTAATGTTTAACCCCAACAATAGCAGGATCAAGCCCTTTGCTGTTGCTTTCAAGGGGATCGATTGCCGGATAGAGGCCCATTTCTACCAGCTTTCTTGAAAGAACGGTGCTGGCGTCTAAATGAAGGAAGGTGGTTGCAGGAGCTGGGTCGGTGATATCATCAGCTGGCACATACACTGCTTGAACGGAAGTAATGGAACCATTAATGGTGCTGGTAATACGTTCCTGAAAAGCGCCCATTTCGGAGGCAAGTGTTGGCTGATAGCCAACTGCTGATGGCATACGACCCAATATGGCCGAAACTTCAGAACCTGCCTGCACAAGCCTAAAAATGTTATCAATAAATAAAAGTACATCTTTTTTTTCTTCGTCCCTAAAATATTCTGCCATGGTAAGACCGCTCAGCCCAACACGTAGGCGTGCCCCGGGCATTTCTCCCATTTGGCCAAACACCAAAACTGCCTTATCAAGAACATTAAAGCGCTTCATGTCAAGCCACAGCTCATTCCCTTCGCGGGTTCGCTCGCCTACGCCAGTAAATACGGAAACTCCTTTATGCTCTATTGCAATATTTCGAATGAGCTCAGTGACAAGAAGAGTTTTGCCAACCCCAGCTCCTCCAAAGAGACCAATTTTAGATCCTTTAAGGTAGGGACACATAAGATCGATAACTTTTATGCCTGTTTCTTGGATCTCATTTTCTATTTTCTGCTCAACAAAGGGAGGCGGATCCCTGTGTATGGGCATTTTTTTGGGATTAACAAGCGGTTCCTTTTCATCAATCGTGTTACCAAGTACATCAAACACTCTTCCGAGCACCTGGCTACCTACCGGAACCTGTATAGGACCGCCCGTATCAATAACTCTTAATCCCCTATAGATACCAAAAATATTTTCAAGAGCGATACACCGAACAATGCCATCACCAAGCTGCTGTGCAACTTCAACGCTTGCTTTGTGTGCGGCAGACTGGTCATTTGCGGGAATAATAACATGAAGTTCGTTGAAGATGTGAGGAACCTTATCACGCGGAAATTCTATGTCCATAACGGTTCCGCTTACTTCTATGACAATGCCATCAGTGGTAGATCGCCCTGAGCTATTTTCTGGAACAGACGTAGATGAAGTTTTCTGATCTGGTGAGAGCATAAAGCATCCTTTGTGATACTGCTTACTAGTGTACTATAAGTATAATGCATCCACACAATAAGCACAAATATGCCTGGGCTTCTAACCCAGTTATCAGCGTAATGTCTGAATCTTCCACCAGACTATCAAAAAGATTATACGAAGAAGACAGAGTAATAGGCCTGTTTGAGGTATAACCGTTGATATGAGTTGCGATAGAAAGGGTGAAAACATTCTAGCTCCCTTTTTTAAAAATGCGTAGTGACTTTACCACACGCAATTTAGCGTAGAGTATTTATACACAAAAAGCAAGAAATTTTATTGGATCGAGCGATTCTCTCTTGAGATTTTGTGCAACTGCTCCAAACCAAGCAGCTGAGCGCGCTGTTCAAGATCTTCAATGCTTAAAAGGCCTTCTTTTGCATCGGGAAATTGGATGACCGAACTTGCATTGATGATCCCGTATATAATTGCTTGTTCAATCTTTTTGCCAAGCGCCAAGCTTGCGATGAAAGCAGAACTGAAGGCATCGCCGGCGCCAAGCCCAGAAACAACATCGGTTTTAAGGCTCGGATGAAAATAGAGAGTATCTTTGGTGGCAACGTAAACTCCCTCGGCCCCATTTGTGACGGCCGCTAGGGAGGGGCCGCTGTTAAGAATGCGATCAAAATAATCAAAAAGGGTAAGAATCGTATCATTTACCACCATAAAATGAGTGAGCAACCGGGGTTTGTTATCAAATTCTTTTATTTTTTTTTCGATTTTCATTGGGCAGGTTTTACCCAGCAATTCCTGCATAAGGTGTGCAGCTTCGTAAGCATTTACAATGAGAGTGTCAATTGAAGGAAGCGCTGCAATAAGAGCGGTAGATTCTCTGATTTGGCCAATGCTTGGATTAATGCCAACAGGTATGTTCTTTTCTTTTGCGTAACGTGCAAGGAAAGGGAGTATGGCTGCTGAATGGGCAGAGAGCGGGCTTATATACAGATAATCACAGGATTCAATTTTTTCAAGTGGTATCTCTGACTGATTAAAAGAAGTGTGTGTTCCTCGATAGCAGAGCGCAACGTGATTATGCTCGATGGATGGGATAATGAAAGAAATAGCAGTTGCTATTTCTTGTTTGATACTACTTGGAGCAAGAGTAATTTTTTCATGAAGTAATGCTTGCTCAATGAATTGGCCAGCGATGTCGGTGCCAATTTTTAAAAAAACCTCAGCGTCAAGCCCCAGCCGTTTAAAACTCACAGCAGCGTTAGTGGCGCCCCCCCCTGTGGCATAATGGAGCGTAGGAACATCGATTTTTGTTCCCTGTTCAAAAATGAGAAAGGAGCGGTCCTTCTTTTGCTCATGAAAGTGCAGTGTTTGGGCTCCTTCGTAGAGAATAAAAATATCTTGCGTAGCGCCTCCTAGTGAAAATATTTTTTTCATAGTTTAATGAGGACCTGTATTCTTTTTTTCCTCCGCAGGCAGAAGGACACGACTGAGGATCTCGTCTGCATGATCAACCCAAATGACATTGATTCCTTGAGTGATTTCCTCAGAACCAACTAAGTCGTTCCTATTTTTATTTGGCAATATAACATGGGGTACGTGATTGCGTTTGGCTGCTAAAATTTTTTCTTTAACCCCGCCAATAGGCATAACATTTCCACGCAAATTGAGTTCTCCCGTCATCGCGTATTCCGCATTTATGGCACGGCCTGTAAGTGCTGACAAAATTGATGAGAATAAGGTAACCCCCGCTGAAGGGCCATCTTTGGGAATTGCTGCTCCCGGCACATGAATATGCAAATCGTAATGGCGTGAACATACGAGGACTCATATTGAATTCTTTTGCATGGGCACGTGAATAACTCAATGCAGCTTGTGCGGATTCGCGCATTACATTACCAAGTGATCCTGTTAATATCAGTTTGCCTTTTCCGGGCATCACAACTGCTTCTACTTTAATCATTTCACCGCCATATGCAGTCCAAGCGAGTCCGTTGCTAATGCCGACCTGGTTTTCATGATAGCTTTCCATAGTGATGAACTTTCGAGGGCCTAAATATTGCTCGAGAGTTTCTGGAGTAAATGTTACAATGTCTCATTTTTTTCGACCAGATTGCGGGCAACCTTTGAGCATAATTTCTTTATAAGACGATCAAGTTCGCGTACTCCCAGATTCACGGGTATAGCTTGTAGTGATATCGGCAATTAGTTCAGTGTTAAATGTAAGCGGGTGTTTTTCAAGTCCCGATTCAGCAATTGCTTTTTTGGTAAGATACTGATGAGCAATATGTATTTTTTCTTCAAGAGTGTAGCCAGAAAGCTGAATAATCTCCATACGGTCTCTCAATGGGTCACTAATTGCTCTACCGATATTGTGCCGTTGCAATAAAGATGACTTTTGACAGATCAAAAGGTATGCCCAAGTAATTATCATAGAAAGATTTATTTTGTTGAGGATCAAGGACTTCAAGCATTGCTGCTGAAGGATCCCCTCTAAAATCGGCACCGATTTTATCCAATTCATCAATAATGATGACTGGGTTCATAGAACCTGCTTTTTTTATTCCTTGAATGAATCGGCCGGGCATTGCACCTACATAGGTTCGTCTATGACCACGGATTTCTGCCTCATCCTTGACCCCTCCCAGGGAAACTCTAAAAAAATTTCTGCCAAGACTTCGTGCGATTGATTTTCCCAAAGATGTTTTTCCTGTGCCTGGTGGCCCTGCAAACACAAATATGGGTCGCGTATCCGTCATTTTTTAGCTGGCGAATTGAGATGAAATCTAAAATGCGATCTTTGATTTCTCTAAGGCCATAATGATCTTCATCCAAAATTTGTTTTGCTCGCTCGATATCTAAATTGTCTGTGGTTTCTTTCCCCCAGGGCAACGAGATAACCCACTCTAAATGCGCTGCGAGTAACCGCGGCTTCCATAGAATCGGGCGATGTTTTTTCAAGCCGATTTAATTGGCGATTTACTTCCGTGCGGACTTCTTCGGGCAAAGGAAATTCGACTACTTTTAGACCGCATGCGATCCACTTCGTCCGAGTCATCTTCACCCAATTCTTTTTTTATTGCACTGCAGCTGCTCACGTAAATAAAACTCTTTTTGAGAATGATTCATTGATTCGCGTGCGCGGGATTTAATATTTTCTTGCATTTCATTTACTTCAAATTCTTTAGTCAGATGTCCAAAGAGACTCTCGAGGAAGCTCTTATGTGTGCGGATTCAAGCAATTCTTGCGCTTGATCAACGCGTAGACTTAAGATGAGAGAGAATGAAGTCGGCAATTTTTTCTGGATCATTCATTTTTGATAAAATGATGTGAAAATCTGGGCTTAAAGCATGGCCCGCTGCCGAAACATGTTCTGCAATTTCTTTAATATTTTTGATTTGAGCAATTACCTCATTGCTAGCTGGAGTATCTTCAAATATAAATGGTTCAATATCGGCTTTAAGTACCTCGTCTTCAGCAATGATATCATGCACATATGCTCGAGACATTCCCTGTACCAATACTTTAATACCGCCTTCGGGAATTTTTATGACGCGCATAACGGTGGCCACAGTTCCCACATCAAAAAGATCTTTTGTGCCGATAACTCCCTGATGTGTATCAGATTGTTTCTTTGATGCAAGTAAGAGTACCAATTTTGGATCTTGTTCTAATGCTTTATTAATACCTCTAATTATTCTTTCATCCAACACAAGCAGTGGCACAATTTGGTTTGGAAAAACCACGACGTCCATTGTTGGTACTACTGGGAGCATATCTGGCAGTGTATCCTGAATTAATGTATGTAGAGACTTCATTACACTCCCCCTTTTTTCCTGTTATTTTCATCCCTAATTTGAGTGTACTCAAGGTGGGCGAACGAACACAATATTTTCCGGGAACATATTTTGGAGCTAGGTTTGAAATATAGTTAAAAAAAAGACGTTAAAATACCATAGCAAAACGCTTTTTTTTGGCAGCTATTATTAAATAATTTTTTTGTAACCAGTTATCTAGAAAGCCAGGGGGTTCCTTGACATGCACTATATTGATATATACGCTAAAAATACAACTGTCCGAGGGTTGCGTGATTGAATCTTCCGGCGATGCAGCAACCAAAGATATGATTTAAGAAAAAAGCTTGATCCTTCTTGGCAGGGTGTTGCTTACAGAAAGCTCGATATGATCAATGCTCAATGGATTTGGAAGGGCACTACTATGTTACCACCTCACCGAGTTCCAACACACCCGGGCGAGATTCTTTTCGAAGAATTTTTAAAGCCACTCAACCTCTCTCAAGAACAATTGGTAAAGCATCTAGGAGGGGGATGGACACAACCCAAGCTTAGTGACATCATTAACAAAAAAAGGCGCGTTACAGATTCTATTGCTTTAGATTTTGCCGATGTTTTCGGTACAACTGTTAAATTTTGGCTTATTCTCCAGTTGCGCTATGACTTGTGGTTTGTTCAGAGAAAAAGTACATCGGTAACTGCAGGAAGAAATGGCTAACAGGATGTCCACTTTGCGAATTTCTCATGTATCAAAGTTTTTTGACCGATCTTCAGACAAAGCTTTGATCATCGATGATGCAACTTATACCTTTACGCATGAGGGCAGTGTTGCAATAATGGGAGTTTCAGGCACAGGCAAGTCTACCTTGATCCATATGCTTGCCGGTCTTGATGCACCAAGCTCGGGATCAGTTTTTTTTGACGATGCCGATGTCTACAAACTTGGCAAGGAAAGACGGCAGGATATTTTAAGTAACGGTCTTGGACTCATCTTTCAGTCACCCCATTTGATTGACGAACTTTCAGTTGTTGAAAATGTCATGATTAAAGGTCTTATAAAGGGGAAACCGTATCAAGAAATTTTTAAACAAGCTTGTGAGCTCTTAGAATGTGTTGGTCTTGGCGATAAAATATATGCTGTTCCTCGTGTCTTGTCAGGGGGAGAGCAGCAGCGTGTTGCAATTGCCCGCGCATTATTAACCAAACCCTCTTTTATCATTGCTGATGAACCAACCGCGCATCTTGATGGAATCACAAAAAAGAGCATTATGCAGCTTCTGCTCTCCTGTCGTCGACAATGGAGTACAGGACTGATTATTGCGACTCACGACGATTTTGTTGCGCAACATATGGATGTTGTTTTACGACTTGAAAAAGGGAAGTTATGTAAGGTGAGCACCGTCATGCACGATCATTCAGAACTCGTGGATCAAGCTTCTCTTTGACCTCCTTGATTTTTTAGTGACAAAATCATTATATGATTACTCCTTAAAAATGAGCATGGATTATTCCTGCTTAGAGAGATCCATACCTTAGGACGGCCGACAACGTTTTTCACTTTTTATTTACTTTGATGCAAATTCTGTTATAGTAGAATTTAAATCAACTACCATGATACTTACATGTCAACAAAACTTCACAAAAAATCTATTCTAAAACACACGGCATTTGTTTCACTTGCATCACTTATGAGTAAATTCTTGGGGGTGATCAGGGATGTCATTCAGGTGCGGTACATGGGGGTGGGGGCGCTTTCTGATGCTTTCAATATTGCCTTTAAGATTCCTCAAGTTTTACGCAAAATTTTTGCAGAGGGAGCGTTAAGTGCAGCTTTTATTCCTACCATTGTAAAACAGGACCAAGAGCAAGGGAGTAGACTTGTTACGGCATTATTTTTACTTTTTGGAACTCTCATCTTAGTACTTTGTTTTCTTGTTTCTTATTTTCCCGAAACGGTGATTGACCTCTGTGCTCCGGGATTTAGAAGCAAGAAGTTAGAGCTGCAAACTGCCATAAGTCTTATTCGTATACTTATTTATTTTGTTTTCTTTGTATTTAGTAGCGCGCTTTTTGCAGGGGCATTGCAGTCAAAAATGCATTTTGCGGTGCCTTCTTGGGGACCGGCACTCCTTAATGTTTTTTATATTGGTGGGCTTCTCATTTCTTTGCACTATGGCCTGGCTATTTCGACATTTGCCTATTTTATTCTCTTGGGCGGATTGTTCCAAGCCTTACTTTGTTTGTATGTATACACAAAATTGGGCTTTTTATTTCTTCGGCCCAATCGAGCAACCTATGGCCTTGTTAAAGAGGTGCTGTACAAATTTCTGCCCTGTGTGTTGAGTGTAGGAGTTGTTGAGATAAATCTTTTTATTGATAATCGTTTTGCATCGAGTCTTCCGGTGGGGTCGGCAACTCTTTTAAACATAGCTTCCCGTTTTATGGCTATTACCTTGAGTGCTTTTGCCGTGGCTTTTTCCTCAATTTTGCTCACCCATTTTTCACGGATTTCACGGTATGCTCCCAAACGGCTGAGTTACTACCTTCTTGAAGCAACAAAATTTATGATATGGATTACCGCCCCTATAGCCCTTTTGATGGGTTTTTTTTCGTATGACATTTTTTATACCATTTTTTATCGTATTGCAAAGAACTTCACTTTAGAGCAAGTTAAAGAAGCGGCTTCGCTTTTAGTTGCTTTCTTGCCGGGCCTTTTCTTTTTTTCATTGAATAAAATGATCCTGAGTATTTACTACTCATTACATTCAACAGGGATCCCTACGGTTATTACGTTCATCGGTACAGGCACTAATGTGCTGCTCAATCGCCTGCTTATGCCAAGTTATGGTGCCTGGGGCATTGCTGTTGCCACCTCTTTAGCAGCTGTCCTGCAGGCTATTTTGTTCATTATAGTATTGCACTGGAAATTCGGTTTTGCTCTTTATTACAAACGGTTTGGCCGTTTCTTAATGGGCTTTGCAGCCCAATTGACACTTTTTTGGATAATTTTTTATACACTCTATAAACTGTGTGTGGCATTTGTTAAGCTGTATCTGCCAGGGTATGAAGATTTTTTATTGCATCATATTGGATTATGGCTTTGGGTTGGGCCACTTTGCCTTGGTTTGTGCGGTATTTTGTATATAATGCGTACTACATGTGGCTTGAAATTATACTTCCTTGACTAGGTGTTATTGATGAAAAGAGAGTTTTCTGCTGGAGTAATAGTCTACCATAATGAGATAGTAAACGACCGTCCCGTTAGGATGTATCTCCTTTTAAATTATCGCAGAGGCTATTGGGATTTGCCTAAAGGTAAATTAGAAAAGGGGGAGACTAATAAACAGGCTGCAATAAGGGAGCTCAAAGAGGAAACAGGCTTAGAAGCTTCTATTGCTGAGGGTTTTGAACAATCTCTTTCCTACATGTTTAAAGATCCCTCGGGGGAACTCGTGCACAAAACAGTCACTTTCTTTGTTGGTAAATCTTCTACCAAAGAGGTCACGCTTTCTTATGAGCATTTATCGTACAAATGGCTACCTTTTAAAGAAGCCGTTGAGGAACTTACGTACGTAAATGCGCAACAAATGCTTTCTATGGCAGATCATTTTGTGGGAACGGTTGAAAAGCAATCATGATTTTGGTTGCGGGGGCTGGATTTGAACCAGCGACCTTTGGGTTATGAGCCCAACGAGCTACCAGGCTGCTCTACCCCGCGTCGTAATTCAAAATTTTTTGGATTTATTCGACGTGCCAATACTATTAGTGTAGGTTCTTTTTCAAGATTGTCAAATTTTTCATTTTGTAGGTCACTATCCTATAACCACAGAAACAGATGGGCATGTGTCACAAGGTGCGTATATTCAGAATGAGCTTTCTGTCGAGTAAGCCACAACTATAACGCAAGCAAGAGCTGTTGTTCTCGTATGAGTGAGTGAGACTGTTGCTTGATGGGCATTTCCCAAAGAGAATTTTTCCCATTGAATGAAAAATACAGGTGTGCCCGTGTCAGTTTTTTTGATTTCGCAGTGAATACATACATATAAGAGGGGCAGGGGCTCTTTTAGAAGTGGGATAATTGCTTTATAAAAAGCTTCCTTTGCGGCGAACCGGACGGCAAATCGCTCAGCACTTTTTTTGGGATTGCTCAAACAGTAGTCTATTTCAGACCGTGTAAAGACGCGCTGCAATTTTTTGTGGGTAAATGTGTGCCACTGTGAAAAACGTTCAATGTCTACTGCATCGATACCAAGGCTTAGCAAGGAGGCTCCTTAATCTTTTTTTGTTAATTTTAGCTTACTTTTATTTTCTTATCCATTCGTGCTCGGTCTTAGAATCATTGAAACGATACATGAGGGCTTCCTTCAAGTGGCTTGCTTCAATGGTTGTTGATCCTTCGATATCAGCTATGGTTCTTCCTAGTTTAATTAACTTATAGTAGCCGCGCATCGTAAGCTGAAGTTTATCAAAGGCTCTTTTGATCAAAGTTTCTGCATCATTGCTCATTGTGCAAAACTGGCGTATCAAAGGAGGAGTAAGAAGGGCATTGGGTTTAGGGGAACGTTTTTGTTGCATTGCATACGCTTTTTTAACGCCTTCATACAGAGCTTGAGAGCTGAGTGGCTCACTCTGGTCTGCAATAGCATCATAATCGATAGATGAGACAGTTACCTGAAGATCTATGCGATCAAGAAGGGGTCCAGAAAGACGGGCATGATATCGTGCTATCTGTAAAGGAGTACAAGAGCAGGATCTCTTTTTGTCTGCTAAAAAGCCGCAGGGGCATGGATTGAGCGCTGCAACAAGGAGGAAAGAAGCAGGGAAAGTGACCGCTTGCTGCGCACGTGCTAGAGAGATTGTTTTTTCTTCCAACGGTTGTCGAAGGACTTCAAGGACTGGTCTTTTAAATTCGGTAAGCTCATCAAGGAAGAGCACTCCGTTATGTGCAAGGCTAATTTCACCGGGCTGGGGATAGCTTCCCCCTCCTACTAATCCTGCTTGAGAAATGGTATGATGCGGGCTTCTAAAGGGGCGCTGGGTTACAAGGGGTTTGTTATCAAGCTTGCCACTTACTGAATAAATTTTGCTGGTTTCTAAAATTTCTTGAAAAGTCATCGGAGGCAGTATGCTTGCAAGCCGCTGGGCAAGCATCGTCTTGCCCGAGCCTGGTGAGCCAACAAAAAGAATATTATGCCTACCGGCAGCCGCTATTTGGAGGGCCCTTTTAGCGGCTTGTTGTCCCTTTACCTCCTTAAAATCGCTCGTTTCGTTCGGGCACATTGCAGATGTATACAGATCATTTTTTGTCGGTTCAATCTTGCGTTCTTTCCTAAGATAGCTTACAAGGTCTAGCAGATGAGGAATTGCGATAACTTCTATGTTTTGTATAAGTGCGGCTTCTAATGCGTTATCTTGAGGAACAATGATTCTTTTTTTACCCATAGACGCAGCATCACACGCTATTGGAAGTACCCCTTTAACGGGCTTTACCGATCCTCCCAGCGATAGTTCTCCCAAGAAAATTGTTTCATCTAAAAAATTTTTCTCAATAAAGACAAGCTGAGCTGCAGCGATAATCCCCAGAGCAATAGGCAGATCAAAGACGGTACCCTCTTTTTTTACGTCTGCGGGAGCCAAATTAACGGTGATTTTTCGTTCTGGTAATTTAATGCCACAGTTTTTTAAGGCAGTATGGATGCGCTGACGGCTTTCCTTAACAGCAGTATCGGGTAAGCCAACAATAAAAAACTGGAGGAGCCCAAAAGAGAGGTCAACTTCTACATCAATAACATGCGTTTGCACGCCAATAGTTGTTGCCGAAAGAATTTTTGTATGCATGTCGACTCTGCCTGAAACAAATGATAAAATAAATTTCTTGAAATACAATATATGATATTTTTGGGGTATTGGGAAGTATATGTTGCACTACTTGATACTTGATATGTCTCGCGTATCACGGTATCTTATTTCTAAAAATTCTTAAGAAATTTTTTAGAGATCAATATACAACAGGGCAAATTAAATGAGTGAATACAATCCTCATCCTGGAGAAATTTTAAAGCTGGAATTTCTAGAAGAAATTAAGATCAGCCAAAACCAGCTTGCCGATAATATCGGTATTCCACGCAACCGTATCCATGCTATTATAAAGGGGACTCGCAGAATTACCGCCGACACTGATTTGCGCCTATGCAAATTCTTTGGTCTTTCTGAAGGATATTTTCTGCGACTGCAAAACGTATATGATACAACAGAAGCCAAATGTTCAATCGCACATCAACTTGAAAAGATTAAACCTTTCGTAAAAGCTGAGTTAGCACCAACCAAAAAAATCTCTCAATCAAAAAACTAAAGAGGAATCGTAGCTCTTTGTTCTCGTATAAAATCAGATTCTTTCCCGCCTCGACCTAAGCCGTGAAGATAAAGTTCCTCGGCTATGGGTGTAAACCCGAGATTTGCAGCAAGTGCGTAGGGTGTTTCTCCCGACTTGTTAGTAGAGCGCAGTGAAGCTCCTTGTGTAAGGAGGAATTTAACTGCTTCAAGCTGGTTACCTCGAACTGCTTGAATGAGCGCAGTATTTCCCTGAGCAGTTTGTGTGTTAATATATGTTCCATTTTCAAGAAATTGCCGTAACGTAGGTATATTCCGGCATAGGCGGCACCAGTGAATTTTTCGGCGGTTTCTTGCTGTCTTAGGGTAGCTGGTTCAAGAAGACTTGCTACGTTGGCCAATTTATTTTGCTTTGCAAGACCGAGTGCTGTTAAGCCATTCTTTTGGAGAGTGGTATCGGCTCCGTGAGAGAGAAGAATCGGCACAAGCGGCTTATTGTGTACTGCCGCTAGCATAAGTGCGCTATACGAGAGCGCCTGAAAATTAGGATCGGCGCCATATTTTAAAAGTAATGCGCCAATTTCTGGATCTTTTTTCTCTTGTGCAACATTAATAAGGGGCGTTTTTTCGAAGATGCCCCCTTGGCGTGGTTGCAGTATATAATTTGGGTTAGCGCCCTGTTTTAAAAGAAGTTCAGCAATTTCCCTACTTGTGACATACAAGAGGGCTCTTCCTGTTTTAACATCAGCATTATGTTTTATTAGAAGATCAACGATATCCTTATTATTTTCAGATACTGCTGCATCCAAAGGATAAATCTCGCCCTCACTTACATCATTGACTCGAGCTCCGTGTTTAAGCAGAGTCTCAACTATGGGGAGACTGTTTTGTTTGATTGCGGTAACGAGCGATGTTTGTACTAATTCATCGGGTTTTAAGCCTTGTTGAGTATTTTGAATATGAGCCCCATGTCGAAGAAGCGCCTCAACCGCCAGTGGGTTATTGTTTGTAATTGCCTTACTAAGAAATGATACATTATTCTCTACCTCGCCACGTGCAGGTGCGCCGCACTCTAAAAGTTGTTCAATATAATCGGTTCTATCTTCTACTAGAGCCTTACTCAGAGCTTTTTGTAAAGCCCCCGCAAGAGCTTCTTTATCTTTTACTGTTCCCGCTGATAGGATGAAGTTCCGGAGGCTCTCAAGATCTTCAGGAAGAGGTACGATGGGCGTTCCAGTAATGAGACTTGCTTTAAGAGCAAGGCACATAAGTGATCGAGGAGTTTTTTTGGGTCGTTTATCCCATGACAGTGCGCCATGCTCCATCAAATAGGCGATAATGCCACTTCGTGAGGGTTCAGGTGAAGAGTTTTTTGCAATTTCAAGAGGGCTTGATAGAAGTTTTACTTCTAAAGTTTCATTGCTATTTACACGAGCTCCCCTACTGACGGCCAATGTGACCATTTCTAAATCACCGGTAATTATACCGTATACAAGAGCGGTATCAAGGGCGTTTTGGGCAAAGTCCATCTGTGTTATTTTTCCTCGTTGATACGCTTGATATTCTGCTGGCGAGACATCCTCAGGAATTATTGAAGTAAGTTTATTTAAAAACTCCTCAATTTTCTGATAATTTTTTGTCTTTAACAATGCTAGAAACGCATCTTGTGAAAGTGATGGGGCGGGTACTTCGGGTTGCTCCATGGCCCTCAGGCTGAAACTACAAAGAGCGAAGATCGCCAGGATCATTACTTTAGTAAAATGCTTTTGAGGTATTTTCATAAGGAATCTTTCTCAATATATTTTTATATGTTATATAAATAGAATATTGAATTTTTATTCAAAGAATCAATAACTTTGCGCGAAGGATCCAATTTTATTTGGCGTTCTCTTGTTTTTGCCATGAATAATAAAAAAGCTATAATGAAAAATTGAGTTCAAAATCTATTGGTTTCTGACTTAGCTGCGGGGTTCCTATGTACATGCATTTTGTTTTAAGTCTGGTATCTGTTCTTTTTATTTTTGCGAGCAATACTACGCCTACGAGAATCTATGTTATGAAAGCTCTATCTGATCAGGTTGCGAGCCAGCCGACGGAGCAACAACTTCTGTATGCCTTGGGAGAACAACATACGCCGTATCGCCCTTTAGATGGGAAGAATATGATCTACATGGACAAAGTTGCTGAAATCTTAAAAAAGAACGAACAAAATGGAAAGGACGTGCAGTTATTAATTGAGGCTGCGAATTTGTTGGTACCTTCCGAACCTGATCAGGATGCAGATTTATTGTATAGTTTGACACAATCAATTGAGAAATTGAAATTAACCAAAACAAAGCTTGAAAATATCGAAATAAGAAAATTCTGTAAATTCGCTTCAGAGACATTTGAGGCATCAGATATTCATCTGCTCTGCATTGATGATAGCATTAGAAGTGATTGGGAAACAAATCCTGAAATGGAAAAAGTTGAAAGTTCTATAGAGTTTCAGAAAAAAGTATATGAAAAATATGGGTGCCGGTATGAAGAAATAACTTTTGCACATGCTCTAAATGAGCTGGATGAGTTATTAAGTAAAGCAACAGAAATGGCAAAAAAATGGCATGGCTTACCGATACACAAAGAATATTTGGTATATGTGGAAAATGCACGAGAATACATCCAAATATTAAAAGATAAGTTAGTGAAATATAATATTGATCAATCAAGCTCAATTTTTAAAACCTCACTTGCATTGGCAATGGAAGACCTAAAGAAGGAGAAAGATTCAACTGATCAGCCGAACAACGAGACATCGAAGCGGGAAAGTTTACGATTACTATTTCTAGGTGCTGGAAGCGATCTTTTCAATGCGGCTCTGTTGGATCGAATTTTGGAGCTTAGGAAGACTCCCGAAAAACAAATTTTAATTATTTCGGGCGTGGATCATGTGGCACTTGTGACAACAAACCTTAGAACTGCAGGCATATTTGAGCGTCTTGAAAGTCATTGTTCTGCCGCAAGCAGTGTTCCAGGCTTAGACCTTCCGCTGCCTATAGATAAAGTTGAACTTCTTTTAAAGTCTCTCGATTATTTTCAAGAGAGGTTTATATGGACAGATTTAAAATTGAAAATAGGCTTTGTTTTCAAAAAAATCGAGTTTCTTTTCAATTTTAATTTACAGGCAAATGCGAATGAACCAGTAAAGAAGCCCTGACGGGTTGCTTATGGATCTACCCCAATAATTGTCCTCGTGTTGTGACAAAATTTTTTATCTGATTGACTTTTTTTCAATTTTTTTTGTATAATTTATATGTAATTAAAATGTAGTCGCTAAATTATCATACGAAGGGAATCTTTAATGAAAAAAATTTTAAGCCTATGTTTGATGAGCGTTGGCTTTTTTTATAGTCAAGCTATGGAAAAGTTGCCACTGCAAGAATCAGTCAAACGGAAATTTTTAATAGAAAATCGATATCCAGCACGAGTAAAAGTGCTCTATCTACTAAGAATCAGTGAAGGGGCGCCTCTGAAAGAGGAATCCTTACTCGTAGAGAAAGATGAAAGAAAAGAGGTTCCTGATTGGCAAAAAATAGTAAAGTTGGTTGTTGGCCCTTATGGGGAATGGAAAGAGATGGCAACAAGGGAGATACTGAACATGAACCCCACTGATTATCAATTGGAGCTCCATAAGCAAGCTGGTCTCTATAAAGGAGATTTGGTAATGCAGATAAAACCAGGAGCGCAAAGAACCCCCGAAATGCTTGCTTTTGCCGAACCAGTGCTTGCTTATGCTAAACCCGTGCTTGGTAGGATTGCTCCTTATGATGTAACTATATTGCCAAGTATAGTGGAACAAAAGCAAGAAATAGAAATTCCAGAAAGTCGTCTAATAAAGGATGCTTTAAAACGTGTTAAAGAAGCTGTTGAAAGCGGAGAAAAAATCCTTCCCCGCTATGTTCTTGGTGTTGCCCCTGGTGCATCTTTAGATGCATTAAGCAATGCACATCAACAATTACTTGCAAAATGGCAGCCACAAATGAAAAGTGACAATGCTAGGGATATAGAATTTCGAAAAAACTTAATAGAATATATCGATAGTGCTTATGATGTGTTGAAGGCTGAGGCTAAGTTTGAAGCGCTTAATGAGAAACATTTCAAGTAAAAGATGTTTTTCTGATTCCAAGTTGATAAATAAAAAAGGCTTGTTTAGGCAAGCCTTTTTTTCAATATAAATTTTGATGGATTTGGCGTTCTTTTATACATAAAAAAGCTTTGAATCCTTTCTTTGCACCAGCAGTTTTTTGTTTTTAGTAATCGAAGAATACTCTATCAATGTTGCTTAACAATCAGCCAATTTTAATACTTGCTCGGAAAAGATTCTAGGCAATTACGTAGTCGTTTTGGCAAGATTTTTTATTTGGTGTACACTACTAGAAACCATATAATAAAGGGTCATTATGCTTGGCAAAGCGTTTGCTTTCATCCTAGTAAGTTGCAGTTTTGTCTCTTCATATGCAGCACAACTTCTAAAAGGTACTGGACCAGGAAATCATACATTTACGTTTAATATCGGTGCCCAGGGATTTTATAATCCTGCAGGTCGCTTTTTTGTAGGGGCGCGAACGGCGGTCGAAAACAATGAATTTGCCGTTGCAGTATGCCAAAGAAACAGTGACAAATTTAGAGGCATTACCCCTGAAAAAGTACGATTGAATGGTCAAGTAGATGCTCATAACCCCCTTTTTGGCGCGGGAATAAAAAATTTAGCTATGCTCGGGGGGCGACCTGTGGTAACTAAAATAGATGATCCGTCGTCCTTATTTTTGATTGAAAGCATGACTTCTCCTATTTCTGTGTACGCAGCGTATGATATTCATGATGCTCATGGGGAAAAAACGCAGGAAATTCTTGGAATAACAACTTCTGCCTCATCAGTGCTTACTGAATTAGAATCGGGGGCAAGTTTAGCGGCTTTTGCGGCAGTAGCAAATAAAAGAGGCCATTTCGACGGGGATGGTTCGGGTATCGCATTACTTTTTTTTAAGAAATTTACTAACAAAGAAAATAAGTCACCCTTTTTTACGTGGGATAGCGTCGATGCCAAAACGGGAGCTTCTCAATTTAATAACCAAGGGGAACCTATAGAAGGCGGAAATAGGGCATTTCATGTAGGAAAGCATACCCCTGAATTGGCGATTCATGATCCGCTTACGAGTGTAAGTAAGGTTGTTGACCTTCATTTTGATAGGGACCTTGGCAGATTGTATGTTGCATTGCAGGTTATAGGAGGAGCTGATAGCAATGATGGGGCTCGCGCAGTACTCGTTGCGAGCTTAGCCAATGGGAGATTACAATTACTGCCCATTGCTCACGCCATGACATTTCAGGACCAAACAAAAATAGTAGGTGGCCGCGGATCGCTTGCACATATACGAATTTTTAAGGTCCGTACGCTTGCGACGACGACGTATCTTCGCTATCTTATAGTAGTAGGTGGGAATGGTCAGAGTCATACATTAAAGAGTTCGGTTTTTGCGCTGCCTCTTGTTGATAATGTGCTTGACCCGGCCCATGGAACCTTGGCTAACGTGTCAAGCCAACCGCTTACCATTTTTTCAGAGAATGCGCCCTATCGTTTTTTAACGCGCGTATTTACCGATCCAGCAAAGCTTCCAGCAGATCTTTATAGCATGGATTCTCCAGCAGCTAAGGTCGGGGGGTACGGCGTTTTGCCTGGACCTATTACCGATATAACGGTAAGCGGTGATGCAGTATTCGTCTCTGTTGATCTGAACGGTCAGGCTACTAAAGCAGGCATTTTCCATTCACAAGCATTTTTTGATAGCGAAGGACGTATACAAGGCTGGACTGCATGGCAAAGAGTGGCCGGCAGTGCGGAAAAAATAGCTGGATTTTCGTATGATCCTTTTAAAGGCGAATTTTGGTATATACCAGGAGTTATTAAAAAAAATGAGGCAGTCAGAACAAAAGATGTGTTAAGGACTGAATTTACTCGCCATACTGATCCGCTGAGCGTTTTTATCTCACAGCACTTATTTGAAAAAACGGGAGGCGTTCAAGGTCTTTTTGATTTTCCGGTTTCTACCCCATCCTTTACTTCTACGCTAGGTTCGCGCCTTGCGGTGAATGCTTTTACCGGGTATAAGAAAGTGCTTTTTATGCAAACAGGGGCAGATGACCATGGCTTTTTCGGGCCGAATCGTGGTGTAACGCCGCTCTTTGAATCTCACGATGGCACGCTCACCAATTTTATGCAGGGCGGGGTAGCTCCCCAAACACTTGCAATCTCAGGGGGGGTGCTTGATGAGCTTGGTCCAATAGGATCATGCGCTGTGGTAACAAATGGAGTTGATGGCTGGTTTGTTGTTGGCGGATCACATGGGGTCGCCATCTTAGCTGATAGTAATGGCCATGGTTGGGATGCGGGCACTGGATTAATGACCCATTTTCAGGGGTTGAGATCAAGTATGGCATTTAGAAAAATCAGTGAAATTAAGAATGTGCGTAAGCTTATAAGTAGCAATAGTGCGCTCTTTGTACTTACCGATGTCTCTGTGGTTCGTCTTACTATCCATGCAAATCTTATTGCAGCTCAAGCAGTTCCAGCGGGCACTATTGCGAAGCTTACCAAGGACCAACAAAAACTTTCAAGCTCCTATAGCGATCTTATTGTAGCAGGTCCCTTAGCGGTGCTTGCAACAAGCTTCGGTTTATTTAGATCGGGAAATGCGGTTGACGTACAAACAGTAACCAACGAAGCTTTTGCTCATTGGCAGCCTATTACGCTTGCTGAATCTGCAGGTTCGATTTGTGCTCCAGGGCCGGTAAGTAGGCTGTATGCAATAAGCCCTACCAATGATGAAGCGGGTCTTGTGCAGGGAGGCACTATTTTTGCTCTCAACGCGTATGTTGGATTGAGTCAAGCACAGATCTATCGTTTAGCAATCGCGCCCCTCTCTCGGGCGACGGTTACCAATGAAACTGTGACATTAGTACCGGATTTTTTCATTAAAGATCTTTCTACATTTTTTGCACAACTGGGTGATTATCGAAATTTTCTAGTTACCGATGGGGCGCTTATTGCAGTTTCTCGTAGTGCCTATGCAAAGTGTAAGGCACTTTTAGAGCTCCTTCCACCCACATTAAAAAGTGGGCAGCCTGGTGGAGCTCGTAGTCGTGTATCATTTGTTAATGTTCAAGAAAATAGTCCAGGTACTCAGGCGCACTCAATGGGCAAGCTCCTGAGAGATTCAGCTTCAGGATCATGGATGGTTCCAGGGGATTTTGGGATACGTATTCAACAATAATTTCGAAGGTTAATCATGATTAATCTTTTAGTGCTTTTCCTTTTTGTCTGCATGTCATCAGATGGGAGAGCGATTCCTCCTATTAATCTTTTCAGGCCCAGTGATAGGCCTTTGATGCCACCACCCTTGCCTTGCTGGGGGGGGCAGCTGAGCATTGGCTATGAAGGGGCAATAAGCACAAAAGGCTTTAGGGATGACGGAGATGAATTTTTTCAGGTGTGTCTTGGCCAATCGAGTAACAAAGATAAAAAAACAAATGTTCTGCACATCTATCAAACGAATGAAAATGCGCTTGCCGGTTTAAAAGGTTTTGATGCCCACTCAACATCGGGTCAGCTTTCACAGCTTTTTAATATCAATGATGAAAATGGAACGCAAGGATTTTTCAGGCCCTGTGGCGATCTTAAAATTCCTGTTAATCTTCTGTTATCGCAGCGTTTTTATTTTAATCATGGATTAAGTCTGGCCTTCCATTTGCCTGTGCTGAGTATGGAATTAAAAAATGTACGCTGGCAGTCGCTTAATGAGAAAACGACGGGAGAACAGCGTTTAGAAACCGATCTTCTTGGTCATATCCAAAAAATTGCGGGACTCGATCTTTATGGGTGGCGGCGCACGGGCATTGGTGATTTAGTACTGCAGCTTAGCTGGATACGGGATTACCCTCAGGCAAAGCCCCTGCTCAGTAATGTCCGGGTTCAAGGCCGTTTTGGTATTGATTTTCCTACCGGCAAGGTAGCAGATCCCGATAAAATTTTAGCGATACCGTTTGGCAATGATGGTTCTTGGGGAATACAATTTGCGGGCGGTCTGGATCTCGATTTTTATTATTCTCTAAGAGCAGGAGTGGATGTCGAGTTTTTATATCTTTTTGGTAATACGCGATTGCGGCGTATAAAATCTGTGGGCAACCAAACGGATTTCCTTTTTTTGATGAAAAGACCGGCATTTAGGGAATTTGGGCTTGGGCAGCAGTACAATCTGTATGTAGAATCATGCGATCTCTTGCCGGGTCTTTCGCTTAAAGCCAATTATCAATTTTTAAAAAGAAACGAAGATCGTCTTTTTGTGTGCAACGATCTTGTTGATCCTGCTCTGGTAAATTGTGCTGAGAGTTTGCAAGACTGGACGGCGCACAGTCTTATCCTGATGACCAATTATACATTTTGCTCGCCTGAAGCTCGCATTCTTCCCTCATTAATGGGATGGTTTAAATGGGGCTTTAATGGTAAACGAGCTATTCTTGCTAATACCCTTGGTTTGCAATTGAGCATAGCATTTTAAGAACAATCCCTTTCTGCCAGAAATTTCAAGATGAGTTGAAACAACTATTGCATTAGTTGTTTTATATCCTGTAGCATAAAAAATATCAGTTTTATGACAAATTTTAGATCAGGGAAAAGTATGAAGCTTCCTCTTATAGCACTCCTTTTTTTTGCGCTTGTGGCGCTCGACAGCTTTCTTACGCTGAAAATTGCACAAATACAGCATATTCGTGAGCACATGCTGTAATTTATATAAATATAATTGCATATTTTTTTATTAAAAAAACAATCTTCATTGCAAATTTGGCGGCCGGTGTACTATACTCAGTGGTAGGAAAGTTAACCAGGATGGTAATTCCTTAAAGTGGAAGGAAGTGCATGTTCGCGTACAGTTCAGGGATCACTCTAATCTGCTTTTCACTGTGGGGTGCTGTGCTCACTGCTACCCAGAGTGATACATCGCAAGGGATTGATTCTGAGTTAGCCAAAGAAGCTTCACAGCACGTACGTGATGAAAAAGACTGTGAACGCGGTCTTACTTTTTTTAACAAGTGCTTTTTGGTTGGTAAAATGAGTGGGGCTGCATTGCTAAGTATCATGTGTGGTTGCGCTGTAGCTGCAACTGGTTATGGTATGCATACGCTCTTAAAGCAGAATTCTTTTGCCTTAGGGGATGTGCTAAAATTAGCAGTTCTTGAAATGGGATTGGGTTTCACTGCTTATCAGGCATTGAGTATGAGCATTCAAACGGTAAAACTCTTGCGTAAAAATGGTCGGGAAAGAAATGAATAATCGCCTGCTCATAATAATTATCCTCATGTGCAGCATAGCTCAGCTGGCCGCGAGCTCGCAAGCCCCCGAAACTACAAAAGAGCTGAAAATGAAGGAAAAGGTTCCTAAATCAATTAAAGAGCGGGCTGAATTGCTTGCTCGAGGCCTAGCGCTGGCTGGTATAGCTGCTGGATCGGGATATACGATGTATTACTTCTTGACTGTAGCCTATACAAAAGCAATAAGTACTCCCCTACAAAATTATCTAAAACTTCCTAAGGAAGTCATTGACACAAACTCAAAAGCGTATAAAACCGCACAACAGGGAGAGAAATTAAAGTGGTTATATAGTTTTCTTGGGCTTCTTTCTGCCACATCGATCGGTTATACTAATGTTACTTTAGAAATACCTCAGAAATCATTTGCTTATCTTAAACGAGCTTTTTCTCGTAGCACAAAAAAAACATCTGTAGTAAAATAGGAAAATAGCATATCTAACCCTTACTTTTAAGGAGAATGATGTGATAGATGTTATTGTTAAATCCTTAGTGTTTTTTTCTTCTGTAGCTCAGGGACCCGCTCTCACTCAGCAGGATGCTGTTACGAAACTTATTGAGCATATTGATGCTGTCTGCGTAAAGCATGCGATTGCTCAAGATAGTGCATGTGCGGCAAAAAAATTGGCTGTTGATAAAGTGTACGAAAATGGCGCTGATATTAATCTCACTGATGAGCAGTTCAATCGAATTCGTGCCTCAGTGATAGCAGAGCTTGTCTTTGGCAATAAGTGTTCTTTAAACGTCTTGCCCGTTAAGCTGAAAGAGCTAAATGAGGATGATCTTTTAGATATTTTTTATTTTACTTCGGTGCGCCAAACTAATGGGTGGACCTGTGGCTATTGGACCATTCCGAATGCATTGGCACTTCAAAGCGCCTTTGAACAAAACAAAGTGAGCACTGACTTTATAAGCCGCTTTGCCCTAGATTTTTTCAGGATTTTGGGGGAGAAGGAGACGCAGGGTAAATATACAGGTATCGCCTATTGCCAAAAGTTTTTGCATGAAAAATCCGGGACCCACAAAGAGATCGATAGTGAGGGGAAGGAAGTAACGGTAAGCAATTTTCTTGAGGGCTCCAAGGAATTTCTTGACGCCGGCAATATAGTAAAACTCTGTTCACTGCCTCATGTATATCTTAAGAATTTACATATACTTGCATTTTCCGGAGGCAGAGATGAAGGAATTCTTTTTGAACAGACTGCGCCTGGAGTACCTGAAGAGTATAGGAATTACGCTAAAGAATATTTAACAGAATCCTGTATAGAATATATTAGAAACGATTTAGCTCAATCACAGAAAGCGCTTCATTTATTTATTTGTAATCTGCAGGTGCCCGAACCGCATTGGATATTGATTGCCGTTATGAAGCTATCACCGAACAGCAGACCTGTTATGGCTATTCTTGATTCATATAATATTGATTTGAAAGATACCGGTGATATGATAGAGTTTGTAAAATTTCTTCATACAGCGTTTATTGCCAACTATTCTTGCAAGAATTACGCAGATGCAGAAATAGGTTAAAAAGCGAGTACATCTAAGTCTTGTGCTCACCTATTTTTGTAGTATAGAGTAAACAAAGAGTGGCATTTGCAGAGTAACTCCTAGGGAAAGAATAAGAGACTACTTGCGCATTTTTAAAAAAATAATATTCTTTCCTTGTAGGCAGTATAAAAAATTAAGTATACTCACTATAGAGGATGAGCGTGAAAAAATTGTTTCAATTGATGCTTATCTTAGGGAAAAGCAATGTTGAGTAAACATATTTTATTTTTTACCATCGGTTCTTTTGTTGGAGCCTTCCTCTGTGCACAAGATGCTCAGGTGAACGCTATAGCGGCGCAAGAACAAACTTCTCTGCCCCCAGTTTTTAATAAAAGCGAAGTGCAGCAAGATAAAAAGTTGCCCGAGAATTCTCTGGCAAGCTTGGCCAAAAAAAGATCACTTCTTGAAAAATGTTTATTAACTGCAAAAGGTACTAGTGTCGGTGTGGTTTCACTCGTTTGTGGGCTCTGCACGCTGTGTATTGCCGTGCAAGGAAGAGGATTACTGTTTTCACCTTACATATTACATAAAGTTGGGTTTGTCGGAGGAGAGGTGCTTCTGACGTTAGCCAGCATGACAGCGTATGAATATAGTAAAGAAACATTTAATGAAATTATATGAGATAATATGAAAATTATTCCCCATTTGCTATTATTGGTATCTTCTTTAATTGTAAATTTTTCGTTGCTTGCTGTACAAACAGATGGAGAGATTCAGAAAGATTCAGAAGCTATTTCCATAAATTCTCGGAAGGATTTAGGCCCTGCACAGAGCAGTGAGCAAGAAAAGAAGGAAGATGCTAAACCCCCAAAAAAAATGAAAGAAAGATTGAAATATTTAGCAAAAGGCCTCGGGTGGTCCTCGCTTAATGTAGCTTGCGCAGTAGCCATATACTGGCTAAGTACGTGTGAACTTTCTACTGACAAGGTAAAACGTGAACGTCAAGCTCTTGAGAAAAATAACGAAAATCCAGATGATGGCGACCTATACTCGCAACGTTTACAAAAAACTTCTCTCGAAGAGAAATTTAATAAACCGCTTATCTACACTGCAGCATTAGTTCTTGATGCCAGTATTATCATTGCGAACACGAAATACAAAATGATTTCTAAGGCTTGGCATAATTTAAAACAGGCCTTTTCGTAAATAAGTATCCGCTATGCAATCAACTATAGTTACCACGTTAAAATTTCTTCAAGTTTTAGGGCAGGCTTTTTTACCTGCTACTACTGGAGTTGATCCAAGCATAAAAACACTTGATGAGGCAGTAGCTTACGTGAAGACAAAAATTGATGGCAGAGCTGATCTTAAAACTATTAAAAAACAGATCATTCTTGGTGTTCTGGAAAAGACAGATAGGAGGGGTCAAATTTCCCAATCTGTACTAGATGATTATATAAAGAAGGCGCACTTCCAGTTTTTATGCAAAAATGATACAACTTTGTTGCCGCTACCAAGAAGTGGTTTTGGTAAGATGTCTGAGCAAGAAATTTTTAATGACCTATTCTATGTCAAGTCTATTTATCAAAACGATTGCTGGTCTTGCGGATGGAGATCTTTTCTTGCTGCGTTAAAATTAGAGACCAATCTTAAGAATGGAGGCGCTATCAATGCTAATTCATCTGTACCATCTGGTCTTACTATTGAGCACTTTCCTGCTAAATCAAGAAAGATTGTAGAACCAGAGCTTAATAAGATCGGCACTTTGTCTGGCAGTGATCATGTAGCGAGTTCCGTAAATGTATGTATGAGGTATTTAAAGAGATTATACCATGATCCCGCATATACAGAGAGTGTATTGGAATATCCAAAAGAATTCCCACCACGTAGCGAGATGCCAGAAGATTGGGCAAAAGGAGAAGCGCAAGGATGTCATTTAGTTGATTTAGCAAAAGAATTTGGTTTGACGAATTTTTATGTAATCGGCGCTAAAGACACAAGTATAATTCCTATGATTGCATTTTATCAATCAGATTGGCCTTTGCTTGCAAGGGCCTACAGTAAGCTTCTTGAGTGTCAAAATAGAGCATGCTTTGAAAAATGGAAAGAATCATATGATAATTTTTTTAATAAGCTTCAGACGACATTGCAAAATTGTGATCAGGCCGGGGAGTTTCGCGATGAGTGTGAAGAGTTAGTAAAAGAAAATGCGCTGGAAGATTGTGTCATTAATCTTGTCAATCGCGGTAGTTTATTGAAAGAAATGAGAGAGAAAAATAAGAAATCGAGAGAGGAAAATTCCAAGCACAAGGCCAACTATGCTGATTTCATAAACGGAACAAGCGAAGAAATTTTCAAGAATAAGGATCTAGTGAGAGACGCATTGAAAGCGATTTCTAAAAATAAAAGGCTCATGTTTGATTCACACCTTATGGCATTGAATAGAGCTTACGAAGAACTTGAACTTGATAGAAAGTATTTTGAGCGACACCAGCGTGCATGGGACGAAGTCTATCGTTCTCATTCTTATAAAGTTTGTCAGTTAGTTCCGGACAATGGTAAAGACTCGTTGAACGAAAGTAAAAATGATAATGAAAAATTGCTAAAAATTTTTGAAAGAAGAAAAAAATTATTTAAAGATGAGATGTCAGTATTGTTCAAATCTTATAATGACATTAAGCAATATCGCAGCTATTTTGAAAAGCACCTAAAGGCATTGGAAGCTGCCTGTTACAGTGATTCCAAATTACTTAATACACTCATTGGGGAATATAATGCGAAAGTAGATTTATTCAATAGCAAGGAAAATGTCGGAGAAAAAGTAAAAAAGATTTTTGAAAAAAGACGTGGGGAGTTTACGTACGAAATGGAAATGTTGAAGCCACATCTTAAAGAGGTAGAACAGTATAATGCCTATTTTAACGAATTCGAAGCTGTTTTACAAACTGCATATAATGCTCAACCAGACCAGTCGAATCGGTTAATTGAGGATTATAAACAATTAGTGAAAATTAAAGATGCTGATGCTCAGCAGGAAAAAATAAAGAAGATTTTGAAACAAAAAGAAAAGGCATTTGATTATGAGAGAAAGGTATTTGATCCTTGGTATAGCTACACTTCCTTTTTTGATGACATAGAGGCACTGGGGATGGTGTGCAAATCTGATCCCCTCCTACTAAATCGTCTGACAGAGGAATACAATTTATTGAATGATAGTAAGGATAATAATTTTTCTGAGCGGAAAAGAAAGATATTTGCTACAGAGTTTGAGATATTTCGTAAATCTAAGCTCTTGCAGTGGATAAAGAATCATCATGATGATGATTGGATTCGAAGTTTTATGATAGAGCACGCAAGGACTAGGTTTCAAGAGGAATGCATTAATCCTAATAAACCCGGAGCGATTCATTTTGCTGTGAATGTCCCAGGGCATTGGATTTTAGTTTCGGTGGTAAAAGGGGAGAAAGGTAAGCCGTTTATCCTTATCCAAGATTCTTTTAACGGACAACTGAATCAGCTAGGCCGCAATTCCATCGCATTTATACATACTCGTTTTATCAGGCCATTTTTAAATGAAGATAAGAATGCTCTTTTAAGTAAATAGGAATTTGTATGTACATAATGAGTAGTGCTCTAAAAGTTGCACAGATCGCGATAAGTATTGCAATACCACCGCACCCGGATGCGTTGACATTGCAGCAAGCAGTAGCCTATATAAAAGAATCTTTTAAAGCTTTGCACTATGATAATGTCAGCATTGATGACAGAGATAAAGCAAAAAAGATAGTGATATGCCAAGCCTTTGAGCACTCAGCTTACTGGGGAAAAATTTCACCAAGGGATCTTGAGTACCTTATCCAAAGGGCAAAAGCGCAGCTTAGGGCTCAAGAGAAAAATCACGAACCTGTATCTCTTGGCGATGGACGATCAAATCAGAACTAGTAAACATTAGTTTCTTCCCCAAAGAGCGTAAGAAGCTCTCGTACGTTTGAAAACTTGAGTGTCATTAAGCTTGTCTCTAATTTTTGGTTTTGGGCAAGCATAAGTCGTGTGATGCCAAATTTCTCCGCTTCAGACACATGGATTTTCATATTATTTACTGGTTTTATATGGCCGGTTAAGCTTATTTCTCCCAGTGCAAGTGATTTTTCTGGTAACGGCTTTTGAAAATAACTTGAGAGCAGCGCAAGCGCTATACCAAGATCAGCAGCTGCGCTTTTAATTTTAAAGCCGCCACTAATTTTAAAGAAAATGTCGTGGGTGCTCAGTTTTACTGACAGGTATTTTTCAAGAATTGCTGCAATGAGTACGACCTGGGTATGGTCAATACCCGAAACAACGCGTTGGGGGATCCCATATTTAGAAGCGAGCGCCAAAGCTTGCAATTCAATAAGTAAAGGGCGGGAACCCTCTATAAAACTGATAAGCACTGATCCCGGGCTATAGGAGATTTCTTCTAAAAGGTGCTCGTTAATGTTTGCTACCTCTTGGAGTCCTGATTCTTCCATTTGGAAAAAGCCAATCTCGCAGATGGTGCCAAATCTATTTTTTACCGAGCGTAAAATTCTTGTTTGCCAGCGATCTTCTCCCTGAAGATAAAAAACTGCATCAACCATGTGCTCAAGGGTCTTTGGTCCTGCAATGACACCTTCCTTAGTAATATGACCGCTTGCAATGACGGCAATCGTGTGTTGTTTTGCCAAACGCATGAGCTTGAAAGTTACCTCTTTCAATTGGCCTATGCTTCCCGGTGTCATGTGGCTTTCCTGAGTGTAGCAGTTTTGGATAGAATCAAGGATAACGATTGCGGGTTTATGCTGCTCACAGGTTGTGATAAGTGCATCAAGATTAGGTTGATCAGAAAAAAGGAGCTTTGGTGCCAAGCAGCCAAGCCGTTCCGCCCTCATTTTCACTTGCTCAAGAGATTCTTCAGAAGAAAAGTAGTAGACCAGATGGTCTTGGGCAAGCTTCTGTGCCACGTGCAGAAGCAACGTAGATTTTCCAATGCCAGGATCTCCTGTAAGAATCATAAAAGCGCCGGGTACTATGCCACCGCCCGTAACGCGATCCCATTCTTTGATGCCGGTGAGCATACGCGTAAAGGGCTTAGTCGCAACATGGGTAAGATCGGTTAAGGCAACAGCGGGGCTGTATCTCGAAGAAGTATGCGTAGAAAGCTCCATGCTATCGAATGTCTTGCATTGCGGACAGCAGCCTAACCATTTAATAGTCTGATAGGAGCATTGGGTGCACGAATACTGTGTTGTCTCTTTTGCCATAGTTATACGCTTGGCCTTGAATCGACTACCCATGCAGATTTATCAATGATATAGCAATCCCTGCAGCGCGCTTGGTAACAATCTTGGGCACCGATAAGTATTAATGGATCATCGAAATTAGCTGCGCGTCCGTTTATAAGACGTTGAGTATAGAGTGCTTCATTGCCGCATATCATACATACAGCGTTGAGCTTAGTAACAGAATTGGAAAGAGCAAGAAGTGTTGGCATACACCCAAAAGGTATGCCACGAAAATCTAAATCGAGTCCCGCAGTAATTACCCGTTTGCCAAAGTCAACAAGATTTAAGATGACTGGTACGATATCCTCACCAAAAAATTGAATCTCATCGATTGCAATGACCCTCACATCATCTGACAGAAAAAGCTCTATATCTGCAGGACTTTCAATAGCTATTGCCTTATATCTCTCCCCCCCGTGAGAGGTTATGTAGTCAATTGCCATGCGGTTATCAAACTTATGTTTAAAAACACACACTTTTTGTTGCGCTAATTCGGCTCTGCGTACGCGGCGAATGAGTTCTTCAGATTTGCCAGAAAACATAGAGCCACAAATGACTTCTAATTTTCCCTTAATAATGCGCTTTGACATAAGTCTCCCCTCTTAATCCGGTATGCTTTTTCTTAGCCTACCAAGAATTGCGCAATCTGAAAAATCTTTTTGTTTTTTTCCATTTATCGCGCTGGATCAACTACAAGGGCTGATGAGCAGGTTCGGGATTTAATTTCTGCTTCCATGAGTGCGCGTTGTAGGTACTCGCCCTTAGTGGTGATAAGATTCTCCCGCTCTGGCGTAAGCCAGAGTGCAAATTTTTCTGCTTTTAGATCGCGTAAGGTGCTATCAAAAAAAGGTTGGTCAAGATCTGGTGCACAGAGATCTATGAAACGGACGTAACTCATAAGCAGTACCCAAAGGAGGTCATCCAGCATTTCTTCGTCTAACATGAAATACTCGGTGAATTTTCCAAGGACCACAGAGATATCTTTAACCAGTTCCCAGGTGGCACCTTGCTCAGTTGGGCTCCACACAAGATTGCTCAATCCGCGTGCAAGAAAATAATGAAGAGAATGCTGGAAATCTTTGATTGACAAATCTTTTGTGTCGCTCATTACCGTAACATCATAGAGGTGTGAGGCAAGCTCATTAAGCGTCTGATCTGGATGAGTTTGTAATTTTTTAAAATTTTCAATGATATAGGTGCCGATATATTCTTTTATCTGCACAACGATATCATTTTTTTCTTTTACAATAGAGCAAAAGGGGGCAAGAGCGGCAGGAAGTCCCTTAAGGAGTTCATAAAAAGCATAAGGGTTAATATAAATTCCCTGCATCTTACGATCAAACAGGTAGAATAACTTTGACATATAGCGACGGGGTTGCTCAGCCTGGGGAGCAAGATGTAAACCTGTAAGGACATGGGGTATAAAATTAAGTGCTAAAAAATGCTGAGGATACTTGTGGTGGTTATATATCCTGGTCAGAAAAAAAGAAAAGCTGGTATCCGAATATTCTAAAGGACGGTAAAAATATTCTGGGATAGCCATTTTCTCTTCCTGCATCTGTTGCCTGCGGGACTGTTTTGCAGTATCTTGAAGGGAGAGAGAGTAGGTTGTTGTGCAATACAGAAGTACTACAACAATACTCTTATAGGTCGAATGAGTGCTTTTCACAATCTGCTCCTTTAAACAAAACGTGAGGGATGTCAAATTGCACTTATCCTACCATGGCGTGAGCAGATGATCAAGCAGCACAAAGGTTTGCATGGCATTATATTACTATCAAGCGCTGTCTAAAGAGGGCAAAAAAGTGTCCGGGCAAATTGATGCACCAACGGCAGGGAGCGCCCGTGAACAGCTTGCGAGGATGGGCTTATACCCAACAAAAATCGAATCGAGCGCAAAGCAAGCTGCCGGGGAACCCTTTTATAAGCGTTTTTTTAGGCGTCGTATTACTCTCAAGGATAAGATCTTTTTTACCAAACAGCTGGGTGTCTTGTTAAGAGCTGGTGTACCGCTTCTTCAGGCTCTTGAGTTGCTTATTGAACAAACTGACGGAAATCTAAAGAATGTTGTTATTGCTCTTAAAGATGGTATTAAAGAGGGGCGTTCGTTAGCAGAGGGCCTGGCGCGGTTCCCCGAAACATTTGATTCAATTTATGTTCAACTTGTGCGAGCTGGTGAAGCTACGGGTAAGCTTGAAACTATTTTAGAACGGCTCACCGACTTTTTAGAAAGGCGTGAGGAAATCAGAAAAGCGGTGGTGGGAGCTCTACGGTATCCCATTTTTCAGCTCATTATAATTTTTCTTGTTGTCATAGGCTTACTTACCGTTGTGGTTCCCAAAATAACCGATGTATTTAAAGGGCAGAATATTCCACTACCTTTGCCTACAAAAATTTTGCTTGCGGCATCGAATTTTATGGTCAATCATTGGATTATTTTATTTATTATTGCAGCGCTCCTTATAGGATTATACTACCTTTGGAAATCTACAGCCTCTGGCGCCTATACCATCGATACCTGGAAATTAAAATTACCGATCATAGGATATTTTGCAAAAACAAGTGCGATAGTCCAGTTTTGTAGAACCTTGGGTATGCTGGTGGAAGGGGGGGTAAATTTGGCAGAATCACTTAACATTGTGGTAAAAATTGTTGATAATAAGGTACTTACTAATGCATTGGAAAAAGCGCGTGAAAATATTATAAAGCAGGGTAAAATTGCACAATATTTAAAGGAGACACATTTATTTCCCCCCGTAGCTATCTATTTGATAAATACGGGTGAACAAAGTGGGCAGCTTGATGCGATGCTTTTAAGCGTTGCTCGGTATTATGAAGATGATTTACGAGAAAAAGCTGACGGGATTTCAGCGTCGATTGGTCCCATTATGCTTGTGATAATGTTCGTAGTGGTGGGTTTTGTGGTGGCAGCCATCATGCTCCCTATACAAAGCCTTATGAATCAGGCAGATAAATTGCAGTAACCAGAAAGGATGTTGTATGACATATAAAGAAATGCAAAGAGAGCCCTTAAAAAAAGGGTTTAGTTTGCTAGAAATTATGGTTGTTATCATGATTATAGGTGTTCTTATAGGCGGTGTCTTAGGAGGAATGCGTTGGCTTCAAAAAGCTAAAGAATCAACCACAAGAAGTAAGCTTGCGGCACTCGATAACATGATTGAGATGTATAATACACAAATAGGTGAATATCCCACCGACACCGATTTGCGAGAGCTTACAGAAGGCCCTTCAAAGCCTGGTCTACAAAAAAGATGGGGTGAGGCTATAGCAGCTCCGGCTGATTTGGAAGATTCATGGAAGCAGCCCTTTGTGTATACCTTAAATCCAAAGGGGACACGACCTCCCTATGATCTTTATTCTAGAGGATCAAGCGGAACTGCACAGATTCGGTCTCCTCGTTCTCAAGAATGATGCGAGATGGATTTACGCTTATAGAACTTATGCTTGTTATACTGCTTGTGGGGATTATAGCAAGCATAGGGGTTCCTCGTTTTCTTCGTTCTCCTGCCACGCCAGCTCAGGATTTTATTGGGAGCCTGAATGTTCTTACCAGTGAAGCGGTAAGTGCTGCTCTGCAAACGCGTAAAGTACAGAAAGTATTTTTTGATCTGCCTGGGAAAAAAGTTGAGATTCGTGCGGTGGGCGGTGGAACGGGCAAAACTATTACCATACCCGATGCAGTAGAAATTCAGGATGTGATCATTGATGGACAGAGTCAATTTTCTGCAGGTGGGGGAGAAAAACGTACGGTCTATTTTTTAATTAATCCTGAAGGAATAAGCCAGGAAGTAACCATGACTCTTTTAGATCATAAGGTACGGGCAGGGAACCCGCGTGGCGGTCTGTACGATTTTTATTTAAATCCTTTTACTGCGGTTTTTAGGCTCAAATGAATGCTAAGGGATTAACTATCTTCGAGGTTGTGCTTGCAATTCTCATCGTGGGAATCAGCGTGACTACCTTGCTGAGTTTGCAGGGGGCGCTGTCACGTGTTGTTTTTCTTTCGCATGCGTTCGTCGATCGTATAGGTTTTATTAAAAGCTTCTTTGTTGAAGCCGATCGAGATCGCATTTTTCAGAAGGAAAAGGAGCTTAAAAAGGTTATTGATTTCCCGCCCCTTACCATGAACTATAGTATTAAAAAACCGACTGCCAAAGCGCTCAAAAATGCTAGTATGCTTGAGGTAGAGCGCGTAGAAGCTTCGTATCGTACTATATTAGGTCCGAAATCGCAAACCTATGCGCGGCTTCGTTTTGTGCCGCGGGTGGAGAAAAAAAGTGAAGCCAGGATTTAGTCTTTTAGAAGTTGTTATAGCGCTCTTTATGGCGGCCCTTATAGGACTCAGTCTTTTCCAGCTGCTGAATGTGACTCGCAAGTCAGTAGGTCGTATAACCAATATTATAGAGCTTGATGTTCCTTTTTTGGCTTTTTATAACCAGCTTGAAAAGGATATTCTTGGCATGTTTACTCCTCGCAGTTCACTTGGGATGTATGTGCAAAAGATGCAAGAAAAGGAGAAGAAGTCTGGAGAAAAATCAGAAAAAAAAGAAGAAAAAAAACAAGCCTCTCAGGGGATCAGCCCCGTTTTTAGCATGGAGGCTAAAAAAGATTCATTCTTTTTATCGTTTATTACGACAGGCGCTGTTACGATTCTTGATCGAGATGGCTCTTTATTGCCCATGCCCTCAACGCGACGAGTTGCCTATATGTTGGTTCCTGACCCGCAAAGGCCTGGAAGCCTGCGGCTCATGTATCGTTTTAGTCTGAAAGAACTTTCGGCCCAAGCGCTTAAAAAGCAGGATTTTTCTCCTTCTTATGAGCTTATTTCGGGAATAAGACAGCTTGAAATAGAATGTACGCTTATCGAATATGTGCAGAAAGAGGAATCTCAGGAAAAAGCTCCAAAAGGTAAAGAACAAACGAAGAGCGAACCAGCGCCTAAAAAAGAAAGTACAACGGTAATTAAGGAATGGAATGAGGAAGATATTTGGTCAAAATATAAATCGCTTATTCCCGCATACGTGCGATTGAAAGGCGTGGTAGTAGATAGAGTGGGAACGGAGTATCCGTTTGATTTTATGTTTAAGGTAATGAGCTACAATCCGTATGTTCCTAAGAAGCAAAAAAAGCAGAATATTTTTGAAAGACTCAGCGATATCGCTGGTCAGATATTTAAAGGTCCCTAAGGTGCGTATGTACAAAAAAGGGTATATTGTCCCGCTTACACTTCTTATTATTTCGGTAGCCGTGGCCCTTATCACGGCTGTGGTGCGCGAATCTTTTAGATACCACCAGACGGTGCGTGTTGCACGCGACAGAGTGGAAGCTCGCCTGCTTGCCCTGAGTTCCCTTGAGTTGGTTTTGAGTCACCTGTCCTATGTTGTTATCGAGAAAAAAGAAACAGAAAAAAAGGAAGCTCATACACAACCCTCAGATAAAGCTCAAAAGGGGGGCGAAGAAAAAAAAGAAGAAGCGCTTGAACCGCTCCAAGAATGGATGTTAAAGGTGCTTCCCCTCATCAATCATTGGAGCACCCTTGAAGTCGATGGAGACGACATCAAGGGAACGATAACCTATTATGTAGCATCTGAGCAGGGAAAAATCAATTTGGATGAGCTGCTTAAAGATATAAAACAGAAAGGAAAGACGGACCAGGAGGAGAAAAAGGGGCAAACTCCAAATCAGCAACCAGGGCAGGCGGGACCTCCGGGAGCAGCTCAGCCAGGAGCACCAGGTACTCCTGCCACAGCGCCTGGCCAGCAGGCTCAAGGAAACCAACCGGCTGAGGTTAAACCTGGAGAAGAGCAAAAAAAGAGCTTGGCATCTCTGATTGATGAGCACTTTAAAAAGGAAAAAGAAGTAGGCATAAAGGATGCCTTAAGTGGAGTAGAATCGCTTGAAGATGCAACAGATTTTTTAAAGATACCTCGGTTAGCGAAATTAAAAGATAGCGTGTTTGTTACGCAAGATATGTCAAAGAGACCACTGTTTCTTATGGATCTTTTTACGGCAGCTGACCGTACGTCAAAAGTGAATCCATGGCTGCTTTCTCAGTCAGTTAAAACGGTTTTGGGATTAAAGGAAACCAAAGAATTCAAGATAGATAAAAAATTGATTAAGAAATTAAAGCCACAGATGAATTGGGCGCAAGATTGGGATCCTATTTTTGAAAAAGCTTACGGTAAAAAATTTTCCGCTCTTGAAAAGCCCTTAGCAGCCCTTTTTGCAACCGAATTTGAAGCAACAGCCTTTTTCGTGGTATCTTATTGTAAAGTCGGGACAGCGGTGCAAAGAATGGGCGCCCTTATAGAACTGACAGAGCCAGGTACTGGGTTGTCACCTAAAAGCTTTATTTTCAGGGTTACCAAGCTCTACTGGCTTTAGGATAAAGTAAGGAATAAAGAGTGCATTTTAAAACCGAGACACTTGTTGGCATTTTTGTTCTTGCTGCCACTGCAATTTTTCTGTATATGAGTTTCCAGCTTGGAAGCTTGCGATTTGATAATTCTGCATATGTTTGCTACACGCTTTTTTGCAAAGATGTCGCAGGGCTTACTCCTAAAGCTGATGTTAAAATTTCTGGTGTAAAAGCAGGCTGGGTTGAATCTATTGAGTTGTGTCCTGACACTTCGGTAAAGGTTGGCTTAAGGATTCTCAAACAATGTACACTGTATGAAGGAATGCAAGTCCTGATTCGTCAGGAAGGGCTGCTTGGAGCAAAATATTTAGAGCTCATTCCTGCAAGTATTCCTGGGGCGGCCCTACAACCGGGATCTGTGTTACCATTGAGCATCCGCCAATTTGTATCTATCGACGATCTTTTCTATTCATTCCAAAAAATTACCCAACATATGGAAAGCTTGGGAACGGCTTCCTCGGATATAGCGGCGCGTACTCAAGATCTCATTAAAGAGCTTAAGCAAAGCCTTAATCGTGTTAATATTCTTATTGATCAGTTTTCTGATTCGGCTGATTCATGTAGTAAAGGAGTTAATCAAACGCTGGATGCGTTTAAGGATGTTGCGTTGCATGTTCATCAAGCTTTAGATAAAGCACAAGAGCCCGTGGCTCAGATTGGTGATTTAGTGCAAAAGGTAAAGGAGGGTCAAGGTTCATTGGGAAAGCTTTTACATGATACACAAGTATATGAAGATGTTAAAAGTACCGCACAATTTGCCAGAAACTGCTTGCGTTGCGCACGAGGATGTGCTCTTGGGCTTGATACCCATTTTGAGGTATTGCCGCAAAGATGTAGGGGAACGAATGTAAAGGGGTATTTTGATGTGTGGTTATACCCCTGTTCTGATCTATTTTGCTTAGTAGGACCGGTCTATTCACACCATGGGTTTGCAAAAAAAAAGTATGAAAGAGTAGATGGGCGCTGCAAAACAATTAAAGAGGAAAAGAGCGATTCATTCACCCTCAACCTGCAAGTGGGAGCTCGATTGCCCTTTAATTGGCAAGTAAGAGCTGGCCTCTTTCAAGGCACGGCAGGATTTGGTTTCGATTGGTGCTTGCCCTTAGACTGCGTCAGATGGATAAGTTCATTTGAGGCTTTTGATTTTAAAGGCCATACCCGGTTTGATTCTGATTGCCGCCCCTATCTTAAGTGGATTAATAGACTCTATTTTACCAATGGATTCTATCTTACCTTCGGTGCAAATGATTTTATAAGTAAGCGCTCTACAACAGGATTTATTGGCCTTGGCGCGACTTTTTCAACCTGTGATATCTGGCCTTGTCGAAAATAACTACCTGGGGTACCATTTGCTCAGCTGAGCTAAGAGAGTTAGACTTTCAAAGAGAATAAATAGAAGTATTTTTGAAAGGTCAACACGATGAAGATAGGTGTAGTAGCATCAGCCATTTTTTCTGTGAGTCTTTCACTCGCTCATAATCAAGATGTCATTAAAAAGGCAATAGAAAATCACAATCCGGCTCGTCTTTTACAGTTTAATGTAAAAGAGATAGCACAATTAGCGAATCAAAAAAAAGATTATATGCACCTTGCAGATAAAGCGGCAGAGCAAGCGAAGCTCCACCTTCAAAAGCGTTTTGATTGGCGCGACAAAATGCGTCTGCTTGGTGGTGTTGCTTTGGCTGGTATGGGTGGCTATCTGCTTAAAAGATATGCAGGATTTCTTATCAATATGAACGACCACTGTTATTACGAAAATAATACTCCAATGGTTAAGGAATCCCTTGAGAAATGGCCTTTGGCTGGAGAAGGGTTGGGGGGACCCGGCGGCTTACTCCTGTTGGCATTAGGAATGAATGAATGCTATAAGGGAGTAACCGCCTCTGATAGGAAACGGGATTTTGCGCGATCTTTGCAAGTAAAAGATGCTATCGATGACTGGGGTAATGTATTAAGCTAAAAGAGGCTGGTAGTATTCATTGCTCAGAGTATCCTATAGGATCTGTTGCATTTGTACATATAATACGGTATTTTTGTAGCAATAACAGTAAGGGGGACCCATGAAATATGCCTGCATGTTTGTATTACTCATCTTTTGTTCTTCTCATGTGCTTTGTTCATCTGATGATAAGCTGGTAGAGACTATAGAAAATTGCGATCCAGAAGGATTGCGTGATTTGCTTATTCCTGGCTATCTTATGAGTCTTGACGCGAAAAATAAATATGTAAAACTAGCCCAAGAAATTACTAATCAGACGTATGCTGAATTACATCAGTTCAAGCTTAAAGATATAGGCGGCTGTATTAAAGCTTTAGCATATGGAGCACTAGGGAGCAGCTTTCTTGCGCTGGCAGCTGATTATTGTATTCTAAAGAAGCTTGGTATTAAAGAATTTTTACTGCGTTGGGGTAGGTTTGGATTTACCTATGGCCCTCCCCAAGCTCCCGTTGAAGGGCAAACGGCAGAACCAGCAATTTCCGAGCGGGATGAGACTATTTTTGGTGGATCATTAGCCGCGTTTGGACTCTATTTTTTTGGCAAAAGCTTATCGTTGTTTCATCGGGTAATTACTAAACAGAATCGAGTTAAAACGCATCATGATGCGCTGACGGTCGAGGCAATGATACAGCGTCTTCCTGCATTTGATAACGGCTGTTTTGTTCCCGGCTCCTCAAGTTAATGAGTTATGAAGAGTAGTAGAAGCCATTCATATCACCTAGAACAAGTTGCATACATACTTTTTGTCCTGATTCTTTTTTTAATCCCACCAGCATTTGGTTTCAATGCTCTTTGGCGCTATGTGCCCCTTTTTTTAGCTTTTATTCCTATTGCTTATGAAGGACTAATTCTTCTTTCTCAAAAGAAAATGAGTGCAGAATTTTTTTTAAGCATAGCAACGATTATCGCGCTTATTGGTCATGAGGAAACTGCAATTACGGTCGTTCTTCTTATTATGCTTATAGCACATTATATTGAAACACTTATTGAGGAGCGTACTGAGAGCGCGCTTGAGGGATTGGTAAAGCTTATCCCTACCGATGTAACGGTTAAAATAGGCACCAAAGAAGAAAAAATTCCTTTAGAATCTGTAAAGCCTGGTATGCTCTTAGTAATTAAAACAGGGGGGCATATTCCCGTTGATGGGGTAATAATTGAGGGCGAAGCAAGCATTATGGAAGCGGTCCTTACGGGTGAAAGTAGTCCCCTAGAAAAAAGGCCTCGCGAGCTTGTTTTTGCAGGTACCTACGTAGAAGCGGGAAGCATTATTATTGAGGCTCAAAAGATTGGCGAAAATACCCTTTTTGGCAAAATCAGCAAACTCCTGCAGGAGGCAGAATCTTCAAAGGCGCATGTGGTACTTCTTGCTGATCGCATTACAGCAATTTTTACGCCGCTTTTTTTGGTTTTTTTGGCTCTTGTCTGGCTTATAACTCGTGACATCAAAACTATCATTACCTTGTGTATTTTTGGTTCGCCATTGGAATTAGCGCTTGTGACGCCACTCACTTTCTTGGCAGCATTGGTAGCAGCCTTTAGAAGAGGAATATTAATAAAAAGGAGCGGCTGCTTAGAGCAGATTGCATCATCAGATATTATTATTTTTGATAAAACGGGTACGCTCACTATGGGTACGCCTGAAATAGTTTCCATTACCAGTTTTGACGAGCACTATTTAGAGCAGGATGTACTTACGATAGCGGCAATTGCAGAAAAAAGATCAGGCCATATTTTTGCTCAAGCGGTACTCAAGCGAGCGCATCAGGAGGGCCTGGAAATTGCCGAGCCTGAGAGGTATGTTTCGCTTACTGGCCATGGAATTACTATGTACTATCAGGGCGTGGAGTACATGCTGGGTAATCGTCATTTTATTGAAGCACGAGAGCATGGTAACATGCATTTACCTCCAAAATGTACAGTAGGGGAAAATTTGAGTACCATCTATGTTGCCACAAGAACTAACGTATTTGGCGAAATATGTCTTGCAGACAACATACGACCTGAAGCCTCTTCAATGATACGTGATTTAAAAAAAAGGGGCATACAGGAAATTATGCTTTTAAGCGGGGATAAGCAGCAAGTAGCTTCTTTGGTAGGGAAAGCATTGGGGATAGAAAAGGCTTATGGAAATGTGATGCCTGATCAGAAGCTTGCCATGATAAAAAATCTTCAGGACCGTAAACATATTGTAGCCATGGTGGGTGATGGTATTAACGATGCACCGGCGCTTAAGCGCGCAAATGTGGGTATTGCAATGGGTGGTATGGGAATGGAACCCGCAATTCAGGCAGCGGATGTTGTATTAATGTCAGGTGATCTCAATCAAATTATTTTTTTGTATGATTTGGCACGCGCTACTATGAGAACTGTTCGGCAGAACTTGCTTGTGGGCTTTGCTTGTACGCATGCCCTTGGCATTGTTCTTGCATTACTGAACTATCTTACTCCTATTCAAGCAGCATTGTTTCATGCGATCCCCGATCTGCTTATTGTTTTAAACGCGGCGCGCCTCATTCGTTTTAAGCCTTGATTCTTTTAGCATACGTTTTGTTTTATGGTAGGTGTTGCGGGGTATATGTCCTCTTTTTTTAAGCACACTTGGCTCAACAAGATGCACAGGAAGATCAAAAAGGGGAATATTTGCGATGAAGCAGTTTCGCATCCGTGCGTAACCATCGTTGTCTGCAGCTTCTTTAACAAGCTTGAGTAATGCAGGGAGCTTTTTAATAAAGCGCGTAAGCAGGAAATTAAGGTGCCCGGTGCTATGCCAATCAAGCAGGATACGAGTTTGTACGATCGAAGGTGCAGGATCAAATGTTCGGTTAGAAAGAAGAGGGATTGCAGAGCACTTAGTATAGGCATATGATTCCCAATAGAGGGCTTGAGGATCACCCACTTGCAGAAGGTCTGCGCTTGAATAAAAAGTGTAGACCTGTTTAAAAATGGGCGAATGGACGTAGGGTTTTGTTACTTCCTGTACGGGAGGTGCAAGCAGAATGAGCCGTTCGACACTAAATGTTGTGTCTTGGTATTGTTGTGCCCAATAAGCCAAATTAAGCGCAACATTTGATCCATGGCTGTGCGTAATGATGGTGAGGGGACCTTTATGTGCGCGAATTACCTTGTATAGTTGTTCAGCGGCGCGCAATCTATTTTCAAAATTTAGCTTTCCTGGCCAGGTATATAAATAAAACCTATCAAGTGAAAAATTTTGAGGATCGGTTTCACACAGCGTAAAGGCAACGCGAGTAAGGAGCGAGTTTGTATGGATACCCCGTGCACATACCAAACCATTAGGATAATCAGATTGATGCACCAATCGTGAAATGACCGATGTTTTTGTTCCGTGAATAAAAATAGTAATTGGTCCTTCCGCTAAAGGAGACACAAAAAAAGTTTTTTTTAAGAACTCTTTTCGTCTATAAAATTGCTTTTTTTTGCAACATGCACTCAGAGTAAGCATGAGCAAAAAAAAGATTTTAAGCCTGGAAAGATACCCGGTGGCGCTTATCATGTCTGATTACTTTGCCCTGTGTTTTTTTACGCTTTACGCGTTCCGCTAGTTCAATGGTTTCTATAAGGCGAGCTTTTTCAGGAAAGCGAGGAATATCAATGATGCAGTTTCTTCCATGAGCATTGGTAGCATGGTCTTCCAACAGACTGATCATGAAAGGCAGATTTCTTAAGAACCGAGGATTGACAAAGCTTTGATGGCCAGGGTTATGCCCATCCATTAAAATGCGCGTTTGAATGAGGTTTGGTGCATCTTCAAATAATCGTTGAGAAAAAAGAGGTGCATCTTTACTCACTTTTTTTGTTTCCTCGTATAAGCCTTGAGGATCTATTATTTGGGTAAGGTCTGCGGTTGAATAGAATGAGTATATGTTGTTAAAAATAGGGGAGGTAACTAAATGAGCGGTAGCTACCTGTACTGGGCAAGCACAGAGTATGAGTCGATCAATGCTCAGTGAGTCGTTTTCTTCTTGTGCGGCTAGTTGAGCAAGATAGAGTGCAACATTGCAGCCATGGCTATGTGCAATGATAGTCACGGGACCAGTGTGCATCTTGAGAAGCGTATACAGATCCTTAGCGGTAAGCTTACGCTGCTCAAAGGTGGGTTTTCCTGGCCAGCAATAGAAATAGAAAGATTCAAGACTAAATTGTTCTGGTGCAGCAGTGCTGAGAATTTCTGCCATGCGCGTAAGCCGATTGGGCCCTTGGCAATCCATGTACGAGATTAAGCCAGTAGGATATTCAACACCATGAGTAAAACGGGAGATCACGGGGAAAATAGTTCCATGTATGAAAATGGTAGCAGGTCCATCTTTCATTGTTTGGCAGGTGGGAGGAGTTCTTTTTAAGGCGTATTTTTTTATAGTTGCTTGGACATGATTGGTAAGTAGTATCGTAAGGGTGATAATCCACAAAAAGGAATTTTTTACCATAACATCCCCTATTTTGAGCTATTTGATGGGCACTTCCCTTTAGTTTAAGCAAAAAATAAAAAATGTTAATCCCCATGCCCTTATTTGTCTGTAATTGCAATCCCTTGATATGCTGTCCAATGTGTTGCACATTAGTAGTTAATAAGTATTTAGCCAATTAATGTTCATTCTATGATTTTTTCAAAAACAATGTATCAATTGCACAAGACGCCTTAATATAAATCATGGTTAAGTGAGCAGATTGATAAGGAAAAAATTCAAATAACAGAGCGTTTAAAAAAAATAGAGCTTGATGGTTATTTTGGAATCATAAAGTGGTTTCTGGCCATATTTGGGAATTGAGATGGAAAAATGGTAGAAGACTTTATTATGCATACTTAGATAAACTGGGCATATTGCTTTTACTCGGGGGTAACAAAAATGGTCAAAGTAAAGACATCACAAAAGCGAAAAAAATCTTTAGAAAACATACAGAAATTCAAACTTAAATCGGATACTGGTGTTACGCCATATAGTCCTACTGAGGAAATTCTAGAAGGGGACTTGATTGGAAAAGCGCTCCTTGAATGCTTAAGAAATAACGATCCTGATGGAGCTATGGAGGTTATTGCTATTTATTTGAACACTATACGCGCTATAAAACGAATCGAAAAAGCCCATCTTTCTCGCTCTACGCTCTATCACAGTTTAAAATACAGAAACCCAACAATAAAAACACTCGCTAAGATGCTTTCTGTTGAAAATATAAATTCAGCAAAAAAATAACATTAATAAAGCCTGATCCAATAGGAAGATCTTGCATAAAGGCACCCTTGTAATCGAATTGATTAAGTCGTTTTATCATATATTGATAGCATTTTTCAGCAAGGCAAACGTGTTCTTTGTGACCTGAGTAGCTATAGAGCCTCAATCCTAGCTTTGATATAAGGGTATTTTTCTAATTTCTCGGCAAGCGTTTTAGCATTCATGATAACTCCTTTTTTGGGGAAAATATTTACGTACCCCGATATTTTAGGATTGGGTATCCTGAATGTCAAGGCGACCAACACTTTCGGTCACACCCGAGCATTAGCATTTAGTTGCAAAAGGATGCAAAAAGTGGTATATTGTTACTTATTTATGAGAAAGGGAATTATATATGGCAGTAGCAGTTAAACTCTCGGAAAATATTATTTCTGAGGCGAAAATTATTTCAAAAGTTTTAAATCGTTCGGTAGCAGGTCAAATAGAGCATTGGGCGAAAATAGGCAAGATAGCGGAAGAAAATCCTGATCTAACTTATGAATTTATTAGGGACATTTTAATTGGCAAAGAGGAAGCGTGTGCGGGCAAACTCAAACCGTATTTTCTCGAATGAATCTAGTCCAAACGCCACGATTTGAAAAACAATCAAAAAAATTGCATCCAAATCAAAAAATTGATTTGAATGAAGCATTAAAGAAAATTATAAAAGATCCGTTGGTGGGTATCCTAAAAAAGGGTGATTTAAGTGGGGTGCGTGTTTTCAAATTTAAAATGGCTAACCAACTTACATTGCTTGCATACCAGTTCGATGAAGGGCATACTCAGATTGTTTTGATTGCACTGGGATCACATGAAAATTTTTGTAAGAATTTGAAGAAATAAATTAACCACTTCAATAAGATGCCTTTTATTTGTATGCCCTTGAGGTTGTATGTCTTTATTAGCAAAAAAACAGCTCTTTGAGGAATTTGCCCAGTATATGACTCTTGAGCGAAGAGTGAAGATTGAACGGAATGCTCAGGAGCGTACACGATATGTGACCGTTGTCCTTGAGGATATCTACCAGGGGCACAATATGAGTGCAGTTTTGCGATCTTGCGATTGTTTTGGCATTCAGGACGTTCATGTTATCGAAGAGCGGCATCAATACTTTGTGCGGGAAGAGATTGCAAAAGGAGCTTCGCAGTGGCTTTCTTTGCATCATTATAATCAGAAAAATGTTAATAATACCGAAATCTGCTTTGATGCATTGCGGGAAAAAGGGTACACCATAGTTGCAACAACCCCGCATGAAAAGGATATGCTTATTGATGCGCTTCCTTTAGATCAAAAGGTTGCCTTAGTTTTTGGCACTGAGCAGCAGGGTTTGAGCGCATATGCTTTGAGCCATGCTGATGCGTATGTAAAGATTCCTTTGTATGGTTTTACTGAAAGCTTTAATATATCGGTGTGTGCAGGCATAGCTCTTTACGAACTTAATCGACGTTTACGATCCTCATCATTGCCGTGGCGTTTGACCGATGAAGAGGTTATTGATTTAGAGCTTGAATGGCTAGGGCTTACAACTAGCCGGAGTCAGCAGATTGCACAGCGTTTAGCTTCTTTAAAATAGATGCTTCCTTTGCTCTCATCGAGCGCCAGTCCCGATCATTTTCGTGATCATACCCAAGCAAATGACAGATGCCGTGTATCAAAAGCACTTTTACGCGTTCATCGAACGAAACTTGCAGTTCCTTAGCCTCTTTTTGTATATATTCAAGCGATAGAATAAGGTCACCCAAATTTCTGTCTTCCTCGTGAGTGACCTTGATGCGCTTTCCGGGGGTGAGCCCATGGTGATAAGCAAATGACAAAATATCAGTTGCTTTATCCTTATTGCGGTAAGTTCTGTTGTAGGTGCGTATATTCCTGTTGTTAGTAATCAAAATGCCTATATCAAAATCACCATACTTAAGAATAGATAAGATTTCTTGCACGATTTCTCGCATTTTTTTTCTATCAATCTTAATTTTTCGTTGTTGATTATGAATGGATATCATAGGTCAGTTACGTCCTTACAATTCCCTTCCAGGTATCGCCTTCTTGTACGAGCTGCGATTCCTGTTCTAACGTACTATAAGAAATAAAATGAGCGCGAGTAATCCCTTTAATGAGCTCTTCTTGCGCTTTTATACTTTCAAGTAAGTGTGCCTCAGCCCCTACAATTGTTAACGATGTAAGTTCTGTTTTGAGTGACAGTTGGTGTTCAGTCTTAAGTTTTCTTACCTGACTAATCAAAGTAAGCAGAGTGATCATTGTTTCGGCAGATTGATCAAAGCTGTACTCTTTCTGCCAGTGAGCAAACTTAGTCTGATGCAGCGATATACTCCCCACTTTGCTCCTATAGAGTAATCCATAGAGAGTTTCGGTTACATGGGGTACAAAAGGTGCGTAAAGTTGCAGTATTCTCATTCCTACAGTAAAGAGTGTCCAGCGGGTTGTATCAACGACGCTTATAAGATATTTATCGGGATTCATAAGCTGATCTTTGATGATCTCCAGATAGTTATCGCAGAAATCTTGCCAGAAAAAGTTTTCAATGGTGGCAAGGGCTAAACTAAATTCATGCTCCTCAAAATAGCGGGAGTAGACTTTAAAGCAGACACTGGCTTTGTGTAAGATCCATTCATTAACCAGTCCGAATTCTTGCGGTTCTTCAAGTGTGATATTTTCAATATAGGGTTGCGCAAATCTAAAAGCATTCCAGAGTTTGATAAGTAACTTTTGTCCGATGCCGATTTGGTTTTCGGAGAACGTTATGTCATAACCAAGGTTGCCAGAGGCCGTCCAATAGCGTAAGGCATCGGCGGGATATACCGCAAGCAAACTCTCGGGTGCAAGGGGACTATTTCCTTTTGATTTAGAAATTTTTTCTTTAGCACCCGCAAGTACATGGCCTGAGATAACGATGGTGTTCCAAGGTACGGTATTATTGTGCATATATGCTTTAACAATAGTATCGAATGCCCATGTTCGAATAATATCATGAGCTTGAGGCCTCATAGACATGGGAACCAAATTCATGCTGACTGCTTTTTCAAAAATATCTTGCATTCCAATTTTTAAGCTTGCACAAATATAGGGTGTAAGAGAAGAAGTATTCCAGGTGTCCATGACATCAGTATCGGGTACAATGTCCGCACTGCCACACTCACATTTTGTTTGACCCTGTATATCTGTATACTCAGTTTCCTGTGGATCGATGGGCAATTGTTCTGGCCGAGCAAGCAGCATTTTTTTGCATGCTTTGCAGTGCCAAGCAGGAAAGGGAATCCCATAAAAGCGCTGACGGGACAAACACCAGTCCCAGCTTACATTTTCCACCCAATTGGTGTACCGGGATTTCATGAATGACGGGTACCACTCGATTGAATCTGCTAATTCTATAAATTTCTGTTTATAAGGCAAGAGTGAAAGAAACCATTGGGTGAGAATTAAATATTCTATTTCTTTTTTGCATCGTTCATGAACATTTACGGTATGAGTAATGGGTCGTGTGCTTTTTAAAAGACCTTCTTGTTCAAGCAAGCCAATAATTTTTTCACGTGCTGCGTGAACGCGCATGCCAGCAAGCGGGCCAGCTTGCTGGGTAAATATGCCATCAAGCCCGATAATCGGTTTATAGGCAAGATTATATTTTTTAAACCAGGTAACGTCGGTCTTGTCCCCAAAGGTTGAAGACATAACAAGTCCCGTCCCTTTTTCGGGATTTACCGCGGTATCAGCCAAAATAGGAATCTTAGTAGCATAATAGGGAATACGAGCTGTTTTCCCCGCAAGATGCATATAGCGTGTATCCTCGGGATGATAGAAAAGCGCATTTACAGCCGCAAGCAGTTCTGGGCGTGTTGTTGCTACTATGAGCTGCTCTCCGTTTGATGTAAAGACAACATCATTAAATGTTGATGCCTTTTCCATATCGTCAAGTTCAGCCTGAGCAACCGTCGTCCTGCAGTTGGTACAATATAACGCCGGTTCTTCTTTGCGGTAGATGTATCCCTTCTTATACAGCTCAATGAATGAAAGTTGCGATATGTATCGGGACCGATCATCTATGGTTGAATAGCAGGCGGACCAGTCCACAGAGAGACCAATACGTTTCCAAAGCGCTTCAAACTGCTTTTCTACCTGTGCCGTTTCTTTTAAGCAGATTTGAACAAACTCTGAGCGCTTGAGGGTATGAGCGTTAATCTCGAGCTTCTTTTCTACAAATTTTTCAGTAGGTAACCCATTATCATCAAAACCAAAGGGGTAAAATACACTGTACCCACTCATGCGCTTATAGCGAGCGATGATATCAGTCTGTGTATACGAAAAAATGTGACCTATGTGCAGGGAACCTGATACGGTAGGAGGTGGGGTGTCAATGCTGTATAAGGGTCCGGGATTATTTTCTGCAGTGTAGGTACTCTGCTGTTGCCAAAGTTCCTGTGCGGCAGGTTCTGCCTTTAGATGATCGTATTTTTTATCCATGAGTATTTCTCTTCAAATGGTGCCAATAGAAACATTTTTTTAGTATACCAGGTTGCCAAAAAAAGAGAAAACTTATCATGCATTTCGAACATTCTTTTTCTGCTGGATAAGCCATCTCTGCAATGGACATTTTGTAATTTTTTAATATAATTATTTAACATAAAAGTGCTTTTTGTTTGACAAATATTATCTTGCACTATCTTTTTTTGACCCATTTGAATCAATATTATTAATGATGAATGCTTACAGGAGAGCATAATGATTTATTGTTTGTTATTATTGCCATTGCTTGCATGTATGTCGGTGCAAGCGATGCAAAAATCAGATTCATTTACTTTCAGAGCAGTCGCCGAAACTGATCTGCCATTTCTTTTTTCATGGTTTGGGCAACCGTATATTGCCAAGCTATGGAAAGAGCCTCATTGGGAAAAATTTAAGGAGAAATATACGTCTAAAATAGCGTCACAGCATATATTTCCCTTTTTTGCCTGCATTGAAGAAAAACGAATAGGGTATATACAATACCATTACATGAATAACCAAGATCGACAAAACTTTCCAGTGATCAACCTTCCTGACTTTTCAATCGGATTGGATCTTTTTATTGGCGAACCTGATTATCTAGGCAAGGGGTGTGGTACCCGATTATTGACCGAATTTATTCAGTTTATCAAACGAGCTGAGCCTCGTTGTACGACAATCATTATTGATCCTGCAATAGACAACCATCGGGCAATTGCCTGTTACAAAAAAGTAGGATTTGAAACAGTTGGTACCTTCGTGACTCCGTATGGACCCACGGGTGAAGGCTCTGGCCCAATACTGCTTATGAGGTATACATTTCCCCATTATTTTTTGAGCTCCATGGATGAGAAGGCTCAAGCTCAAACGAAAGAGCATGTTACTCATTTTTATGCCAAGGAGCTTTTGATAGCAGGGATGTGCCATACAGAAGAAGAAGCGCTAGTGGCTGCCAAGGCGGAACTTAATGAAGAGGATGCATCGGCTCAGAATTATTTTTTTCATATCAACTCCTCTAAAATAGAGTCTGCTCTTGGCTATGTTTGGTATTTCATTAAAGGAGATGAAGTATTTATCGAGGCTGTTTTCTTAGAAGAGAAGTATCGAGGTCAGGGGATAGCACAACAGATTCTATGTCACCTTGAGTCAGAATTAAAGGCACATGGGATACAATCAATAAAGCTTTACGTCTTTGCACATAACAAACGTGCTCATGCATTGTATAAAAAGCTGGGGTATGAGATATCAAATTCTTATGCGAATGACAATCAGGTGATTGGGTTTATGATGAAGAAAGAATTAAATTAATGACACAAGGTATTTTTTTTGCTAGGACTGTAGGTATGCAAAAAGCCAAAAGCAGTCGCGATTTTTCATTAGTTAATAATTTTATTTCGTAAAATTAAAATGTTCAATGTTGCACATTTATTGCTTTTTCTGCGCAAATTGGCTCATGGGTCTTTGCAGGAGTTGATTTTTAAGTATATGATTTCTTGTACAATGGGAAATACATTAGGAAAAAGATTAAGCAATGGTCAAAAAGCTCCTTTTATTGCGTCTGTTATTTTTGCCTTCAATTATCGGTGCGATGCTACCAAAGCAAACCGATTTGGTAATTAAGCAAGCAACTGTTGAAGATCTTTCCGAAGTGAAAGAACTCATGAGATCAGTTTGGTTTGATACCTATACACAATTTTTTTCACGTCAAACTGTCGAGAAAGTGACTTCTGAGTATCAAACGGTAGAAAACTTGAAGCAACAGCTTCTCAACCAGGATGCTTGCTTTCTTCTGGCATTAGTGGCGCAACAACTTGCGGGTGTTCTTATAGCTGAATACCATTCTGGGGAAATGATGTATGTAAGGGTTCTCTATGTAAGTTCGCTTTGGCGCAGTAAGGGAATCGGGGCGCAGCTATTGCAGGCTTTGATGGAGCGACACGCTTATGCTAGAGTGTTTCGATTAACGGTGAAAAAAGCGAATTTACGAGCCGTAGCTTTTTATGAGAGATTAGGATTTAAGGAGGTTGGCCAGCAAGAACAAACCCTTTGCGGAGAAACTGTCGTCAACCTTATTCTTGAAAAAAGAATGAATCTACCGTAAAAATAGACTCAGTGGATATTGAGAGCGAAAAGCCTATTGTAACATTATTTGACGCGAGATTTTTTTTTGGTTACTATTGATGCATAACAGTTACTCCGTTATTGATTGTATTATTAAAATGAAAAGGTATTCGGTATGAAAAAGTATAGTATTGTGCTCATTGCAGCAAGTTTTATGGTGGCAGGAAATCTTTCATCCATGGAACTATCTCTCACTAAAAAGATAAGGCTTGGCATAGAATTAACAGAGGGTGAAAAAAAGGAAATCGGCTTTAGCTTTCTTAAGTCAGCTGCATGGTCAGGCAATCTCGATGAGGTAAAAACGTACCTGAAATATGGAGGCAGAACTGACGAAAAAGGCAGAACAGCCTTGATGCATCAATTCCTGCCCCATTGGGATGGCTGCTTTGACTTCGACGAAAATGATAGGGAAATAGCAAAGCTCCTTTTGACTGTAGAAAATGCTAATATAGTCGACAATGTAGGGATGACGGCACTAATGTATGCGCTTAATAGGGCTCTGGGACACCAACTTGAAATAAATTTCGAATTCGCAATCCCTATCGTTGAGGCTTTATTAGATTCTATGAATACAGCTGCTATAAATCAGCAAAACAAGCAAGGTGAAACAGCTCTGTCCCTGGCAAGCAAGATAAGAAATGGTTCAAAGATCGTAAAATTGTTGCTCGAAAAGGGTGCTGATCCACGTATAGTTCCCACCCTGCAGGGACAATCTTCTGAGGATGCGCGTGCACTAGCGTATCTGCGTGCACTGACAAGCCTTGGTAGTTCGGCTACCGCAGAGCTCTTAAAAGAAAGATTCAAAGCCATGGATCCCAAATTTGCAGAAAGAGTGAGAATTTTTGCAAAGCAGCTTACCTTTGAAAGTGGGTTATAGTAACTAACCGTGGTATCAAGTTTCGAGCAGCTACTATACCGCGCAGAAAAAAAAGGCTCCCGGGGAGCAAGAATAAAAACTTTGCCAATACGTAGTGCACAACAGAGTAACAACTCTGCGTCGCCTTCATATACAATGGGTGTTGCCGTAATAGCCTGGCTATGCTAGGATCATTCCCGGGAGAATTACTATGTTTCCTCTCATTAGGATTTTTATGAATATAAATCGAGCAAAAACTGCCAAGACCATTTTATTTTTATGTGCTATGTGTGTAACCTCATCAATTCCCGCTAATATAGTACTTGAGAAGCCTTCTGTTGAAGAGTTGACTCATGTTAAAGAGCTTATGAGAAGTGTGTGGTTTGATACGTATACAAAGTTTTATTCAAAGGAAACAGTAGAAAAAGTAACCACCTATTTGCAAACGCTCGAGTATTTGCGCTATCAGCTTGAAAATCCAGAAGGGTTTTTCCTCGTTGCTAAAGACGGCAAGGCTGTTGTGGGAGTTATTACAGCTCAAAGAGAGTCTGAAGTTGTGCAGATAGTTCGGCTGTATGTTCATTATCGTTCGCAATTCATTGGAGCTCGCTTGTTGGGTGCACTGTTTAACTATTATGGCCCTACGGAGGCTTTTCGTCTGGAAGTCAAAAAAGATAATTTACGAGCGAGGGCCTTTTATACAAAGTTTGGATTTGATGAAGTAGGTGAAGAAAATCAAACATTTTTTGAAGAGACCGCTGTAAATAAGATTCTGCTAAGAAAATTAAAGCCTACTCTCTAAATACGTGCCGCTTTTGACCGTTTCTTGAAAATTACATACACTTGGATGTAGAGAATAGTTATTTTTTAATAGTAAAAAAACATGATACATCTCGCGTTTGCAGAATTTCTTTTTGCTCTCATTTTATTGATTATGGCCTACTTTATTTCGCATACGATTAATGGATACATCCAGTCATATGTGACCTCAAGATTAGGCGATGACACCGCAAAAGATGCGGGATTGATGACGTTAAATCCGCTGGTGCATATCGACGTTTTTGGTTTTTTGGCCTTGATTTTCCTTGGTATAGGTTGGCTGCAAACGGTGCCCATAGATCCGTCAGCCTTTACAGGGCTGCACAGGTTATTTAAGCTTTTTATTGCTTTTGCTACAGAAGCGATCGTGAGTATAGCTTTAGCCACTATTTCGCTTTTTTTGGCAGTCTATTTTTTTGGGTATGGTGTAACCGAAAAGCTTATTATCACGCTTTTCTCCTATTATAGCAGATCATTTATGATTTTTTTCTCGCCCGTCCATTTAAATATTTCTGATTTATTCACGCATCAGCAGCCATCTTATATGATCGCGCTCGCGTTTCTTTTGGTTTCTATGGTCTATCTGAACATATTCATTGCAACGATAAGTATTATTTTTAATGCTTTTAGGTATGCGCTCGTTGTTGGATTCGAGCGTGGCTACACCTATATGGAATATGCTGATTATTTATCCTTCTTTGGACCATTTTTGGTAGTGTTAGTATTTGGCGATAGCCTTGCATCGTATCTTATTCTACTGACTGAATGGGGGGCCTATCATATCGCACATCTTTTTGGAGCGTAACTATGAATCAATTTGAGCAATTAGCAGCAGGGGTAACCCAGATTATTCCTGAGGAAGATTTTCGTAAAAAACTAGAAACGGGCCGAAAACTAAAAATTAAGTTGGGGATGGACCCTACTGCTGCAGATCTCCATTTAGGGCATGTGGTAACCTTGTCTAAAATGCGCCAATTTCAGGATTTAGGTCATGAGGTTATCTTTTTAATTGGCGATTTTACTGCCCGTATTGGGGATCCAAGTGGGCGTTCAAAAACAAGACCACCATTGACTGAAGAGCAGATTGCCTTTAATACCAAAACCTACTTTACTCAAGTAAGCAAGGTCCTTGACCCCGGACGTGTGACTATTTGCTATAACTCTCAATGGCTTGATCAGCTTACCAGCCGGGATTTTGTATCGTTATGCAGCAAAGTTACGTTGGCGCGCATCATTGAGCGAGAAGATTTTGCACAACGGATTGCAGCTCATCATACAATAGGCTTTCATGAGCTCTTGTACCCGTTAATGCAAGGGTATGATTCAGTGGCTTTACATGCCGATGTGGAACTTGGAGGCAACGATCAAACCTTTAACTTGCTTATGGGACGCTTTTTACAAGAGCATTATGGCCAGGAGCCTCAGGTGATTATGACACTCCCTTTATTAGAAGGCCTTGACGGTGTAGCAAAGATGTCCAAATCATTGGGTAATTCAATTGGGCTTGCAGAGCAAGCTGATCAGGCCTACGGGAAACTGATGTCAATCTCTGATGACCTTATGTGGCGTTACTATGAAGTACTGCTTTATAGGGCTCCTTTTGAGATTGAAGATATGAAAAAGGCTGTGATTATGCATGAGGCTCATCCCATGGAGCTTAAAAAAATACTTGCTCATAGCATAGTTGCACGATTTTGGTCTACTAAAGAGGCTGATGAAGCTCAAGCAGTCTTTCAACAGCTGTTTCAAAAAAAAGATTATTCCCATGCTCAAGCGGTTAATTGTGCTGATTTCTTAGGAAAGCCCATCTGGATTGTAGATATATTAAAGCATCTGGGTGCGGTCCCTTCTACCTCTGAGGCTCGCCGCCTTATTGAAGCGGGAGCAGTTACCGTTGATCAGGAAAAAATAACAGATTTTAAAGCAATGATTGTACTTGAGCCGGATATGTACATAAAAGTAGGAAAACACCGCTTTTATAGGATCATGTGATTACCGAAAGTGGTTCCCGGCATAAGGGGCAAAGTGCTTTGCCAGTTTTGATAACTGACGTAACAAGACATTTTGCATGCATAAATTTTTTGCAACACACGGTTTCAGCAAGATCTGTTAAATCGGCAGGTTTTATCTTATCCTTTGCTTTCATCTTCTCATTTTCGAAAATATCTTCGCAGCAAATGCAGCAGGTATCGTATAATGCCTCACGAGAAAAAAATGTTTTTTTTAAAAGGTCCAAGAGCTTGCAGTCGTAGGGTTGGCAAAGCATAATGCCATGGAGGCCGAACACTAATTCAGTTTTCTCTACAAAAAGAGTTTTTGCTCGAAGTGTCGCTCCCAAGGCGAGAAGTTCCTTTACTGCTTCCTCGTTTCCTAGATTTATTGCTATATCCAAGGGAGTTTTCTGTAGCAGTGATACTTCTTTTTTTGCTCCCAAAGTGCATAAAGTGCGTATTGATTCGATCCTGTTTTTATAAGCAGCCCAATGTAAGGGGGTAAATCCTTCAGAATCTGGAGCATCTACTATAAGTTTGTGGTTTTCAATGAGATGGGTAATAAGGTCGGGACTATTGATAATTGCGGCGGTATGTAAAATGGTGAACCCGTTTTTGGCGCGAGCTTCTTTATTTACCTGAAACTCATTGATCAAAATATCAATAATGGGGATATCGCTTCTAAGTGCGGCATGGAATAAGGGAGTATTGCCTTCTATGTCAATAGCTTCTTTATCTAAATGGTGCTCTAACAGTGCTGTCTTTAAGAGGTCCTCATAGCCTCTGTCAGCTGCAATATGTAAGAGCGTTAAACCCTTTTTGTTTTTGGAATTTTTGTCAAACTTATGATCGTTAATCAAAATAGTAACGACTGCAAGATGGCCATTATAGCCTGCTAAAAGGAGGCAATTATTGCCGTCTTTTGAGCGAGCTTCTTTGTTTACTTTATAATCATTGATTAACGTGGTAATAGCTGGGACATTTCCTAAAAGTGCCGCAAAAAGGAGGGGTGTATAGCCCACAAGATCTTCTATTTCTAATGCATAATCAAGAGGGGGTGGAGTGTGTTTGATTAATGCAGTAATAGCAGCCTGGGTTGCATATCCGGCGGCATAATGCAAGGGAATTCTGCCAAATTTATTACGAGCTTCTATCTTGAATCCATACTGCGTGATAAGCGTATCAATGACATTCACTTGCCCAAATTTTGCAGCTATATGTAAAAGTGTAAGCCCATCAGCATCGCAAACTTCTTTGTGAGCTCCATATCCTTTGATGAGGGCGTCGACCACCTGTTCGTGTCCGCCCCGTATGGCCCCAAAAAGAGGCGTCTCTTGGTAATTATTGCGTGCTTCTACATTTACGCGATGCTTCTTGATTAGGTGACTGATGGCTTCAAGATTGCCCTCTATTGCTGCGTGGTGCAAGGGGGTATTGCCATTTTTATCTTGGGCTTCCTTATTAAGCCTATGTTCATTGATGAGAGTGTCTAGAGCACTCGTGGCGTTCCTGAGTGCGGCACAATGCAAAGCGGTGAAACCGTCATTATCCACTGCTTCCTTACTAACCTTATAGTTTTTTATTAACACATCTACCGCTGCGGATTGATCAAAAGCTGCAGCATGATGTAAGGCTGTGCATCCGCACAAATCGCGGGCTTCTTTGTCAACAGTGTGTTTTTCAATTAAAAGTGAGATCGCGAAAATCTTCCCATGGTCTGCTGCTGCATGCAAAGGAGTATCTCCTCTTGCATTAGGTGCCTCTTTGTTAGCATTATGATCGTTAATTAATGCGGTAATGGCTGAAAGAGCTCCAGCAGCAGCTGCCACATGTAAAGGAGTGTCACCATTGCTATTTTGGGTTTCGACAGGTACATTATACTGTTTTATTATTCTAAGTATTGCTTCTTTATCATCCCATTTTGCTGCATAATGCAGGAGCGTCGTTTGAAAGGGTCCCCATCTCTTGTGCGCTACTTTTTTTTGATGAGAAAGCTCGAGTTTGCTTAATTTTGCCAAAAACCCTTTCAAGTCATTTTTTTCAAGCATACTACAAAGAACATCTTCATAGTTCTCAAAAGCGCTCGTGAGACTTGAGGTTAAAGATTGTGGATCTGTAAATGCAGACTTATGCTCATACTCTCCATTATTGGGGCAAACTTTTTCAAGCAGAGCTACAAGAGTCGGTTGAGCCTTTCTGCCTTTTGGTTTGGGAATGGAGGGGGTTGAGGGAATGCATGTCTTTGGAAGAAGTTGCTTAAGGTGCTTAATGTAAGATGTAAGAGCGATAGTATTTTTAGCCGCAACCAGTGTTTCCATGCACATTGATCTGGTGACTATACCAAGGCAAAAAAAAACCGACAAAATATTCTTAAAAATCATGCTGAATTCCATTAAAAGGAGAGAAGTAAAAATATCACTAAAAAATATGACTACTATATGAATCATACTAGACGCATTGAGATATGTCAAATAGAATAAGCATTTCGAGAGCTCGAACGCCGGCTTGATGCATGATGAGCTTTTTAGGAAACTTTTCCATCAAAGAGAGGGTGGAATTCACATTCGGTTGGCGCAGGTTTTAAAGGGAGTAGAATCTATTTTCACAGAGTCTCTAAAATTCAAAGAAGAACCATTGAATTTTGCATAATAAATTTAGTACAATTAATAAATAGAAAATAATCCATCATAAAAAGGAGGTAGTTATGGCTATGATACGTTGGAGACCATTTGGAGAATTGGATAAATTCTTTGAAGAGTTACAGGTGCCCACTATCAGCAGGGAATTAGCCGCTGATGTATATGAAGAAAATGGCAATGTTATAGTTGAGATGCATGTTGCGGGAATCAATCCCGATAAAGTGGATATTTCAGTTGAAGGGGATCATGTGCGAGTAACTGGTTCTCGTGAAGAACAAAAAGAGACTGAAGATCGGGATTATTATGCCAAAGAAATTCGTCGCGGCAGCTTTGAAAGAATAATACACCTTCCCGCAGCTGTCGATCGTGAAAAGACGCGTGCGGAAATCCACGAGGGAGTTCTTAAAATTACCCTTCCTAAAAAAAGTAAAGCGGAAGCGCATAAAGTTAAGGTGGAAAAACATTAAGGCACGATCACTCTGGGTAAGAGTGGGTTAAGGCGAGTCATGACTTCCCGTGCATTAAAGCTTCCAATGACATTTGCAACCTGTGTGGGAGTTATACGGTCAAAATTACCCATAAGTATGACTTCATCTCCTACATGCACTCCCGGTATGTCGGTAACGTCAACGAGGGTGGTTGTCATAGCAATGATTCCAATAACAGGGGCGTACTGATCACGAATGAGAAGTATGCCTTTACTGCTCAAGCGGCGATCATAGCCATCATAGTACCCTATAGGGAGAATTGCTACCGTTGTCGGTCGTGTTGTCTTGTACGTACGATCATATCCTACACACTTATTTGCTTTGATATGGCTCATTTGATAGATGCGGGATTTTAGCGTAAGTACCGGTTTTAATTCAAAGTTAGGGAAAGCGCTCTGCGTGAGTTCCTTATTTGTTTGCGAAGGCCACCAACCATACGCGCCAAGCCCTATGCGTACTAGGTTCATTCGTTTTTGGTCAAGTGATGTTGTGCCGGCACTATTTGAAAGATGGCGCAGCGGAATTTCGATGCCTTCCCTTTCTAACTGGTCAAGCGCAGAAAAAAATTGTGCCTGTTGTTCAAGGTTAAATGTTTGGTCTGCATTAGCTGCCTGCGCTAAATGACTATATATGCCTGTAATCTTAACGCCGGGTAAGCCTACTGCATAGGTAACAACATCGACTGCTTCTTCCGGTTGGAAGCCAAAACGGGACATGCCACTATCGATCTTTATATGTATCTTACATGGTTTGCCGTAAGCAACTCCGCTGTCATGCAAGCTTTTAAGCGTTTCCTTGTCAGAAACCATAAGCTCAACATCATGCTCGATGGCTTTTTCAGGAGCATCATCAATAAAATAAAGCACTAAGATGGGAAGTATAATTCCTTGGGCTCGTAAATAGAGTGCCTCGGAAAGAGTTGCGGTAAAGAGCCAATCGGCACAGGTGCTTTCTTGGCATATCCGAGCTACTTCATAAAGACCATGCCCATAGGCGTTACTTTTTACAACAACTCCCAGAGCAGTACCCGGTTTGAGTGTTTGTTTATACATGCTGATATTATGAATCAGAGCGCTTTTGCTTACCTCGACCCAGGTTTGCGGCTTATGGAGCGCGCTCTCTAATCCTGTAGGGATTTTTTTATTTTGATATGTTTTAAGTGTTCTTATATCCTGCATAGTTTATTCCTTCATGTACAGTGTAATGCAGATACAAAAAATTGTTAAATGGCTTAGGGTTGCAACGTACGACTTACCGTTGTTTCAAGGTTTGTATGTGTAGCGAGCATAAATTCCTCTAAGCTTTCGGCATGAACGGCAAATTGATCGCGGTTTGTTTCAAACTCTTTATTGCAATCTATGATAAGTACAGGTACAGTAAGCAGCTCCGGTATGACATTTTCTTTGCGCACTAAAAAGGATTCATGGCACTCATGAATTTGTTGTATGTAAGGAAGGCTAATCCCTTTTTCAGAGTTTCTGTTTCTTTTTTGTATCCTTTCAAAAGCAACTTCAGGGTCTGTTTTTAGATAAATAAATCCATGAGGAGGTTTACAGTGCCCAGAGACCAAAAAATTAAACCATTGTAGATAGATGGCCCATTCGATTTCGCTTAAAAAGTTGTTATGAAAATCATTGGTTGCAAAGACGTAATGGCCAGAATAAATAGAACGTTCCATAAGGCGAAACGGATTACTATTTTGTTGCTCTTTTAGATGTTCCTGCACGCGGCATGCCATGGCAAGAGTTTCCATAGTATAGGCCCAGCGCTCAGGATCTTCGTAAAAATTAGCCAGAATTGACTGTCCGTACACCTGGCTCTGCCAATTATGAAGTGGCTCATACACAACCGATATATGCGGGGCATAGGTTTGGATTAAATTCAAAAAAGTCGACTTTCCTGCGCCGATGTTGCCTTCAACGATATACATAGAGATGCCTTTACTGTAGGGGTTCCTGTATGGACTTAGTATACCATGTTTTTCGGATTTTCTTAAGATCAAGTATTGACGAGCAAAAGGCCTGGGGATCCCCAGGCCTTTCTTTGATTCAGGATCAGATTCTTACTCAATAGGAAGAGTTTTCTCTTTTTTCTTTTCAATGGTAATGGTGAGCATATTGTCTTCAGCTTTAGATTTTGCTGTAGCCAAATCTACCAATTTTTTAAATCCATACCCTTCTGTTGCTAGGGACTGAGAAACCATCCTCTTGTTTTTTTCTTCGTGGCTTATTTCTACTCTGCGAGTCATCTGAACGCCTCTTTGATCAATGGCGAACTCAACTTTTCCCTCCTTAAGAGTAATCGTACCTAAAAGTTCGGAATCTTTCACTATAATCTCGGCATTTTTCAACATCTCTTTTTTATCAAGACCTTCAAAGCCAGAAAATGTAATAGTCACCTGTTTGTCACCTTCGGTAACGTCTTGCTTAATTTTAGCGAGTTTATCGCTTGCAGCTTTAAGTGCCTCCCGATCTTCTTTGGGTAGCCCATATTCTAAGCTACGCTGCCTAAAGAGTTCGACTGACTGGCGATGTAGGTCAAGTAAATCATCAGCCCAGCTGGCGTCAAATAAGGGATCATATACAACATAGCGAATAGCTTTTGCATCTGAAGTAAATGCACCTGCGCTCAATAAAACAAGAGCAAAAGGATATTTTATAAAGTTTTTCATAAAAAACCTCCTGAAATGTTACGTTATACATTTAATTAACATCATACAGTATACACCAATCCCCCGCAGGAGCGCAAGAGGTACTAGTGGTTATGCCGGGTGATCATGGTTGACAAAGAAGCCCATACTATTTAAGATTCTTTATAGTTAAAAATGCTCAACTAATTTAAAAATTGACAACCGATTTTATAGTATTAAGAAGGATATCTATGAACAAATTCTTTCAGCACGTTTACATGATACTGTGCGTGGGTGCTTCTTCGCTCTCATACGGAATGGAAATCGCTCATCACAAGGAAGAACAAAAGATTACTGCTCAAACGAATAAGGCTAATAATCTATTGACTCGAGCGATCGACGAAGGGAACTTACAAAAAACTCAAGAAGCTTTTGCACAAGGAGCAGAGGCTGATGGCCATGGCACATACTCAGATACGGATTTTGCGGCATCTGATTGGACGCCCCTTATGGATGCAGTGGCGGAGCTTAAGAATACTCTTGTCCAAGCCCAATCAGCGATTAACCAAACAGGATGGTTCCCAGGGTGGTTTGGAACAGGGGCTGAGGGATGGTTTGGCTCAAGTGCTGTTGCTGCGATTAAGAACCGCTATAAACCAAAAATTGAGGGCCTTGCCGCGATAATTAAGCTGCTTATTAGTCGATCAAAAAACCTGGAATATGCTGATTATAAAGGGAACACTGCTGGTTCCATTTGTGAATGCGCTTGCCGCTTGTTAGAATCAAAAACATTGTATCCACCCTTTCAACCACGTAAACCGGCCCAGGAATATATAGATATCTTAAGGGAACTACAACAACAGTTGCCAAATGTTGTTTTCGATCTGAACAATCATAGTAAGGCAAAGCCAGCAAAAGAATATAAACAAGACAAGGAATTTGAGGCTATCAATGCAGATAAGCCACCGATAATTTACCACGAGGGGTACAATGTGCGCGCATGGGGCCTCCAGAAATTTCATCCTTTTGATACAGAAAAGTATGGAAAGATAGCCGGCCGTTTGAAAAAAAATTTCGTTAAGAATTTTTACCTACCAGAGCCTGTTACAGATGATGATTTGGCTCTTGTCCAAACCAAAGAATATATTGCTTCGCTTAATAATCTGTCGACTATAGCCGAGATAGCAGAATTGGATGCGTTGGCGTATCTGTCTATTAGCACCCTAAAAAGTATTTTGTTAGATCCCGTTAGACTTGCAGCCGGTGGCACTATTCTGGGCGCGGAATTAGCCCTTAAATATGGATGGGCTGTCAATTTATCAGGAGGATACCACCATGCAAAATCGGATAGACCGGTTCCTGGAGGTTTCTGCTTTATTAATGATAGTGTCATTGCTGCAAAAAAAGTGCTCAATAAAGATCCAAATGCTATAATTCTTATTGTGGACCTCGATGCACACCAGGGTAATGGTAATGCACAAGCTGTGCTGCATGAGTCACGCATAGCGCTTTTTGATGTATATAATGAGGATACGTGGCCAGGAGATGTACAGAAAAGAATTAATTTTGATTACCCAATTCCTGCAAAAACAAAAGATTATGCGTATCTAAATCTTGTAAGAAGTGAACTTACAAAAGCCATAGACAGAGTAAGGCCAACGCTTATCATCTATAATGCTGGAACGGATCCGCTTGAAGGAGATCCATTGGGCAGCCTTTCGTTATCTAAGCAAGGTATTTGGGACCGGGATGAGTTTGTAGTAGGGGAAGCAGTACGGCGCAAGATTCCCATTTTGATGGTGCTTTCTGGTGGCTATCATCCATCAGAAAGTATTAATACCATTAGTGGTTCAATCATTAACTTGTGGCATAAGATATTTAACAATTCTACAAAACAAAAGTAAATCAATACAACTTACTATTTTTGATTATAAGAGGCAAAGAGAGCAATTTTATGCTCTCTTTGCTTTTGTTTTAATAACTTTACCGAAAGCACTGTTGTTTGTTATAGTGTAAAAAGTTAGGGGTTTGTAGAAATAAGGGAATTTTTTGAAACCTAGACATTCATGAAAAACTTTTTGATCTGTTGTGTTACTTTACTTGCTTTTAGTTCACAAGGTGTGGCTTATGCCATGTTGAGCGCTAGAGATGAAATTAGACAAGCTCGAGAAACCGACTATAGAAGAGAAGGTGAGGCTGATGCAGTGCGTCATGTCATGGAAAGAAAAAAGCTCATGAAGGGGGAGGTTGTTGCAAGGGAATTTGAAAATCATTATTTAACAACTTTGCAGAAACTTTGCTTACCTTTTTGCGCTCATAAAAAACAAGAGGGGACGCGCTTAGTGGAAACCTCTGATAATTTACGCTCATTGAAAACCTATTTAGATTCTTTATTTGAAGGGTTTAATACTATAAGTCTTACAGAGACGTTAAATGCATGTGGCAGTTTTGACAATAGCGATCGGGATCACTTAAAAGATCAAATTTTGTTACACGAAAACATGAAAGAGATTGCTCTCAAGTTTACACAATGTCCTCTTCCCGATATGGTTGAAAATTTTTTTTATCAAACAAAAAAAATATTTTTTAGTTTGAAAGGACTGGAGGTTGGGTGGCTCCATCTTAAAGAAATAGAATTATTGACAAAAGGCAAACCGACGTTGGAAAAAGATTACGAGGCGGTTCATCTAGAGGTTATTAAGCCTTTGACTTCTGTTTTGCAAAATTCTACTACTGAAGAGCGGACCTATGAGCGAACAGTGTCCTATCTGCAAACGTATGCGCAAGCCCTGCACAAAGGTTATCAGCGGAATGCTAAAAAAGTCGAAGAAATGCTCAAGTCTTACCAAATGCCCCAGCTTGCGGATCTTTCACGGGTGCACACTGATTATGTAATGCGCTTGTATCCTCTTGTAAAAGACTTTGCAGCAGCCCTGAGTCAGAAGCAAAAGCTCCGCGAGATAGAGTCTGTTTTTGCAAAGGCGCTTGCAAAACAAAAAAAGCTGGATGAAAAGAAGATTAAGGGTATCGTTACTGCCCTAGCTTTTCTGGGAAATGAGTTTGCCCACGAGATGGTACAAGATGCACTCAATAAAGAATGGCCTAAGGCAAGCTCCTCTGAACAAAAAGTAGGGTATCAAAAAATGTGTTCATTAATGGATGATATGAAAATGCAGCCAAGTGAAGAGTATGATGAGCACTTTTTTCATCGTAGCTGGGTTTTTCTGCAGACGTTTTGTAAAGGTGTAAAAGAGGTTTTTGAGAAGCAAAAAAAGCTTGTGGACGAATTGTCTGATAAGCAACGTAACCTTTTTAAAGTTCGATTTTGCTTGCTTCTTCTAAACACTGCTACGAAAATTACGGCTCTCCAGTATGCTGGCCAAGAACAAGCAAAAAAAATCATTCTTGAATATGAAAACAAACTTGAAGAAATCAAGCGGCAGCAGGATAATTTGTCGCCCTGAATGAGCTAGCTAAGAATATTCGGGTGCTATGTGATCCCTACAGATTATCAAGGTTCAGGGCAGCCAATGAGCAGAAAATTTTAGTAAAGTAATGGTCGATCGGTACGTGCGTTGTAACGTAGCTGCTGACCCTTATATAAACCGACTACACTGTTGATTTTACTAGAAAAATAGAGAGTCCGTTGAAAATGTTCTCTATTTTTTTAATCTCAAAACTCTACCAAAGGGTAAGCTATTTGTTATAGTGTGAAAAGGAGGGGGTTAGGGAAAAACGGATTTTTTTGAAAGCAGGCATTCATGAAGAGCTTTCTCATTTTTTGGCTCACGCTGCTCATTGTTGGGCCCTATGGGGTGGCTCATGCTATGGAAATCTCAAAAGCAGCACAAGAACGAGCAAAACAAGAGAATTTGTATACTCATAAAGGCGAGCTTGATGCAAATCTCTATCGCAATGAATTAGAGCGCCTTATGGATGGCCAGATTTTCGCAAGACAATTTGAAGATTATCTTATGTTGCATCTACATGAGCTTTGCGATAGAGAGAAGCCTAATGCTCTACCATTAAAATGTTTTCTGCAAAGTTTGTATAAAGAGTTTGATGAGGTAAAAATTAGAGAAAAGTTGCAAGTATGTACGGATCTTGGGGCCAGCGACTTAGATTATATAGAACATGACATTAGTTTGCATACAAAAATGAAAAAACTGGCAATGGGATTCATAGAAAACCCATTCAATGACGCAGTAGAAAGTTTTTTTGATGAAGCGCAGAAGATCTTTTTTCAATTAAAGGGCCGTGAAGTTGCATGGCTACATCTAAAATACATACAATTATTGGCACAGAGACAACGCGCAATCAAGATGTACGAGGTTGTGCATTTGAAGATCGTTGATCCTTTGCAGGAAATCCTACTAAATACTACTACTGAAGCGTCATGCTATGAGAGAGCCTTACGTTATTTTCACCTCTATGCTCAAACTTTGTACACATGGTATACATCTGACGCATCCCAGCTAGCGCAAATGAGGGAAGAACTTGACAAAAACGTTGAAATCGAGAACTTTCAGGCGATAGATATTGCATATGAAATGATGTTGCATGTAATCATACAAACTTTTGCAGAAGCATCGTGCAAAGTGAAAACGCCCAAACATCTACAACTTGTGTATGACTCAATAAAGCAAAAGCTAGATAAGGCGAACGAGAATAAGATAAAGATGGCCAAGGAAGAACTTGAGCAGCTGGGAGGTGAATTTGCGAAAAATCTCTTAAATACTGCACTGGAAAAAGAATGGATGCGAACCTACGTGTATGAAAAAGAATTGGGTTACCAAAAATTGTGGGAGTTAATGGATGATATGGGCAAACAGCCAAGTGGGGCATATGATGAGACTTTTTTCACTAATACGTGGTATTTTCTTCAGGTTCTTTGCAAAAGCATAAAGCGCATTTTGGAGCCCGAGAAAAAGTCGGCTGAGAAACTGTCTGCAAAGCAACAGGATCTCTTTAAAGTTCGATTTTGTTTGCTTCTTTTAGACACATCTACAAAAATAAAAAATGCTGACCAAAAGCAAGCGACATACATTATAGACGAATATAAAAATAAACTCGAAGAACTCAAGAAGCAGCAGGATAATCTATCGCCGTGATAAAACTAGCTTATAGACGCTTGGGATAGTATACTACTTACAAAAATCCCTTAGTGCATAGGCTTATGAAAAAAGAAAAATCACTGGATCTGGTTTTTGGAGTTCATTCCATTGTAGAGCTTTTAAAAGCAAAGAGAAGAAAGCTTGTAACTATTTATACAACTAAGCCTGTGCCTAAATCATGGGATTCTATTGCTCAGTTGCTTTCTAAAGAAACGCAAGTACAGTACGTTACGCGCGACGTACTTGATCGCCTTGCACATACAACTGATCATCAATCGGTCGTTGCCTGGGCAACTCCCTTTAGTATCAGAAAAAAGTTTTTTGAGCCCGAGCGTAGCCCATTTCTTGTACTACTCGATAGTATTCAAGACCCGAGAAATCTGGGTGCCATACTACGTTCTGCTTACTGTACCGGAGTGGATGGAATACTGATATCTGGTAAGAATAGTGCTCCACTAAATGCAACAGCGCTCAAAGCTTCTGCTGGCTTGGCTGAATATCTTGAAATATACCAAGCTCCAACAGCTCTTGCTGCGGTACAGGAACTAAAAAAAGCGGGATATCCTCTTTACCTTGCAACCCTGCAGGGCGAAGATGCAACGGGATTTCCTTATTCCTTACCGCTTTGTTTAGTAATAGGAAATGAAGCAACAGGTATAGCAAAAAATCTTTTATCCTTTGGTCAGCAGATTCGGTTACCCCAAAGAACAACGGATATTTCCTACAATGCTTCGGTTGCTGCTGGCATTTTACTCTTTCTTATCGCCCACCAAGCCAAGAAGATTTAATTTTGCAAGCGCAAGGCATGCATCAATTTCTCCCAGTGCTGCAAGGGTAGGCGCAAAGCGGTCCTTTTCTTCTCTCATAAGGTGGTAGGTAGCAAGAATGCGACCAGAAAATGAGAAGAATGAAGCCGATCCCTTGAATGTTTTCGTTTTAAGCAGTGCGAGTAAGCGAGCAAAATTTCCTGAGCTGGGTGGATTTTGTAGATTTGTCAGTAAGGAAAGGCCGTCAGCCATAGGTTTATGCTGTGTTGCCAGTGTGTGGAGCGAAGAACAGGCTGAAAGGATTCTCCCTGCAGCTCCGCAACGCTTTTGAGCATTCGTGATCGCAGTATAGAGTTTATGCGTTTTACCTATGCCTTTTATGATATCATAACCCTGTCTGAATGCTAATGCGCCAAGTCCCATACACACATAAGCGTAAACGGTCGGATCTTGGATTTGCTTTATCGATGCCCATGTTCCTGTCGTATGATCGATCAGATGGAGTTTGAATTGGTGCCAGAAATTCCTACTATGCCAAACTTTCTCCCAGAGGGCTCGAAGGCCAGCGCCAAGCGCATAGCCCTGAAGTATGTGTGTGGAATCATACAGTGTCGTAAGATGTCTTGCATACAGTGTGGCGTGAGCCCCGAGGGGATTTTTTTTAAATGCATCGGGTAGTTTCGCCCAGTGTATGCTAGATATGGCATCGCTCATCTCTGCTTTTTCAGCAGCAAAAAATGAAAAAAAACCTGCTTGAGCTTTTTTTATTCGTTTTAAAATTGTTTCGATTTTTTTAAAAAGCGCTTTATTGTTTGTAAGCTCTTGAATAAATGCTTCCCGTTTTGCAAGGAGCGCGTTCTCGTTGGCGAGATTTTCTAGGGTATAGACAAGCGTTGCATGGCCAAAAATGGTTGTGGTGTGCTGCAATGCTTGCATGAGCTGATCGCGGCTTATAGGGCCTGTGTGTACAGCATCGTCTTGTGGTGTTGGAAAAGAATCTTCTAAATAGTAAAAGTCAGGAATAGGTTTCTTTTCTTGGCGAGCCATCAGCTCAAAATACATATCAAGCAATTCTTCCTGAGAAAAAGTTGGCACTTGAAAAGGGGATTCCGTCTTTTGCGTTTGCAAAGACTCATCGTCGTCCTTTTTACCAATACCAAAAATGGCGCAGAGGGGCTGTGTAAGCACGAGCGAAAGAAAAAATAATGCTAGCAGATTGTTATTTTTTAACATGATACCTCATCTTATTGTGTAATTGAAACAAGTATAACAGATGGGTACCTATCTGTATAATGGGTCCATTAATCCTCATCTTCTTCATTTTCGTGAAGGGCAAGATGTTCCAGATCTGCGTCTTCCTCGGCATAGGATATAATTTCTAACAGAGCTGCTTTTAAGTCAGGAGCGATAGCCTCGGGCCTTTCGGTTTCTTCGCTGAGTATATACACGGTGTCTTCCATTGCTCCGTCCACTTTTTTAAAGCAAAGGTAATCACCGACACTTTCAGCAAAGACAATAAAATCGGCTGGGATAAATTTCGGTCTTTGCTTGCTTGTATTATGGAGCACAATATCATCAAAAGTGGTCCCAGGATGGTGAGCATCCTTTATGGAAAAAAAGTTCCAGTCAAAAAACTCCGGTTGGTTGACTAATTTCATCAGCTCGCGATACTGGTTTGGGAATGTTCCTCCTAATGCTTGCTCTGCTTGTTTTAGGTTTTCTTCACCAATTCCGGGATTTTGGGTTGCTGATACTTCAGCAAGCTCTTTAATGGTGTAATCCATAGGTTCCTTTAGTAAAGTGTGTGTATGTGCCTTCTTAGTATACTCAAAAGAATTCACAGAAGGCCAGCAAAGAGGGAGTGATGCTTTGCGTGTTTTCACTTTGTACTAAGCCCGGCAATAGTGTATACTTTTTCTTTACGGGGTGATTCATGATAGCACTACGAGCTCTACTTACCACTAAGCTCTTGGGTTTCTGTTTTTTTATACTAGCGTCTGTTGCGGGATTGCGCTGCCTGCTTACTCCCGTGCATATCAGTGTACTGTGCGACCAGAAAATTCCTTTTGAAATGCAAAAAGAGCTTAAGATGCGCATAGAAAGGACTGCCCTTCGTTCGGTGGGAATTACGCATCTTTGCGCGGAGTTACAAAAAACGTATCCTTGCATACAAGCGCTCTCCATTGTTTACAAGGGTTCTCTAGATGCTGTGGTGCATGTGAAAGCTTATGTGCCCTGGGTTTGTTTGGTTTCGGCTCTGCCGGGGAATCGGGAATTTATGGTTTGTAAAAATACTGATGCCCAAACAGTCAGCGCTTTAAAAGTACCCGTTATCGAAAAAAAATACATCAATGAGCAGGCGCTTCAAGGAATGCCAACACTTGTTATTGAATCAAAAGAGTATATGCAATCTATTGCGAATAGCGATCTGATCAAATGTGCATGCGATTTAAGAAGGAACATCTTTGATGAATACACGATTCGTTGGAGATCTAAAGTAGAAATTATCTTGCAGTGCAAGCGTTGGAATATTATTATTATTGCTGATGCTCAAACGGTGCATGATGCAGAAAAATTTGTATATGTAGATCGCATATTTAATGCTGATCTTGATCGCTATAAAAATGGGATGAAAGCTGACATACGCTTAAAAGATGAGATCATTTGTTGTCCACTGTAGGAAATAAACTATGAAAAATCAGTCAACATATGACGATATTTTAGTTGCGCTGGATGTGGGCACAACTAAAATGAGTGTTCTGGTTGCGCAAAAAGTATCACAAGACGGCCTTTCAATCATAGGTATAGGAAAAGCGCCATCCTATGGTGTCTCGCGTGGTGTGGTAGTAGATATTGCCCAGGCAGTTCATGCAATAAAGCTCGCGGTAACGGAGGCAGAGCTTATGGCTGGGTGTAAGATCGAATCAGCCTGCATTGGTATTTCAGGATCTCATATTCAATCGGTAACTTCTCATGGCATGATTCCCATTAAGAATGGGCGAATTCGCCCCCACGATGTCGCCGCCGTTTTGGCTGCTGCACGAGCTATAGTAATGCCAGAAGGCCAACAAATCCTGCATGTACTGCCTCAATACTATACCATCGATAATCAGCAGAGAGTAATTGATCCTGTAGGAATGTTTGGCGTACGATTGGAAGCAAAAGTGCATATTATTACTGCCTCAGTTGCTTCGGTGCAAAACCTTGTGCGCTGTTGCATGATGGCGGGGGTTGCGGTAAGTGATATAGTGCTTGAGCCACTTGCTTCTGCAGATGCGGTATTGAGCAATGATGAGCGGGAACTCGGCGTGGGTCTTATTGATATCGGCGGAGGTACCTCTGATTTTGCTATCTATCAGCAGGGAACCATTCGGCATACGAAAGTTTTCCCCATTGCAGGAAATCATATAACTCATGATATTGCATTATGCTTGCGTACAACGCTTAAAGATGCAGAGCGAGTAAAGCTCGAGTATGGTTCTACGCTTTCTACACCCCAGGATATAAAAGAACCAATTGAAGTTGAAATGGTACATGGTGAGGATAAAACGACCGTTACCCGCTCTGAAATTACACGAATAATCGAACCGCGCGTTGCTGAGCTGCTTATCATGGTTCAAAAAGAAATTGATCAGTTTCATCTTGAGCATCTTATGCCGGCGGGCATAGTATTTACCGGAGGCGGCTCGCTGTTACAGGGCTTAAAGGAAAGTACGCAAAGAGCATTGCGAATTCCTGCAAGAGTTGGGAATCCCCATGTGCCGACTATGTTTAAAGATTCGTTAGCAAATCCGATGCAAGCAACAGGATATGGACTTCTGCTTTACGCTCTTAAAAAGAGTAGGGGCCATGCGTTGGATGAGCTATCTGGCCCGCTTATGAAGCGAATTTTTTATAGAATGAAAACCTGGGTGGCGGACTTTTTTTAGATAAGAGGGAAAAATGATAGATTTTGAACGGGAAAGTGATAATCGCATAACGATTGCGCGGATAAAAGTATTGGGCGTGGGCGGTGGTGGGAGCAACATGGTAAACAGCATGATAGATTCAGGGTATGATACCATTGATTTTATTGTTGCAAATACCGATGCTCAAGCATTAAAGACAGCAAAAGCACCGCACAAGATTCAGTTAGGCATAAAATCGACAAAGGGGTTGGGTGCTGGCGCAAATCCCGATGTCGGACGGCGTGCAGCAGAGGAAGACATTGATAGCATTGTACGGCAGGTCAAGGATGCGGATGTCGTTTTCTTAACGGCCGGTCTTGGTGGAGGTACGGGGTCAGGGGCGTTACCCATTATTGCCCGTGCTTTGAAAGAAAAAGATATTCTGAGCATAGCGATTGTGACAAAGCCGTTCATTTTTGAAGGGAAACGGCGCATGAAGGTTGCGCAAGATGCCTTAGAGCTTTTACGGGACTCGGTTGATACGCTTATTGTTATTCCCAATCAAAAACTTATCGATGTGGTTGTAGATCAGAAAGTTTCTCTTATTAATGCCTTTAGTATGATTAATGGTATCCTTAATCAATTTATTAAATCAGTTGCCGATATTATTGCAAAACCAGGCCATATCAATGTTGATTTTGCTGATATAAAGACCATTATGAAACAAAAGGGATTTGCGGTTATTGGTACAGGGCGCGCCTCTGGTGAGCATCGTGCAATACAGGCAGCACGTCAGGCAGTTACCTCTCCTTTGCTTGATAATGCAGATATTAATGGGGCGCGGGGTGTTCTTTTAAATATTAGTGGTAGTTCCCATTTGGGCCTCCATGAAGTAAGCGATGCAGCTTCTATTATTTACGAGCAAGCACACGAAGATGCGCACATAATATTGGGCTCCGTTATTGATGAATCCTTAGGTGACGATGTTACCGTTACCGTTATTGCTACAGGATTTATGCATCCATCATCTTCAGATATCCTACAACCAGCCAGGCCCTTTGAGCCGGTAAAACATGAGGCTCCAAAACCTGAAGCTCACGTTATAACGCAGGAAGATGTTCCTGTTGCTCCTGCAGTCGTTCAGCCCGAAGAGCCGGCGCTCGATCTTAATGATCTTGAGATACCTGCCTATATGCGTCAGATGATGCAACGAAATAAAAGTGACAGTTAAGTTACTACTTTGAAAATAGCGGTTGCTGATACTGAATTACTGGTATCGCTTTGAGCAGTTACCGTATTAGCCAGTGACTGGCCTCTAAACGCGCAGCATGATGCGGTAAGGGTCACGGTAAAAGACGCCTTTTGCCAGGGAGCAAGTGATGGCAACGTGGCGGTTATGTTTTGACCAGATTTGGAGATTGTCCAGTTTGCGCCTGTAGCTTTTTTAAATTTCATGCAGCTTGGTAAGGTGTCAGTAACCACTACATTGACAGCGGGGATGTAACCTGTATTCTGCACGGTTACGGTAAATGTTACGGTATCGCAGGGGAAAATGCTTTTGCTGCAGCAATTAGTGACCGAAAGGGTAGTGCATTCTATGGGGGTTACCGTTATAGGCGCAGAAATCCCTTGACAGCCGTTTGATACTGCAAGTACGGTATAGCTCGTTGTTCCTTGCGCTGGTGTTGTTTCAAAAGTGGGGCTCGTTTGCTGCCCACCTAAAGGCTGGCCATTAGCGAAAAATTGATAGGAACTCAATCCTGCGGGGAAGGCAGTCAGGGTTATTGCCGATCCCATGCAGGGAGACTGAGTGCTTACATTAAGTGTTGGTTGGGGGATGGCGCTTACCATCACCGTAACAGGACTTGATGTTCCTATGCATCCACTGGAATCGGTCCCTCGTACCGTATAGCTTGTTGAGCTTCCTGTGGGCGTTGTCATGAAAGTTGGCGATGTCTGTACGGTAGATATTGCGCTACCATTTGCAAAAAACTGATAACTAGAAAGAGTATTTGGTGAAGCTATCAGCTGCACAGAGTTGCCGGCGCACACCGCCGTTGCGCTAGCAGAAAGACTGACACTTGGTGCTGGGTCAACAGTAATTGCTTGGGATCCAGATGTTTGGCAGCCCTTAGCGTCCGTTATGGTAACCATATACGTTGTTGTTGCGGTCGGGGTCACCGTAATGGATTGTGTTGTGGCTCCGGTAGACCAAAGGTAGGTAAAAGGGTACGTGCCACCAGATACGTTTGCAGACAGTGTGAGGCTTGTTCCACTGCAGACTATAAGCGAACTGGCTGTTATGGTTACCGTTGGTCCTGAGCTTGCAATGCTTACATTGGTGCTAAATTCGGAGGTATCGCTTGTAGAACTGTTTGTTGCGGTAGCGCTTATAAAGTCAGTTGGCAAAACGGTATTGGTAGGGGTAAAAGTATAGGAACCAGAAAAAGAACCCGCAGTGTTTGTCATGATTGTTTGAGATCCCAAAGCTGCCTCTCCCTCGGTAATTGAGGGGGTTTGAAGATTCCTGTTGGTGCTATTTTTGTAAAACTGGACGGTATATTGCGTTGAAGGACTACTTTGTAAAGAAAAGGTGACCGTCACTTGACCGCTACACGCAAGCTGTGCTGATGTTAAGACAGGAGCATTTTGAAGATGATTCGGGCCCTGAGATGGATTGGTCTGTGGGGGGAGAGGGACTCCTTGGTTTCCTAAATCTATTCCTAAAAGTTTGTTAGTATAAATTGAATTAGAAGAAATCTGGTTGCCAACTGCATTCGTAGTCAGGGATCCGCCAATGACAACACCGGCACCTTGGTTACCGGTAATGGTGTTTCCCGATGTGCTGGTGCCAATGATATTTAAAGAGCCGCCGCCTGCGGAAGTTGTGTTGATGAAAATGCCCGCGCCACCATTATTTTCTATGCTATTGCCCGAAAGCGTGTTGCTACTTCCCGTAATCATTATTCCTGGGCCATTATGAGAGTCTATCGTGTTGCCGGTAAACGTATTGTTGTTTGATGCTACATTTACCCCCGCACTCGTTTTTGAAAAAGAAATGGTGTTGCCCATAATCGTATTTGACGAACCAAGAAGGGTAAGTGCAAAGCTTGTATTGCCAAGCGCTGTTCCCGTTGAGGATGTTCCCAGGGCATTTCCCGAAATGGTATTTGACGTTGAGTTTGCGTTTATTACTATGCCTGTAGTATTACCCGAAATTGTGCAGTTAGTTACGCTATTAGAAGTCCCATTAAGTACAATTCCTGTCACATTTGGGTTGGTCGTTGTTCCCGCAGGGTTGGTTCCAATAAAGCAGCCGGTAATCTGATTATTGCTTCCGGCTACAATAGCGTTGTTTGCGCCATTGATACTCAGTCCTTTGATGATGTTATAACTTGACAAAGTAAATGCGGTAGCTGGCACCGCAGAATTCATAATAATTTGAGCTCCGCCAGGTTGTGTGGTGCCATCAATGGTAATGGGACGACTACTGCTGCCCAGGGCAAGCGGTGGTAAAGCGCTTTCCAGAGTGATAACGCCGGGGCTTGGTATATTAAATGTGATGGTATCTCCTGCTATAGCAGTACGTACTGCCTCTCGTAAGGTAAATGACCCTATATTTGCCGGATTTGTAACGGTAATAGTTGCGGGTACGAGTTCTTTTTCAAGGCAAAGGCTAACAATCATGAGGAGTGAAAAAAACAGCTTATTCATAAGACAATCTTTTTTGATGGTTATACATTTTTCTTAGTGTGCTCTTTCTGCTTAGCAATTTTCAAGGGTTTAATTTGAAGAACATAGTTACACACACGTCGCTGGTTGGTTTAAGCTCCTAGTATTGACTTTGGAAAAATATTTATCTAGCATCAATTAGACGGTAAGGAAGCACCAGAATTCAAAACAAAAGAAGGAGTTTTTTCATGAATTTTTGTAACCGTGTCATTTCCCTAGTTCTGATTTTTCAAGGCTTAAGCGAAGTCAGTAATGGGGCCTTGCATGCAAAGAGCACGCATTATAATTTAAGCTTACAAGGCATCCAAAGTAATTTTATGAGCGCCGCCGATCCGACCGGCGGTAATAATGGTTTGCCAATTATTGATATGACAATTCCAACGGTAATATCTGTAAATCTTCATAGGGAGCATGCTAAGGTTGGCATAGAAATTGAGCCATTCTCGTTTACCCTTACTCAAACCGGTTTCATGATTTCTCAAAATCTTTTGCCTCAGTCATATGCGCCAGCAAGACCCCAATGGGTCGATTTTGATGCTGGAGCGGGCGTGGTAGGTCATATTTTCCGGGATGGCTCGATACGATATTCCGGACCGAGCAACCAACCATTAAACGCGGGCACGTATTCTCTTCCGTTTACGAAAGTATGTTTCTCTGACGCACAATTTCCTGAAAAAGCACACGGATTTTTCGAATTTAATGACCGGCTGGTAAGATGTTCAAATTTTCCGATCTCAATGGGCCAAACCAATCAGGGAGGACTACCTGTTTCGGTCAATAATGCCTTTGATTACGGAGAATATTACGGCATGGTTTTTTATAATGGAGTTATTTATACAACCACAACAGATAATTCCTTCAATAGTAATGACACACCGATAGTTGTGTTTAATGAGGTTGACAAAAATGGTGCTCATAGTATTCCGCAGGTTAATGTGGTGCCGCCAGGATTTGCTAATGGAACCAGTCCGGCGACAGGATTCCCTCAGCTAGGGGAAGAAAGCTTGTCTATCAATCCTTTAAACCCATTGCAGCTTGCAACGACCGTTTACACGTACCATACCCCTGAGCCAACGTTGCCAGTTGCCTTTCTTTTTCTGAGCAATGATGGTGGGTCAACATGGAATCTTTTGGACCCTTTCGCAAGTCTTGGCACCGTCCCTACGCTTCCGGGCTTTTCGCAGCCTTTGCAAGCCTCAGATCAACAGTGCGTATTTGACTCATTTGGCAATCTCTTTTATGCACCGCTTTGCGGTATTTTCAATTTAACTGATTTTAGCATAACGACTGTTCAATATGTTGTAATGAGCGGTGATGGTGGTGTTACATGGCAACTTGTAGATTTTGTGCCCTTCATTAACCCCGCGACCTATGGATTTGACTATCCTAAGATAGCAACCGGGCCTGGTCCTGATGGGAGCAGCGTAACCTGGTTGATGCTTAAGCAAGATATCTCATTTACCGAGATTGAAGGGTTTGGTGCGACATTGCCTGTACTTGCAGCAGCCTATCAAACGACTGCGCCAGGAATAGTTTCCAAGAAGGCATATTTTGAGCTGCCCGGATCAGAGATTGGTGGTTATGGTACCATAGCTGTTGGTCCAAAGGGGGAGGTACTTGTCGTTGGAAATTCGGTAAATAATGCTGTTGGGTCGCTTCCTTATTTGAACGCCACCCTTTGGTTCTCATTTAATAAATGTGGTATCGATGGAGCATTTACTCCTATAGAAACGGTGGCAAATTCTAATACTGGCTATGTTGAGCCTTACTTACCTCAGAAAAACAGAACGACATGGTCTCATCCAAATGCGGTCATTGATTGTAAAGGCCGTTGGTACATGACCTATGTAGATCAACCGTCACCCCACATAAATCAGCCAAACCCAAATATTTATTTGGTATACTCTGATACTCGAGGAAAGAACTGGTCAACGCCTCTTAGGATTAACAATGATGTTAATAACACAACGTTCCATATTATGCCTCAATTGTACGTCGATCCTATAAGTAACGATCTTGCTATTACCTGGCTCGATACACGTGAGGATGCGCAGGATACGTTGACAAGACTTTGGGCAACAGTTATCAAAAATGGCTCGCTGCCTAAAAATTAAGACCTTTTTAGCTTCAGGGGTCAAGCCCCTGAAGCTCTCTATTTTTTTCTTCCCTAAGCAAGCGCTTTGTGTACTTTTTCTTTATACCTCATACTGGTATACTCTCCTTCAAAATCGGTTGTTTTCCTTTTTGCTCAACCGCGGTGAAAGATCATGACACATAGGCAGAAACGTAGTTGCAATTATTCTTGATTAAAATTATACTAATATAAATTGATATTTATATGATAGTGCACAACGATCCCTTACTTTACATATATTTTGGTGATGAGCGTACCTGCATGCAGCGGGATCTTTTCATGAGTAACTGCAGTCAGCAGGACCTTTGGAGCCACGCGCCACTTGCGGGTCTTAAAAAAATTTTGCATCTTGAATCGCTTGTCCTTCTTAAACAGATTCATGGTACTCAGGGGTTTGTTGTTTCAGAGGAAAGAGTTACGTCCCTCCTTGAGAAGAAGGAGGAGGGTGATTTTCTTATTACCCAACGAGAGCATACAGGCCTTGGTGTCTATACAGCCGATTGTTTGCCTATTATTTTTTATGATACCTGTAATAGAGCTGTTGGTATTTGTCACGCTGGTTGGCGAGGATCTGTTGATCAAGTCGCCCTGAAAACGCTTGAGCGCATGCAGCACCATTTTGGCACCGATCTTGACCATTTGCGTATCTTCTTTGGACCTTCAGCAAAAGTATGCTGTTATGAGGTTACACCAGAGTTTGAAAAGAACCTTGAATACATAGCTTATAAGGATCAAGTGCTTGTAGCCCATGGCGAACAGCTTTTTTTTAATTTGCCTCTTTTTAACAAACTCCAGCTTGAATCTTTTGGAGTTAAAAAAGAAGCTTTTCATTGCAGATATAATCTTTGCACGATTTGCAATGTGTCTTTTTGTTCAAGTCGCCGAAATGGTCAAAATATGCAGCGTCAATTGACGGTAGTTGCGCTTAAGTGAGCGTAAATCGTTTCGAATTCTTATAAAAAAGTGTATGCTTGAGAGAAACACGTAGATTAAAGGAAAAACAGATGATAGCAGCACTATTAGCAAAAATAATGGGCACTGCGAATGCGCGTGCGCTTAAAAGAATGCAGCCTATTGTGAATCGGATTAATGCATTAGAGCCTCAAATAGCTGAATTATCCGATGAAGGTCTTGCGAGAAAAACCCTTGAATTTAGAGAGCAACTGGCACAGGGAAAGCCGCTTGATGATATTTTGCCTGAAGCTTTTGCGGTTGTGCGAGAAACGGCAAAAAGAAAGCTTGGGCAACGTCATTTTGATGTGCAGCTCATTGGTGGTATTGTACTGCATGAAGGTAAGATTTCTGAAATGAAAACGGGGGAAGGTAAAACGTTAACGGCAACATTGCCGCTGTATTTAAATGCCCTTACGGGAAAGGGATGCCCATTTAGTAACGGTCAATGATTATCTTGCCCGCCGTGATGCTGAATGGATGGCTCCTGTTTTTAATCATCTTGGTCTTTCGGTGGGGTTATTCAAAACTCACTGTCTGACAGTGAGCGTAAAAATGTCTATAAGTCCGACATTGTGTACGCAACAAATAATGAGCTTGGTTTTGACTATTTACGTGATAATATGAAGTTCCGCTTACAGGATTATGTGCAACGGGACTTGCATTATGCAATTGTGGATGAAGTTGACTCAATTTTGATTGACGAAGCTCGAACACCACTTATTATTTCTGGCTCATCTGATGAAAGCAGTCGGCTCTATGTAGATGCCAATAGGGTCATGTTTGGTCTTGAAAGAAAGAAGAGGATTATGAGATTGATGAGAAAGCTCGTACGGTTCAATTTACCGAATGCGGGAAATGATAAAGTTGAAGCTGCTTTCCATGTCGATAATCTTATATGCTCTTGAAAATGTTAAACTGCTGCATCATGCAAATCAGGCACTCCGCGCCCATCATTATTTAAGCGGGATGTGGATTATGTGGTAAAAGATGATGAAGTACTGATTGTGGATGAATTTACGGGACGTATCTTGCCTGGCAGGCGTTATAGTGATGGGCTTCATCAAGCAATAGAAGCAAAAGAAAATGTTAAGATTGAGCGAGAGTCACAAACATTAGCCTCTATTACCTTGCAAAACTATTTTAGACTGTATAAAAAGCTTGCGGGTATGACCGGTACGGCGCTTACAGAAGCTGAGGAATTTCATAAGATTTATAAGCTTGATGTTGTTAGCATCCCTACTAACAGGGTAATGATACGTCAGGATAAGCCTGATCTCATTTTCTTGACAAAAAATGCAAAATATAAAGCCATTGTGGAGGATGTTAAGGAGCGTCATGCTAAAGGACAGCCTGTTTTGATTGGTACCATTGCCATCGAGACGTCGGAGCTTTTGAGTATGATTCTCTCTGCAAGTGCTGTTCCCCATGAGGTACTTAATGCAAAAAATCATGCACGTGAAGCAGAAATTGTTGCTCATGCGGGCGAAAAGGGACGAGTTACCATCGCTACTAACATGGCAGGACGCGGAACTGATATTAAATTGACCCCTGAATCGGTGCAAGCTGGAGGCTTGTATATTCTAGGAACAGAACGGCATGAAAGTAGACGTATTGATAATCAGCTGCGCGGGCGATCTGGTCGTCAAGGAGATCCAGGAGAATCTCGCTTTTATATCTCTCTTGAAGATGATCTCATTCGTATCTTTGCAGGGGATAGCATTAAGAAAAATATGCAGCGTATTGGGATGACAGAAGAGGAGACAATTGAATCGCCCTTCATTTCAAAGACAATCGAGCGTTCCCAAGAAAAAGTTGAAAAGCATAACTTTGATATTCGCCGTAATTTACTTGAATACGATGATGTGCTTAATCAACAGCGCACCGTTGTCTATAAAATGAGAAGAGAAATCCTTGAGGGTGAAGAAAATATTCAGGATTTAGTGCGGGATATGATTTTTACTACGGTTGCGAATGTGGTTTCTTTTACCGTTCCTGGGCGAACGGTTACTCCGGAAACTTTTCAAGGAGCTGTCACCATGCTTTCGCATATGACGTCACTCAAACCTGAAGATTATAAAAAGCCTGAGCTTGAACGCATAGGTGATAGTGAAACATTACGTACGGCCTTAAGCTCTTTCCTAATAGATCATTTTGAGAAGACTTTTGAGGCTGTCGATGTAGCAAAACATCCGATGATTAAAGATGCGCATAAGTGGATTATGCTTGAAACAATAGACCAATCCTGGAAGCAGCATATGCTTAATCTTGATCATTTAAAAGAAGGCATCAGTTTAAGAAGCTGGGGCCAAAAAAATCCGCTTATAGAATACAAGCGTGAAGCTTTTGCTATGTTTGAAGATATGATGCGCCAAGTTCGTTCTGAGGTTGTTCATAATGTATTCCATTTGAATGTAGAGCATTTTAATGCTCAAGAATTTGAGCGTAAGCGAGAACGTGAATTTGAAGAACTCAATCTTCTAGGACCTGAAGATCCACAAGCTGATATTGAGATACAGCAGGCTAGTTCGGATAAGGTGGGACGCAATGAAGAATGCCCTTGCGGATCGGGCAAGAAATATAAAAAATGTTGCGTGCTTAAAAAATAGGAAAAGGCACAAGAAATCTTCTTGTGCCTTTGATATGACCCGAGTTATTTTTAGCTTTTTTTCGATTCTAGTTTTTTTCTTAGTTTTGTCACAGCTGCTCTTAGTTCGCCGTTTTCCGCTTGTAAAGCCAGTATTGCTTTAATGGGATCTTTTGCTATTTCCTCAATGCGAGCTTGCGATTCTTTTCCCTCTTCTTCTGGAGTATTAGATTGCTCGTCTTCTTCTTCTTTAGCTATTTTTTTACGTTCTTTTTTTTCCTTCTTATGGGTTTTTTTACGATCCTCTTTTTCTTGAGCTTTTCTTTGCCTGTCTTGTCTTTGTAAGGCAGCTAAAAGACCTTCCCCGCGTGTATCTTTACTTTCAGTTTCGCTGTCTTGCGAGTCTGAATCAACGACTTTTTTCGGTTTGGCTTTCTTTCTTTCTTTTATAGATTTACGTTTTGTAGTGTCTGAATCGGAATCCGTATCTTCTTCCTTTTTTTTATTCTTTAGGAGCTCTTTCTCAATAGCTAGTTGGTTCTTGAGAATTTCATCAAGCACTGGGTCTTCTTGTTTTTCTGCTTGCTTTGATTTTTTTTCTTTGCCTAAGAGTGCTAAGAGTCTTTCTTGATTTTCGATTACTCGAGCACGCTTTTCATCGGTATTCTTCGGTTGTGATTTGACAGTAGCTAAAATTCTGTCTATTTTTTCATCTTCGCCTTGTCCAGCATTTTTTGATTCCAAAGCAAGTAATTCTTTGGCCATTTGCTCATCTTGAGCAATTTGCTGTTGTCGTTGAAGGAGACTTCTTGTATTTCTGACTGCATCTCTTTCAATTGAGTCAGCATCAAAAAGTGTTATGTTAGATGCGTTCTTTCCTCTAGTTGGTTGCTTAGCTGTTTTTTCTTGCAATGAAGCAACTACGGCTGCAGCGACGTCGGGAGTAAGAGTCTGTATGTTTTCACTCAGTTCAGTGCACTGCCGTATTAAAGTCTGAACTTCCCTTTTATCCCCAAGGGAAGCTAGGCCATTTATTGTTTGTTCAATTTCCTTAAGCAGGGGACTCTTTTGATCTTTTTTCTCACCATGTAAAATCATGTCTGTTGCTAATTCATAATAAGCCGCTTCATGCTTTGCAACTCGCTCTTTGCAAGAGTTAAGCGTAGCAGATGGATTTTTCTGCATAGCCTGCGTGAGTGACATAGTAAGCATTGCACAGAGCAATGCAGTTAATTTTAATTTCATAATATTTCCTTATATACGTTAGAAATTTAGTCCTGTTTATATGCCCCAATCTTCCTCTTCTTCTTTTATTTCTGGCTTGCCACTTAATGCTCTTCTTAATGCGTCAATGGTTGTATTACGGTACTTTTTTAGCATAGCAGTCGCTAACAGCCTATTGGCAAGGCACCATTGTGAATCGTAGCCATCAACAAGTTCTTTGGTAGTTTTTCCTGATTCTTTTTTAGCCCATGTATGGAACTGGGGAAGGGATATTCCCCATGCATGTGTTGCCATAAGCACGAGAAGTGCCATAATGCTTATTTTTAGTTTCATTATACAACCTTGCTTAAGATGATATTTGTTTAAATTCTACAAGCAATTTAAAAAAAGTCAAACGCATGAAAAGCTTAGTAAGTAGGTTGAAAAACCAGCAGCTAGAAGGTAAGTCCGAATTTGCCCCATACAAGCCAACGATCCATTACCGGATTGACTTCGCGGACGTTAAATTCATACGACCCGCCAAGTGCTACAAAATAAGGGCACTCGCGTTCCCATCTGTAGCCCAACGAGCCGTAAATGGTAGTTGAGATCGTTGCTGGGTGAGCAGCTGATTCTAAATCAATGTCGCAGTTTGAAACGGCGTGATATCCTTGGGGAAAGGTAAAGACTGATGCTTGGAAATTATCTTTTATATTACGGGCTATAGTTGTGGTTCCAAGGCCATTAATTCCTTTAAGTGCAGCAGCGCTCACTGTTGTATTGCATTCTAGCTCTATGACCTCTGTCTGGCGCGCCCACCAGTTCCAGCCGCCTTCAAAAACCCAGGAAGCGCAATCGCATTGCTTTGATATGACAAAGCCGGTATTAAAGTTCATGGAAAGATGGGGGCTTACGCGAACACACTGAGTAAACACATTAATACCCGAAGTGCCGCTATTTTCGTTAAGCGTATTAAATGCAGCAGCTGCTGCTTCTGAGCTATTATATGTTTCCTGATAGCGACCCCATGGTTTTCCGATTAAATCAAATGAGCGTATCTGATGATTGCTAAATAAATAGCGAGTATCGTTATCAAGGTAGAGCATTGCCGAGAAGCCACACCATTTCCAGAGATCAACAGACATGCTATTACCAAGCATTATTCCTACGTGGTGATTGTTTCCTACGGCTGGCTCGAACATCGTTTTGCCGCGAATGCGTGTTCCTGTTGGAACAACAACGCCAACGTAAGAATTTAAAGCACAAATATCGCAGTTAATCGAATTATAGCCTAATTTGAGTTCGATATCTGCCACGCCCCATTTTGCAATACGTCTATTAGGGATGCGGCCGAATTTCCAGTTGCATTGGGCAAAGGCAGCTGTCATGCTGTCTACGCGAGGACTGTTGTCCAGTCCTATTTGGATGCTGCCATCTGGATTTGTAGCAGGCCCGCCTCCGTCATTTTCGATGGTTTCGGCAAGAATGACATGATTTTCTACCCGTTCAACAGGGAGTGAACCTTCAAACCAGAAACCTGTTTCACCACTACATTTATGGCTCAGTGTTTGTTTGTAGACAAAACCGACGCCAAATACTTTCTGCCGTGGCCTGATGCAGATGGTGCTTGCAAATGTTTCATTCTGTGTGCGAATATTAAAATTTCGTGCTTCCAAGTCTTTTATTGCACTTCCATCAGCGGTATTTGCAGGATTGGCTTCTCGTTCTGGATTAAATTCTTGCACATTCAGACGGCAGACATGACATCCAGGTGGCAAGAAAAAATCAGAAAGCTTTTCGCTGCCTTGATTGGTTATATTCCCTCCATAAAAAACCGCTTCAACCGCTCCGCCAAAACCCTGGCATTCGTCAAGCAGCTCATTTCTAAAGAAAGAGACTCGTTCTGGCATGAATGATTGGAAATTGGGCCTTACTGAGAAAAATGTATGACTCGTAACGGTACTTGCCTTCATCAGTGATGGCATAGTAAGCAGACAGGCTATGACTGCTATTTTACGCATGATATGCTCCCTTTTTTTATATATATTACTACAGTGTGCTTTTTTCTAACATTCTACCTCGGTTAAAGTCAATGATCTGTAAAAAATACTCTAAGAAGTCGACATTATAAACTAACGTGGTACAGTAGATATACAGCGATCTACATTCTATCAAAAAATAACAGAAACAACAGAAAATATGTTTACTCGTGTAAAAGGCACCCAGGATTTTATTGATTTGACCGTATGTAATTTTCTTATTGATGAGGCCAAAAAACACCTTGCTATTTACAACTTTACGCAGATAGCAACACCTATTATTGAGCATACAGAGCTTTTTAAACGCTCGTTAGGTTTAGAAACTGATGTGGTGACAAAAGAGATGTATGTACTTAAGGGAGATGATGACGAATCTCTTTGTTTAAGACCAGAAGCAACAGCTTCATGCGCTCGCGCCTTTGTAAATAATAACATTGCTCATACGCCATGGAAGGTATTTCTCTGGGGCCCAATGTTTCGACATGAGCGCCCCCAAAAGGGCCGCTACCGACAGTTTCATCAAATAAATATGGAGGTAATTGGTTCAGCATCAATTAATGAGGATGTCCAGTTTCTTAAAATGCTGGATCGCTTTTTTAGCGAAACGCTTCGCCTTGATACTTACGCTTTGCTTATTAATTTTCTAGGCTGTTCGCACGATCGCGCCGAGTATCGGAAAAAATTGTACGCCTTTCTTGAAAAAAAGGGTCTGGAATTATGTCCGACATGTACAATACGCAAAGAAAAAAATATTATGCGTATTTTTGATTGTAAAAGCGCCGATTGCCAGGAACTCATAAAAAAAGCACCGCATATCGCCGATCATCTGTGCAATGAATGTGCCGAAGAGTGGAAAGAGCTCAAAGATGGACTTGAGCACCTGAGCATATCCTATTCATATAAGCCTGAATTAGTACGTGGTCTTGACTATTATGACAAAACTGTTTTTGAATTTGTAAGCCAGGAATTGGGCGCGCAGAATGCCTTTTGCGGTGGAGGTCGTTACAATAGCCTTATTAAAGAAGTGGGAGGAAAGCAGGATCAGCCTTCTCTTGGAGCTTCCATTGGTGTCGAGCGGATACTCCTTTTGCTCGAGCGGATTAAGGATTCATTGCCATTACCTGCTTTGCCGCCGTTGTATCTATTCTTACCGCTTACCAAAGATCAGCAGCCCCTTGCGCTGCTTCTAGCCGATGAGTTGCAAGCAAAAGGTTTATGTACCGACATTCTTTTGCAAGGCGATTCTGTTAAAAGCATGATGAGGCACGCAAATAAAATGGGAGCAAAATACGTCATGCTCATTGGGCCAGATGAACAAGCTGAACGCATGGTATCGGTTAAAAACATGGTTACGGGCAGCGAAGAGAAGGTGCCGCAGCGGGATCTGCTACATTTTTTGCTTAGATAGGAATGATCAAAAAATCTCTTTCTACGATTTGAGTAATACTTTAAGAAGTTCTATAAAGCTCCTCCCAGCATGAGAGTAAGGGAGCGGCGAAAGAGGTAGGCAAGTGGTGTTGCAAACATTATGCCATCAATCCGATCAAGCAGGCCGCCGTGCCCTGGAAGTACTGAACCAGAATCCTTCACCCCCGCGCGTCTTTTAAGATACGATTCAAAAAGATCACCGCACAGAGCGCTTATACAAAGAGCTATGGTAAAGGGGAGAATCTTTGTAAACAAAGTTTGTATGCCTAGATGGCTAAAAAAGAGCAGTGAAAAAAGGAAGGTGAGGGTTATTCCCCCCAAAAAGCCCTCCCAAGTTTTACCTGGGCTGATGCTCGGACTTATTTTATGGGTGCCCCATTTTTTTCCCACCAAATAAGATCCCGTATCGTAGACAGCAACCATGCTAATAAGAAGGATATTTACCGGTTCATACCCGGTTATTTGCATAATAATAATGAGGAGAAAGGGTAACACGGGGTAGAGGGGAGTAAGCAGCCAAAAAAAGGGATCTTTGTAGCTCATCAATAAGGGCCACTCAGTTGAAAGAATGGTAATAAGAAGAAGAGCTGCGAAAGTGGCAAAAACCCATGAGGGGCAAAAGAGTAGGGTGACAATAACCAGCACCCCTAAGACCAAACCTGTTGCTACGCGTTTGTGTAGTTCTTTCATGCTGTTTTTAATACAGTAGAGCCCCGTGAGTGGAAGCGGTGAAAGCATTTTCTAGATATGTTATAGTATAGCCGCCTGCGGGAGAAATTTCTAATAATGCTGCATCGAAGCGATAGATCATTGAAGTGAGATTGTTGGAAGAGATATAAAGCAGAGCCGCTTTGAGGATTTTTTTTTGCTTTGACACAGGAATAAGCTCTGAAAGAGGAAAATAAGATGTGCGACGTATCTTTACTTCTATAAAAGCAAGGAGCTCAGCCTTTTTTGCTATTATATCAATTTCACCAGCACGTGTTTTGTAATTAAGGACGCTCAGAGTAAATCCCTTTTCTTTAAGATACGTGGCAACGTATGCTTCGCCGTCTTTGCCCAATGCTATGCGAGCAGTGCTCATGCGAAATAGGCCTCATTATCCTCGACAAAGGTACTTTTAAGAGACTGCCAAAAACTTTTGGGTTGCGTTTTTTGTGCAACGACAATGGTATTTTGGTCTGTTGGTTGCTCGGGTACTGGTTTGTCACCTGCTTTGGCTACTAATGTTTCGATTTCGCGAATTTTTTTTTCAGTTGCCGGTGCATGAGGCAGATATTTTTCTTTAATATACGTTAACCGTCCAAGAGCTGCGTCTAAATGGGCTTGCGATTTGATATAGTTGTAGGTGTTTAAGTGTGTTTCTATGATATTAATTTCACTGTGGATAAGGTTTTGATAAGACTTTACAAGCAAATCCTTTACTAACGGTGTATAATCGTTTTCTTCTTCATGCTTTTCGATGAACCGTTGCGCTAGTTCAATAGTAAGCATGGTTTTCTTTTGGTCACGATCAGATTGTTGTTGCGAGAGAAAATTGGATTGTATCTCAATATATTCTGCCTTTATAGTTTGGGGAGTACTTGGATAAAACTTTTGGTACTCCTTAGCATATTTTTCTGCTTCTTTGAAATTTTGTTTTTCTAAAAAAATTTCAGCTAAAGAAAAGCGAACGCGGCACAGTATTTCTTGATCGTCAATCCGTCGCTTGGCATCCTGACTGCCCCCGACTGCTAATACACGCTGGCCACATTTAATTGCAGCGTCAAGATCTTTTTTTTTTAGATAATAATCCATAGCCTGCGCAGCTTCATCAAATTTCATATATTTTACTTGCTTTGCAAGGATCTGAGAGAGCTTCATATCATCAGTTATGACCACCTTTTTTCTTATCTCAAGCCGCTCAGCTTTCTTTATCCTTGAACGACGTTTGCAAGAAATATGAAATGGTAAGAAAATAAGAATGAAAAGAAGTATGAAATTTTTTTGTGCCATATTCCCGCCCTGGATTTTATGTTGATGATCTAAAGGTAGCATATTGCTCATTTTCTGCAAGATACCCTATACATTTCTAATGACCAATCAAGCAATTTTCCCTATTTTGTGATTTTGTGTTATACTAACGGTATAACAAGGAAAGAATTATATGGTAAGAAAGAGTATAGCTCAGATTCTCGTTGAGCGTTCAGTATTTACTCCTGTTGAAATTGAGCAGTACCAAAGCGCAAGCCAGGCTGCTCATCAATCCTTAGAAGATTATCTGCGGGCGCATGCTCTTATTAAAGATGAAGATCTTGCACGTGCCTACGCAGACCTTTTTGAATTGCCTTTCATTGAAACAATCACCGAAAAAATGGCAGATCCTGAGCTTTTATCCCGCATACCTCTTAAATTTTTAAGGGAGCACCTGGTTATTCCGGTACGGTACCAGGACCATCCTACGGTTATTACTGCCAATCCCTCTGATTTCCAGCCGCTTGACGAATTGATGTTATTGCTGGGAAATGATACGCGCCAAGCTATTTCAACCCGCGGCATCATCATCGATGCCATCAACCGTTATTATCCGCTTGAAGGGACCAAGCAGATGATCGAAGAGCTTGAAGAGGAAAAGGAAATGGAGGGGGTTGATTTTGGTGCCATTCAAGAAGAGGATATTCTTGGGATGGCGAGTGAAGCTCCTATTATTAAATTGGTAAATCATATTCTCTACCAGGCAGTAAAACGAGGAGCGTCTGATATTCATATCGAGCCATTTGAAAAAGAATTACGGGTGCGCTATCGCATAGATGGCGTCATGTATTCAGTATTTATGCCTCCTAAACGAGCTCAAGCTGCCTTAACTTCCCGTATTAAAATTATGGCGAATATGAATATTGCAGAAAAACGTATTCCTCAGGGCGGTCGTATTCAGATCAAGATTGCTGACAAACCGATTGATATTCGTGTTTCAGTGTTGCCTGTTACTTTTGGTGAACGCATTGTTATGCGTCTTTTGGATAAAACGAAAACATTTGGTGCGCTTAAAAATCTTGGATTTAGTGATCGAGATTATGGAGTAATTGAGCACAGTATTGCTCAGCCTAACGGTATTCTCTTAATAACGGGTCCCACTGGTTCTGGTAAGACATCGACGTTATATTCTATATTGAGTGCTCTTAATTCGCCCGAAGTCAATATTGTAACGGTTGAGGATCCTGTTGAGTATCAAATGGCAGGTATCGGCCAGGTGCAGGTAAAAGAAGCAATAGGGCTTACTTTTGCAGCTGCTCTACGTGAAATCTTACGACAAGATCCTGATATTGTTATGATTGGTGAAACGCGAGACCAAGAAACCGCTCAGATAGCAATTCAAGCAGCCCTTACCGGTCACTTAGTGTTAAGTACGGTGCATACAAATAGTGCTGCTGCTACTATTACTCGTCTTCTTGATATGGGCATAGAACCCTTTTTAATAGCATCTACGCTTGTAGCGGTAGTTGCGCAGCGATTGGTGCGGAAATTGTGTGAAAAATGCAAACGTCCCTACCGACCTACGCAAGCGGTCCTGAGCCGACTTCCTCTCGATCCAAAGGAAGCTGAATCCATTATATTTTATGAGCCTGTTGGCTGTGAAGAATGCTTACATACTGGGTATCGTGGCCGATTAGCGATCTTTGAAATAATGGTAATGACCCAGCCGATCGCACGTCTTACGCTTGAGCGTTCTGATACTGCCCTTATACAGTCCCAAGCGGTTAAAGATGGCATGACACTGTTAGTTCAGGATGGGTTACGTAAAGTGAAGATGGGTATAACCACCATAGAAGAGGTGCTTTCTGTTGCCACGTCAACCGAAGGTGTACAGGCGTAAAAGAGGATTTTCTCTTTTAGAATTGAGTATTGTTATTGCTCTCCTTGCTTTTATCGCTACGCTTTCATACAGTTTTATACAAAAGGCTGCTCATTCGGGCGCTCTTTTGCAAGAGGTCGAGCGGTTGTATGCTGTTCTTCTTTTTATGAAACGCAAGGCTTGCTTGGAAGGTAAGCCCTGTTGCGTAACATTTGATCTTGTAAGAAACCAGTATACTGCTGATCGTACCTATACTCTTTCAAACGGGGTAGTCTTTGGTTTCATTGATGGAATGCTCGGTCCACCGGCATCACCGACAACCCCCTTAAAGGAGGCAATTACGTGGCCACAAAAACGTATTGTCTTTTATCCAGAAGGTTTGGCAGATACCCCGTGTATGAGCGCGGGAGCCGTGTACCTGACTACGCCTTGCAAATCATGTGTCTATGCTCTAACCAGTGATGCAAGTGCAGTGAGTCGTATACGACGGTATCGCTATAGGAGCAGCTGGATTCTCTTCTAGGCATCCTTTTGTAAGAGTTCTTCCATTGTAGTAGACTGGGATGAGTTTCACCTGTTAGTCGAGGGAACAGTGTGCTGATAATGTCCATAAAAACACCCGTTAAAGTTTTTTTAAAAGTTCATGGAGCGCTTTTTTTAGGCCTTGTGTGCTCGCTTGCTTTGCTCCAGGAGGATGAGTGGCTAAAAGTTCGTCTAGAGCGCATCATTGTGCAATCAATGACTGAGATTATTGGGGTGCCCTTTTCTTGCAAAATTTCTCATGTTGATATGCTGGGAGGTTCACTTACTGCGGTTGATATGTATGCAGCTTCAGCTCAAGGGGCGTGGACATTTTCGTGCCCTGAAACCCTTATTCATTTTTCATGGCTTTCGTGGCTTAAGGATGCAGCTTTTGACACGCGTCTTATTTTTAATAAAGCCCTTATCTTTTCTCGGTATGAAAATAAACAATGGGCTGTTGTTGATCCTTTTTTAAAAGTTATCAGGGCTCCGATAACGTGGCCTATGAAGCTGAGCAATTGCAGCTTTACCCAAGGTAACGTTAACCTAGAATGGGATACCATTCGTTTGCATATGTCTGCATCAAGCTCAACTGATGTGTTTCATGATGTTGTTTCAACGAAAATAGTTGTTCAAAAAAGTGATGTACAGCGTGGTCCTAAAGTATGGGCAAAAAATATTGCAGGAACTCTTATGGTTGATGTTCCCCTAGAAAACACTGATGCGTACGAAATAAAAATGCAGGTACATGCGGATCTTCCTTTTGTAAAGAAGTTATCGGACAGATCTCTTCTTATCTATACCTATAAAAATGGCGCCGGATCTTGGCAGTGGTCTCCTGAGGATCGCAGTGTGGTTATCAAGGCAGATGGTCTTACATTTAATCCAGATGACAGCCTTTCAATGGATGCCCAAGTTACCGGTTCTTTAGAAAAGATTGCGCACTATATGCCGTTTACCGTGTTCCCTGAATCGATGAAAGGTGCCTTGCAAGGACAGGCCCACGTGCACATTCTAGATGATGCAGTTTCTTACCAGGGAACGGCAAGGATAGATAATCTTTCGTATGAAGGAATTTGTTTTGGAAATACAGATGTTGAGATTAAAGGTGACAAGCAAAAGGTGGCTGGAACAATTACAGGAGCACATATCCTTGGAGCCGTACCCTCAGTGCAGTGGCTCTATGATTTGCAAACAGGTACCTGTGAAAGTACGGTACATTTGGGACAGGCGTATTGTCCGGTGAACAAACTTGCTATCGAAAAGGAAGGCGCTCGACTGAACCTTGTGTATAAAGATGGTGTGCTCAAAGGCGACTATGTTATGAGAGCTCGTATAGATCCAAGCATAGGGAGTAAAATACAAAAACCTAAAAAAGTTCTTATACAAGGGACTCTTGAAGGTGGTGATCAGGTGCGACTTAAAGGAACGGTTGATGGTGCGCCGTTTGCTTGCACTTTTAAGCTGAAACCTTATGACGTGACGTATTTTTCTTACGGTGATCCAACTCCTATCAAAAGCGTAGAGGTGGGGCAGGACCTGGTGAAAAAAAAGAGCTGGCGTCGCAAGGGGCGGCAAAAAAAAGAACATGAAGTAATTCCGGTAAAGCGGCGCAGTATAGTGTTTGGAAAAAAGAACGGCGTGCTTGTGGGGGAGATAGATTTTGAGTATATAAAAGACGCATTCAGCCATTTTTTTGGATTTCAGCCACAAGGGACAGCTCGCATAGATCTTAAAGCGAACATACAAAAATCTCCGCTGTCACTTGATGTTTCCTTGTCCGATGGAAATATAAAAATACCGGAAGCTCATAATTATATAAAAGAAGTGCGAGCAACTCTCTCGTATGATGCCACCTTACGGTGTCTTACGGCAAAGAATGTTCTTTTACAATTGCAGAAGGGAACCATAAGCACGCAGCGTGCAACGTTATTTTTCTCAGATACAGGTTCACTTATGTATGCGCATCTTCCGTGTAGAGCACACGAGGCTTTTGTGGGGTGGAACAAAGATTTTTTTGGTCTGCTGTCAGGGGCGGTGACGGGGGTGTATGCGGTTGATAAAAAAGGGGGCCACTGGAAATGCACCGGCGTAGTTTCATTGGACAAGGGGCATATGAAGAGTAACGTGCTATCGGCTAAAAATCAGCAAGATATGCTTAGTAGCTCGTTTCCCTTTGCAAAAAATATAGAATTGGATCTTCATTTTAGCACCAAAAGTCCTTTGCAGGTAAAAACTCTATTTTTTAATACCAATACGGAAATTAGCGCAACGGTGAAGGGTACGGTTGCCCAGCCTTTGGTACGTGGGCTTGTGGAACTTAACAAAGGCTCATTTCTTTTCCCCTATAAACCGTTGTACGTGTCATTGGGAAAGTTGTATCTGAACCCTGAGCAACCGGACGATCCGGTTATCCAGCTGGCTGCTAAAAATACCATAAAAAAATACGCCATAACCATGCAGGTAACGGGAACATTGCGCCAGCCTAAAATTTCATTTAAGTCATCTCCTGCTTTGCCAGAGGAGCAGATTATTACACTTTTGTTATCAGGATCCCATGATAGCCCTTTATATGCTGCGATGCCACCCGTGGTGATGATGCATCTTGAAAGTCTTTTTTTTGGTTCTGATGAGCATTCATCTAAGGCACAGCAGTTCTTTAAAGCTCTTTTTAAGCCTTTTAAAAATGTACGCTTTGTGCCTACGTATGGCGAAGAAGAGGGAAGAACCTTCAGGGAGCAGTTCGAAATAGATTTTACAGATCGATTGCGGGCAAAAGCGCAAAATAACTTGACGCTTTCTAAGGAAACGCAATTTGAGGTAGAATATTCTGTTTCTGATGATGTGACAGTCAAGGCAATAAGAGATGACACGGGATCTCTTGGTGGAGAAGTAGAAATGCGTTGGAAATTTTAAGAAAGTGTCCTATGAAAAATTCTCTACAAAAGATAGCGCTTGTTTTGGTGTTTTGTGTAGTGCTGGGTGCTTTTGCAGCACTTGCGTATATGCTCTCTTCGTATCAAAATCCACAGATCAATCTAGCCAAATTGTTGATTAACAATGAAAACAAGATAGCAGAAGCATTTTTTTCGCCAGATGATGAGCTCAGGTCCATTCTGATAGCGCTCATTGATGCAGAGCAAAAAAGCTTATCAGTGGCTATTTATACGCTTACTGATAAAAATATAGCTCATGCTCTTATACGAGCACACAAAAGGGGGATAGCTATAGAGTGCGTAGTAGATCCTGCCTATGGTAACGACCGGTATAGCAAAATAGACCAGCTTGCAAATGAAGGGATTGCCATTTTTGTGTATCAGTCTTCAGACAATGAACGAGCCGCATCGCTTATGCATAACAAGTTTGTGATTTTTAAAGAAAATATCAAACATCATTCAATTCTTTGGACGGGATCATTTAATTTTACGGTTCGGGCGCATGAGCGGAATCAAGAGAATGTGGTTGTTCTGGATAATGCTCACATTATCGAGAAATATGTAAAACAATTTGAAATACTTAAAAACCGGTCGCAGCTTGTAAATCCCACTTATGACGCGGCTTAAAATTGGAGTTAGATCGCAATGCAAAAAATTAAAAGAGGAAGAGAAAAGAGCAAGCTTCATTACTACAATTCCTTCCTAGCTAAGACTTAGGCTATTGCTCTTTTGAAAAAAAATCAAGTAAAATCGCAGCCCGCTTGAAAAAAGTTCATCATCGTCGTTATTTAAATTGAAAAGATAACAAAAAAACATTTTGCAGACCCTTGCATTAAAAGCAAAATCCTCCTAAATAATGAATATCTGCAAATTAAAAGCGAGTTTGCCTTTTTTAAAATAAAAAATTGGGGGTAGGCTTATTTTTATACTAGAGCGATAATCTCACTATGCCCATGTATCTACTAAAAGGGCCGATTGCTTTTTTAGCAACTCTATGGTAGTTTTTATTATTGCTTTTTTAAAATAAAATCATAACTAAAGTGCTCAATAGAGCTCATTAAACTCTTTGGTGCGCTACTTACCGGCGGGGTTCTCTGATGTTTAAAAAAATAATGGTAATTGGTTTGGTGTTAATAAGTTCTTCTGACATTTTTGCTTCAGAATTGGAAAAAACTCTGTCGATAAGTGATAATACCCAAAGCCCTCCAGTGACCCCTTCAAAAGGTATAGAGGGAAAAATATTCGCAGCATTTCCTCCGGCGGAGGTTACACAGATGATAGCAGATTTATGCAGCTCTGAATACGCAGCTATTGATAAAGTTTTACGGGCAGCGCAACCTGGTAAAGCCAGCGCATGGCTACGTACGTTCTATAAACAAAAGCATGAGAAAAAGGGGCCGTTTTTGACCAAATTTGTGGAATTGTACAAGAACTATGGTGTTGAAGCGAGAGCGGAACTGTTGTCTTATTTTGAAAAATGGATTACCTATTTACATCCGGAATCCGAATTGCTTGCAGATATAGAAAAGGGTTTGCAGGAAGGAGAAGTGCTGCTTGCGATGATTGAAAATCATAAAAACCCTGTTCCCAAAAAGGTTTCTCAAAATGCCCCCAGCGATTCTTATTATAAAACTTGCACTGATGTTGCGACAAAAGCATCAGATGCCGTGAAAAACGTAGCCACAGTAGTTTATAAAAAAGCAACCGAAGTCATTCCAAACTGGGGTATTTACCTAGAAACGGAAAATAAACCATCTGAACAGGAAGTGCAAAATGAAGGGAATCGAACTCTTAATGGCAACCAAGTACTTATCAACGATGAAACAGAAAATAATTCGATTATTCATGAAGCTCAAAAATCGGAAGACCCCATTCATGATCAGCAGGGAAAAGTGACAGAACAAAAAGATCAAGATGTGCCCATTTTAGAAAAAAATGCGAAAGATCGCGAGATATCTGAGCAAGAAGTTGAGGCAGCGCGCGTACGCGCAGAGCTGCTTGAAACGGAGGCAAAGGCTGCCGAAGATCACGTTAAGGTACTAACAGATGAGCTTGAGCGTTTAAAGGCAGAGCTAGAAAATGAAATGAAAAAAGATAATGAGCATAGTGAAAAACAAGAAAATTGAGAAGGAACTTTATGATAAAAAAATTGCTCATAACTGCTTTAGCTAGCAATATCGCATATGTCGGTGCGATGCAATTTGCGGGTGCATCACAATATTCCGTATATGTGGCCACGAATCCAAATGAAAAAGGAAATGTTACGCCACGGAACAGAAGGCAAATAAACCTTTTTGGATCCGGGAAGATGCCGCCAACGCCCAAGAAGATAAAGAAGGATATCACAACTCGCTGTTTAGCTTGGCTTCAACAAATTGGGCTTGGCTGACTAGTGAAATAGAGGCATGGGGGTCCTCCCGCGACTCTACTTTTGCAACGTACTATAACCAGCCAAACAAGGATGCGAATACTCTTTTGCATGTTATTTTGAAAACATATCTCATTAAGCATGGACAAAAAGGCTTTACTATTGAGGATGCGACAAAGGTGATATCAGCAATTGTATCACAGAAAGGCTTGGATAAAACTTTAAAAAATATAGATGGGAAAACCGTTCTTGATATTGTTATTGAAAATTCTGGTAAAGATGCGAATCCAAGTCTTGCTTGGGCCCAAACTCTTTTTGTTCCATCTTTTTACACCGCAAAAGAATTTGAGCTGGCTGTTGCGGTTCACAAAAAAGGAGCAGAGCTTTTGAGCTCCACTAGTGGAGCATCGGTTAAGAAAGAAAATGCAAATAAAGGTCGCCAGGATTATGAGCAATTAAAACAACAATTCGATGCTCAAAAATTGGGCAAGAAAAAAGAGGAGCTGGTTCTTATACAGAAGATAGTTGAGCAGAGCAATGAAGTCGGAAAGACTAGTCATCCGATTTCATCAATCGGTAATGAAGGTTATAGCGAACCAACCCCTAATTCTGAAAATGTAGTTGAAAAGCCCGTATCTGAAAGCCTGGCGATAAAAACCAGCAAGTGAACGCTGTTCAAAAAATAAGTTCCATTACTTTAGATAGCAATGGTGATAAGCCTCAATCTTTGGCAATCGTAGAGGGAGACTCCAGCGAGCCAACCGCTATTGGTGAAAAGTTTGTATTTGATGAATCTGAGAATGAAAATAGCAAGCAACTGAGGTCTGGTCAACTAAATTCCGTTACTTTAGGTAGCAATTGCAATACGACTCAATCTTTGGCAATCGGAGAGGGATATTCCAACAAGCCGATCCCTAATAGCAACGATATTGATGAAAAGTCTGGATCTGACAAACCTTCTTCATCAACCGGTGAGGATAATTCTAACGTGGGAAATCCTACCTCTAAAACTACAAGCGAAATGCCTCGAGAGCAAAAGCAACAAAATACAAAAAATGCGAAGGGCACCGATAAAAAAGGTGAAGAGGCGAAGACTCCTACCTCGGTAGCAGAAGAGATTGATACTAAGCAAAAGAGCAAAGGCAAGAAGGGCTTTGGTTTGAGCATTGGTAAGTTAAGTATGGTTGCAGTCCCACTGATAGGTCTTGCCGCGGCGAAAAAATATTATGATTTTCGTCAAGAAAAGGAGAAAAAAAATAGAAGTAAACAAGAGGGAGCTCGGTCTTAACAACCGCGTGAAGTTTTTAAGCTTTTGTAGAACTATTTTTTTTATGCTACCTTAAAGCCATATTGGTAAATTTTAAACAAACGATTCTCATCAAGGATGTTACTATGACTAAATTTTTGGTAAGCATTATGCTTATTTCTTTTCCCCTTGCTGCAATGGAGATGGTTAAGCACGAGCTTAAAAAGGAATTGAAAAACGTGCAGGCCTCAGTTACGAGCTTACAACTTCAAGCTGGCAGTGAGGCTACTGAATACCCGCTAGTAAAATTAGACGTGAATACAAATATGACGCCAGTTGTAAATGCTGTTACTACTGGCTTGGAGAAGATAAAGTCGATGGTGCCTCATAAACTTAGCTTGAATCCGTTTCAATTGGTTCCGAACATAAGTGCGCCGCTTACTGGCCTATTTGGTAAATTAGGCGGATTACTAGAAAATAGTGATGTGCTTATGCAGATATATAATCTCATCTTGGAGGATTCTGGTAAATCGGGATACCGGAACGTTGTTTTTCTTATAAGGCATCTTCTTGCAACAGGTGCAATTATAGGGCATGAAAACGTTGAGTTTCTTGTCAGATTGGTTGAGGGATGCCAAGAGGTGCTTGATGAGCGTTTTGTGCGTGAAATTGATAAAATGAATATACTTGCTATTATACAGGGCTTGGGCTATCAACCGGACATAAAGCTTAAGCTTTATGATCAAACTAATTTAGACCCGAACATGAGAATTGCAGTTCAAGCGGCAATACAAATTGCTAATTCAACGCAAATTTTGGGTATGACAATTCCTTTAAGGACTCAGTCTTCGCTTGCGCCGCTTGAAGAGCAGCCTAAAGCCTTAAATCTCAACTTATTAAGCACTCTCTTTTTAAAGGCATGCAGGGAGGGTGAGATTGATATAGTGCGAGATGCTTTGATGTTGTACCCTTCTTTAATTAATACAATTAATAAGCAGGGATTTGATCCGTTATTTGAGGCGGCGTATGGCTATGTTAAATCAGGTAAGGAAGGTGTTGCTGAAATATTTACGTACTTACTCGAAAGAAATGCAAATCCAGATTTGGTGCTTAAAATTGAAAGAAAGGGCGCTACCACGTCTTACCATGTGTATGGAACTCTTAGAGAATACGTTCTGAATAATGGGCAAAAAAACAGATTTGACAAGCTGTGTGGTATACTTAAAAACCATGATGAGTTCATACAAAAATGGTGCAAGTGGCGTGAGAGCGGTAAAAAGGAGGATGAGCCTAAATGGCTATTTAACCAAGAGAAATTGGATGAATTGCAAAAAGCTTTGTATTCAGCTGACTTAGACAAGATTATAACATTAATAGATGCACATCCTCGTATGACGTATTCAATGTTCGATGATGGCTTGTCGTTGTTACATAAAGTTGCAGCCTGCTATTTGCTGCCTCGGATAAAAAAACTGCAGGAAAAATATAAGAGATTGGACGACTTGTTTAAAAAAGAAAAGTTAGACAAGTTAGAGGCTGTCCATTTGTACTTCAAGGAAAAAACTAAAATGGTGGCTCCTCTTTATCTGAAACCCGAGCCAAAATTTTGGAAACATGCAGATGCTAGAAAGATACCGCTGATAATAGATGAGGAGAATGAAAAGTTTATGAAGGTCTGGTCATATTTGCTGCAGGTGGGAGTGGCATTGGATGTTAAGGATGATGACGGGCTAACGGCACATGATTATTTTGTATTCGTTGAGCAAATGGAAAACGAATTTGCCCAATATGAAGAAGAAAAGATATTTTTGTGGAAGAAAGCACTATGTGATAAAGCGTTGGAAGAAAAGATTCAGTTGATTAAACAAAATGCTAAAGTCGACAAGCGAGGAATCCTCTTAACGAGCGATCAACAGCTAGAGTTGTTTCTGGATAAACCACGAGTAACAGAAGAAGAGCTAAGGAATATATTAAGGGGCACCATCGAGAACGAACAGCAAGGGGAAATCTCAGACAGCAGCCTCCTCCGGGAGATAGAGAATGCTGAGAATGAGGGTGCTATTACAATAAATGGTTGGGCCAAGATAAAGTTGGGCCTTGATTCAAAGGCACAAGAAGCCCTTAGGGATGCTTGTCAGCTGGTAAAAGCGCCTACTGATCCTGATATGCATGTGCTCACATTAACGCTGGGAATGACTAAGAGAATGAAGGGCAAAATCGCTAAGCAAAATGGAGAAAGGCTCGTGGTGAGAGACATTCAGGAGCGTAGGGCACTACCAAAGCAAGAAGATAAAGGAGTTAAGCTCATTGAGCATAAGACTTCAGATGTACTGCAGATAGAAGGGCCGAAGGAGAATCTTTTTACAGGAGATCCTATCGTACCGGAAAACACTCAGCAGAAGTCTGCAGGAGGAAACTGTATAGTACAATAATAAGATAGTACAAGTTAGCAGGCGTGCATTTTGCACGCCTGTTTCCTTTTAGTTCAATCGATGAGGGATTTCATATCTTGCGGCATGTCATACCAGAAACTGTACCAGCGATTCTGATACGTAAAAGATATTTGATAGGCATGCAAAGCCTGGCGTGCGATACTTTTTGACGGAGCGCCATAGATGCTGTCTCCTACAACCGGATGGCCGAGTGCAGCGAAATGGACTCGAATTTGGTGAGTTCTTCCGGTTATGAGCTCAACCTCAACAAGGGTATTATGGTCACCATAGGCCAGTGCCCTATAGTGGGTAAGGGCCTCCCTTCCAGCTCCGGTGGTATGAGTCATTTTGTGCTTTTGGTGTGGATGACGTGCTATTGCAAAATCGATGCTTCCTTGGGCTGGCGTATGACCGTGGACGAGTGCATAATATTTTTTATGGATGTGGCGTTGGGCAAAAAGCTGTGCAAAGTAAGCGTGTGAGCTATTAGTGCGTGGAATAATAAGAAGTCCAGATGTATCCTTATCAAGCCTGTGAACGATGCCCGGCCGATCGGCATAGCCAACCGTTTTCAGCTCCTTAAAAGAATGAATTAACCAATCAACAAGTGAAAATGTTTGTTTGTGATGGTTAGGTGCATGCACCAGTACTCCAGCTGGTTTATACACGATCAGAAAATCAAGGTGTTCATAGACCAGACGGATTCCTGTATCGCTAGCAGGCAAAGGAAGGCCTCCGACAGGCAGCACGGGGGGAAAGCTTACGGTAACGATTTCACCTTCGTTTACGATCGTGCTTGGTTTTTTTGCTGTAAAACCGTTGATCTGGACGTGTTCATCATGAATAAGCTGTTGAAAGTAACTACGTGAATGATTCGGGAACTGGGTTGCCAAAATTCTATCAACCCGTTCTGCCGCAGCTGCATGAGTAATGCTATAAACGGGAGTCTCCATTTTTTCTAGAGCTTTCTTTTTTAATATTACAAACTGTAGTAAAATAATTGGGTGCTTTTAGTATATGCTATTTGGGATTAAAGGTCAAATGGACAAAGATGAATAAAAGAGATATACTTACGTAAAGGACTATTAATTTTCGGGTTGGACGAGGTATGGATACAGAAAAAACACTTGCCCAGGTTGCAGATAATATTGCAACAGTAGCAAAGCAGGATTCGCCCCTGGGAGTTTTGCTGTGGCAAGAGTTTATTAAACTGCATCCGGCTGATATCGCTCAATTTTTTTCAGATTTGGATAAGGAATCAGTAAAAATACTTTTTAAAAAATTTCCTCATGCGCTTAAAGCGCATGTTTTTTTATATTTATCCTACTCGATGAAGGTATATTGCCTTTCATTTCTAGAGGGACATGACAGGGCACATCTCTTGAGCGCTTTGCCCTTAGATGAATTGACTGATTTTTTTGATGAGCTTTCAGATGACGAACTGAAAAATTATTTAAAATTATTGCATAAGAAAGATCGAGAAAAAGTACTTTCTCTCATGCAATTTGACCCAGAGTCGGCCGGCGGTATTATGAATACCGATGTTATTACCCTCATGGCCGATTTTACTATCGAAAAAAGCATCCAAATACTTCAACGCCTCCAACCAAGTATTGAATTACATCAGCAGATTTATGTAACCAATCAAGATAATGAGTTAGTAGGCCATATCAATTTAGAAGATTTGGTTCTTAAAAATCCAAAAACCCGTCTTTCATCAATTCTGCGCAAAAATGAGCTTGTGGTAAATGTACAGACTGATCAGGAGGCAATAGCTCACCAGATGGTGCACTATAAGTTACTTACGGTGCCCGTGGTTGGCGAGAACAACGTTTTCTTAGGAGTAATACCCAGCGATACATTGGTAGGGATCATAGAAAGGGAGGCAGCTGAGGATGTCTATAAGATTTCCGCGCTTACGCCCATAAAGCATACCTATTTTGAAACGCCCTTTCTTAAACTGCTCTATCAACGGAGTTCGATTCTGATCATTCTCTTTCTTGTTCAAATTTTTTCATCGCTCATCATGATTTATTACCAAAGGCTTCTTGAAGGATTTTTGTTAATCTTCATTGCAATGATTCAAAGTACGGGGGGTAATAGTAGTAGCCAGTCATCAGCTATTGTCATTCAAGGCCTTTCTTCAGGTGAATTGAATGATTCAAATATGCAACGTTTTTTTAGGAGAGAAGCGCTTATGTCTCTCCTTATGGGAACGATTTTGGCTATCGTTTCATTCATACGTATTTATACAATGCATACAAGCTCTCATCTGAAAAACGTTGCGGTAAGTGTATCGTTGGGACTTATTGTGGTAGCCTCCATGTTGCTGGGAAGTCTTATCCCTATTATGTTAAGAAAATTTCGTCTTGATCCGGCTTTTGCTGCAGGCCCCGTTTTGGCAACGTTAATGGATATTTTGGGACTCTGGATTTACTGCATCGTGAGTTCTTTGATTTTAAATGGCTCATTCTGATTTGCCTGAGCTTATTGAGAACCTTGACAAAGTGCCTTTAAATCGGTAATTTTATACTTATTACTTTGCTTGCGAGCCGCTAGCTCAGTCGGTAGAGCAACAGCCTTTTAAGCTGTGGGTCGTTGGTTCGAATCCAACGCGGCTCACCAGTCTATGCCAAAGGTTGTGACTGGCTCAAAACTACACCTATGATTTTGAAATATGCGTCCCCATCGTCTAGCCCGGTCCAGGACATTGCCCTTTCACGGCAGGAACAGGGGTTCGAATCCCCTTGGGGACGCCAGAAGTTGCGTTCAGAACATTCTGATAATAAATCAAATGGCTTATGGGCCTCCCAGACGAGCTTATCGTCTTTGAGGCTTAAGTTCTGAAGTAGAAGCTTGATTAATTGTCGTTTTTCCTCAGCTTCAGAACCAATAAAAAGTTCATATGCTCGAGATGACAGATCCAGAGCATATTTAGCGGTAATATAGTAGTTATCTTCTGCACCTTGTAATTGCTCAAGGCGGATACTAATATCGGTCAGTTGCTCGCGTATTTTATTTTTTTCTTCTTTACGGTTTGAACCTCCTGGGCTAAAAGCGGCGGATATTTATGGAGATAGAGCTTCCCCTTTACGCGCATTTGCCCATAATAAAAGGGATTATCGGATTATCAAGCGTCTTGGCTAAATATCCTTTATTACGGTAGGGTATCTTGATGCTCGCTATGAAAAAATTCGTGAAAATGGATGCGTAGTGAGCAAAGCCTTTGTGACGGCAATAGGCATTACCGGTGAAGGCATTCGTGAAATCATTGGCTGCTGGATGATCAATAGCGAATCATATGGTGCCTGGGATGCATGCATAGCAAGCCTCAAGGAAAGAGGGCTAAAAGGGGTAGAATATGTTGTTTCTGATGAAAATCAAGGGCTTCGTAGTGCCTTGAAAAAGCACTTTCAAGGTGTACAGCTTCAAAGATGCCAGGCGCACTTTAGGCGCAACTTTCTTGCTAAACTTGCAAAAAGCGATCAGCAAAAAGCTATTAGGCTGCTTAAAGATGTGTTTTCAGCTCATACAAAAGAAGACGCCAATGAGCGCCTCGAAAAAGTTAAGGCATCCCTCGAAACCAAAAAAAAGCCACATGTAGCCCAATGGCTTGAAGAAAACATAGAAGCAACATTGACGGTATTGAATCTGCCAATCGAACATGGCAGAAAGATGAAATCCACTAATATGATTGAAAGACTTAATCAAGAACTCAAAAGAAGATCTAAAATCATTCGGATCTTTCCCAATGAGACCAGCTGTCTGCGTCTATTAGGCAGCCTTTGTCAGGAGGTATCCGAACAGTAGAGCAACAGAAAGTACTTGGACATGGAGGTGAAATGAAATAAACCGTGTTGTTGCGCAGCTTCTTAAGCAAGCAACAACTTGAAATAATTGCTCAGCGCATATAACAAAATCACGAAGGCAAATTACACAAGAATATGGACTTGACTCAGTTTGCATGTGAAATATCACTTTCTCTTAGTTTTTTTCTTGGTATCTTTTGATTTTTGTTTATGAGTTAACAATTCTAATTCAATATCCTGAATAGTGGGCAAGCTACTTTCAAGCTTCTTGGGCAACTTCTCCATGAGCTTTACCGTATATTCAGCAACGCCCATTGGCTTATTAATATTTTGTAATGCATATTCTACAATGAGTTTATTTCTTGTTTGGCAAAGCAAGATACCAACGGTTGGATTGTCAGCATTCTTTTTAAGTTGATTATCAACTACGGAAAGATAAAAATTGAGTTTCCCTGCATATTCTGGTTTAAAGTCAGTAGCTTTGAGCTCAATAACGCAATAACAGCGAAGGTTAAGATTATAAAATAATAAATCTAAATAATAGTCTTCGCCAGCTACTTCTAAATGATATTGTCTGCCAATAAAGGCAAATCCTTTCCCTAATTCAAGTAATAGCTTTTGTATGTGCCTGACTAAGCCTAATTCAAGTTCTTGTTCACGATACTCGTTTTCAAGAGTTAAAAAATCAAAATTATAAGGATTTTTTAGAGTTTCTTGCGCAAGTCGTGATTGAGGATCAGGAAGCCTTTCTTTAAAATTAGTGAGCGCTTTGCCATGGCGCTTATATGCTTTAGACATGATCCAATTTTCAAGGCCATGTCTACTTAATCCATTTTCAATTACTTGCTGGGCATACCATAAACGCTCTTGAGTATCATCGATCTTTTGAAGTAGTAAAATATTATGGCCCCATGGAATACGTGCGATTGGTAGCTCATTTAAGAGTCGCACAGCTTGGGCGACTTTTGAATAACCCAGATAAAATGCTCGCATTCTAAATACATTTGCTCGTGAAAATCCCTGTATACCTGGAAAAGAATTTTGTAAATCTGTGCATAGCTTTTCTATAATTGTGCTTTCCAGCTTTCTTCTTCTTGTTTTTCAACAATGGCTTTACCCGTATCCCAATAGAGTTCTATAAGCTCAGTATTAACTGAAACGGCAGCCTTTAACTGCGCTTCTCTTACTCGTTTTTTGAGTCGTTCTAAAAAAGCTGCATAACTCTTAATATTCATAGATTTCTTTGTTATTGCTTTTGGTTTAGCGCTCATTACTTGCTCCTAGGTAATCTTAATTTTTACGTAGATTGGGAATTTCTAAAGGGGTAGTGGTTCCATTTTTTTCTAAAAGAAAGGTATAACCCAAGCTTTGAAATATTTTAAAAAAGCTGCCAATATTAAAGTTTTTTCTTGTTCCAGAACGCATCTCTTGAACAATAGTAGGTGATACTCCTGCAAGTTTAGCCAGCTTCCTTACTGAGATATTGTCTTGCTCCATAGCTGCTAAAATAAGCTCTGAAAGAATGAAATCTTTAAGCCCTCTCTCATATTCTTTTTTTTCTTTTGAAGTCATGGATTCCATAAAAAGATCGTGAGTTGATTTGATTTTCTTAGCCATATGCTTTCTTTGCAAAAATAAGAATGAGTTTTGTGTGTTCTGAAATATATAGGTAAATCGTAACAACTTATCGGCACAATGTATAGGTCATAGCAAAAATCACATCTTTTTTATCACTCAGGTGATTTTAGCTTAAATGCTGTAAACATTGTTTGAATGAAGCTTAAGCTAATTGGATTTCGCCCTTACTGAACGTGTCAACTAAGTTACGCCAGAAGTTTCTTTTAGAACAGTCGAAGTCACATTCTATCTTGGAATCATTAAGGATCCTTTCTTTTTCGTGGGCGGTTTTTTTGTCCTGTTATGCCAATGCATCAAAATCCCAATGAGATCCTAAATAATTGACCGACGGTCGGTCATTAGCTATACTTAAATAGAACTATAAAAAAGCGTAGGTTACGTATGATGAGAACTGTAAAAAAGCCGAATGAACGTAGGGCTGATATTATACAAGCTGCCCGGTACCTCTTTCAAACAAAGCAATATGAAAGAACCACTATGCAAGATGTGATGAGTTACCTGGGTATTGCTAAGGGGACCATATATCATTATTTCCCTTCTAAGGAGGCACTTCTTGAGGCTGTAGTTGAAAACATAGTGGATACTACTATCGAGCTCATGCAGACTCGCGTCCATGCAACAAAAGGCGATGTCTTAAAAAAACTGCAGGTCTTGATTGAAGCAGGTAATGCTGCTGTAGGTGATGCAAGTATTTTAGAAAGCCTTCATCGACCTGGCAATGAGGCAATGCATACTCGTCTTTTAGCTGCAACATTAAGAAAACAGGCGCCATTATATGCACAACTTATTCTGCAAGGCTGCAAGGATGGAATTTTTCACATAAGTTATCCATTGGAATGCGCAGAGTTTATTCTTTCTGCAGTTCAATTTTTAACTGACCGAGGCATATATCCTTGGGCGAAGCACGATTTAGAGCGGAGAGCAGATGCATTCCCGAAATTGATCGAACAGCAGCTCAAAGCACCACCAGGCTCCTTTCAATTTTTGGGTAAGCTGATAAAGTCGCAATCAAGATAAAAATAATTTAAAAAGCATGAGGAGAAAATGACTAAAACATATACATATCAGCCATTACAATTTTTTGTGATAACTTTTCTGATAAGTTGGATACCTTGGTTTTTCGTTATTTATGCAAGCTGGTACCCCTCCATGCATCATCTTTTATTACCATTAGTTTTAGGCGGCTTAAGTGGCCCCGCCGTAAGTGCATTAATAATGGTAGCTACGTCAGGAAATAGCGAATTTAGGAAAGATTTTTTTCAAAGATTAAGTTTCGATAGTATTAAAAGCAAGTATATACCTATCATAATGCTCTTATTTCCAGTCCTCATTTTAAGTTCGATACTGGTGTCTTTATTTTTTGGACAGCCTATAAGCCAATTGTCCTTTATTACGCGATCGTCCGATTTGCTATTGCAAGGAAAACATTTCTTAATGACTCTATTTGTTTTGTTTCTTATAGGCCCTTTTGAAGAGATAGGATGGCGCGGATACGGCGTTGATAGCTTAAGTCAGAAATGTAATTTAATGACGGCATCTTTATTATTTGGTGCTATTTGGTCCTTGTGGCATGTGCCTTTATTTTTCATTAAGAACGGCGGCTTGCAACAAGAAATTTGGAATCTAGGATTACTTCAGACGTTTATTTACTTTACAGGTCTGTTCTTAATAACAATCATAACTAATTGGTTATATGTGAAAAATAATCGAAGTATTCTAAGCGCCATAGTATTTCATACCATGTATGATACTTGTCTTAGTATTTTTCACATTACGCCATGTACGTGGTTTATCCTGTGGTCGCTTATACTCTTAACCTCGGTGATAATTGTTCGAAGAAACGAAGATATGTTTTTTAAGTCCTTATGACGGGCGGGATTTAGAGCGGCTTTATGCGCTTCTTTTTAATTTGCTTACGAGCCGCTAGCTCAGTCGATAGAGCAACAGCCTTTTAAGCTGTGGGGCGTTGGTTCGAATCCCCTTGGAGACGCCAGAAGTTGCGTTTGGAACATTCTACTAATAAATCAAAGCTTTGGTATTTTGTTCACAGGGCCTAGCGTGATGGCGATTTTTATTCTAAAATGCTATTGAGTGATTTTTTTTCACTCTGCTGGGTAAAAGCCTTTATAGTATCAATAACATGAAAGCAAGGAGTTTCGGATGCTAATACCGTACCGCTTTTTTATGGGAATAGTTTTTTGTTCTATCGTGCCTTATTGTCTCATAGCGCAAGAAGGTAATAACAGTGAGCCTGTCAATCAACCGATTAAGAGAAATCAAGAGCAGCAAGCAAAAAATGAGAAAATAGATAGGGTCATAGTGGGAGAGATATGTCAGGTTAAAGTTCCCGCTGATTCTTATTGTAAGGATTCTGACAACGTTAAAAGGATGAAAAGCGAGATTGCTACACGGGTGTTTAAAAATGATGGATACGAAATTGAAGTAGCTCCAGGTGAGATAGAGCTGGCGCTGGGAGTTAGGTTTAGGTATGCTGAGTTGAGTGAAGAAGATCGAGAAATGATCTCTGATGAATGGCGGGGTTATAGCCATCCCCGATTGAAAAAATTCTATTCATTGCCTTTACATTTATTTATAAATGAAAAAGGGGAACTAAAAGACGAGGGAGAAGAGGTAATTATCTACTACAATAATAAACAAGCTCATGAACGTATTAAAGTAGTCCTGACTATAAGGACAGCGGACATTGTTACGATGTCAGATCTTGTTGATCGTTCAAAAATACATTATATCGTAAGAAATGAAGGATATCGTAGCGAAATGAAATCTTATTTAGATACGTATAATAAAGACACCAAAAAATGAACCGCAAAAATCGAATCTGTAGTAGAAGTCTCGATGGCTGCCCTTTTTTATCTTTTTGATGGTTGAACATTCCTTTTCCTCGTGGTTGATTGAGCTTTTTTCTTATAAGTGAGTAGCTCTAGTTCAATATCTTCAATAGTTGGCAAACTGCTTTTGAGTTTTTTTGGCAACTTTTCCATAAGTTTTAGAATACGTGCGATTGGCAGATCGTCTAATTGTCCAACAGCTTGTTGGACTTTTTCATAGGTATGATAGAAAGCTCTCATATTAAATACATTTGAGTGAGCAAATCCCTTGATTCCACGAAATTCATCTTGTAAATCTTTGCATAACTTTGCAATAATTTGAGAACCCATCCTTCCATTTCTTGCTTTTCTACGATAGCTTTGCCAATATCCCAGTATAATTTGATCAGCTCAGTATTAACCGAAATGGCAGCTTTTATCTGGGCTTCTTGCACTGGGCGTTTAAGTTGTTCTAAAAACGCTGCATATCTTTTAATTTGCATTGATTTGTTCGTGAGAGAATTAGTCTTGGTGCTCATGGGAGATTCCTTGATACGGGTTGCGGCATTCGACTAATATGAAAGCTTCCTGTAAGCATCACATTAGATACAATTTTTTGCAAAATGTTCACTTTGGCAATGTTGCCTTAAGTTCTGCCACTAGAGATTTTTAACATTTTTTATGCGCAGAAAATGATGCATTTGCTTAGTGATAGAAAGAGCTTATAAGGCAGGAGGAACAGGGTGCAGCTATATTTAGATAGGGGACAGAGGGAAAAATGCCACTATCAGCGTAGAAAGCAGACGCCGCGGTAAGGCGGCGTCTATCTAATTTATGGGTGATTTGCTATAGCTAAACAGAGTCTACAAATCACTTGCGATGGCTGCGAAACACATTCATTTAAAATGAACTGTTTTATAAGCCTAGCATTGCACGTAAATGAGGTGAGAAGATTAATATGCGGCTGCCCTGGCAGAATGCGTAGGATGGACCCTGGGATACTGGCATATAAAAACTCCGAAACGGGCACCGGGAAAGCTGCATCGTTTTGTCCCACGATGATTAATGTTGGAGTAGTAATTGATGACAAGCTAGAAACGGTGCTAGCCGTTCCAAGATCGCCAATCAAGCCATTAACGGCAATAGGACTAGCCTGCAACATGAGATTCAAATTATCATTTATCAATTGCCCAAGTTCAGGGTTTGTGCATGCTGCATCTTGAAATGCTTGATCATTTATCACCTCTGAACCGGCCAAGAAATTTGTTGCAAAAAGTTCTTGAATGGCAGCGTATTCAGCTGGGAGAATACCATGGGGGAAGTCAGCGCTTGCAACAAGTTGCGGTGTAGCATCTGATAAAATTAATTTACACAGTCGATCGGGATAGGAAAGTGCAAATTTCATAGCTGCTATACCGCTGTCTGAGAAAGCAAGTAGATTAAATTTTTTTAGATGCAGTTTATCTGCGAGCACTTTCAAGTCATCCACGATGATTTGGACACTATATGCTTCATTGGGCTGATCAGACCTTCCAAAACCACGTAAATCAGGTGTGACGATATTAAAGTACTGTGAAAGTATTTTAGATACGCAATAAAATATAGCGCCACTGCCATTTAGTCCATGTACGAGCATTAAAGTTGGCCGGTGGTTCTTAAAACCATGCTCCGTTGCATTTTCACCCCATAGACGTACAAATAGTTTTGCTGATGGCAGATTATCGCGTGCAGGGATACATACAAAAATATTTTTTTGTTCTACTGCCTGGACTTGAAATGCCAATGAAAGTAGTAGGTATACTCCCAAGCATCTTAAAAATGTAAACATCGTGCGTCTCCTGAAAAAAATTAGAATATGCTTTACGAAATGAGAATACTTGTAAGCAGACAAATGCTGCAATAGTTTTTGAAAAAAGAAATAATCCGAACCCCTTTTTTATTGAGAGATTGAAACTGGTGTTGATAAAGGGATCCTACAGAGCAATCATTTTTAGCATCACTTGCTGCTAAAGGTGGCAAGCCGCAGCCTAGAAAAGAGACGCCGTCCTTGGATCGGCATCTACCTAATTTATGGCTGGCTTGATTCTGTTAAGCAGAGTTGACAAACAACTTCTGTTGGCTGTGAAACACATTCATTGAGAAGAAACTGCTTGATAAGCCGAGCAAAACAGGTAAATGAGGTAAGAGAATTAATATGCGGCTGCCCGGGCAGAATGCGTAGAATAGAGGCTGGTATACTAGCATATAAAAACTCTGAAATAGTTACAGGGAAACTAGCATCATTTTCGCCCACGATGATTAATGTTGGGGTAGTAATTGATGATAAGCGAGAAACGGTGCTAAACGTTCCAAGGTCGGCAATCCAGCCATTAAAGGCAAGAGGACTAGCTTGTAACATTATGTTCAAATTATCATCGATCAATTGCGGAAGTTCAGGATTTGTGCACGCTGCTCCTTGGAATGCTTGATTATTTATTAATTCTGCACCGGCCAAGAAATTTGTTAAAAAAAGCTCTTGAATGGCAAAGTAGACTGGTTGGAGAAGGCCAAGGGGGAAGTCAGAACTTGCAACAAGTTGCGGCGTAGAGTCTGCTAAAATTAATTTACACAGCCGATCAGGATGGGAAAGTGCAAATTGCTGAGTTACAAGACCGCCGACTGAAAAACCAAGTAAATTAAATTTTTTTAGATGCAGTTTATCAGCAAGCACTTTTAAATCATCTGCAAAAATTTGAGTACCATAGGGCTCATTGGGCTGATCAGACCTTCCAAAACCACGCAAATCAGGTATGATGACATTAAAATAATGAGCAAGTATTTTAGCTGCGCAGTTATACTGAGCGCCACTGCCATTAAATCCGTGTACAAGCATAAGAGTAGGCCGTTGACTCTTAAAGCCCTGATTTGTTATCTGCTCACCTCGTAGCCGTACAAAGAGCTTTGCTGCTGGCAGGTTATCGCGTGCAGGGATACATACAAAAATATTTTTTTGTTCTACTGCTTGGACTTGAAATGCCAATGAAAATAGTAGGTATACTCCCAAGCATCTTAAAAATGTAACCATTGCGTCTCCTGAAAAAAATTGGAATATGCTTTGCGAAATGAGAATACTTGTAAGCAGACAAATGCTGCAATAGTTTAGAAAAAAAAGAAATAATCAAAGTTCTGCATTTATTGACAAATTGAAATTCATATTGATAAAATGTTAGTAAATAAAATAAGAAAAATAAAAAAAGGAACCGCTATGAAAAAAAGTATTATACTCAGCATTCTCAGTATTGTGCCCTTGGCGCAGGCGATTTCAGATATTCGAACCAGTGGTGTTGATGAGCAGGTAGCACAGATGGTACCAAGAAGATTCCAATCTCTGTCAAAAGAGCCCGTCTTGGATCCTACCGCGCAATCATTTTTGGCATCTCTTACTGCTAAAGGTGGCAAGCCGCTTTACGAGCTGGCCCCTGACAAAGCCCGGTTGGTATTAGATCAATTGCAATCAGGACCCGTTAATTTACTAGAAGCCGATATAGAAGACATTACTATACCCTACAAGCCCGATGACATTGATATTCGTATCGTAAGACCTAAAGGGGCAACAGGGCAATTGCCTGTGGTTATCTATATACATGGAGGAGGGTGGGTATTGGGAAATGAAAACACTCACGACCGACTCATCCGTGAAATTGCCAATGGTGCTCAAGCGGCCGTTGTTTTTGTTAAATATACCCCTGCGCCTGAGGGTCACTATCCAACAGCACATAACCAGGGTTATGTAGCTGCCAAGTGGATAGAAAAAGAGGGCGGTAAACTGAATCTTGATACCTCACGTATGGCTATAGCAGGGGATAGTGTTGGCGGTCTTATGGCAACAGCTATTGCAATGATGGCAGTTCAATTTGGAGGTCCACGGTTTTTATTTCAAGTATTATTCTATCCCGCAACCAATGCAGCTTTCGATACTCCATCATACGAAAAGTTTGCCAAAGGGTATTATCTTGATCGGGATGCTATGAAATGGTTTTGGGATATGTACGTTCCCAATAAAACGGAACGACAAGATCCCCTTGTTTCGCCTTTAACAGCGTCCTTAGAGAAGTTGAGCGCATTGCCTCCAGCGATGATAATGACGAACGAGGCAGATGTGCTTCGTGACGAGGGTGAGGCTTACGCTCATAAACTAATTGCTGCCGGAGTACCAACGATAGCTTTTCGAGTCCTTGGGTTGACCCATGACTCAGTTATGCTTAATGCTCTAGCAGATGTTCCTGGAGTGCGTTTTACGATTAATGCTGCCAATAACATTCTTAAAGAGGTCTTTAAGAAAGCTGTTTAAGTATAGATGTGACCAATGGGTAAAAACAGCCATCTCTTTGTACGTCTTGGTTAAAATGCATGCTCTTTTATTTTTCCACTAGTAGAGGTGTGCCGTCCGGATTTATTATAAGTAGAGCAGTCATTTTGGATCCAAGAAGAAGGTTTTTCAAAGTTGCAAGATCTACTGTCCATTCTTCCTTGCCTTTGTGAAGAACCTTTTTTGCCTTATCATCTTTAGGTAAACGAAGAATCAATTGGTTGTCAATACTCATGTTAGCAATACCAAAATTGCCTTTTTCAGTGTAAAATTTGATAGAACTGATATTAGAGATAAGCATTTTCCCGCTGTCTTGATAGGGGTAAAGTTCGTGCGCTTCAATCGCTTTATCTGGCCTGAAGATATAATAATCTACTATTTTTTCTGTCTGATTTGAGATCTCAAGGGGTATAACTTGGATCAACTCCATTCCAAGTAGTATGAGAGGATTCCCTATTAGGATTACTGTTATAATTGCAATAGCATGCTTGAGCTTCATAAAGATTCCTTTTAAATTGCATATTTGTATTTTATCAAAAAAAATTATTGAAGTCAATGTTTTTTAAAATTATAAGTCCTGGTCGAGTAAGCGACGAAAGGAACTTTTTTTAGAGCGTACTCTTGCGCTTACTTTTCTTGGAGCTGTATAGTTGTGAGAGTGGTGCACCTGTATCGCATGAAAGAACAACGTATGAGCGAAATGCTTTATTCAATTGGAAGTTATCTTGCTGCTCGTTTTGAACAAGTGGGGCTTACCCACTATTTTGCTGTCGCGGGGGATTATAATTTGCTTTTGCTTGATGAGCTCCTTAAAAATAAAAATCTTACTATGATCAATTGCTGCAACGAGCTTAATGCAGGCTATGCTGCTGACGGCTATGCACGTGCCCACGGTGTTGCAGCCCTGGTCATCACCTATTCAGTTGGCGGTCTGAGTGCATTGAATGCGATTGCAGGTGCGTATGCAGAAGATGTGCCAATTATTGTTATTTCGGGAGCACCAGGGACAGAGGCTGAGATACGCAACCATATTCTCCATCACACATTGGGCAAAGTAAATTATCGGTATGTAAGAGATATTTACCAAGAAGTGACATCCCATGCGGTTACGATACAGCATGCTGCAGATGCGTCGTATCAGATTGATGAAGCATTTAGGAGGGCAATCCAATCAAAAAAGCCAGTATATATTGAAATACCATGTAATATTGCAACATTTACCATTTCTCAGCCACGAGCAATTCAGTACCTGCTTTCCTGTAAAAGCGATATTCCCTCATTGGAAGCGGCAGTAGATCATGCCGCATCCTTATTAAATACAGCGAAACAACCTTTGCTGATTGCTGGCGTTAAATTGCGTGCTTTTAAAGCAATAGAAGAATTTGAGCAGTTGGTTGATGCGTCAAAATATGCATTTGCCACTATGGCAAATGCTAAAGGTTTTTTGTCAGAGGAGCATCCTCAGTTTATAGGCATTTACTGGGGCGATCTGAACCCTGCAACTACAGCAACCGTAGAATCGAGTGATATGTGTCTTTTTGCGGGCCCATTATTTACGGACTACACTATGGCTGGATTTAGTGTAGCTGTTGATCCTGCAAAGCTTATTCATGCGGCAGCTGATTATGTCCGAATAGCGGGTCAGATTTATTCCGAGGTCAATGTATCAGATTTTCTAGCAGCGCTTTCAAAAAAAGTACGCCCCAATGAAGCCTCTTTTGCGGAATTTACACGTTACAAGCAAAATACGAGCGAATCACAGCTTTCAAATAGTGGGAAAAATTCTCCGGGCGAAGTACAGGTAACTATACAGCAGGTGTATGAGGAGATTCAAAAAGTGTTAGATGCCAAGACAACAGTTTTTGCAGAAACGGGCGACACCTGGGCCAATGCCATGGAGCTTACTCTTCCCAAGGGGTGTGGATTTGAGATCCAGTTGCAGTATGCTTCTATTGGATGGTCTTTAGGAGCAACGTTAGGGAGTGCTGCCGCTTCTCCTATGCGGCGCATCATTACGCTTATCGGGGATGGCTCATTTCAAATGACTTGCCAGGAGATCTCAACGATGATTCGTTTCAATCTTAACCCGATTATACTTGTGATCAATAATTATGGCTATCTCATTGAAAGGCTTATCCATGATGGGCCTTATAATAACATTCAAAATTGGAAATACAGCGAACTTGTTGGGCTCTTTAATGGTGAAAAAGGCAAAGGGTGGGGATGCCGAGCAACGACTCAATCAGAGTTGCGTTCAGCTCTTGAAAAAGCCCAAAAGCATGAAGGATTGTCATTAATTGAGGTGATAACAAGGCCAGATGATTCTAATCCCCATTCAGTTGAGTTTGGAAAAGAAGTTGCTGCGTTTAATAAAACCCAACCAAAATGTAGTTAGCCAAAGATTTCTGCTAGAAATTGTTCGATTGCAATCCACGTGCGCGAAGCAGATGCCTCATGATATGCTGTCCCAAATTGAGGATCATTGGCCTTGGGATTAGCAAACGCGTGCATGGTGTTGCTGTAGGTATGTACCTGCCAATCTACGTGCGCATCAGTCATTTCTTTTTCAAAGGCATGTAACTCCTTCAAGGGAACAATAGGATCATCATATCCATGAAATGCCAGGATTTTTGCCTGAATGTTGTGGTGACCAAGGTTCTTGGGCGGCTCGAAATGGCCATAAATGCTTATTGCTCCTGCCAGCGGAGCTCCAGACCGTGCGAGATCTAATGCGCATATGCCTCCAAAGCCAAACCCCAGCACTGCAATGCGGCTCTTATCACAATACGGTAGATCACGTGCTACTTCAAACCCCTTGGTGGCACGGGCAAGTAACAGTTTGCGATCATGGATGAATGGGGCTTTTAATGCCGCATTTTCTTCTTTTGCTTTTCCTACTATTCCTTTGCCATACATATCAAGCGCAAAGCCCACATAGCCCCATTGAGCCATGAGCTCAGCTTTTTCGCTTATAAAAGCATCACGTCCTGACCAAGCGTGGCATAATAGCACAAGAGGGCGTATTTCCTGAGGATCGTAGGCCGCAAAAGCTTCGAGTGTTGTTTCTTGATCGTGGTAAACGAGAGTGTTTGTGTGGATCATATGCAGTTCTCGCTGGTTACGCTATTTCTTTTTTGGCTTTTTATGCCTTAAAGCTGCTTGGTAGGCTTTTTCGACCCATTGCGGCAAGAGAGAAGCATTTTCTAGTATATCTTCTGGCAGCGTAAAATAGGGCAATGAGATGGGTTTTTTCATACCCTGATAGATAAATTGCTTCATTGAGCAGGCTTCATACTCGTGCCGATTGAGGTCGTCTATCCTAAAATAAAGCTCATTGTCTACTATAGTGGCAAACATAACATCGCCAGAATAGATCCCGTAGCCTCCAAACATGGCCCGAGCTCTTACTGGTCCATGGGGTTGGAGTCTTTCTAGGATGTATACAAGATACTGGTTTTGTTTAGTCATAGCTGATACAATTTCCCCTTTTTTCTTCGGCGCTTGATTGAAATATGATAACAATTTTATGTGATAATATACTCCATTCTATTATTATTGTAAGGCTCAATTTTTATAAAATTACATTTTTTCTCAAAAAAATTGAATAATTTATTTTGAACTTCCAGGCGCGCTTCTGCGCTATTTACCTGTTGGGCATTTAAATCGCTCGGTGTCGCTTCAAGGATTATCTTTTTGCATCCACCTTCTTTTAATTTTTTTATTATGAATTTCATTAATTGGCGACCTATTTTTTTGTTGCGCTCATGGGGTTCAATAAAGAGGGATTTTAACTGTGCTATGCCCGTGATTGATTGTTCTATCTCTGCGTAGCCTATTTTTTTTCCTTTTTTAACCGCATAGGCTTTGTAGTTACGCCTTCCCTTTTCAGCACTATATGTTTTAGATTTAAAATTTTCCGGGAGTACAAATTTTTCATTATGGAAAAGAAGGGTTGTCTCCTTCTCCTCGGTCTTTTGAGTATTTCTTTCAGCCTCGTAAAACTGCTCGATAATCTTCCAATCGTCTTCACTTACACATGAAAGAAGAGTATCAATGAAGTAGCTGCAGGCGGTAGAATCTCGTGCTATCTCTTTACGAAAGGTTTCCGATTGCTCAATGAGTTCAATAATGAAGATACGATTTTTGCGATTTTTAACGATCTTGCTGATGTTATCTATAAACGTGCGTACATCAAGCGTTGTTTCAAGAATGATAAAAGGAGACCCTTTTTGTAACTCCATCCAGTTGTATACGGCACTATTTTTTAACAAAATTTTACATTCTTTTTCTATAACTTTGCTATCTGGCTTTTCCATGGGCGTAATAATGTGTGTCAAAGTGCAAAGAAAAGTAAAGAATAAGATGTGCATATTTAGTTTCACTTTTCCCCCCCCCAATTATTTTTAGAATTTATTTAACTGACACTAGTGTATCTTTTTTTTAGCACCGCGCAAGTAGCTTGTCCCTTTAAGTTTTTCGGGTAAGAGATCTTCTTTGATATAGGGCTTGTAATTATCCCCATAGCCAAGCTGTTTCATGAGTTTGGTTGGGGCATTTCTTATAGAAAGGGGAATGGGTTCGTTACCGTACTTTTTCACATCATCTAGTGCAGCAAAATAGGCATTATATGAGTCCCTGTTTTTTTTTGCGAGAGCGAGTGTGCACACCCCATGAGCTAGATTTATAGCGCACTCTGGATAGCCTATGATTTCTACCGCTCTAAAAACATTATGTGCTATGCCCAAGGCGGTGGGATCAGCCAAACCTATGTCTTCACTTGCAAAAATTACCATGCGGCGCGCTATAAAGATCGGATCTTCCCCCGCTTCAATCATCCGGGCAAGGTAGTACAGTGCGGCATCAGGTTGGCTGGCGCGCATCGATTTGATAAATGCTGAAATAGTATTGTAATGCTCTTCCGACTTTTTATCGTAGCGTAATGTTGACTTTTGTAACGTATTTTGAAGATTTTCACAGGTAATTTCGCCATAGAGACTTGCCGTTTTTTCAAGTATCGATAGTGCTTGCCGTGCGTCACCATTCGCCAGTTGAACCAGCCATGCTTGAGCAGTAGCTTCTACCTTAAAACCACTGCGCGCGATAATGTTAGACAGGTCGGTTTCCAAGAGTTCATGAAGTACAAAAATCTGACAGCGCGAGAGTAATGCAGGAATAACCTCAAAGCTTGGGTTTTCAGTTGTTGCGCCAATCAGGGTAAGCTTTCCCGTTTCTACGTAGGGCAGCAAGAAATCTTGCTGAGCCTTGTTGAACCTATGAATCTCATCAAGAAAGAGAATTTTCGGTTTTTGGGTGGTAACAAATGGCTCTTCCCTCTCAATTATTTTTCTAATATCGTCCTTACCCGCCGATACAGCTGAGAGTTCGAAGTAAAGAGCGTCCAACGAGTGGGCATACATGCGCGCCAAGGTTGTTTTTCCAACTCCTGGTGGACCCCAGAGGATGAAACTCAACATTTGTTTTTTTTCTATCGCAAGGCGCAGGGGCTTTCCAGGCCCAACCAAATGTTCTTGCCCGAAAAATTCATCGAGCGTCTTTGGGCGTAATTTTGTAGCAAGCGGTTCCATAAGCAAATGTCAGGTAACGAATGAAAAATTTAATTTTTATTTATTATTATAAAAAATTTACGATATTTTGGCAAAAATTTTTGATGGTAAAAGGGGGTGTGACTGAAAGTGTGAGTTGATTAACCATAGTTTGCGGTTTGTTTTGCATATTGCGTCCAATATACTTCCCAATCGCCATTAATACGAACTACACGTAAAGACGCCATAGCTGCTAAGTTGTCTTTATCCCACCATGCGCCAGGCATTTTAAGACGTTCCTGAAGAACTGATTTAATACCGCTTTCTGCCTTGCCTGATCCAATAGGAAGATCTTGCATCAAGGCACCCTTGTAATCGAATTGATTAAGTCGTTTTATCATATATTGATAGCATTTTTCAGCAAGGCAAACGTGTTCTTTTTGACCTGGAGTAGCTATATGATCCATTAAAGCGCTTAGTACTGTGTTTATTTGATTTTGTTTAAGGCAATTTTGCATCGTTCGTCTCCAGTTTTCACAATCTTCTGGAGCACAGCACTGGGATGCCTCTGCTAAGTACTGCGATAGATGCCAAAAGTCGATAAGATAGGTTGCTTTATTTCCAAAGATTCTCTCTATCTGATCAGCAATCCATGGTGCTCCATCTCCAAGGCAATGAATACGTGTTTTTTTGCCATTTCCTGCTCTTTTTACGCAATCATTAAGCTGTTCGCCAGCATCATCAACAGATCCAAAGGTCACATTATATACAGGGGCAATACTCCCTTGTTTATATGCCAATGAAAGTTTTCCCTCACACCAACCTACTATTTTTGTTTTTCTTAGGTCCCCATTTTCTTCTTTGTGACCCAATATTACCGGAACCATCCCGCCATCCATTTCTCCGACAATAACATCTGCCATTGGGACTTTAGTCCCGTGTTTTTTTATTTTTTTTTGAATTGCTTTTATTTTCGCTGCATGAGTCTCAGCAATAATTCTAACGCTCTCTTTACAAACTTCGATACCGTAGTGCTCTTTGATTTTATCAACAGCTTTTTCGAATGACACATCCGCGGCAAAGTCTGTTGCTACACGTTGAAGAGGAGTGGAATATTGCCTGCATCGAATCTTTGCACTCTGAGAAAAAGGACGGCTGTATTTCCCGTTAATTGAAAAGATCTGTTCTATTATTTGAACCAGTCCAAACGTTGAGGTCCAGTAAAGTTTTTTTTTGAATGCGCTATTGCTTTACCACTCTTTTTGGTTTCAAGGGTCTTTTTTTCCGCCTGGTTATCAGCCCACGCTTGTAGCATTTCTTGCCCCATTTTTTTTATTTCTTTGATCAACTGCTCTTCTGCATCATCTGCCAAATCAAAGTCCCCAGAGTTATTTTCAGCAACACTAAATAGAGCCTCAATCCTAGCTTTGATATAAGGGTATTTTTCTAATTTCTCGGCAAGCGCGATCGTTTTAGCATTCATGATAAACTCCTTTTTTGGGGAAAATACTTTACGTACCCCGATATTTTAGGATTGGGTATCCTGAATGTCAAGGCGACCAACACTTTCAGTCACACCCGGTAAAAGGAATATACTTGACTAGCGATAATCTCGCTTAAATTTTTTCTCGATCTGTGAGCTTGAAAGCTCCCAAAGAGTGGGGCGGCCATGGGGACAGGTTAATCTGTTCTCGATGGCATGCAGGTCTTTTATGAGTTCGGCCATGCTGTGGATCGAGAGTTCATCTCCAGCCTTAACTGCCGCCTTACAGCTTATTTGTGCATGGATGCGTTCATGCATAATTTTTTTAAGTTCCTTTTTTTCAAGATAGTGATGCTCATGGAGTACGCTGATTGCCTGTTTAATCAGATCGTCTAGTGATTGATTTTTTAAAAAAATGGGTGTTTCTTGGACGGCAATTTCATGGTCGCTTATATAAGAGGCCGCTATGCCAAATTCTAAGAGCATTTCAAGATAGGGCTCAAAAAGCTGTAGATCCTCTCGGGTGCAGTGAAGTATGTGAGGAAACAAAAGGCGAACTCGTGCTATTTCTTCAAATCGTGTTCGTAAGCGTTCGTATATAATCCGCTCATGGGCTGCATGCTGGTCGACAATGACAAGCCCTGCGGCTGTTTCAATTAAGATATAGGTTGCCCGCAACTGACCAATGAGTTTAAACTCAGGGTGGACGTAGGAACTTGCTTGGTCAACTGGCCTCGTGGCATCAGGTTGCAGTAGAGAGTTTTCTTTTTCTTGGATGATGACGCGGTCGGTGGCGGTTGGTTCCACAGGGTGAGCAAAACTCCGATTGAGTAGTTCTTTAAAATCTAATTTTTCGTCATAACTGTTGGGAAAGCGCTTTTTTTCCTTTGCAAGGCGGGCAGGTTCGGTGTGAACGCTTTGGGCTTCAGGTCGAGCTCCCAGTTGCTGCATATGTCTTTCTTCAAGTTTTTCTTTGATAGTATGCTCAATGAGGTCTTCCACAATCCGAGGATGGAGAAACTGCACTTCTTCTTTGCGCGGATGAATGTTTACGTCAATAAATAAGGGATTAATCGAAATAAAAAGAAATCCTGCAGGATACCGTTGAGAAGGTAGCATTCCTTGGTATCCCTTGATAAGAGCCTGAACCAACTTATGATTTTTAACCCACCGGTTATTAACAAAAACAAAAATCTGACTGCGATCAAAGCGCACGTAAGAATTTTGAGTAATTGCTCCCGAAATTTTAAGATTCATGCGCTCTTCTTCCTTTTTTATACAAAGGATATTCTTAAAAAGAGATGGTTCAAAAAGTTGTGCTAATCTGGTTGTAAGGTCTTCTGTTGCGGGGCAATCGTAGATCAGGCGCTCATCATGATAGACTTTGAAAGACACGGCTAAGTAGGCAAGACTCAATGCATAAAAAAGTTGAGATATGGATCGCCATTCCGTTTCTTTCGTTTTTAAAAACTTTTTTCTTGCGGGAAGGTTGAAAAAGAGATCAGCTACGATGATATCGGTGCCCGTGTTATGGGCAACGATTGTTTCTTCTATAATGGTACCTTGTTCGATGCGTAGGGAAATGCCGGATGGCATTGCTTCTTCTTTTGTCGTCAGCGTAAGATGGCTTACCGCTGCTATGCTTGAAAGTGCCTCTCCGCGAAACCCATACGTTTGAATATGCTCAAGATCATCAACAGTTGTTATTTTGCTTGTGGCATGATGCAGTATGGATAGCCTTGCGTCCTCAGGGCTCATTCCACACCCATTATCCACTACCCGTATGAGTTTTTTCCCACCTTCCTCCAGATAAAGCGTGATTTCAGTTGCTCCGGCATCAAGAGCATTTTCAATAAATTCCTTAACCACGTTTGCCGGTCGCTCTACGACCTCACCAGCAGCAATTTTTTGAGATTCTAAAGGAGAAAGCTGTTTGATTTTTGACATACTGTATTTGTAATGATGGGTTGAGGCAAAATTGATCGTAGTGCTCCAAGCACCTCAATTTTTCTTTCCTAGTATAATAAAGAATTTTCACATAATGAATACATTATGTATTTTGGGCTGGAATCTTTTTCCCATTCCTTCTTTTCAGCACGCCCTGCTTCCAATGACTTGGTTTTTTTTGATCATGCCATTGCGGAAAGCGTCTTCCTAACCGCCAGCGTGTATGATAGATACTACTATCCCGATTGGGGGCACCCAGCTGAACAGCAGGATTGTGAGATACAACAGTCTCACGAGATGACGTGTCTTTAAAAAGTGGCGCAACTTGAACTGCCTGTACTGAAGCGAAAACGAGGGAGGTGCACAAAAGCACTCTACTTTTTTTCATAGGTTCCCCTGAGAAAAGAAGGGTTTTGGTTCTTTGTTTCTATTATTATAATAATAAAATTTTAAATAATTTATCAATATTTATAATAATTTAAATAATTTTTATCCTCGTGCGCATGAGAAAGATCAGAAAGCTGACTTTAGAAATAATGTCATTCCCTTACGGAGTACTGCGACCGCAGATGCACGCCAAAACCTTACGACACCTAGTGGGGTGTTGAAAACATCTCATGCGTGCTATTAGTGTGTACGGGAGACTTGGGTTTTTGGGATTGCTGTTAGCTCAAAACGCACTCCTTCAGCTTCCAGGTGGCTTTCTTTTATACTTACCTCATCAAACAATGAGGTGCTCAGAGCGCTTACAAACTGTGCAAGTTCATGCATATCAGGCGCATAGCCTTTCAGGCTCATGGTGGTAGTCAGGATAATGTCGGTAAGATATGTTTCTGATGGGATTGCTGCTGATACTGCTTTTAATAGATCGTGGCGGCTTTTTTTTATAAAAAGAGTCTGTTGCTTTCTAAGAAGCTTATACTTTTGAACCAGCTTGCGACCGGAGCTTAGTGAGCTTTTCAGCGCAGCTACCTCTTGAGTTAATCGTATATGGTCTTTTTTTACGAGAAAATAGTAGTTGATTTTTTGTATGCTTATAAAACTAAGAAGAAAAATACTCAAAAAAAAGAGGCTGCCAGAAGTAATGAGCCATAGCTTTAACTGACGAGCTTGGTAGTGAGCAACAAGTTCTTTAAGTGTTTCCATGAAATTCCCCCATGACAAAGCGATCTTTCCCGGCAAGATCTTGATGAACCATAACTGCGGTAAATCCCGCCTTATGAAAAATTTCTTCTACTAATTTACCCTGCTTGTACCCGATTTCAACGACAAGCTGAGGAATATGATGCTTTATAAGCTCAGAGTGTGGTTTAAGCTTCAAAGGAGCCTGGGTAATTATTTCGTCAAGAAGGCCAAGTCCCTGCTTGGGAGCCCAAAGCGCCTTTGGATCCTCCCATTTCTTAACAGACTCGGGCAATTGGTGCCATTCTTTGCGTGATATATAAGGTGGATTACTTACGATAAGATCAAATCTGAGGTCCGAAGGAATTGAGAAAAAAAGATCAGACTGGAAAACAGTTACAGCAGAGCCATTTTTTAGAGCATTTTCGCTTGCAAGAGCACAGGCCAAAGGCGAAATATCACTTGCATACACCTTTGCATGCGGTAAAAAATGGGCCAGAGCAGTAGCAATGCAGCCAGAACCTGTGCACACATCAAGAATGACCAGAGGTGCCTTAATCGGTAGCAGCTGCGAAATGAGGTGGGAGCACCAATATTCAGTCTCTGGCCTTGGTATCAACAGTGGCGGCCGCACGAGTATATCAAGCCCTAGAAAAGGGACATGACCAAAGAGGTATTGTAATGGCTTATGCTCAACGACATGCTCATGAAGTAGTTCATACAACAGCTGTATCTGTCGCGTGGAGAGCGTTGTATGTTGGCGTGTGATCAGCTGCGTAGAACTAAATCCCGTGACCCAGCTTACAATCCATCGTGCAATTGATGCCGCTTGATCTGCAGGATAAAGATCTTTAATGGAGGAAATAGTATACCGGAGTGCATCTTGGCAAGTCATGCACCTAGCCTACCATATATTTTTAGGGATGCAACAGTGGATCATGCTTTTCTGTTTCTTTCATAGTGCCCAATAAGGTAAGCAGTGGACCGTTCGTTAGACTGGTCTTTCGTTCAGCAATGCACGTTATAAAGCGACTCTGACTGTATAAAACAGCAGGTTTATAGCATGCAAGGGAAAGAATATTTTCTGCTGCAAGGGCTTGCTTATCTTCCTTTGTAAGACTTTCTTTAAACAGGCTAAACATTTTGGTAATAAGAAGATCCTCTGGCTTGACTAACTTCTCTAATATGCTAACAAGCAGCTTGATTCGTGCAGCTACAAGCTGCTTATTACCCTCACACATACTTTCAATAAAACCTGTATAGTTGTCTATAAATAAGAATGGCGCTGGACTCTGTTCCAAAAGTTCGCAGACACTATAGGGTGAGGGGAGATGCTTGAGTTCTTCTAGGCTAAGCAGCTCAACGAACTCTTTAAAATGAACAAGCGAAGGATGCTTTTCATAGCCTCTTTTGGCATGTTCTATGATAGAATTTTCTTGCCAAGGAATAGCAGCTCGTATCATCGAAGATGAAAGGTTGCTTACTACGGCGTTAAGCGTCAGTGCTTTAGCAGAAAGAGGCTTTGAATAGGTAGAGCATGCAAATCTATACAGCACATACAGTGTTACAACCGTCCAAGTAAGATAACAAAACATGCCCAAGAACGTTTTTGCTTCCAAAGCTTTTGTAAGCAGAATAAGAGGTATCGGATAGCAAAGTGCAGGCAAGCTATAGCGAGCACGGGCATCCCCAGCTCGTTCTGCAATGGTCATCAATGCGGACGTTTGCACGCCTTGTGGGACAATTGAATTGAATGCCAAGGGAAGCTGCATGCCAAATATTTTTTCAATGTTCGTAAAAAGGGCACGAAAATAGTGCTCAACCTCTTTTGTTGGTGATGTATTTTCAACAAAATACAAGTTAAGAATGCGAGCAAATTCATCAAAATTGAGTATCCTGAGTATCTCAGTTATTGCAGAGCTTTCAAGAGCAGTGTAAATATTTGCGCTGAGTGCTTCTAATAAATCAATTTTGGTTATCGGTTGTTTATTTTGCAGCTTTTGAATAACAAGTTTGAGCTTTTGAGTGTCGAAAATCTGACTAAAAAATTCTTTATTGGAAGCAAGAACTGTTTCTATGAGCGGATCCCATTTTATGCAGGCACAAAGGTCGGCGAAAGATGGTTCAGTACGCTCGTCCAAAGCTTTACCCAGCATCCTAACACAGGTATCTTTGGAGAGAAACGTATCCAGTTCGCTCGTAATGCCTATGTCTTGTGCGAGTCTGTTCCAAGTAATTGCCTTGATGATGTGCTCACCTGATACTTTCTGCTTTTTGCTCAAAGCGTCTAAAATTTTTTGTATGTCATCAATAAGTACGTACTGGGAAAGCGGACTCTTTTGCCTATCGATCTTTGTAAATACAGCTTCATACACCTTTATTTTTTCTTGCGGAATTTCGGGTGAGCGATAGCAGAGATCGATAAGGCATGAAAGAATAGTTTTTGCATCGTCAGTGCCAAAAAGTTTTTGCCAGGCACTCGTTTTGAAACATTTTTTTAATGCTTCCGCTTTTTGTTGAGCTGCGATTTCATCATCTTTTGCAAAAAGGAGTATGAAATCTCTTACTTTCTCAAGATTAAAATAGCCCGCCACCTGAGCATGCTTATCAGATAGAAGTTTGGCCAACTTTTTTGTCTTAAGACAGTGTAATATTTCAAGCAATTGTTGATGCTCATAGGCATCATCGCTTAAGATTACCCCTAATTCAAGAATAAAGCGTTTAAGGTTTACATGCTTTTTAATTGTAGCAAGGCTTAGTGCTTGGGTTTGAGATTGTGCCTGTTCAAGTAGCTGATTCTGCTTAGGCTGTTTTGGGTCATCCATTGCACATGCGTAAGGGCAACCGAGCATGCAAAGCATGCTCAACACTATTCTTTGTATCTTCATGGTGCGCTCTTAGTTCTGTGAATATTCTTCAGATTGCTCTTCGCTATCAGACTCTTCCTCATTTTCTTCATCGCTACTATCGTAATTTTTCTTTTTTGGTGGATAGTTTGTAAAGAATTTTAGGATAGCATGAGTTGCCTGAGATTTTTTATTGGCATAATCAATAGCAAACTGAAGGAGTCCCGGAAGTGCAGGTGCTAATTCTTTAATCTCTTTCTTTGAAAAATCAAGATGTCGTAAGAGAGCAGTAAGTTTGAGGCATTCAAAAAACTCTTTTTGAGTTACTTTCTCTTTTTTCAACAGAGAATTAATGATTTTTTTGAGCTTTTCTACATGGCAGAGTGTTTTTAGTTCAATCCCAACTGATTGAGCAACAGCTTCAAGCGAAATACACTTGTCGATTGATATTGTTTTGTTATTTTTACAATAGGCAATAGCATTATTGAGGCTTTGTTCAACGTTGACCCCGGGAAAATCTTTTTGTATAGCATCTATTTTTAAACATTTTTTAAGCGCTTTTATATAACGAGCAGTAGTTTCATTTGATGCTAGATCATCACTAAAGTAGTCATTAATTATTGACTCTAAAAGCTTTTTAAATTTCTTAACATGTATATAGTTTTGAGCCAATAGTGTCTTATTCCCTTCCTTTTTGATGGGAAAATTTCCAAATTTTAGTGCGCTTATGACTGCTATTATTGCCTCCTTTGTGAGTTCTTCCGAATCGCGTGTATCCTCTTGCGATTCTTCATCCGACTCATCGGTATCTTCTTTTTCATCAGAAAAAATTACGGCTAATTTAGCAATAAAGTGGGGAACGCTAAAATAGCGTTTTATATCTGTACCCACCCATTGTTCTTTTTTTTGTGATTTCTTTTTTGGCATCTGCATAGCAAGCGAATCTTGCATAGGAATGAGTGCTAACAGTAGAGCACATACTAAAATTATTAAGCGTTTCATAATTGTCTCCAAACTAATAAGCGTACTTCTCCCCTCAAGGAGTTTTGCTATCTCTATAATAGTGTATAAAAGATGCGTGGTAATCTCTTATGAGACTCTCTAAAATCCACGCATAGCAAGTAATATAAATTTAAAAAATATTATTTGCTTATACTGATAATACAGTTTTATTTTATGTTAGTCAAAAGAGCCGGTCGGGATCGCATTGAAAAATTGCCTCAATTTTTCAGCTCTTCTCTGGTATCGGCAAGCAGATCAGTAATATAGTCGTCAGCATTAAAAAGTTTTAGTTGTTCAGGCTGTTCGCCGTAGGAAATGAATGCAATGGGTATTTTCAACTCTTGGGTGATTGAAAAGACAATCCCTCCTTTTCCGGTTCCGTCCATTTTGGTAAGAACGATGCCATCAATGGGGGTGCTTTCATGGAATATCTTTGCTTGATCAAAGGAATTTTGGCCAAGCATAGCATCGACGGTAAGAAGTGTGAGGACCTTTTTTTCGCCCAGCTGTTTGGTGATGGTCCTTTTAATTTTTTCGAGCTCTTTTACGAGATTTACCTTTGTTTGGAGTCTTCCGGCAGTATCGATGATAAGCACATCAAACCCTTCTTCCTTAAAGCGGTCACAGCCCTGAAAAATAACGGAGGCAGGGTCTTGATTTTCAGTGCCGACAACAATGGGGATTGCGAGCTTGGTAGCCCAGTTCTCCAATTGTTGAGTTGCTGCCGCTCTAAAGGTGTCGCCGGCAACAAAAAGTACTTTTTTACCCTGCGATTTGAGCAAAGCCCCCAATTTAGCAGCAAAGGTTGTTTTGCCGCTTCCATTAATCCCGATAAGCAGGTAGACGTCTGCTTGGGGTTTAAAGGGGTGTGTTGCTAAAAGCTTTTTTAGTTCAACTGTAAGAGCGGCTTTTAAATCGCTTCCTTGTAGTATGCGCCCCGCGGCTACGCCGTCTTTGAGATTCTTGATAATCGTGCGTGTCGTATGTATCCCTGTATCGCCACTAATAAGAATTTTTTCAAGTTCTGCCAGTGTGTTTTCATCAACACTGTGTGCCGAAAAAAGCGACTTTAGTTGGTTGCTAAATTGCGTATATATTTTGGTAAGAGCTTTTTTTATAAAGCCAAACATCAGTATTCCTTACTTTGTATAATCTTCTGCGCTCGTTGTAAAAAAAGCTTGAGTCGACGGTAATCGTTTGCGGTCAGCAGAGAAAATGTTTCAAGAAAACCTGCAAGTTTTGTTTCGGTAAGAAGGTGGTGATCTGCAAGATGCTTAAGCAGGGCAAGCAGCAGCTCATCCAAAGAGAAAACGTGTGATGTGCACGCAAAGAGGGTATGCAAATACTGTTCATTCTTGAAAAAATCTTCGAGCTGTGTGCGAGTAGCCGTTTGCACAAAAGCATGGATTTTAGGAGGCTGAGGAGCTAACTGATAGGAAATTGCCCCTTGTTCTTGATAGCCTAAGGTAAGGCAGCTAAAGCTTGTTTGCAGAAACTCAAAAATGTGTGGATGGTCCCGTTTTAATTCTTCTTCAGTTTTTTTATACGTAAAAACGGTACGAGCACTGTCGGCAGATCCTGTATGAATTTCGTGGATCAAGCCAAAAATGACACGCTCATCAGTTTCGATAGTTACAAGTGATCCATAGGCCGGAATGTTGTCCCATTGCCAACATTGAGCATGCCATGTGTTTAATGAACTTTCAATGACTTCGGCAAAGGGCTTGATAGTTTGCATAAAGATTTCTTGTTGGGTTTCCGTTTTAGACTAAAAAAAGGATAATGCAAAAAAATATATTTGGAAACCGGAAAAAATTTGCGCTTTCTTTTCTTTTAGTTTAAGGTGTAAAAATATCTTTACAAATCCTAAATAAGCATAGGGTACTGGATTGCACAAGCTAAGTCGGTTATGAAATTTCTTATTGTCAAGTTTAAATTTTACTGCTAGAATAAAAGTTAAATGCAAAAGACAATTAAATTGCCACCTCCATTCATAGTCTGAAAATTAAGTTGTAATGTCTGTGATTGTGTAGTAATTTAGTTGAATGTTTTTGTAAAGAAATTATGTATTGGCTCAGGGCTAATCATAATCCCGAAAGGCAATTAAGTTTCCATTTGACAGGAATAGTATCTTGGTTAGACTGTTATGCTATGCAGTGTATTAACCGTACTATTACATAACAAACCGTAAGGGAAGGAGTTATTATGTCTTCAACAGCACTCCGTGTAAAAGAGTTGCTTAGAGAAAAGGGATGGACAACCAAAATCTTGGCAGAAAAGACCGGTATGTCTGAAAGTTATCTGACGCATATTAAAAATGGTACGCGTCGGTGGAATGAGGATTCATTACGTAAGTTGGCTAATGCCTTTGAAGTAAGTCCTATTGATCTTTTTGCACAGCGTCGAAAGCGTACTGATGATATTGATAATAACGTGAGTATGCCTGAAAAGTCTGATGTGCAATTGAAGGTTCAGATTGTTCCAGTAGTAGGGGACATTCCATCGAACCCATCACCCTATAACAATCAGCTTATGCAGTTAACCACAGGCTTTAAAGACGTTTTTGTGCCTGTGCTTAATACCAATGATGGAGCAATGTTTGCTCTTTCACTTTCAAGTAATCAGCTTGCGCCAACCTTTGACAAGGGTGATTTACTTATTATTTCTCCCGATGTGTGGACGCGCTCTGGTGATATTGCTGCTGTAGAATATGGCAATGAAACACCGGTGAAAGCAATTATGCAAGTGACCTATACCGAAGATTTTGTGGTGTGTGAGTCAGTGAATCATAAAGCTGCACCCATAGCACTGGTGAGAGGTAAGGATCATTTTAGAATTATTGGCCGAGTTATTGCACGCCATCAGCGACTTGAATAACGGCCGATTTTTATTTACACTAGAAACGTAAACACTACTAAATAAGGCAGCTTCAGTGGGCTGCCTTATAGTGTACTAATATAAACACTTCCGCTTAGTAGAAAGGTAGACATGCTCAGATATGAGACACTTTTACTTGCAGTTCCAGAAATTACTTCTGATGAGGCAAGCTCTCTTGAGAAACAACTAGACAAGGCTGTAACTGATGCAAAAGGATCAGTTATATCATATGAACGTTGGGGTAAGTATCGTTTGGCCTACCCGGTAAGAGGGTACGATTACGGCATTTATTACCTCATGCGTTTTGAAGTTGATGAGGCGCACAAAGAAGGCCTTCTTAAAGCTCTTAAAACTCTTTTTAGCGTCAGATATGTAGATCTGGTAATGCGTAACTTAACGTCACGCTTGGATGCGCATGCTTCACTTGAGTATAAGCGTCCAGAGTCGTTAGAAGAGACTCCTACCAAGGATATAGATGCCTTCCTCAAGGAATCAAAAAATCTTTTAAGTGCAGGTGGGGCTGGAGCGAATCATGGGGAAGAAGTAGAACTTGACGAACAATAAGGGGTACATATGGCTCGCAAAGTAAAATTAAAAATAAGCACGAGATTATTAAGGAAAAAAACACGCCGTGGAGCTTTTTCAGGAGCAAAACACTGTCGCTTTTGTGCCAATGACGAAGCTGCATCTATGATCGATTATAAAAATGCCGGCATGTTGCGGGGGTTTGTCACAGAACGAGGAAAAATTCTTCCTTCACGTATTTCTGGCACGTGCTCGAAGCATCAGCGTAAGCTCACAGGGCAAATTAAAAATGCCCGCGTTATGGCGTTACTACCTTACACGGCGGCGACATTTTAAATTTAGATGCATTTAGGGAAAATAAGGGGATATAAGAGTACAGAAGCTTTCTGTACTCTTTTTATATAAGGACAACAACTATGAAAAGAAACTTATTGGGGCTCGGGGCAATTTTTTTGTGTGTCAATTCAGTCCAGGCCATGGAGAAAGCCGAAACAAAAAAAGTACACGTAGTACCCGTTCAATTGCGCATGCTTAAGGATCGCTGGAAAGGGCAAGAAGCTGGTTATCTTAGATTAGCTAGAATGGCGCTGCAGGGCTTATCCACTCTTATTACAGATAGTTTGGGTAAAAAAATAGGAGAATTTGATATGCAAGCGGGGACAGTTACAACTTATTTTGGCGAAGGGAGTATGGTTCTGCTGGATGCCGAGGAATTTTTCACACTTTTACAGCCCCAGGTTCTCCCAGCTCTTAAAAAAAAGCCATGTGTACCTGTAGATTTGTCCAATACTCAATTGCGTGCAATCAAAGCTCGCTGGAAAGGGCAGGATGACAAGTATTTTAAAGCAGTTATGCAATTCGGTGAGGGATTGTCTCCAACTGTTACAAATAATGAGGGTGAAAAAATAGGCAACTTTGATGCTCAAACTGGTCTGGTTGCGACTTTTCTTGCTGATGGAAGTAAAGTTATCTTGGTTTGTGAGGAATTGCGTGCCATCTTAGAAGACGAGATGTTTATGAACGGAATGTTAGAAACATCTGAATTAAAAGGTCGATGGAATGGACAGGAAGATCGATATTTTGAAGCAGCAAAAAGGGTAGAAGAGGGTTTATCTACAATTTGCATCAATAATCAAGGTGAAAAAATAGGAGAATTTAATGCTCAAACCCAGACTGTTACGACCTATTTTGCTGATGGAAGTAGAATTGTTTTGAGTTTTTTGCAATTTTTTAGCTTGTTGCAACCCAAAATGCAATTGACAAATTCTCAGCTTCAGGCGCTTAAAATTCGCTGGAATGAGCAAAGAGCTGATTTGCTCAAGGGTGTCTTGAGGGCACAAGAGGGTCGGTCGACGCATGTGAAAGATATTCAAGGTCTGCAAATGGGGAAGATTGAGGTAGAGACGGCAACGGTTACAACGTATTTTGCTGATGGAAGCACCCTTATGCTGGGATTTGAGCAATTTTGCGCCCTCATGCAGCCGGAAATTAATTTAGCTATGTCGCAGGAGTATAATAAGCAGCTTGAGCTTTCAAGTCTTAATTAAGGAAACAGTTATGAAAAGAAACTTATTGGGACTCGGGGCAATTTTTTTGTGTGTCAATTCAGTCCAGGCCATGGAGAAAGTCGAAGCAAAAGAACTACAAAGGCAATTAACGCCAGCTCAACAGGAAACTGTAAGAGATCGATGGAAAGGCCAAGAAGCTGGCTATCTTAAAGCAGTAAGAAGGCTGGGACAGGAGCTGTCGACAACTGTTACAAGTAATCAGGGTGAAAAAATAGGGGAATTTAATGCTAAATCCGAATCTGTTACGACCTATTTTGCAGAGGGGAGGACAATCGTTTTGAACTATGAGGACTTTATCGCTCTTTTACAACCACAGGTGCTTGATAATATCAGTAAAGGCGTGGTAACGTTTGTGCCGGAGTTGCCAGATGTTGAGCTGCAGGCGATCAGGGCTCGATGGAAAGGGCAAGAAGCTGGTTTTTTTAATGGAGTAAGAAGGGTGGCAGAGGACTTGTCTACGACTGTTACAAATAATCAGGGCGAAAAAATAGGGGAATTTAATTCCCAAACAGCCACCGTTACCACCTATTTTGCAGATGGTGGTACGATCGTTTTAAGCTTTGAGGAATTTATCGCTCTTCTAGAACCGCAGGCTCTCGGTAATCTTGATGAGGGGTTGGCAACGTTTGTGCCACAGGTATCGGATGCTCAGCTACAGGCGCTCAAAGCTCGATGGAAAGGGCAAGAAGCTGCTTGTTTTAATGGAGTAAGACGTGTGGGGCATGGCTTGTCTACAACTGTTACAAACAGTCAGGGTGAAAAAATAGGCGAATTTAATTCTCAAACAATGAGCGTTACGACCTATTTTGCGGATAAAAGTACCATTGTTTTGAGTTTTATAGAATTTCTCTCCCTGCTACAATTGCAGATGCTCGGTAGTATGGATACAGATTTGGCAATCTCGATTCAGTCGGAATTGAAAGCTCGATGGAATGGGCAAGAAGCTGATTATTTTGAGGCAGCAAAACGGGCAGGCGAGGGCTTGTCTACGACTGTTACAAATAGTCGGGGTGAAAAAGTAGGGGAGATTAATGCTGAAAAAGGTACTGTTACGACCTATTTTGCAGATGGGTGTGCAAGTGTTTTGAGTTTTATGCAGTTTGTAGGCCTGTTACAACCAAAAATGCAGTTAACAAATACTCAACAGAAGGCAATCAAAACTCGATGGAATGAGGAAAGCGCTGGTTTGCTCAAGGGCCTGCTGAGGGCAAAGCAAGGTCTGTCGACAAGTATTACAAATATTCAGGGTCAACAAATAGGGCAAATCGATATTAGCACGGCTACTGTTACGACCTACTTTGCTGATGGAAGCACCCTTATGCTGGGATTTGAGCAATTTTTCGACCTCATGCAGCCGGAGATTAATGTGCAGATGCAGGAAGAGTTTAATAACCAGCTTGAGCTTTTAAGGTTAAATTAAGGATAGCAACTATGAAAAGAAACATACTCCTGCTCTGCGCTGTTTTATTTGTAAGTTCAGCCCAGGCGATGGAGAAAGTGCAGGCAACAAAGGTGCAATTAGAAGCCGTAAAGGCTCGATGGAAGGATAAGGAATACCGTATTCGAATGACGATCGAAGCTACGCAAAATACGGTTACCTATTGTGGGGAGGGCTCAATAATCCTTGCGCAATTTAACGGTCGAACAAGAACGGTTACAACATATTTAAATGACGACAAAACGAATGGTGTTACGCTCACGTATGATGAAATCTTGTCGCTTTTTGGCAACTCGGTTAAACAGCAGGGGGAGGGACCCGGCCTTTCATGCTTGATTAGTAATGCTAACTTGGAAAAGCTTAGGGCATTTGGATTGCTTGATAGGTTTTTAAAAACCGTTGGAGGGCTGAGCGACCAATTAGCGAGAGAATTCGAAGATCCGTCAAAAGTTGATGATTTGGTTAACGAGTTCATCTTATATAGCATTTGGCGATGGGCTAATGCACAGACGGAGCGCAACTGAGAATGAGACATTATTGCATGACTCAGAAAGTACCGTGTGTTTTTTTATGGACTTACAGGCGAATTCTTTCGTTTTAAAAAACTACTGTCGAGTGCTTGGACGAAACGATTATATTAGATGTCCAAACCTTTATGACAGCGTGTGGAAAGCTTGCTTCTGCTCTCCATGAATGAGTAGAGATTTTTATGGTGCATGATGAAAAAATAATTGAGTTGATGCAGATTCTCTCTTTGAGAATCTGCTTTTTTTTTGAGTCCGCCCCGCATGGGTGCGCGTTAGGTAAGTAGTTTGCTCGGTACTTAACAAAAACATTGACAAAGGGATATCGTTACGCTAGGGTATGAGAAAATAGTGGCTGCTTGTAATCGGTTAATTAATCAACAAGGCAGAAGCCGTACGTGCGTGATTGATAGACTGTCTGGGCCAATTAACAATGGGTGCAACTGAACGCTTTTAGTGAGTATGCTGTTTATCAAATTTTATTTCTAGACAAAGGAGAAGAACATGAAAAAAGGTATTTTAGCTTTAAGTGCTATCTTTATGGTAGTAACATCGATTCAAGCTATGGACATGGAACAGGTCAAGCACAGCACTTGTCCGGCAGACACAACCTTAATAACTGGGGAACGAAGGGCGGCTCTAGAAAAAGTGTGGTTTGAACTGCAACCGACAATTCAAGAAGCAGTAGATATCGGCTCAACTAAGATTATTTACAATGCTGACCATCAAAAAGTGTTTGAGTATAATGTAGAAGAAAACACCGTGACCACGTACGTACTAGAGCTAAACGAAACGATTATTATAAATAGGCAGGCTTTTTTAGCTAAGTTGATTCAATTAGGTTTTTACCAATAGTTCCCACTGTCAAGGACATGCGGTGATGCAAAAAAGTAATTCAGTTGATGCAGATTCTCTTTTTGAGGATCTGCATTTTCTACATGTAAAAGAGCTTAAAAGTCTCTGTGAGCGATTTGGACTTCCAGCTTTGGGTAAGAAGGAGCAGCTGATCAAGGTGATTATGGGATATGTAACCACAGGTGAAATAACTGAAGAAAAACCTTTGCCAGCGCAGTCGTGTGTATTAGCCACGGCGCCCGAATTAAAACCTAAATCGTTTATACTTTTTGGTGCCTATAAAAATGATCTTAAAACGCGACTTTTCATGAAACAGCTGGTGGGTGAGCATTTTCATTTTACTGCCTATGGCATTGCTTGGATAAACGATTGCTGGAAACAAGGCAAGCCGCCTACTTATGCAGAATTTGCCACCTTTTGGCAAGAAGAGTATTCGCGTCGATTGAAAACACCGGCTCAGCCAAAGAAAGAGTGGGCATATATTACTTTTCTTCAAATATATCGTGCTCATAATCCAAAGGCATCTAAAGCTGAAATGCTTGCCGCATGGAAACATGAGCGGCAGAAAGCAGTTGAGCGCGTCTGGCTCAACCTGGGAAAAGAATGAGACTAAGCGGGATTAAATTTTTCTTGAAAGTCTACGGTAGCCGTCAATTTTAACTAGACTTTTTTAAAAATTAGATTACAATAAGAAATAACTAAGCTCAATTTTTTAATTCAACTTATAAATTATATAAATTACTATGAATACAACCCAGCGTACTAATGTGCGAAATATAGCTATTATTGCCCACGTTGACCATGGCAAGACAACCTTGGTTGACAAGATGCTTCGCTTTTCAGGCACAACGGAGGTTGCCCAAGGGGAGCGTCTTATGGATAGCAATGCTCTTGAAAAAGAGCGTGGTATAACCATATTGGCTAAAAATACGGGGGTCACATTTGGCGACTATGAAATTAATATTGTAGATACTCCCGGTCACAGTGATTTTGGTGGTGAAGTTGAACGTACCTTGCAGATGGTTGAAGGCTTTTTGCTCTTGGTGGATGCTGCAGAAGGAGTGCTTCCAGGTACTCGTTTTGTGCTCATGAAGGCCTTGCAACTTAATTTAAAGCCGATTGTATTAATAAATAAGATTGATAGAAAAGATGCTGATGTTGAGCGGACCGAACATTTGATTCATGATCTTTTTTTAGATCTTGCACAAACTTCCGATCAGCTTGATTTTCCTGTCCTGTATGGTTCTTCAAAACTGGGTTTTGTTACTACTGATCCAAAGGTAGTTACCGATACGATGCAGCCTTTGTTTGATGCTATTTTAAAATATATTCCAGCACCAGTATCGAAAAGCGAGCATCTGCAGTTTTTAACAACAAGTCTTGACCATTCAGATTTTTTAGGGCCTATTGCAATTGGGCGTGTATTTAGCGGCGAAATGAAAGTAGGACAGCAAGTCATTTGCTGTAAAGATGGTACAGTAAGTAAACCGACCAAAATAACAAAAATTTATAAATTTAAGGGACTGGAGCGCATAGAAACGCCTTCAGCTCTGTTTGGTGATATTATTGCTCTAACTGGCTTTAATGAGCCTTTGACGATCGGAACTACTCTCTGCGAGGTTGATCACCCGGAACCCTATCCTTATGTAAAAATTGATGAGCCAACCCTATCAGTATATGTATCGGTAAACGACTCTCCATTTAATGGTCAAGATGGTAAATTACTGACCTCTCGGCAGATTAAGGATCGACTTGATCGTGAATTAAAGACCAATGTTGCACTTCGTGTAGAGCAAACTGATTCAGCGGATTCTTTTAAAGTATCTGGTCGTGGGCAGTTACATTTGGGCATCTTGCTTGAAAATATGAGACGTGAGGGCTACGAAATGCAAGTTTCTGCGCCCGAAGTTATTTATAAGACCATCAATGGAGCAAAGCACGAGCCTATTGAATACCTGGTAACGGATGTTCCGGAAGAGCAGCAGGGGATTGTTATGGAACATTTAGGAAAAAAGAAGGCTGAAATGAAGCAAATGGTCCATTATGGTAACCGTGTTCGTATAGAATTTGAAGTGCCGTCACGAGGCCTTCTTGGATTTAGAGGCCAATTTTTGACTGATACGCGAGGAATGGGTATAGCAACATTTAGTTTTGTAGGGTATCAGCCTTATAAAGGGGATATTGTCACGCGTACTAAGGGTGCCTTAGTTTCCATGGAAAATGGAACAACGACCGGCTATGCACTTGATACATTACAGCAACGAGGCATCCTCTTTATTGAACCTGGTGAAAAAGTATACGAGGGGATGATCATCGGTGAACATAGTCGAGACAATGATTTAGATGTCAATCCGTGTAAGCAGAAAAAGCTTACTAACATGCGTGCGTCAGGAAGTGATGAGGCTATACGGTTAGAACCGGCGCGTAAGATGGATCTAGAAACGTGCATGGAATGGATACAGCCGGATGAGCTTATAGAGGTTACACCACACCACATTAGGTTAAGAAAAAAAGTGTTACGAGCTGCTATAAGAAAATAATATGCATGTATATAAGCTGGTGGTTGCCTATGATGGAACGGCCTACCATGGATGGCAAATACAGCCTGACGTTCCATCAGTAGTTGGAACACTAGAAAGATGTTTCCATAATGTATTTAAAATACCTATAACTATTACTGGTGCTTCTCGTACCGACGCGGGTGTACATGCGCTCGGGCAAGTCGCCCACTTTGCCCTTGGTATACATATTCCTGCACACAAAATGGCGTTTGCCTGGAATAATGCACTCCCTCGAGATATCCTTATCCGCTCACTAGAAGATGCTACGTCAAACTTTCATCCGCAACGCAATGTTGCAGAAAAAACCTATTACTATCATTTTTTTCAAAAGAGGCCAGTGCCTTTTATTGCTCGGTATGGCTTTTTTTGTGGAAGTGTTGATATGGCGAAACTCGAAAATGGCTTATCTATCTTTGTAGGGACGCATGATTTCCGGTCTTTTTGCACAGGCTATGAGTCAGAAAGTACCGTACGCACTATACATTCAATAGAGCTTGCCGCATATCGTCGATTTGGTGTATATCGTGTAATAATAAAAGGACCGGGCTTTTTACGCTATATGATACGCCGCCTTGTAGGAGCAGCTCTTCATGTTGCTGGATCTGCAAGATCACTCGATGAACTGACGTATGCCTTGGAATCTAAAAACCCCCATCAGCACCTGCATGTGGCGTCGCCCAGAGGTTTGATGCTGCATAGTATTTTGTACAAAAATTAACCTGCGAAAGGATTATATGAAAAACACACTTGTGTGCTTACTTAGTTTATACTTTGCTCTTACCCTCAATGCAATGGAGCAAATAGTTTTACAACCTCCCCAACAAAATGAAGAGGCTCTCCTTTACACGCGGATACATAGAAGTCTTACACAGCAATCGGTTATGTCACTCTGCTCATATCAAAATCTGCTCTATGTAGGTTGTGCAAACGGAGACCTCAAAGTATGGGATCTCAATGAAAAACGATGGATATGTGGAACAAATATTGGCACCCCTGCAACGAAAATGGTACCGTATACATCTGCAGATGGTCAGTTCCATATTATTATTGGATGTGGCAATGGAAATGTTATTGACTATAATACAAGCAACAATAGCGATCTTGCTATAGCAAAACATGCCCAGAGTGTGGCCGCCTTTTGTTTCCGGTATGACAGCCCTTATCAACTCTGCACAGCAGGGCTTGATGGATGTGTAAAACTTATAGACCTGAGGAATAAAGCTGAAATAGGCCAATTGTCCTTTAATGCTCCTGTTGCATCCATCATTGCACTTCCTGATACGGACAAAGGTCATGATAGAATTGCTGTGGGACTTGAAAATGGTACACTCATTATCTATAATCTCTACAATTATAATCAAAAAATAGCTAATTTTGGTCAGAATGAGCAGGTTATTAGCCTTCATTACAATCCACGTTGGCCTGAAATTCTGACTATCAGTTTGGCAAGCGGGGCTGAGTGGCAGGTAAATTTCAATACGGGATGGAAGAAGAGGCTTGAAAGGATAGCTGATAAGACAACATTAGTATTTCTAAAAGTTCCACTACAGGCTTCACAAGAAGAACACCGGTTTATACAGGTTACTGAAAAGGATGTGCTAGAGATGCACTCAATCAAAACAACGCCAGACAAAGCAACACAACTTCTTAATGCTCCTGATGGCTTTATACTCTCGGCAAGCTTTTTCGGATCGAATCCCTATCTTCTGGCTTTAGGCTCGACAAATTCTCGTATTTACCTGCTTGATCTGCGCAATTCGCCGCAGACCAGGCTTTCGTATACTATCGAGCCACAGGCAGCTGGTAACCACGATATCACCCATGGAATTAATCAGTTAGAGTTCTTAAGACAGGCTGCTATGAATCCATCATCTGATGAATCAACCACATCTTCCTGATAAAGTTCTAGAGATTGAGCATCATACCATCAAAAGCAATAGTAGTTTTTACCTTAAAGCCCAGCCCAAGCTGGGCTATTTTTATGCTCATGGTAGAGGGATCTCCTTTGACTATTTCAGAACCACAGTGGGTTATAATTGCCACGGGCACTTGTGCTTTTTGGCACCAGGCAAGTTGATCTTTGATAGGGCTATGACCGATAAGCACTCCCTGCTTTTTTCGAACAAGTATCCTGCGTATAATAATTGCGCCATCGCCGATGAACAGATCTATATTTTTGAGAGCTTTTTCTTCATCTTTTATACCAATAAGATCGCTGACATAGAACAATGTTCTTTTTCCAGCTGTAATACGGTAGCCCGTAGCTGGTGCACGTAGTGAATGATACACCACAAAAGGTTCGATCGCCATACTTCCTATGGTATAAGTGTGCTGATCGCAGATGGTAATGCGATCCTTAATGGGGTAGTGTTTAATACGCTCTAGCGTTTCTTGTAAAGCATACACGGGGGCCTGAAACCCACGGGCAAGGCCTCCCACATGATCTGGATGGGCATGTGTGAGAAGAAGTCCATCAACCTGTGGAGGCTTTTTTGAAAGCCAATCAGCTCCCCAATCAATAAGAAGAGCCGTTCTTCTAAATTGAATAAGAAGCACACTATGCATATAATGAAGGGGCGAGCGAGCGACAATTCCTCCGCGCGTGCCCAAAAAAGTAAGTTTTATAGGTGCCTCAGGTTATTTTTAAACGAGCAATCTCCCAAGAAAAAATTCTCTTGTGCTGCTTTAGTTTACTTTGCCCCATTATAATTTTTTAAAATTCTCTATTCAAGGTTGGATTTGCCAATATTAAAGGTCGACTTGTTACTCACTAGTGATAGTGTCCTGAAATATCTCTATTTATTGGTATAGCTTACAAGAAGGGTCTTGAAAATTTAGCCTTTTTGTCATCCAGAAACCATTTGAAATTTTAACGTGTTTTTGATAGATAAAATGCCAGAAATGAAAGATTTTTATATTTTAGTAGCAAAAACGATAGCGGCAGAGCCTTTGGCCAGATCCCAAATCTTACAGGTTCTATCAGAAGATACTGTTAAAATGTGCTTACTTGAATTATCAAATTCCGCATACGTCACTGCCTCGCGGTGACCTTTAAGTAGTGCAATTGAAATGCCAGTGGCAATATCCCAAACGCGAGCTGTACAGTCTTTAGAACTGCTTACTATAAGTTTTCCCAAAAGATCAAAAGAGACAGGCAAGACTTTTTCTGAGTGACCTGAAAAAGTTTTATTAATATTGAGCAATCCTAAAAGTTCTGGGGATGAATAATGAATTTTCATCCGCACCATTTCAACGATTTCTTCGGGCAATAAATCAAGATAGGTGAAAGTTTCCAGTTTATAGTTTTTTCCCCTCACTTCGCATCTTCGATGTGCAGTCGCTTTGTTCAGCGCCATCTCCATAGTATAGAGTTTGCTTACGCTCAGGGCCAGCAATAGAAGAGAGTTCAATACATTTTTCTTCAACACAGCCTCTCAATAAAGTAGCTTCAATTTCTCTATGTTTGTACATTGTTCAAAAACGCTCTTACAGATCACGTCACCTATTTTCCCCTTTTGAAAAGCTCTTTTGGCAGCCACGTAACCAGAGTGCATTCTTTGAGGATAAGTCTGCATATATCAGGCACGAGGAGCATTTTCCTACAGATCAGTATGAAACAAATTTTTCTTTGCATTTCATCGTAAAGTATTTTTACCACTCCTCTTGCAACGTCATAAGGGGTTTGGTTACGTGAGTTTTTTTTAAAAGCATCGATAGCGGGAGTAGTTAAAAATATCTTTACTACATTGAGCGCGTTTGCTTCAGCCGCCAGATTGACCAGATCACCGTAATCATATACTGGATTACTAGCAAAATTTGCATCGATAATTTTCTTTGCTGCCCAACATAAATCATGGTCAATGCATTTCAAGAGAGCATCATATGGTTCTTTATAAGTTGTAGGGCTTTGTATCTCCAATAAAAATTTTTTGACCCTTGGAAATTGATAAAGTACTACGTCATCTTTATCACTTTTATACTGTGGGGCATTGAAAAAGCAAAGAATTTCGCCCACACCTATACGCCACCGCTCAAAAGCTCTATCTAAAGGTGTCCGGTTTTGCCAATCTGCAGCATCCAAACGCGCGCCACAGCGGATTAAAGCAAGAACATCATGTAAGGCGCCACATTCCGCCGCCACGTGTAGTGGCGTTTGCTTATCATGACGTTTACTATTGATATCATAACCCGGATTTAGATGAGGAAGAATTTTTGCTACAATGCTATTTTCTGCAGCAATGTGCAAAAGAGTATTTCCGTAATAACCAGTGCATTGAACATCAACACGCGCCCCCTGTTTTATTAAAGCTAGAACATCCTCTACGTGTTTGTATTCCCCTGCCAAGTGTAACGGTGTTCGTCCATCATTGCTTTTAATATTGATGTCACATTTTGGATCGAGCAGGGGAAGAATTTTGGCTGCGTTGCCGTTTTTTGCTGCAAGATGCAAAGGAGCGTTTCCACGATAATCTTGAAGATTAATGTGCGCCCCCTGTTTTAGTAAAGCCACAATATCCCTAAGGTATCCTCCCTCCATTGCCAAGTGCAAAGGCGTTTGCCCCTCATAGTTTTGAATGTTTATATGATAATAGGGATTGATAAGGGATAGGATTTCAGCTATCCTCCCACATCTTGCTGCAAAATGCAGGGGAGAGTTTCCATTTTTATCTTTAGCAAAAATGCGAGCACCGTACTCTATTAAGGTAGAAACATCATCGAAGGAACCCCAGACTATTGCCCTATGTAATACAGTACAACCCATCCAATCCTTAATGTTGCTATCATACCCAGGACCTACAAACGGAAGAATTTTAGCTACAATCCTATAATCTGCAGCAAAATGTAAAGGGGTACAACCCCACTTGTCTTGAGCATTGACATCAGCCCCATGTTTTATTAAAGCCAGAACATCATCTAAGTGCTTGTATTTCACTGCTAGGTGCAATGGTGTTAGTTCCCCTTTACATCTACTATTAATTGCATAACCAGGTTTGAGAAAGGGAAGAATTCTTGCTGCCATGCCGTTCTTTGAGGCAAGATGTAAAAGGGTATTACCCCATTTGTCTTGAGCATTAACATCTGCTTTATGTTTTATTAAAGCCCGAATATCATTTAAGCACTTATGTTTCACAGCCAAATGGAGCGGAGTCCGCCCATCGTCACGCTTAACGTTGAGAGCAACTTTAAGATCTGGAATCGGTAGAATTTTTGCAAGCATGCCCTTTTTTGAGGCAAGATGCAAAGGAGTATTGCCATGAAGATCTTGTATTTCGATGGAAGCACCATGCTTGATTAAAGTTTCAACAAGAACGGAATTTCCTTTTTTAGCAGCAAAATGTAAAGCCGTTCTTGAAAACGCGTCTTTTTGATCAATGGGAATTCCGTGTTCGATGAGATACACAACAATATTGCTATCACCGCTTTTGGTTGCGACATGTAAAGGATAATCTTCCTTTATTTTAGCAGTATCGGATATCTGCACCTGCTCCATCGCGCAGGTTTGACTGAAGAACACGTACGTTAAAGTTATATATGAAAAAGCTCTATGCTTCATAGATCACCTCTGATTTGCAATTCTCCATGCCCAAGTGCTTTCGTAGCCTGCTCAAGCATTTTCTTCTCTAAAAGAAGTTTGACCGAGTTTTTCGTTAAATTTGCTATACTGCAAGAGTATCTCATCTGCCCATAAATAAGAAATCGAGCTTTTCTGGCTTTTATTTATTTAGACTTATATCATTGCCATAAGGATTGGTCGTTAATCTTTTTTTTCGCTGCTGTGTTATATTCAATATTCTTTAGCGTGGTATTGCTTAAAAGGGCCTCATGAAGCTTAACAATTCCTTCAACTGTGCACGGTGTATTGCCAAGATGCAGATTTTGCAGGTTTGTATTTGATCTAAGAAGATCGGCTAAGCTTTTTATGCCTTCATCATCTATATCGTTATCCCCTAAGTGTAATTCTTTAATATATGAAGCCAAGGCGCCGTTTTTTAATTTTTCACACAGTTCGCGAAATTCCTTACTTTTGATTTTTGGGTCATGCGACAGTTCAAGAATAGCAGCTGATCCTCTTTTATCAAATGCATTTTTAATACAGTTACTAATCGAAGCAGACAAACCAGTTAGTATTTGTACGGGAAACTGAAGATCTGCTTCTCTAATAGTAGGATACTTAATCAAAGAGCATCCAGTAAGGTTAACCGTGCTCAATAAGGGGGATGCCGCAAGAATAATCTCAAACTCCGGGTTGCTTATTGAACAACAATTTTCTAGATCAAGAAGCTTAAGCACCGCGCTTGATGTTTTTAGAGTCACCAATTTAGTGCAATCTTTAGCAAATATTCTTGTAAGTTGAGGTGTATCAAGTGCTACATCCTGCATTTCTTTATTGTCATTTAGCTTCAATTCAATAAGATTTGGTAATTTGAGTGCGTAAGTACCAAAAAGTGTCTTTTTGCGCAACAGTTTAGTTAAGCCATGTATTTTAGAGAGATTTAATTTTTCAAGCATGATGCATTCTTCCAATTTGGGAATGCTTTCATCCGTAAGATTTTTACATCCGGTTAAATCAATTTTAGTTACGTTGGATAGCTTAAGGTTTTTAAAATAATCTGGTTTAAACGAGTAAGCATTTTTGAGAATAAATTTATCCGCCCACGCGGTATTATTAAATGCTGTACGGTCAAAGAGGTTTTCTTGCTCGCTTTCTGTTTTTTCTAAAAAGTTAGTACTGTGCAACCATTCTTCTTTTGCAAGAGTGTCCATTTTATCAAAATCATTTTGTCTTCTGCTATCAGTTTTTTGTAAAGCTGCCAATTCTTCAAGTGCATGCGTAGGATTTAACTCGTTATGTGCTTTTATGGCATCAGTAAGAGTTTCGAAAACAATATTTTGAGATTCAAGAAAATCTTTTGCTTGAGAGTAGTAAACGCCATTTCTTTGCTTATTATACAAAGGGCCATCCACCAGCTCAAATCGCCCGTACACCGTTTTTTTTCTGGGAAAGGCGCTTTTATACACCTGCAGACCAGGATAGAGCTCCAAAAGAAGATCTATATGTGTAACCTTTGGATTTTCAAGTAATTTTTCACGTAATAAGCAATACTTTTTATAAATCCTTGTAAGCATCCCAGGCGCAAAAGGCACTCCTACGTAACACTCATTTTTATCACACTGCTGAATCATTTCTCTAGTATATCTGTGCGTCAAAACATTATGATATCCCTCACAATTCCTCAGCCACCTTGTTAATGTGGTAAAAGGTTCTATGGTAAGGAATTTTGTGCGAACTTCTTCATGTACAACATCATTCATCTGATCAAGGCAAAAAATGATGCTCTTAATGCCCCGTATAAGGTTTCCGGTTTCTTTTCTTTGCAAATCCCTCTCTTTTATATATGCTGGGAAAAAAGAATTTTCATTATCAATGCAGACTAATTTAAATTTTTCTTTTACCTTTTGAACCTGAAAATTATCGGGTTTACCATCTTCGGGTGCAAGCATTATCATGGTAAGAATAAGTTCGGATATTTCTTTTGGATCGAGATTATTTAAACATTCAGGATTGGTATCTTCTGGTGTGGTGTCGAATATCTTTTGTAGATTTTCTCCTTCGACATCTAAAGAAACAAGGTAGCATGCATCGTTAACCCATACAAGCTCATTATAAAGTAAGCCATACTCAAGTAAAAATTTCATTAAGTTACTTACGGCCTTTTCAAATCCTGCCATCTTTGGGAATCGCTTAAACCAGATTTTGGTACCATCGATTTCAATCCAAGACACCTCGCAACGTCCCCAAGGAATATGCTGACAAGATTGTATTGTACATTTTTTTGCATTTAAACGACAATTTTTAGGTTTAAAGTTTCCTGCGCTATCCCAGAGTTGCTCACAATAATTTTGAGCTAAATATCTTTTTGCCCGGTTTCCCCAACTTACTATGCATTCTTTTCCTTCTGCTGGGGGTAGTGGAAAAATTTTATCTAAAATTGTCTTCCATTTTTTTTCTACTTCTGAATCTTGCTCTATCTTTTCCTCATGATTTTTGTGCTCCGCTCTCAATTTTTTGAAAGTATCTAAAAGATCGTTAACACGAGCCGCACTTTTCATCCAGCCATTTTCCTTACTTAATACTTCAAATACTTTGCGCCCATTGTGAACGCGTTTATTCAGATCCATTGCCTCTTCTAGACTGGGGGATTTTTCTGAGAGACATAGGTAAGCTTTCCCAATGTTGCCATAATTATTTTTAAGCATTGCTGTATAGTAATCGCTCACCAGTTCTTGCATTTTAATAAAGAGCTGTTGGTTGGTTACCTCAGGTTTTATAAGAGATAGTATTTTTTGGCAAGATGAATAGAGGTGGTGCACACAAGAGGGTTGAAATTCAATTAAGAGTGCTGGCGGGGTATTTGGTTGAGGTAGCCCCTCTTGAGCTTTTTCGGGATCGAAATTTTTAGGATACGCATATTTTCTTATTGCTTCGTAGACGCTTTGTTTTTTTTGCAGGAAATGTAACCATGTGTCTATAATTTCTAAAGGCTTCCACTTTCGAATAGCTTTTACTACGCCCTCATGAATGTGCTTATTCATGAGCTTGCTTATAAGAAGGAGTACATTTTTGATACCAGTCATATGTGCACCAGTACCTAGTTGAATAATTGATGGTCCAAATGCGCCATCATTATCTATGCCCACAATCCGTCCATCTCTTCTTACTATGAAATTTTGCGGTTTCCAATCATGGGGGTTAATTAGAAAGCTGCCAACGACAAGAGCGCTAAACGATTCTAGATTGATCTCTTCTATCGTACCTTTTTCTAGATACCACGCAAGAGTTTCCCCCTCAATGGCTGTATTTGCTTGAAAATAAAAAGTCTCTGACTTAGGGCCCACACCTGTGCATACAAAACCACAAGAAGGGCTTATGACTTGTATCTCGGGAAAAAGAAGGCTATAAAGGCAATATACCGCAGCTTCATATTCGGGATTGGGAATGTCCTTTCCGTCAGTACATTTAAAATAGACTCTCCCTGATCGAGATTTAGATGTATGATGATTCTGCCCGGCAGGCAGCATGCTCAACCGCATCATATTTTTGTCAAGATTGGCTAATGTGAGAACGTCTTCCTGGCGTATTAAAAAAAACTCAGGCTTATCCTCTCCCTCCAAACACAATCCCGCTTTAGGTTTTAAGATTTCCTGAAATTCTTGAGGAGTATGTGCAAGTTCCTTATTAAAGCTCAGATAGCAATCATATACTTTATCAAACTGCTCTCTGAAAACGCCAATCAAATAATTGTTATTTTCTTTAAAGAGATGAGTGACTGTATCCTGAATTTCTGTAAAATGTGAGCGCAGTTCTTCAAGAGGAATTGAAGGTGTTCCAGAATTTATTTCTACCCATTTTTCAGGTTGTTGAAGCACATCGGCCAATTTTTTTTTTATTTCTTTGGCGGACGGATCGATCGATCCATCTAACGCCTCTGATAAGATAAAGAGTGCCGTCTTTACTACATCTGGCTTGGCATCCAAATACTCAATAATATGATTTTTAAGTTCATTGAGGGCTTGTTCATAATCCTGACTTTCCACAATTTTAAGAATGGGCAACTCTTTTTTTGCTTGTTCTTTTTGAATTTCCATAGCAGCTAGGTTTGTACAGAGAGCTAGAAAAAATGATAATTTTTTCACAGTTTTCCTTTAATTTTTTATGTGATCATACAAGGGTTACTGTCATAACGCGGACGAGTGTTTCAGGTCAGCATTTTCTTTAAGTAAACGTAAAAACTTTTCATTATTTTTAATAAAATCTTCAGCAGCGTGCACACCTAATTCTTTATAGTGTTTTAGTGCCCTCTTGTCATCGGCTGGCCTGCTACAAACATGAGGCACTAGGGATGCGCCATAGTTTAAGGTGGTCTTATCTTTTTCCCATAGAAGTCTATCAATTTCTAATTCAATCTCATTTTTCTGTTTTATTTCTTCACTTGATAAACGTATCTTATCTTCTGATAAAATGATGGGTGCTTGCTTTATTTTTTGTTCTTCTTCAAATTTTTTATTGAGCGGGTCAATTTTTATTCTAAGTTTAGTGAGAGTCTCATTGATTTTTTGTAGATGTTCTGCATCACTTTTTTTCCAGACTTCTGAATGAATTTTAATTTCTCTTTCTATGTGCATCTGCTGATTGGGTGCACAATGCAAAATGCGATATATTCCCCTGTCATGCCCAGCCGAAAAATGATTGTTAACAATACGTGCAGAGCAATTTCTGTAATCCGAATCTGCTGTACAAATTTCGCGTCCATAGTCAATATTATAAGGATTCTGAGCGACTGCAGCGCATGCTACATCGTAGAAATAATAATCCGGTTTACCTTGTGCTACCTCGCATTTTGCTTTAAGGCTATCAAAAAAATCACCGCAAGGATCTATCCTTGGCTTTAAAGGTTCTCTATTACAAGGGATTATGACTCTCGTTAATGCCTGAGCTAACGTGCTATTTTTAAAGAGGGTTTTGATTTTATCCAAATCAAACTGATGTGGCTTAGCATTTTTTTTCGCAAACATTTCTTCGAATAATGTAACTATATTCTTGGTAGGTACACTCCTAAAACCTTTATCTGATGCAACTAAAGCCATTGCAATGACAGCACCAAAGCCGGATCCCGTTATACAATCAAAGAGTTTGTGGAGCGGGTAACTCGTTCCCAATTCATCTTCAAGCCTTTTTATCATCGAAGCGGTTATTAATACCTGTGGTCCTTCACCATCAAGTGCCAATCCTGCCCTAAATGTTGGTGTATGCGCTTCTCCATGATTGGATGGATAAGCAATAGCTTGAGTTAACCCAGAATCATCGTTATTTCGTCCAGTCAAGGTAAAATCTTTCAATTTTAATTGTGAGCTTTCATTACTCTTGCGCTTATATAAAAGCCGCTCAAGCTCTTGAAGAAAATAATGAGAATGCAAAGACTGAGAGAGATCAGGAAAATGGAGTGTCGTATTCTTTTCAAGAAGTTTCAACAAACTTTGAAATACCTTCCCTTCACGCAGAAGATTGAGCATATCTTTACTCATACTACTTTCAATACGGGACTTATACACGGCGTCTATATTTGCACCACGCGTTATAAGTAAGGCAGCTATGTCGCCATATCCTTCTATTAATGCTCTAGAAAGTGCACTCAAACCTTTTTTATCCAAAGCGTCCATGTGAGCACCATTTTTCAACAATAATTGTACCATTTCAATCAACCCGGCAGATGCAGCACAATGAAGGGGTGTCTCTGCGTTGTTATCTTGATCGATAAAATTTACATCCCAACCCCCTTTAATGAGCTGCTTTGCAAGGAATGTATTCCCCTTCCTGCAAGCGCAGTGGAGTGCCTTTCTCTTATCGTCCAAGGCAGCAAATCCTGCTAATTCATCGGCGTAGCTTTTTTTATAGTATTCTAATGTTTCCATAAATGTTTCGGGTTTTTCAGCAGGCCATATGCGGATGTTACCATTATGCGATATGGTAACTATCCATAAGCTAGAAGGGTCAAAGTGAGCGAGCTTTATTTTTTCGTGGGGAACGGCAATGCTAGTAATGAGAGAGCGCGTTTTTAGATCCCAGACGTGTGCAATGCCACCGATTATAATAACAAACCTGGTACCTTCAAGATTGAATTGGGCAAAGTAAAAATCCTGATACGGAAAATAGTCGAACATCTTATCGAGTAGCAAAGCCCCAGTCCAAAAATCGCCATTAATTAGGATTAACTCGGCACTATCATGTTCTGAATGCGTAAAATTAGTTTCTTTTACGGTGAGAATTTTTATACCCTGTGAAGTGAAGCGAGCACACACGAAATTCCCTTTTTGATAATCAAACTCCCTAATTATACCGCCCGATTTGACATTCCATATTTGACCAGTCCCGTTTTTATCCACGGTAAGTATCTCGGTGCCCTCTGGATTGAAATGGACGGATTCAATCGTTTTAGAGGGTGTTTCTAGTCTTCGAATACACTCTCCTGTTTTAGCATCCCATATCTCAATGTATCTGCGTCCAGAAACGGTAACTATCTGTGTACCTGCAGGGTTGAATTCTGCAGATACGATTAAATCAATGACATAGAGCTTTTGAATCAAAGATCCGGTAGCAATATCCCACAGCTGGGTGTTTTGTCCATACCGATATTCAGTAGTGACTACAAGTAACTGAGTACCTTGCCTATTAAATTGGACATAATCAACATCCGCTTTTTCTCTTAGGACGCTCATCGCCAAGCCAGTCGCAACATCCCAAATGGTGACTGGCTTGTTTGTACAAGTAGCTAAGAGCGTGCCTTCGTGATTAAATCGTATAGTAGGATTAAATTGAATGTTATCACTGCCTGATAGATGTGATTTCAAAAAGGGATTCTCCTTAATCAAATCTCTTAATGCATAGTGTATCACAAGGTCCCTTGTATCTTTTGGAAGCAAATCAAAATATGTTGTTGGAGACAATCCCAAACGTGCATACCGTTGTAAAAAAGTTTTTTCTCGTATTTCTTTATTAGTTGTTTCTGCTAAAGCCCAAGAATTTTTCTCTTTCTTTTCACTCTTTGCTTTTGCTAATAAAGCCATTCTTGTTGCTTGGGCAGCCTTTTCTCTTTCCTCCGCTACTCTTTCGATCTCCCTTACGCGCGCTGCCCATTCTCTTTCTTTTTGCTCTGCCAATTCAGCGTCCTCTCTTTTTTTTTGCTCTGCCAATTCAGCGTCCTTTTTTTTCCGTTCTTCTCTTTTATTTCTTGCTTCTTCTAAGAGAGCTAAAATCTCCTTTCTTTTTTCGCATGATAGCTTTGTTTGTAAAACCTCCATTGCATCATCAATTTGGCTTTCGCGCAGATTTCCTACCGTGTTAGGCAAAACCTCATTTTTATAAAAGACCCCGAGGAACATATTCAACAATATTTCATAGGCTGCATCTTGCGAATATTGAGATAATAATTTCTGAACAAAAAACACAAACAGATCTGGGCTACGTAAATAAGACCCGATGTCTGAAGAATGTTGACGAAGGATATGTGCTAATATTTCCTTCTGCTGCATAAAGCTGTAAGGGTCGTGCTTGTGAGCATTCGAAAGAATATAGAAAATTTCAGTCGATATTTGTTTGAGCATTGCATTTTTATCAGATGCTACTTTTGTTTTTTCCATAGCAGCGAGATTAAAAATCACCAGTAAAGAAACGAGAGATAGTTTTGTAAGCAATGAGGTAAATTTATTAAAGCAATGCATAAATCCTTCTATTGTTTGAATGCTGATTAGTATATTTTACTGCTTGCCCACTCTTGATTGCATTATCATTAGGGCCGTTCAATCAGGGCTTTTTGCCATTATTCAATTCTGTAATGAATAACGGATACCTTTTATGTATCATAATTTTTTTGAATTAGTTCTATAATCTCCTTTACATTGGGCTGTACCAGCCATACTCTAATGGTATCATCAGAACATACAGTAACAATGATCGAGCCTGTGTAATCGTAATGTGCTGACTTGATTGCGTGATCAGGATGAGAAAAAGATGTGATAAGTGAGCCCGTTTTAACATCCCATACTTTCACAAAGCCATTCTCTCCACTTGTCACGATTTGAGCCCCCTGCGGACTGAATTCAGCATAATTAATAGTGCGGGCTTGTTCAAAAGTGCTATGGTCAAAAATCTTTTCTGTCTTATTTTTTTCAATATTCCACAGTGATGCTATTCCTAAGGTAGTCTCAGTTAATATAATAAGAGTGTTATCGGGACTAAATCGAGCAAAATCTGTAAAGAGACATCCGTCACCAATATGAGAGAGCTCATCAACATCCCACAGAGTTGCTCCCTTTTTTCCCGGTGCAGTTATGATGCTCGTTCCTTGCAAATTAAATTGAGCAGATTTGAGTGGCAATTTTATAGGATCAGCAAGTGTGCGAAGTAGACAGCCTGTACTCGCATCCCAAACTTTTGCGGTTCCATCATCGCTAGCGGTAATTACCTGCGAACCTTGGGCATTAAATTCGGCATCATTGACCGACTTACAATGGCCCTTGAACGTGTGGATAATTAAACCCCTAGCCACTGCCCACAATTTTGCTGTACAATCCTTTGAAGCCGTAACGATTTGTGTATTCTGTGGGTTAAACCGTGCAGAATTGACACCTGCATTATGACCAGCGAAACTGGACAGGAGAGACTTTGTTTTTATACTCCATATGCTAGCAGTACCATCATTTGATGACGTAACTAATCGCTCACCATGCGAATCAAGCTGCGCAGAAACAGCTTTTATGGGTAAGATTATAAGAGGGCAATCGAGAGAAAGGTAGGTAAGTAAAATATTTAGCACATCTAGTGGAAGCAGATCAAAATACAAGGAGGGCCTTACTTTGAAATTCAGCAAAGAAAATATATCCAAAAGGTCTTGAGAGGTGCCCGTGCTGTTAGATAATCGCTTCATGCTTACAAGATGATTGTTTTTTTCTTGCTTTTCCATCGCATCGACCATGGAAAAAACACAAAAGCACGTGAAAGAGAGTTGCGCAAAAAATTTGATGCAAAATTTCAATTTGATCCTTAGAATCGATAAACTGTGTTCCTTGTTCGGAGGTATTCTAACACAAAGCCATTTTTTATATTTATGCCATAATAATCTTAAATAAGCAAGTTTTTATTATAACTGTTAATAAAATATTCAGCGGTACCTGTTTTATAGCAATCAAATACCTTTTTTTTATTCCGTTTCATTTGCCCATACGGAAGAAATCGGCCAGGCATGAACTTCCTTGCTGTAAGAGAGCATCTGGGATTCTGTATACAGCAGAATTCCTTTGACAAATCTTTGGGGATACCTTTCTTGGAGATGCATTATTCCGCTAAAATCGTTAGCATTGATCCTTTCAGATGCTTTTACTTCGATACAAACAATTTTCCTGCCTTATCTTCTAATATAATGTCTATTTCAACTCCTTCATGCGTTCGGTAATGATAAAAATGTACTTTTTTGCTTGACCATGTTGCTTGTTTTTTGAGCTCACCCAAAACAAAAGTTTCAAAAAGATTGCCCGTTAATACTTGATCTAAACGCAAGCGATCATAATCAATGCCTAATAAATGTCCCATTAATCCAGTATCAATCCATGCGATTTTTTTAGCCAACGCTCCAGGCGGCAAAAAAATAAATCATAAAAATTGCCCTTAATAATGCTAAATAGCGATGAAGAGTCGTATTTGGCAGTCCGGCTTCCCTTGAAAGTTGTGAAGCGTTTAAAAGGTTTGCTGATCGCGTTGCTAAAAGATAGAGTAAGCGGGGCAATTCCGTAAGGCCTTCGATTTTGGCAAGCTCTGTTATTTCACGCGTAAGCATTGTTGTTATATAGTTATCAAACCAAAGCTCTCTTTGCCCGCTATCTAATCTTTGCACATGTGGATACCCGCCCAACAGCATTTTTGCTATAAGCTCTTGTTTTGAAATGATTTCAAGTTTCGGTTTTCTGTGGCTAAATATATTCTCAATAAAGTCATCTTTACGTTCTAATAGCTCCCCCTGCGAGAGAGGGTAGAGCTCAAAGATACTCATACGGCCTGCTAAGGTATATCCAAGATGAGGAACAAGTAAGGGGTTTGCAGATCCGGTAAGTGCGTAACGACCAGGGTCTCTATTTTGATCCACACATCATGTTTTATGGGCAAAAATATCTCTGGGACTTTCTGTACCTCGTCTAAAACTGCCGGTTTTTTTATTTCTGCAATGAAGCCGACGGGATTACTTTTAGCCACTGCCAGAGTGGAAAGACTGTCAAAGGTCGAATATGAATAATTCAATTCTTTTGCTATGCCTGATAAGAGTTGATTTGCCCGTCTGTCGAGCTCCCGTTAATAAAACAACAGGACTAAACGAAAAGGCTTTCAGGAGCTTTTTCGTTTATATTTCTTTTGATCATCGTTTTTCTGCCTTTTGTAAATTTTACCATTGTAAAAAATTTACCAGTAGGTGGTAAAATTTACAAGAATGACCTGAATTTCCTCGCGCTACAGCTACCTTTAAGGGCGGGCTTATCTTTTTCTTTGATAAAATTACAAAATTGCATTAAAATAAAGAGGGTGAGTGATAAAAAGAAAAAATACCTACTAGTTGGAAAACATGACAGCGATAAAAAAGAGATCATTCCATACAAAGCTTATTTTCTTGACTCTCGCTCTTGGTTTGTGCGCGGGGCTTCTTTATTATGTAAGTCGATCTAACCAAGGTATGTATGATTATGATCCGTCTCTTGATCGATCTTTTATCATCGACTTATTTAAAAAAGACCTTTATTGGCTTATAAGTGATTATTCAGCAAAGGATTACTCGGTTGAATATATGCTTGATAATCGATCATCATCGCGTGAGCATCCGGGAAATCTTATCATAAAGACCTACCGTGTACACGGGCAACCCATTGGCTTTGTCGCCTATTACCCTAAGGAGCTTTTTGAAGGGCACATTCTGTTTTTAAGCGTAGAAAAATCTCATCGCTCTAAGGGCTATGCAAGAAAAATGATGAACTATGCCATCCAAGATCTTAAAGACCGCGGGGCGCGCGTCGTCCGCCTCATCACACGCACCGATAATATCCATGGCCAGAAACTCTATAAAAGTATGGGCTTCAAGCAAATTTGGACAGATGGTGCATACGTGAAGCTTGAAAAAGAACTAATCTGATTTTTTCATCTGCTCGGGAATGGGAAGGCCTAATCTTGTTAAAATAAAGGGAGCGATGTCTGACAGTTCTTCCAAGTTCAAAGAACCAAGATTTCCCGATTCTTTACGATTGATATAAAGAAAAGGTACCTTATTGGCCGTATGGGCAGTGCGAGGCTGGTTATACTGCGTGTCGTACATTTCCTCAGCTTTACCATGGTCCGCGGTAATATAGAGGGTCCCATTAAGTTGGGTAACCACTCGTTCATAGAGCTTTTCAAGCTGCGTATCTAAACATTTTACCGCTTTACACGTCGCTAAAAAATCGCCTGAGTGGCCGACCATATCAGCATTAGCATAATTAATCAAATAAAAGTCATGATGATTTTCTTTCAAAGAGTGTAAGACAGCATTTGTTATTTCTGGTGCGGACATTTCAGGAATAAGCGCATACGTGGCATAGTGGCGCTTAGAAGGAATCAAAATGCGCGTTTCATTTTGGTGAATAATTTCCCTTCCCCCATTAAAAAAGTAGGTAACGTGTGCATATTTTTCCGTCTCAGCGATGGTAAAAATATGTTTTTGAGCAGCTTCAAGCATGTCAAAAAGCGTATGGGTAACGATAGTTTTTTGTAACAGAACATCAGCGGGAAAATCTGAGTGGTAGCGGGTAAAAGTGAGCAGCCAACTAAGATGCAACGGATGGGTGGTAAAATGGGGAAAATTCTTTTCAACAAGTGAACGCGTAAGTTGACGAGCCCGATCTGCGCGGAAATTGAAAAATACCAGGGCGTCACCTGGTTGTATGAAAGCGGTATGATGGAGGGTAACGGGCACAAAGAACTCATCGGTAACGTTCTGATTGTACGAAGCCGTAAGCGCCTGTTGCCATGTTGAATAGTGAGCTCTAAAAGGCGTAGTAAGCATTTTGTAGCTTTTTTCTGTACGATCCCAATGATTATCCCTATCCATCGCGTAAAATCTGCCATGCAAGGTCCCGATACTACCATTTTTCAGTTCTTTGAGCTTGTCTTCCAGAATAGTGAGATACTGTGCTGCTGATTGAGGTGGAACATCTCGTCCATCTAAAAAAGGATGGATAACTACAGAAGTAATGCCCTGCATTTTTGCCAAGGTAATAAGTGCAAGAAGGTGATCTATATGGCTATGAACTCCCGCATCTGAAAGAAGACCCATAATATGGAGACGCTTTTTAGAGCGAGCGATCTTTTTAAAATGATCAACAAGTAATGGATTATGAAAGAAACTGCCATCGTGTATTTGGTTGCTTATAACGGATACAGGCTGCTGGATTATGCGGCCACTTCCTATAGTTAAATGGCCCACTTCGCTATTGCCAATCATATGAGGGAGAAGACCAACATGTACCCCTGAGGCCTTGAGTGTTGTGTTTGGGTACTGGGTTAACCAACGTAAGAAATGCTCGGGATGCCCTTCATAAATAGCATTATGGTCATGAGCGTGGCGGTAGCCAAAACCATCAAGGATAACCAATACATGGGGGCCGTGTTGCATAAATGCCTTTGTATCTTAAATTTTCTTATGCTAGTCTACCAAAGCGATGGTGTAACATCCAGATTTTTATGGAAAGAAAATAGCTTTTTGAAGATAGACACTGATAAAGTTACTATAAAGGAACATCATGAAGAAAAGCTTAGCATACCTCATTGTTTTGGCAGGAGTGGCATACCCACTTACTGCTCAAAACGAGGACCGTACTGTCACCGGGCAGCTTCAGGGAGCGTCAGAAGTTGAGGAATTACCGCAAGTTGAAGAGCTTCTTGAACTGGTAAAAGATGATGAATTGCCTGTTCCTGTAATTGAGCAACCCTGGGCAATAAAAGTCTGGTTGCAGATTTTAGGGTATAAGGTTTTGATTACCTACTTGAGGGCCAAGGATTGGCTTGCACACAGATTGACTTCACGGGCGACATGAAACCATTCGATACGACACATCAGTTTGCTTTTTATTTAGAAAAGGTAGGGGCGCTTAGGGGCGAAGCGCATGCTGAACTTCATCATATTAGTGAGCCTGAGCTGGTGCATAGAATCGTGTCAGTCTTAAGACTTGAGCGGACCGATAAAATTATACTCTTTGATAGCAACTATCATATTGTTGCATCTATCGTGCAGATAGATGCAACAAAAAGCATTGCGATACAGGTCCATGAAATAGTTGAAAACAAACAACTTACCCCCTATGTTCACTGGTTACTTCCCTTGCTTAAACGAGAAGCTTTTGAGGAAGCGCTGTATACCCTTACCGAGCTGGGCGCCCAATCTATCCAGCCGTTACTTACTCAAAAAACTATTCGTTTTTTTGGCGGCGATCGAGAAATAAGTCGCTGCCAAAAAATTATCATAGCAGCTGCTGAGCAGTCCAAGCAATTTGTTTTACCAATACTGCAGCCGATAATTCCGCTCGACATTTGGCTCATGAAATCGGTGCCTCCTGCAACAACAAAAATTTTTTTTGATCCTGCGGGGTTTCCCTTGCGCGAAGTCGTACAGCTTATAGAGAGACAAAAGCCACTTGAGGTTATCGCCTGTGCAGGACCTGAAGGAGATTTGACCTATGAAGAAAAACTGATGCTTAACGATCAGGGGTTTGTGTTTTGTGCATTAACGCAAACTGTTTTAAGAGCACAACAGGCCGTTGCAGTGGGTTTGGGCAGCTTAAGATCATTGATTGTCTAACGTTTGCTGCGAGCTCATTAAAAAATAGGCCGTGGAAGTGCCGAATACCCTTTTAAATAAATTGGCATAAGTTGACTGTGTGTTTCTTGGTGTTTCCATTTTTCAAGTGATGATTGAGCAATGGTTTCAAGAGAGACAATATCTCGGCTTAAAAAATGAGCACGATCGCCCAAAGCATCCTTGAGAGCTGTATCATAGAGTTCGATACCATTGCCCGCAAAATAGACGTCACTTTGATACCGCAGAGCCACTTCCGTTATAAGTGATTCTGCAGGGGCATACCCAAAAAGAATGTCTCTATTAAAGGGGTCATCGATGCCATAATAGACTTCTTTGCTAAAAGCATTTAAGAGCACAATAGTGACGCCATCGGGCCGTTTATGGTGTTTAACAAGCTCCTCAAGCCCATTAACGCCAACAAGTGGTATTTGTGTTGCAAATGCAAGGCCATTGATTGTCGTTAAGCAGACGCGCAGGGTTGTAAAGGGAGCTGGCCCCTGATGGGCTGCAATAAAAGCAAGACTTGATAGCGTCAGCGTATGCTTTTTGAGCATTCGATCTAACAAGCCGATGAAGTTTCGGCTTATTTTCTTACTTTCATCGCAAGCCACGTCAATGAGGCTCTCATCCTTGAACAATCCCAACTGTACATCTTTATAGCGCGCATGAACGGCTAAAAATAGTGCCATAATGAGCTATTTATGTTGGTTACACTTTTGTTGTTGATAAAAAATGCTAAAGGCATCAAATTCAATATTTTTTTCTTTTTTGGCTATAATTTTACCGCAATTCAAGCATTTCCATCCCTCGAAATTGAGAAAATGGTCAAAAAAAGATTGCAATACCATTAAGCCAGAACATTTAGTACACTTCATGCCGCTTCTCTCCCTTTTTAAGTGGCTTATGAAACTAGTTCTGTCACTAGCATGTTAAGCTATCTTAGTCATACTTGTCAACAAAAACTTATGCAACTGTTTCTTTGCCTTTTAAAAAAGTGATATAAGAATCGAGAATAAAAGCGGCTGCTAAGAGCATGTGATTTGAGCTTCTCTTCCTTTGTTTTGCGTGTTGTAAGCTTACCTGCCCTTTGGCTACTGAGGCGCTCATCCCATAATACAAACTGCAAATATGGGAATTTTTTTTCAAGAGCTTCCTTCTGTGTCAAGATTTTAAAAGTCTGAGCACTTTCTTGGCCGCTCATTGTTTTGGGGTACCCGACAATTATTGTTTGAATATGCTCATCCTGGGTTGTTTTTGCTAAAAAAGCGTCAAGTTCTGTAAGAGCTACCGTTTTGTAGGGGCGTGCAAAGCTCTGGCTCACATCGGTAATAGCTGAACCAACCCATTGATCGCCTAAATCTAATGCTAAGAGTTTACTCATACTTTTCTTTCACGACGATTGAACATGCGAGGTTCTCTTAAGAGTAGCAGGTATAACGGTGAATACAACCGTTGGCTGAGTCAATCACATATTTTGGGTGGCGCTTTTGTTGTTTTTGCGCTATAGTAGTTTAGAAACTTACAGGAGCTATTATGAATGATACCAATGATCTTAAAGTGCTTCGCCATTCCGCTGCTCACTTAGCAGCACATGCTGTACTAGAACTTTTTCCTGGCACAAAGCTTACCATAGGGCCCGCAACGGAAGAAGGATTTTTTTATGATATATTGCCCGTGCATAATCTTAAAGAAGAGGATCTTGCATTAATTGAAAAAAGAATGCACGAAATTTCTCAAAGAAATCTCCCTATTGAGCATAAGGAAATCAGCAAAGAGGAAGCGCGGGTCCTATTTAAGGATAATCCTTTTAAAATGGAGCTTATCGAGCAAATTCCAGGCGATACAGTCGGTCTTTCTGCCCAGGGAGATTTTATAGACTTATGCCGTGGGGGGCACGTCGACCGGACAGGTGATATTAAATATTTCAAACTCCGGGTCTTTCAGGTTCCTATTGGCGTGCTGACCGAAATAATCAGGCATTGCAGCGTATTCACGGGACTGCGTTTTTTACCGAACAAGATTTGCTTGATTTTGAAAAGCAAAGAGAAGAGATTCAGCAGTACGATCACAGGCGTCTTGGTAAGCAACTTGATTATTTTTCTTTTCATGAAGAAGGGGTAGGTTTTCCCTTTTTCCATCCAAAAGGGAAAAGTGTTCTTAATACGTTAGTAAAGTATATGCGCACGTTCCATAGTGAGCATAATTACCAGGAGGTTTCTACCCCAACTATTTTAAGTGATGAACTTTGGCGCAGATCGGGTCATTATGCTCATTATAAAAACAATATGTATTTCACCTGTGTTGATGATCAGAGTTATGCTATTAAACCCATGAACTGTCCAGGCTCTATTCTTATTTTTAAAAACAGACCGCGTTCCTATCGTGAACTGCCCCTAAAACTTGCAGAATTTGGTTATGTTCATCGGCATGAGCTGTCTGGTGTATTAGCGGGGCTGTTTAGGGTTCGTGCATTTACCATCGATGATTCACATACGTATTGTACGCTTGAACAAATTGAGGCTCAAATTAAAACTATCTTAGATATTACTTTTACGGTGCTTAAACGATTTGAATTTAAGGAAATTTCTTTAGCCCTTTCAACAAGGCCTGAAAAAGCCATGGGAAGTGATGAGGCGTGGAACAAAGCTACTCAAGCATTGGAAAATGCGCTCAAGGCTTATGGGCACCCCTATAAACTTCAAGCCCGGGGAAGGGGCATTTTATGGTCCTAAAATTGAGGTTAAAATAAAAGACGCCATGAACCGAGAATGGCAATGTGGTACGGTGCAAGTTGACTTCCTTATGCCAGAAAATTTTAATTTAAGCTATGTAACGAGCCAGGGAACACTTGAGCGGCCAGTGATAATTCATGCTGCAGTTTACGGTTCCTTAGAACGTTTTTTTGCGATAGTCCTTGAGCATTTTAAGGGACATTTCCTTTTTGGCTTGCTCCAGAGCAAATAAGAATTCTTACCATAACTGATAAGCAAGATGCTTATGGAAAGGAACTTGAAACTTCCTTAAAAAAAGCAGGTCTTCGTGTGACGCTTGATACCTCCTCGGATCAAATTTCAGCAAAAATCAAGGCTGCGCAGTTAGATAAAATTCCTTGGATGCTTGTAGTTGGGCAGAAGGAAGCAGATGCTCACTCAGTAAGCGTGAGGTATGTCGACGGTAAGCAAGAAATGGGCATTCCTTTTAACCTATTTTTAGAAAAGGCTTTGTCCCATACTACTGTATGATATGAGTGCCTTTTTACGTGGTTGAAAATAATTTTTGTACAAAATATGTTGAACTCTTGAAATGGTAAGAAAAGATGGCATATGCTCAATATACCTAAAGCGTATTTTATGCTTACTTAGGTGATCGAGTTGGCCGGAGGTAATTTTTAAAAAGAGGGGTTTACACTATGTTTTCACAAAAAATTTCACGAACATGTACAGTCTTGCTTGCGAGCTTTTTGCTAGTTTCAGCACATTCTGTATTTGCAAATCTAGTTCTAAACATCAATCAAACAAATCCATATCCTGCAGCAAGTACCTGTCCGGCTCCCGTGGGCACTACGCCCGTAGAAGTTGGCGGGTCAGTTACCTATGCATTTACCGTTACGAATAATGGACCAACGGGGGTTCGTAAATTTTCCTTTACAGATTCGGTGGTTTCATCCACCAATCCAGCAGGTGTCTGTATAGGATCTATTTCAGCTGCCGGAGCAGATTGTGAGAAATTCTGTATTACACCGCAAGCGACAGGATTTACCGTAACTACCAAAGAACAGCTTGAACCAAATCAATCGTTTGTTTTTACTGCGACCTATAACATTTGTACCGGATTTGATGCAAATTCAAATCCACCTTCAAGTACCCTAACAAATAGCGCGAGTGTAACCGCAGTTGATTGCTACGGTAATACGCTCACAGCAACAGATCAGTTAACAAGTTGTGTTCAAGGATGTGCGCTTGCTGCCCTTGTGCTGCCAAGCATCACTACAAATGTATGCCAGGGCAGTCCAATTACTGTTACGGCACAGGTTGCAGGAAATTGTGAATCAGCCAATAATTTGACATACACCTGGTTTGTGACGGGTTCGACAGTGCCAGTTCAAACGGGTAACAGCAATCAATATATCGTCCCAGCAGGATCAATTCCTTCTTGTCCTGCAACGACTTCATATAGCGTTGTGGTAACAGATAATTTTACGGGATGTACCGTAGGGCCTGTCTCATCAGCTACTATTTGCTCAGTTCCTTGTGCTGATTTATCAATAGTAAAAACTGCCTGTGTGAGCCGTGGTCTTATTGTCTATACAATTACTGTGGGTAATCTCAGCAGCGATACGCCAAGTCTTGTAACCGTGACCGATTGTTTACCAAGCAATCTTACCCCAATACAAGTAAATGGCTTAGGCTCAGCACTATGGAATGCTGTAGTAACCAATAATTGTCTCTCTGTTGTATTAGTGAACTCAAGTAATCAACCAATTACCTTACTGCCTGGACAGGCGGCATCCTTTGAGATTGTAGCTCAAGTAAGTGGCTGCTACGGCAAATCAATTTGCAACACAGCTACGGTTCAAGGTTCGGTATTCGATCCTAACCAATCGAACAACCAAGCAAGAGTAAAAGTTAAATACGGCAAATAAAGCAACGGTAACTACAAAGTGCCCAGAGAAATCTGGGCGCTTTTTTTTGGGCTGTTGCGACAGTAAAACGCGATGATACACTAAAGAATGTAGTGTAATATAAACATCATAAATTCTTGAGGGTTTCTATGAATAATTCTCTTAAACTAAGCCTTGCGCTGATACTTTTTTGTGGATCAGCTTGTGCGCGGGTGAGCGATAAAGCATTTATTGATGCTGTTCGTGAAGGGGAGCTTGGAATGGTTGAAACACTTTTCCCATCCATTAACAACTATGTTACTTTTGATAAAGCATTGCGCGAAGCAGCTCGTAATGGTGATGGCGAACTCTTTAATCGCTTAGCTCCCTACGCTTCGCCTCGTGGATTTAGAAAGGGATTGGAATCCTTAAAAAGACACAATCGTTGCAGAAAAGTTTATAGAAATGCCTTAGCTGCAAGACAGGCATTCAAGCGTTACAGCGTAGATTGCCCAACTACCAGTACCGATACAATGGTAGCTCCAGCAGCATAACTCCCTATAAAAAGCGGAACGGGAAATACGTTCCGCTTTTTGCTTTTCGACACCTCTAAAAAAATAGGCTATACTATTTTTAATATAAATTAGCAAGAAGTCCCCAGGTAGAATTCTAAGAACCGCTGGAATGGCGGGGATAGCTTGATAACTATTCAAAGGTTGTTTTGGAGTTCCCAAGAAGCGCCGACTTCTGCAAGTCGGGGTAGTTCACTTAAGAAAGCCATTTTTTGCATCATGAGTAACACTCTATTTCCTCAGATCTATCGCGTGACAAGCCATACCGATCATGTGGGCCCTGGATCGACCTTTGTGGCAATTAAAGGGATGAAAGATGATGGGGTTCAGTATATAAAAAAAGCCCTCGATCTTGGTGCGTCAAAAATTGTCCTAGATCATACTACCTCCATAAGCCCGGCCCTTCTTGAGGTAATGAGCCAAAAAAACATTAGTATTGAGCGAGTTGCAAACACCCGTCACGCGTTAGCGCTTTTAAGTGCCCAGGCGTATGGGTATCCAGCGCGCGATGTAACTCTTATTGGGGTGACGGGAACCAAGGGGAAAACAACGACCGCTTTTTTGATTGAGCATATTTTAAGAACGGCTGGCTACAAAACGGCATTGATAAGTACCGTAAAAAATCAGATTTTAGAGGTGAGCTTTGATGCTCATTTAACCACCCCACAACCAGATTATCTTCACACCTTTTTTTCCCTGTGTAGGCAACAGGGAGTGACTCATGTGGTTATGGAAGTTGCAGCACAAGCGCTCAGTCTTTCCAGAGTTGAAACACTTGCATTTGATGCAGCTGTATTTACTAATTTTAGCCTTGAGCATTCTGAATTTTATGAAACACAAGAAGCCTATTTTAAAGCCAAATGTGACCTTTTTAAGCAGCTTACGCCCAATGCGCTTGCGCTTTTTAATGCTGATGATAGCAGGGTATCCGCGTTTGGGTCGACCCTCCCACAAACACAATTTTTTGGTAGTACCCAGAAAGCAGGTATAAGGGGTCAGATTGAGCAAAGTGATCTTGCTGCTTTGATACTAAAGGTGGCTACGGAGAAAAATACGTATGCTCTTTCACTTACGTCCCTTTTAGGAACATTTAATGCATCCAATATTCTTGCAGCGGTTGCCGTTGCTGAAAAATATGGAGTTCCGGTAAAAACGGTTGAATCAGCCTTGGCTTCATTTCCTGGAGTACCTGGGAGATTGCAGCGCTTTACGTTGCCTAACAAAGCGGTTGCTTTTATAGACAATGCACATACGCCGTCTTCGTTTGAGGCTATTCTTTCAGCATTACGACCATTAAGCCCGCACATCATCGCGGTTTTTGGCGCGGGAGGGGACCGGGATGTGCTTAAAAGACCGTTGATGGGGGCAATAGCTGCATCATATGCGGATTCGGTTATACTGACAACAGATAACCCGCGATCAGAAGATCCGCAAGCAATTATTGAAGCAATCTATGCTGGCATTGATCAAAGCAATCGCCAAAAAGTAGTGTGTACTGTTGATAGAGAACAGGCAATTAGGGCAGCATATGCACTCTCCAAGCCAGGGAGCATTATCGCGCTGCTTGGTAAAGGCCCCGTTGAATATCAGCATATAAGGGATATAAAAATTCCTTTTAGTGAGGCCTCGATCTTGAGATCTTTATAAAAGGATGCGATACTAAAAATTAATGTATCGATGAAATCATTTACTATAATGGAGACATTCAATGATCACAGCTTCTCTTTTTTTAGCGGCTATTATTGGGGCTGCTTGTAGCGGATTTTTTTTGATTCTGTTATTAATGCGCAAAATTCATGAAACTAAAGTGGATAATGCAAAAGCGCAGGAAATTGCCGATGCAATAAAGCTCGGGGCAATGACCTTCTTACGCGAAGAATATAAAGTTATTGCTTTTGTCGTTTTACCGGTTGTCCTTTTGCTTGCATGGGTTGGTGGGATAGCGTCGGCTGCTTGTTTTATGCTGGGAGCCTTATTTTCGCTTTTATGCGGATTTATCGGCATGAATGCTGCAACCGATGCTAACGTTCGTACAACCATAGCCGCAAAAGAAAAAGGTGAGCAAGCTGCTTTTTCGGTGGCTTTTTTGGGCGGCGGGGTGATGGGCTTTGCTGTCGCAAGTTTTGGTATTTTAGGCCTTGGTCTGCTCACCTGGTTTTTTTATCCAAGTACTAGATTTATTTCGTTGCTTTCAAGCTTTGGCTTTGGGGCTTCTCTTGTTGCTTTTTTTGCGCGTGTAGGTGGCGGGATTTATACAAAATCTGCTGACGTAGGTGCTGATCTTGTGGGTAAGCTTGAAGCTGGTATTCCAGAGGATGATCCTCGTAACCCAGCCGTAATTGCTGATAATGTAGGCGATTGTGTAGGAGATACCGCAGGGATGGGCGCAGATATCTATGAATCCTATGTAGGTGCTATGATTGGTTCGATAGCCATTGGAACTACACGAGATGTCGCTTCTGCCGAATATGTAACCCTGCCTATTGTTTTATCGGTGCTAGGCTTGGCGGGATCATTCATTGGCCTTTTGGCAAATATGTTTATTAAGGTCGAACCAGCAGCAATGCTTCGTAATGCAACCTATATAGCTATTGGGGTATTTGCTTTTCTTACATTTGGATATATGCGCTGGATGGGTCTGGGTGGCTATTTTGGCCAAGGAGATTTATTTTGGTCTGTTATTATTGGGTGTATAGCAGGCGTTGTAATAGGATTAGTGACCGAATATTATACAGGAGGCACTCCTGTTAAAAAGCTCGCAGAAAGTTCACGCACGGGAGCCGCTACAAACATTATCTATGGCTTATCTCTTGGGATGGAATCAGTCGCTCTTCCCGTTATTATTTTGGCATTTTGTGTCTGGGCAGCCTATGTTTTTGGCGGGGGGGATTTTGGTGTCTCTGTAGCTGCTGTTTCTATGCTTGCAACAGTGGGGATAACCATGACGGTTGATGCCTATGGTCCTATTGCAGACAATGCAGGAGGTATTTCTGAAATGGCAGGCTTTGGGCCTTCTGTTCGCAAAATTACAGATAAGCTTGATACGCTTGGAAATACTACTGCAGCGATGGGTAAAGGCTTTGCTATAGGTTCGGCATTACTTGCTGCTCTTGGGATGTTTGCTGCCTATAGTGCGGAAGCAGGTTTGAATGTACTAAACCTCATGCAAGTTGAGGTTCTTGTAGGGGTATTTATCGGTGCTGTCATGCCATTTGTTATTTCATCTTTGACCATGCGATCGGTGGGAGATGCAGCGCTAAAAATGGTGATTGAAGTGCGGCGTCAATTTAAAGAAATTCCCGGTCTGCTTGAAGGAACAGCAAAGCCTGATTATAAGAGAGCTATCGCTATTAGTACCCAGGCTGCATTACATGAGATGATTTTACCAGGGATTCTTACAGTGGCAGTACCCGTAGCAGTCTATTTCAGCCCACTGGGCAAAGTTGGCCTTGGCGGGGTTCTTGTTGGTGCCACGGTAGTGGGTGTTCTCTTAGCCCTTATGATGGCTAATGGAGGGGGAGCTTGGGACAATGCAAAAAAATATATCGAAGCAGGTCACCTTGGTGGCAAGGGATCTGATGCACATAAGGCAGCCGTTGTAGGCGATACCGTTGGTGATCCGTTTAAAGATACGTCCGGTCCAGCACTCAATATTTTAATAAAGCTCATGTCTATTGTTGCCTTATTACTTGTTTCGCTTGGATAAGAGAGATCAACATTAAAAAAAGGCCGCATTTTGCGGCCTTTTTTTATTCTTGCTCTTCTTGGAGCGACTTTTTAATTTCTTCGGGTTTGTCTGAAGATGGTTTTGAATTTTTGTATGGCTTCCTTTTGCCTGTCATAAAGTGGTATACAATTTCATCCAGTTCGTCAGCAGGTATGCTTCCCCTTTCAACTCGTGGTTCTTGACCTGTTTTACGAAAATAGGTCGTTGGATAGCCTTTAAGCTTAACTTTCTCGTGCAATTCCTTTTTTATCGCAGGATCTTCTGCGTTGACGACATAGAATTTTGCTTTAGGATATGTTTTTGCACATTCATTCAGGCCTGGTTCCATCAAAGTGCATGCAGAGCAAGCTGAAGAGTTATAGACTATTACCGAAGGATAGGATCCATCGCATACGCGATCATGCTCTTTTATGGATTTGATTTCTTTATAATATTTTTGTGTGGAAGATTTTTTAACTGGTTTTGCTGCATCAATGGGGAGCGCAAATGCTATGAGCGCTCCCATGCTAAATATCTTTGTTTTGCCTATCATACGTACCCCCTTTTTGGAATTGTTTCTTTGCTTAGAGTAGCATAGAACACGAGGGGAAAGTCAAGACGTCTTTTGCTTTTTTTTAGGCACTTTTTGTGTCGTAGAACTTGTTTTACTTGGCTGGACCTTCTTGGGCTGAGCTTCTTTTTTTTGGATAGGTGCTTTCTTCGCTTCCTTTTTTGGGGTAGTTGTTTGCTTGTCGGCAGATTTTTTTGTAGTAAACTTAACACGGAATCTATCTACGCAGTTCTCTAATGTTTCTTTCCCCATGCTGCCTCTTTCGGTCATTATCTTTTCTCCTTTATAACTAAAAATGACCTGGGGAATACTGCGGATGTTATGCCCATTAATAATTTCTTCTAACTCAGGGTTTTCAACATCTATCAAGCAAAAATGGATATCTGGATTGTCGTCTGATACATGAATGAAGCCAGGCTTCATAACCCTGCAAGGTCCACAACTCCTGCTTGAATACATTGCAATCATAGGCTTATTACTCATAAAAGCTGCATTATATTCTTCCAGAGTAGTTATCTTGTGTACCCGTGCTATCAGGGAAAAGCTGCAGAGAACAAGTGCAAGTGACGCCAGTGTGCGAGAAATCATGATACCTCCATTGTTTTATATCTATAATAATTAACTATAACGGAAAATCATTTTTTTCGCAAATGGTAAAATTTGCCGAAGTGGTAGTTACTTTTTCTGAGTGCCTTTTTTTGGTGATTTTTCTTTTTTGGGTTTATTTTTTACCGGTTTGGTTGTTTTTTTGTCTTTTTTTGACTCTATTGGAGGGCAGGCTTCTTTGCCAAGAAAGTTTTTTAACGTCATTTCCAGCTGTTTTTCGTCCATAATGCCGACATTTTTAAAAATGAGGGTAGGGATGGCCTCAATGCCAAAGAAATCGATTGCTTCTTTACATTCTTCGTTATCAGCATTGATTTTTAAAAATCGTGCTTGTTTCTTATAACGTTCAGCGATGGTAGTGAGATGGGGCTTTAGTGCTTTGCATGCACCGCACCAATCAGCATAAAAAAGGAGCACAACGGGCTTGTTTTGACCACTAAGGACCTTTTTCAACGCATCCGTTGTTTCAATTTCTTCAATGTGCGCAGCAGCGACCTTTTTTGGCTCTGTAACCAGGGGTGCTGTTGTTGGTTTTGCTTGCGTGAGGGCTGACGCGATAAGCACTACAAAAACTGAAGCTTTTCTTATGAGTTGCATAGAACACCTTTCTTTTTTGAGTCACAGTACTTAGTATACCAGACAAAATAAAAAAAGGACCCTACATCGGGTCCTTCATATAACGCGTAGCTGATTATTCTTTGGTCGTTTTTTGTGCGTGAAATTCACGAGTGGTTTCCTCAGCATGGGCTCTTGCGAGTTCTTCTTCCTTTGCCCCGATTTCGCGAGTCAATCGAGCATGTTCGCTTTTTTTTCTGCTGAGTTCACTTTTAATTCTTGATAGCCGAACATTTCCTTGCTCATCCAAGGCATTGGCTAATTGGATAAAGCTAAGACTGAGAAGTCCGGCGATATATAATTTGTTCATGGAATCCCCCCATTGTGAAAATTGAAAAATATACAAAAAGTTCCTATTTTTAGTATGTTTCATTGGCACTCATTTTGTAAAGAATTTTTTAGAAAAAAAAGTGGGAGATCATGGCTAGATCTCCCTCGTGCGCTTCTTCTTCATTCCCACAAACTACGACGCGATTTAGAGGATACTTTTTTAGCGTGTCCTCTTCGTGTTGCGGCTTTTTTTGCGCGTGAAGTTTTCGATGCCCTTTTAGAATGGGCAGGCATCGCATACATATCTTCAAAAAGGCCTGTTAATAGTTCAGGATGATATGATGTTGATGCACTTCTTTTTGTTTTACGAACGGTCACTTTTTTAGCCTTCGAAGCTTTGGTTGCCTTGGCTTTTAACGCCGTCGCTTTTTTAGCTTTAGAAGCTGCTGGTGCTTTCGCTTTTGCAGTGGTAGCTTTTAGTGAACCAGCTTTTGCCTTCACCGAAGTTGCCTTCTTTGCGGCAGTTTTTTTGCTAGCTCCAGCTTTTTTAGCTTTTGCTTTAGCCGCTGCTTCTTTTCTTAGTTTTGTGCATTCGCTTCCTCTGCACACATGGGGTGCTAAACCACCTAAGCGCCCTGCCCGAGCGTGTTGCTTAGATGTTCCGCCACGTGTTTTTTTTGCAGAACCAGCTGAGGTTTTTTTCTTAGCCATAATATTCCCTTTAGAGTAATGTACTTACTCCTCACCAGTTTCTTCTTCTCCATGTTTGCCCGGGGAAGCTTTTTCGTGAGCGGTCTTTGATTTCGACGCATGAGATGCATGTGCACCTTTGTGCTTATCTCCGTCATGACCTTTAGCTACACCTTTGTGTGAGGATGTATGACCTTCCTTTGTTTTATGTGTCTTAGCCATTTCGTTCTCCTTCAAAAAGCGATTTACTTCTTTTCTTCCTTAATGTGCTCTTTCTGCACCGTGCCATTATTTTCCCCAAAAGGTCCGCGATTTTTACTTGGCCTTTTATGACCTGGTGTACTTGTTTTTCTATTTTGCTCAGTTACGTGATCCTTATTGTCCTTTGCCTCGTGCGCCATTGTTTACTTTCATTTGCAATTTTACAGACTTTATTTTACTGATTCTCTTCATCAACATCTGTCTCATTCTGTTCTTTTTCAGTCCAGTAATTTTCATGCGGTTTCTTTTCATGAACCGGACAATTCACCATATTTTGCGTTTTTCCGCACATGCATTCTTTCATTTTATACCTCGTTTAAGTTAGGAGTATTATAATCATTTTCAATTCTAATTTCATATTAGAGATTAATAATCGAGAATGTCAAGAGTTTGCAGCATGAATTAATAAGGAGGGGTAGAATAACGTCGTATCAAAGCATCGATTGAGGAGCCCGCATCATCTTTTAGTGTTCTAATGAATTGGGCTTTTATGGCATCGGGTGCTGCTTCTGATTCTAGCCGTTCAGAGATATCATCATATTTTCTGTCTATACGAGCGAATTCATCATTGAATTTATCATCCATGTTTTCTATTGTGTAGAAGTCTTCATCTTCAAAATACTCCGCCTGATTTTCCAACTCTTTCGATCGTAATACGAGAACATCAACCGCCATTTTATCTGCTTTGTTGCGCAAAAAATCTATGACTTGTGCCCGTAGATTTCTTATAAAAGCGGGGTATTTCTCTTTTTCGGCGATATCATCAGTCGTTGTTGCCATGCATGAACCCATGAAAAAAGTTAGTATAAAAAAGATATATTTCATGATGTATCCTTTATGATATATTTAAAAATATACAATAATTTTTTTGTAAAAGACAAGACATTTCACGGTAATTTTAAGGAGATTTTTTGTTTGAGCACGTAGGATGTGTGATTGAGAGTACAAAAAAGGAGCATAGAAAAATCTATGCCCCTACGGTATGCATTCAGGTTAGGCTTTTTGTTGTGGCGCCTTTTTTACCGGTACATTTTTAAGTACGTTTTCAATAGCAGCGACAAAACCTTCTTTTTTAAGACCGAATCGTGTGAATTTTGAAACCACTTTACCATCATGGAAAATAAGGAAATGAGGTATGGTTCGGATGCTATAATGGTGCGCTATGTTATAAGAATCGGTATTGAGGGTGATAAATGTAGCGCGATCTTGGTACTGCTGAGCGATTTGTTCAAATTCTTGGATAGTTGCGGTGCAACTGGGGCAACGATTGTTATAGAATTTCATAACGACCGTTTCTTTTGCTATCAAATCCCCAATGGCTTTAAGTGGATCTTTTCCTCGTGCAATCGTATCGAAGCTTTGGATTACGGGTTTAGCGGACTCATTTTTTGAGGCAGGAACGATTGTGCTAAATACGCCTAGCAAGAGAGCCAGAAGGCTGAAACGTGAAATCTTGTTCATGTGAGTATCCTTCACCTTAAGGAATTATAATTAACTGCCTTTGAGAGTATAGTTAATTTTTGTAAGCCTCACAAGCGCCTATTTTTCCTTTGTTTGTGTGATTTTTTGAGTTTGCAAGCCACTAATGTCATCTGGAATGGATAAAGAATTGAAGTGAAAAGTGTGCTGAGCATTGCTGATATTTTTTTTATCATTGTTTTGTGCCTCATAAGATGTTACCATTCTAACTTAATAGATTCCCTACCGTCTGATCAATAAAATCTTGTGATTCATAAGCTTACTTACTTGGGGTAGAGATGTTGACATTGACAAAAGAAGAAATGTATTCGGAATCAATTGATCCAAGCGGTTCTTATTTTTTGGCTGCAGATATCGGTGGCACCAATAGCAATTTTGGAATTTTTTTATTAAAAGGTCCAACGCCGCTTTTGGTAGTATCGGTGCATTTTAAAAGTAAAGATATAGCCAATTTCACAGAGTTTTTTAAAGATGTTGTTGAGTATAGCAAAACCAGGTATGGAGTGAGCTTTCAAGCCTGTTGCATAGGAGCTGCGGGAATTGTCTATCCTCACAGGGTCTACGCCCGCCCTACAAATCTTGCACTAGAAATTAATACCAATGAGTTGATAAAAGCAACGGATATAAAGACGATAGTCTTGATTAATGATTTTGAAGCGGTTGCGCTTGGGGTTACTATTCTTGATCCAAAAAGTATTATAACCATCAACAGGGGCATTTCTCGCGAGCATGGTAATAAGGGATTTATTGGTGCGGGCACTGGTCTTGGTAAGGGGATCATGGTATGGCATAGGGATTCTCGTACCTATTTTCCGGTATCATCCGAAGGAGGACATGCTGATGCTGCTTTTTATGACGCTCAGGAATTTGCTCTCAATGAATTTATTTTAAAAAACTTTCAAACATGCCCGGTATCATGGGAAGACCTAATATCTGGTGCGGGAATTCAGCGTATCTATAAATTTTTAGCCACGCAAAGAGAGTATCCCATAACTGAATCTACCAAAGAGATTGCCGAAAATGATTTTAATCCCGATCGTATTTCATTTTATGCAAAACGGGATCCACGCTGTAAGGATACGTTTGATTTTTATGTAAAGTTTTATGCCCGCTGTGCCAAAAATTTTGCTCTCGAATGCTTAGCACTCAATGGCATGTATATAGCAGGTGGAATTGCCGCAAAAAATATTCCTCTTTTCTTTGATCCCGCTTTTATGCAAGAATTCGTTCGATGTGGCAAGCAGAGTAAACAATTAGCAATTATTCCAATTTTCCTTATTGCAGATTATAACGTAAGCTTATATGGTTCTGTTGTTGCTTATCAGCTCCATCAAAAAGGATTATTATGAGCATACGTGTACATGGTGTTGTTCCTTGCGATGCTACCCTGCTGCATACAATAAAGCAGGAACATGAGACAATAAAAAATGCTCTTAGTGCAGGATATGAAAGTGATTATGCAAGTCTTGCTACCCCTTTAGATGCTCGTACACTTGAACATGTACTTACTGTGGTGCAAACAGTAAAAAAACTACAACCGACAATGTTGCTTTTGATTGGGATTGGTGGCTCAAATATGGGTACATTAGCTGTTGCAAAGGCAGTATGCGGTAGCTTTTATAATGATGCTGCTCCTTCAATAAAGTTTTATTGTGCTGATACCATTGATAATGATTATCAATTAGCTTTACTAGCAATTGTTGAGCGGGAATTAATCAGCGGAGGTTCGGTCATTCTTTGTTTGGTTACCAAATCAGGGACTACAACCGAGTCTTTGGTAAATGGTTCGCTTTTCCTGCAGCTTCTGAAAAAATATAAGCAAGGGGAATATCGAAAATATGTTGTGGCATATCACTGATGCAGATTCTCCGTTAGCATCAATCGCTCGTAAAAATAGCTATAATCTCCTTGAGATACCCAAAAAAGTGGGAGGGAGATTTTCGGTATTTACGGCAGTTGGTCTCTTTCCACTTGCACTTTTAGGCATAGACGTAGCCCTTTTTTGTAAAGGAGCGCATGACTGGTTGCATGAGTTTTTAAAAAAAGAAGCTGCAGATGATGATGCAGCGCAGAGTGCTTTGATGCTCTATGCCCATTTTAAAGCAGGATATACGGTTCATGCATTATTTGTTTTCTCCCCAGATCTTTTGATGCTTGGAAATTGGTACAAGCAGTTGATTGGTGAAAGTTTGGGGAAAAAATATGATCGTCAAGGCAATGAGGTTGAAAGTGGTTTTACCCCCTTGGTTTCTGTGGGAACTGTTGACTTACATTCAGTAGTACAGCTTTACCTTGCAGGGCCAAGGACGACTGTGACCACTTTTATAGATGTTGCATTGGAAAACGATTCTCTGATTATTCCTGAAAATGAACTATCCAATCTATTACCTGGGCTTGCAGGACGGTCTGTTACTTTTACTAAAAAAGCGCTTTTTTCAGGGGTTACTCAAGCATATATCAATGAAGGACGGCCCTGTATGGTTGTGAGTCTTAAAGAAAAATCCAGTTATGCGATAGGCTCTTTTATGATGATGAAAATGGTAGAGACGCTCTATCTTGCAAGACTTTGGAACATTAATCCCTTCGATCAGCCAGCGGTCGAGCTTTATAAAAAATATGCCCATATCATTATGAGCTCCTGAGTTATTAAAGAGTTTGAATTTTCTTGTTTCCCTTTTTTGAACGAGTGATGTCGTACTTTCATTCTTTTGGCCATTACATTAATGATAAGTGCAAATGATGACGGGATACTTATGCCTCCAAGGATGGGAATTTTATGGGGCTTTTTCTTGGGTCTGCCCCACGAATTTTTCTTTAAGAAATTTTTTGCAAAAATTATTCATTAACGGAAAAGCCATTTCAAATACCTTTGATTTTTTGTGTAAATTTCTTGTACTATTGAAATATATGTAGTATCGATGAGAGGAGTAAAAAATGAAAAAAATTTTAAGTGCTTTTTTGCTGATCTTTGTGTTTTTAAACTGTGAAGCTATGATGAAGCCTCGAAAATTTTTCGTAAAAAATGCGTTTCCAGAAAAGATAGAGGTCTACTATCAATTGCAGCGTCAATCCAAACAACAGCCTTTGCTTTTGACCTCGGGTGAAATAAAAGAGATCCCGGGATGGGAAACCATAACAAAATTAGCCATAGTTCCCTACGGCGAATGGAAGAGAATGGGAACGAAAGAATCAGTAGGATTTCAGCCTAGTGATTATCTTTCAAATTTGAGCCAAGCAGCTTCCATAAATCCTGAAGGTGATCTTTTAATGTTAATCGAATCGGGAGCAACATACGTGCCAGCTTTTGCTAAATCGACGCTCGAAAAAATCGCACCTTATAAGGTTACCATAGCATCCTATTTTGGAAAAGAACATGAGGCTCAAGTTCCTGAAAGTTATTTATTGAAAGATGCTTTGCCCCGGGTGAAAGAGGCTTTTGAAAACAAGCAGGAAATACTTCCTCGTTATGTACTGAACGTAGGGCCTCATGCATCCCAGGCCACCATAAATCTGGAGCATAGGCAGTTATTAGAGAAATGGAAACCCGTTGCACTGAGCGATGTTCCTAGGAAAGCTGAATTTGGCACAGATGTGTTAGAAGCTATAAATCTCGCAAAAAAGGCTCTGCTCGCGCATGCTGAATTTGATGATTTTATTGAGGAGAAATTTCTGGGCAAGAAAAAATAATAGAGAATCATATGTTCAAATAGATTGAGGCTTGTTCGCCAAACAGGCCTTTTTTTGTTGTGATGAATGCGTATAAGCACTACCTTGGCTCAAATTTGCAATGGCGTCGTTGCGAAAAAGCAAATCAGAATCGAGTCTCAGGATCTCGTGTTGAGTGTGCAAAGACTTTACATATGTGTGTTTTTGTGTACGATTCTTTTTGTACTGTTGATATGCAAAATTATGGATGGAGTAAAAAAATGAACAAAATTGTGACGACATTTTTGCTGAGTTTGGTATTTTTGCCCTGCAATGCTATGGTAAAATCATTGGACTCACGAAAATGTTTCATAAAAAATTTGTTTCTTGAGTCGGTAGAGGTTCAATATTATTTAGAAAACTCATCGAAACAACAGTCCCTGCTTTTGACCTCCGGTGAAATAAAAGAGATTCAGGAATGGCAAAAGGTGACAAAATTAGTTGTCGTCCCGTACGGCGCATGGAGAAGGATAATGACGAGAGAATTAGCGATGTTTCAGCTGAGCGACTATCAGGCGGATTTGGATAAATCAGTTTCTGAAAATCCTGGAACCGATCTTATCATGACCATCGAATCAGGAGCGACTGCATACGTGCCAGCTTTTGCTAAACCGCTTGCAGATAGAATGGCTCCCTATTGCGTTGCAATATCTGCCTATTTGGAAAAAGAGCATTGGCCTAAAATTCCTGAGAGCAGGCTATTGAAAGATGCTTTGCCGCGGGTGAAAGAGGCTTTTGAAAGCAAGCAGGAGATACTTCCTCGTTATGTGTTGGGAGTAAAGCCTGATGCGTCAGAGGAGACTTTATACAAGGAACATAAGCAACTTGTTGACAAATGGCGGCCCGTTGCATTCAGCCAAAAGCAAAGTGAGGCCGAGTTTGCCACTAATTTAATAGAATGGATAAATCTCGCCTACCACGCTTTGCTCGCTCAGCACAAGTTTAAAGAATTAACGGACAAACTCATTATTGGCAAAAAATAAAAGTCATAGTAATTAGTGTGACCTTATAAATTCCCCACCACTTTTAGAATAGCCTGAGCAAAGCTTTGAGCAGCTTCGGGCCCCGTTGCGGTTACTACCGTGCCATCAACGACAACTGGTTGCTCAACATACGTAACGCCATGCTTTTTAAAGATACCGGCTAATTTTTTATCATCATCCCAGCCGGTTGCTTTTTTTCCTCCTAACACTCCTGCAGCGGCAAGTATGCGAGACGAAATGCATATAGCCCCATAAGGCTTGCCAAGCGCCATCATCTGCTCAAGAAGTGCATGAACAGGCTTGGTATCTAGGCAGGCAAGAGCCCCGGGACCGCCGATGATAAAGAGCCCATCACATTCGGTCGGTTTTATTTGCTCAACAGTTATATCCACAACGCTTGATGAACAATCTTTTGCAAGTGCTGTTCCTGCTTCATCGCTTGCGGTTATCAGATGTATATTGCTTTCACTTGCAAGAATCTCTCGTGTTACCCCATATTCAACTTGTTGGTAGCCTTCATGTGCTATCAGGAGTATTATATTTTTCTTCATGGTGCTCTCTTTCTTAAGGCGATACTGTTATGTACTTACATTACTGCATTTTGATCGGTTAAATCAATATTTTATAACGAGCGCATGATATTTAATTTTATTTTTATTTATAACTGAATTTTCTGGATTAATTTCAATATGACGGGTACCTATCTTTAATGTGCAGGCGGTGGTAATGTGCTTAATCGTTGTACCATATTTTTTGCTTAACGTTAAAAGTTTTTCAAAGGATGACCACCCTTTATTTTTTAATGACCCGGTCCAGGCAGGGAAGTAGAGGCGATCGACTTCGACCTGATCTATGAGCGTGCCTACTGCTTGAAAAGTCATAGCTGATGGGCGCGCACAAATAATGGTGAGTTTTGTTATTCCTTGCCTAGTCAGTTTAGGAATGAGAGTATATTGTACCCAAGATGAGGCAGAAACACGACGGCCAAGAACTCCTGGATCGATAAGAAGTCCATGTGTTCCGACCTGCACGAGTTGAAGATCTTTTTCAAAACACGTGATGGTGGTACTGCCTTCTTGTGTTAGTGCTAGAAACTTGCATGAAAGGCAGCAGGTAATAAGCAGGAGAAAGAGAGCAAAAGTATTTTTTATGGGTGAAAGAAGTTTTTTGTATTGCACTACTACACATGCAATTATAGGGATAAGCAGGAGGAAAAAAGCGTGAGGTGTCCTGCACCCAAAAAGCCATGATCGGCTCCCATACTGCAGCAGTGAAAGCCAGCATGATGCTATTAATTCCAAAATTGCAAGAAGGAAGGAGTTTGGTATAAAGAGGAGCTCAGTTAAGAAAATAAGAGAGCTTACCAATAAAAAAGCGGAGATAAAGGGAGTAAAAATAAGGTTGCCTACCAAGGCGGCATACGATAACGGAATTCCCCAGGAAGCAAGCAGGGGAAATGCACATACCGTGATAAAGAGTTGAAGGCGAATATACTTAAGAAGGAAAAAGGGCAAAGCTCTAATTTTTTTTATACCATGGCGGCGAATGTTTTTCATCCGAATCATCCAAAGAAGACCCTATGCTACGCCAGTGTGAGTGTAGTATAGTCTTTAGAGAAAAAAAAGTGTAGTGTCATTGAGATCAGTGCAATCGGAAGGTATGTGATGAATAGTGAGACGATTTCCTTGTTGAAACAGCGCGCCTACAATTTGCGCGTTCTTTCATTGAAGGCAACAACCAATGCAGGCTCAGGCCATCCAACATCAGCACTTTCCGCGGCCGATCTGGTTGCCGCTCTTTTTTTCCATGCCATGCAGTACAATCCGGAAAACCCTGACGATCCTTCTAATGACCGTTTTATTTTATCAAAAGGTCATGCTGTTCCCGTACTCTATGCCGCATGGGAGCAAGTGGGCGTTATATCTCAAGATGAATTAATGACGCTTAGGTCGTTCACGTCAGTGCTTGAAGGGCATCCAACCCCGCGGTTTCCTTATAACGAAGCGGCAACAGGATCCTTGGGATGTGGCCTTTCTATTGGTCTTGGCATGGCCTTAAGCGCTCGTTTGCAGGACCAATCGTGCTATACCTATGTCCTGCTTGGTGATAGTGAGATGGCTGAAGGCTCAGTTTGGGAAGCAATTGAAGTGGCTGCATATTATAAAACAAACCGTCTTATTGCCCTAGTTGATTTCAATGGTCTTGGCCAAAGTACCGAGCCTATGGATGATCACGATGTTGCAAAGCATGCAGCAAAGTGGAAGGCCTTTGGTTGGCATACTCTTGTGGTAGATGGGCATATCATGGAAGCTGTAGTAGCTGCACTTGATGATGCAAAAAACAAGGATATGCCTACCGTTATTGTTGCCCGAACTATTAAGGGATATGGTCTTACTGGAATAGAAGGCAAGCAGGGCTTTCACGGAACAGCCTTCTCAAAAGAGCAGCTACCAAAATTGCTAGACGAGCTAGAAAAAAGATTTGAGCATGATGTTCCTATACAATTTTTGCGTGAGCCGCTAAAACCATATGAAAGAAAAAAAATTGAATTGCCCGTTCTCTCGTTGCCACCCTGCTCATATAAACAAGGAGCTTCATTGGCAACGCGAAAAGCATACGGTGAAACTTTGGCGGTATTGGGAGGGTTGAGCGAGTCGGTACTCAGTCTTGATGCGGAAGTCAAAAATTCAACATTTGCTCAATTATTTGAGCACCAATTTCCCCATCGTTTTTTTCAATGTTTTGTTGCAGAGCAAAATATGATAGGAATGGCAACGGGGTTTGCGGCCCGCCATTTTATTCCCTTTAGCTCAACGTTTGCATGTTTTATATCTCGTGCACACGACCAAATTCGCATGGCAGCAATCGGACGTGCTGCTTTAAGAATAGCCGGTTCCCATGCCGGGGTTACTATAGGCCAGGATGGTCCATCCCAGATGGGACTTGAAGACATTGCTTTGATGCGTGCTCTTCCTGGTTCAATTATTCTTTATCCTTGCGATGCTGTAAGCACCTATAAAGCAGTGGAATTGATGGCGAATCATTACGATGGTATAAGTTATCTTAGATTGACCCGCGCAGAGACTCCCGTTCTGTATGATTCATCAGAAATATTTACTGTCGGTGGCTGTAAAGTGCTCAGAGAAAGTGACGATGATAAAATGCTTATTGTTGCTGCCGGCATCACCGTATTTGAAGCATTAAAGGCTTATGAAGAGCTAAAAGCGAAAAATATTTCTGTAAGCATCATTGATCTCTATAGTGTAAAACCACTCTGTGCTCAAACGCTTATAGTGCAGGCGCGAAAAGCTCAGAAGCGCATTATAACCGTTGAAGATCATTTTATTCAAGGAGGCCTTGGCGAGGCTGTATGTTATGAACTGCGCAATGAAGATTTTAGGATCGAAGTACTTGCCGTCAAGGAGCTATCTCGCTCGGGAAAACCTCAGGAATTACTTGCTTATCACAGAATCAATTCTACGGCTATTATTGAAACCGCTTACCAATTGTTAGTGTAAAGAATATCGACATTCTTTAAGCCAGTCTATGCTTAATGACAAAACTGATGACGTAGCATAAGCATTTACTGTGGTGCCCAGGTCCTTATTGTAATATTAAAGTTAGATCATCAGTTTTGGAAAGCTCTGTTTTACTATGCTCCTTCATGCGAGTAATAAGAGAGGGAAGCATGGAGATAATTGAAGGAAACAGAAATTCGACATGAAAAAGCTCTCGATTGGGGTACCGGACATTGAGTTGAGTGACAGTAGGCGCTGCGATAAAATGGCGCGCTGAAAAGAGGGGGCCCAATCGTTTTAGATGTTTTATGGTAAACTCGGGTCCAAGTTGCTTAACACTTTCTACAAAACTATGTATACCCTGTGGATCGAGTACTTGAAGGAGGTCCCGGTGTGAGTGCACCGAAAACACACGGGTGAAGATCGATTCATTCACGTAAGGCGCAGTTTCTACCTGCACGGGACACGCCAGAAGAATGAGCTCATCGATAGTTATTGATGGTTCCTGTTCTTCTTCTGCAATCGGAGCTAAATACAGTGCCACATTTCCCCCATGACTGTGCGTAATAAGCTTAAACAAGGGGGCGACAGATTCTTGATTATACCGCCGTTTTAAAAGCCTTAATTGTTTGTAAAGCTCGAGAGCAGATTTTTTCCTCTCGCTGAATCTTAAAAAACCATTCCAGCCAAAAATATAAAAATGATCAATATCAAATTGGTTGGGATTAGATTCACACAGAACTTTAATAAACTGTGCTGTATGGTATTTTGCATCCAAATCCAGAGCGCGCGTTAAACCTTGCGGACAATAAAAAAAGTTGTAAACAAGCGGTATCTGTAAAACCGGACGTGGTGGAAGGGTCCCATGAACGAAAATGGTAATGACACGATTTTCCATAAATTTTGTTTCGCTTTATATTACTGAGTATACTATCTTTACCGTAACTCCTTCAAGGGACTTGCCAACAATAATGCTATGAAAAATTTTACAATGATCTAAGAGCGTATTTTAATTTTTGCATTATTTAGGGTATACTTACCTATAAAGCTAGCAAAGCTTTGCTGGAGGGTTTTGTGGATACCGTATTTTTTTGGCTTGTTATATTTATTGCCAGTCTCCTTGCGGAAGTACTCCTGTCGCCGGGATTATTCTACTTTCTTTCATTTTCTTTGGCATCTGGTGGAGCAGCGGGAGCCTCATATCTTGGCTTTGGGATACTCCATCAGTTCATCATTTTTTTTGGTACTTTAATGTGTGCTTTATTATTCCTTTCCTTTGTTATTACACGCGTTTCAAAAGATACCTTACATAAAAGCAATGTGTATGCGCTTATAGGTAAACAAGCGATGGTGACAGAAACTATCAGCTCCTGCGCAAAAGGGTGGGTTAAAGTTGATGGTGAATTGTGGTCAGCGGCTTCTCTTGATGGGTTGCTCATTGAAAAAGGCTCATTAGTTGAGATTGTTGACGCTGCGGGTTCTCATCTAAAAGTTAGAAAAATAAAAGGTCATTGTTAATAGAGAGAAAGGATACTATGTTTGGTTTTTCCCTTTTTTTTGTTGGTCTTATTGCACTCGCTCTTATCATACTGTATAAATCGGTTTGTTTAGTCCAACAAGCTGAAGCTATTATTATTGAGCGCTTGGGCCGTTTTGATAGAATTTTAGGACCCGGCTTACACATAGTTATTCCACTTATTGAAAGGCCGCGGGAGGTTATGTGGAGCCACGTGAGTACGGGGCCAGATAAACGCTCCTACCGGTATACCCGTACCTTATATCGTATTGATTTACGAGAAAATGTGCATGATTTTCCAAAGCAGAACGTGATTTCCAAAGACAATGTGAGCTTGGAAATTAATGCTCTGGTATATTACCAAATCACCGATCCCAAAGCTGCAATTTATGAAGTGTATAATTTGCCTGAAGCAATTGAAAAACTTACACAGACGACGTTGCGTAACGTAATAGGTTCATTGGACCTTGATGAAACATTGACTTCGCGAGATGCTATTAATGAAAAGCTTCGTATCATTCTTGAGGAAGCTGCAGATAAATGGGGAGTTAAGGTTAACCGAGTTGAACTGCAAGAAGTTAACCCACCTGCGGATATTCGTATAGCTATGGAAAAGCAGATGAGAGCTGAGCGAGACCGGCGTGCTATTATTCTTGAATCTGAAGGCCAAAAGCAAGCATCTATCTTGCAAGCGGAAGGTGAAAGAGAGTCAAGTATTTTAAGAGCGCGCGGTGCGGCCGAAGCGCGTGTTATTAATGCACAAGGAGAGGCAGAAGCCCGCTTTAAGATCGCGCAAGCAGAGGCTAAAGCAATCGAGGTTATTAAAAATGCCGCTCCAGGTCAGGATGCTCTTTCGTACTTGGCCGCAGTTCAGTATATAAAAGCCTTGCCCCATATGGTGGAAGGCCAGAATAATAAGCTGGTGGTTATTCCTTATGAAGCGGCTGGGTTTACCGGGTCAATCGCCGCGGTAAAAAAAATACTAAACGAGATACAGTAGCAGCTCTCAAAGAGCTCTATGTATAAGAAATTGAGGTTGCCTCGAGCCGAGTACCTGCTCGAAATGCTCTTGTTTCGTTTCCTTGGCGTGTAAACGAACGGCAGAGATTGCAGCTTCATTTACTATATTTTTAAGATCAGCACCGCTCATTCCATTTGACTGGCGCGCCAGATAGCCAAAATCTATATCCTTTTGATGCTTGATTGATTGCGTATAGAGGCGCAAGATTGCTTCGCGACTTTCAGCATCGGGCAGTCCTATCTCAACGATCCGATCAAATCTCCCTGCCCGTTTTAAGGCCGGATCAATAACGCCCTGCCTATTAGTAGCCGCTAAGACAAAGATTGCGTCATTGACGGTAAAGCCATCCATTTGATGTAACAGCTCATTGAGAGTATTACGATATTCTGCATTTTCCAAACCGTCTCGTGAACCTATCGAATCAAGTTCATCAATAAAAATAATTGCTTTTTTATAGGCGCCCGAGGTAACGGCATTTCGTGCTCGCATGAATACATCGCGTACTTTAAGTGGTCCGCTACCAACAAACAATTCGATGAGTTCACTTGCAGAAATGGCTATAAAGAAGGCTCCGCACTCGCCTGCAATAGCACGAGCAATGGAAGTCTTGCCTGTGCCTGGAGGGCCAACAAGAAGTATTCCCCGGGGCATTTTTGCGCCCATTGCTGCGTATTTGTTATTATCCTTAATAAATTCGGTGATTTCAAGGACATCCTTGGGTATGTGGCCTGCAAGATTTTTAAAGGTAAAAGAGTGCAAAGAATTCTGATGCAGGCGTTCTTGGTCTGCCGATTGTTTCGTTTTTTCGCTCGATTTTGCTGCGATATGGTCATACAACCATCGCGCTGCTAAATGCAGTACAATACCGGTAACAACCGTTGATATGATATTCGATGCCGTTCTTTTAAAAAAACCGGGTTTGCCTAAGTTTGAAAGAGCTGTGCTTATTTTGGTGAGTTCTGCTTTTAATTCTTTATCAATGACCGCATGTGCAGGACTAGGTAGAAGGACGCTCAAAAGTACCACCAAGAAAATCGGCCGGATCCATGACATACGTTTAATCATAATTATTTCCCCCTACGTGATGTTAGTATACCATACCCACAGGCGGGAAAAAGAGCCTATGCCTCCAGTTCTAGATCCTCTGGAACCTCATTGCCAGAGATAAGAACCTGGAAAACTCGTTTGGGACTTGCCTGCTGAATTTTAAAACGGTACCCTTTATATTCAAGTCTTTCACCCGCCTTTGGAACTCTTTCAAGCTGTTCAATAAGAAAGCCACCAAGGGTAAGCGCTTGTTCTGTTTCAAATACAATATTGAGCTGCTGCTCAAGTTCGTCAAGCTCTATACTTGCATCGACCAGGTATCCACCAGCTTTCAATGGGATGATTTTTTCAGCAACTGCCTCATATTCGTCACTTATCTCGCCGACAATTTCTTCAATCACGTCCTCTAGGGTAACAAGACCGGTAATGCCACCGTATTCATTCAATACCATTGCTATGTGCATACGTTGCTCTTTAAATTCTCTGAGTACCCGAAGTACCTTAGCGCTTTCAGGTACAAACATAATCGGCCGAACTATATCGCGCAATGGACGATCTTCATTTTTGGAAAGCAACTGAAAAAAATCCTTCTGGTGCAGCATGCCAATAATATTATCTGTTTTTTCTTCATATACCGGTAGACGTGTAAATTGATACTTAGAAAATAAATCAAGCGTTTCTTTTTGCGTGCTGTTCACATTGATGGAAATAATCGAAGTTTCAGGCACCATGATTTCTTTAATTGGCGTGGTACCCAGCTCAAAGATGCTTTTAAGCATGGAAGTTTTGTGCCGCTCCATGAGTCCTTTCTCATTAATATAATTAATAAGAAATTGGATCTCTTTTTCAGAGGCAACAGCTTCGGTAAGTTCCTTAACATCACTCCCCCCTATCCAGCGTGTAATGGTGTCAGTAAACTTGGAAAGAAACGTAACAAGAGGGTAAAACATATAATAGATAATATTGGTTATCCATAATGTTGATTTAAAAAGGCGATCGCCATGAATTGTTGCGATATTCTTGGGAATAAGATCGGTGAGCAATATGGTGGTTGACGTTACAAAAATACCTATCGCAAAGCCCAAGGTTTCTGAAATATTGAGTGCTTTTGTTATGCTGGCCATTACTTCGCTACTAAATACCGCAGCCAAGAACGTTTGCCAGATTGTAAGCAATAAGGATACTGATTAGAATCCGATTGGGGTTATGTTCAAAGACATGAAATAATGCCCGATATTTGCTTGTACCTGAAGCAAGCTCTTTGAGTTTAAAGAGCCGGAGGGCGGTCACGCTCGTTTCAATAAATGAAAAAAGTGCACAAAATAAGAGAGAAACTAGAAGAAAAATTATATTTTGTATGAGTGAACTCTCAACGGGGGGTTCCATGTATTTTTTTATTCCTTACTGGTAACTATTATTCTTCATCATCCATATCATCTTCAACTGCTTCATCCTGAGCAAAGTGAAATTCTTTTTCAAAGAATGTTTGCAGCTTTTTGCTTCTGCGATGGATGGCGCAATTTACGCAATGCTTTCACTTCAATTTGGCGGATACGTTCTCGTGTTACTGAGAAATCCTTGCCGACTTCTTCAAGAGTATGCTCAGATGCAACATCAATACCAAAACGCATCTTGAGCACTTTTTCTTCACGAGGAGTTAATGTTTTTAATACTTCACGCACACGCTCCTTTAGATCACTATTTGCGACGGTATCCGCTGGTGAAAAATCATTTTCACTTTCAATAAAGTCTTTAATAAAAGCATCTTCACTGTCGCCGACAGGCGTTTCTAGGGAAATCGGTTCCTTCGAGATTTTTATTATATTTTTTATCTTTTTTTCGTCAATATTAAGCTCTTTTGAAAGTTCTAAATGAGTTGGTTCTCGACCATGTTCTTGAATAAAGGTTCGTTTAATTTTATTAATCTTATTAAGTGTTTCAACCATATGAACAGGGACACGAATAGTTCGTGATTGATCAGCAATAGCACGTGTAATTGCCTGACGAATCCACCAGGTTGCATAGGTTGAAAATTTATATCCACGTTCAAATTCAAACTTTTCAACCGCCTTCATAAGGCCAATATTTCCTTCTTGAATGAGATCAAGAAAATGAAGGCCGCGATTGACATATTTTTTGGCTATATTTACCACAAGGCGCAAATTGGCACGTGCAAGATCATCTTTTGCTCGTTTATCTTTCCTTTGACCTTCAGTAAGCTGCCTATAAGTAAGTAAGCGTTTCAGCTTGAGGCAGACCAAGCTCTTGCTCAGCTTTTTTGATGCTTTTATATCCAGCTACGAATGTTCTTATCAAATTCCTGCCATTTCAGCTTTTTCAGCCTCAGTTACTGATTTTTTTTGCGAATACTGCTTTAAAAGCATCTCGTTTTGACGGATATTTTCGGTCCGTTCTCTAATTTTGTGTATTGTTTTTTCAATACGCTTTGCCAGTTTACGAATAAACTTATTTGAAAGTTTTATAGTTTGTATGGTTTCTGCTAATCTCTTCTTTATTTGCCTTAACCGCATTGAGCATCTCTCGTTTTTTTGTCTTCCGAATCTAATTGGCTACGATAGCTTCTATAAATCTTAGATTCATTTTCAACAAGCTCTTTGATCTGCTCAATGGTTTTAATAAGACCATTTTTTTCTTCTTCAAATTTAGGCAAATTCTCTTCATCAAATTCAGAAAACTGAATAATATCCTTAAGGGCAATCAGTATTTTTTGCAAGCCGCTCTCCAATGGCAATAATTTCTTTATGAATAAAAGGGAACTTTGATATTGATTCAATTGATTCCTTTTTCCCTGCGGCAATTTGTTCAGCAATGATCGATTCAGTTTTCTTGTTAAGAAGAGGAATTTTGCCAATGTCTCGAAGATAGCATTTTACGCCATCAGCAATATGGGCGCCTCACCAACTTCTTTAACCACATCTCGGCCATCTTCGGGTTCGTCCCCTTCTTCTTTTCTTCTTCTTCACCCACGTAATCCAATGAGTTTCAAGTGGGATTTAATGTGAATTTTCGTTTCTTCTTTTTCATAATCTTCAATGGCCCCGCATCTGGTCTCGAGCTCTTCCTGCATCAGGAGCTCAACATTTTCTTTTTCAAGTGTTTTTAAGAGATCATTGGTCTCAGGTTCAGTAGATGATTACGATCACAGAACTCCATGATCTCTTCATAACTTAAGGCACCTGCACGTTTGCCTCTTTCGATAAGGGATTCGATTAGTTCTTGAGCAAGCTTATTTTCTTCGGGACTTTTCTGATTATCTTTATTTTTTGTTTTCGATCATACTGTTTTACTTTTTTAATCATTAATACCCCTTCTGAGCATCTTTTGTTTTAGCTCGTTAATGTCCATGAGTACCTTTTTGATGCGCTCAGTGTCCCCGAGTCTGTTGCGCTTCATATACCCTTAGTTTGACATTATGAACTGTTATTTTCCACTGTTTCTTATAAAATTGCAACAACGTATCTTCAAAAGAAGGTGGCTTGCTCCTGCAGTGCTTCCATCATAATGCCACTTAACAACTCCTTATCCGCATCGCCTTTGCTCAAAAAGTGTGCCGATATCACATTCACCATCCACTTTTTGCCTCGAGGATACTTTCAAAAAGATGACTTGAGCTTTTCTGGCAACCATAGCGTAACAGGTCTCGATCTTCCTCCAAAATTGTACCTTTATACTGTAGTATAGCAGAAAAAAGTTTTTTTTCTAATTGTGATATTTCAGCTAGGTGCACGCTCTGCTTGGCAGGGACTTCCTTTTTTTGTGAGTCTCTTTTGCTTTTTCACTCACTATACGAAATTCTCTCTTAAGTGTTTCAATTGGTAGAGCGAAAGCATACTTGCTTGGGTAAGAAGCAGGTCCCGTTTTAGGATCGGGTCATTGATAGTAAGAACGCTGGTAATAATTTTTTTGGTGATAGCGAGTCTTCTTGCAAACTTTTATGTGCAAAATCTTTACCTATGTGCCAATGATAAAGGAAAAGATGTCCCGTGCGGTTCTACTTCGCTTGCAAATTTCCGCCTGCTAGCAAGAAATGTGGCAGGGTCATCTTTGGGGGAGCATCCAATGAGACGACAAAAGGATCTACGGCACATTCCAGCAGAATTCTGCAAGCCGAATGATCGCATTTTGTCCTGCCGCATCACCATCATAAAGAATGTAGAGCTTTTGGGCATAGCGAGCCAATTGTTTTAAATGTTCTTGAGTGCACGCAGTTCCCAGTGTTGCAACAGTATTGGTAAATCCATACTGATTCATAATAATAAGATCAGTATATCCTTCAACTAAGAAGGCCGCACCAGCTTGAGCTATGGCTTTTTTTGCCCGATCAAGACCAAAAAGGAATTGTGCCTTTATTAAAAAAGGTATGATCATGCGAATTATAATATTTTGGGCGTTCATCCCCTTTTTAAACACACGTCCTCCAAAGCCAACGTACCTGCCAAGTGGGATCCCGCAATGGGGAAAATAATGCGCTCTTCAAAGGGAGAATAGAGGCCCATTGTTGCCTTCGGCAATGAATATGCGCATCAATGAAATTAGTAGCCAAAATTCCTTTTTTTTGCCCATAGGCAAGGAGCGTTTTAATAGAGCTTGGCAATAACCCAGGCAAAGGTCTTTACACTCTGCGTAGTTATGCTCCGTTTTTGTAGGTACTGCAAGAGCGGTAGTATTTTTACTTAACTGATCTGCGGACCACTGTGCAAACGTTAGCAGGTTTGATAATAAAGATCTTTTGCTTCTTGGGTCTGCGAACTTTTTTCCCAGCTTATTTCTTGTGGCACCGCAAGTTGATAGCGGTCTATTAAATGTTGTGCCGCCTCAATCGGACTACAATGTTCGGCTTTTGCAATGAAGGATATAACATCACCCCCTACATGGCACCCAAAACAATAAAAAATTTCTTTATGGGGGCTCACACTAAAAGAAGGCAGTGCGCTCGTGGTGGAACGGACAACAGCCTTTCCAATACAGACCAGCTTTTTTAAGAGTTGCATACTCAGTAACCACATCTAATATCGGAACTCGTTGCTTGATATAGCTAAACAGGTTCATGGGAACGTCGACCTAATCGGATAAAGAAGTAGAGAATTCCTGCACCTACAAAAATAAAAAAAGCTACCCATTGATGGAAGGAGAATGAATAATGACCGGAAAGCATAATCCGATCTCCCCTGAAAAAGTCGATAAACCATCGTTCAAAGCTCATAGCCATAAGGTAGAGCATGCTTAATTCTCCTGGTCTTCTTGCCCGTGGGAATGCAAAAAAGCGCATGAACAAAAATATACCAAAAAATATCAGTGAGCTATAGAGCTGAGTTGGATGTATTTGTATATGTAAGGGAGCAACAGCTAAAGGATGGGTATAGGTTACACCCCAGAAAAGCGACGTAGGGCATCCATAACAGCATCCTACAAGAAAACAACCAATGCGTCCCATGCCTTGTGCAAGAGGGACATACACAGCTGCTATATCGTAGATCGGAAGAATGGGCAGCTGCTTGCGCCTTAAAGACCAAACACTGTATATAAGCACGCCTGCTAGGGCTCCCAAAATCGAGAGTCCGCCATTCCAAAGAGCGAGCATATCGTAAAAGGATTCGTAGTCATGCCACTGGCTGAGCACATGCAGTAACCGGCCACCAATAATGCCTGCAATTCCTGATTCTATGCAGGTATTAAAAAAATCTGATTTCCTTACCCATTTTTCACTGCCAGGATGGCGAAAAGCTGCGTAGAAAAAAAGAGCAATGCCAGCCATAATTGCAGCATTGAAGCTATTTATCTGTAAAGGACCGTAAATATGAAGTAGTGTGGGGTACATTACGCTCCTTTATTTCTCGTCAGCATTAGCCTTATTTTTTTTCTTCTTTTCAGTGCTCTCATATGATCCCGCACTTTAAAAATGAGAAGTGAGAGTGCTGCGGGTGTCATCCCCTGAATCAATCCTGCCTGAGCAATCGTTTCGGGTTTATATTTAGTAAGCTTTTGTTTTAACTCAATTGAAAGACCGGGTATAGCGGTATATTCAAAGTCTTTAGGTATTTCAAGCTGCTGGTAATACCGTGTCTTTTCGACCTCTTTTTCTTCCCGCTTAATATAGGGCCCATACAATATTTCTGCATGAATCGATTGCAGAGTGCGATTTGGTGCAGTAGCTCTCGCGGCTTGCTGGATTCTTTTTTGTACCTCTTCTATTTCTCCGCTTCCAAGGAGCTGCATGAGTTCTAGATTTTTTTTGCCTTCGGTTAAAGCGGTGACTGTGGTTTCGATGATGTCCCGTTCCCTCTTGATATCGCTGTAAAAAGAATCTGAAATCAGCCCCAAGGTGTGTGCTTTGTTGCCAAGCCGATCAAATACGTTATCTTGCCTTAAAATCAGCCGCCGTTCGGCACGGGACGTGAACATACGGTAGGGTTCATCAACACCAAGGGTTACCAAATCGTCAATCATAATACCTATGTAGCCCTCAGTTCGATTGATAATAAAAGGCTCTTTCCCATGGTGCTTGAGACTTGCATTAATCCCAGCAATTATTCCTTGGCCTGCAGCCTCCTCGTACCCCGTTGTTCCATTAATTTGGCCAGCAAGAAATAACCCCGGAACCGATTTAACTTCCAAGGTATGATGTAATTGATTCGGTAATACGCAATCATATTCGACAGCATAGCCAGGCCTTGTTAAAACAGCATATTCAAATCCTACGATCGAACGTATAAATTCCTTTTGGATATTAAATGGCAAAGATGTTGAAAGACCATTAGGGTACATTTCCTCACTGGAAGCGCTTTCCGGTTCTACAAATACATGATGTGAGGTCTTATCGGCAAATCGAGATATTTTATCTTCTATCGATGGGCAATAGCGGGGTGGTGTTCCCTTGATATGACCGGTAAAAATGGGTGATAAATGAAAGTTATTTTTAATGATATCATGGGTTTTTTGGTTGGTATGGGTAATATAACAAGCTATTTTATGCTCGACCTTATGGGGCGTAAACTCAAAAAGACCATCCAAATTATCAGAGCCCTGATATTCCATCCGTGAAAAATCGAGGCTACTTCGCAATAGGCGGGGTGGCGTGCCCGTTTTTAGGCGGCGCATTTTAAGCCCGATTTTTGAAAGAAAGGCAGAAAGATGTGCAACAGATTCTTCTCCCTGCCTGCCAGCCGAATACTTGCGTGGTGCCGACATGGATGAGGCCATTAAGAAAGGTTCCGGTGGTTAAAATGACCGTAGGGCTATAATAGGTATCACCTTCACGCGTGCGAACGCCGCGTACCTGCCGATCATCATCAAGTATGATTTCATCAACCATGCCCATAATAAGCGTAAGATTCTCAGTATGTTCTAAGACTTGTTTACTCAATGTATTATAGGCATGTTTATCAATTTGTAACCGTAAGTCCTTGAACAGCCGGCCCTTTGCGGGTATTGAGCATGCGAGCTTGGAGATACGTTTGAGTGCAGAGCTTTGGCATCAATCCACCCAAGGCACTTATTTCAAATACGATGTGACCTTTTCCTATGCCCCCTACCGCAGGGTTGCAGGGCATTAGACCTATGCGATCAAGATGGAGCGTGATCATAAGCGTACGTGAGCCCATCCGGGCGGCAGCATATGCCGCTTCAATACCGGCATGGCCACCACCGACCACTATAACATCAAAATCATAAGCATAGGTATTCATAGAGTGTAGATGAATTTATTTATTTTATAGTAATCTGCAGTGGGATGCTTCTCCCATTTTGTATACTCTTAGTATACCATTTTTTACCAGATATTATAGGTAGCTTGTGTGGTGTAGGGAAACAGAACACTTGGTAAGGTATGAAAGCAGAGGGTTTTTTACCCTCTGCATACGATCAACTATTTTTAGGCAGCAGGAGCGACGTCAACTCTTTCTGCGCGTTTTCTAATAGCATCTTTTACTTTGGGAAGGGTTTTGGAAAAAATAAAATTTGAAAGTTCAGGTGAAAAAAGTTGTCTTGAATATGCTTCAATAAAAGCATTATTGATACTTCTTGTGCGCTCATCAAGATTTGCGTTTCTATCGGTAGTGATATTCTTTATTTTATGGCAAAAATCTATCAAGCGAGGGTCATTTTTTAAAAGAAGAACAAGCTGTAATGCCCAATATTTAAGGGGTTTTTCAGGTTTTTTACTGGTATCTAAAAAGTCGCTCATAAAAGCAATGGGATCGGAGTAATCTAAGTGAGGAGTTGGTTTTTTTGAGGTGCTTGTTTCATTGGGGAGCTCAACAGTTGGTCGTTGATCTGTAATGGCCGCCTGACTTATAAAAGGCACAAGGAGTAATGAGATATGCAGGTAATATACTGTTTGTTTCATAGCCGTGTTCCTTCACTAAATAATTGTTATCCCATAAAAGTAAAACTCTCTATGTCTCATGACCTATTAGATACTCCCTCTAGTTTAAAAGAGTTATTTTCAATGTCAAAAGGTGCTGAGTTTTTAATATAATGATATGCTTATAGAGAGCTGTTTTGCAGGTATTTTAGGACCCTACTAAGGATTATATATGCTCTATCACTTCGCTCTTTATGCCCAGAATTATATAAGTTTTTTTAATGTTGTACATTATGTAAGCTTTCGTGTCATGGCTTCTTTACTGACTGCCTTGGTGCTCTCATTTATTTTTGGATCTTGGTTTATCGGTCAATCGGAACGCTTTCGTGCTTCGGTGCGAGAATACACGCCAAGTAGCCATCAAGTAAAAAATGAAACCCCTACGATGGGCGGTATATTTGTTTTGCTTACCACGGTAGTAACAATCCTTTTATGGTGTAATCTGACAAGCCCTGAAATAGGGATTTTCCTGCTTTGCACGCTTGGTTTTGCAGCCATAGGCTTTTGGGATGATTGGAGCAAAATTCGCTTTAAAAAGGGGATAAAGGAATCATACAAATTTAGAGCACAATTAGCGGTTGGGATAGCGGTTGCATGTGCTTGGTATTGGTTTGTTATGCCTCCCACCGAGGTTTGTGTTCCTTTTTTTAAGAATTTTTCCCCAGCTCTTGGTTTACTTCTTATTCCATGGGCTGCTTTTATTTTAGTGGGAACGAGTAATGCAGTAAATCTTACTGATGGCCTTGATGGACTAGCCATAGGATCACTCATTTTAAATTTTGGGACCTTTACCATTATTTGTTATCTTGCAGGGAACCATGCTTTTGCCACCTATTTGCATATTCCCTTTACCCAGACTGCAGAAATAGCGATAGTAGGAGCAACTCTCGTAGGAGCTTCATTAGGATTTTTATGGTACAATACCTATCCTGCCCAAATTTTTATGGGCGACGTCGGCTCTTTAGCACTGGGAAGCGGCCTCGCTCTTATGGCTCTAATGGCACGTCAAGAGCTGCTTCTTGCCCTTGCAGGTGGTCTCTTTGTTGTCGAGACGCTCTCAGTTATTATGCAAGTTTTTTCTTACAAGTATTTTGGCAAGCGCATCTTTAAGATGGCTCCGCTCCATCATCATTTTGAATTGCTCGGTTGGCAAGAAGCTAAAATTACTACCCGTTTTGGTATTATCACATTCATTCTTTGTTTACTTGCTCTGATGACTCTGAAGTTGAGGTAGGTTTTTCTCGAGGATCAGACTCTTGTTGATTTTTCTCGGTATTCTTAGGCTTTTTTCGAAAAGGCAGGGCAGACTGATAGAGTTCATAGGCAGTGTCGAGTAAGGCTGGTATAGTAACGAGGTGATGGAAAAGAGCTGCTGAGTGAAACAAAGTATCTGCGCTCGATGCTCTATCTCGTTTGGATGCGGTAATAAGATTATTCATTAATCTCTCTGGCCAAGAAGGATTTCTGACGCCATCTAGGATAGTTTTTGAATCATTTTTGAGAAAGTCATTCCACTCAGCTATATAATTATTTTTGTATTCAGGCCAAGACCAAGGATCTGCTTTTGTTTCTTTTATATGACTGATAGCGCAGATGGCGGCAGCTATTGCAGAGGAAACATGAAACAATGACAGAAAGAGCTTACCTCTGATGACCATAGGTGTCGGTTCTTTTTTTTGTGTACGATCTTCAGGTGGTGTCGTTTTCTTTTCGGCGTTTATCTTATATGCGCTGTAAAGAAGGGGTAGAATAGAATAGGCTTCCAATGTCTTGGCTGCGACGGGTATTCCTGGTTCAATCAGAAGAAAGGGGACAATCGCGGTTGCGTTAATACAACTGGTTGTTGCAAGAGCTTTGCAAAGGACCAGTGCCACATTGGATATTTTTTCTTTAAATGTTTTTGCCTGCAAAGGGGCTGTAATGCATGCAAGAGCAAAAACAGCAACTAGGTATTTTTTGCTACAGTTCTTCAAAGACTTCAAGCCTCCCATGGGGTTCATGCTTTTTATAAAACATTGCACTGCCAAAAATGAGTAATCCTATAAATACCAGTAGCATAAGCGTTGGGCCGTTGATGGTAAAAGTCCATATAAAGGAGCCGATAAGCAGGAGACAGCTCAAGAGGCTCAACAGGGGAATAATTCGGATGCCTTTTTTGTTTTTATACGTAATAAAAAGGAGTGCGATGGTGCTTAATGTATAAGCGATGGTCCCACCGAGCCCGCTTACTTGCTGAAGTGGAACTTGGTTACCTTGCGATATAAAAATATAGCAGATTGCTAAGAGGCCTTCTACAAGTATGCAAGCATAGGGCATCCCATGGGCATTTAAGGTCGTAAGAAGTTTCTTTTTGTAAGTATGGCCATTGTTTGCCAATGTATACAGATTCCAGCTATTGCTATACAAAATACCATAACTTGCTCCCAAGGTTGATGAAGCAATAGCGATGCTCATGATGGTTTGAATGCTATTTTTAAGGTTTGGCGAAAGAGTAAGTTTTTCAAGAAGTGAAGGGTAGGCCCCAAGATACCCGCCCGAGATTGAGCTAAGAAGCATGCCAAGGCTTCCATAGAACATAAGCTGGTAAAGAAAAACAATAGAAACTACTATCGCATAAGAGATGAGAATAGCGCGGGGTCCATTGATTTTAGCATCCTTTATATGGCTGCTTAATGAGCAACTCGCCTCAAAACCACTAAAAGCATACAACACCAGGGGAATGGAAAGAGGTACCCCCGACCATATAAAGGTATTGGGTGAAAAATGTGCTCCATTGAAAAGGTACAAACCGGCAAAAATCACAAAAAAGATGGGAATAAGTTTTACGGCAATAAATGAATATTGGATGCTTTTGCCAATTTTTAAATTCAGGAGGTTTAAAAGAGTGAAAACTGAGAGTACCCCCGCATCAAAAAAGGAGGATGGGAATGCATTGAAGGATTGGTATCACTTGGCGCAAAAATGAAAGGCAGACGTGTACACCGAGCGCAGAGGTGCATAATTTTGCCGTAAAATAGCTCCAGCTGCTCAAAAAACCAAAAAAAGGGCTTACTGTTTTACCAAAATCATAAAACGTTCCTGATTCATGATGATAATGGAGCAATTGTCCAATTGCCATAATAAGGGGAAGTATCAGAAGAGCAACAATAAGGTAGACAAAGGCTCCCAAGCTTCCCGCCTGCTTTGTAAGAAGGGCGGTATTAATAAAAATGCCCGATCCTAGCATAATGTTAATATTTATTAATATCGCAGAAAGCAGAGAAAGCTTATGTGAAGGCATGCTATTCTTTCCTTAAGTGGTTACTTGTTTGGTAGAAAATAGTTTAGCATAAATTTTTGTGTACAGCACATCATTGAGGCATTGAAGATCGCCTAGCGGCGGAAGGGACGCTGCGCGCGCCCGATACCCGCGCCAGGGAGCGCCCTGGACCCCCAGAAGAATGAGCTTTCCCTCAATGACCATCCCTTGCGGATATTGGATCTTTGAGATGCATCATCGCTAGCACGAACATAACTCCCCTCTTTTTGATACATTTGTTATCTAAATAGTAGCTTTTTCTTACTGGTACAACTGATGGGCTCTCGTGTTTGAGCCGCTGTGGAGGAGGCGTAGGCCGACGAACAGCGCGAGTTGAGGCCCGTGGGAGGGATACCAAGGGAGGAAATCCCTTGGCGCGGTTCCAAGGGCCGCGGTGCCCTTGGTGCAACTGCATTCCTTGATGCTACTGCATCTGCAATGCTACTGCATATTATTGCAAAATGTAAGATATAGAGCTATGGATCCGGCAATAGCAGCGTTCAGGCTCTCGGTTCTTCCTGGCATGGGTAATGTAATAAGACTATCACAATCTTTCAGCCATTGGTCTGGGATTCCTCGTGCCTCATTACCCACAACGATAAGTGCCCGATCTTTGGCAATCGACTTAATAGTTTCTCCCCCAGATACTACCAATGCATACAGCCTCAACGATTTTTTTATCTGCATCAGGGTTTGCCACTCAATGCAAAAAAAATTTACCAGCGCGATAGTTCCGGCGCTTGATTGTACGACTTTCGGCGACCAGGGATCTACGCCTTCTATGACAACCACGGTAGTAACCCCACAAGCAGCGGCTGTTCGTATGAGCGTTCCCATATTTCCTGGATCAGCTATCTGAGCAAGCACTAACCCAGGTCCAATATCCTCAAAAGCATGAGCCGTTGGAATTTTAAAAACTGCCAACAGCCCACTTGGCGTGGTAGCGGTGCTTATTTTTTTCATAAGAGCTTCCTCTATAACCACAATCTTTTTGGCAGGCATAATTGATTGAGCAGTACCAAACATCTCCTGTGTGCAAAAAAAAGCTTCGATCTCAAAGCCGGCAGAAAGCACGGTTGAAATGGCACGCAAACCTTCTACAATGAACAGCCCTTGCTCTTTGCGTCCTGTAGAACTGTGCAATTGACGTACTCTCTTTAATTGTGCATTCATTACATCTTTCCATCTGCAATTGCATTTTGATAGTTCTTCATGAGCCTTACCATAAAATGGAGATTATGAACAGATGCAAGCATCAACCCAGTCATTTCCTTTGCTTTAAAAAGGTGGTGAATATAAGCTGCTGTGTAATGCAGGCAGGTGGGGCATTCACAAGCGCGATCAATGGGCTCAAAAAGTGTTTTATACCGAGTTTGGAGGATTTTAATATTTCCTTTATTTGAAAAAAGGAGGCCATGCCGTGCACATCGCGTAGGATGTGAGCTATCAAAGGTATCTATTCCTAATTTTACGCATGCATCAACTGATTCTAAATCACCTATTCCCAGCAAATGATTTGGCTTATCTTCTGGCAATTGGGGAACTGTATACGTGAGCATCTCAATCATCTCACTGCGGTTTTTGCCAAGACTTCCTCCGATGGCATAGCCATCAAATGGCAGCTCTGTAAGAAACTTACAACTCTTACTACGCAGGTCCCGATCAATTCCTCCATGTACTACAGCATAGATAGCTTGCTGTTGCGGATTTTTCAAGTGCTCGATGAGCGAGCGCTCTTCCCAGCGGTGAGTTCGATGGAGCGACTCTTCCAGTTTTTTATGCTCTATATGATAGGGCGGTAACTCATCAAAGGGGATAATAATATCGGCACCTAACGCCTTTTGTGCCTGAATAGATGATTCAGGGGTAAGGAGTAGTGGACTGCCATCTCGGTATGAACGGAAAAGAACCCCTTCCTCGCTTATTTTAATGACCGATTCTGTATGTCTTTTAAGTCCTTTACTTTTAAGTTCTTCTTTAACGGTGCCATAGGCTAAGCTAAATACCTGAAATCCTCCTGAATCGGTAATAATAGGCAAAGGCCTTTGTATGTACTGATGTAACCCCCCTGCTGCTTTCACCGTTTCGATGCCAGGATGTACAAGCAGATGATACGTATTGCAGAACATGAGCTGTAAGCCAACATTAGTTGCAGTTATATTATCGATTGCCTTGAGTGTCCCATTTGTACCCACGGCGACAAAGTTTGGGGTATCAATTATGCCATGTGGAGTATGAATTCTGCCGACACGGGCAGGTGATTTTTTTGATTGATAGAGTAATTCAAAACGGAAGTAACTCATGATGCTGGAGGCGTTATATGAAAAAGGCTTTTTGCAGCACGAACAAAAGGTACTGCCACGATAATTACCAGTAGTTTAATGATATAACTCACCACAATAATGTCAAACAGAGTCTTTAGATTACTAAAGCTTTCGTTGATACCATACAGCCCAAGAAAGGTAAATAAAATAGTATCAATCAACTGACTGAGAGCAAGTGAGCTGTAGTTTCTGATTATAAAATGGTGCGAAAGAAGCCGTTCCTGGAAATAGGCGTAAAAAATGGTGTCAAGGTACTGTACGATGACGTAGACCGTTAAAGAAGCGCTTACAATACGTGGCATTGGAGCCAATACCTGCAAAAAAGCTTGGCTAGAGGAATCGGTAGCAGCAGGCAGATAGGTTATATGGAGTACGCTCATGATAGTGTAAAAAAGTGAGCAGAAAATGCTCAACCAAATGGTTTTACGGGCGATCGCTTTGTGATAATATTCCTGCAGCAGATTAAGCGCAAGAGTCGTTCCTACTGCCAGAGCCTCAGATGCGGTTGCCGTAAGACCAAAAAGAGTGATCTGTTTTGTAACAAAGAGATTAACAAGCACGGCCTGCACACAGATGAGTGCTATGAGCGCTTTGCTTCCTAAAGCTAAAGCAATGAGCGACGCACAACTTACTGTGCAAATAGACCCTAGAAATATAAGTTCGTTAGTAACCATGCAGATCCTTTATGCATGGGAGTAGTCTACACCATTTTAGAGCAAAAGAGATTAATCTTTTTTTATGTCAGCCTCTTCTTTTGTCTTATCGATCACTCCTGGCTCATGTTGCGGTGGAGCATAAATGGTAAAAAGCTTAAGATCGGTAGAACCTGTATTAATGAAATTATGCTTGGTTCCAGCAGGTACCACTATCAGATGGTTGGCTTTAAAGGGAAGGGGCTGATCATTCAAGACGGCTTTGCCCTCACCTTTCACAAAGATAAGAATTTGATCGACCTTATGAATTTCTTCGCCGATTTCCCCACCGGGCGGAACGCTCATCACAACGACCTGCGAACGATCTGTGGTAAAAAGAACTTTTCTAAAATAAGTATTTTCTAACGCGAGTTTTTGAATGTCTTCATTAAAAGGCATATGACTCCTTTTTGTTACCACTTTTATACTAAAAATAGTTTACTTTTTTACTAACGGAGGGCGCAAGGAAATTATGAAGAAGATGCCAGACGAATTATAAAAAATTAAATGAGCTTCCCTCCGGACCAGGTTCTTAATCGTCTACGTAGGTCTGCTGCTTCTGGCTCTTTGCAATCCCCTAATATTGTTAGTGCTTCTTCGACATCTGGGACTCCTAAATTCACGGCTATTTCAACATAGCGCGAGATATAAGCGGTCAATTTGCCGGAGCACCAATTATTAATAAGCCATATGAGTGCATTTTGACCAAGTTCGTCTTTGGCTCCAACGTCTTTCTTAAATTTATCCCAAGCGGGGAATTCTCTTTCTTTCAAAAATTCCCACAGAAGTTCTTTCTCAAACTCTTTCTGTATGAGTGGCGGCCTTTTGCGGGGTTCTAATGCTTTTACGGCCTTCTGCACACTAGTACCCCATTCCGTATATGGCTTATTCCCATATGGTTCTAATGCTTTTATGGTAGCATTTTCAACAATCTCCTTCAGCTGTCTATAAGCACCACTCTCATGCGGCTTGTGCGGCTTGTTTTTTTCAAGCCATAGAAGAGGCGTATCGATGGCATCCACCAGTAAAAAAATGTTGACTCCATTATCTATGGCGGTTTGTACACGCTCTATATCGGCATTATGTAATCCTTTCTGGTACAGCACACCCGCCTGCTGTTTTGACATAGCCATGGGTACAGAGGCAATGCAGCAAAAATACAAAAAAGTATGATTACTATTTAAGCGAATACATTTTAATCAGTTTTGCCTTTCGGACTACTATTTTTTTGTTTCCATTTGAAAGCATATAAAAAAAATTCATCAAAATGAAATTATTTTATTTATTGAAGGCCCATTCTTTTCTATGAATAGGATAGACAGTTTGCCATAGAAAAATCCTCATGCCACTTATTTTCTCTCAAGAGCTTCCTATTGAATAATCGCTTTCACTATACTAAGAGCACCATAGTGTATCTACCATTAAGAAAGGGCAACATGTTTTTCAAGAATTCTGCATCTAAAAGAGCATTTAGTTTGGCATGTATCTTATGTCTGACATCATCAATCAGTCCTGCTGGGCGGCCTAAAGCGCCTTTGCCTGCAGTTCAGCCCAGTGTAGCACAATTAAAAGAGCATTGTGTTAAAATTGGGGATAAAGCGCCGCCTTTTAAAGCAAGAAGTACCCGTGGGACAATAAATTTTCCGGCTGATTTTAAAGGGCAGTGGATAATTTTTTTCAGTCATCCGGCAGATTTTACGCCTGTTTGCACGACCGAATTTAAAAGACTTGCTCAAATGGCAGATGAATTTAAGAAAATGAATACTGCGTTGGTAGGTCTTTCAGTTGATTCAGTGTTTACTCATGAAATCTGGATGAGAGATCTTGAAAAACAATTAACCAGAGAGGGAAAACGCAAGAGAAATGTCAATTTTCCCGTTGTCGCCGATAGGCACAAAAAAATTGCATTGCAATATGGTATGATTCACCCGAATGAAAGCAAAGAGCAAACGGTCCGTGCGATATTTTTTATTGATCCAGAGGGTGTGGTATGCGCTGAACTTTTTTACCCCATTTCAAATGGTCGTAGTTTTAATGAAGTAAAACGGTTACTTGAGGCTCTGCAAATTACTTATGAAAAAGATGTAGCTACGCCGGCTGATTGGCAACCGGGCAAACCGACAATTTCTAAAGAAAAAGCAGAAAGGGACATATTACCAGATTGAGGCGTTTCAGGTTCTGATCTTCAGGATTAAGCACGGCTGTCTTTTAAGAAGCCAACATGTAAATAAACGTAAACTCCGGTATTGCGTACCCTTATTGTAAAGTTTGCTTAGATTCAAGCTGAATTTAGAAGGGTTCCAACTGCGTAACTTCAGTGTATTCTTTGGGGTTTTTTTTACACAAAGGACAGTGCGTTTTTTTATAAAATTCTTCAGTCACTAAACAATCTTCATGCACGACTTTCTTACAGCAACGAAGCTCATGAAGCAAATCGTAATCATTATCATGGAGATTTGTAAGATCTTTATTGCAAACGCCACAAGGGGTTTTCAGTTTTGCTGCAAGTTCTTGATCATTGGCCATCGCATTTTTGATGGCATTAATGATCCCCTGGTTCTCAGTTTTTTTAGCAAGGGCAAGCGTGCTTACAAACTGATAATTTCGCAGCTTTGTTTGGGCCCCAGCTTCAACCAGCATTTTGATAATAGCGTAAGATCCCTTATCTAGCGCTCTGTCTAATGGCGTTCTATTATATGCATCAGTCTCATTAACCTTTGCTCCGTGCTTAATCAAATACTCAACCATGGCAACAATCCCTTTTGATGCAGCTCGATGGAGCGGTTGTGCCCCATTATCTCCTATTGCGTTGATACCTTCCGGACATCCTACTAGGAGAAGATCAAAAATGTCATTACTGTTAGGATATGGTTTGGGATAAGCTGCAACGTAATGAAAAGGTGTATCACGCCTAGAATCTCGTGCCAGCGGATCGAGCCCTTGTGCGAGCAAATAAGATACTACCTGCGTCTGATGCCAAAGTGCAGCTTCATGTAAGAGAGTCACAGCGCGTTCGCCTTTCACCTCTTTTACATTGACCTTGTTTTCTTCTATCAATTTCTTTAAGTCATCAAGTCTGCCTTCCGATGTAGCAAGAAATAGTTTCTTATAGAGAGCAGCTTTATTTTGGTCATGGACATAAAGATTAATCGCGTCGTACCTCTGGAGTTCCATAGCATGTGTGCTCAGAGTTGTGCCTATGACAATAGCTAGAGGAATAATTCTTTTTAAAACCATAGTGTGCCTTTGCAATTTTGCCTAATAACTTTTACACATTTATTCATTAGCATATTTTATTATGCAAAAAAATCAAGATTGGAAATATAATTTTAGTTGATTATATGGAGGAGAGAGAGGGATTCGAACCCTCGATCCCGATCGCTCGAGATAACGGTTTTCAAGACCGCCGCTTTAGACCGCTCAGCCATCTCTCCGTGATTTAGGACTATTTCGAAGGTCCAGGTCTAGCCCTAGTTGTGTACCTTTATTAGAGTATTTTAGAACTCTTACATTGAAAATACTACAATTTTTGGCATTCAACAACTTTTTGTCCATATTAAACGCATATGAGATTAAACGATCTCATCTTCATTTGATCAAAAAATTGACTGGGTGTCAAATAAAACAGTCCTTGCTCTTAAGAAATGTGGTCACTATACAACTCATGTGAGTTATATTTTGCAAGAAATGAGTCATGTGAGCTATATTTTAAAAAAAATTTGCCTCATGTGGCTCATGCGTGATGCGATTGAGTTATAGTATAAAAAACAATCAACAATGGATTGTTCAATTTGCTTCCACCGATGACCCATGGATTCCTAGGGAAGAAGCCCAGTTCATTCATCAAAAATTAGATTCAGAGAATCATGGATTTACCAATCGCTGCCATTTTGGCGGCGATTATTATAAACAAACATTCGCTGAGCTTGTTGAGGCCATTAAAAGAAAACTAAAAACGAAAAAACTATGACCCCAGAATCATTCATGTAATTTTTTCTTTGTTGATTAATGCTTGGAAAATTTTTCATATTCGCTTGGTAATGAAGTTCTTCGTAGAAATATGACATTTTTTATAGATATTTAACACATTTATGAATTCGTTAAAAATATGCGAATAAATCCCATAATTAAATATATAAATCACTTAGAACAGGCCGATGGTCCGAAGGATAGAGCTCTTTTTGAAAATGATCATCCCATACCCGGTCATCAATAATGCCTTGCTGTGCTACTTTTATAGTATCTTGCACGAATACGAAATCGTACTTAGAATAACCTTCTCTCTGTTTATACATATCATAGTCCCACCCAATCCAACTTCCTGGCACGCCGAAAAGCACTTGTGCGATATTCCCAGAATCTTTTATTCTACTGGAATGGGTACATAAAAGATCGTACAATGCTTGGCCTCCTAATTGGGGAAAACAATTAAAATCACCGGTGACAACGGCAGGAGCATCGAGTCTTTCGGCCAAACCAATCACAATCTTTGCGCTTTCTTGCCGCGCCTTGATTCCTAAATGATCAAAATGGGTAGTCATAAACCAAAAATCATTTCCCGTTACAAGATTTTTAAACTTTGCATTAACCACATATCGTTCATAAGAGGATCCATCCCATGCCGGACCTTCCGCTTGAATTTGTGATTCATTTAACCAAGTGGTATGAAGTTCTGAAATCAAAAGCAACTTCTGTGCATTATAAATAATTCCAAGACCCGATTCAATTGGTTTTTTTGTGGGATATTTACCCAGAAATTTATAAGAAAGATGATGTGGGCTGCCTTCAAGCGAATTCATCTGAGTTAAAGATACTTCCTGAATACCAACAATATCAGGCATATATTGATCTAAAATCATATTGATTTTTGGCAATCGATATATCCATGCATTTTCTGTTCCCTCATCTTCAGCACAAGGAGCCATTCGGATATTATAACTCATCGCACGAACAGTTTCTGAATTTATAGGAGCAGTAACAGATTGCTTAACAATTAGTTTCAAAGCATTCCCCCTTGATCATTGAGCATTCTTTCTTTGTTTATTTAGTTTTTAAAATTAATCAAATCCATATTCTTGTGTAATTTGCCTTCGTGATTTTTTGTTATATGCGCTGAGCAGCTACCGCTGGACCACGATCGACCCGATTGAAAGCAGTAACTTACATCCCAAAATCAAGGAGCTTATTCTTGTACACATGGATAAAATAAAAATGCTGCTCTGAATCTCAAGGCAATTCATCATTTTTAACTTTTTTTAGTGCACTTTCAACCCATTTCAATTCGGCCTCTAAGTGAGCGGTAGCCAAACGGAAATTCTCGGTAATATGGCGTGGCCATGAAGGATCTGCCATACGCATTGGAGTCAAATGAGTCATGGATTTAATAAGTGCCCGCAAACTATCAGCTTTATGCTCAAGAGCTAAAATCAATTCATGTTTGGGCATGCAATTCATAAACGTCAATGCGACTTGAAATGGATCAATGATTGGCTTAAGATCCCACCATTGTTTACGAAGGAGGTCCATAAATTGATCTTTACCAGCTTGTGTTACTTCATATAAAATGCGCCCCGGCTTTTCATCCTTCTTAGTTTCTAAGACTTTTATTAAGCCTTCTTCGGCCATTTTTTTTAATGCAAAGTAAATAGACCCATAGGCAATATTTGCCCATTGCTCAGCATTCCATGATTCAAGCTCTTGCCTTATTTCATAGCCATGTTTTGGCCCTTGCTGCACAAGAACCCCTAATAGTAAAGTCCTAATGGCTGACATTTGTCCCCCTTGACTTTTATTAAAATTTTATACAAACTTATATATAAGACTATAGTAAAAAAGGCAGAGTGTCAATCTGTTCCATAGGGGGTTTTATGGTAAAAACAAACTTTGTTTGTAATTTTTGCAAAGATACCGTACCTGTTATTCGTAAACAAGGAAGTATTCTGGTTCATGGCGCAAAAGAGCATAATTTAAAAAATATTTGTTTTGAAATCCCTAAGGGCAAATTAGTCGCTCTTAACAGGTCCTTCAGGATCAGGAAAATCTTCTATCGCAACAGATATTTTACAAAAAGAATGCATCCGGCAATATTTGGAATCATTGGGCATGGTTACCGATCATATAGAAAAAGCAAAAGTAGATAGTATTATGGGGCTATCCCCTTCAATTGGCGTTACGCAACGTGTGACGGATTTTAATCCTCGTTCTACAGTTGGTACAAGATCAGGCATTCTTGCCATTCTAAGAAATCTGTTTGCAGCTATGGGGCATCAGCCGTGCACCGGTTGTGGAAAAATCGTCAAACAACCCCTTGCAAGATAAACATAAACTAACAACGGTTGAAATCGAGGAAGATAAAACAAGCTCTTCTAAAGAAAAGGAAAATAAGCTACTTTGATTGTCCGTATTGTGGTCAGCAACTGGAAAAATTGAAAATGGGCCATTTTTCATTCAATGCATTAGAAGGAGCCTGCCAGGCTTGTAAAGGGGGTGGCCGAAATCATCAGCGTTGATTTGTCTACGCCTCCTGAATGAAGAAAAAACAATAACAAATGGCGGAGTTGATTTTTGGGGGCAAGCGCTTGCAAAGCATTATGAGGGCGTTATTCTTGCTGCAAGTCGGCATTATAATTTTCCATTTGACCCAGCTATGCCTATAAAGAATTACACCAAAGAACAAAGAAATTTTCTGCTTTATGGAATAAATTTTCCAGATTTTGTAAAGGCATACAAGAATATCCAGGCACCTAAAAAAGTTAGCGAAGGAAATTTTGAAGGCATTATTCCTCCTTTACTAAGCCTCTTTAAGAAAAATCACGAAAAAGCTTCAAATGATATAAAAAAGTATATTCGTCATGAATCATGTACTGAGTGTAACAATACACGGTTGGGTAGACTTGGCAGAGAAGTTACCGTCGGCGGAAAAACTATTATTGATGTAAGCGGCCTTAATCTCAATGAATTACTTAAATGGATATATGAGTTAGATCACTATGTTTGCGAAGATGAATCGCAAGTTCTTGCAGCTTTTTCAGGCGCATTGAAAGATCGAACATCACATTTAATAGAAGTTGGTCTAGATTATCTAACTTTGGATAGAACGCTTCCATCATTATCTGCTGGAGAATCTCAACGAGTAAAACTGGCCAGTTTGCTGGGTAGTGGGCTAACGGGAGTTTTATATGTTCTGGATGAACCAACAACTGGCCTCCATCCTCATGATAATGCAAAATTATTAAAAACACTGCGGATGATACAAGAAGCGGGAAATACGGTTTTAATTATTGAACATGATATGGATATTGTCAAGCATGCTGATTATATACTCGATATAGGGCCTGGTGGAGGTAGCAAAGGCGGTGAAATCATAGTTTCTGGTACGCCCACTGATATTATGGCTTGCCAAGCATCTATTACTGGCAAATATTTGGCTAAGAAAGCGACTATTAAGCTAAATCCGCCTATTAGTAAGAGTGGGGCGCTAACGATACGGGGAGCTCGCGAACATAACCTGAGAAATATTGATGTTAGTATTCCGATAAAGCAATTTGTTGTGATGACCGGCGTATCGGGTTCAGGAAAATCAACCTTCTTATTTGATATCGTGGATAAAGTGGCAAGAAAACATTTCTATCATGCAAGCGAAGTTCCGGGAAAGTATGATTCTGTTGATGGGTTAGATTATTTCGATCGTGTAGTAACTATTGATCAAGTTACGATAGGCAGCTCGAAATCAACACGATCCACATGTAGCAACGTACACAAAACTTTTCGATGTGATTCGAGATTTATTTGCTTCTTTGCCGGAAGCAAAAGCTCGTGGCTTTGGAGCAGAAACGTTTTCTTTCAATACGTCCAATGAGCGTTGCGAGAACTGTAATGGGGCAGGCACGGTAGAAGTTGATATGTCCTTTATGCCTGATATTGAAACAGTATGCCCTAGCTGCAATGGTCTTAGATTTAACGAAGAATTATTATCAGTGCAATTTCAAGGACATACTATCTCGAACATTTTAGATATGACCGTAAGCCAGGCGATTGACGTTTTCCGGCAAGAAAAGAAAATTTTTGCACGTTTAGATTTAATGAAACAAGTTGGTTTGGAATACTTGACGTTAGGTCAGTCTACCTCGACATTGTCAGGCGGAGAAGCACAACGAATTAAATTGGCGACTGAATTATCAAAATCTGAAACAGGAAATACATTATATTTATTGGATGAGCCAACAACAGGCTTACATCCGCAGGAAGTGGAAAGATTACTTACTATCTTGAAAAAATTGGTAACTAAAGGGAATACCGTAGTAATAATTGAGCATAACTTAGATGTTATGTGTAATGCAGATACCATTATTGATTTTGGACCTGGGGGCGGGGTTGCTGGTGGCAAAATTGTTGCAATAGGCACGCCACATGAAATTGCGGTACATAAAGATTCGTTAACAGGGCAAGCTTTGCAAGCGTATTTACAGGAACATATTTGGTACCAATAGGAAGATCTTGTTGAGGCAAACGTGTTCTTTACAACTCAGGTGAGTTATATTTTGCAACAAATGAGTCATATGAGCTATATTTTAAAAATAATTTGACTCATGTAGCTCATGCATGATACAATTGAGTTATATTTTTATAGAAAGGTGTCATGCTATGAAATATCCTTTACAAGAATCTTCCATCATAGAATTTAAGCGGGAAATTACTAAAAATGACCAGATAATCAAAACAGTTGTAGGGTTTTGCAATCAAAATGGCGGCAAGTTAATCATAGGTGTTGATAATGATGGAACCATTTATGGATTACCCGAAGAAGAGATACATGGAATGCTTGAATACCTTGATAAATCACTCTATGAAGCAATAATCCCTCCCATCATTCCCCAGGTTTACGCCCAGCGAATAGGAGATAAAACAGTTCTTATCATTGAGGTTTCCTCCGGCTCTAATAAGCCATACTATATTAAATCTGAAGGTCTGGAAAAGGGAACGTATATTCGGCTTGGTCGTAGTACTATGCATGCAAATGCTGATACTATAGAAGAGCTCAAGTGGCACTCGCGCGGATTGTCATATGATATGATGCCCGTATATCATGCAACGCTTAAAGATCTGGATCTGGATAAGTTCAGCGAGTTTCTTGCATTAAGAAAAAGTGAACGCAAAGGCAAAAAAAATGTCAACGCTCTTTTGCTCTCATATCATCTCATTACCCATGAACATGCACATACCTATCCCACGGTAGCAGGAATTTTATTATTTGGTAAAAATCCACAACATTTTTTTTCTGAAGCATTTATTATATGCTCTCATTTTTCCGGTATTGAAGGTAGAAAAGCAATTGCCAGTAGGGATTGCATAGGTACTCTCCTCGAGCAGTTTCAGGATGCCTATGATTTTGTGCTCAGTCGTCTTAATACGGCCTTTACCATTAAAGGCGCGCGTCGTATCGAACAACGTGAAATCCCGGAAGTGGCTCTGCGTGAAATGCTGATAAATGCTCTTGTTCACCGCAATTATCATATTAATGCGCCCATAAAAATTGCAATTTATGAAAATCGCGTTGAAATTTTTAGTCCTGGCATGTTTCCCGGCTTATTGGATGTGCATAATCTAAAAATGGGCATCACCTATATTCGCAACAAAGCAATCACAAAAATATTTAGAGAAGCGGGCTACATGGAAAAATTAGGTACAGGTTTCATAATGCTCTTTGAAAGTTATGAAAAGTATGGCCTACCGACGCCTGAAATTATCGAAGGTGCCAATTTTATCAAATGTATTTTGCCACGCCCATCTGCGCGAGTACCGATTCTTAAAGAACGAGTTGAGCAGCATGAATTGCAGTCGATTATAAATTTATTCGCAGTAACGACGCACTTAAGCATGAGAGAGATCGCAGAAAATATTCATCTTTCTCGTGCTACTGTTGGCAGAAGGCTTGCGGAACTTGTAAAAAGAGGGATATTAGGGAAAAGAGGCAAAGGGAAAGGAACCCGCTATGTTCTTAAAAAATGAGTATCTTCTCTACTATTCTATTCTCCTTATAGTATGATTGCTACTATTACACGAGGCAGGATGGCATTACAGGAAATATCGAAAATCTAGAAATTGGTGCGCCTAAGAGGAGTCGAACCTCTAACCTTCAGATCCGTAGTCTGACGCTCTGTCCAGTTGAGCTATAGGCGCGTATTCTATGGCGGAGAAGGAGGGATTCGAACCCTCGCGCCCCGTTACCGAGACTCTTGCTTAGCAGGCAAGCGCTTTAGACCACTCAGCCACCTCTCCAAAAATTTTTGTCTAGCACTAACACTTAGTATATAGAATTGCTATAATTCTTACAAATTCGAAGAAGGTATACAACGTGAAGTAGGTTCTGCATGGCAATCATCATCGAAGTTACAGTGGTCCCAAGCTCCGGTCGGTCAGGGGCAAGCCTTGATGCTTCCAACAGACTCAAAATTTATTTAAAAAGTCCTCCTGAAGATGGCAAAGCAAATAAAGAGCTTGTGAAATATTTTGCCCATGCTCTTTCTAGTCCACAAGCGGCAATTTCCATTATTGCCGGAGCTACCAGCCGCAAGAAGAAACTTAAAATTGAGCTGCCATTAACCTATGACGATATATTAGCAAGGCTCCATCTGGCCGTCCAAAAAAGTTTTATGAGAGAATAAATGCCTGTATATAGCTGGAAAGGACTTGGAGTTTCGGGGCATGTACTGCGCGGTAAGCTTTTTGCCCGCTCGCTGGTTGATCTTGAAAAAACTCTTTTAAAGAAGGAAATTGGTCTTATTCAAGCGCGTCCCTTAGCATCTGCTCGAATAAGGTGGCAGGAAAAAATGCAGTTTTATTCTCATTTACATACGTTACTTGCTGCTCATATTCCTTTACATAAAGCACTGACTATTATGGCAGTGTCTGCTAAAAAGCGCTTAAAAGCTATAATTACTGACTGTGCAGCTCTCATTGCTGAAGGAATACCTTTAAGTGAAGCGCTCAAACTCCATGGTCTTTCGGATGAGATAACACACGCTCTTATTACGGTGGGGGAAAAAACAGGGGCGCTCACGCCGATGGTAAAAGAGCTGGTTGATCACCTGGTTACCGTGCATGATTTTAAAGAAAAGATTCGAGCGGCAACACGGGGGCCATTCATTACGTTTGTTCTATTTTTAGTGATTTTGGTAGGAATCTTTGTTGGCCTAATTCCCCGCTTTGAATCATATTTTTCAGCGGATGGTGCGTCTTTTTCTTTTCTAACGCGAGCATTGTTTGCAATAAGCTTATTCCTGCGTTCTTGGGATGTAGTATATGGAGTGGGAGGGTGCTTCATAGTAGGATTTTTTTTACAATGGTTTTTAAAAGGAAAAATCTTATTACTACAAAAACTTGCTTTTGGTGGTACCTTTTTTCGTACACGTGCTCAACTGCGCTTTTATACGGCATTAGGGGTGCTCCTTAAAAATGGCGTGCCGTTGCGCAGTGCTTTGCGTATAATTGAGAACACACTGGATGCCGATTTTTTGAAAAAAGAGGTTACTAAAATCACGGCCGCGGTGGAGGCTGGAAAACCGTTATCTGCTGCTGTTGATCAGGGTCTTTATTCTTCGTTAGATATCCAGGAGTTCCTTAAGATAGGGGAGTCATCAAATTCTGTGGTGGCGATGCTCTGCCATATTTCTGAAAGTACTCGTCAACAGATTTATTCTACTCTGACCTTTGTGACAGTTTTGATTCAGCCGCTTTTACTTATTATTCTGGGTCTTTTGATTGCAGGTCTTATGTATGCAATCTCTATTCCATTGTTATCATTATCGATGATTATAAGCTGATTTTGCATATGAAATGTGTTTTATCGTAAAAGCAAAAAGAAGGGGCCAGAGTGGCGATAACTTTTTAACAGGGGCATACTCAGATAAAAAACAAAAAATGTGTTGGTAAATAACGGCACTAAGAATGGTGCAGATTGATTATTTGTTGATTTTGATTAAACTTTTCTTTAGCAACATCGAAGATAGTTTTGCCGGGGTGGCGAAATTGGCAGACGCACGGGACTCAAAATCCCGCGGTAGCAATACCGTGTCGGTTCGAGTCCGACCCCCGGCACCAAAAAATGAGTGAGTATGATAACTGATTGCATCTTCTGTAAGATCATTGCCCACCAAATTCCTGCAGATATCATTGCTGAAAATGAGAAGGTTTTAGCGATAAAAGATATTGCTCCAAAGGCCGCTATTCATTATGTCATTATGCCAAGGCAACATTACAAAGATTTGACTGAGCTTGATAATTGCTGCTTAGCATCAAGTATGATTGCATTAGCGCAACGTATTTCTGGCGAAAATCCTCAAGCTAAAGAGTATAAGTTAGTAATCAATAACGGTTATGCCGCAGGCCAGCGCGTATTTCATCTCCATATGCATTTTCTTGCAGGATCAGATCTTCGTGAAATGGTTTAAAGACTACCAAAGTATTGGATTGTTTCTGAGAATTTTAAGCACATGAGCGGCAGCAGGTGTAGTTTTTTCAAGTTCAATCGTATGTATTGGGTACCAACCAGCTGAACTTACATCCTCTGTTTTGTCTTTAACCGCGATGTCTGAGTCTTTATAGCTATCAATCAGGTAGAGTAAACACGTGTGATGAAGACCTATTTGTGTATCAAACTCAGTATACTGGGTAAGAAAACGTATAGTGTCAAATAAGCTACTTGCTTCAGCGAAGATGCCCGTTTCTTCATGTACTTCCCGTTCTAGGGTTTGAGTAATCGATTCCCCGTGTTTTGGTGATCCTCCTGGCAAATCAAGAAGATCTGTGTAAGGACCCCGTGATTTATGGACTAAAATAAGTGACCCCTGTTTGAGTATGATGCCGTAGATACCAAGGTGAAATAAGTTCATATCTCTCTTTCAATGAGGAAATCCCCTAACCTTTTTTAGGTTAGGGGATTTTTATCGTCTAATAAATCGCTTTTTGAAGAATCAGATCATGCCTTATCGAGCGCAGCTGTCCACTGGGCATTCATAACGAATGCTTGGAGCTTGCTTGTGGTGTACGATCCTGTCTGGATTGCAACGATAGGATATCATATCAGGTTGCTGTATTACAAGTGGCGGTTGTGGAGTTCTTACTTCCGTTGGCGCAACTGGAATACGTTCAATGATATCAGGTCTTGGTTCTACGATCTTAATAGCAGAAACTTCTATTTCCTTTTCCACTTGGATCGTTTGAGGAACCATGATCTTCTTGAAGCAAACAGGTGGGGTTGGTTCGCACGCTGGCTCACACATTACTCGAGGCTCACAAGATACTCTTGTACGTGGGCAGCAGCTACCGCATCTGTTGAACCATCCTGCTTGGACGAAACTTGAGGTGAGTAATAATGCTATCGAAGCAAATATCATTCTTTTCATACCTTCTCCTTTAGAAAAAGTTTTTGTGTTAATAATGTTTTCTCTCTATAAGCGCTTATACACTTTTTATTATGTCATAGTAGAAATTTAAAAAGCAATAATATTTTATAAAAAATTTCAATTAACAAAAAACAAATTGAGCGAGGGATAAAAAAAGTAAGCAAGAATGGGCTGTATATATAATGCAATTCCATATGGGTGTGAAAAGTCAGACTTTAAGCAGTGTGTTTTCTGATTAATCAAAAAATTTCCGTGCTTTTTCCAAATCTTTTTTGGTGCGAATTTCAAAAAATGGAACATCAGGATGTTTGGGGCGTAATCGACCTATATCTGAAAGCAGTTGGCAACTTTTGCGGGTTTCAAATGTCCAAAGGTAGCTGATTAAAGACCAGCTTATTTTTTCAGGGCAGCCCTCCGCGCGATCTTTGATAGCATCGTTTTTGGTAAATATTCTTTTGATAACACGCAAAGTGCACAGCCATGCGGGATAATTAAAATAAAGAACAAGTTCAGCCTTGCTATAACGCACACCAAGTGATTGTAGACTATTGCCATCGATGATCCATCGGTCTTGGCAAACAAGGGTTTGTTGGATCTGCAAAAATTCATCATAATCCCTTTCAACCCAGTTGCTTACATAAAAAAAGCGGTCCAAATGAAACAGAGGCAGTCCCGTTTTTTTATTGAGCTGCAGAGCAAATGTTGATTTGCCACTGCCTGGTCTGCCAAAGATACATATGCGTGAAAAGTTTTGTTTGATTGGCATAATAAAGCCTTGTGTCTAAGTCATTACACCTAAGAGTTATTTTGATGCAGCCGTCTGCATATAAATTAATTCAGCCTCAATAAAACCCATAAGATCGCCATCAAGAACGAGATCAGGTTGCTGGGATTCAAAATCGGTTCGGTGGTCTTTAACGAGTTTATAGGGGTGCAAAATGTACGATCGTATTTGGGAACCCCATTCAATTTTCTTTTTTTCTATTGCAGCTTCTTTTGCTTTTCGTTCTTCTTTTTCTTTTTGCACAAGTTTTGCCATGAGCATTTTCATGGCAGTTTCTTTATTCTGGATTTGTGAACGCTCATTTTGGCACTGAACGACAGTATTGGTGGGGATATGGGTAATACGTACGGCGGATTCGGTTTTATTTACGTGCTGACCGCCAGCGCCTCCTGCCCGGTAGGTATCAATGCGCAAGTCTTTGGAATCAATCGTAATTTCTCCCGTGACTATTTCTGGTATAATAGTGACGGCCGCAAAGGAGGTGTGCCTTCTTTTATTTGCATCATAAGGGGAAATTCTTACCAAGCGATGTATCCCCTGCTCTTCTTTTAAAAGGCCGTAGGCATTTTTGCCCTTTATAAAAATGGTTGCCGACTTTATGCCTGCAGCTTCTCCAGGTTGGTAATCTAAAATGTTTGCTGTCATATGTTCTCGCTCACAAAATCGAACATACATGCGCAGAAGTATTTCTGCCCAATCCTGAGATTCGGTTCCACCGGCGCCTGAGTTTATACTCAAAAAGCAGTTGGAATGATCATCTTCTTCCTGAAGCAACACGTTGATTTTAAAACGTGAAACATTTTTTGCCCACCTGAAAATATCTTCGCGCAATTTACTAAGCTCAGCTTCGTCCGTTTCAAAAAGATCAATAAGTTCAAGTAATTCTTCATGAGCACCCATCAGCTCAGTATACTGATCTCTACTTACTCGAATTTTTTGAAGCTGCTTTAATATTTCAGTCTGTTGGGGATTTTGCCAGAATGTTTCTTGAACACTAAGCGCATGTAACCGCTGGTACTCATCTTCCAAATGGGAATTTTCCCAGTAGGTTTTGATTACCTTAAGATCGGGCTCCGCGCTTTTCATTTTCTCGCGTAATTCGTCTACTAACATTTTTCACCTTTTCTGTGAGTATCTGACAAGTATAGCATAGGAAGAGAATTATACTAAGGATGTATTATAGCATTTTTTTACAGGAACCTCAATATTTTTTAAATATTTGTATTTTTTATACAGCCTCCAGATCAGAGCTGTCGATTTCATAGCAAAAACATACCTCCAGCTAGTATACTAAAGAATAAAAAAGGGTTTGTATGATAGCTATAAAAAGGGCGTATGACAAACCTTCACATTCTGACGGGTTTCGTATTTTGATTGATCGCCTGTGGCCACGGGGATTAACAAAAGAAAAAGTAGCAGCAGACTTGTGGCTAAAAGATATAGCTCCTAGTACCGAGTTGCGCAAATGGTTTGGCCACGATCCAGAAAAATGGCCCGAGTTTAAAAACAAGTATTTCCAAGAGCTAAAGCAAAAAAAAGAGCTTATTGATACCATTAAAAAGCATACAAAGCAGGGGAGGGTGACTCTTCTCTATTCAGCGCGTGATGAGCTTCATAATGATGCCATCGTTTTAAAGGAATTTCTTGAAAAATCTAAATGAGCATTCATTTTCACGAGATTTGCTTGCGGAAATAGCATAAATGGTCTATTTTTGATAGTACAAATATCAAAAATGAGGCATTTTAGATATCATGTTTAATGAATTCTGCATTTACCCCTTGAAACAAAAAGCAGCATCTTTCTTTTTGGGCCTCGTGGGACCGGTAAAACGTCTTGGTTGAAGACCCACCTTCCCAGCTCCCTCTACATAGATCTTCTTGATTTTTCACTGTATGGTATGCTTTCAGCCCGACCGAATCGATTAGAGGAATTTATTCCAGCTGGGTATACGGATTGGGTGATTATTGATGAAGTTCAGCGTGTGCCAGAGCTTCTTAACGAAGTTCATCGGCTTATAGAAGGACGCAAAATTCGATTTTTGTTAATATAATCTTGAGTGGTGGTTCAAGGGCTTTTTCTATCGCTGTAGCTATATCTGTCTGACTACAATGGGCAGATAGGGGTACTTGGAGCTGCGGCTTCTCCATACGGTGAATTAAGTGATGATGTGTCAGAAGTATACAGCTAAGCTGGGAGAAGACAGTAGGTTTATCTCCATTGATTTTTGGGATTGCTTTATTATACTTTTTAGATATCTTTTACAAAGATTTAATAAAGTTTGATTTACGGAAAAAGCGGTATCCTAAATATTCCAATAACATTAAAAAAAAGGAGATGTCATGAAAAAGCATATACTATTCCTCTTGCTATTACCAGGGGGAGACATTCTCTACGCCATGCAAAATGAGAGCCTAGCCATACACTCAGCTTCTTTAGTGAATATAAAAAATAACGTTGTCCAAGGGGAAATCGACAGAAATATTTTTTTGAAGCTAAGTGATAAAAGTACTTATGAGTTAGCGCGTGAACATGCACAGCAGTGTGAGGCTATTAAGAAGCAATGGTTAGCGGGAACTGAAAGTTTTGGAACGAGATCAAATCCTTACGTGGTACCGTTTAAGAATGAGGATATTTTGAATTTCGAAAATTACATAAAAATGATTTTGGCAAAAAAAGATCGGGAAGTTAGAAATGCATTGGGCGCATTGGATTTGGGAAAAATTGCCAAAATTATTAATGCTTCAAAAGCCTTTGAATGTACTTCAGTTCGAGGTTTTGCGGAGAGGGAATTTGTACTTAGGATGAAAGAGGATGAGGACCAGATTAAGAACTTTGTAGAAAAGCAGGAGTTTGTCGCTTCTTTTGGTTTTGACGCGGATGAAGAAAAGACATTAGGATGTAGGTTACTCGACAGTTCTGACGATACAACTAGGACTTTGAATGCTATACGATCTTTTTTATATTCTGATTTGAGAGGGAAAGGCCCCGTTCAGCGATTAATGTTTAATGTATCTAATGATTATTTTTTAGCAATAGGTGTATCTGATGCGAAGCAAAAAATTGCAGAAGGTACGGGTTTTTGCGATATATGGAGTATCGATGGAGAAATGATCTATTGGATAGCAGACGTTGACCCTATTCATAGCTGCGCTTTTCTTATTTGTCCAACTATTGCCACACTCACAGCTGAGAGACTTACTTTGCGAAATATTATCAATAATAAAGAAATTTCTAAGCAAGAAATTGGTAAAGATGCTGAACATTCGGGTAAAAAATTTACTGCTATGAGTATTAGCCCTGACTTTAGCTTAATAGCATTAGGTTTAGGTGATAGTGTGATCATTGTAGATATGAGGCAAAAAAAAATAACAAAAACGTTGCGTGCCTCTAAAAATGAAGGTGATCTGGGTGACACAGCGCATCTGCTTTTTTCACCAGATAACTTGAAGCTGATTGAGTTAAGAAGCACAGGATTAATTCGTTTTTGGGATATAAAAACTGAAAGTGTTAAGTTAGGAGAGGAGCATAAGAAGCCTATTGTCAAATTTGATTTTAGCAAATATGGTACTCTTAGGACGGTAGATCAGGATGGTTTGTTATGTGAATGGACACAAGAAGGTACTTTTAAGGAGAAATGGACTGACCTTACTCAGCAGAAGGATGAGTTGGAAGATATAAAACCTCTTTGTTTTGATAATTCCGGAAGCAAGTTAGTATTTACAAAAGCAGGCGGTAGTGATGCCTCAGTGTTCGATTTGGGTAAGGGAAATATGCCCAAGGGTATTAAGAAAAAGTTTGAGATTAAAAAAGGAGTATTTTTGGAGGGATGTTACCATCCCGATGATGAAACTATTGCTACGTTAGTTAAGGATGGTGAGGATTATGGAATCATACTCTGGGAGTCAAACAGTGGGAACAAAAGAGCATATTTGGATTGTGAAAAACAATCCGTTAGAGGATTATGCTTCAGCCCAGATGGAGGCATATTGGCGAGTTGTCTAAAGGATGGAAGAATTCGTTTGTGGCATTACTGCAATAAGGATATTGAAGTTTACTTACAAAAGTCTGTTAATCTTTCCCAGGCTCTTTTATTATTACTTTTTGAACGATCAAAAAAAGATAAAGGATCCTTTGACATTAGCAAAGTAGAGCATTTAAAAAAGATATATGACTCAATCAATCCTTTACTTAAAAAACTCTTAAAATAGTTTAAAAAAAGAATAAAAAATGGCCCATGCTAGAAATACAATCTACGATGGGCCATCTTCGTCAGATAACAAATTTTTTTCAGAATAAGATAATTTTATTGAAAGATTGCGTCGGAGTATTTTGTTATAAAATTTCACCAGATCAGTAAACATATTTTTACCCCGGGATGGGAAGATTTGCGGCCATACTAAATCATTTTTTACGGATACTGGGTGGCATAGGTGTTCTAGTTCCGCATTTAATAAATCCCAGCTAGGGGATTCTCCGGGTTCAGCTACTGAATTTTTTAAAAAAGCAAAATTTATGCAGAGCCTTTCTATAGTGCTTTTTCGTGGGTCGTAAAAATCTTTATCATGCCCCTCAAAAAATTGCCTTCTCTTAGTATGATCTTTCGCTGGATAAAGATTCACTTTTTCAGGGATGAATGAACTTGCTGGAATGTGACCTTGTTCAGGATTTAAATGACTAGCTGCCAAAGGTGCTTGAATGAGAATATTTTCTCTTCTGGGTGTATCGGCATAGCGCGCGCGACATTGATTATAGCAACTTTCGAAGGCGTTACTCTTAATTGTTGTAGTAGTCTGGAATACAGACTGATGGGCATTCTCGTTTACTTCTTTTTTTCCAAGTGGGGCTACTCCGAAAACTTGGGTGCTTGCGCCGTTAGCTCGTAATAAATTAATAATTTCAGGTGAAGAATTCTTCATAATAGCTGTTAAACCATTAGGGTCTTTCACATTTACATCTGCTTTAAGATTGATCAATTCTTGAACAGAGTTGAATTGTTGTCCGACAACTGCAACCATCAAAGGAGTTTCACCCTTTTCATTTTGAGCATTGATATCCATTTTTTCAGCCAATTTTCTTATACGCTCAATATTTCCACTACCAGCAGCCTCATGTAATTCTGTAGTTTTGTTACCAACGATATTTTTTTCCATACAAACGAGGCATGGAACAAAAGTGGTGATGGCGAAAAAAAATAGAATGTTGATAGAGATTGTTAAAGTTATTTGCCCTATTATCAAAGGAATTCTCCTTCTCGTTAGTTTTTCTTTTCAAGTAATTGGATGATGGTATAGTGATTATTAGCTCGAGCAATTGCAATTGCATTTTCCCCCAATCTATTTAGAGCTTCTTTATCAGCACCCATAGCTAAAAGCATTTTGGCATAATCGACTTTGCCGTTCGCCACAGCTTTATGTAGTGGTGTCTCCCCCAGAATATCTTTTGCTTCTATGTGAGCGCCATGTTCGATAAGAAGCTTGATGAGCTCTGGTGAGCTGCTGATTGCAGCAATATGTAAAAGTGTTTGCATATTTAAATTTTTAGCTTCAGTATTGGCCTTTTTGAGAAGTAGTAATTTGGCTACTTCGTGTTGTTTGGCAACTGTAGCTAGAGCAAGTGGCGTTAGACCTGCCAAAATCTGAAACTCTATGTTTGCACCATTTTCAAGGAGTAACTCGGCAAGATCAACATGATTAAAGAGTGCTGCAAGGAGTAAAGGAGTCCGTCCCCTATGATCTTTCTTTTCGATATCTGCGCAATTTGCTAACAGTGACCGAGCAATTTCTGTTTGGCCAAAAGCTACTGCTTTATGTAAGGGAAATCTAGTATCATAATCTTGATAAGGCGCCTCGGATGCTTGAGCGTGGGCTACAGTACGTGTTTTGTTCAGCATAATGTTTTCTTCAGAGAGCAATGTTTCCCCACTTTCGCGTTTGAAATTGTACGCGTCGGCTAGAGGAACTCCTGCTGCAATTAGTACTTTTACATGCTCGGGGTCTAGATCATGTATTGATTTGTATAGGAGCCACAGATGCCGTCTCCAGACACAAGGTCTTATGCGAGCATTTTTTTGTGTGAGTAACTTCACGCATTCAAACTTGCGCAACATTACTGCAAGCTCTAGTGGTGTCATATTTTTGTCGTCTGTTGCATGTATGTTGGCACCTTTTCGTAGCAGCTCTTCTGTAATTCTCAGCTGCTCTAGTTCAAGTGTTTCCTCCAGCGGTCTTCTTTCATTTAGTACTTCATCATCTGTTCCCATCCAACGCATGCATGCAGCACCGGCAGCGGATGCCAGGTGTAAGGGGGTCCCTTTCACACCAATTGTGTTTGGGTTTGCCCCGTGATCTAAGAGCAATTTTACAATGCCAGTTTGAGCCCAGATGATCGCAAGATTGAGGGGATCTATTAATGGAATATATTTTTTACTATCTAAGAAATGCTTAACCGCGGCAGCATTTCCCTTTATGATCATTTCAGGAAACGCGGTATCATTTTTTGAGGAATCTTGGTTAATGAGTGTTTGAATATCGTTTTCTCCGTTCATGGCTATTTGAAGCTTTGCACCGGATTGTTTTAAAAGGTTAATAATCACACGCGAATTAGTGCATATGATGGGTGTGCAGCCGGCAAGGTTTTTTGCCTCGATGTTTGCGCCTAAGGCGAGTAGCAATTTTAGTGATTCGGTTTTACCTTCCTTAACAGCATAATGGAGAGGACTATTGCCTTCTTCATCACACATTTCTAGGTTAGCATGAATCTTAAATAAGTTTTCAATGGCTTCGATATTTTCTTCCAGAACTGCCCTATGCAGAGGAGATGCATAAGGAGAGCATTGTTTTTCTGCGACCATGCAATAAGCAGAGTAACAAATAAACATAGTCGATGATAAAATGAATCTGTTCATTGTATTCCTCATTTTTGCCTCCTCTGGGATTTTCAAAAATTTGATATTTCAAAAAGGTATCAGTAATGTAACAATTTTAGCAAGCGAAAGCCATTATTTTGGTGCTATCATTTTTTTTATCTTCTTCCAAAATTCATCCTGAATCGAGAAACCTCTCGAGTAAACTCATATAAACGCTTCCGCCAGGGAACTTTAATGGAAGCCAGTCAAAATCTGGGATAACATCTAGACGAATGATCGCACAGGCAAGATCTAACATAACCCCCTCATCTACTAATAAGCCTACGCGCGACACAAGGACCAAACTACTTCTGCAATTTCAGGCAGAATTTCAATACCTTCTTTATGCATATGTTATTTATAAAAAAATATTTCAATATGTATTGCAAATATGCAAATTTTTTTGATAACCTATTGTTAGGGCCAGCGACCTGCGCCTCTTTTAAACCACGTATATGAAAGGAAAGTCGATGAAAAAAAATTTCTTGCTCTATCTTAGCATAGTGTGCATACCACTTACAGCTCATAATTTGCTGCAGGCTATGGAGAAGCCTCACACACAAGCACCTCACTATACTCAAGCAGATTTACACATTGCAGTAGAAAGGATAAAAAGGCTTAACGAGGAGTATCCAAGCTTATCGGTAGAATTAGCTCTAAAATATCTTATTAAAGCCCAAATTGAAGCAGATGCATCTGAAGCCTCCATATTTGTAAACAAAGCCATCGAGGTCCTGAAAACGGTGCCCTTGGAGCTAGGGCACGAGCTCTCCATGCTCAAAGACATTGCTGCTGACATTGAGAAGCCTCTACCTCAAGCACCCCAGCCCCGATATTCTCAGGCAGATTTACTCACTGCTATAGAAAGGATAAAAAGGCTCCATGACGAGTATCCAGGCTCATCCCTAAAATCAGCTCTAAATTATCTTAATCAAGCCAAATTTGAAGCAGATGAATCCAAAGCCCATGAACTTATAAAGAAAGCCATCGAGGTCCTGAAGACGGTGCCCTTGAAACTAGGGCATGAGTTTGCACTGCTCGAAGACATTGCTGCTGATTATGATAGGGCGGCAAAACTTGAAAAAGTAGAAAAATTGGTAGAAGCTCTTAATGAGAAGACTGAAAGCGATGCTTTATACCGCACGGTCATCGGCAAAATGGCTCCCAGGTCAAGCCTCGAAGAAGCACTCGAGCGTATACAAGCAGCCAGAAAGGGTGATAGTCCTAATGATAACCTCAAGTTTGCATGGGCAGCGGTTAATTTTGCAAAAATTATAACAGATCGAGAATTGCAAAAAAGTATTCTACATTTACTAGACCATCTTATGGCTGTCTATGAACAAGCCTCCAAAGAGGCTCGAGCCAAGCCAGCAAAAATTTCACCCGCTCTAGCCCAAGCAATAGGCAAAGCCCCGGGAGGTTTTAAGCCAGGAGCCCTTCCTAAACCTGCCGCGGTTGCCAAAAAGGCAACCATAAATACCATCATCAATCATTCCAATAGCGTGGTCTCAATCACCTATGGTTCTGACTCAAAGGTGATAATACCTGAATCTAGCCTCTACCCATTCTTTGATCAGCTTCCGCTTGATGGCAAAACAATCATAAGTATTGGGAGCAGCTGGAAATGGCAACTCACAGCTGATGAAGACAATATGCTTAAGCTAGTAGAGCAGCAGGACATTCCTCGAAGACCAAGTGAAGTTATAAAATCAAAAGTAAGTGCCGACTCACCAGTTATTATAACTATCAATGAAAGAGGAGAGATTTCTCTGAGCAAATCAGAATAAAATAAATTGCAAGTGATCGGGGATACTCGGGCAAAAAACCTAGCGAAAAGTATAGTCTAATCGTTAGGGCGATTTCTTCGATCCAATAGACTAACGATCTCAAAACAACATGAAAGAGACATTGTGCAATTGATACACAAAAATGCTGAATCTGGGAGCTTGGATAAGTTGGCAAAACAATGCAACCCGCTAGAATTATTGTCGTATAATAAGTTCATCGATTGTGTGTGAGCGCACCAATCGCCCGCAGGCGTTGTGCGATTTCATGAATAGTATCATGCTTGATTTGCATTCCCTCAATGCCAAAGGTTTGAGCTGCAGCAATGTTTTCTTCCTGATCATCAATAAAAAAGCAGGTTGAAGGATCAAGTGCATATTTTGAAAGAAAATACTCAAAAATTTCTGGTTGAGGCTTGATATATCCTATATCGGCTGAAATAAGTATATTATCCCGTTTAAAATGGCTCAGGCCATTCTGTGCACTATATGTTGTGAAAAAGAGATCAAATGATTCTCGATCCCAGTTTGAAAGAACAAAAAGAGTATTATCTGGATTTTGGGCACATTGAGCAACAAGTTCTTCGCTTGACGGTATCGGATGCATGCAGTGAGCCAGTGCTGATGGATCAAAGAGTGCCTTGATCATACGGTGCACTTGCTCGAGCTCTTCATCATTAATTGATAAGGGGATTTCTGGCTTCACCTTCATAACTTTTTCATAAGCTTGAGCATTACTGATAAATCCTGCAAGAAGTGAACAAACAACTGCCGGAACCTGGTCTCCTGTATGTAGTCGTATTACCTGGTACGCTGGAAGGGGTTCTTCAGCTTTGGCGAGCAATTCTAAAGCATAAAGATCAAGTTTGGAAGGTTTTGATTTGCCGGACCACATATAAAGAAGGAGCGATAAATCGGCCATTTCTTGCTTTGAAAGCTTCCAGCCTGTTGGCTTAAAAAGCGTTCCACTTAAATCCCAAATGATAGTATGCTTGCGTATTTTTTTTAACGACATGCAGGGTCCTTTTGGTATCAATTTGTTCGATTACATTCTTGCAGGCTTGTTTGGATTTTGGCAAGCCTTAGAAGAGCTGAATTCAGTGCTTTCTCCAGGTGCATACGGTCATGAGTAAGATCTTTTGCACTCAGTGAGTTAAATTCCAATCGTGCGAGTATCTTTTCTAAATTCTTCAAGGTAGCTTTCAAATCCTCAACTCTCCGTTGAGCATCATACATCAGAGTTTCATACTCTTTATAGCGATCACATTGTGCTGATGCCATAGTGTAAGCAAGTACGCAGAGCGTGCCATGGATGAGATACTTTTTTGCTTTCATATGTTCCCCTCCTTCTATGCTATCCCTCAATTATTATATTCTATTTGAAAGTAATAAATAAAGAGATGGTAATAGTAATTCTTAGCAGGTACAGGAAAGACGGTCAAAATCTGGCATAATTTTTACCCGAGTTTTCTTATGGCATGGAGGTGGGAGAAATCTTAGAAGCATGAGGCGGTGCGTGAGCTAAATTAGGTGTGAAAGGCTTGAGGATACATGAGCACCTTCACTCAGATTTTGTTAGTTCTTCTAGTGCATTTCTCATTTCTTCATCTGCTAATGTCAAAACTTTCGAGACTGCATATAAGGGGTATGAATGAATTTTTTCGTAGAGCGAATAATTATGTGCTGAAAAACGTATGCCATAAGGAGCTTGTGAATGTGTTTCAAGAAAGCTATGCATACTTTTGAGCGTTTTCCCGCGTCCTCCTTTGACCTCTATGGGAATGATGTATTCCCCTGCTTGCAGGACGTAATCGATTTCTGCTTGGCTCGGTCGCTCTTTGTGCCAATAGTAGAGATCATTTTTTACTTGTGGGTCGCTATAGGCGAGTATTTCCTGCCCAATAAATGCTTCTACCAAACCTCCTTTATTAATCAACTGCGAAAGTGGATTTAAAAACCAACTTGCTATGTTAAATTTAAGGGATGCCTGAGAAAGCCCGACATCTAGAAAAATTACTTTGTAATCAAAAGGGTCAATTTGTGAGCCAAAAGGAAAGCCCTGGCAAGATGATTGATAAACCTTGTGCGCGAGTGCTGCTGTTTCCAATAAATCCAATGCCGGAGAAAGTTCCCGCTTTCTAAATTCGCCTTCTATCTGACTATATTTAAATTTTTCGCCTAACTGTCGAGGAATAGATTCAAATACTTTTTCTATGTATTTAATTTGTTTTTTCTTTGCGTATTTATCAAAATCTTGACGATAGGTATGGATAATTGACGAATGAAGAGACGCGCATTTGCGAGGCTTTTTTAGCTGTTGCCAGCATTCTACTATCCGGGGCATACCTCCCAAAGCCATATATTGTCCGACCAATTCCAGCATGGTGTTATGGACCGTTTCACTGATCTCTTTATTAATAGTATGTGTAAGAATCTCTCTTAAAAGCAAATTTCTATCTATTGCCGCTAAAAATTCCATAAAAGAAAGAGGAAACATGTAAAGCAATTCAACCCGGCCGACTGGTATGCCAACTTGGGCACTAGTAAAATCAAGGAGCGAGCCAGCAGCTATGATATGTAGTTTCGGCATGGTTTCATAGAAATAGCGCAGAGCGATTATAGCGTTAGGCGCTGCTTGTATTTCATCAAAAAAAAGCAGAGTTTTGCCCGGAACTATTTCTTTGTCCAATTCAAGTGAGAGGTCTCGCAGAATGCGCTCTGCTAGGAGATCTTTTTCGAAGATGCTTTTTAGTGTTGGCTGGGCTTCGAAATTAATTTCAATAAACTGGGGAAAAAGTTTGCCAAGCTGCCGAACGGCATATGTTTTTCCCACTTGCCGGGCCCCCCGCAAAAGAAGAGGCATGCGGTAGGCATCATCTTTCCATTGCCGCAGATAGTAATCAATAGTTCTTTTCACTAAAACCCCCCCTAAATTTTTGGTCGAAAACGATACATATTTTTTAAAGATTTTGGTTAAAAATCATAGATCATTTTAGATCATTTTGGTCGAAAATGATACATGTTTTTTAAAGATTTTGGTTAAAAACCATAGAGCATTAAAATGGCCAATTAAAGGATTTTATGCTATAATTACCTCTGTAGACATCACTGCAGCGTAAGGATATGAAAGAGTGCAAAAAGAAAAAATTCAGCCCGGTACATTATTTATTATTTCCGCTCCTTCAGGAGCTGGTAAAACAACGCTTGTTGCGCATGTTATTGAGCGCCTACAAAAAGAGCATCCAATTAAGCGAGTAATTACGTATACTACTAAAAAGCCGCGGCCATCTGAGGTCCACGCAGTGGATTATTATTTCATTACTCAAGAAGAATTTGAAGAGAAGATTGCCCAAAATTTTTTTGTAGAGTATAGCACAGCCTATGGGGCGTATTATGGCTTTCCTCGCTGTATAGTAGAAGAAGTTGCTCAGGGTGCCCATTATATTGCGATTTTAGACAGAGCAGGTGTTGCTGCTATCAAAGCACATATACCAGAGGCAGTGTTGATAGGTATAAAGCCTCCGACAAAAGAGAGCCTTCACATTCGTCTTGCTATGCGAGACCAGGATAGTAAAGAGGATATCGAGCGTCGCTTAGCCCTTGCAAACCAAGAGCTAGAAGATATCGATACTTTTTATCATCATGTGGTGGTAAATGATATTCTTGAAGTTGCGATTGAAGAGCTGGGGTCTATACTAATAAAAAAATTACAATAATCTGATTCGGTCCCATTAAGCATTTTTTGGGTATTCCGGTTCAGGGCCTACAAGTCAACAGCCTTACAACGTGTGTTTGCAGAATGGACACTGGTTATTAAAGTCTATAGATTTTGCATAGCAGTTATCGCACATTGAGTGGCTACAGGGAGTAGTAATATCGCAGATATGATCATTGCAAATGGGACATTCTTCCGCTCCTATTGCTGCTGGCTCAATATCATGCATTTTAAGAAGTTGCTCTTTATTTATCACTCGCCCATCAAGAAATTCTTTTAGTAGAGCTGGATTAGCTAAAATAGTTTTATCATCAAAGAGTTTGACCATTGTAGAAACGCATAATGGGGAAGCCTTACGGAGTGATTGGAGAATTGTTGAGCAACTTATTTTGTAAATTCCTTTATCTGATCCCGCTGCGATGGTATCACCATCTCCGCTAAAGTAGATACAGGTAAATGTTTCATCTGTTTGGCAAAGATTTACGAACCAAAGTTCAGCAACATTAGTGAGCTGCAAAATTCCATCCCAGTGTCCCGTTGCTACGTATGTACCGCAAGGGCTGAGCGCAGCAGCATTAATCGTTGGCAAGCAGCTAAGCTGGCGGTACGATAAATTCTCCATATTAAGAATGTTAATCCTTTCTTTTTCAGCAATAAGACCTGTTTTGCCGTCTGCAGATATATCAACCGTTATCACATTTTGATATATAGGTAATAGCTGAATGATAGAGTACATTGATTCATCAATTTTCAAAATAAGGCATGAGCCTTCATAACCAACTAATCCACGTGTGCCATTGCTATTTATTGCAAAAGTAGTTGCTTTCTCTAAAAGAGCGCTATCAGATGTGAAGCTTTTGATACATTTGTTTTCAGTATTGATATGCATCAATAGTACCTCTCCTTTAAAAGACTTCGCCAGAATCCATTGATAATTGGAGCTGGTCAAAATAGTTTTTATTTTAGGCAAGGTTAGAGGGTGGCCGAAATCTTTATTGCTTATTAGATCGAAATCTAGGGTTTCGCGTCTGGAAAAAAAACGTACTAATCCATCTGGTTCATGCTGTGCTACTGCGTGTATTCCTGTTCCAAATGCCTGGACAAGTGCTATTGCATCACTTTTTTCTTTGCCGGTTAAAGAGAATACTTTTCCTGTCACAGTGCAGCCTGCCAAAGAGGTACCGGCATAATTTAAGGATAGGCTACGAATTTCATCTTTTATTCCATAAGATTGATACGTATTGCTTCTATTCGTTAATTGCAGATATTCTTCATTTCGCGCTGGTTGATTCTTCTCATATCTAAAGTTATTTGCCATAGCAAACCAAATATGCTTATTATTTCTAATCAAATCCATTTTTGTTTCTTCAGTATCTTTTTTAAGCTCCTGCCCGAGTGATACGTCCGGTATATTGGTGGGATTGAGTGTTTTTTCCGCCGCCTGCTCCATAGCGTTAATTGAAGATACCAATGCCAAACCAATGAGGAGAAAAGAGGTAAGTATTGCCATTCTTTTTTTCATAGAGAAGCTCCAGCTATATGTTAGCTATGCACTATGGTAAGATACCAGGGCAAATCTCAAAATCAAATGCCTGTTTTTGAGAATGCTTAACTCTTCATCGATAGGATCGAGATCTTGGAAATAGTGTGGATGGTATACTGCATTTTTTTTCGACAAAATAAAAAAATTAGCGGTAAATAAAAATACAGGGATATTTTTAGCCGTTTTTGGTTAAAATCCAGGCATGTTTTTTCCCTAATGAGCTCCCTTATGGCATGGAGATTGGAGGAAGCTGAGAAGCATGAGGGGCTGTCTGAGCTAAATTGGGTGTGACAGAAGGGTTTCCTAACCCTAGTGCCCAGAGGATGCCTTCAAGAAGGAGTTCTTGAAAGAGAGGATTGGTCCAAACATCTTCCCTGTGGCCAAGAGCAGTATAGAAAACGCGCCCTTTTCCATGCATTCGTGCCCACGTATTGGGGTAACAGGGGCGATCATAAGGAGCTCCTTTCATGCCATTGGTTTCCATAACAAGCAGTGCATGCATATCGGTAGAAAAATCGGTCATAGAATACCATTCTTCCATAAGTTCGATTGTAGTGCCTTTATCAGCAAAGCCGGGAAATGCCGGATCAATAATACGTGCTTTGGCAACTTGTTGTTCTCCATGAAGAATTAACTCGGCTCCTATCACCCGTGTGTAAGGATCAGCATCTTCTTGCAGATTGCGATAACGCCAGGCGCGATCACATTTGGTATTGGTTTGTGCGGTCTCTCCTTTATGAAAGGTATCCGTTGCCGAGTGAATTCCAATAAAGCCTTTTCCCTGCTTAATTGCTGTAAGTAAGGCCTCTTTGCCTTTGAGTGTAAGAGGGGGATTGCCATCCCGACCTGGCGAAAGAAGGTCTCCGCTTGTATAAAAACAGAAAGCATCAAATTGCGCCAAATATTCTGGAGTGAAGAGGCGTCCGTCTTTTGAACAGGTAAATTCGATTGAATATTTTGATCCAAGCTCGCATAAAATTCGCTCGGATAGGCTTAGTTGCCCATCGTGCCTTTTTACAACGGCATGCTCATAGCCCGATGACTTAGTAAAATACAGAACCTTTTTTGTCAGTTCCCTTGCATGAAGGCTTGGCTGGATAAGGGCTAATAGAAGCAAAAAATAGTGTATCATTCGTATCATTGAGGTTGTCCTATGAAAGCTTGTATTCTTTTTTAAGGGTTGCACTTATTTTTTCACCAAACATATAGAGCCATCCTGTTGGGTGGCCAAACGGACCAACTACTAGTTTTCCATCTGGGGTTGATGGAATTACGCTATTATCTATAACGCGTACATTGGTAGTGCCATACACTTTAAAATTTTCATCAACGACGGCCCAAGGGTCGATTTTTCTATTTCCCATTCTGCAAGTGCCCATGAAATGGCCTTTATCAAGTCTTGTTTTATATCTCTTGCGATCGGGCTCCTGCGCAAGCGCTTTTTTATAGGCATTTAAGATTTCCTCATCTGTTGGATTTGGCTTTACCTGGCCCTGAGTATCTCGCACAAAAAATGCAGTTTCAGCTTCTTGCATCTCCTTCATAACTGTGCCTTTTAAATTGAGAAAGAGGGTGAGCCATATCCTATATATTGCTAACCACTGAGGGATCAGGTCGCTTCGTATTTCTCCACGGCTGTCAAATACGTTGTGGACGTTGAGGATTTCCGGATTTATTTGGGGATCGTTTGATCTGATAAGAATTTCACCATTTACCGGGCAGAGCAAATCATACGTTTGGCAATTGAGTGTTGTTTCACCAGTCGCCGGATTTAATCTGCAGGTGAGAGCAAGTTCATAATCGGGCCAGTTATTAAAGGTGTTTTCATGAGTTTTAAGAATGGCCTTGAAATGTTGGGTAAGCTGGGCTCCGTGGTTCTGTAATTGTGTTGTTTTAAATGATTCTAATAGTGGAGCGGTATGATCAGCTAAGTTTTTTCCTACACCAGGTGCGTCAATACGAGACGCTATTCCTTTTTGGGACAGTGTGTTTGAATCACCAATGCCACTGAGCATAAGGAGCTTAGGAGATATAATTGCGCCGCAGTTTACAATAACCTCCTTGTTAGCTTTATATACCTTGCCATCATAGGTCATGATACCGGTTGCTCTCAGGCCCCCTTGAGTATTAGTATCTTCAAAAATGATATGGGAAACAGGTGTTTGGAAGATAAGTGTAAGATTTTCCCTTTGGGCAGCTTTACTATCATCTATATAACCCGTTACTACACGTGTTCGGTTAACTTGTTTAAGTGACAGATATGTTGTTATGAGATTGTTGCTTTCATCATACGAAGGCACCTGATAATCCTTAATAAATGGTAAATTGAGGCATTGTGCTAATTGGTGGGCTAGTGTTGGTTGGGTAGGGTTATCAGGTGCACAGTAACCTATTTCAACAGCTATAGGGCCCTGTTTTCCTCTGCCTGGCCATTCAAGTGGATCTATCGGAGTTTGTTTTTTACCATCATGGGTAATTGCGAATTCAACTTTTTCATGAAAAGGCGTAACATCATCCCAGCTCCAGCCAGGAAGATTAAGTCCTTTGGGGCTTGCCCAATAATCAAAGACCCATTTACCACCTCTCCAGTAATCTCCGTTATTAATCGTGCTACCGCCACCAAAGAGCGTATTTGAGCGAATTGCATTTATAGAGGCAGGGCTAATGGTGCGCCACCCTATAGTATAAGGAGATGGGTAATAGGGAACCCATCCACCAAGATGGTCAATAAGGGCCTCGACTGGCTGGACGTTATCGAGTGTTCGTCCTTCTATTTGAGGGGCTGATACATCCCATGTTTTATAGTAGGTGCCAGCATCGATACACAGCACTGAAGTGGTTGGATCTTCGCTCAGTCTGCTTGCAAGAATCGTACCAGCACACCCGCTTCCCACGATTATAAAATCAAAAATAGTTTGGTATTCCTTGCAGAGCTTAGTGCCCAGTTTGTAACCAAGCATCATAAGAGGTGCATCCATATGGGACTGGATGGGAATAGGAAGTATACTTGCATCACAAATGCGAAGGTTTTCAAAGCTTCGTACCTTAAAATCCTGATCAACAACAGCGGTGATGTCATCGCGACTTCCAAGCTTACAGGTGCCCCCGTAGCGGGTTGCTACGAAGAGGTTTGAGCCAAGGGCACTTAAATCGGTAAAGGTGGCTGTACTAAAAAAAAGCTTAAATTGGTTGAGAATCTGGTCGTCTGTCTGATTTTTCATTAAACGAATTTGTTTGAAATCATTCCCAAGAGGCCGTTCAATATAAGTGAGTGACTTTGCATCTAAAAGGGGTTCCAGGAACCGCACTGCATGAACTAATACAGGGGCTATTTCTGGAAAGAAGCTTTCAGATTTTTCTGCGTAGGGAAGATGAGGTGACATGGTAAAAGTAGGCTGCAAGCCAGGGACTTTACTTTTTAGGGTAAGTTTGCCCCGCAAGGCGTGTTTTGTGACATATATATCAACAGACCATGTTAGTTTGCCATCTGCAGGAGTACTTGGCGTAAAAATATATTCTAAGTCAGGGGTTGTAACAGGCTCAATGCTGCTGCCTGAATCAGCCTGCACAATAAGCTGTGGTGGCTTATAGTCGGCCGGGTAAAGTGTTTTATCAGAAAAGAGGACCGTGCCAAGATGAAGATGATCATGCAGGTTTGAACCAACACCGGGAATATCGACCTGCGGGCGTATACCAACAGCGTCCAGATCTTTGCGCGGGCCAATGCCACTTAGCATCAAGATTATTGGTGTGTTGAGTGCGCCTGCTGCAAGAATTATCTCCTTTTTAGCGGCGATAAAAGAAATACCATTGGTTGTTTGAAGGCTTACGCCTGTTGCACGATTGGTACAGCCGCACTCGATACCGATTTTTCTAATACTGCTGCCGGTAATAAGGGTAAGATTAGGGCGAGAAAGTGCACCGGTTTTGACAAGGAAACTCTGATAGCTTGTTTGACGTTTCCCGTGGATCATAGAACCTGCAGGTGAAAATTCGGTTACGGCATATTGAGCTTCGCTCAACCCCGTTGTGGGACCGGCGTTATAATCGTCTAGTATCTTAATGCCAAGTAATTGGGAAAGCGTAGTTTCAAGAGGGTTGAGTGGATTGCTTGCTGCAGGGAAGGGTTTCTGCTTAATTGTTATGGGGCCAACTGTCCCACGTAAAGCTTGATTTGTAGCACATGAGAGATGGACATTTTCAATTTTTTTAAAATCTGGCAACACATTTTCCCATTCAAGACCGTTACCAATAAAATCCCACGTCTTTTGATCGCCCCGTGTCCATATTTGATCATTACAATTAGTAAGTCCACCAAGAGCGCTTGCAGAGCAAAATTTTGTCAGGATAGCTTTTAGTGGATCAACGGGTGTTGTTTTTATCCGCGGGAATACATCAAAATAGGTCTTTAGTAGTGCAGTTCTAGCATTTTGAACCTCAAAGGCAAGAGGCTCTTTATATTCCTTTTCCCACTCTTTTTCATGATCAAAGCCACTATCGATAAGCAAAACAGATAATTCTGGCACTGAAGAAAGTTTATAAGCAAGAGCACATCCGGCAGTACCTGCACCAACAATGATAAAATCATACTCTGTATGCAGGGCTGCACTGATGGCAAAAAATATGTTTGTGGATCCAAGAATTACACTTATAAAGAACGGGAATGTAGCCCTCATTTTCATACGGCTCCTTTTTTTAGAATGATTTGAAGAAGCTATCATAACAAACAATTGCCTGTCAATTTAAAAAAACTATTGAAATGGCCAATTAAAGGATTTTATGCTACAATTGCTCTGTAGACATTACTAAAAAATTCTTCCCGGTACATTATTTATTGTTTCCGCTCCTTAAAGAGCTGGTAAAACAACGCTCGTCACGCATGTTATTGAGCGCCTACAAAAAAAGATCCAATTACGCGAGAGGAACTCCAGGTTATATGTTGGCTTTTTACTATGGTAAGATACCAGGCAATTATAAAAATCAAAACGCTTCTTCTTTAGACATGAGTTGCACCTGAAATTGATAGATAGTGCCGTATGGCTTTTAATGCAGCTCAGGAAGATTTAGCTCTCAAGAATAAGGAGCACTCGGTCTATCATGAAAAAAAACGTCAGAAAATGCATAGCACCTCTTCAATTGTGATTCCAAAATGCAACACGACCATCAGCAAAAAGCGCTAAATTATGCGATTTGTCCGCATCATACTGCTTTTCAGATTTTGCTACGATATCGCCAGCCTGAGTGGTCAGTGTGAGATAGTTTGCATCATCTATTCCCAGCCACGCCTTGAGAAGGGAGTTTTCTGGATGGTGTGGTTCAGCGTGGTCAATAACCTCTATGATCAAAGGGCACTCGATATTTCCCGGATGCACTTCCTGGTCTAATGAACCTAAACGCAGTGATGGATAAAACGTTTCCGTTTTTCCCTTGTGGTGTATTTTTATGAGATTCGCTGAACTATTATAAATTTCTCCGATTACTACTTTGGGATCGATTTTAGTAGTACTGTTATGGCAAATAGCTGCAGCGCCTTTTTTTGAGACATCAAGGAAGTTATCATTGAGCATTTTTAAAATAAGCGCTTTTAATCCGTCTGTGACGGTAAGTTTTTCTACGGCAGACGCTAGTGATTTCATCGCAGTATTTGGTTCGTTTTTTGCTTTATTAAGAAGGGCTAGCACATCTTCAAGGGTTACTGCCGAGTTCTTTTTTAGTTCCTCTACAAGATTGATTGTAATTTCTAGGTCGCCCTGATTATCCGTTTGAGCAATTTCCATTGCCCTAAGTGAGTATGAGGCCAAGCAGATAAGAAGTGATGCGATACGTATTCTCATTTTTTTTTCCATAGGGGAACTCCATTTTTTATGTTCGTTATTTACTAAGTTTAGTGTACTAGACGTAGTATCAAAATCAAGCGGGGCGAGGCATAGGTTATCCACCCATTTTTTGTCGATGAAGCAAATTTTTGTCGACAAAATAAAAAATTGCCGGTAAAATAAAAATAACATTAACCGGAGAAGCTTATGGAAAATAAAGTTAATTATGGAACTGATACGCTTGTTCAGCACTGCTATGAGCACCTACAGGATGCGATCATACTGGGGACATTAAAGCCGGGGCAAAAGCTGAAAATACATTCTCTTAAAGAGTTACTCGGTACGGGCCAAAGTCCGATTCGTGAAGCGTTATCTCGATTGGTAGCATCCGGGCTCGTTGAAACGAGCAATAATCGGGGCTTTTTTGTAGCAACGGTAGATGAGACCGATATCAGAGATACGTATCATACCTTTACTCAGATTGAGACCATGGCTTTGGTTCAAGCGATTGAGCGTGGTGATGATGCATGGGAAGCTGCGGTTGTTGGTGCTTTGCATCAACTTGGGCTCATAGAAAAGAGAAAAGAGGCTATTCCTTATCCTGTTTGGGCAGAGAAAAATTATGCATTTCATGTGGCGCTTATTAGCGGTTGTAATTCACCAACGCTATTAAAGATTCGGCATGATTTATATCTAAAATTTGATAGATATTGCCGCATTGCTTTTAATTCTGCTCAGGAAGATTTGGCTCTCAATCATGAAGAACATAAGGAGCTTGCTCAGGCCGCTTTAAACCGAGATGTTAAAAAGGCGCAAAGCCTTATGGATCATCATATTAATGGGGCCCTTGAAACTGTGATAAAAAACCTTAAAAAAAATAATGTGCTTTAGGAAAAATATGAACGACTTAAAACGATTAGTGAACCTCATGGTTCCCTATAAGATTAAAATACTACTTGCAACGCTCTGTTCTGCTTCTAATAAATTGTGCGATATTGTGCCTGAAATACTCATAGGCATATCAATTGATGTGATTGTAAATCAGCAGCATTCGATTGTGGCACGTCTTGGAATTGTAGATCCTTTTAAACAATTGTACCTCATTGGAGGGATTACTGCTCTTTTATGGATTTTGGAGTCTGTATTTGAATATCTCTATTCAATTCTCTGGCAAGATGTGGCGCTTGCTGCCCAGCAAGGCCTACGGGTTGAAACGTACGCACATCTTCAAAAGCTCGATACAGCCTACTTCGAGAAAAAAACCAAAGGGGGCCTCTTGGCCATCTTACAAGATGACATAGCGCAACTTGAACAGTTTTTTGCTCAAGCACCCAACGCGGTGATTCAGCTTTTGGTTAACATTGTTGTATTGGGAGGTCTTTTTATCTATCTATCGCCCACGCTGGCCTTGTTAGCAATGCTTCCCATCCCGTTTGTAATAGGGATAGCCTATTATTTTCAGGACCGATTGGCCACGGTATATGTGGCGGTACGAGAACGTACTGGGCTTCTCTCGGGCCATATAGCGCAGAGGCTCGCGGGCATTTCTACGATTAAAAGTTTTTCGACTGAATCGTATGAAGAACAGCTATTTGCTGGCGAAGGAAGGCTTTTGCAGGAGGCGCAGGCTCGTGCATTCAAATTAAAAGCTGCCTATATTCCTACGATTCGTATGGCTATTATGGTTGGGTTTATTGCAATACTCATTATCGGTGGCTACTATGCACTTCGTGGGTGGCTGCCGATCAACTGGTATGCTGCACTGGTTTTTTTGACACAGAGATTTTTGTGGCCGTTTACTGAAATTACTACCATAACTTCCCTTTATGAGCAATCGATGGCATCAGCACGCCGCGTTTTTCAAATACTTGATTTATCTGCAACAATCAAGGATGGGTCTTATGATCTGCCTAGGATAGTTAAGGGCGAGGTGCACTTTGATAAAATATCTTTTGCCTATGGGGCAGGTGAAAACGTATTAAAGGATGTAACATGTACTATTCCCGCCAAGAAGACTGCGGCATTTGTAGGCACAACGGGCTCAGGCAAAAGTACCCTTATAAAATTATTGTTGCGATTTTATGATGTGAGCCAAGGGCAGGTAACAATCGATGGATTGCCTATAAAATCACTGAAATTAGCAGCTTTGCGTAAGGCAATTGCTTTGGTAAGCCAGGATATTTATTTGATAGACGGGACCATTGCAGAAAATATATCCTATGGTACCTTTGATGCCACACGGCAAGAAATAATGGTAGCAGCACAATTAGCTGAAGCCCACGCATTTATTGAGCAAATGTCTCAAGGCTATGAAAGCCCCGTAGGGGAAGATGGAAAAAACCTATCAGGAGGTCAGAGGCAAAGGATTGCCATTGCGCGGGCTGTATTAAAGAAGGCTCCGATACTCATATTTGATGAGGCAACATCAGCAGTTGATAATGAAACAGAAGCAGCCATACAAAAGTCTTTCATGCAGCTTTCGCATCATCATACCATGATTATTATTGCACATAGGCTATCTACCGTCCGGCATGCAGATATCATTTTTGTTGTTGATAAAGGACAGATAATTGAATCAGGGAGTCATAATGAGCTTCTACAAAAAGATGGTGCTTATGCAAAATTGTGGCATTTGCAAACTGGAGAGTGGTAAGTAGTGGCCAAGTTCTTTACAAACTCGCTGGCTATTGTATATTTAGAATATAAAATTGATAAATTAATTCATAAAATAATCAGAAGGACATTGTGAGTATATATCAAGCAATTTTTTTCCTCGTGCCATTTCAAGTGTATTGTATGGAAGTGCCAAAGGAAAATTCGAATTTAGTAAAGCCCCAAGAGACTGAAGAAATCAAGAATACAGCTGCCACACAGACAAAAACTGAAAATGAAAGTGAATGGGACTTAGTCAATGCGCAAAATGACGAGGCTGCTTTTACTAACATCAATGATGAACGGGATGAAACCGGTAATGACATGTCAGATAAAGAAGGTGATAGCGATTCGTTTGGGTATATTGAACATGAAATTTTATTATCTTACTGCAATGATGAGCCTAAGCGTACAAAGAGGATGTTGGCAATGTGTAATGATAAACAAAAGAAGCTTGCACAGGAAGTTCTGAAGGAGCTTAGGAAAAATCGCAGACAATCTAAAAAAAGCAAAAAAAAAATAATTAAAATTTATTCTATCAAAAGAAAAGAAAAAAACTATGAAACTGTATCAAATACTGTATTGTTCTTTAATAATCTTTCCAGCTCCAATCTACTGTATGGAACTTGCGGTAACAAGCATATATGAAACCATGGCTATCAAAGCTCTAAAACAAGCGATGGAAAAAGGAGACATGAAAGCGATTGAAGTCTGTAAGAACAATATTGTTACGCAGCCTATTTCGGACCAATTGCAAAAAGACCTCTTTGATCTATTAGTAACAATCGATGTTTTTCCTCTCACCACAGAAAATAAACGCGTTGTTCTGGAAGCATTTCTTCAAAATTTTGTTAAAGAAGAATATCGAAATACAATAACAATCATACTTCAAAGCTTAACTCCAAAAAGCGCTCAGCTATCGAGAGATAACAAGCGCAAGCCAATCGATCCTTTGGAATCCAAGCTGCCAAAAATTCAAGCACAAAGCGCAGAGGCTGAGATATTAATTGACGAGAAGGATCCAATTGAACGAGAAATTATGCAGCTATGGCATGCGAATGATAACGCAGGTCTTCTTCTTCTTTTGGGAAGATGTACTAATCAGCGTCAAAGAGATTTAGCGAGTATGGCATTTTCAGCCATCGCTCAAGCGAAAGATAAAAAGTAAAAGTTCGATCAGTATGCATCTTTTTTATCGCTTCTACTTTTTAGCAGCTAGTGCACTAGGCTTAACTGCTGCAGGTGCTTTGCCGATTATTTCTGCTAGGGAAGATGGTACCACAAGAACAGATTTGCGGCTTGGCTTGAATGGTTGCTGCTTGGGAGCTAGTTCAGGAAGTTGCTGGGCTAATGCTCCCGGTTTAAAGCCTGCAGGTGCTTTGCTGATGAGTTCCAAAAAGGCGGCGGGTGATAACTCAGACTCTTCTTGGGAGATTGGTTCGTTGCCCGCAGGAGCTTTGACTAGGGATGCAGGAGGGGGTTTTATTCCCGCGGGTGCTTTGCTTATTGCCGCGGCGAGGGCCACCGAAACCATCGGCTGTTTGGCAGGTTTAAGAGTGATGGGAGCGGGTTTGCTCGGTTTAATGAGGATTTCTCCTTTGCCAACAGCTTTGACCGGCTCTTCGATTTTTACGACTTCCATTTTAAGTGCCAGTTCCTTATAGCGGTGTACTAAGTCGGTTACTAGTTCTTTAATCGGATCTAAATCTTGTGAGCCTATATTCCCTACAGACATAATGTGGGTAAGAGCACTGATTAAACGTCTCAAAGCGTTGTTGGTATTCAATTCTTTTTTTGCCAATGCAAGATCATCCAAGGCCTTTTGAAGCTTCTGTGAAGACCTCGAGCGCTGTTTAAGATCTTCAAGCAGGTTTATGAGCTTCTCGAATAACTCTGAGCGGGATTTTATTTCGTAATCATCCGCAATACCTTGGAGCATTTCCTCAATATGCGTATACTTGGGCAAATCCGAGCCGAGTTCCCTCAAATCTCTTAATGCTTCTAAGACAGATTTGTAGGCGTCAGATTCATAGGTTTGTAGTTTGGCTTTTTTAAGAGTAGCTAAGGTTAGTTCCAAATGCACATCAGGGTTTGATTTGTTGAGATCTTCAACCTGCTTTATTGCATCCATGAGGTCTATTTGACTATACCTTTTAGGGGAAGCAGCTAATGGCCGTTCGGGTATTTCCATAGCGTGACTCACGTGTGATTGCATGAGTGCTAGGGCTGATAAACTCATAAAGATTGTTACCATTTTTTTCATTGATTTTTCCTTGAATCATAGTAAAAAAAATTCTATTACGTATTTAAGATCAAAATATTCACTAGCCATTATTATCAGCCCCTCGCCACATATCATTTTGATATAAGAAATCTCAAATTGTTGGCCTATTTCGAATGTTAGTTACAGGTCCAGCCTCTTCCAATACTTTTTTCTGATACCGCTCTATAAGATCCTTTAGAAGTTGCTTGGTGGAAGCAAAAATATCGCCCTGGATCTGTTTTTCATTGAGTTTTACTAAAGATCCAACCAGATGAATAAGAGCTACGGGTGTGTTATTCGCTTGATTTTGCGCTAATTCGAGCTCTATGCGAGCTTCATTAATAGTTTTTAAGTTTGTTTCTCTTGAGAGAAAGTCAAAAAGCCAGAGTAGTTCCTCAAACGCTTCGGGCAAAGATTGCTCTGATAGGTGTGGCACCTTTTGTTGCGCACTCCCTTTTTGGGCAACTAAGGCGTTAAGATCCGCCCTCCAAAATTCATTTTTAAGATTCCCGATGAGTGTATCAACGGTCTTACCTGTCCTCGTTCTGGCATTTACATCAGCACCATTCTTTATTAACCACTCAGCCATTTCTTCAGATGGCCAAAAATGTCCTCCGACAGCTCTGTCCTGTGAGCCTGTAAGAGCGGCTAGCAAAGGGGTATTTCCGTTGTTTGGATTTGCAAAGTTTATGTTGCCACCCGCTTCTAGAAGTGTCCCCAAAATTCTTTGAGTGTATATATTCCAGTGATAGCGTTGGGAAACCCAAAGTAAAGCGTTGTTTCCTTCCCCGTCCAGAGCATTTGGATTCTCAAGAAGCTGTTCTGCTGCGGCAAAGCCATTTTCTTTTAAGGTCCTTACGACATCTTGCATTCTTGATTCAAGACTACGGTTTTTCCATTCTACCGGTTTTTCCATGGCATAGAGTGAATGTACCTGTGGAAGTGCAATAAATGGTAAAATAATGAAAAGTTTAGCCATTAGTTTCATACAATTCTCCCAATAAATATTTTTAAAAATTTTAACTAAAATATCATCAATAAAAAGTTTATCATCATATCTAGAATAATAAATAAAATTTTCAATATGCAACAAATTCTATTTATTTTTTCCGAATCTTATGCCAGGCAGAAGCCCTTTTGTGTTTCGGCAAAAATTATTTTTCCTACCTCATCTATGGTGATATCAAATTTTGTATCGGCGCAAGTACCTGTATCTATGACAGTTTTTTTACTCCTGAGTAAAATTCTATTGTTCTTTTTAGTATCGATTTGGATGTGCCAGGCTGTTGTGCCATCATTGATGATTATTATCTGGTTATCATCAACTAAAACCTCCCAACAGTAAGGTACACCAGGCTTGATTAGTATCTGTTTATCAGCAATAGATACTACTACAGGCCCGCGGGAATTATTACGAATGGAGCCAATGCACAAATATCTGACATCCGACGGCTCACCGTTTGTGATCGCCTGCACTTTTTTGGCGAGAGCTCCTAACATTTTAAGGCTGCTACTAGCAGGATGAACTACGTTTGCTGGTATGGTTTGACGACAGCCCTCAATAGTATCGGCCAATAAGCCCCAATCTTCTGCTGTATCGGCGCTTAAATTTGTAAAAAGCTCCATGTAAGACTTGATGATCGAGTATGTTCTTGTATCGATATCCGGGCACAAGTCTAAGAGATTTTTAAGTTGTTTTATACATTCATTCAATTTTTCCCTGTAGTCAGCGTGTGCTTTTTTTTCATAATCTTTGCAAATTCCTTGGAGCATATCATTGAGATTTCCGCTTTCCTTGCAAGCTGCTGCTTGAAAGTTTTTTAGGGCTTTAAAGGCATACAAAAAAGCATTGAGTTCATCAGGTTCATATTTGCAATTATTCAGTTCAGTCAGTGCTGAGTTTAAATATTTATTGCTAAAGTGCTTAATACACAGTTTTTCCATCTTTTCAATGGCAGTGTTGAGATCTGCTTGACTATAAATCTCCCTATGAGGCACTTCCATCGCTACGAGCGAATAAAGAGGGATCATTGAAAAGCAAAAGAGTAGTAAAAAAAATTTCATGTTCTTCTCCATCGGTTTCCTTTTATTGTTATAAATAATTACCAATATTTTTTTATTTGTCTATTATAAAATTATATATCAAAATTTTTCATAGGGCAAGGGGGTTTTGCTAAAATTTTCTGTTAAGATTCTTGATCGACGTTTGGCATTCTGTTCATACTAGACTTATTTTTTTAATAAAAAATATATAATTGACAAATTTTGTTGGGATTGTACAGATTTTATCTGGTTGCGGCCAGACCGGGCTGCATTGGAGTAAAATGATAATTCTGAAATGAAAAGAAAAGCGGCCAAACTTTTAGATAGGCATGGTCAGTAACAGATAGCATTGCCAGATTACTCTGATTCCCCGTGAGCTAGCTCTTTAGTTGCAAACAAGAAAGCCTTGAACACTCAAGGGGGAAGATGGGCCTGGAGGTGCGGTCGAACGAAAATCGCAAGTAACGTGTTAAGCCATGTATGGCCCGTACGCACGGTTTTGTGGGAGGTCGGGAGCGACTTGGCGTCACTCCCTCCTACCCTATTTGCCATGGATTTTAGATCACCTTGAACAATAGCACGTTCTGTATTCCAATAGCATCAACGTTAGGATCTCCGTTGAAGTAACCAAACGCTCCAGCTCGTATAAACCACTTGCCGTCATTGCTAAATTTTGGAAGAGCATATGAGACGTCTTGGCGGGGAAGATTCAACGGCACAAACTGTTCCTTACCATTTTTGCAACCAATGTTGGCTAATACATAATATTCTGGCATTGTTGTTTGAGTTTGAGGATTGCCGTTGACGTTTGTCACAGCATTTTGTCCCACCATGAAGGTACGGCCCTTAGCGGGTGGATAAAATAGTGTGCGATTGCAGCAATTTAGTGCCTGTTTAAAGATCACTTTGAGTGTTTTGCCATCAAATTCTAGTACGCGTGCTTCCGCATTGTCGAAAGGTAATGACGTTTTTTTTAGATCGTTTGTAACGTAAATACTAAGCTGATTAGGAAATAACGAGCAAAAACCTCCGTGCGCGATAAGTCCCTTATCAGACAATCCCATGACATCCAAGGTATTGACATCAGCAAATTTTGGAAGCGGTGATTCAGCAACAAGATCAATGGAGCCAGTAGTAACGTTTACCTTATATACCTGGATGAAGTAAGGGGGCTGGTAGCTGACTTCAAAGCCGGGTGTAAAGTTTGGGCTATAAAAACCTTGGCAAGATAGGAATGTGACATAGTAGTCTTTTTTGCCTTTACATTCGAGGGTGATCCACTGAGACACGTCAAGGCTGCTGGCCGCATTGATAGTGGTTTGGGCTGCAGTTGATAGGTCGGAAGTATTCAAAACGTAAAAAGTTGTTGTTGAGTAGGGCCGCCCGGTGCTGACTGTGAAAGAGAGATATTTTCCATCTTCGCTAAATACCCCGCCATGACCTAAAAGGCTGGGGAAATCTAACCCAGTGAAGCTTATGATACGCGGTAGAACGAGGTCGTTGAAGTTGTTATCCAGAATGCGGACACGACCGTCAACTGAATTTGGACCTGTGATGACCGCATCAAGCACTGAGAATTTCGTGAAATCAGGTGATGCCCATCCACCTACAACTATTGGAAAATAGTCGTTAGGTTGAGTAGTGGATAGGGTGAGTGTCTGAGCCGTGGTTAATGTTCCATTTGAGTTGTTGAATAATTCAGCTAATATTCCTCCTGGAGTCTCAGATACAGCGTAGACGAGATAGACTTGGCTTCCATCATTAGAAATGGAGACGGTCGGTGACGTAAACGTTTGACTTGGTCTTTGAAGTGCATCTGTAAGTACAAAATCATTTGGAAAGGAAGATCGCTTAGCAAAGAGAGGTAAGCTCAATCCACTTGCCAATAGGCTGCACATGAGTAGTCTGGTTGTAGTTTTTCTTAAAATGGTCATAAAATCTCCTTTTAGGATTGTGAAACAGTAACAACAGTAACAATATCACCGATAGTCTTTCGGGTGTACCTCCATTGGGTTAGCGAAACATTAAACTATTATTTAGTGCTGAAGATATAAAACCAATTCTTAAAAAATCAAGAGATTTGCAGTCGTTCGATACATATCAATAGAATTATTTTCGCGTGGCTGCTTGAAGTCGCCCATGGATTCACCACTTCCATCGACTTACACAGGTAGAAGTTTAAAGGGCATTTGCTAAAACATGAGCTTTAAGGAGTCCGAAGTGGCGCGGGCGGTGGTTGGATATCAGAAAGTAGATCAAGAGAGCGTGAAGAGCCACGTATGGTGGGTTTTGTGGGAGGTCGGGAGCGACGCTAAGTCGCTCCGTGCGACCGGCATGTTCGGTAACTAGCCGGTGGAAGTCCGGATATAGCCCTGAAAGGAGGGAATGTATAGGCGAAGGCAAGGGTGCCCGAAGAAAGGTCAAACGGCTGCCCGTCGAGGGGAAAACGGCCGAGAGACTCCAATGGAGGATCTGAAGGAAGCTGAAGCCAAATTCGCCACCTAAACGAAAGTGAACCTTCGTAAGGCAGGCATGAGGGTAAGGCCGCGGAGAAGGCCAAAACCCAATATCCTTACGTAACTCATGAATGTAATGAAGGTAGGTGGGCGGAGACAGAGATACCGAACTTACCCGGTGAAGAGCCGTCTGATCTGGGCAGGTGTAACTACGACACCGCAAGCCCTAACCAGCGTTGGAAAACGACTGATAGGGACAGAGGGCTTGCAGATGAGGCCATAGTAGCCGTAAAGCCGAGAGCCGAGGGAGATGTGGCGACACATCAGAGGACAAAACTCGCGGAAAGCGTCCAAAAAAAAACTGGATGGAGGCGAAGGGCCGAACACGAAAGAAGATTGTCTAACTCGCGACTGGTGAGTAACCAAAAGAGCAGACGCAACCTCTGTGAGAAGCTCCAGAAGCTGGGCGTGACTCGCAACCTGGCAGCGGCGACGGCATACTCAAACAGAGGAAGATGGGCACTCTCACATACGCGAGGGTTAGAAAAGGCCTACCCCAATAAGTGGTTCATAGAAGAAATGGGCTTGAAAATTCGCTCAAACGAAAACCGCGAGCACTGGTTCGACATCCGGAAATGGATCAACTAACGTGAAGAGCCGTGTACGGACCCGTACGCACGGTTCTGTGGGAGGTCGGGAGCGACTAGAAGCCGCTCCCTCCTACCCGATTACCCGATTTGTCATGGGTTTTTAGATCACCCTGTACAACAGGACGTTACGTATTCCAATAGCATCCACGTCAGCATTGCTAATCTCTCCGTTTAAGTAACCATACGATCCAGTTCGTATCAACCATTTACCGTCATTGCTAAATCTTGCACCAGTGTTTAGCGCGTCTTGTCGGGGAAGGTTGATCGGCACAAACTGCTTCTTGCCATTTTTGCAAGCAATGTTAGCTAATACATAAAACTCTGCATTAAGTACTTGAAGCTGATCGTTGCCGTCGGTGTTTGATATAGTATTGGCTCCCACGAGGTAGGTGCGGCCCTTATGCGGGGGATAAAACAGTGTGCGATTACAAAAATTTGTTGCCTCTTTAAAGATCACTTTGAGTTTTTTGCCATCAAATTCTAGTACGCGTGATTCCGCATTATCGTTAGGCAATGAGGTGGTTTTTAGATAGAGTGTATCATAAATGCTGAGCTGATTAGGAAATAAAGAGGTAAAGCCTCCATGGGAGATAAGCGCCTTTTTACCTAATCTCATGAGATCCAACGTATCGATCCCAGCAAATTTTGGAAGCGGGGATTCATCAACAAGCGTAATGGAGCCAGTGGAAATGTCTACCTTATATACCTGGATGAAATAAGGCGGTTTGTAAGTGGTTTCATAGTTTTCGCTCCAAGAACCTTGACCAGATAGGAATGTGAGGTAGTAGTTTTTTTTGCCATTGCATTCGAGGGTGACCCACTGACTGGCGTCATATGCATTGGCCGCGTTAATAGTGGTTTCGGCTACCGGTGATAGGTCCTTAGAATCTAAGACAAAAAGAGTTGTCGTTGAGTTTGTTTGCCCAATAGCTGGATAGCTGACTGTGAAAGCAACATATCTTCCATCTTCGCTGAACGTTCCGCCAAGACCCAAAGTGTTCGCGACAACTAACCCAGTGAAAGATATGATGCGCGTAGCAGTGAGATTGAGGTTCTGATCAAAAATGCGGATACGACCGTCAATTGAATTTGGCCCTGTGATGACCGCATCAAGCACTGAGAATTTCTTAAAATCCGATGATGCAAATCCATCGACAACTAGAGGAAAATAGTCGTTGGGTTGAGTAGTGGATAGGGTGACGGTATTTTCCGACTCTAACTTTCCATTTACATTGCGGAATAATTCAGCTTCTATTGCTCCTGGAGTATCAGATACAAGGTAGAGAAGGTAGACTTGGCTTCCATCATCAGAAATGGAGGTCCTTATGTAAGTCTGGCTTGGTCTTGAAAAGGCATCTGTCAGTTTCAGATCATTTGGAAAAGAGGATGGCTTAGCAAAGAGAGGTAAGCTCAATACACTCGCCAATAGGCCGCACAAGAGTGTTGCCGCTGAAATTTTTTTAAAAATAGTCATAAAATCTCCTTTAGGTTAGCGAAACAGTAACAATATAACAACATCATCGATAGTCTTCCTGGCGCACCTCCTGGGTTAGCGAAACGTTAGCAATAGTACTAGTATCACTATCATGAACATACAAAGTAAATCCTTAAAAAATCAAGAGATTGTCTTAATTTAATACATATAAAAATAATTATTTTTCAATATAATTATTTTCGCATGCCTGCTCGAACTCGCGCATGAATTCACCGGCTCCATCCGGCTCACAGCGATTCGCTTACTCTTCTTACTCTTTTAAGCAAATGTACCCATCGAAGGCGGAGAGATTGAGCAGAAAGGCGTGTATGATTTATTGAACGAAAAGAAAACAAATAATGCTTTTAAAGCGAAAGTGAGGAATCTGTTAAAATCCCAGAGAGTAATGTTAGAAATACAGGGTCTATAAAAAAAGTTTAATATTTTTCTTGCAAATAATACGCATACGTATTATGATTATGCGTATAAAGTGTAACCGAAAGGATTTGTTATGTTTGCAGTGCCGGCATTGGGCTATGTTCTTTTATTTGTGTCGGATCCCATTAAAAGTGACCGTTTTTACAATCAAATTTTGGGATTAAAACCGGTCGAAGAATCGCCTACTTTTGTTCTCTATGTTTTAAATAATGATGTTAAATTGGGCTTATGGTCGCGCGATACGGCTGAGCCCAAGGTTGATGCGCTGCCTGGCGCAACAGAAATTTGCTTTGAAGAGAAAAATATTGATGTTCTTTATACTGATTGGGTTAAGCAGGGTATCGTCATGGCACAACCACCAACAGATATGGATTTTGGGCGCACCTTCGTGGCCTTGGACCCTGATGGGCACCGTATAAGAATATATACATTGCATAGGGAACAATGAGTGATCGAGTTGATTTCGAGCAGCTTAGTAGACATAGGGGCCCAGAAGAAAGCGTAGGCTATCTGCTTTGGCGAGTAAGTATGGAATGGCGGCGCTCGCTTGAAGCGATTCTTCAGCCCTTGGGTCTTACACATCCTCAATTTGTGGTATTGGCAGTAATAGGTTGGTTGACGAAAGAAGGGGGGAGGACGAGCCAAGCAGATATTGCCAAGTCTGCGAGTCTTGACCCCAATACTGCTTCCCAGATCATACGTGGGCTTGAGAGAAAATCTTTGGTTGTGCGAACCCGTTCTGATGAGCGTAGTAAGAATCCGGTTCTAACTCCTGCAGGAAGAGAACTGTTGGTCAAGGCTTTGCCGGTAGTGGAAAAGGCTGATGCATCATTTTTTTCAATGCTTAGCTCCTGCGAATTAAGTCAATTAAAAGGCTTCTTTCAAAGATTTATTTTGAGGTAAATTTTGTTTGAAATGAGGGTAAAAAATTCAATTTGACAATAAAAATTTATGTGATATACTTTTCCTGTAGTAGCAAAACAGTAATGAAAAATTCATGTTTATAAGGACGGTTTATGAATTATAGTGGGTATTGGGCGGTGTAATAATTGGAGCAGCGTTTTCCCTTCAGGCATGCAAGAACAAGCTTTGGTAGGGCCGGCACAAGAACAGACCTCAGCGGGCCTTGTCGAATTTGTTGAAAGTTTTGCTTGCAGAATCAGAAAAATTGAAAATGGCGAGCCTTTGCCTAATGTTCTATTTTGGCAGCCAAGCCAAGAAAAGAGCAAGCAAATAGATGTAAAAGAAATTGAAGGTATTAATAACGTACGTGATAGAGAAAAAAGAGAGTTTGTGAGGCTTTTTGCCGAAAAATGCGGGTTAAGACTAGAATATTGCTCTCTCATTGGTCCAGAACAAATAGTTAGATTATTCGATTCAATCAGAAAAAGCAATGAAAGATGTATGGTTGTTGTTGAAAATTGCAATGAATTAATGAGGAATCATGAGGCGTTATTTATTTTTTTGAGTTACACGGGAATGGAGAGCGCAAAATTCTTGATTTGTGGATTTCTGAAAGATAAAGCAGGTAGCGAAATGCATATGCAGAAGGCTTTTTTAGCACGTTTTGCCCTTATTCCCAATGAAATTGGAATGGCCGTAAAATCATCCAGGCCTTCAGATAATGATTCTGACAAGGCGGTAATAATCTTAGGCGACGGGTTGACATATACTGAAAAAGATTTCCATGAGATCTAGGATGATTATATAAATCATAACCCTACATTGGATTCATTGCCTTCTTGCCGTCTGACTCTAAAGTGCCGAACAAAAATGTATCGTAAATTTTTTTTACGAAAGCCTTGCAGGGACCTCTCTATGAAAGATTCAGCCCGGTGTTGCAAGGAGAATTTTGGAAAAAGATAAAAAAATGTTGACTTTGCTGACAATGGGTTATAATTTTCTTCATGAACTTAAGTATTCGGAATAATTACCCAAAAAACTAACAATATTTTGAAATATCACGAAATTTAAACTAAAAAAAGTTGATTTTGTATTTTTTTTAGGTACAATAGACTATACATATTGTTGACGAAGACTTTTTTAGAAAATCTTCAAAGAAAATGTTGACAATTATGCTCAAATCTTGTATCATTTATACAAAGTCTTCTTTAGACAAATTCCCTTTTGAAATAAAAATTTTGAAAAATTATTTCTTTGAAATATACGAAAAATCCTAAAAAAAGCCTAGATCTTGTGATCAGACCCTAAAACAAACTTTTGTGATGGAGAGTTTGATCCTGGCTCAGAATAAACGCTGGCGGCGTGCCTAACACATGCAAGTCGAGCGAGAAAGGTCTTCGGACTGAGTAAAGCGGCGAACGGGTGAGTAACGCGTGGGAATCTGCCTTTCAGTGAAGAATACCCTCGAGAAATCGAGGTTAATACTGCATACGTCTTGAAAAAGAGAAAGATGGCCTCTTTGCTGTCGCTGAAAGATGAGCCTGCGTACTATTAGCTAGTTGGTAGGGTAAAGGCCTACCAAGGCGATGATGGTTAGCCGGCCTGAGAGGGTGTACGGCCACACTGGAACTTAGACACGGTCCAGACTCCTACGGGAGGCAGCAGTGAGGAATATTGCGCAATGGGCGAAAGCCTGACGCAGCGACGCCGCGTGGAGGATGAAGGTCTTCGGATTGTAAACTTCTGTTAAGTGGGAAGAAAGGCCAGGCTTTAATACAGCTTGGAGATGACGGTACCACTAGAGAAAGCACCGGCTAACTTCGTGCCAGCAGCCGCGGTAATACGAAGGGTGCAAGCGTTATTCGGAATTATTGGGCGTAAAGGGTGCGCAGGCGGCATGTTAAGTCAACTGTTAAATCCCCCGGCCTAACTGGGGATCAGCGGTAGATACTGGCGTGCTAGAGGGTGGAAGAGAGAAGTGGAATTCTTGGAGTAGCGGTAAAATGCGTAGATCTCAAGAGGAACACCGATGGCGAAGGCAGCTTCTTGGTCCATATCTGACGCTCATGCACGAAAGCGTGGGGAGCAAACAGGATTAGATACCCTGGTAGTCCACGCTGTAAACGATGATCACTAGACGTTAGTTCTGCTCTGCAGAATTAGTGTCGTAGCTAACGCGTTAAGTGATCCGCCTGGGGACTACGGTCGCAAGATTAAAACTTAAAGGAATTGACGGGGGTCCGCACAAGCGGTGGAACATGTGGTTTAATTCGACACTACGCGAGGAACCTTACCTAGGTTTGACATGTATATGACAGCTCTAGAGATAGAGTCTTTCTAGGGTAAACTCTAGACATATACACAGGTGCTGCATGGCTGTCGTCAGCTCGTGTCGTGAGATGTTGGGTTAAGTCCTATAACGAGCGCAACCCTTGCCATCAGTTGCTACTTCGTAAGAAGGCACTCTGATGGGACTGCCTGGGAAACCAGGAGGAAGGTGGGGATGATGTCAAGTCCGCATGGTCCTTATGCCTAGGGCGACACACGTGTTACAATGGCCAGTACAAAGGGCTGCAAACTCGCAAGAGTGAAGCCAATCCCACAAAGCTGGTCTAAGTTCAGATTGAGGTCTGCAACTCGACCTCATGAAGTTGAAATCGCTAGTAATCGCATATCAGAACGATGCGGTGAATACGTTCTCGGACCTTGTACACACCGCCCGTCACGCCATGAAAGCTGTTTGTACCCGAAATCATCTTAGCTAACTTGAAAGAGAGGCGGATGCTGAAGGTATGGAGAGTGATTGGGGTGAAGTCGTAACAAGGTAGCTGTAGGAGAACCTGCGGCTGGATCACCTCCTTTCGAGGGAGATAAAATATCTTAGTATTTTTTACAGGTGTGAGAGATCGCAATCTAGGCTTAAGAAATTTATAGGCTTATAATTCTGCGGGCCTATAGCTCAGCTGGTTAGAGCACCCCGCTGATAACGGGGAGGTCAGTCGTTCGAGTCGACTTAGGCCCACCAAATGGTGCTAAGTCTATGAGTTGATAATGAGCTCAAGTTCCCCTAATTATGGGGATGTAGCTCAGTTGGTAGAGCACCTGCTTTGCACGCAGGGGGTCAGCGGTTCGAATCCGCTCATCTCCACCAATTAGTTCAGTAGTAAATAAGGGTTTTTCGTAGAAATTTAAAAAATTTCTTGTGTTCTTTGAAATATTTGTAATGTTGCAAAATATCCAAAAAGTTACTCAATATTATTCATAAGCTATTAAAGTTTGTGATTAATTGAAAAGGGCATTTGGTGGATGCCTTGGCATCAAGAGGCGATGAAGGAGGCGGAAGGCTGCCATAAGCTTCGGGGAGCTGTCAATCAAGCTATGATCCGAAGATTTCCGAATGGGGAAACCCACTATGGTAAAACCATGAGTATTCATATCTGAATACATAGGGTATGAAAGCGAACGGCCTGAACTGAAACATCTAAGTAGGGCTAGGAAAAGAAAACAACGTGATTCCCTCAGTAGTGGTGAGCGAAAGGGGAAGAGTCTAAACTTATAGCATGTAATAACCTGCGTGTGTTGTGCTATAGGGGTAGTGGGATATAGACGTCTTAAGAATGCAGTCTTTGAGCGTAGTAGTTCTAATATTTAGCTGAATTGCTCTGGAAAGGTCAGCCAAAGAAAGTGACAGCCTTGTAAGCGAAAAGTAGACAGAACGTACGATTTATATTCCCGAGTACCGCAGAGCACGTGAAATTCTGCGGGAATCTGTCCAGACCATTGGATAAGACTAAATACTACCTGATGACCGATAGTGCACAAGTACCGTGAGGGAAAGGTGAAAAGAACCCCGGGAGGGGAGTGAAATAGAAACTGAAACCAATTGTCTACAATCGGTGGAAGCGATGTATACGTACGCGCGACCACGTACCTTTTGCATAATGAGCCAACGAGTTATCATATGTTGCAAGGTTAAGTTTAGAAAGAACGGAGCCGTAGCGAAAGCGAGTCTGAATAGGGCGATTAGTACTATGTGGTAGACCCGAAACCTAGTGAGCTATCCATGTCCAGGGTGAAATCTCAGTTAAATGAGATGGAGGCCCGAACCGGTGTAGGTTGAAAACTGCTCGGATGAGGTGTGGGTAGGAGTGAAAGGCTAATCAAACTGGGAAATAGCTGGTTCTCCCCGAAATATATTTAGGTATAGCCTTGTTGAATTAATTATGGAGGTAAAGCACAGTTTAAGCTTTGGGGGAGCAAGCTTACCGGATTTTTACTAACTCTGAATGCCATATTTTTAGAAGACAGGAGACAGACTGTGGGGGATAAGCTTCATAGTCGAGAGGGAAACAGCCCAGACCATCAGCTAAGGTCCCAAAATATTCGTTAAGTTGGAAAAGAAGTGACAATACACAGACAGCCAGGAGGTTGGCTTAGAAGCAGCCATCCTTTAAAGAAAGCGTAATAGCTCACTGGTCAAGTGTTTTTGCGCTTAAAAACGAGCGGGGATAAACGAATTACCGAAGCTATGGCTTTTACTAAGATTCGTCTTAGTAAAGGGGTAGGGGAGCGTTCTTAGATAGATACAAGCTTGACCGGAAGGACAGGTGACGTTGATCTAAGAAGTGAATATGTTGGTATAAGTAACGAAAAAATAGGTGAGATTCCTGTTCGCCGTAAGTCTAAGGTTTCCGTGAGAACGGTTCATCCACTCAGGGTTAGTCGATACCTAAGCCGAGGCCAATTGGAGTAGGCGATGGAAAACAGGTTAAATATTCCTGTACCATTTATAAGCGTTTGAGCGATGGGGTGACGCAGGAGGGTAGGTTGACTTGGACTATTGGATTGCCAAGCTAAGCACAAAGAGGGACATTATAGGAAAATCCGTTTTGTCATTAACCTTGAAGTGTTATGGGTATGTTTGCTCCTTGTGGGTAAATGTATTCGATTGATCCCACGCTGACCAGAAAAACCTCTAGCGAGCTTTATAAGTGATCGTACCGCAAACTGACACAGGTAGACGGGCTGAAAATGCTCAGGCGTTGAGATAACTATCATTAAGGAACTCGGCAAAATGACCCCGTAACTTCGGGAGAAGGGGTGCCTGCTATGTGAAGAAATGAGCATGGGCAGGTTACAACAAAGAGGCCCAACCGACTGTTTAACAAAAACACAGGGCTCTGCTAACTCGTAAGAGGATGTATAGAGTCTGACGCCTGCCCAGTGCCGGAAGGTTAATAGGAGATGTCAGCCGTAAGGCAAAGCATTGAATTGAAGCCCCGGTAAACGGCGGCCGTAACTATGATGCAGGACCATTGTAGTTGTAAAATTTGGCTATATGCTGGAACATCTCAGTATCCTAAACTACTCGGTCTATAGTAAACTATAGGGCAGT
>CAVXAV010000004.1:0-183694 GCA_963759865.1 uncultured bacterium | reverse complement strand
CACACACACACACACACACACACACACACACACACACACACCACTTTTTTTATCGTATTTACTGCATCATGTCCAGCAATGGAATTGTTGCGCGAAGCGATCTGGGGTGCGCGAGCCCAACCAGCCGGCGGTAGCAACAACCAAACCTTCATTAGAGTATGTGCTTACCGGTCATACACGCTAAAATCAATGCTGTTGCAGTCAGCAATGACGGCACCCTATTGTTAACGGGATCCGACGATAGCACGGCACTGTTATGGGATCTTAGTCAGTCAACGCCCACCGCGATTAAGCTAGAAGGCCATAAAAAAAGAGTATCTTCAGTTGCTTTTAGACAAAAATGGCCGGTATGCATTAACCGGATCAGATGACAGCGTACCGCCCTGTTGTGGAATATTGGGCAAACGCCTCCAAGTCAGCGAAAAAACCCTGCAGGTCGGTGGGACAGTATCTTCATGGCTTTTAGTCCGGATGACAAACGCGTTTTGATTTCTGCGGACGCAGGCTCAGTCGCCAAAAATAGAGAGTCGCGTATATGGGATCTTACTAATTTAGCAAAAGCTCCCATCATCCTAAATAATGGCAGTCAGGTATCCACGTCAGTTTTTTAGCCCCAATGGCATGTATGCTGTAATGGGTGATAGATTAAGAGCAAAAATTTGGGAATCTGACCCTTCCCCCTAAAGCTGCAGGCTCTGAGCGCTGGTTATTGTTTGGAGAACCTGTGCATTCAGTTTCTTTCAGCGCAGATGGTCAGTATCTATTAGCGTGCAGTACAAAAGAATGTCGTTTGCTCAATACGAACGAGCTAAACGATCTCTCCGCTAATCTTATGCAAAAATCGCAGGTTTTTCAGTCAGGCAGTCAGAATAGATTCGTAAGGCGGTCATGAGTTACTATAGCCAAGTTGCATTTTTTCGCCCAACCTTTCAAGCCCCATTCTTGTGGGATCGTAGCCAAACACCCGCCAAAATACATGTGCTCAAAGGTCACACCAAGCCGGTCACAGCTATTGGATTCTGTCCTGGAGGCTGTCATGCCTTCACCGGTTCCGAGGATGGAACTATTCTTTTGTGGGAGATCTTCGCTCCATGCCACCAACGTCAGAAGTGCTCTCCGGCGATGGTGGAGCATATAATCTGCGGCAACTTTCTGCGATAGTGGGTGCCATATATTGGCAGGCTCAAGCACCGGTACAGCGCGCCTATGGGAAATTCCTGCAAATTCTAATCCTTGACAAAATTAGACCTAAATTTTTCAAGGCCTTTCTTTTAAGCTATACTGGTAGGTAGAGTAATTTCCAAAAAAACCCTTAGCAATAAAGGATCGTCCTATGAGAGTTTTTCTACTTAAAGATATCGAAAAAGTTGGGATTGCAGGAGAAATCATAAAAACTACTGAAGGATTTGCACGCACTCCTTGATCCCCAAAAAATTGGCTGTTGAAGTTACCGCTAAAAATGAGTCCTCTTTTGCCCATCGAGTAAAGACTATTGAGCATAGAAAAGAAGTGGTTGAGTCAAAGACGTCGATGCTTGCAGAAAAGATTAAGAGCATTGAAGTAGTTATTAAACGCAAAATGCACGATAATGATCAGCTGTATGGCTCAATTAGTCCTCGAGATATTGCTGATGAGCTGAGTAAGCAGGGGGTGAGTGTTGCACCTAATCAAGTTTTAATTGAAAAATCTATTAAATCAAAAGGGACATACCCTGTTACTATTAAGCTTTCTTCCAATTGCAGCCTCAAATGAAAGTTAAAATCGTTCCAGAAGCAGCGTAAAAATGCAAAAAAAACAGGAAAAGCAAACCGCGGTAGTGCAAGCGGAACGGGTGCTTGGCAAGAATCTTCCTTTTAGTATTGAGGCTGAAAGAGCCGTCCTTGGTTCTCTTTTATTGCATGATGCACAGCTTGACCTTGTTATGGAGCTTATTGAGCCGAGAGATTTTTACCATGTGGCTCATCGCACCATTTTTGAAGCTATGACGACGCTTTCCTATAGAAAACAGCGACTGGATATTATTACGCTTTCCGATGAGCTTGAAAAAGTTGGTCAGCTTGAAGCCATTGGTGGGGTTGTTTTTCTTTTATCCATCCAAGAAGATATTCCTGCAGTGGGGCTCATTGAACAGCATGCGCGCATAGTCAAGGAAAAGTCAGTATTACGAGAGCTCATCCAGTCTGCAACTCAGATTATTACTAAGTGCTATGCCCAAAATGAAAGTGGGATTGAAGGTGTTTTGGATGAGGCTGAGCGAGTCATTTTTCAAATCTCTCAAAAAAGAGCTGAGCAAAGCTTTGTTCAGCTTAATATCTGGCTGAAAAAGACATTTCAGCACTTATCAAACATTCAATCACATGAGAAAGGTATTACCGGTATCTCCTCGGGGTATCGCAAACTTGATGAGTTTACCTCGGGATTTCAAAACAGTGATTTTGTGGTGCTGGCAGCCCGGCCTTCTATGGGTAAAACGGCATTGGCGTTAAGCTTGGCTCGTAATGCAGCAGCTCACGCAAGCTGCGTAGGCTTTTTTTCTCTGGAAATGTCTGCTGAGCAATTGACTCTCAGGCTCTTATCAGCTCAGACGGGTATTCCACATCAGAAAATTCGTAATGCAAACATTAGCTCGGAAGAATGGGTAGAGCTTACTCATGTGGCCGCCCAGTTTGGAGAAATGAAGCTCTTCATTGATGATACCCCTATGCAGACTATTATGGACATTCGTGCAAAGGCAAGAAAGCTTAAAATTGAGCATAATTTACATTTTTTGGTGATTGATTATTTGCAACTCCTTCATGGTCATAGGACCTATGAAAATCGGCATCAAGAAGTGTCTGAGATTTCTCGTTCATTAAAATCACTTGCAAAAGAACTCAATATTCCCATTGTAGCGCTTTCTCAGCTGTCACGTGCGGTAGATAGCCGCGTTGATAAACGACCGATCCTTTCAGATTTGCGTGATTCAGGGGCTATTGAACAGGATGCTGATGTTATTATGTTTTTATACAGAGATGTTGTCTATAATCCTGACACAGAAAATCCGTCAGCTGCGGAACTTATTATTGGTAAGCAGCGTAACGGGCCAACAGGCACCATTAATTTGCATTTTCAAAATAATCTTACGCTCTTTCAAGACATCGAAGGATAATCTATGGTTATTCTTGGGGTAGATCCGGGCTTTTCTGCTACAGGTTTTGCTATTATGAGAAAGCATGATCAAAAAACGACTCTTCTAGAGTACGGTGTGCTGCCGTTATCATCCAAAAATTCGTTAAGCGAGCGGATAGGTACTTTTTTCGATTTTTTTGACTCAAAGATTGAGTCATCAAATATTCAGGTGATAGCTATAGAAACGCCATTTCTTGGAAAAAATGCACAAAATTTTTTAAAGTTAGGTTATTTAAGAGGGGCGCTCTACTTACTTGCTGATCGGCATAAGGTCTCTATTATGGAATTTGCACCTCGGGAAATTAAGATGGCGATCACTGGCTATGGCGCTGCACAAAAGGATCAAGTTGCTCGCGTTCTTATGCGTCTTTTTCAAGGATTAGAGGCACCTAAAAAGTTTGACGTTACTGATGCGGTTGCCGTAACCCTTTGCGGATTATGGAAGTGCTCATCTTATAAGACCAATGTTGTAATGCAAGACTATCTTAAAAAATGAGAGCTCTTATTTTGAGGACTAAGCATTTTAATATCTGTCTTTCTAAAATAAGTAAATAATCTAGGGAACCTGCATTGAATTAATATTACGCGCACATACTACAGATAACTAGGAATATTTTAAAGGATAGGCTTCAGGATATGTAAGGGAGTCTATAGCTACATCTATATCTAATGAAGGCCAACGAACGTGCTTGGTATGACATACCTCTACTGCCTTCACAAACCAAGGAAACTCCGTAAAAGGCATGAAGTACTCCTGTTCATCTACTAGGAGCCAAATTCCCTGATCTGATATTTTGTATTCTAGCATTCGAAGTGCTTTTTCCAGGATTTTTCAATTTCTTTAACATTTTTTTTCAACTACCTTATTTTTCATCGTCGGTTTTTTTCACTGGGATCATTCAACGCTTCATCAAGCAAATCTCTTAATAAATATGTTTCCATAAAACCTCGCGGCTTTCGATTAAAGCAAGGGACTTATCCCTCATTAATGTTCCGATGAAAGTATTATATGCATTCTGCAAACGATTCTCAAGTTTGCGGCAATGGCGGCCGCTTTTTGAGTTGATTCGCCTTTCCAGATCTAGATCTAGTGGCAAGCTTATTGTAAAGTTTCTGATCGGTAGCTATAATTGGTTATACCAGCATAAAGAAACATATTTTGGAGCTTGTGTGAAATATTTCAATACGGCCGGTCCGATTAATCCTAAAGATCATTATTTTCTAAGGCACCGATTAAATTGGGAACAGCTGAATGGTTTTCTTGAAAAAAAATATTATTTTTTGCTGCACGCGCCAAGGCAGAGTGGAAAGACTACCGCGATTCTTGAGTATGTACGTTATTTAAATGATGGCGATACCTACACCGCGCTCTATCTAACTACTGAGCCTGCTCATACTGCAGGAAATGATGTTGAACGTTCATTTTATTGGCTTCTTTCACAATTTCAAACGGAAATCAGTGATCAATTGCGTAACCAGAAAGAAGCGCTTGATTTTATTGAAGAAGAAATAAAATGCAGGCCTGTTGATGAAAATGCGCTGTATCGGTTTCTTCATTTCTGGGCTAAGACGAACTCAAAGCCTTTGATCATTTTTTTTGATGAAATAGATGGTTTGGTTGAAAACTCACTGGTATCGCTTCTCAAGCAGTTTCGTACAGGGTATACGAAAAGACCGGATCTTTTTCCGCAATCTATTTGTTTGATAGGGGTAAGGAACTTACAAGATTATAAGCTTCAATCTATTGAGGATGTGCAAAAGAGTATTTTATTGAGTCCTTTTAATATTATTGCAGACTCATTGCTTTTAAGAAATTTCACTGAGGATCAAGTGCGTGAATTATATAATCAGCACACTCAAGAAACAGGCCAGGTGTTTACCGACGAAGCAATAAGCTACGCTTTTTACGTGACACAGGGCCAACCTTGGTTAGTAAATGCCCTTGCGTATCAAGCGTGCTTTAGAGATGTTATAGATAGGAGCAAACCAATAACCAAAGAAGTTATGGAGGGCGCAAAAGAACAGCTTATACTTCGCAAAGATACTCATATTAGTTCGCTCCTTGAAAGACTTCATGAAAAAAGAGTGCGTGTTATCATTGACGCCATCATAAGTGGTACTGACCCTCTCTATCTCAATTCTGATGATCTGGCGTATGTAAGAGATTTGGGACTTATTAAGAAAGATAGCTGGGAGATAGCGAACCCTCTCTACCAGCAAGTGATTCCGCGGACACTCACAGCAATGCTTCAAGATCTGATACCAGAGCAAACGGCTTGGTACGTGGATAGCGCAGGCAAGCTTGATATGAAAAAGCTTATTGCAGCCTTTAGCCGTTTTTACCGAGAAAATGCAGACGCCTATAGTACTAAAATTGACTATAAAGAATCATTTCCGCATCTTTTACTTATGGCTTTTTTGCAACGGGTGGTGAATGGTGGCGGAAGAATTTGTAGGGAATATGCGTTGGGAAGTAAGCGGGTGGATATATATGTTGAGTGGCAAAAACAGTGCTTTATTTTAGAGCTCAAAGTCAAGCGAGGGGAAGATACTGAGCGTAAGGGCCTTGAGCAAATTTCAGGATATGTGGATCTAGCAAAACCTTATGAGGCCCATCTTCTTATCTTTAATCGTGATCCTGATGTACCATGGGAGCAAAAAATTTCTGATGAAGTCATAACTTTTAATTCAATGCAAATTCACATATGGAAGATGTAATTCTCATTTTCTAGCGTTGATACGTATTTATTGACTCATTTGCCAGCTTCCATCCGGCATAAAATAAACATCAATTGCATTTTTGGTTAAATCTATAGTTTGAAATGGCCACATAAATTCCCGTTTTTTTGCATCGCTCTTAGTTAATGGAGTCCTGTATATGGAAAGTTTATCATAACTTTTTCTTACCAAATACAAACCATTGGGCGTAAGGACACTCATACCTGATTGCTTATCAGGCATTCTGATTACCCGTTCTTCCATAGGAGCTATTTTGTCCTGTCTTAGGGAAGTTAATACTTCCTCGCCTGGTGAAAGTGGTTTCGATTCAATTTCTCGTGAAAATACATAAAGTATTGCTTCGGGATGGTTATTATGGATAGTGATTCTCACTGGATGCGGGTCTACTTGCTGCATAGCTTTTATGTTAAAAGCGCAAAATATAATCAATACGTTTAATAACAGATATTTCTTCATTTCGATTTCCCTTTTATTCAATCAAACCTTGGTCCATACTTTTTAGTTTTACGATAACATCAACATTTTCAGGCTGTCAATATTTTTTTGTTTTCATTGAATAATATGAAGAACTGTTTAGTGGTCGTTTAATGTACACTTGAATATGAGGTTAAATTTCTAATCATTATTTTGTCCCGCATCATGCACGCAATATGGATCGAGGCGCAGGAGCGTTTAGACTGGATAGGTGCGCGGGGTCTTAACTTTTGCGGTAGACGCAAAGTGTTCCATCACATCGCTACTATTATCAGGATCTATGCCATCAAGCGAAAATGGACCATCAAGGAAAAGTGTTGGGCAATTGCCATAGGCAATGTATACATGGTCAACTAATGCATGTACGGACTTTTCATCCGAGTTTATTTTTCTGTATGAATCAACATGCCACCCGGCTCTTCGTTGGCTTGTGTCTGTGGTTCCACCATTCCTTGGTCAAAAGTGATGTATACATACTGATTTTTTTCAAAGTCTGGCAAACAGAGGCGCTCATGGTCGACTGCCATTTTTATTACTTCTTTAAACTGCTCCAGTTCTTTTGATATGGCCCATCCTTGGCCGGCATATGGATAGGAAGATCAAGAAATCGCAATCCTTTATTTTGGTACAGTGATGAAAACTCATCGGGTTTTTATAGGGTGCCTACAATAACGGGTAAGTTTGAATCCTTAAAATACTGTATGTTCCAAAATTTTCTTTGACATAAATCTGAGCGGCCAGGATTGAGTTTTTCAATCTGTTTCTTATAGTTTTGTTGTGTGGCCTCATCAAGTCGATCAGAGATAAAAGAATGATCGAGCCCCACAAACTTTGGGGTTCGGGAATCCTCAGCCAGGGGAGATTTTATGATAATTGATACTGGAGCTGTCATCTGCTGTTTTCCTTTATCCAAATCCATACCATTTAGGCTGGCAATATTACAACGAGTAGGAAAGCAAGTTGTTTGTTCATAAGCCTCGTAAAAATGCGTGCTAATCATCCCAATAAATAATAGTTTAATAGAAAATAAAAAATAGCAAGAGGCGTGGTGTTTATTTTCAAATAGAATTCTTAGCATCTAAATAGAAGCCTCTGGGAGCGATTATTTGTAGCAGGTTGTTTCAGTATAGAGTCGACAAAAAAATTGACATGCTGGATTATTTTGGTAGAATAAGTGCATATCCGTTTAATGGTGAGCACCTGTAAAAAAGGAAGAAATATGAATCACACATTTTGCCTACCTATCATCCTTGCACTCCTTAGTGCATCCGCGCATGCCATGCAGCAAGTTGAGATGCGATCAGAGCAAGCTTGCAAAACAGCTGCAGAAATTCAGTTGCAGACAGTAGAAAAAACAGTAAGGCAGGCAATCAAAGATCTGGGGAATCGAAAAAGAGCTGCTTCTCATTGGATGCCAAGCTGGCGCGCATTGCAGCCAAATCCATTAGACGATATCTTGCCAAAAAAAGGAACGATGACTGTCGTGTGTGTAGGTTTGGAAAATCAGGGGCTCGGTGATTGGAATGCGCAGGGTGCGGTTGAAAAAAAAGTTACACTGACGCCGTTAAATGAAGCCCGTGCAGGCACGGTAGATCTTTTAGTAGCTTACCACAGTCTCTATGACGAAATGGAATCTATCTTTAAAGCTTCTGAAGCTCTCCTTAATAAGAAGCAGCCTATTGAAAAACACCCTTTGTTTAATTATTTTTCATTCTTAAGTAAAAACGGTATTTTTGAGGTGACTTTAAAAAGTGGACCTGACATTCAAGATTTTACGAATGTTATGCTGGGTAAGCATAACTTAGAGCTTTCTTTGGTCAATCGAACAGAGCTTCCAAGCTTAAAAATTTTCAATACGGCAGAAACATTTTTCCGCTGCCTTGATATCTTTAAAAGTCACTATGAGGAAAAAACGGGTAAGAGTATTATGGTCGATGTATCGTATCGTTTACATCATACATCACTGGAAGCATTTTGCTCCCAGTATATCCAACAATATCCAGAGCTTGCGACCATGAAGCCTGAGGAGCTAGAAAAGTTTCTGCGGCTTATCTGCGTATTTAATATAGGTAATGATATTATTGATTTAGATATTACATGCACGATATCAGTACAAGATACTAGTGTTCAGGAAAAACGTTCTTTCATGCCGATAGGCCTTGATTTTAGCTTACGAAAAGCAACTTTAGAAAACGAATCTAATGAAATTTCGCTCGGCCAACAAAACCTTGACAAGCAAATTCAGAATTTAGAGGGAAGCGAAGTGTCTATGAATTATATCAAAGACGCCGATGGAGCTGCGCAATTTAAAGCACTGAGCTCAGTTATTGGTCGCAAAAAAATTACCTGTGTTGATTTTGGAGGTGGTAGAGGAGAAACGAATGCGGTTATGAATGCACTGCGTGAATCAGGGTCTCCGGTTCGCCTGTTAAATATTGAACCACATAAACCTTTTGAGCAACCCTATATTCAAGCTCATACAGTTCTTGGCATAGAGGATGTGCAGGTATGGCAAAAAACAGCTCAAGAAGTTGCTGCATCTGATATAATTAAGCATTTCAATAATAAGAAGGTGGATGTCGCTTTTGCCTCACATTCATTCTACTTTTTGCTCCCTGCTTTGCATAAGGCCTCGCAGGAATCTGCATACGGCGATTCAACAATGCCTCTAGAACAACATCCTTTATGGAAGTACATTGATATACTTGATGATAAAGGAGTGCTTGTTCTTACTATGCAAAGCGGTGCTGGTGCTCGGTTGTTTAGAAATGCTTTACTTGGAAATCATGGATTGAATAAACCGTCATCAGCAGGTGATGAGACTGTATCCCTTTTGAGTAGTTTTGGTAACATGGCTACGCTGTTGCGCCATTTTGAATTATTCGCTGAGCGCTATCATAAGAAATCTGGTAAGACTATGAGTGTTAAGATGCATCACTCAGTTGCGAATGTCCCTCTGGGTGGTATTGAGGTAATGCACGATCCTGAAATGCAAAGTTTTGTGCTTAAAGGTGTACAAACAGGCGATGCCAGTTCAGCATCACTAGCAAAAAGAATGCTCGATTTTTATGGTAATTGGACTGAGCAGCAAACGTTGGCGATGTTGACCCCTGAAAAAGTCGAGAAAATGCCAATCGAGAGTCGAAAAAAACTTGGACTTGAAAATCCTACACCGGAACTGATTGCAGCTAAAAAGGAAATGGCGCGAAGAACACAGGAAACCTTCCTGCGCATTCTAAGAATATTTGCACCGGCTCTTGTCAATATGCAGCATCCTAATATTACTCTTGAAATTAGAGTGCAAGCCTAAAAATGAGTAAGGCTTTAGAAGAGGTCGTTATAGAACTTGCTGATGTTGTTCCGAGTGCGCTTTTGGCAAGGTTAGCTGAACTTTTTAAAGAAGGCTGACGCTGATTGGTAAAGTGCGCTGTAAACTTTTCTACACAAGGGCGACAAGAGAACGCTGAAGAAATGCAGAGGCAGTGCAGCAAGCGCAAGCCAGGATCCAAGAGGATGATCGAGGCTTCGAGTTTTGTTGCTTCGAGAGGGCCGGATAAGCGCTGGGCAATAAAACACTTATTGAAAAAATTTACATAGCTAGTATTATCAATAATTGATTTTACACATCTAGAGGAATTGCAATGAATAGGCCATTTTCTAAAATTTTTCTTTTCACTGCAGGGATGCTTACAGAATCTTGTATTGCAATGGAGAGTGTTGTTGAGAGGGCTACTGATAACCAAAAGGTAGTTACAGCGACCTCTGATGAGACGGATAATTCATTTGAAAAAAAACTTGTTGCTCTTGTTAGAGAGTACACGCAGTCATCTATTAAAGAAGAATGTTATACAGATCTTGAAGCCCTTGCTAGGCCAATACGTATGCGGGTGTTACCGATAGATAACGCAGTACTTTTTGAAGATTTTCCTGCATTCGCATTTCTATTTCCATATAAAACATTAAATGCAGGTAGCACTCCATCGATTTTGAGGGATGATTCGATTGAAAATCTTATCGGACCAAATAACTTTTATATATATTATAATTCCTCAGCAAGCAAATTAGAATTCTTGTTTGGTGAAGCGCTTGCCCATAATTGTCCTGCTATAATGAGTTTTGGCGCCCCCGGCTCTGAACACTTAATACAGGTTGCAGTTTGGGCTCAATTGCTGCGATTACAGGCGATCTGCATGATGCATGGCGAGGAGGAATATCCACATCGCGATAAAGCTTACGTCCGTGAAGTGCTAAAAAGGCATCTAAAGGCTACAAGTACACTGCGCTATAGTTCTAGTTCAGCACTTCATAAAGTTGCTGTGGTCGATGAATTTGCCCGAGCTAAAAGAAGTACCGGTTTTTTCCCTTTTCTTGTCCCGGCTGGGGGATCAAATGCTCTTGGTTTTCTGGGTCTAATAAATCGTATGCTTTGTGTGAAGAAGATGATCAGCCGCGGAGAAATTCCAGAACCGGATTTTATTGTTTCTCGCATTGGTGCTAATGCGGCAGGTCTTCTTTTTGGTAAGATAGCTGCGGGTCTTTCGGGACGATTTCTTGTTTTTGAAACTCGGTCTGGACTTTTTAATCATGTAAAAGACAGATTTCGCTGGATAAACGGATTGTTTAAACAAGCGCTTCCCAATTGGATTGAATATTATTTGACGACTGAAGATGAAAAAAATGACGAAGTAACAAACCGTTATCGCGTAATAACTGAAAAAGACTTTGAAGTAATCGAATATGGCACTAGTGACTATGAAGCTGAGGCGAGAGAATTACAAACGAAAACATGTTTCGAGAACAAGCCACTGTATTATCTTAGATATTTGGCTGCACTCGCTGACTATATCAAAAGAAACAAGATACAGGGCAAAAAAATTCTTTTTTTGGATTACTACCAAGATCCAGGGTGGATACCGGATAACCTCGTCGACTGGAGATCGCTTCCCAAAGAGCTTCATTTTTATTTTGAGAACGAGTAAATAGGGTTTACTGACTCAACATTTTTAGTTTTCGCGTATTTAAGCGTGCCGACCGAGCATAAAACCACTCACTATCATATTTTTTATCCAAGAAAGCACTCAGATGGTAATGAAAAACATAGAAATAGAACTGCGCTATCAAGTTGATGAAGGTAACTTTTTCAAGGCGCTCATTAGCGTCTTCTTTTGTGTGAGCTAAAAACACATCTTTAAGGAGCCTTAGAGCTTCTTGCTGCTCACTTTTTGCAAGCTTAGCAATAAAGTTGCGCATAAAGTGCACCTGGCATCTTTGAAGCTGTACACCTTGGAAGTGCTTTTTCAAGGTACAACCAAGCCCTTTATTTTCGTCAGAAAATACATATTCTCCGTAAGCTTGGCTTGAGTTCTTTAGGCCGCCTAACTTTTCTCATATGTGTTGAACGAGGGCACATCCTTGCTAAGATATTCTAGATGCTGTAAAATGTTGATAGAATGACATCTTTAGGAAAGTTCTATATATGAAAAGATTTTGTAGAGCGGGCCCTGTTGATCCGACAATACATTATTGTGTAAGTAATAGGATCAATCGGGACTAAATAAATAACCTTATTGCCGAGCGTCAGTATTTTATTCTTCACGCGCCTCGACAAAGTGGAAAAACTACTGCTATAGAGGCTTTTCTTCGAGATATGAATGATTCTGGAGGCTATACTGCTATTTATATTAACATAGAAGCTGCCCAAGCTGCTCGCGATAATATTGAAAATGCACTTATTGCAATTGTTGAACTATTAGCCAGAAAAATTTCCCATACAATTAAGGATCAACATTCAATTGTTGAGCTACTTACTCAAATGATTAAACCGCCCGTTACGCTTAATCTTCTTTTTGATGCTTTAAGTACTTGGGCCGAACTGTCTGAGAAGCCGACAGTTCTTTTTATAGATGAAATCGATTCTTTAATAGGCGATTCCCTTTTATCGGTATTACGCCAAATTCGAGCAGGCTTTAATGAGCGTCCTGGTCGTTTTCCACAATCGATTTGTTTGATTGGGTTGCGGGATGTAAGGGATTATAGGGTATGGTCTAAAGAACAAGGAGTGTATGTTTCTACAAGTAGCCCTTTTAATATTAAAGCAGAATCAGTAACGCTTTCTAACTTTTCCTGTGCTGATGTGAAAAATTTATATGAGCAACACACGCAAGAAACCGGTCAAAAATTCACCCTAGAAGCTATTGAACATGTATTTTATCTCACTCAGGGCCAACCTTGGCTGGTAAACGCGCTTGGTTATCAAGCATGTTTCCGGGATGTGACTGATAGGTCGCAAACTATAACGCGCGAGATTATTGATGCTGCTAAAGAGCGACTCATTGCACGTAGAGATACCCATATTGATTCACTCGTGGATAAACTTCAAGAAGATCGAGTAAGGCCCATTATGGATGCAATAATAAGTGGGCAGAGCTCATTTGAAGCATTTAAAAATGATGATGTTCAATATGTTAGGGATCTGGGACTTATAGCAAAAAAAGGCTATTGTATCGCTAATCCCATTTATCAGGAAATTATTCCCAGGGAACTGACCTGGACGACACAAGAGAGATTTCAGCAAAAAGCGGCTTTTTATGTCGAAAAGGATGGCCCTCTTAATATGAGTTCATTGTTACGAGCATTTACAGAATTTTTTCGGGAAAATTCTGCTACGTGGTTGCGCGGATTTGAGTACAAGGAATCAGGTCCTCATCTGCTCTTAATGGCCTTTCTGCAGCGGGTTATCAATGGTGGTGGTACCATTCAAAGGGAATATGCTCTTGACAGAAAGCGTGTAGATTTACTTATTACCTGGGAACAGAAAAAATATGTCATAGAGTTAAAAATTAAATATCGAGAAAGTGTACTTGCAAAAGGTCTTGAGCAGACCGCTGAATATATGGATATTTCAGGTGCCCATGAAGGGCATTTAGTTCTTTTTGACGCTAATCCCAATGCAACATGGGAAGAAAAGATTTCAGATGAGCTAGTAACGGCACATAACAAACGAATTCATATCTGGAATATGTAGAAAATCTCTATCGCTTATCGCACTTTTAGCTCACGCCATTATAAATTATTTAAAGAAGCACAAAAACATAAGCAATCTTTGTCGGAGTTTATAGATCAATGCATTGACGTAGCATTAAAAAAATAATTACCTATAAAACAGTTGGTCTAAAAAACTTGCTTTTTAAGCGAACCTATGCCTATGCTAGACCAACTGTACATTTTGTATAAGGAGCAGTAGGTACAAATGTACGTGAAACGGCAGGGTTAGAGCGCCTTGCTGAAAAAGGGAGATATTATGAAGCACAATGAAAAAGCTCAACAACGTCCTTTGGACGTTGTATCAAAAGATGTAAAAAAAAGGACATCTTTATCAGAGCAAGAAATTCTTGATTTACAACGAGCCTTCCTTCAACCGGGTTTTCAGGTAGTGACGGTTTCAGACCTTAAAGCGAGTAGAGAGGTTCTTTCTCATTTTTTAGATACCTTTGGCTATTTTTCATTGCCAGCGATGTTAAGGTCCGGTAGTTGGCGTTTACCACAAGGATGCACCGATCTTTTTCATGAACTTGTGCAAGTTGTACGTAAAAATGAAGCCATGGAAGAATATATGGCAGATTTTTTTCAGTATGATTTTCTTGCAATCGAAGGTTCCCAAGATCTTCTTAATGCATCTTGGTTTGGTAAATTTGAACAAATACTTATAGCGTATGGTATTGCTCACAAAATTCCTGTCGTTCTTTATTTTTAAAACTTTTTGTTTTCTTAAATGACCAACGAGTGCAAATTTTGTTGGGTTAAAAAGAAGAAAGGGCCTTATATGCTTATCAGATTACTATGTTTGCTTACGATTATGCATGCTGTTATAGGTATGCAGATGGAAAACAGTTTTACTCTCCCTGTAGAGCAGGCTCAGGTATTGTATGATACACATGCCCATTTGTTTGCTCAATCTATTCGTGTCTGTGAAGAAACTATCTTGCGGCAAGACTTGCTTGCTAAAAAATGGCGGGAAATGAAACGTAGTGTTCATAATGGTCTTTATTAGGAATGCGCTCATGCAAAGAATTATTTTCAATGGGTTATAGATCAGAATGGTGATGCCTTACAACTTCTCCTTATGCAAAACGAGGGTAACGAAATATTCTGTGATAGAAGATACTAATCAAGAAATGGGTAAAATCCGCAATGAACTTGAAAAAGAATTGAAGCTGGTGCAAGCTGAAAATGGTGCTCTAGATGAAAGCATAAAGGAAATAAGAGCAAAAATGAGCCAACCTTCGCAAGCTAGCAATTTCTGGAATTCTCTAAAAGAAAGATATGGCCCTTCATTTTCCTCTAGTACCGCAAAAAATAAAAATTGACAAACGAATAAAATAAAAAACATTTGAATTGATTTGTCTTCTCATGTATATTTAGTACTTCTAGTAAAGCTCTTTCGAAGGATGCACTCATGAAAAGGCGTTTTTTTCTTCTTTTTCTGGTCTTTTTTCTCCAGTATACAATTTTTGCATCCTATTTAGATCGCGAAAATGCTGTAGTGGTGATTGTTCCGGTAACTGACTCAGTAGGGAAACCTTTGGGTAACGGCAGTCCGGATTGTGCTGTGGATAGTTTATATGCCAAAATTCCCTTTTCGCCTGAATCACCAAATACGTGTCCTCGTATTAGACAGTTTCTTTATAATGAGGTGGGCATTTGTACACAAATCACGCCTGATGGAACAGAGGCTTGTATTGAATTTCCTCACGTCTTTTACCAGACAGAACAGGATAAAAAAGAGGTACATTCTTTTTGGGTACCTGCAAAAAACTTTATGTCAGTAAAAAAGTTAAAAGAGCTGGAGGTTCTTGATTCCATTCCCGAGCCAATTAATTGTTCTGAGCCTTTTAACCCTGCAAGATTTGAAAATATACTGACGCTTATTATGCCTTGGCAAGATCCTCAGACAAAGATTGTCTATTCTGCAGGTACTCGATTTAAGCGTGTAAAACAGCGTGATAGTGACCTAGCGTATGGAATTTGCATGTTGGATGAGAAGTGTAAAGTGAAAGAGGCTTTGATAGAGAAAGATAAAGCGCTTGTTGAGTATCCAAAAGATGAAGCTTTAGCGAAAAAACTGTTTGTTGAGATTCTTAAAAAATGGGCAGCAGTAGGGCCGTACAAAATCGCCTATGCATGGGGCGGTTGCAGCTTTTGCTGCACGTATAAAGATGAGTTTGAAAAAGTTTCTGAGCAACGCGGAAATGATCTTGTTCAGTATTGGATACGGCCAGATGCTTGTGCGCCTGTGAGCGGATTTGATTGTTCAGGCCTTATCTTGCGAGCTGCACAGATAGCAGGACTTGGCTATTTTTATAATAATACTACTACCTTGGCGATTCAGCTTAAAGATATAGATGAAAATCACGTGATAGAGGATGGTGATCTCATCTGGTTTCGTGGTCATGTTATGGTGGTAGCGGATGTAAAAGATAACACTATGATAGAAGCTGTCTCATATAGCTCAGGCTACGCATGTGTGCATGAGATTCCTTTGGCAAAAGCATTTGAAAATTGTTCTTGTTATGCTGACTTAGTAGGTTGTTTTTATGGCAAAAAACCTTTGAAATTGAAAAACAAGGCGGGGAATATAACCAAAACTGTCGATTCATTCAGGTTATTGCGTAATGCTTACATCCATGCTTAAAAACTTTTCTTCTTGCTGTTCAAAAAAAGCAGTCAGCTGTAAGCATGATCTTAGTTTTTTAGCAAAGTTTGGGAATGTTGTATTACAATTATCTTACTTGTATTGAATTAAGTAAAAAAAGAAAGCGTTTCACCTAATGCGAGCTCTTTTTGAAGCATTTTATTGGGTACATGAGTCTTTTGCAAAAATCTTTCTTTTTACGAGATTTGAGTGGTTGATATAAAGGCTTTTTTGAATCTGTTAAAACCAATAAATCCATTTCCCGACTAGATTTTTAGCATAACAACCTCCAAAGGGCTTTTGCAATCAGACGAACCAACTTCATGTTTTATTTCACATTGACAATGGCTGTAAGAACCCTATGCTTGATAACTAGTAAAAACATTTTAGGCGTAGGGGGGACTGTGCAGGAATTTTTGGCGTACGTATCGTCAGTGTAACAACCTGACATCAGGTATCATAATTTTTACATAATTTGATTTACAGAGAATTAACGGACTGTTCAGATGTGAGCACTATTTTTGGCTGCTTAAAAAGGAGTGTATATGTCAAGCGAAGTAAGGATTGGAAAGGATATCCCCCGCATACAAACTATGGGTGATGATACAGTACTTGCACGCTATGCGGAATTTTCGGTAACAGGAAATGATGGGTCTTGCGAGCCACTTGATTTTTCTGTACTCCATCAATCAGTTGCCTGGGCTGCAGATGGTTTTAGTGATGTAATTGATGTGACACGTATTCTCCATGAAACAGTGAAAAATATTTTTGATGGGATTACCAAGAGTGGACTTGCAGAAGCGCTTATTTTGGGAACTCTTGCATGCGTTGAATATGATCCTGCCTATAGTCATGTTGCTGGGCGCCTTCTTTTTAAAAAATTATTCAGGGAAGTTACTCACTCATCGGTGAGAGACACTTCATTTAAAGAATTATATGCAACATCGTTTGTTCAAGGGATTCACAAGGGGGTTTCTTTAAATTTTTTAGATGAGCGATTATTAGATTTTGATTTACCATTCATAGCGTCACAGCTTGTTATTGAACGGGATGCATTGTTTGATTATATGGGGCTAAGGACACTGTATGAGCGCTATTTTTTAAAATATGAAAAAAAGAAAGCAGAATTGCCTCAATCGTATTGGATGCGCATAGCAATGGGCCTTGCCTATAATGAACAGAATAAAAATGAAAAGGCTGTCCAGTTTTATACTCTTCTTTCTGCTATGGATTATATGCCGGGGACGCCTACGTTACTTCACGCAGGAACACGTGTTCCCCAATTAAGTTCTTGCTATCTGACTACTGTAGAAGATGATCTTAATCATATAATGAAATGTATTGGTGATAATGCTCAGCTTTCAAAATGGTCGGGTGGCGTGGGTAACGACTGGACTCCTTTAAGAGCAACTGGTGCTATGATAAAAAGCATAAAAACAGAGAGTCAAGGGGTTATTCCCTTTTTAAAAATTGTAAATGATGTAACTGCGGCCATCAATCGAAGCGGAAGTCGGCGCGGAGCAACGTGTGTCTATTTAGAAACCTGGCATTTAGATATCGAAGATTTTTTGGATCTGAAAAAAAATACCGGTGATGAGCGGCGCAGAACACATGACATAAATACCGCTAACTGGATTCCGGATCTTTTTATGAAGCGTGTGCTTGAGGATGGTATGTGGACACTCTTTTCACCGCATGAAGTGCCAGATTTGCATGATTTGTATGGTAAGGCTTTTGAAGAACGTTATGTCTATTACGAAGAGCAGGCAAAAAGGGGTGCTCTCGTTATGCATAAAGAAGTAAGTGCGTTACAGCTCTGGAAAAAAATGTTAAGCAGACTTTTTGAAAGCGGCCATCCTTGGCTTAATTGGAAAGATGCATTTAATGTACGCTCACCACAGGATCATGTGGGAAGAATTCACAGTTCGAATCTTTGTACGGAGATAGCGTTAAATACTTCTGCCCAGGAAACGGCTGTTTGCAATATAGGTTCGCTCAATCTCACTCATTTTGTTAAAGATGGGGTATTTGACGATGAAAAGCTAGCGTCAACTGTTTCGGTTGCACTTCGTATGCTTGATAACGTGATCGATATTAATTTTTATCCGACAAAGGAGGCGCATCTTGCTAATATGCGCCATCGGCCATTGGGCCTTGGCATCATGGGCTTTCAGGATGCTCTCTATAAAATGGATATTCCTTTTGATGATCCTCGTGCCAAAGAGGCGGCCGACGAAATTATGGAAAAGGTTTCCTTTCATGCACTACTAAGTTCATCCCGACTTGCCAAAGAGAGAGGAACGTACCAAACCTACAAGGGCTCCAAGTGGGACAGGGGTATTTTCCCCCATGATTCCTTGGATCTTCTTGAAAGTGAGCGGGGGATCCCTGTAGAGATAAACAGGGGAGGAAAGCTTGATTGGACAACGGTCCGTGAGCATGTACGTATTTATGGGATGCGAAATTCAAATACGATGGCTATAGCCCCTACGGCAACGATTTCAACTATAGTAGGGTGTTATCCTTGCATAGAGCCGATTTACAAGAATATGTATGTAAAATCAAATATGAGTGGCGAATTTACGGTTATTAATAGCTACTTAGTTGAAGATTTGAAAAGACTGGGTTTGTGGAATGCTGATATGCTTGATCAAGTAAAGTATTTTGATGGAAGCATTCAAAAGATAGCTTCGATACCTGAAAACCTAAAAAGAAAATATAAGGAAGTATTTGAAATTGAGCCCCTCTGGCTCATTGAATTGACAGCGGCACGTGGTAAATGGATTGATCAAAGTCAGTCCCATAATGTGTTTATGAAAGGGGTTTCGGGTAAGCTTTTAAGCGATATTTATATGGGTGCATGGAAAAAAGGGCTCAAGTCTACCTATTACCTGCGTACGCTGGGGGCAAGCCAAATAGAAAAATCGACTTTAGATGCAAAGAAGTTTGGGTTTACTCAAAAGAGAGATTATGGATTTAATCAGGAGGTTGCACTTATAAATAGGGCTACTGAACCAGATCAGAAAGCCTGCTCTCTTGAGAGCAATCCTGAGTGTGAATCATGCCAATAACCATTTAAACTGAATGAGGGTGCTATGGCAACGAAAGGTATTATTAATAATTCTATGGTCGATCCTAATAAGATTTTGCCTATGCGGTATCTTTGGGCGCGGCAGCATTATAAGGATGGGGTAGCAAATAATTGGACTCCTGAAGAAATTGGCATGCAAAAAGATGTTGAGCAATGGAAATCGAGTACCGTGTTAAGCCCCATCGAACGGCGGCTTATTCTTTGGAATCTGGGATTTTTTGCAACGGCTGAATCGTTAACTGCTAATAATTTAGTGTTAACGGTATATAAACATGTTACCAATCCAGAATGTCGTCAGTATTTGTTAAGGCAAGCATATGAAGAAGCGGTGCATACTGATACCTTTATTTATTGCTGTGATTCATTAGGACTTGACCCAGAAGAAATTTATAATATGTATCAGACGGTACCTTCTATTAAGGCCAAGGATGATTTTGTTGTTAATTTGACTACATCCTTACTTGATCCTTCCTTTGAAACCAATAGTCCGGAAAACATTCAAAAGTTTTTGCATGATTTAATTGGTTTTTACGTTATCATGGAGGGCATCTTTTTCTATGCAGGCTTTGCTATGATGCTTGCACTTAAAAGACAAGGTAAAATGGTGGGAATTGGTGAGCAATTTGAGTACATCATGCGCGATGAAAGCCTTCATCTCGCATTTGGCTGTGATCTTATTAATACCGTCATAGAAGAAAATCCTACCATTTGGACACCTTCCTTTAAAAACGAGATTATCGAATTAATCAGCCAATCGGTGGTGCTTGAAAAGAACTATGCTCAAGATGCATGTCCACAAGGGGTACTGGGGATTAACGCAGAGCAATTTATTGCATACGTTGAATACATAGCCGACCGCCGACTTGAACGGATAGGGCTTCCCAAAATGTTTGATACTCAAAATCCATTTGCTTGGATGTCTCAAGCAACTGATTTGAGCAAAGAAAAGAATTTCTTTGAAACACGTGTCACTGAGTATCAATCGGCCGGATCAATAGAATGGTAAAAATGTAATAAGTTGCCAGCATAGTAATTGCTATGCTGGCAACTTATTACATTTTTAATAAAGTTACCGATGTCGCATAATTATTAATGCTAAAACACATATTCAAACTCTCCTTACAAATATACATAAACTCATTCCAAAGCTCGATCTACTTGAATTGTCAAATTTAATCAAATTTGACAATTATTTTTTTTTATATATGCTAAAATAGCAACGTATTTAAAAACTCAAGGGGTCAGATTATGGCTAAAAATATGCTTTTATATAGCATGATAACTATTTCAATTGCTGCTCACTGTTCCTTGAAAGGAATGGAACAAAACAAGAAAAGAACTTTGCAAACTCCATTTATTAGCGAAAAATCTAAGAAAAGCGCAAATGATGCTGAAATGTATGAAGTTACCGTTAAAAAAGAAGATACCACTATACTTGATGACGAAACGGCTTCCTTTGAAAATGAATCCAACAAAGACGATTTAAACGAAATCGCAACAACTGCACAACCACTTGAAAAGCGGGATTACCCAGTTGGGCAAAGCGAAACTATCGACTTAATACATTATGAAAAAGTCGTAACTTCGAATGATAATAAAGGTGCCCAGGTAGGCGCATTACATCGCCTAGGTCAGTTGTATACATTCGGACAAGATGTCGATTTCACCAAAGCTCATGAGTATTTAGAAAAAGCTGTAACGCAAGCTGGTAACGCATCTGCCCGGGCAGATGCGTTATATAAATTAGGATGGATGTATCTATTAGGACAAGGTGTCACTGTCGATTTCAGCAAAGCTCGTGGGTATTTCGAAAAAGCAGCAAATCAAGATGATAATAAAGATTCTAAGGCAGGCGCATTATTTCGTTTAGGGGAGATGCATCTATTAGGACAAGGTGTCATTGTCGATTTCAGCAAAGCTCTTGGGTATTTCGAAAAAGCTGCAAATCAAGATGATAATAAAGATTCTAAGGCAGGCGCATTATTTCGTTTAGGGGAAATGCATCTATTAGGACAAGGCGTCACTGTCGATTTCACCAAAGCTCGTGGGTATTTTGAACAAGCCGCAGCCCAAAATGATAATAAAGATGCTAAGGCAGGCGCATTATATCATTTAGGACGGATGTATCTATTAGGAAAAGGTGTCACTGTCGATTTCAGCAAAGCTCTTGGGTATTTCGAAAAAGCTGCAAATCAAAATGATAATAAAGATGCTAAGGCAGGCGCATTATATCATTTAGGACGGATGTATCTATTAGGAAAAGGTGTCACTGTCGATTTCACCAAAGCTCGTGGGTATTTCGAAAATGCAGCAAATCAAAATGATAATAAAGATGCTAAGGCAGGCGCATTATATTATTTAGGTGAGATGTATCTGTTAGGACAAGGTGTCACTGTCGATTTCACCAAAGCTCGTGGGTATTTCGAAAAAGCTGCAAATCAAGATAATAATAAAGATGCTAAGGCAGGCGCATTATATTATTTAGGGGAGATGTATCTATTAGGACAAGGTGTCACTGTCGATTTCACCAAAGCTCGTGCGGATTTCGAACAAGCCGCAGCCCAAAATGATAATAAATCTGTTAAGGCAGGCGCATTATATAATTTAGGACGGATGTATCTATTAGGACAAGGTGTCACTGTCGATTTCACCAAAGCTCGTGAGTATTTCGAACAAACTGCAATTCAAAATGATAATAAATATGCTAAGGCAAGTGCGTTATATAATTTAGGACTGATGTATCTATTAGGAAAAGGCGTCCCTGTCGATTTCATCAAAGCTCGTGAGTATTTCGAAAAAGCTGCAAATCAAGATGATAATAAAGATGCTAAGGCAGGCGCATTATATCGTTTAGGGGAGATGTATAGATTAGGACAGGGCGTCACTGTCGATTTCACCAAGGCTCGTGGGTATTTCGAAAATGCTGCAAATCAAGATGATAATAAAGATACTAAGGCAGGCGCATTATATTATTTAGGACAGATGTATCTATTAGGACAAGGCGTCACTATCGATTTCACCAAAGTTCGTGGGTATTTCGAACAAACTGTGATTCAAAATGATAATAAATATGCTAAGGCAGGTGCGTTATATAATTTAGGACGGATGTATCTATTAGGAAAAGGCGTCCCTGTCGATTTCATCAAAGCTCGTAAGTATTTCGAAAATGCTGCAAATCAAGATGATAATAAAGATGCTAAGGCAGGCGCATTATATCGTTTAGGGGAGATGTTTAGATTAGGACAGGGCGTCACTGTCGATTTCATCAAAGCTCGTGGGTATTTCGGAAATGCTGCAAATCAGGATGATAATAAAGATGCTAAGGCATGTGGATTATATCGTTTAGGGGAGATGTCTAGATTAGGACAGGGCGCCACTGTCGATTTCATCAAAGCTTGTGAGTATTTTGAACAAGCTGCATCTCTAGCCCCATGTATCATAGCGATCAAGGCTTTTCAGTAGATCGCCAAAGCTCTTGGATATAAGAAAGTGGCAGGAGAATGATGCTAAGAAAAAGGGATGCAAAGTGCCTTCAAGTTTCTAACGAGCATAAGAAAACAATGGATGAAGATGAAAATCAAATGCACAATTTTATTGCTTGTATTTATGCAAGCTTTTGCCCATGCTATGGAAATTTCTCAACTACAGGAGATACCGGAAGTCAAACAAGCTGCTGCACAACAGTTTATTCTCGATGAGGTGAGTGATCTTTTAGGGACGCGCCATAAGTATTTGCTTCATGATAATTGGGGATTGATATTTTGGGCATATGAAAAAATGGATAAAACTGCGCAGGAGGCATCACAGCAGATTTTGTTGTGCTTAAAGGTCGCAGATCTTTTAGAAGAAGATCCTTTTGAAGGACAAAATCTTTTAGTGGATCTCGTTTCATGGGTACGTCAGGATCCAGTAGCCCTTTCAAGGGTTATACATAAGGCAGCAAAGAGCGATGGATCAATCAACTACGCGGTTTTAGAACCATCACTAAAAGAGCTTTTCGGAAAATATAGAGCAGAAGCATTTAAACTATGCTCTGGGACTAACTCCTGTTGTCTAGATACTGAGATAGTTGCTTATTTCCCTCATTTGCGCATTTTCCAAAGCTCGATCTACTTAAATTGTCAAATTTGATTAAATTAGACAATTATTTTTTTTCATATATGCTAAAATAGCAACGTATTTAAAAACTCAAGGGGTCAGATTATGGCTAAAAATATGCTTTTATATAGCATGATAACTATTTCAATTGCTGCTCACTGTTCCTTGAAAGGAATGGAAATAACTTTGCAAACTCAATTTACAAGCGAAAAATCTAAGAAAACGGCAGCAGATATTCTGGATGATGAAACGATTCATGATGAAAGTGAATCCGACCAGCGCTTTTCACTTCATCAGGCTTTGAACGAAACAGAAACGCCCGCTCAACCAGTTGAAAGAAAGAATAATCTTGTTGGACAAAGCGAAACAATACATTGCGAACAACCTGCAACCCAAAACGATGATAATTATGCTAAAACAGGCACATTATATCATTTAGGTGAGATTTACCTATTAGGACAAGGCGTCACTGTCGATTGCACCAAAGCTCTTGGGCATTTCGAACAAGCTGCAAATCAAAATGATAACAAATTCGCCAAGGGAGGCGCATTATATTATTTAGGGGAGATGTATAGATTAGGCAAGGGCGTCGCTGTCGATTTCATCAAAGCTTTTGGGTATTACGAAAAAGCTGCAAATCAAAATGATAACAATTTTGCTAAGGCAGGCGCATTATATTATTTAGGGGAGATGTCTAGATTTGGAGAAGGTGTCACTGTCGATTTCATCAAAGCTCGTGGGTATTTCGAAAAAGCTGCAAATCAAGATGATAACAATTTAGCTAAGGCAGACGCATTATATCGTTTAGGAGAGATGTATAAATTAGGACTAGGTGTTGTTGTAGATTACATCAAAGCCCATGAGTATTTTGAAAAAGCTGCAACCCAAAATGATAATAAACATGCCCAGGGAGGTGCATTATATCGTTTAGGTGAGATTTACCTAGTAGGAGAAGGTGTCACTGTCGATTACATCAAAGCCCATGAGTATTTTGAAAAAGCTGCAACCCAAAATGATAATAAATATGGCCAGGCAGGTGCATTATATCGTTTAGGACAGATGTATGTATTTGGACAAGGTGTCACTGTCGATTACATCAAAGCCCATGAGTATTTTGAAAAAGCTGCAACCCAAAATGATAATAAATATGGCCAGGCAGGTGCATTATATCGTTTAGGACAGATGTATGTATTTGGACAAGGCGTCACTGTCGATTACATCAAAGCCCGTGAGTATTTTGAAAAAGCTGCAACCCAAAATAATAATAAACCTGCCCAGGGAGGTGCATTATATTATTTAGGGGAGATGTATAAATTAGGACTGGCTGTCACTGTCGATTTCATCAAAGCTCGTGGGTATTTCGAAAAAGCTGCAAATCAAGATGCTAATGAAGATACTAAGGCAAAAGGATTATATCGTTTAGGACAGATGTATAAATTTGGACTAGGTGTTGTTGTCGATTACATCAAAGCCCGTGAGTATTTTGAAAAAGTTGCAACCCAAAATAATGAGGGAGGAGCGTTATATTATTTAGGGGAGATGTATAAATTTGGACAAGGTGTTGTTGTCGATTTCATCAAAGCTCGTGAGTATTTTGAAAAAGCTGCAACCCAAAATAATAATAAATATGCCCGAGAATCAGCATTTTTAGAATTAGCCGCCATGTACCATAATGATGGTCTAGGTTTTCCAGCAGATCGTAAAAAAGCTTTTGAATATTTAAAAAAAGCATTAGCAGAATATAGCAGGGATAAAAGTCCATGAAAAAAATTTGTGGGCTTTCATCATTACAACCTTGGTCAAGTCACCAGATGCACTTTTCCAATTATTCTTTTCCCTTTTCCCCCTGTTAAAGATGGAAAGTGACAGGCGATGAGAAATAAGCCTTTTTAAAAAGCCCTAGCAATCAATTTTAATATTTTTTTGGCAATTTAATCGAGATAACAGAAGAGAACGAATATTATGCTATTTGTAAAATTTAATTGATTTTTTGATCCATATGGTAGAATATAATACCAGAGGTTAAAAAACAGAATGGATGAAGATGAAAATCAAATGCACAATTTTATTGCTTGTATTTATGCAAGCTTTTGCCCATGCTATGGAAATTTCTCAACTACGGGAGATACCGGAAGTCAAACAAGCTGCTGCACAACAGTTTATTCTCGATGAGGTGAGTGATCTTTTAGGGACGCGCCATAAGTATTTGCTTCATGATAATTGGGGATTGATATTTTGGGCATATGAAAAAATGGATAAAACTGCGCAGGAGGCATTACAGCAGATTTTGTTGTGCTTAAAGGTCGCAGATCTTTTAGAAGAAGATCCTTTTGAAGGAGAAAATCTTTTAGTGGATCTCGTTTCATGGGTACGTCAAGAGCCAGTAGCCCTTTTAAAAGTTATACATGGGGCAGTAACAATTGATGGATCAGTCAATTACACTGTATTAGAACCATTACTAAAAGAGCTTTTTGAAAAGTATAGAGCAAAGGCATTTAAACTATCCTCTGGAACTAACCTCTGTTGTTTGGATAACGAGATAGTTGCTTATTTCCCGCATTTGCGCATTTGCAAGGAAACGTATAATAAAAATGAATATCGATTAGAAGTTTCTAAAAAAGCAGATTATGAAGATAAACGTCAATTAGAAGAAGATTCTTTAGAAAAAACCACTAAAGGAGAACAGTACGATATTCATACACTTATTGCTTTTAAAAAGCTGCTCTACTTATTTTATGGCATTCAAAATATGTTCAAGATGCCTTTTGACCAATGCAATGAGTTAGTGGTAAATCAAGGCACACTAGGCGCAAGTAAACAACCTTTACGCGTATCTTTGGAGAATGATACCCTGTGCAATCAACATCATAGTGAATTGTTAGAGCTCGCACTCAATTTTGATATCCTCCCGCTTGTTAAATTACTTTTAACCTCATTAAAACAAGAAGAGGCGCACACTGTAGATGCATATAATAAAAATATTGATCTTAAGTACTTTCCCACCATTGCAAAAATTATGGGGCACAGTAACTTTATGGCGCATTTTGTAGTGCGTAAGCTAAATTTAGTAGAAAGTGCCGATCTAAAGAGTCCGTTCGTATCAGAATGCTTGGCCTCGCTTGCGCAAAGCATAGAAGGATTAAAGATTGACTGCACGGTACCATCTGACGTTAGCGTGAAGATTTATAAACAAACGCCATTTTACCAACAATTGGATCCAAAGCTGCAAGAGACTTTTAAATCACTGATTATTGATACCTATGCAATTCCCACTTTTAAAACTATTCAAACCCGAGGTAGCGGTGATGCGGCAGGCCATCTGGAAGATACGATACTGTACTATTTTAGTGATAACTTTCGTATAGACATTGACGCTATTTCGGACAATAAGCCTGGTCATTTCACTTTCCATCTTGAACCAAGTACCTGTTTGAGTAAATTCTTGCATCCACACCAAAAAAAAGGGAGGTGGTTTATGATGGGCAATGAGCAGGGAGTAATAAAACTGCATCAAATAGGATTACATGAAAAAACATTCATTGTCTTGAACCCCCTTAGTATTAACCCCTTACCAGGATCGGGGAAAGTAACCAAAATTATTCAAAATGGATTTACTATTATCGCCGCCTATCATTCTGGAGCAATTGGCTGTTTTGACTTGTCAAAGTCGCTTCCACAAACAGGCGAGAAACCAGCAGTTATCGAGAGTAAGCCTGAAATGTACCTCTCACTAGGTAATGAAGCTCTTGTAGCCTACAAGAACCCTCCAATTAATCAGCTTGAAACCAAAGGGCGTTATACAATCGCCGTGTTAAATCAGCAGCAACAAAATGATTCGTCAAGCTATCTCAATTCGCTCGTAAAAATATGGGAAGGTACTCATCTTATTCACCCTATTACCCTTACCCATGAAGTAGTATGCATGTTGTGCCCAAACGATGATAAAGTTGCCCTTGGGTGCAGTGATGGTACGGTAATTATTTTAGATCTTCATGAGGCAAAAATAGTAGAAAGAATTCATTTGTCGAAGAAACCTGTTTGTGCTCTTGCAACTTGCGGGCAAAAAGACACCTATCTTGCTATTGCCTATTGCCGGGGCCAAAAACAGATAGTATGGGATTTAACATCAAATAGAGTTGTCAAAGAGCTCAAAAGAAAAAAAATTTACTTTCGACCTTTGGTTGCCTTGTATGTTCTTAAAAAAAATAAAGCCATTATAGAATCTATCTATGATAATGGCACTTTAGAACGTGCATTTATACCTGAGTGTGCTCAAATGAGCGATGTTATTGATGTCTTACAGAACAAGCTCTTGTAAGATGAAAAAGTTAAACCGAGGTTCGTATATAATGAAACCTATGACCATAGTATTTCTAGTGCTTACCCTTGTACAGAGCATGACTGCAATGGATCTTGTGGATGAACATCGCCAGGAAAAATCAGCTCGTGAGATAAGTCACTCTTTTTTCTTAAACGATGCCAAGGTACGCAAGCTGTTGGAAGAATGGGGATTCATACTAAGCTGCCATAAAAGAAAATTAGATGAGTTTATTGAAGAAGATTATATGGATGATTCGCAAGAGCCCATTGATTGGAAGATCTTGGATTTGGATTATAAAACGCACACGGTACTACACGATATATTTTGCTGCATGAACGTTTGCCACCTTTTAGAAGCTGATCCACTAGAAGGTGAGAATCTGCTTATAGATCTTATTTCTTGGGTACGAAATGATCTGCCTTCTGTACAGGATCTTGTCTTACAGGAAAAAAAAGAAGACCAGTCTGTAGACTATGCTCTGTTAGCACGAGCAATACAAGAGGCTTTTAAAAAATTCCGCGAATCATCATTTAGCTTACATGCCGGCTCTTGTGTATGTATACTAGATAGAGAAATTGTTACTTATTACCCCTGTTTTGCTCAAGAAAAAAATCTTTGTCAATTAAAGTCCTCTTATTCTAAAAATACACTGATAGCTTTTAAAAAGCTTTTGTATGCGTTATATTTTAAGCGCGAAATAAAGACCATATCATTTGAAGGTATGGACGATATCGTCAAAGAAGAGCAACTGGATGCATACATGCTGGAGGGATATATACCAGAAGCACTTATTGGCAACTCGCTTCAATCGCCCGAACGGTATCTTACAGATTTAGTAAGCATAGCATGTTCACTTACTATGAAACCTCTTGTGGTACTAATTTTTGACTATGTAAGGCACCACTATGACGAAGACGCAGTACATACTTATGTCAAAACGATTGATATAAAGCATTTTTCAATGATAGCAAAACTGATAAACACCAGTATTTTTATTGAACAGCTCATCGCTTGCAAGATAAATGTAGAACAGCATGAAAGCAATAAAAATGAGAGCATGATACAACAATGCTTGACAGAAATTGCTCGCAAGTGCTGTAAGTTGTTCACAGAACGTAACATGAGTCAACTGGAGGGCAAGAGGTTTCCCTTTTGCCAATCAGTAGGTCAAGATAAGTATCAAGAAATTCCTTGTTATGAACTTCTTAATGAAGCCTCCCAAAAGTCACTTATAGCATTACTTACTGTTCGCTATGGTATTCCAACCTTTAATAGTGGAAAGATACCACTAAATCAGCTAACAGCCAAAGATGGAGGAGACGTAGCTACTCTCTATAAAGTAGAAAATAAAGTAGAGCACGATCGGTATTGGGCATATATGTATCTAAAAGATCCCCATTGCTTAAAAATTTTTCATTTTGGCACTGTTGAATTTGGAGCATGTCAAGACTTTTCTATACCGCTTTCACCCGACATAAGCTGGATAGGAAATTTTTCTTCAGATGGCGCAAGTCTCATAGCAGGGGACATTAAAGGAACAGTACGTATTTTGCAGATAAATCGGACTGAGGTGACACCAGCTGAACCTTGTGCTTCTGTGGCTCTCCCGGCTCTTGTCATTCATCCCCTCAAGAACGTGGGAAAAGTAACTGCATGTGCACAAAATGGGTTGCAGATACTCGTTGGATATGAATCAGGAGCACTTGCAATTTTTGATCTTTCAAAAACAACTCTTTGCGGTACTATGCAAATCGATATTTTTAGCACGCCAGACATGTATTTTTATCTGCCAGTGGTGGGGGAAAAAAAAGAGAATCAAGCTTCTCATCTTATTACAGCGCAAGGACCTCACATTGCTGCTGCTTTCAAAGAAGGCCTTCTTAAGATTTGGCACGATAGAAAGCTCAAGCATACGCTCGTGCTTACCACGCGTCAAAATTCAGCTCTTGAAATAATTTCAATGCGTTTTTTAGCTGGAGATCATATCGCCCTTGGTTGTAACGATGGGACCGTTTATACGGTAAACGTTAAAAAGGGAACTGTCGTAGGAATGATTGAAGCAAAAGGTCCGGTATATAAAATGCCTGTTCTTGATCTTGTAGCTTTGGGGAAAAACGATACCTACCTTGCAATTGCTTATCAGAATGGTTGCATACATGTATGGGATCTTATGTCAAAACAGAATCATCCTCTTAAAGTAATTTTGAAGAAAAAAGACCCAAAGCAGGGCAAAGGAAAAGAAACCTATTCTTCGATCTGCCTTTCGGCCGGGAAGAACAACAAAGCCGTCTTGGAAGCTCTGTTTAGCGATGGATCCAAAGAACATACGTTTATTCCCGAGTGTGCTCAGGTGGACGACTTTATAGATGTGATGCAAAATAGGCTTTTCTAGAGAGGTCATAGGTTTTCATTTTCCGATGCTGCTGTCTATTTTTTCGAGTAATGCTACATCCTGCTTGCCATGCGTATCAAGGAGCATAAGCAATTGATACGGTACCGTCCACACGACGACTGAGCACAAAACGTAAGAAGTCTATAGATCCTCTTTTAAGCATCGTAAGCATATTATCCGGCATGGCTTTAATGAAAGCTTTTTCCCTTTTGATTTCATGGTCTAAAAATACACAGAAGCAACCAATCATACCGAGAAAAACGCTGGTCCCTGTAGTTAAGAATTTTGAATTATCAGTAAGGTAATATATGACGCTCAGACCGCCTTCGCCGATTGCAAAGATCAACAATCCTGCCGCAACGACACCAACGGCGTAACCTTCGGGTGGGTGCAACCAAATATCAAACTGATTTTCAACCAAGCCATAATAGGTCAAAGCAAAGCAGTGTGATTTTGCCAAAATAATGCTTAGTTTCTTTAATGTCGTCTTATCCAAACTAGTTAAATAGAGCATTATGTCTTTCTCACCAGTGCTCATTAATAAACTGAGATCAGCAGAAGGATTCTTAACGTCTGCTGCAAAGTCAGACCATCTTTTTAGAATGAGGCTCAATGGGCTCAAGTCCTGGTCATCATAACAATTAACCGATTTAATAAACTCTTGAACGAGCGCTCGTATCTTTAGAGGTGCATTTGATGCATTGAGAGCTTGCACAGCTTCTTTCATCATACCTAAGAGTCTTTGGGCTCTCTCAAATTTTTTAAAAAGCAAATCGCGCATCTTTTGATAGGTTTTGCCCCCCACTGTATCTTTTGACCTCAATAAGTTTATAATTTTTTCACCAGCAGTAGTTTTGGGTGCCCTTTTGAAAGGAATGAAAGCAATCACCACATCTTTTTTTTTGTAGATAAGCCCCATTTTTTTCATTGTTTTAATATGGGGAGTTTCATAGTCTAAACATTTAATAATATGGGGAGTTTCATAGTCTAAACATTTAATAAGATTGCTTATAACTGGTTCACAAGGTTTTTGTTTAATTAGGCATAATTTTACATGATCTTTATCGAATAATTCTATCATTGCAGCAATCCAGTCTTTCAAATTGTCACAGGCAATTGAAAGCTTTGAGTCTATTTCATCTACAAGCTCCTCTAATTGAGCGTTACTTGGCTCAACATAGCGTCCAACATAGCGAAATATTTCATCGGTGGTTCCCACATAACTCATAATTATTCGCCAGGTATCGGCTGGTAGTTTTTTGAAAAACTGTGTTGCGGGAATTCCTTCTTCTGTGTTTTGATTGGTTTTGACTTGGTCTTTTGGTATCTCCATTGCTAGCACAAAAGAGTTCATCCATAAGCTCAAGATGAGAAGGGTGATCAAGCGGGGTAACATAAAGGTATCCTTATTAAAATAGAAACTATTATTTTTCAATTAAGTTTTCTCATTGAGCGTTACCTAACTCAAGTAAACGGGTCAATAGAGCAAAATAAATTATCATTATTTGCTACGCATTCTGTCACTTTGTGGGTTTTCTTTTTTCGATGCAGCTGTCTATTTTTTCGAGTAATGCTACATCCTGCTTGCCATACGTATCAAGGAGCATAAGCAAATCATAAGGTGCGTTCACCGGGCGACTGAGCACAAAACGTAAGAAGTCTATAGATCCACTTTTAAGCACCGTAAGCAATGCCGGTGCATTGCGTACGTCCTTTTGTATTCCATGGTCTATCCATATATACCAGCAACTGATCATACCTAGAAAAACGGTGGTCCCCGTAGTTAAGAATTTTGAATTATCAGTAAGGTAATATATGACGCTCAGACCGCCTTCGCCGATTGCAAAGATCAACAATCCTGCCGCAACGACACCAACGGCGTAACCTTCGGGTGGGTGCAACCAAATATCAAACTGATTTTCAACCAAGCCATAATAGGTCAAAGCAAAGCAGTGTGATTTTGCCAAAATAATGCTTAGTTTCTTTAATGTCGTCTTATCCAAACTAGTTAAATAGAGCATTATGTCTTTCTCACCAGTGCTCATTAATAAACTGAGATCAGCAGAAGGATTCTTAACGTCTGCTGCAAAATCAGACCATCTTTTTAGAATGATGCTCAGGGGGCTAAGATCTTTCTCATCAGAACAATTGACTGATTTTATAAACTCTTGAACAAGCTCTCGTTGCTTTAGATGTGCGTTTGGTGCCTTGAGCTCTTGTACAGCCCTTTTCATTACACGTACTAGCTCTTGGGCTTTCTCAAATTTTTTAAAAAGTAACTCACGCATCTTTTGATAGGTTTTGCCCCCCGCTGTATCTTTTGACCTCAATAAGTTTATGATTTTTTCACCAACAGTAGTTTTAGACGCTCTCTTGAAGGGAATGAAAGCAATAACCACATTATTTTTTTTGTAGATATCCCCGAGTTTTTTCATTGTTTTGATATGGGGGGTTTCATAGTCTAAACATTTAATAAAATTGCTCCATACTTCTTGACGAGGTTTCTTCTTGATCAGGCATAATTTTACATGATCTTTATCGAACAATTCTATCATTGCAGCAATCCAGTCCTGTAAATTGTCGCAGGAAATTGAAAGCTTTGAGTCTATTTCGTCTACAAGCTCCTCTAATTGAGCGTTACTTGGCTCAACATAGCGTCCCATATAGCGAAATATTTCATCAGTGGTTTCTAAATAACTCATAATTATTCGCCACGTATCGGATGGTAGTGCTTTGAAAAACTGAGTTGCGGGAATTACGGCTTCCATGTTTTGGTTAGTTTTGACTTGGTCTGTTGGTATCTCCATTGCTAGCACAAAAGAGTTCGTCCATAAGCTCAAGATAAGAAGGGTGATCAAGCGGGGTAACATAAAGGTATCCTTATTAAAATAGAAACTATTATTTTTCAATTGTAAAAAAAATGCTTGAAATTGTCAACAACATTCACTTATTATGCCATTTTTATATGGCAATAGGAATTTTTCCTATATATCCCTAGTAATTGATAATTAAGACACGCCATGAATGAGCGTATATCTTTCTTTGCTCAAAATATCAACTTGAAATTTTTATGAAGCATGTTATCATGAGATTGATAGCAGAACATATACATACTTAGGTATCAAACGACCAACAAGGACAGCATGAAACAGTATTTATCCATTTTATTGCTTATGTTAGCACAAAGCTTTTGTGCTCATGCAATGGAAATACCTTTACAAAAGCAAGAATTAAAAGAAACATCCGATGAGATGATCTGCGCATTCGACTCATGGGGATTTATCAAAATCGATGAAAAAATAGGAAGTATACTGACACTACCTATCGAGCAACTTTGTTATCTACTGAACCTGCAGGTACAAGAAGATTCAGAAGATTTTCGCAAAGAACAGGTCAAGGCGGCAAGTAGTATTACACAAGTATGCCAACTATGGGAAATAAATACTCAATTAAAAAAAGATTGGTTGGAGGGCGAAGATCTTCTTGCCGATCTCATTTTTTGGATGCGTGAATCAGAAGGATTTAAGAAAATTCTTGAATCTTCAAAAAAAAGTGATGAAACCTATGACCTAATAGCGAAAGCATCAGAGCTTAAGCTCGAATTTGAAAAGTACCGCAAAAACGCTTTTTTGATGGAATCTAAAGCAGGATCATGTAGACTAGCTGAGTCAGTAGTAGCCTATTTCCCTTTTTTAGCTGCTAACAAACAGTTCAATAATAAAATGACCTTTTCAGTTGCTTATTCAAAACAAACTCTCATCACGTTTAAAAAACTCCTTTACGGGTTTTATAACTGTTCACAGCTTATGGCATTTAAACCAGCATATGCAGACACTAATGACTTTGTAGGAACCGGCGGACTTTTCCCCCTTATTCAAAAGACATGCCATAGAGCGTATTCGAGGGTGAATAGTGATCAGCTGAATGATTTAATGGATATTCTTCACTTCTGGGATATTAAGCCTCTCATGCAAGGGCTTTTAACTTCCTTAAAATATCGCGACTTTACTATGATGGTACTGTTTATCAATAAGATTCCATTAATGTATTTTACCACACTAAGCACACTTATGGGCAGCGATACTTTTATTGCCCATCTACTTGCGCTTAAGATTGACTTATGTCGTAAAAATCCGCTGTATCGGCTTACTAAAGATGACAGAAAAGTTATAGGTGATTGTTTGGCAGCTTTTGCTCATTATATGCATCAATTGGACGAAAAGATGGGCCTTTCTAGGTTTATGTTATCGAAAGAAGCAGAAAAATTTGCTGAACCATTTTATAAAAGACTCGATCTTGGAATGCAAAATGCACTCAAAAACCTTTTACTTAAGCGTTACGTCTTGCCTACACTCGTGGATTTGAATATTCGAGCTACTGGTATCGACCATGGAATCACGTGGACAGACTTATCGAACGCCCATCTAGCCGAGCGAACATCCAATTACGATTTCTATTTTTTTAAAACGGATGGTGCAGTAAGAGTGTATAGCGATGCGAACGTCGATTCTCAAAATAGGCTCTTTCAACTTAGTGGTGCTCATGGGCCTTCCAGATGTATTTGCCGATTGACCCTTGGCAATAGACCTCATTGGCTGATGACGGGTGATGACAAAGGTGTTGTGCGCATTTACACCACCTTTGGTTCTGAAAATAATAAAAAGCATCGCATAACCATTAATCCGCTGCCTGGATGGGGTGCTGTCGATGCGCTGTGCGCAACAAAGACGAGCATTATAGTGGCATATCAATCTGGTACTATTCAAACGTTTGATCTGAAGCTCTTTGATGCCGTTTCCCAAGAACCTGAAAAAAAGATAATGAAATAACGGTTAATTGCACACCCTATGACAAAGATCGCCATGAATTGTCGGGCATTGTAGCACAATGTGTTAGACCTATTTCACCCAACCCGATGCTTTTTATAGTAACCGATATTCCAACTCAACAACCTCGCCGTGAACTACTTTCTAATACTTTACACAATAATCGCTGCCAGCTCCTTGCATCAAATGATACTTTTATTGTCGCCGCTTATGCAAATATGAGCATAAAAGTATGGGATACTAAGAAGCTACGCCATGAAATTGCTTTGCCACAAAATGCGCGTGGGGTTGCTGTAATGCATCTTTTTAAAAACGATCGCCTTGCTGTAGGCTGCTGCGATGGCACCACCTATGTCATAGATCTTAAAAACGGGCACACTAAGCTTACTATTCCGGCAAGGTGGGATAATCATGCCGCGCCGGTTACTGCGCTGACAGCTCTGGGGGATAACGAAGACTATCTTGTTGTTGCTCATGTAAATAATCACGTGTGCATTTGGGATCTTACATCAAAAAAAAGCGACCCTATAAAAATCATTCCTTCAAAAATAAGTGCTATAGGCTTTCATGTATCGCCAAAAAATAAAGCTTTGCTGGACATTATATACAGGAACGCGACCGTTAGCCATGTATTCATACCTGAATGTGCATCGCTTGAAAATGTAATTGAGGTGCTTAAAGACAAGCATATTAATAATTTTGATTAACTGTCAATTTATCGCCTTTTGATGCTATTAAAATAACTTGCTATCTTATTAATGAGTTAATAGAAAAGTAAAAAAGAAAGTCATTATGAAAAGAATAGGATTAAAGGCATTCATATGTCTTTGTATTACTACACAGCTCTTTGCTACAGAAAAGCAAGTTTTGCTCTTTTGCATTCCGGGCGTGAATGGGCGGGGCAGTGAAGCTGAATACGTTCGGAATTTGATAGGAGATGCTTCATTGAGTTGCCATGCAGTACCAACTCCCTCTTTATTTCCAGATTTGGGCCAAGCTCGTTGCCAAAGCTATCTGCATGATGCTTTACAACGGACGAGTCATACAGATCATGTTATAATCCATGCTACGTCACAGGGGACCGCCACGGCGCTTAATTATTTGTTGCAGGTTGATAAAGGAAAGCGTATTAAAGCTCTTATTTTGGAAGCTCCTCTAGTAACAGGAAACAGCGCTATTATTCATACGATAAAAGGACCTTTAATGAACCTTCCAGGCTTAGCTGCTCTTCCTTTTTCGTACTATTGGTTACCTTATTGCGCTAAAGCTCAATTTCCTCTCTATTGGCCATCGGGAAAACAGCCGATTAAAGCAGTAAACAGTACATCCGATGTCTCTGATATACCTATTATACTTATTCATTCACAAGATGATCCACAATTATCTTACGATGATGCATGTGCCTTGTATCATGGCCTTCGCAAAAAAAATAATAACGTATATTTAATAAGCAAAGAAGGCCGAAAGCACTTAAATATTATCAAAGACCCACATGAGCAAGAGGTTATCCGTACCATTTTGCAAAAGCATCATCTTCTTGAAAATACTGCAAAACAAGCCGATTTGACGGTATACCAGCCCGATCCTGCAAACTTCCAAAAGCTCTACGATGAGTTACTGTTGAAAGAAAAAAAGCACCTGTATGTAACCTGCGCACTGTTAACTGTTGGAGCCGCAGTAGTGTGTAGGCAGCTCTACGCTTTTTATAAAAAATTATGTACAGTTTAGCTCACTTTTCCTACATGCGCAGCATTGCAATTGACAATCTGCAATCAACTGGTATGCTATTTTATGCATATAAATTTTCAAAATGAACATATTTAAGAGATTGTTATGAAATTATCCTTCTATTTTCTGGTTTGTATACCGATTATGACTTTGCAAGGGATGGAAAAGGTTGAAAGTAGAAAAGTTGAAGGTCAAAAGGATACCCTTTTAAACCTCCTTAAACCAGAGTTAACGGGAATGGCAGTAGCATATGCTGCATTTAATAGTTGTCTCAATACATGTATACTAAAGGAGACCGCTGAGCTTACTCGTGGCGAATTACGACAACTTTCAGCTGATACCAGTACAAACTCCTCATTTTCTTCGCAATGCATGAATGTTGCAGAGATGCTCGCGCATCTTAATGATGAAAAGTTTCTTAAAAACGACCCATTTCATGATTCACTTTGTGGAAATCTTTACAAAGCTTTTTCTTCTCTGCGTGTACATCAAGCTATGCTTTCTCTGTACGCACATTATACAGTGGGCCATATAAACAAAGAATTCATTTTTTCTCTTTCTGAGTTCTTTTTAGGAATAGAAAAAAAATTAGAAGACTTGCAAGCCATACCAGTATCGCCTGAAAAGCTCAAACTCCTGCCTTCAATAGCCAACAAATTATCATTGAAGCCTCATACGATGCTGTATGATGTTATTTCATTGCTTCCTGAAGAATTTGAAGCACTTATACGAGAAAATGGCCTTACGTATTATACCCAATTATTTAAAATAGCCGAATTTGAAAAGTCCCTAGAACCAAACGTAAACTCTTTGCAAAAAACTGACTTTGAACCTGTCCAAATAAAACAGTACCTAGAATTTTTTTATAAGAATTACAATTCGTGCAAAAATATTCTTGGCTTACTTGCTCAAGGCCCGGATTTGGAAAAAGCCATAAAAATATTAGACAAATATTACATTGCAGAGTGGCACATTAATGCTCACCTGCCCACAAGGAAGGCGTTAGAAAATGTCCGTTCTTTCCTGCAGCAGCATACTGCGCCAACAGTACTAACACTTCTTCTTACTTTAGCAATAGAGAGGGGAAATAAAGATTTAGCTGCACTTACCATACAAGAAGGAGCTTTGCACGCCGTGGCACAAAGTAACGCACAGTCCGCTCTTCGCCCTCGGCTTAATGAAGATCTTATTAAGCAAAGTACTAATCGCACACGAGAAGAGGATTTTATTAAGCAGCTTACCAATCGGGCACGAGAACTTGGCAACAGCGATATGGCAAAATTTTTAGAAAACTGCTGTGTCCAATCGCCTTATTTCAAGCTCCCGGCTCACAACGGGTATCATGCTTTTGCATACCGTCAGTTTAACGTTGGTCAGCAACAAGAAAAGTCATCCCGAGCATCAGGCTATCATGCAGTACGTAATGGGTTACTCCTCTCTAAAGATCTTGGCAAAAAAGATACAAATGAGCTTGAAGCTGTTCTTATGCTTTCCGCTGATGATCAATTGCTTACAAAGTTGCGGGAAAAGGTGCTTGAAAAGCGCATAATAGAATTGGCAACCGAGTCTATCCATGATAGATTACTCTCAACCTTAAAAGCCGCAACTAAAGTCCAAAAATATAGGATTCGCAAAGAAAGAAGGGTACTTATAGAGCGTTTGCTTTTAGAAGACGCATCAGTTGTGGTAGGCCCTTCTCGATGTATTGCTCAGTATAATGAAATTATGGAAGATATACCCTTAATAGCTTACTCCTTAGCACTTAAAGCTGATAAAAATGACAGCACTAAACGTAACTATTCAATGCAATGGTCAGAAATAGCCAGTTATTTTAAAGAGTCAATACAAAGGGACATTGACCGCTATTTTGATACCACCCGTCCTTTAGAATTTGTCATTGAGAGTTCTAAAAATAAACTGATCATTTCCATCCCCGGTGATTCCAACGAAAGTACGATTGCTTATGAACGTACCTTCGGACCACACCTGCATTCAAGCAGTACTACTGCCTTGCACGATTCTTTTTCCCTTACTTATGCTCAACGCAAAGAGATCCTACAAACTTGCTGTAAGGATAAGGGACTGTTCATAGACGATTCAGGAAAAACTGGCTCTGTTTCATGTTTATTTTTCGAATCACTTATTCGTGCCACCAATGAATGGGATAAAGAGTCTTTACAAAAACTCATACCAACAGCTTATGAAGCTTCGCTTATGTGCTTGCCTGAAAAAGTTATGCACGCAGATGAGTTACCGCTGCGCTACAGCAATGAAATTCCGGTAGATTGGACCAATAGTATGGCCGTTACTCCTCTGGATAAGCATATCTATGCTCAATGGAAAAATGTTGAAAAAGAGGTGAGGCATGCTAAAAAAATGAGGCAGGAGGCTGATAGCGAAGCAACTGCAGGTGACTGGCTTTTACCATTGGAAGTGTGTGATCTTATGACTTTGCTTCTTTCTCGAGAAAATGGTGGCCAAGCAACCGTTGGCTGTCTTACAAAAGAGGGGGATCTTATGGTATATTCTTCCGATAAAAAATGTATAAAAACAACCATGAGAGAATTGTTTCTGCAGATAGCATTTGGGGGAACAACAATACTCTTTATCGAATGCGATCATCAGTGGGCGGTCAGTGTTCTTAAAAAAATTGGAGACCGAGTGCAGATGGTGGTTGCTGATTCTACAAATTGTGAGAGACGATTTGAACCCGTTTTAACAAAATTTTTGGATACACAATGGGAAATAGCAAACCTAACAGCTGCTTTAAAAGAACACTTAGATCCGCATGGTTTTGAAAAAAAATAGTGAGTGAGAATCAAGGCCAGCAAAGTCTATAAAAGAAAAAAGAAGCCTTTTAGACTTCTCTTTTCTTTTTGTACAGTGATATGAATTAAGCTTGAGCGGCTTTTTCAGTTGCGTGCAGCTCTGCAGCTCTCGCTTCAAGAGCGGTCACTACTTTAGGAAATTGTTCACTAATCGTCATTGCATCATGTATCATCTGCTCAATGAAATCGACAGGAGCAGTTTTTAGTGTCTCAGGAGAGCTCTTAGAGAGCAATAAATCAAACATCAAACGTCCTTGATCTCCAAATCTTACTACATTATAAAGAATGGCAAAGAAAAGAGGTGGTTTTCCATTTGCTAAATTCTGATTTGCATCAGCACCGGCATCAAGAAGCTTTTTTGCATCTTCCACTAAATTTGCCTGTATCGCATCTTGGAGTTTCGTAAAAAGCTGCTCCTTGCTCAACTGATTTAAATCCTTACCTGCACTGTTTATGATTTCTTCAATGGTTGCCTTAAAAGCTTGCTCTTCTTTTGCACCAACAGATTTATCCACTAACTTATTATTTTTGTAGACAAGTACGGTTGGAAAACCACTTACGCCAGCAGATTTACAAAAATCCTTTGCGGTATCCCCATTAATCTTTAGGCAGACGTAGCGGTCCTTATTTTCCTGAGCAAATTTTTCAAAAATCGGCGCAAGCGTCTTACAGGGCCCACACCAGGGAGCAAATACATCGATAATGACTGGTTTTTCAGTACTTTCCAGCATTGATTTCAATTCAGTCTGATTTACCTGCACAACTGCATCCGTTGCAGCAAGAAGGGAGGTCAAAAAAGCTGCCGAAATAAAAGGCATTAAGCGAAAGAACATAAGAAACCCTTTCATGAAGAAATGTTGTAAAATTTATTACACAATACTCCAGAAAAAGGAGATCGTCAAAGGCGCTTCCTCACGTACAAAAATACATTTTACAACTGCACTTTAAAGAGCTAAAAGGCTAAGTTGGCAAATCTTGACAATTTGCATATGAATGTTAAAATGTATAAGATTTGCCAACTTTTATTGAAAACTTTTATTTAAAACAATTGAAGAAATAGATTCTTTATCTAAGGATTAATCATGAAATTTCCTGCCTTTCTTATAACCTGTTGTGCAATAATGAGCTTGCAAGCAATGGAAATACCCGAACAAAAAAAAGAAAAAATTGTGAATGTACCGGCACAAATGCCTTGTAAAACAATCGAAGAATCATTTCAAAAAGCACCTGCCCAACAAATCCCCTTTGAAAAGACTTATCTATCGCTTCTTAAGCTCCCCCTCATGGGTATGACACTTCCGCTGGTTGTTTTAAATGATGAAGCTTATACAGTCGAGCCTCAGGTAAAAGTGAGTGATCTTCACATTATTGTAGATGGGTTCGAAAAACAGGGGAACGTATTTTTTAAAAACTTTTTGCATAAAATGCGCGGGCTTAATACTTTGACAAAGCTTGCTGAAAACACAGACCTTTTAAAGAATCGGGACGCACATGCTTTAATTTTTAATACACTACATGACTCTGTTACAGCTGAAGCTGAAAAGGAGAGCGCACGCTCATTACGTCAGCTGCTTGATATTCGAAAAATGGGTGAAACTGGACCAGAACATGTTCAAGTAGAAGAAGCTATTTTTAAGAGTTGGATGGAAAAATTAGAAATGATAGTTGAAAAAAAAATACTCTTTCCGCTCTCATCTTGCCGCCAGAAGAGTTTAACAATCTTACCAAAAAAGAAGAAATTGAAAATCTCCACTCAGCCTTAGGTGCTCGTGACTTCATCAAGCAGATGCACACACTGCTTACCTCAAAAAATGGAAGCAATCCAATGCCCCCTGCGGAGCTTGCAAACTATGTTCATTATTTTTATCAAAATACTAACGCATTACACAATCTGAATAGCTTGCTGAGCAAGATTCCTCCCAGTCCCGAGAGCGTACGGCTCTTTGATCAAGCTTTTCTCTATAGGATAGATCCTCTTATTATCAAAAGCTATTTGCCGACTTTAAGATCTGTACAAGAGATACAAGATTTTCTCAAGGACCATTCTGTTCCTTTATTCGTAAAAACTTTGCTTCTTATTGCAGCGCAAACGGGAAATAAAGACTTAGCGGCACTTGCAGTCCAAAAGGGTGGGTTAAAAGATTTAAAACAAGATGAGTATAATGCATGTTGCAGGCTTTATCCGCTCTTTGGCAAAATCTTTAAAAATTCATATATAAAGCTGCTAAACCAGGGCCTCATAGAAATGCTCAGCCCAGCACTTACCATTGCTAAAAAGCACAATCAGAGCGAGCTCTATACTTTTTTGAAGAATGCAAGCGTTCAGTCTGACTATTTCAAAGCTCACTACGAAGAAAAGCCATCATCTATTAAGCTTATGCAATTTAAAGTAGCGCAACAGCAAGAAAATTCTTCACGCGCTTCGGGATATTATGCCGCATTAAATGCATTGCTTATGCTTGTTGGTTTTCCAAAAGAAATAAATCAACTTAAAGATCAGCTGCTTCACGGAGCACAATTAGAAAAGCAGATTGAGGGGTTACGTTCTGATGTTCTTGATCAACGGGCTAAGCAGTTATTCGCTGATGTTATTCATGATATTCTTGTGACAGCTCTTAAAGATGGAAAAAAAATAAGTAACAAAGAAGTAAAAAAATATAAGAAACTGAGCAGCACATTTGTGTTGCCCTTGATCCTCGAGGAGAGTTCAATTGTAGTGAATTCTAACAGCGTCGATGGACTAAAGGAAGACGATTTTAAATGCATTGCACCCATAGCTAAGGATATTGCTCAGAAACTTTTTTTAGATCATAAAAAGTCACCATCCGATTTTGTTTGGATCTTCGCATTATATAAACTTCTCACAAGACGATTCATTGAACAAATAGTTAATCTTAGAGAATTTACAAGAGCGTTTAGTGAACCAACCTCAGCGGAAGCTTTTGCTTTACTTTTTGATCTTCCATCCAAACACCTCTTACTTGAAATGAGTGCTACTGGGAGTTGTATTTCATGCAAGATCGCGGGACAGAGCAAGGTCTATAATCGTACCTATTCTGCCAAAATACCCAAGACATCTGTGAGCACTGCACAGAATAAGCAGGGCAGTATGCCGTGCTATGAGATTCGTAAACAAATCATTGAATCATGCTTTAGAAAAAACAATCTTAATAGAGACGAGGTTACCAGAGTATCTGCAGATTTTATAGAATCGCTTATCTGCGCCACCAATGAATGGGATAAGAAAACGATCGAAACTATGATAGAAAGCGCAGTAAAAGCGCAAAGTAAAAGTCCGGAAGCCATTATGCATGAAGGTGAATCGCCTCAGCTTTTTGATGAAACAAACAACATGCCCGTCGATTGGGATGGTTCTACCGTGAAAACTCATATGGATAGGCATCTCTATGCTCAATGGAAAAAATATGAGGCTGATCGTCTTCATGCTCTTGAAGCAGAAAATAAATCCGATATCTGCTTAGCCAGTGATTGGCTTTCACCTGCTGAAGTAAGCGAACTTATAATGAAGAAGTCGGGCGACATTCCCGTTTATTATTTTAAAGATAACAGACTCTTTATTTGTAGTTTTCGAAATGGTGAATTAAGGATCCCTTTAGATGCACCAATTAAGACCCCGGTACTAATTATTGTAGAATCTCAAAGTCAATTATTCGCTTGTTTTTTAACACAAGTAGGGAAAGAGATACATCTTGCTATTGCTGATTCTAAAAACGTTGAACGGTACCATGACGCAGTTGTAAAGGAGCTTTTAAGAAAAATTGGCCAACCTAAGGTAGATGAGAATACTTCCAGCACAAGCGTATCCTGTACTATCGGTTAAATTGAGCAAAAAGTTATACTTTCAAAAACGTACATAAGGGTTACCATGAAAAAATTATTGAGGTTCAGTGTTGCATGCCTCTCTATAGCAAGCTTGCACGCAATGGAGATGCCAAGTGCACAATTGCAGATACCTTGGGAAAGAGAAGATTCTTCAAAAAGCTATCTTACTAAGCTTGCGAAACTTGAGCCCGCGGTCCTTGGTAACATAATTTCTTTCATACTTGAGCCAGATCTTGAAGCCTTTCAAAAAAATGAGACAGAAGAACTACTTAGCGTGCCAGATACGACACCCGCGGAAGAAAAGTTTTTTATTAATGCTCATATCACGAGGATGGTATTTTACAAGAATCTTATCAAGGTAATTACCAAACTTAATGATTTATTAACGCTTTGCGAAGCTGAAAGCTTACTGAAAAATCAGTATGCTCATTCTTTGCTTTTCGATCGCTTACAGCGTTCTTTTTTAGCTAAGGCACAACAGGTAAGCAGGGATCATTATAATACTTTTTGTAAGATGGTAAACGCTGTAAACAGTGCAGCTGAAGGCGATGATTTTCTCCAGTTCTTTATCAAAAAAATTGAAGAAATCAAGAAAATCCATCCCTGGTTTATATGTACAACAGATGAATTTGAAAACCTCATAAAAAATGATCTAGACAAATACAAAGACTTGTTTGGCCTTGTACAATTTGAGCAAGACTTAAACAGAATTCTACAAACTGGCAAACAAATACCAGATAGTGCGCTACAAAAATATGTTAATTTTTTTTATGAAAATGACAATTCTCAGGTCCTTGCAAATTTTGCATGCTTACTAGACAAGCTTTGTGATGGCATTGGGAAGGTAATTCCTTGTGGATTTTATCAAATAGATCCTCTTTTTATCAATTCCCATTTACTTACCTTAAAAGCTTTTGAACAGATAAAAAACTTTTTGAACGAGTGTACTGCACCTACAGAGGTCATCGCTCTTCTTCTGAGTGCTGCAAAAACGGGAAATAAAGATTTGGCAGCACTTGCCATCCAAAAGGGAGCTTTTAACTACCTGAACGATCCAAAAATCTTCCAAGCTTTTAGCTGTAGAGCCATGAACAAAATTAGACACTATTATCCGATTTTGGAAGATCTCTATACACCGCAGTGTCCAAAAATAGCAACCGCTGAAGAATTCCTCGAATATGCTCTTCAAACCGCTCAGAAGAATAACCAAAATGAACTCTCTACTTTTTTAAAAAACTCAACGGTCGACTCGACCTATTTCAAGCCCTTTAAAGAAATTCATCCCTCTGTAAGCATTCAACAATATAAAGCGGTGCAGCAACCAGAAAATTCATCACGTTCATCCGGATATTACGCATTAATTAATGGACTAACCCTTTATCACTGTTTAGCTGATAATCAAACGGTCAACGATGAAACGATTTTGTCAAAACCCGATGAGTATCAACAATCAGAGGTTTCAGATATGCGTTCGCACATTGGACGGGTGCGTGCTTTATATGGTCTTCCGTTACTAATAAATATGCTGTATGATATACTCGCGCAGAGCATAAAAGGGAGTAAAAAGATCGGCGATCTAGGTTACTCTTTAGAGACAACCCCATTAAAAGAACTTGGCAGAGATGCCGGAAAAATTCTTAAGCATCTTGCAGAGTCTAGTGCTGCTTATCTTTTTGCTCGATTGGAAGCTGATAAAAAGAACATGGCACATCCCAATGCTTATGGCAGGCACATTGAGTTACATTTTGATTCGGATACTATGACAAATCTCGTCAAAGATGCTTGTCATAGTTTAGAAAAATCAAACTTGTTGCACTCTCTTTCTGTAGATGAATGTGTCTCTTGGTTTAATTTCTCACCGTGCTCATTTAAAATCGAATACAAGGAAAATCAAAACATGATATGCAGTACCTCTATGAGCGGTGGAGAAACCAAGCAGTATACACGTAAATATAGTAAATACAAACCAGTAAGTCTTTCAGGAATAATTGAAGCTGCTAAACCAGTTGTAGTACCAGCGTATGGTATACGCAAGCAGATTATTCATGATTGCATCAAAAAAAATGGAATGGATAAGGAAGTCACTCCAGACTGCATCGAATCGCTTGCCCGCGCCACCAATGAATGGAATAAGGAAATGATTCAAGCTATGATAGACAGTGCAATTAAAGTTCGGGATATGAAACCTGAAGAGATTATGCATTGGGGCGAATCGCCTCTCATTTTTGATGAAACGAATAGTATGCCTGTTTATTGGGATGATTCCACGCTAAAAACTCACCTGGATAAACATCTGTATGCTCAATGGAAAAAATATGAAGCGGATCGCTTGCGCTGCATTGAGAATCAAAATAGAATTGACTCAAGCTTGCCAACTGATTGGCTTTCTTTTAATGAGCTGTACTACCTTGCAAACAAGTTTGAAAAAGGTATTTCTACTTTTTATGTATCTGATAGTAATCTGTTAACAAGCGCTGAAGAGTTTCAAAAAATCATCGATGCATTGCACAAGAACAAAAAAGCACTCGTTTTAATTGAATCGAATAATCATTGGATAAGCTGTGTTTTATCAAAAAATGCAAAGGACAAAATACATTTGGCTATCGCTGATTCTAAAAATTGTGACCGTCGCTATGATAGATGCATCTTACATGTAATGAAGCTTTTAAGGTCTTGGTATGCATCACAGGTGTGTAAGTGAAAAGCTTTATAGCGTAACTCTATGCAAAAGCTCCTAAGCAAAAAACTATAGAATGAGATAATGCTTTCTCAGAACATAATGGACTGCTTTTTGCTTGACTAACTGCATGAAAATGCTAAATTAGAATTTATATCATTTATTATTGAGCAAAAAGTTTTACTTTCAAAAAAGTATAAAAGGATTACTATGAAAAAATTACTAAGGTATAGTGTTGCATGCCTATCGATGGCAAGCTTGCAAGCAATGGAGATGTCAAAAGATCAATCAAATTCATCAAATCAGATAACATCTGCCGACACTTCCCAACACGTTGAAGAATTGAACATGCAGATGCCTTGGGAAAGAGAAGATTCTTCAAAGAACTATTTTTCAAAGGTTTCGAAGTATGAGCCGGCAGCCATTGGTGAACTAATCCCCTACATAATTACGGTAGATCACATACCCTTCAAAGAAAAGCAAGATATCGATCAGCAAGTTGCAAATTTGACCGATGAGGAACTGGAGCTGGTGTTATGGGTGGCAGACGAAGATAGGCCTGCTGTTAACCGTAAAAAGGCATTGTACAAAAATTTTATCAAGATGATCGCTAAGCTCAACGGTTTATTAAAATTTTGCCAACAAATAACAATATTGAAAGATAGTGATGGATACATCCATCCGAAACTTTTTGACGCTTTACAAAATTCTTTTTTGGCGGATGCAAAACATCTGAGTATGTACCATTTTAAAACTTGTTTTGCCGGAGTTGGAAACGCTGCTGCTCAAGGAGATAATTTTCTCGAGTTTATAATTAAAAAAATAGAAGAAATCAAGAAAATCGAGCCTCGGCTTATGTGCCCGACAGAAGAATTTCAAAGCCTCGTAAAAGATGACCTAGAAAGCTGCAGGGCGTCGCTTGCCGTATCACAGTTCGAGCTGCAATTAGGCGTGATAATGGCAACCGCTAAAGCGATCCCCGAGAATAAAATAGAGGAATATGTTAGCTTCTTTTATGAAAATGATAATTGGCAGGTCCTGAAAAATTTCACTCACCTGCTCAACGAACACTTTCAGATTAGTATAGAACGTTCCATTGCTTGTGGATTAAACCATCGAATAGATCCTTTCATTATCAATTCCTATTTGCCTACCTTACAAGCCTATAAGAACGTAAAGGATTTTTTAAATAAGCATACGGTACCTACATTTGTAGTTATCCTTCTTCTTATAGCTGCACAAACGGGAAATAAAGATTTGGCAGCCCTTGCCATTCAAAAGGGGGCATTTAAATACCTGAATGATCCCAAAATCTTTGATGTTTACAGCTGGAGAATCATGAGTAAAATCAAAGAATATTACCCGATTTTAGAAGATCTCTATAGACAGCGACGCGCAGAAATAGCAACCTGCAATTCACATGCGGAAGAATTTCTCGAGTATGCTCTTCAAACCGCTTTGAAGAATAAGCAAAATGAAATGTGTACTTTTTTAAAAAACTCTACGGTAGATTCGACCTATTTTAAGCCTAAACACATTCATCCAAATTTTACCATTCAACAATTTAAGGCCGTCCAACAACCTGAAAACTCATCACGGGCTTCTGGATATTATGCAGTAATAAATGGCCTAGCCCTTTATCGTTATGAATCAAATAATCAAAACACCTACGATGAAACAATTTTATCGAAAGCCGGTGAGCTGGATCGACTGCAATCGCAGATCTCAGGTATGCGTTCAAAAGTCGAATGGATGAGGTGTTCGCATGGTCTCCTGTTACTTCGGGATATGGTTTATGATGCACTCCTTGAGAGCATAAAAGGTATTAAAAAGATGGGCGACCAAGGTTACTCATTGGAGGCAACAGCATTAAAAGAACTCGGTGGATATGCCCTTGAAGAAATTCTTCAGTCTCTTGCAGTATCCATTGCCTATCCTTTATTAAAAGCTAAACTTACTGCTGAAACTGAAGATGACGTAAAGAACTTTGCACATCATAATACCTATGGCTGGCAAACGGAGTTACATTTTGATTCGGATTCTATGAGAAATTCCGTCAAAAATATAGCTTGCGATATGTTACCAAAACTAAACTTGTCTAGATCTCTTTCTGTGGATGAATTTCTGTCTTGGTTTAATTTCTCACCTTGTTCTTTTAAGGTCGAATATAAGGAAAATCAGAACAAGATATGCGGTACCACATCATTTAGTGGCGAAAGCAAACAGTATGAATATAAATATAGTGAACGTAAACCATTGAGTCTGCCTACGGCGAATATTCAAGTTGCTCAGCCACTTCTCGTGCCACCTTATGGAATCCGTAAACAGATTATTGAAAACTATATCGAAAAAAATGGGCTTAGTGCGGTAGTCAGTCCTGAGTGCATCGAATCGATCGCCCGTGCTACCAATGAATGGGATAAGGAAATGATCGAAGCGATGATAGAAAGCGCAATCGAAGCACAGAGCAGAAAACCGGAAAAAATTATGCATGTGGGCGAATCGCCTCTCATTTTTGATGAAACCAACAGTATGCCTGTTTATTGGGATAATACTACGATCAAAACGGACATGGATAAACATTTGTATGCTCAATGGAAAAAACATGAAGCGGATCGTTTGTACTGCCTTGATGATCAAAATAGAACTGATTCGAGCTTGCCAACTGATTGGCTTTCTTTTACGGAACTGAGCTACCTGGTTGAAAAAGGCACGCCGATTTTTTATGTGTCTGATAGTAACCTTTCGTCTAACAATAAAGAGTTACAAAAAATCACCGATGTGCTACGCAATTTAAAAAAAGCGCTCGTTTTTATTGAGTCGAATAATCATTGGATAAGCTGTGTTATATCAAAGCATGAAAAGGACAAGATACATTTTGCCATTGCTGATTCTAAAAATTGTGACCGTCGATACGACAAATGCATCTTACACATCATTAACTATTTGACCGCTTACTATAAATTCCGTGAACAATGAACTTATAAAATTGTAAGCGTAGTTTAAATAAGACTTGTACAAGGGCTCCCTATCAAAAAATGATAGGGAGCCCTTGTTTTTGCTCTTCTTGAGCCTGGAAGGGCGTTAGCGTCGTTGTAAACCCTACCATAAAGTTTCTCTTAACATACTAGGGATGAAATCTGACTTTAGTTATGACGTGCCGTTAAGATTAGAGCATTATTTTGATAGCAGCAGCTTTTTTCGCGCTCACGAATAGTAAGTCAGTTTTTAGCATACCATGTGATTAATGGAAGTGACCTCATGAGCTTGGGCGATACCTCTGATTTATACTAAAACCACCGCACTGATAAAAATCAATGCGGTGGAAAAAAGGAGAGTAGTAATGAAGCCTAAGGTAATAATCAGGTATGACACTCGTCATAACCTTCACTTAGTATGATCTAGATTTCAAAAAAGTCAAATATTTTTTTGATTGTAAAACGTTTAGAATAAAGGCTTTTTTTCATATAATTTCTAATATATACCAAAACAGCGCTGTATAGTTATGCTAAAATTTCTGATTGTCAAGCACATTCAAGCTTACTGATATCGATACTCTGAGTTTTATAAGCTTTTAGCTTCTCTTTTACCAATCCTTCAACAGGCGATGTTACAATGAGTTGGGTGGGAAGATGTGCCATCAAAGGAATAAGAGCTTGAGCGCGTTCATCATCAAAATCTGTCATAAAATCATCAACCAATAAAACCACACCGGCTCCCGGACTTGCACGCAATCCCTTAATATGCGCAAGTTTAAGAAGAAAAATGATAAGCTTTTGCTGACCTCGTGAGGCATAGGTTCTGCAGGATTTCCCTTGAAACATAATTGAAAAATCATCCAGGTGAGCCCCAAATAATGACCGCCTTTGCATCATTTCATGATTTTTTAGGGAAGGATACCGAACCATCAAATCCTCTGTTGAAGAAATGTTTTCAATATCTGTATAGGGCCGCGCATATTCATAGCTCATACTCAAGGCCCCCTGGGAAAGGACCTCTTTAATGAGAACCTGTACCTCTTTTTCAAGGTCCTCAAGAACTTTAACCCGTGCTTTTTGTATCCGGGATGCAACCCCCAACAGCTGATCTGTCCACAGCCCATAGGATTCTCCATCGTCTTTACCGGAGGCAAGAAGGGCATTGCGATTATCAAGAATATGCCGATATTTTTTAAGCAGGAGAGCGTATGCTGGATCTGTTAATAACACCATCTGATCAATGAATGATCGCCGCAGCGAAGGGGCTCCTTGGATCATAAGCAAGTCGTCTTCTGTTATGGTAACCACCTTGTAGACGTCATAGAGCTCTTTATATGAACTTACCGGTTGTTGATTAAGCCTCACCGTCTTTTTATTCCGACTAAAATTAACCTGGAGTGTATCAAAACTTGCATCGCTAGCAAGGCCGAGGGCCAACCCAAAACCCTCTGAGTGTGTTTGAGCAATTTCTCGTGGCAGATGCGTTTTAAAAGAGCGTAAGTAACAGCCATAATGGAGCGCTTCTAACAGCGAAGTTTTTCCCGATCCATTGGGCCCATGTATAAGTACCACTGAGCTCTCAACATCAAGATCCACTGAAGTAAAGCAGCGAAAATTTTTAAGAGACAATGATACAATACGCACAGTATCCTCTCTAAGTCGTCGTAGGCGAAACAGGCATCACTAAGTAGGTCATTGAAAAGTCATCCGTAGCTGATTCAAAAATTATAGGATTTGTTCCGCTCTTTAAATAGAAGGTAAGATCATTGTTTTCAAATGCTTGAACTCCATTTAATAAATATGGAGCATAAAATCTGATATCCATCTTAGTCTTTGTTGATCCTACAAATTGAAGCTGTTCATCGAGAGTTCCAACTTCCTTATTTTGCATAGAGACGCGCAGATTGTTATCAGAAAATGAAAATTTCGTTGCAATAAACTGGTTGGAAAGCAAACACACTGATCGGCGTAACATTTTTAAAAAGCGAGGGCGCTCAATAGTGGCAGGGGCAAATGAGTTTTTGTCCAGAATAGTGCGATAATTAGGAAATTGATCTGCAAGAACCTTTGTGAAGAAATTAAACTGCTCTCCTGAAAAAACAAGTTGATTGCCACACATGCCCAGGAAAATAATCGCATCCTGTACCGTTTCTAAAATCTTTTTTAATTCAAAAATAGCTCGCCGCGGCAGAAGCCATGTTCTCGATTCACTGTACGTTGTTTTTTCTGTATGCACTTGTGCAAGGCAATGCCCATCCGTTGTCGTCATCGTAAGCGATGAGGGGGATAACTCAACGAGTAAACCATTAAGTGCTGGATTTGCGTTATTCTGAGGAATGAGAAATGCGACGCTTTCAAGCATTTTAAGAAGAAGACGGGCATCAAGATGCATAAGATTCTCAATACGCTCAGGAAAAGGGGGAAATTCCTGCGCATCTTTAATATTTAAGGAAAGATGAACATCACCCGCTTCTAATGAAAGCTGAGAGGGCTTAATAAGCAGGTTATTGCACCCTCAAGCTCTTTTACTACCTCAAAAATGCGCTTTCCCGAAACCAAAAATTGACAGTTCTCATCAACATCACTTTCGGCAAGCGTACAGCTTGATTGAAGGCTTATTTCAAGATCGGTACTTTTAAGTACCAATTCCTTGTGGCCTACTGCAAAAAGAATCGATGTTGTAGCATCCAAAGCTGTTCGTTTTGAACAAATAGGTTGCATTGATGCCAGAATAGTGAGGAGTGATTTTTGGTCAACAATAAATTTTTTTTCCATAGGCCTTCATGAGCTAAAAAGATCCTTTGAACTGTAAAACTCAATACGTTGCCATTCAGTATAACATCAGAAAAAAAAGTGTGAAATGCAATTTTGATGGCGTAACTTTAGCGGCTGTCATTGACAGAGTATGCTCTATCATGCCATAGATAAATTATATTAATTACAGGGGCTCAGATTTGACTCATTACAAAAGAAGAAAAACTCCCACCAATGATCCCCTTTGAATAAAATATCTTCTTATATATGGTTTTCAGATTTTTAAAAAAGCATCCAGCAACAATCAAACACTTTTACATCTCATCCAAAAAATTATTAATATACAAATTGCACTTGCAAGACAAATATATTTCGTATAATCTTTAAATAAGCGAAATTGCACTAGTATATCTTTTAATTTGGAGATTTTTATGAAAATAAAGACTATTCTCGTTATGATAGCAATGCTGGGCTTGCCCGGTATTACAAAGATTAGCGCGATGAACGTACCTGAAAAAAACAGTGAAAAGACCGAAAACTGTACGGATAATATCTACGGGGCTTCTCAGCATGCCGTTTTAGACTGCATCCACCATTGGATCGATAAGAAATTTAACCTCAACACACCCCATTCCCAAACCAATCTTACACCTCTTGCGTACGCGATTATAGGAGATGAAGATAACGCACTCGATCTACCAGAAAAAGATAAGGAAAAACGCAGCGTTGCTGCCATTAGTGTTCTTATTAACAATGGCGCGTCAGTACATTTTATTACCCAAGGGGGAACAAACCTTCTGAATCTTGCCATTCGTAGAGGGTATCTATCAATTATTAAGCTTCTTATAGAAAGAGGAGCACAAGGCCCGGCTAATCCCTGTTATGTTCTCAATAATCTTGAGCCATACTACAGATTTTCTATCGTAAAAAAGGAGCTCATAGCAAAGGAATTAAAAACAAAAGAGGAGTTTAACAAAGCTCTCAAAGACGTGCTTGCAAACCTTCAAAAAAAGCCGAAAATTTCCCTCGACAATGCGGTTGAGACCCTAAAGATAGTACACCCATACTACGCTCTGGCTGATTTAAAGGCAGCTCTGCAGAATAACCATTTTTATATAACAAATACAGAATGGAAACTTCTAACTGGGAAACTCCTTGGGTGCAATGCATTAGAACGCTCTAAGCGGCACTATTCCATGCTTGATTTACCAGATTCTTTAGAATCTCTTGAGGTACTCAGGGTAACTGCAGCCCAAGACAATCTGAATAAGATTAATAAAGTACAATGGATTATCCAAAGAATCCAAGAAGAAAGCGTACCCGAGGTTGCTTTGCAACTATGCAGAATTGCTGATCAATTAGTTTTAGATCTTGCGCATGCTAATGAACTTCCCTACAATAATGTCATCAGCAATATTCTTAAAGATTGCGCTGCACAGTTTAATGAAATGCGAGATGAAGACGTACAATAAGTGAGATAAAATCTCACATAAAGGGAGACCGGAACAAAGCTTTCTCTTTATGTGCTTTGTTGCTTACCAGCGCGGATGCTTTTTTTTATACATCTCCTTTAAAGAAGATGCCGATTTGCTTACACTTTTCTTCGTCCTTACTTGAAAGATGTTCAAACGGTTTTTTGGTACAGGAACAAGAGATTTAAGAATGGCCCAAACTCCTGAAACAGAAAGCGGCTTAATTACCGTTCCTACTTTTATCGGGAAAAGAAGGCTCTTTGAGGGGAGCACCTTCCTATACTGATCAAAAAGCCAAAAAAAATCTGTGGAAAGAGCGATTTTTCCTGAAGGTACCATGATACGCAATTCATCAGGACGAAAATCTGAAAAGGTAAGCATAAGCAACTGTTTAACGCTTACTTTGCCTGTGAGCAGAATTGAAAGAATTACCGCTTTTTGTAAAGAATGAAAGGATGGTTTTTCTTTAAGCCTCTCAATTGTCGTATGAATATATGACTCATCACATAAAAGGGGAAATGAAGCCTGCAAGATTAAAAAATCTCTATAATCAGGCATTTTGTATTTTTGATGCAAGAATAAGCAAAACGATTTTAAAGCTGTTTTCTTTCGCCGCCCAGCAGAACTGCTTATCTTTAATTTTTTTAAGGAAGCTAAAAAATCCGAAAAATCTGCAGCTTGTACGTGGGACCATAGAGTGCCACGTGCAGCTAAAAAGGTGAGAAAATCGGCACAATCTTTGGTATAGGCCCTGAAAGTATTTGCGGAAACCTTTTTTGTATCAAGAAGATATTTTTCAAATGAAGTTAAGATCTCATGCATATGAGGTAAGGCTGTTAAGGATCTATAAAGCATACAACTATAACGAGAGGCAGAGTATCACGAATAGTCGATAAGATCTAGTCCTTTTCAACCAACACATTCCAATTTGAAATGTCACAAGTGTTTATCGCTCATTAAAATATTTTTATCCTTAACAATATTATTGCAATTTGAATATTTGTATTGATATCCTAAAAATAAACTGAATTTTCAATTTTATGAGGATACCTATGAAAATAAAACTTTTTTTACTTTTTAGTACACTCCTGTTCACCATTGCTGACATGAGTGCAGCAGGGCGTTCGGGTAGAGGTGGTGGCGGTATGAGGGGTGGGGGTGCCCGTGGCGGAATGCGGGGAGGCGCAAAACCTTCTTTTGGAGGGCGAGGAGGAATGCAACGACCAGCCACAAGACCAGGAGGAGGCCAGCAACGACCGGGACAAAGACCAGGTATCGGTAGGCCAGGTCAGGGCGGTCAATGGGCAGGTAGGCCCGGAGGGAGACCAACGACCTTACCAGGACGGCCAGGGGCAGGTTTCCAACGGCCTGGAGGCGGAAGACCTGGTATTGGCAGACCAGGCCAAGGCGGTCAATGGGCGGGAAGACCAGGAGGTAGGCCAGGAACTCTTCCGGGAAGACCTGGGATTGGGGGAAGACCGGGACTTGGGGGACGACCAACGACATTACCAGCACGAAACGGACGATTACAGCAATTACAAGGAAAGCTTAATCCAAACAAGCCGCTCAGATCCGACAGAAATCGTAATCCGCAAAGACTCAATCAACAAAGAAATTTTATGAATCGGCGTTTTGACAGATATCATAGTTGGAACAGCTTATATCGATCAAATTTCCCCTTGTTTATAAGCCTATTTCCTGCAGCATTCCAAGGAGCCTATGGATATTATCCTCCGATTGCTTATGATTATCAAGACTTAACGGGAGAATTACCGCAACCTGATCCTAACTTTGATGCGTATGCCTCTGGGGCTATGCCCATAGATTTTGGACCTCCCCCTATGCAGGGATACCCAGGGCAAGGGCCGTATCAAGGATCGCCCCCACAAGCAGGCCCTTATTATCCGCAACAAGATACTTCGGCTTGGGTCGATTATGGGAACTACCCGCAGCCAGGAGCAGAATTTGGGCCGTATGATCAGCAAGGCTATGGGGAACCGCCCATTCAGGATAGCGAACAATACGGGCAAGGTTCCTATCAAGAACCACTGCCAGGAGAAGCATCAGTAGGTTACGCTTTTGGCAAAGACCAACCGGCTCAAGAACCGGGCAGAGGCTACATCAGAATAATTAGGCCAGAAAAGCGAGCCCGTGGTAAAAAACAGACTGAATTACTCGCACAAGAGGACCTAAGTTAGATCCGGGTTTAAAAATACGACCACGTGCTACAAACGGCACGTGGTTTTTTTATGCAAAGAATTAACCAGTGTTTACATAAGGTACATGATGCGCTTGCCCATTTGCAGAGCCTCTTGACAGGCACGATGATATTTTCTAGAATAGCCCTGTTATTTGAAAGGGTATATCTTGAAATTACATGTATATAGGTCTTATCCAGTAGTGCTCTCTTTTATTTCATTTTTTTCGATTGAAACACGTACACCAAAAAAAACAACAAGTCCCGCCCCAACGCATGAGTCACCTGATGATTGGCATACCTATGGTGATAATTGGTCTTCATGGGCTCAAAGCTGGGGTCCGCAGAATAAAGGCGATGAAAACGAAAGTATGACCTGTTTTGGTTCAAAGGAATTATCTCACAAAGCCATCAAAAAAAATCTTACTATTTACGGTGCGGCGATCCTCAACAATGTAAAAGTCGGTGATGTACTTACAGAGTATGGTCGGCTCAAGGCTTTGCATAGCCATTTCAATCAATTAGATGTCTATGGGTGTACCACACTTGAAAATTGTATCATTAAGAAAAATACAAAAATATTTGGGCTGCTCGAAGCGCAGAGTTGCTCTTTTGAATCAAATCTTGCTTCATGTTCTACATTCCTTAGGCTCACCAACTGCGTGGTACAAGGCGACATCACCATCAACAAGGACAAAGGCTCGAAGGTACAACAGATAGAACTAGAAAATACATGTGTAGAAGGTTCAATAATTTTTGAAAAAAATAAGGGAATCATCCTTTTAAAAGGGGCATCTCATATTAAAGGTGATGTTATCGGGGGAAAAGTTATTAAGGCATAAAGTAATAAGAAGGTATTTCCATGAGAAAATTAACTTTTTTTTGGTTATTGCTCAGTATAGCTTCTCCTCTTTTCTGCGACACGCCACTTTCCCACGACAACCCGAATCTTTACGAAATTATTTCTGCTGAAAATCTCAAATCCTTTCCTAATGATTCCCGACGGGAATCCCGTGATTTTTTTTCCTATGCCGAGTATTTGCAGTGGGCTTTTGAAAAATTACATGAATTGAAACCTCACGAAAAAAGACAATCAGTCTTTGATCTTTTTGAAAATTATGAAAGAAAAAATCCCTGCTTAAAATCTGAGATTCTTGACCTAACAACTTGGCAAGATCTTAATCTTTTGTGTGGACCTCGCTCAAACACGACAGTCTATGTAGGCAATAAGGTAGCTCGTACAAAAAGCGAATTTGGCAGAGTAACACTCTATCATATGATTGTTAACCCAACTACAGATAGCAGCGAACTTGTAAGGCGCCAAGCGCTGGTAAAAGAACTTGTTGAAAATGAAGAGCTTTTCAATCGCTTAAATCTGGCCTATGATGAATTAGCTCATGCCGAAACACTGCTTTTATCTTTTTGGCATGACGACGCCTTTAAATCTTTTGCCCAGCGTAAGGAAATTCGTGTACCACTACAGCCTACGTTCATTGACGAGCTTAATAAGAATACCTTAGTGAGTGAATGTAATGAACGTTTAGATCAAGCGCGAAATGCGGCTTTACTCTGTTGCCAGGCTGCAGCACCCGTAATTCTTCCCCTTATCGCTTACTATACCTATAAACAAGACCCCGAGACCGCAGAAAAATATACGAATTTTGCGAAAGAAAAGCTAAACATTTCTACAGAATCTCACTCTTTTTCCATTGTTGGACTTCTTTCCGTCTGGGGCATTGTAACGTGGCTGTGCAGCAAAACTCTAGCCGGATTTCTGATACACCATGACCCTAAATGGAAAAAAATTACAGCGACCCTTAACCCTATAGGGGGTTATGTCACGGGACTGTATTACTCCTGGGATACTGTTAAAGCAAATAGGATTGGTCTTGCCGCACTACAAGCTAAATTAATTGCCGTTGCCCACTATGTATCCGCTCTTAAAAATTTTGAAGACATTTTTAAACGCAATCCGCTATTGACAGAAAAACTTCCTGCTACAAGAACTCTTGAGCACATCCTTCATGAATTACCAGAAGTATCAACTGATTTTAAAAAATTAGTCGATAATCTTTGCACAGATACTTTTAAAGGGGAGCCGTCATTTTTTTCCTCTGCGGGTAGAATATTGGCAACATTTAAAATAATGAATGAGCAAAAGGATCAGCTAAGTTCGGCATTTGTAGCATTAGGTGAAGTTGACGCCTATCTTGCCATCGCAGCTCTCTATAAAGAAGGGCAAGAGAGGAAAAACGGGTGGTGCTTTGCCGAATACATTTCACATGCCACTGAACCATCGCTTGAGATTGAGGAGTTTTGGAATCCCTTACTTGATCCTGATACGGCACTAGCAAATACTGTAGCATTTAATGCTCAGAACAACCCGAGAACCCTTATTGTTACTGGGCCTAATGCCGGAGGCAAATCAACCATCGTTGTAAAGGGGATACCACTCTGTCTTATTTTAGCACAAAGCTTCGGCATCGCTCCAGCTAAGAAAGTACGTTTGACGCCCTTTAGCAAGATTATAACGTATCTCAATATTGTTGATGATATTGCTGCGGGTAACTCATATTTTAAAGCGGGCGTGCTTCGGGCCTCTCACATACTTACTACGGTAAGTAATTTACAACCAGGCATGTTTGGGTTTCTTTCAGTTGATGAAGCATTCAATGGAACAAACGAAACCATAGGGCAAGCGTGCGCCTGCAGTTTCATAGAGTTTTTGGGTAATCAACCACAGATTCTTTGTGCTACAGCAACCCATTTTCCTTTGATGACTCGTCTCGAGCAACGTACGCAAGGGAAGTTGTTTAAGAATTACAAGGTTTCTGTTTCCTATAATAATGAAGGACGCATTGTGTATCCATTCAAAATAGAACCTGGAATATCAAGTCAGCACGTCGCATTTGATATTTTGCGCGAAGAAGGGTTCGAAGATACTTTCCTTATGAGAGCGAATCAAATACTTAAAGAACTTAACCCATATATCACATCTTAGCCGAATGCTACCGACTGTTACGCAATAATCATTCGCTTTAGCCAATTTATTGTTGCAAATATAAAATTAAATTTTATACAATGAGAATGTAGGCATCAAATAATAATAATTATTAGGGAGTATAAAATGAAAAAAATATGTATGATTGCACTGATCACACTGATGGGACAGCAAGCAGTTCAGGCTGGGATTCTTGATTCTGGGACGGTATTTGAAAAAGAAATGACCTACGAGAACTCAGGGTGGGGACTAGAGATAGTTAATAAAAGCACAAATCCTATTTGGTTTATTGTAAAAAATGGTGATGAGATATTTCAAGACTTTAAAGGTACTCAAGTTTTTTCCCTTCCTGGAGCTACCGGCTCAATTTTGACAAGAAAAACCTCAAATATAAAACTTCAGATAGATATAACGGAGCCTACTGAACTTGCCATTTGGTATACTAACCCAGGCAAATCACCAGTAAAAGGAAAATTTCTAGGATTTATAGGATCGTCGTCATTCGAGCCTGAGCCAAATAAACTCTATAAATTTACTCCAAAGAAGACCATATATTTAACCTGGGATGATAAAAAAGAAATCCGTCCGGAAACGGGACCGCTTAAGGGCCTTGTCGGCAAGACCGATACGAACCTTAGCTTACGCAATAATGTAAAGCGAGAAGATATACAACCTGCATAAAAAAGGGCACTGTTTTTTCAGTGCCCCTTCTCATTTTTTACTTTTTCTTGCGTAACATGGGAAGACCAGTCCGCTCATTTTCCATAACTTCATATCCTGCTGGCAAAGCATCCAATGCATCTTTGCTTGCTTCTCCTGCAAAATAATAAATTCGTTGTTTACGGCCACCTGCGAGTGTCACTTCTTTAGAATTTAAAAAATAGGTTTTACCACTCTTTTTTGATTTAACACTATAAGCCATTGTAGACGTCCTTTAGTAATTGATGGAATATATTGTTCATATAAGATACCAGTCAACACTTACTCAGGTCAAGTCCAATTGAAACTCTCATTAAAATACGTAAGGTGTTAGGTAGTTTGCTAGGCATGTGCAGACGTTATATTTTTATGATATAGTGCAACTATAATTAATAAAAAATAATAGAGGTACACATCATGAAATATGCATTTTTTACTACTATCGTGGCAGCTCTAACACTCACATGTCTTGGCTACCCTTGCCAAGTTTCCGAGAATACCATTCACTGCCCCAAAGGACGGTGCCTTTTTGCTACAGAAGATGTAGGAATAGGAACGGTAGTTGAAAAATTCGAAGGAACACCCGCGACACATGAATACAAAGCAGGTATGGATAAACCCATAGAAGAACGTCACATTAAATGGCTAGGCAGGGATGAAAACAATAAAGATATATGGATCTTTGTCACAAGCAATGCTGCGTACATTAATCATTCTTGCGTCCCGAATTGCAGGTCAATAACGCATGGGAAATCGTAACTATTCGCCCTGTAAAAAAGGGTGAAGAACTAACCATTTCTTATAATAGCCGAAGTCTTAATAATTTCCCTGATGATATGGAATGGAATAAAGATTGGAATTTCACGTGCTATTGCAAGACCCATAGTTGTCTGAGATATATTGACACATTCATTGAATGAAGCGACGTGGTCCTTTTTTGGTAATAAAAACCCCAAGAATAATTACAATTTGAATAAAAGCAAGATGCATTTCTCAAATTTGCGACATAAATTGTTGCGCAATTATTTTCTATTTTGATATATTAAGAGTGATAAGATAACTATTTAACAATAAAAAGGAGTAGTATGGATATCTTAAATCTTTTAATCAGTTTAGCAAGTGGAGCATTGGGTGGAAATGTTTCAGGATCTACTGTTAAGGAAAATAATTTGGGCACTGCCGGTAATATAATCGCAGGTCTTGTAGGTGGTGGTGCCGGTAACGTAATTTTGCAAGCTTTAGGTCTTCTTGGTGCAGGAGGCGCTGATCATAGCATTGCTACAATCTTAACGAATATAGCGACAAGTGGTATAGGGGGAGCATTATTGCCTCTTGCTATTTCATTTATTAAAAGTGCGCTTAATAAATAAATTCTTTGATAGTAATGAGGCGTTACCCGTTACATCATGTCACGCCTCCTTTTTCTGATAGGACTTTTTATGAACTTTTTCCTTAAGTATTCTATCGCAATATTCAGTTTGCTCATAACGGATGTTGGTGCAGAAATGGGTGTAATGCGCCCCTTTAAAACACCTAAAGTCTATGGGGTTACTACGCCCGTTGGCCTTGAAATACTCAATAAAAGCAAGAACTCTATTTGGGTAATGGTCCGCAACGGAAGCGATGTACTAAAAAAATTGGATACTCATTTTATTGAGATTGAGGGTGAAAAAAAAGAAGGTAAGGCTCAAGCAAGTCAATTTGCAATAGATACAAAAAAGCCTACCAGTATAGCTGTTTGGCTTAAGTTCCCCAAAACAAGATCTGACAAAACATTTGGCTATATAAAACTCTTTGATACTAAGAACTACATAGAGGAGCCCTATCACTTTTACAAAATTAAAAAAGGAAAAACAATTTTTGTTACCTGGGATAAGGAAAACTACCTTAGACCTCAAACAGGTCCTATGAAAGGTCGTTTGGAGAAAACTAAATCCAATTTAAGTTTTTATGATAGAGCAGGAAACTATAGTAACGTAAGTGATCTTGATATTGAACAAAAGTTAGATTTCCTTTCTTGAAGACCGTAAGACCTTAGTGTTATTATGGACACATGTCTTGAGCACCTAGGGTTTTTGCATGAAAAGATGGGCTTTTTTTCTATTACTTATCACTAAAAGCTTTTTCCTTCTTTCTGGAAATGAAAAGGCTGCGTCTAAAACCCAGAATATGGTATGGATCCATGGTGGAGAATTTACTATGGGCAGCAATGACGATGATGCTCATGATGATGAAAAACCGCCCCATAGAGTTAAAGTTAAAAGCTTTTGGATCGACAAAACACCTGTTACCAATGCCCAATTTAAGAAATTCGTTGATGCAACTGGTTATAAGACAACTGCGGAAAAAGCCCCAAGTCTTAAAGAGATACGCGCGCAACTACAGCCTGATTCGCATGATCCTCCAACAGAATTGCTCGTTGCCGGCTCACTTGTTTTTAGAAAACCCACCTTTCCTTCCCGCTCATGGCATGATTGGTGGCAATGGACACCTGGTGCGAGCTGGCGCCACCCACTGGGTCCTGGAACTAACCTTGAAGGTAAAGATGATCATCCCGTTGTGCATATCTCCTGGGACGATGCACAAGCATATGCATGCTGGGCTGGCAAACGATTACCCACTGAAGCAGAGTGGGAATATGCCGCTCACGCAGGGAAAAGCAGCAAATACGCATGGGGCAATGAGGAATTCTGCCAAAAGGCGCCTCAAGCAAATATCTGGCAAGGAGCATTCCCCCATAAAAGTAGTAAGCCCCGGGGGTATTTTGGGACAACTCCCGTGAGGGCATATAAGCCTAATGGGTACGGATTATATGATATGGCTGGCAACGTATGGCAGTGGTGTTTAGACTATTATCATAAGGAGTATTATAAGCAAAAAGCAAAAAAAAAGCTTACCTGTGATCCTCAAGGACCCTCTAAAAGCTATGATCCGCAAGAGCCTTTTGCACAAAAAAGAGTAATAAAAGGGGGATCATTTTTGTGCAGCAAGGAATACTGTAAGGGTTATCGTATTTCAGCACGCATGCGCACCTCGCAAGATACAAGCCTCCATCATCTGGGCTTTCGCTGTGTTATAGGGGGCAAATGAAGCATGCAACCATTATTTTTCCCCATCAGCTTTTTGAAATTCACCCAGCTCTTGCAAAAGAACGGTCTGTTTATCTGCTTGAGCATGAGCACTTTTTCACTCGCTTTCTTTTTCATAAACAAAAATTAATTTTTCATTATGCATCGTTACAAGAATATGAAAATTATTTAATGAAAGAGGGATTTCACGTACATATGTGCTCGTATGATACGACATTAGAGACAATTATTAAAAAAGAACAGATCAGCCATATACATTATGCAGACCTGCATGATACAATTCTTGAAAAAACAGTAACCCATCTTTGTGCTCAACTAGGCCTTGAAAGAACCGTTTATACAAGCTCCTATTTCTTAACTCCGCAAGATATGTTACAAGAGCTTTTAAGCTCAAAACGCTTTTTCATGGCCTCGTTTTACCAAAAACAAAGAAAGCGCTTGGGGCTCCTCATGAAAGAGGGAAAGCCGCTTGGAGGTTCCTATAGCTTTGATGTAGAAAATCGTCAACGACTTCCAACTACCATACGCATCCCTTCACTTCCTCTCATGCCGAGTATAGATTCAGTCAGGCAGGCAAGATCCACTGTAGAAAAACATTTTGCCAAAAACCCTGGATCTACTGATCTGTTCATTTATCCTGTAAACTTTAAACAAGCAAAAGCATGGCTGAGCGATTTTCTCAAACATCGATTACTCTCCTTTGGCCATTACCAAGATGCGTTAAAAATAGGTGAGCCTTTTCTGTTTCATTCGGTGCTCAGCCCTTTACTTAATTCGGGACTTCTCACGCCCCACTTTGTTGTCGACCACACGTTAGCCTATGCTGCAGAACATAAGATTCCCCTCGCTTCCTTAGAGGGATTCATTCGACAAATTATTGGTTGGCGTGAATTTGTCTACGCCGTTTATAGAGAAAAAGGGGAAGCACAACGATCGAGCAATTATTTTCATCATACCTTTGCGTTACCACGCAGCTTTGCTCAAGGAACTACCGGCTTTTTTCCTGTCGATGAGTGCATAAAGCACGTCCACCATTTTGCTTACGCACACCATATCGAACGACTCATGGTCTTTGGTAATTTCTTACTCTTAACGGAAACAGACCCAAATGAAGTTTTTCGCTGGTTTATGGAATTTTTTATTGATGCATACGATTGGGTAATGGTTCCTAATGTTTATGGCATGAGTCAATATGCAGACGGGGGGTTGATGGTTACAAAACCCTATATTTCAAGCTCTCATTACCTGAAAAAAATGAGCAATTACCCCGCAGGTCCATGGACGGATAAGCTCGATGCCTTATACTGGTATTTTTTGCACAAGAATGAAAAAAAATGTGCAGCGAGTGAGCGGTTAAGGTTAAGTCTGGCGGCGTTGCACACCATGCCAAAACAAAAACTAACCGCTCATATAAAAACAGCACACTCTGTGCTAAATGAACTTCATAGCGATGCCTGGTAGTTTAAGCAAAGGTTTGATTTTTTTAAAAAATCACACTATGATTGCATCTTAAAAAGATCAATAGGCGGCTTTAACAAAAACAATCATCAGGTTTTTACAATTGAAATTATTAAACTATATCTAATTTTGACATATATTGAATTCTTTTTATATAATAGGATCATAAGCTATGAATGGCGTGTCTTCTTCACTAGAAAAGCGGCTAAGCAAGTTACAAAACTGAGTATCAACGTACAAACGGTAGCGCGCTTATTAGTTGAAGATTTAAAGACGAAAGGACCGTCAGCAGGCTTTGCGTGGCCCAACTATTGGCAAATTGGGTGGCCAGAAAAATCAAGATAAAAGACACTGCCACCTCATAAAAAGCAAGACAACATACGTTTGCTGTTGGGAAGTGATTGATAAAAAAATAAAAATTATTGAGATATACTATGTCGGAACGCACGAAAACGCCCCTTATTAATTCTAAAAATACTGATCTATCAATTTTGTATGTGACCTGTGGACAAAGAATTTATGCAATTCCCAGACGCATTATCGAAAAATATAGTACTGAACTTATACCTTCGGATGTTGTTTTTGCCCACCTTCAAAGCAAACTAACTAAAACAGGCGCATTATTAAGAGGTTTGCGGACAAGAGAGGGGTTAACACAAGTCGAATTTGCAAAAAAAATTAATGCAACTCAATCGAATCTTTCAAATATGGAAAATGGCCGCAGGTCGGTGGGAAAAAATATGGCAAAACGCATCGAGCAAGTTTTTGGAATAGACTATCGATATTTTCTTTGAAAGAAAAAAGTTGACAAATGAATAAGAAATCTTCAAAATAAAAATATGTACTTTATTTTACTGTTACCACGAAAGGGTACCATGTATGTATCATTACCATCAGTTTCGCTAGGCATCCCTGCGTGGGATGGCAGTGCATCTGATCAATTCTTTTTACTTTCTTTTCCTCTTACATTTTCTACCAGCCGCTCTGCTTCTCTTTCTCGCCGTAGGCGTAACTAATCTTTTATTTCTTACCAAACAAAAAAAATAACGTAATTATACCTTAATAAAGCTCAGGGCATAGGCTCGTATGCTTTATCTAAAATGTGCTTACCATGGGTGCGTTGCGCCCCCATGCAGCGGATTATCTGTTGCATGCATTTGAGGATCTATTATGAAAAAAAAGGTTATTTTAGCCTATAGTGGAGGTCTTGATACCTCTGTTATACTCCATTGGCTCGTACATACAAAAGGATGTGATGTCATTTGCTTTGTCGCAGATGTAGGCCAAAATGAAGATTTCGCTCATATTGAAAAGAAGGCGTATGCATCTGGGGCTTTGAAAGTGCTTATAGAAGACCTTCAACACGATTTTGTTGAAAACTACATTTTTACCTCGCTCAAAGCAGGTGCTCTTTATGAGGGCCGCTATCTGCTAGGCACAGCACTTGCACGACCGCTTATTGCAAAAAGACTTGTTGAACTAGCACAAGAGTATAATGCCAGCCACATCGCCCACGGTGCTACCGGAAAGGGCAACGACCAAGTACGATTTGAGCTGACTGCAATGAGTCTCATGCCAGAAATTACTCTTATAAGTCCGTGGAAGGATCCCGAATTTTTAACGACTTTTAAGGGAAGAAGCGATCTCATTACCTATGCTCACAAGCAGGGAATTCCCATTGAGTCGACACTTGAAAAGCCGTATAGCATCGATGAGAATCTGATGCACACCAGCTTTGAAGCCGGCCTTCTTGAAGATCCCGCTGTTTTTATAGATGTGTATAAAAAAACGGTTTCACCCGTGAAAGCGCCTGATACACCCGTAGGTATCACCTTAACCTTTCAAAAAGGTATTCCAGTTGTTGCAGAAAGTGGAAGTCAAAAAGTTACGGGATCACTTGCACTTTTTAAATTTCTCAACTCGCTTGGAGCTGCCCATGGTATTGGGCGAGTCGACATGGTTGAAAATCGTTTTGTAGGACTGAAATCACGAGGTCTTTATGAAGCCCCTGGAGCCACTATACTGATGGCTGCTCATAAAGATTTAGAGAGCATCACACTCGATCGCGAAGTGGCCCATTTAAAAGCGGCAATGAGTTTGAAAATTGCCGAGCTCGTGTATAACGGTTTCTGGGAAAGTCCCGAAATGGCCTTCCTGATGGCAGCTATAGAACAGAGTCAACACCATGTCGAGGGCCAAGTGCATCTTGAGCTCTATAAAGGATCGCTCTTTATTAAGGGCCGGTCATCGAAGAGCTCCTTATATGATGCTTCATTGGTCAGTATGAATGAGCTGGGAGGCTACAATCAAACCGATGCGGCAGGATTTATCGCCATTCAAGGTTTACGGCTTAAATTATCTTCTTTACAGAACAAAGGAAAACAATGAATTATCAAGAAATACTCACCAAAATCAATCAAACACCTCTGCCTCAGGTACAAAAAGTGGCGGTCGCCTTTTCGGGTGGACTCGACTCCTGCCTTGGCGTTGAACTTCTTAAAAGAATCTACAAAGCACAAGAAATAATCCCTCTTTGTGTAGATATAGGGCAGGGTACTGATGAGCTAAAACAGGTACAGGAAAAAGCGAAACTCCTTGCTATTACACCACTCATTATCGATGCAAAAGAAGAATTTTCTCATTCCTGGCTCAAAAAGGCACTTTGGGCAAATAGCAACTATAATGGCTATCCGGTTTCAACGTCAATGACGCGACAACTTATTGCACACATTGTAGCACAAAAAGCAAAAGAACTCGGCTGCGACGCTATTTTGGAGGGTTCCACCGGGAAAGGAAATGACCAATATCGAATGCATAATGTATTTACTTTATTTGCACCAGATGCAACCATCCTTGTTCCTGTGCGAGATTTTAATCTGACACGACAGGAAGAGATTATACTTTCTCAAGCATGGAACATCCCGGTAACCGAAGAAATCGTGGGCGGGGACGATAAAACACTGTGGTGCCGATCAATTGCATCAGGAGCCATCGGCCTTAATCAAGCCATTCCTGAAAACGTCTGGCTTTGGTATAAAAATCCAGTGACAAGCAGCGCACAACCGGTTACTCTTACCGTCGAATTTTCCGGAGGAATACCCAGTGCACTCAATGGAGAACTGCTTTCATTAGATACGCTCATTGATAAGCTCAATATCATTGCAGGTGAGCAGGGCATAGGGCTTATTGATATGTGCGAAGACCAAATTATGGGCCTTAAAAGCCGAGAAATCTACGAAGCCCCTGCAGCCCATGTGCTTTTAAAAGTACACCAAGATCTTGAACAATTTTGCTTAACAAAAGAGGAAATAAGCACTAAAAAGAGTATTGATGCACAATGGTCATCTTTTGTCTATCATGGCATGTGGTTCCATCCGTTACGAAAAGCGCTTGATGCTTTCATCGAACAAACTCAATCGGTGGTAAATGGCACGTATACATTGCAACTGTATAAAGGCACCATAACCATCCTAAAACGGGAGTTACCGACCTCTTTGTTTTATCCAGAAATACGATCAATAGCATCTTCAAGCTTTGATCAACGATGGTGCGCTAACGCAGCAAAAGTCATGGGTCTTCCTTTTACCGTTCTTGCAAAGCGAAATAGTGTGCTCAAAGGAGGCTCCCATGAGTAAGCTTTGGCAAAAGGGGTACGAGCTTGATACCCTGATAGAACGATTTACCGTCGGTAATGATGTTACTCTCGATAAAGAGCTTATTAGTTTTGATTGTTACGCCAGCATAGCTCATGCAGCTATGCTGGTGAAATTGGGTATCCTATCGCCGCATGAATGGAAGCTTTTAGTAACTGAACTTAGAAAGTACGCTCAATCACCATCTTCTTTATCTCTTGCCCTTCAAGATGAAGATGTGCACACTGCCCTTGAAAATGCTCTCTGCGTTGCGGTGGGACAAGCAGGTAAAAAAATTCACGCTGCTCGGTCCCGAAATGATCAAGTATTGGTCGATCTGCGGCTGTTTGCCCGAGAGAAATTGCTTAGTTTAATGCAGAATCTTATCACGTGCCTAGCAATTATACACGATTTTGCTCAAAAACATGCAGATACACCACTGGTTGGAAGAACCCATTTTCAAAAAGCGATGCCTTCAAGCGTTGGTCTTTGGATGGGAGCGCTTACAGAATCATTGCTTGATGATTTTGAACTCCTTAAAGGTGCCTATATGATCATAAACCAATGCCCGCTTGGCTCTGCCGCCAGTTATGGCACGGCACTTGCTGTTGATCGGCAGATGGTAAGCGACTTACTAGGATTTGATAAGGTACAAAACAATGTATTGTACGCAAATAACAGTCGAGGGAAATTTGAAAGCATCATGTTGCATGCACTCGTTCAAATTATGACTGATCTGAGTAAATATGCTACCGATATTATCCTCTTTAGTACACCAGAGTTTGGGTATTTTAGCTTACCCGAATCGTTATGTTCAGGAAGCAGCTTGATGCCGCAAAAGAGAAATCCTTGCATGCTTGAACTTATCCGAGCAAAAACGTCAACCGTACTTTCCTGCTTAACTCAGGTGCTTGATATAATAAAAGCATTGCCTAGTGGCTATAACAGGGATTTTCAAGAAACAAAAAGTCCGTTTATGATCGGAATAACAATTACACATGATTCTCTGGAAGTTTTTGCACGCGTAATCAACCAAATGAAAGTGCACCCAGAAGCCTGCGCTCAAGCATTCACACCCGAGGTGTTTGCAACCGATGCAGCTTTGCAATTGCTCAAACAAGGGGTTCCTTTTCGGGAAGCTTACAAAAAAATTGCGCAGGATTTGATAAGCGGAACATTTAACGAATCCTCTGACTTAGCAGCTTTGCTTACAACGCGAACACACATGGGAGCACCTGGCAATCTGGGTCTTGAAATTGCAGCACGACGTATCGAGCAAGCAAGAGAGTTCTTACATGAAAAAAGTGCGCAGCACGAAGCTGTATGTAAAAAATTAAACACAATGAATCTCGAGGAGTTTTTATGAATAAGCAATGGCTCATCATCCCCGTTGCAGGCCTGGTTTTGCTCACGGGTGGATACCTCTATCAGAAAGAAAACAAGAATAATGCTCTTTTAAAAGTAGGGTGCGAAAGCGCTTTTCCCCCATTTGAAATGCTTGATGAAAGCGGCGTCCTTACTGGGTTTGATTGTAATGTAATTAAAGAGGTAGCTCATAGAATGGGAAAAGAAGTTGAGTATAGCATCATGCCTTTTGAAAGCTTGGTTATAGCGCTTCAACAAAAAAAGGTTGATGTAATTATTTCAGCTCTTTCAATTACAAAAGCCCGAAAGAAAATACTTACGCTTATTCCCTATTTTAAGCACCAACCAAAGAACGGGCATGAATGGTTCCCCTTGGTATTTTGGGATACCATTCCCGATGGGATAACAAAAATTGAAGATTTGGCAAAAATGCATCCGCTTATAGGTGTGCAAACAGCCAGCGTACAAAAAGATTTGATCGAGTCCTATCCATTTTTGCACATCCGGCAGCTTGCAACTATTCCCGATTTACTTATGGATATCAAATATGGCAAATCACTTGCCTGTATGCTTGAGCCAGCAATCCTTGCTTCAATACGAGAAAAATATCCCCAGATTGTTGTCCTTAAAGTCCCGCTCCCCGAGTGGTTTAACAATGAAGGATATGGCATAGGTATTGCACCAGAAAACAAATCATTAGCCTTAGACGTTCAAAAAGCTATCTCTACCATGCACGCTGATGGAACGCTCAATATGCTGGAGAAAAAATGGTTATCTCATATATCCCCCTCTTTTTAAATGCGTTAGCAGTAACGCTTGCTGTAGCAAGCGCTGCCGCTGCAATCGGGCTTATGTGTGGTGTTATTCTGGGCATCTTCACCTGCAAAAAATTCAGAATGTGCGGGCTCAGTCATCTGTTTGATGCCTATGTGCTTATTATTCGAGGCACTCCTGCCTACGTTCAGCTCTTAGTAGCCTATTACGTTATTCCTGACCTCATAGGATGCAATCTATCTCCCGCAGTAGCAGGAATTCTTGCTCTTGGACTTAATGAAAGTGCTTATTGTGCGGAAATAATAAGAGGGGGGTTGGATGCACTCCCTGGAGGGCAGTGGGAAGCATGCAAGGTGTTGGGGTATTCTCCTTTTATCACCCTCAAGGATATTATGTTACCACAACTTTTTAAGGCTGTATTGCCGTCCCTTTCAAATGACATTGCTATTGTTATAAAAGACACCTCATTACTATCAGTCATCGGTGTGGTTGAAATTACCCAAGTGGGAAAAAATGTAGTAGCGCTTACACTCAAGCCCATTGAGATCTATGCTCTTGTCGCAGGTTTGTATCTCGTTATTACAACGACAGTAATGGTGCTCACACGAATCTTAGCAAAAAGGATGGCCTATGATCATATGCACTAATATTTCACTTACGTTACAAGGGAAAAAAATACTTAAAGGTATTTCATGCATTCTGCAAGAGGGGCAAACAACCGTTTTTACTGGGCCAAGTGGCTCGGGAAAAACATCATTATTAAAAGCTATAGCTCAGTTGTATGCGTACGAAGGAACCATTTTTTACAAAAATCAAAATCTTTGCGCACTGCCTGCTTCTTTAAGAGCTTCAACCATCGGGTTTGTTTTTCAACATTTTAATTTGTTTCCCCACATGACAGTTCTTGAGAACTGCATACACCCCTTACAAATACTGAGCGGTTTGCCTCACGCACAGGCGGTTGAAAAAGCTCACGGAGTCTTACATCTTTTAGATGTAGAGTCACTTGCCTATAAATATCCAGCACACCTCTCAGGAGGCCAGCAACAGCGAGCGGCTCTTGCCCGGGCCTTATGTCTAGAGCCTAAGGTACTGCTCCTTGATGAACCAACATCTGCTCTTGATCCAGCAAATAGCGCCAAAATAGTTGACCTCATTCATAGAGTAAAATCTCAGAAAATAACTATAGGAGTAAGTAGCCATGATATAAACTTTGTAGAACAGATTAAGGATAGGGAATATTACATGCAGGAGGGTGAATTAGCAGAGAAAATCTAGACAGGCCCTTACTAACAAGTTATTCTCTTAAAAAAATTAATAACACAAATTAAGGAACTTGCCATGCTTTCTTGCAAATTTTCGCTCATTCTAAGTATAGCAACTATGCTGCCCATGGTTAACGCAATGGAACTCGCTCAAAAAGAAGAAACCGCAGCCGCAGGCAATGGCATAGGAACCAAGAGCGAAGCTCTTTTAGGACGCTTGAAAGACAATGCAATCACGTTAGGTGATGTCCCGACCCTTTGCCGTCTCGTACGACTTTATATAAGCAAAAATGCTCTTGATACCGCCTATGCACTCTATAATACAGCGATATTACGTAATAAAGAATGTGTCATGGAGCTTTTGTCAGACGATATACACGATGTGCTCGATCAATGGAATGAGAGCTTGAAAAAGAAATCTGCTGCAGATGAGCATCATTCTACCTCGAGTAAACAGAATATGACTCAGAAGATTAAAGAGTATGAAACTCTTATAGAACAATCAAAGGGAGATAGAGAAAAGCAAACTCTCGCGCAAGAAGCTCTAAAGGAATTGTCTCAAGGAATTCAAACAGAACCGTCCAAACTTTTTTTGCCTCTCTTTAGGTGGTGCGTACTTACAAAAGAACCTATAACCACTGCTAAGGACTTATGCCGCTCTTTTTCGAACGTGACATTTAAATCAGCGACAGTTCCACGGCTACTTTTTGAAATAATGGAAAAATGGGCCCAAGCGGATAAGGAGCTCCGTTATGATCTTGCACAAGTTTTATTTAAGGGTGGAGATACAGTTCATGCATGTAAGCTTTGGAATAAAATGAAAGATAATCCCCTAGCTGCATGGCAACTTCTTATGCATGAATCAACTGAAAAATTGGATGCTGTCGTACCTCTTCTGCATACAGGGCTTGAAGGTATTAGCGAAGATGCTCAACTCGCCGCACATAACGATACAAAAGAATTAATCCGGAAAGCCCTCCTTCGAGTAGAGGCGCTCATCGATAGTACCATGGGATTTCTTATACTAGCCGGGATTTACGCGACGGGCATTCCCGAAATAGTTAAGTCCGATAGCAAAAAAGCAACCACTTTGTATAAAGCAGCTTTTAATATTACTTGCGACCCCTTAAAATCTTGGACCGAAATTTGGAGAAAATTAATGAGTATTTCATCAAGTGAAACGAGCACTCCCTTGCCACAACAGCGCTTATGTTCGCAAGCAGCACTGATGTCAATTCTTGAAGAGCGGGCTGATGAAGACAATCTGGATGCACTCATACTGCTTGCAGAAGTTTATGCCGATGGTTTAAGAGGTGATGCTCATCAAATACTTACAAAGGAAAATACCGCTAAACTTGCGGCATTATTTGATAAACACCCAAGCCTTGTGACCAATCCCAGCCAAGCTCAGAAGTTTTTTGAGCAAACTGCTTTCTATAACTACCTTGGTACGGAAAAGCATTTTGACGTTCAAGCCAAGATCAATATGATGCTCCTCACACTAGCCTCGATTGAAAAAGATAAAGCAAAGCGCGATGCTTGCGTGAATTTATATTTGAAACAACTTGAATTTGTGCATGAAAGTAAGCAAGCTGGATCTCAACAAAGAGTCCAATTTCTTTATGACTCTGGATTAATAAAACAAGGACTAGCTTACGTATCTAGCTTGGAAGAAGATAGCACCATTGCTGCATTTCTTGCTTGCCTTGCCTTAGAAGATTATGAATTTTTTAAAAATAAAGACAAACTTCGCTTAAAAGATATTAAGGAGTGTTTTGAGCAAGCATGTACCATCATCACTAAGGTGTGCAATAATAAAAAAAACGTTCAAGAAATAAGCTCAATCATCTTACTACCGTGCGCTGAAAAATTATATACATCACTAAAAAAATACATCCTATCTGATACAGGAAACGGCTACCATGAGAATTTAAAGAGCGCCAAAGAGTCTTTTGGGATACTCTGTATACTAGTAAATAAAGAAAAAGTCACACCATCACTCCAAGAGGACTGCCAACTTATTGCTCACTTTCCAAAGGGGACCCTACACCTTGGATGGATTCTTGAAATCATGCAAAAGCATACTGAAAAACTTGACACGCCAGCCCAAAATGAAAAAAAAGCTGAGATGTTGTACCTTTGCGCCCATATTGCTCTTCTTGCAGAAGACCCTTTGCGAGTCTTTCATTATTTAGAAGAAAGTCTTACCTGCTTACGCGCTCTAAGTTCACAGCACTATAAGGAGTTTTGCCAGCGCTATCATCCAGAAAAAGATTTTGCTGATGAGATGGTAAGGGGAAAACAAAAAGTACTTAATTTTGATTTGTGGGCAGGAAAATTTTTCTTTGCCCATTACTCTACCCTCGCACAAGCTGCAACCCTAGAGGAGGAAAAAAAACAGCTTGAACTAAAAGCAACCGAGTGCTTTAAGAGAGCATTTAAGAAAGATCCATTTACCGCCCACGTACTTTTAGGTACGGCATATGTAGAAAATACAATTCTTACTCAGGATTTATCACGTGCTTTATTCCATTTCATGCAAGCATTTACCTTAAAGAAGTGGAACGATTTGCGTGTGGAGGTTCAATGTATCTGTCAAAACACGTATAATAGTATTGAAAAAATCGTTACAGCAATGCCTAATCCTTCTTTACATGAGCAGCAGCTTATTGAACAAATACGTTTGGCTTGGCATGCATTTTCTGGACTCAGTCCCACTTTGAATGGGGCACCTGAAAAAAAAATACTTTTCATCCGTGTTTAGTGTTAGCTTTGAGGGGTCACCCTGTTGTCGGACTTTCCAACTGCAAAGCTCACTTATCCTCGGTATTTAGATGGCGAAAAACCAAGGCCGCTGCAGCCGCACCAAGGAAGTTTGCTGCAATATAGATAAAAAGATGCGCAACAGGTAGCAAATTCATAACAACTACTGCTGCGGCAACAGCAGGGTTAAAAGCAGCCCCAGAAATACTGCCCACCGCAAACGCTCCTGCAAGGACGGTAAATCCTATTGCAAGTCCGTAAAATGAATTGCCTGCCGTAGCACGTGAAGTAGCGACGTTAAGAACCACGTATACAAGAGCAAACGTAAATAAGAACTCTGCAATAAAAGCGTGCACAGGGTTAATAGTAATGACCGGTAACGTAGTTACACCGCTTTTAAGAAAATTAACTACTAAAGCGGCAAGAACAGCACCTACTACTTGGAAAATAGTATAAGGCAGGACGTCATGCGCTGCCAGGCGACCCCGCATCCACACGCCAAGAGTTACGGCAGGGTTATAGTGAGCTCCCGAAATGTGAGCGCCTGCATAGATCATAACCATAAGAATAGAGCCTATTGCAAGCGGGGCTATCACCCCAGCTCCACCTGCGATGACGGTACAACCGATAGTTAAAACGAGAAAGAACGTGCCAATAAATTCGGTAATATATTTTTTGTTTAGAAAATCCATGAATTGCTTCTCCTTTTTTTGTGGACAATGACAGCAATTACCTTATCATTTTTTTCTTCAAAAAACTATTATTAAAAAAGATTTTGGCAAGATTTTTTTAGCCGAGCAATATCTTGTGCTGTCCTGCCATTGAGGTTCTTCATGGAAAGAATCTCTTTTGGAGCCATAGTAAGTATGATGCTCGCTACTTTTTCAAGACCATTTCTTATAGCATGATGAAGAGCCGTATCGCCAAAATTGTCTGCAATCAAAAAATTTGGTTGCTTCTCAAGGAGTTGCCTAAGCAATTTTACATTTCCACGCGCTGCAGCCCACATAAGCGGTGTCATCCCCAAAACGGCATCCTGTGCATTAATAGTGCTAGCATTTATACATGAAAGTTCATCACCTGTTAATGTTCGGCCTTTTAATGCAGCAAGAAAACTGGCCTTGAGGACCGCAGCGCTTTCTTCCAATTGATCACACGATTGAAATGGTATAAAGGGAAGTAATGAATCAAGGTCAATTCTTTTCAATGGCAATTTCAATGAGCTTAGTGGGACTTCCAACAAATTCAACTGAGCATCTGATGAATTTGTTGGGGCTCTGTAACGGCTTAATTGGCCGCCCAATGCAAATAATGAGACGATTCTATCAATAGTAATTTGATTATCAAAAAAACGTTTAATTGCAAGATCCATGGCTGTTGTCCCCGTGCATTTATCCACTTTACCACCGGCTACCCATGATATGTTGGTTAGACAGTCAATACGAGCGCCATTTTCAGATAGAGCACGCATAATTCTTAGCTCTTCGAAACCTTTTCTTTCCCCATGGACCATTTCATACTTTCCAGAGACTACCTGATGAAGTGGAAACTCATGATTGGGATGCCCCGGGATGAACGATTCGCATGTTGAAATATTTGGGTTAATTGCCGGATCACGTAATAACAAATCTATATGCTCAAATCGCTTCAACCTACACGCTAAATTAAGAGGGGTCCAGCAGTTTCGCACCATTCTCCATTGATTGACTTTAAGATGCAACTTCTCTTTATGTTCAATCAAGAGGCGCAATGCAGCAGAATCTTTGTTGAAAACAGCAGCATGAAGCACGGGACACTCGTCTTCGTTTGGCACATCAACCTCAAGTGCAGGTCTTGATAATACAAAACGAAGTGCCTTTTCATAATCTTCCTCTAAGAATCCGCCCTTAGTAAAGCAAAGATAGTTGACGAGCGTCCAATTTCTGGCCTCGGGGTATTCATAGTTAATATCAAAATGTGGCTTTTCGATTTCCTCAATGAATTTTGCGAGATTTCCATCTTGAATGGCATAAAAAGCTCCATTCTGAGCTTCTAAGGGATGTGCTTTTTCAAGTATCATGGCAAACACACCAGACTGCGATGCTAGGACTAATACACATAAAAAATAAGTCTTCATAACTCTCCCTTTACGTAAGCCCCCTATAAAATTACCATACACCAAGCCAAATCTATTGTCAATTTGAAAATTAATTTTTTGGGTTACACAATTGGTAGCTTTCTTGTTTCTAACCTGTGAGGTGGTATACACTCATAAAGATAGCAAATTCATGCAGCAACTTTTTGCCAATGAAAGCTCACAGATGCATAAACTGATTCTCCTCATTGTAGCGTGTATCCCGTATCTTCTGCTTACTGGACATGATATTCCTATTCTTATGTATCATAATATCGATCAGAGAAAAGACAGATATCATGTAACTACCAAGGAATTTCGCTCACATCTTGAAAAACTCTATAAGGCTGGGTATGGTACCGCGCCATTGCGCGATATACTGGCAAAGAAGAGATATCTTAAGAAAAAAAAAGTGGTCGTTCTACGATTTGATGGAGCAAGCCGCAACCAATTTAACTATATCAAGGATAAAAAGGGAAATCTCGTTATTGATCCTGAATGCGCCGTAGGCATTCTTCTTGATTTTTACAAAGAGCATCGCTCATTTGGAAAAAATGCCCTTTTTTGCATATTGCCGCAAGGCTTTGAGCAACCTGAGTATACGCAAAAAAAGCTTAACTTTCTTCTTGATCAGGGAATGGAGTTATGTAACCACGGCTACAAGCATACGGATCTGACCAATGGCAAATCAAGTGATGTTGATACTGAATTTGGCAGGGCGATGGATCATTGGCACAAAATTTTAGGCCCGCGCGCACGAAAGATAGATACCCTAGCTACCCCTTATGGAGCTGTACCAAAAAGCACCGCTACGCTCCAACGATTAAAAAAATTTGAATATGAGGGTAAGGAGTATCCTCAGAAGGCTGTTCTTTTTGCCGCATGGAAGTATAACCGAGTCACGCCTTCTCCTTTTAGCTTAGAATTTGATCCCTATGCATTGCCTGCTATCGAGATCACCTCACAAAATTTTGATAGGGTATTACAATCATTTTCTAAGCCAAACGCTCAGCAAAAATCATAACTGCAGTGTAACTATTTTTTCTTTCGTGTTTATCCTATTAAGCAGAAAAAATCTGTTTCTTAGATACTCAATTTTGCTCTTCCAATCGGGAAAATTCCTGTAGAGCTCTTTTTCTGGCACCCCATGATAAAATCCCCTAAATTCGGTATCAATAACATAGCAGATCCCATCGCGCGTTCGCAGAATATTAGGACCAGTATAGTCGGTGTAGCCAAACCCAACGGAACATTTTGCAGGCAAACCTTGAATATACTGTGCATAAATTTCTCCTTTTATACGAGCAACGACAGGGAAAAACTGCCAGAAAGCAATCTTTACCTGCAGGTTCGTCGGGTCATCAACTACAATAATGTATTCAGGAACTGTACAATCATCCCGAGAAGCTTTCTTAAAATTATCGGCTAGGTATTGGGCACCCCAGATACGTGTAAGATTGTCCTTCTGAAAATACCAGTTGCTCCTAGCAACTTTTTTAAAATCTTTTCGGCTTATTATCTTTCCCGCTTCATACATTTTTTTGAATGTCATCTGCAAGTGACATCTCATTTCATCAAGGCTCATAGCATACGTCAGATTTCCCGAAACCATATACTTGGGTAGTGCCTTCTTGATCTGGGCTAGGTGCAATTCGTAGGAATGGTAGAGTTTTTCGTATTTTTTTAGCTCTTGAGAAGAACCGTACAGCTCTTTTTGTTTTTTCTTGAGCAACGCATCAACTACTTCATGCGAGCTGAGATCCCGCTCTTTTTCTGCAATTATTTTTTGACAGCCTACACTCGATAAGACTATCACTAGGATTGGAATTATCATAATTTCGTATCTTGATTACTGCTAAAGCGGGTTTTTGCTAGCACCTATAAGCACAGTATAGCCTATGTAACATGGAAAATAATAGACTTCACATTTTGTAGCTATGCTCTCTCAAATCACTGAATTTTGATGGAGATGGGGTCAAACTCTATGTTTTTTTCTTTGAATCAATCAAAATTTCTCTTACACGGTCGTATGCCAAAAAAAGATCCGTAATTTTTTGATTTCCATGAGCTTTTGCTAGCTGTTGTGGAGAATTTCCATCTCCATCCCAAATAGCCCCTGCGGTTAAAAGAGCTTTTATTATGTCCCAATTATTCCTATCTACGGCGACATACAAGGGTGACCAGTTATTATTGTCAACCCGATTCACATCGATAGTTGTATACTGCAACAGAGTGTGTACCGTTTGCAAGTGATTGTTGTATACAGCGATGTACAAGGGCGTTCTTCCCTTATTGTCTTGTTGATTGATAAGCGCACCAAAATGTATAAGCGGCATAATCAAGTTCATCAATCCATACTCGCATGCAAGATGAAGGGGCGTTGAACCTTCATTATCTGCTGAATTTACGTCAAGTGAATCTTTTTCTTTTTTTTCAGTATGGGCATTGATTAATTGAGCAAGTCGCCAAACAAGTTTTTCATCGTTTGCTTGAACAACAAGATGAAGTGCATTTTGTCCGGATGAAAGGGTATCAGTAAGCACTCCTGCTTTTGCAAGCAAAACCTCTAGCAATTCTTCGCTCCTATTTTTGGCCGCAAGTAAAAAAGGAGTCCATGTTTCTTGTGCAAAAATTGAAATTGCGTTCTTAGATTCCTCGATTTCTTGTGCTAACATTTTCTGATTTTTTATCAGATGATTGGCACCCGCTTTGAGTAACTTTTTAGCGAGTGGTATGTTATTAAAAAAGGCAGCATACAAAAGAGGTGTACAGTCCCATTTATTCTGCACGTTAACGTTTGCATTATTTTTTAATAACACAATCGCTAATTCTGAAAGATTTAAAGAAGAAGCCATTAAAAGCGGAGACCATCCTTCCTCATTCACAATATTTACGAGTGCTCCGGCCTTCACCAATTCCAAAGCAACTTTCTCAAACAATGAATTTTTATGACGCATGCTCATTGCTAACAATACAAGAGACGGTGCACTGCTCATACAATCTTGTACCGAGTATCTACCATAATACATAACCAGATGGAGTGCGAGCTCTGCATTGAACCTGTTAATCGCTTCAATTAACGCTTTGTTTAATGGATGTTGCATTCGAACATTTTTTTCAGTTTTTAGTGATGATATCGATGGAAGTGGATATTTTGATAATAATAGATACATAAGAGGATTATTATTATGAGTTAGCGCCTCTAAAAGAGGAGTTCTTCCATCTTTAGACTCTGTATCAACACACGCCCCATTTTCAAGTAAAAGAGCAGTTATGGGTAGGTTGTTTTTTGTTACAGCATGAAGGAGCGCTGTACATGCATCATCATCACGTACTTCAAGATCTTGTTTGGTTCTTAGAAGGGTTACAACTTCTGATATATTATTCTCTTTAACAGATGTGAGTATTTTCAGCTGTGGATCAAGATGCTTTTTTATTGATTTGGTACGGCCTTCCATAGCAGAAACCGCCAAATAAAAAGTCGTGCAAAATATGAACATACCACCAAACAACAGCTTCATTGCACTACCCCAAAAACTCAGATTTTAGGCCGATACGATTTTTACAAGCATAAAATGTATTACTTGCTGTAGCAAGAAAAAAGTAATTACTCTTAAACAAGCATCACCTTCATACATCAGCTCGTTTATCAAAATGCTCATAAGCTTTAAGATGTGTGATTACTTGGCTGAAACTATCTTGGGAGAGGGTTCGCGAAAAATTGATTTTTCAACAAAGCGACGAATGCTCTCGTAAAATTTTTCACCATCTGATGTGAGTCGGCTTGCACCAGGAATTGGTTGAGGAGTACGCGTAAATTTACGGGCCCGCTTGGTGAGCTTTCTAAAAAGAGTGCGTGCGGCTGATGACAAGGATTCGCGCAATGAACGTGGAGCAGGTTGAACTGCCTGATAGCGTCCTTCCGCTCGATAATATTTTAAATAGTGAGCAAAATTCTTTTTATCTTGCATCGATGCCTTTGCTAAATACTGCTCAACATCTTTATAGGCTTCTTTCAAGGTATCCTCTGTCGCAGCCTGAAGTAAGCCGATAACAAGTAAAAAAACGAGAATTTTTGAAAAAAATCTAAAGATATACATCGAGTCTCCATTGCGTTATAGTAATTATTTTAATTATAGAATAAAAATCCTTATAGGTTCAACTGTAGAAAAAGATTTGGGGTAGACTATGAAAAGTTTTATTATTTTTCTTTTAGCATTGCAAACAGCCATTATAACCGCACAAGAGGCAATGAGCGAAAAACTGGAACCACAAAGCCTAGAAACTCTTTGCCTACAACGCCTCCTTGCACATGAACAAAAACAAGACATCTTACAGTTACTTACTTTGCCAGTCAGTCCTGAAATTCTTCCTAAACTGATTGCTTGCTGCCTTGCATATGTACAGCTAAGAGATTCGAATAAAACTGCCTCTCTTATTACTAGTATTCTGTCATTGAATAATCCCACTCATGACCTCTATTTGCCTACAAAAATTATAACTGCACTCATCATGCATCCACGATTATCAAAAGAAATAAAATTGGAATTTCTCGAATCACTCACTCAAGCTGCAAAAAATTCTAACAATCCCTGCCCCCAGAATGATCCGAGATTCACTGTTATTGCTTTTTTAAAACGGCTGCTATCGGAAGAAAATGTAATAAACATAGAAGGATCTATGATTAAAAGATTCCTTTACACTCCAATGATTAAGGAAGCGGGGGTCTTATTTCTCACACGTCAAAACCCATGGTATACGAATCTAAAAATGACCGATCTTATATATTGCTCACCCCTGACGACTGAAGCGGTAATACAACGTTGCCTTCCTCTTTTCAGGGTACTTGTAATGCTCGGTGCGCATTTGCACGAAAAGGATGCCATTGAAGATAATGAAACAGTAACTACTTCCAAAAGAAACGGTGTTGTAAAAATAGATCCCCCAAGCATGTCCGCGTTAGATCACGCTATCTATACTCTCGACTCTGAGCTTGTAACGGGCATTTTAGAATTCTGGAAAGATAAAAATCTACCGAAAGCAGAACCGAAAAAATTCCTCAATGCAATTTTAAATAGTTTTGGTAATGGCTGGGATCCCTTGCCAATAAATTCGATAATGAATTTACTACATAAGCAAGAATTATTAGATTTAGACGTAACAATGAATGAGTTGTTACTCGATCCTTGCTATCGCAAAATACTCTTGCCAATCTTTAACTGGTTATTTGAGCAGAAAACACCTATCTTGGCTAAATCGCTAGAAGCTGCTTTTATTAATGAGTATCAGGAAAAAGCAGATGATTCGCTCCTTCCCCTTATAGTGCCTCAGTTTATAAAGAGATATGGATCTATTAAGCAGTTACCGGGAGATTACGATAAACGCCTAAAGGCTGCATGCGCTGTGGTCGTTAATGATACTACGTATCTTGCATCGCTTTCTTCAAAAGAGCTAGCAAAATCACTTTCAGGTGGTGGAGAAACAACTTTTCATTTGTGCCACCTTGCAGCTTTTTATGGCAATGTTGAAGCTTTAAACATTTTGATTGAAAAAAACGGAACGTGCCTTTTATATCAAGATAACTTAGATGATGTTCCCCTCCATCTTGCATGCGAAAATGGACATATGAATGCAGTCACTGCTCTCATTAACCTGGATGCCCAGGGAATAAACGTTGGCCTGAATGTCTTAAACATCGCTCAATATACACCATATGATTCCGCAATCATAGGCGAGCAGTCAGATCTTATGGCATTTTTGAAGGCCTATGGTGCCCCTAAAAATTATTTCATAGAAGAAACAGATGTAGATGGATTTGGCCACATTGATGATCATTCGGATTCTCAAAAAAGTGAGAATGAATTTGGTTATGAAGGCGACGAGTCAGATAATGAGAATGATGATATCATCAAAGAACAAAGTTTAAAGAAAGGTAATGCAAAGAGCGAATCTCAGGAACAAAATTCCAAGGAAATACCCCAGGAACTACGGGGCAATAATAATGCCTCTGAATGCCACTACGAAAGTGATAAAGAAGACACCTGTCCTGATAGGATGCCTTGGTTACTATCCAATTTAGATGACTTAGTATAAAAAAAATAAGTTTCTTTCCCATCCACCACAGCTTAGGGCAACTTTCTACGCTTATAAAATACAGCATGAATGAATAGGCAAGCCAAAGTATCACAGACCAAGCCACGTCGAAGATTCCAAAAACAATATTATTTTGACAAACATGAATTTTTTTGGCAGATTTACCATACAGACCGAAAGGAAAATTATGAAGAAATATATAAAAAAATATAAGTGGATTCTTTTTATTTTTTGCTTGACCACCAAACCCTGTGCCGCAATGGAAATGCCAAAGAGCAAACCAGCGGAGAAATTGCAGACTCATACCCTTTTTGATCACGTAATCAAGGCGGTAATTACCACTCCTACTTTCAAAAAAATTTTAGCAACAGGTCTGGAGATTTCTTTAAAAGAGGCTGAACAGTTCATAGAAGCTGGTATTTGGAAAATTGATGGATTGTCTATCGAGGAAAGAAATGATTATGCTTTCTATTTGGGTGCACTTTGCGATGATATCCCACAACAAGAACTCCTTAAGTTTTGCAATCAGTTTTGTCTAATCGGCTTAATGATGCTCAAAGAAGTACATCCTTTAAGGAAATGGTGCATAGCTGTTTTGAAAGAAATGCTTGATACGCTTCCCATTCATAACTTTCCATTTAGTGGATTCATTCAAAAAGATATTAAACTTCTTACTCAATCATTCTCAGATCTTTTTGATACTGCATGCCAAGAAGTACACATTGCCATCACTACTTTTTTTTGCTCTCAAATCAATCTTTTACGCCAAGAAGCAACAAATAAAGTCATGTCCAGGAATCTCGCAACACATTGGTTACATGAAAACGGCGATAATCATGCAGAGTATCTGACCTTTCTAAATGCCCAACTTCAAGGCGAACCGGCTGCTCGGTTGTTACATTCGTTGGAAGCAAACAACGATAATCTGGTTACCTGCGCACGCATTTTGACCGCTCTTGATTCTGGCAACCTGAGAACCCCTTTGATTGATCTGATTAAAGACAGAAAAGAACTGAAAAGCATTCTTATTTCACTTACAGAAGAAACAATCGAGAACCTTTTTCCCCTTGAAGCCACTCAATCTACCCTGACTATAGTAAAGCTGCTTAGCCACATTTTACGCATAAATGCTGATGAACGAGATATTTTAAAAATAGTGAATGAAGAAATGGCTGATAAGACCCATCCTTTTAAGTTCGAGAAACATAAGAGTGATGCTACCATAGATTTAATGAGCAGCGCGGAATTTTCACTATCAAGATTTTTAGAGTTAAATCCGTCAATTGAACAAAAAATCACCACTATTTACAGAAGATTACTTGCGTTGCAAATTGCGACGTTACAAAGGCTTTTAGCCGAAAGTACTTTATAACAGACAAACAACATTGTAAGGCATATCTTGATGAAAAAAAACATTTTTTATTGGCTCATTTTTTCGAGTTTCATAGCGCAAGCTATGGAGCTACCTCTTGAAAAGGAAAATTCAAAACAAACACACGAAGTACCAAAACTGGCAACGAAGAAATCCAAGCAAAAGAAAGAAGCCACAAAACAGAAGCCATCCGAACTGACTTTTTCATATGCCGGAAAGTCTCATACTCTTTCTTTATCTGATGCCCATATATTTACCTACCAGATTCAAACAGATTTAGCCACTCATGAGGAAAAATTTATTGGGTTCCATCATTATGGCCCAAATGTGCCTGTACGAAAACTTGAAAAAGGGCAGGTTATAGAAATCAACAGTAATTTCTGGATCTATATACCCGAGGGCATGGATATTAACACATTCCACATGGGCTACCCTCTCTATAAGGGGACCTGGTATCCAAAAAAGACTTTCTTCCCCAGCCGCTGGAAAAGAGAAGGTGTTATCAATTTTATAAAAAAGCAAGTAGAAGAGGCACAAGCAAATAATAGTCTTATCGTAGAACAAGAGGGTAAAATCACGCAAGAAGACAAGCAAACGTATAGGTGCTACTGCCCCTTAAATGACGGAACTACCGCCTTAAAGTTCATTATTAAATGCTACCCTCCAAGTAGGCATGTCCTGATATCAGTTTTTCCCATTGATGCGGGGGAACTTCCTTCCCAAATTAGACAACAAAAATCTACAAAAGAACCGGCTGATTCACTTCATACTATCATTAAAAAGACTACTCTGAGCTCTAAAAAATCTACTCTTAACTCTCTTGCTGTTGAACAATTGCGCAAGATACAAGAAAATGCTCGCTTAAAGATACAAAAGCCTGAGCTGATAAAGGCTATACAGACAGGAAACCACCACGAGGTCCATGCGCTGCTTAAAAATGATGCCGATCCGAATGTACGTGACCAACAAGGATGCACTCCTCTAATGATTGCTGCGCAAAAGGGTGATTATGAAATCATGAGGGATTTAATTGACTATGGGGCACTCATTTTTGAAAATGAAGCGTACATCAAAGACAAAAAAGGTGTTACAGTGCTCGATTATGCTCTACGATCATGGAATGAATTCGCCGTGCTCCCTCTTTTAAAGCAGGCAGATCCAAATGATATCGAACTTATCAAAATCTATACAAAAGCTCTTGTTACCGCTATTGATAAGATTTCTTCTGAGCCCGTTGAAAAGCTTTCAGCGGAAGTCATCCATCTGTTGCTTTCTTATGGTGCTGATCCCACTCTACCTGATGACAATGGCTATACTCCCCTGATGCACATTACACAACTAAATAACCTCAAGGCGGATGCATTAAAAGTAGCACAATACATTGTCACTCTCTTGCTTGAGCGCGGTGCTAAAATCGATGCAGTCAATGAAAAAGGGCGTATAAAAAATTATACTGCACTCATGTATGCTGCCCAATCGGGCTATACTCCGCTTGTAAGACAACTCTTGGAAGCGGGGGCTGATTATGAAATGCTTAATGATCAGGGCAAGAATGCGGCAGTTATAGCAGAAAATAAAGGTCAGAAGGTTACCGCCGCAGCAATTAATGCCTATAAAAAAGAAAAAGAAAATTGGAAAAAAAATAACAATGCGACCGACCTTATCTATTGGGCATTTAAAAATAATCTGCCTCAAATGAAAAAAGCGTTAACGCTCAATCCTTTAAAAATTAATTATATAAGCGAAAATGGTGAGTCTGCTCTTTCTTATGCAGCAAAAAACAACAATTATGAGGCAGTCAATTTTTTTCTAAGCAATGGAGCAGATCCTTGTAATAGGTACGATCAAAACGCTGGCAATTTAGATAACTTCATAAGTTTACACACGTATATTCAAAAAAATTCAGCCATAGCTCCTGAAATTAAGCAGCTCATTGCAGACTATTATGAGCAGTTTAAGAGAGGAGAATCCGCAAAAAAACTCGTTCAAGAACAACAAAAGCAAAGAATCATCGATCAGTTTAAGCAAGAAGTTGACCGCAATGAGCTGACCAAGGAAACAGTGCAGGAATTAAAAAAACTTGGCACTATAACTATCGATGGCACTTCAGCACTAATCTATGCCATAAAAAGGCTAGCAACCAAAGCAGTTAAATTATTATGTAGTTATAAAATACTCGAAGGACCTGATCCTCTTGCCTGCGCGTACGATCTGGTGTGTGCAAAAGAAACCAATGTGCAAGCCACCAATCTCTTTGAAATTCTTATTCATTCGCAAGCTGGTACCCCTGAAAATATGCAACGCCTCTTTGAGCGTCTCATGCAAGATGAGCGTTTTGATATCTTGGATCTTATAAAAGATATACCCCATTTCTGGTTTGCTCTTCTGCTTGATGCCGTGGTTCAAAGAAAACCGAATCGTATAGATGAGATTTGCAAAAGACATGTATTCATAACAAACGAGCAGGCAGCAACCTGTGTTTTTAAGGCTATTGAATTTGGGTCCCTCGACTGCATTAAACTTCTTTTACATTACTATCCTTCGAGTAAAAATCAGCAAAACAGTAAGGGCCTTTCAGCCCTCCATTATGCTGCCCAAACAGAGCAATATGAAATTTTTGCATATCTTTGTAAAGAGGTTGATGTTACGCTACAAGATACTCTTGGACGCAGCGCAGGGAATTTGATTGCTCGTAATAAGCCACATACAAAATCTATGCAAAATGCTTTTAATGCAGCTTTAAAGCAAAAAAAACAAGATGAAGAAAATACCAAAAAAATGCGTGAATATGAGCAATTGAAGGATCTCCCCGCTGGCCTTGCTGCTGTCATGAGTAATAACGAAGATGCTATTAAAAAACTGTCACCAGGCGAAGTTGTGTGGAAAAATGATACCCAACAAACATTGCTTATGATCGCCATCATTGAGGAAAAAAAACAAATAGTAGATACCTTACTGGGACGATCAGAGCTAGACATCGATGCCCAGGATACTAAAGGGTGGACAGCTCTGTGGTATGCCATTAAAGCACAAAATGCTGACATCGTAAAACGACTTATCGCTAAAAGAGCACAAATCATGGTTTGCGATAAGTTGGGAAAGACTAGTTTTGATATACCATGCAACAATAAGATAAAAAATATACTCAGGGAAGCATGTATCGAAAAAATGGATGATTCTTTCATGAAAAAAATATCAGCCGAATTTATAAGCAAACTAGGCTTTGTTTCCTCTCAAAAAGAAAAACTCGCAGCCCACCTCTGCAAAAAAGCTGAAATAGGGATACTTAATGATCTTATCGCTTCTGATCAAGGGTTTTTAGCTCTGGTCAAAAAGGCTGTTGCTTCACTTCGTTTAGAAACAGTGGATTTCGCCGGTGCATTCCTAGAAAGCCCTCAATCAGCGGAAAAACACAGTAAGGCTTTTCTGAAAGAAATAGCTCGCCTAGATCCTATGGCAGATAAAGCTTTTATACAATTCATACTAAAAAATAAGATTCTATCGGAAGATGAAGCCCTCTCTTTTGCTATTGCTGCAGACAACAAAGAGAGCGTAGAATACCTCGTGAGCCACTACGAAAAACAAAGTTGGCCTGCAAGACTTGAAAGCAGTAAAGTAATGAACAGGTTGTATGCAACCGACAGGGATCTTTTGAAAGGGATGACTTCTATCTGTTTTGCAAGCACTCTCAATCGAAAAGATATACTCAAAATATTATTACAAAAGCCTCATGGTGATATTAATAGAACAATTGGTTCTTTTGATAGGGTTTTGCCTTTCTGGGTAGTTCTATTGCACGTTTATCAGGGTTATGCCGAAATTGTTAATCTTTTAGCTAAGCAAAAGCTTGAGCTAGGATCAGCACAAGGAGCCAGTGAACAAAATGATGTATCATTCTTTGAACTGCTTCTTGCCAAAAAATACTACTTTGTCGCTAAATTTTTACTTGAGCATGAAAGTCTCGGCCGACGCATTACCTCTAAGAAGATAGCCGGCAAAAAAGCAGAGATTATTGCAATACAGATCTTAGAAGAGTTTGATGATAAAAACATCCCGATCATTCTAGAACTAATAAAATTGCGCCCTGGCACTCTTCAACCGCTTTGTATTGCTCAACATGCGGCCAGATTTCAAGAAGTTGAGCTTTTTAAGGCTTTGTATCAATCAAAAAATATCGTCTTTTCACCTGAAGAAAAGATTGCGCTGCTCAATTTAGCTTTACCAAGCGACGATGACACAATTTCACCGATAATCATTGGAGACCCCACTATCGATATTAACCAATTTTATGAAAATGAAACACCACTCATGGCAGCTGTTCAATGTAATGCGAACATCAATCATATAGAAAAGTTACTCAAAAAACCGGGTATCGATATCCACAAAGCAAATAATGAAGGTTTGACGGCGGTACATTTAGCACGCTCGACAAAAGTCATTGACCTCATAAGAAATTACGATACCAGCCCATATGGATTTTCAAAAAAGGAGGTTGCTGGGTTGATTGCAAAGGGTCAAGAACTACTCGAACTCAACAAATTCAACGAAGCTCAAAGAATGTACAATTGTGCTTATTATAAGGCCTCTTATAAAGCCAATCCTGAAAATAATACTGATCCTTCCGCCAAATGGGCCGCTTACTGGCAAGCTCACGCGGCCACCTGTTTGGCTGATTTAGGAATAAAGGCTGACGAGAATTTATTTGGAGATAATGAAATAATGGAATATATAGCGAGTGCAAAAGAGCTTTTGAAATTTGCAAGCGCTGAAGAGAGCGTGCGATCGAGTGTGGAAAACTTATTAAAGGTTATAGATGAGCATGAAAAAATCTTGGCGAGTTTGGGGTCTAAAGAAGCCCCTGTCTTAAAACAGGAAAAAATTTCAGTCGCAGAGAAACCGGTCAATAATACTATACAAGCAAAACCACGGCTAAAAATAGATCCCTTGATGCAAGAAAATACAATGCCGAATTACAACGCTCTACATGCTTTTACCCGTGGAATGATGCATATTGATGGCGGCACAGACTGTCCTGCCAATTTTGAAGAAGCTCGCGCCTGCTTTCAAGTAGTACTAAAAGAGGGGGATGAAGAGTTAAAAGCGGGAGCGTGGGGGGCACTTGGATGGATATATAGCGTCGGAGATGCACACTTACAAAAGGATGAAAAAAAAGCGGTCACTTGTTTTAAAAAAGCCGCTGATCACTCAACAGAAAACGAGGCACAGTATCAAGCCTCATATAGGCTTGGCAAGCTCCTTGTAGATGGAATTACAAAAGATCATACGAAAGCTTACCATTATTTACTAAAAGTTGAAGGTTCAAAAAAGTTTTCGCACTTTAGAGCAGCTGCCCAGTTCAAGTTGGGGGCTCTCTATTCTGCAAGCCAGGATGTAAGTGATCTTACCAAAGCAAAACACTATTTGGAAGCGGCAGCAAATCAAGAGGAGGACAAGGAGTCTAAACAATTGGCACTCCTTGCTCTTTTAGAACTAGAAGAAAAACTAAAAAAAAGCAATACAGGACAAGCAGAGTTAATAGCTGTTCTCGCTCAGCATCTCTGGGTTAAAGGCAATTATGAACAAGCTCAAAAAAATTTCGAAACCCTGTATAACTCAACAAGTGATCAAACTATCAAAGATATTGCAGGGCTTTATTTGGGAGCAATGTATATGCAGGGCCAAGGATGTCCAGTTGATTATCATAAAGCCCTGAACTATTTTTTGCAGATACTAAAACTAAATGCCGACGGGAAGAAAAAAGTTGAAGATTCTGAATTATTGGAAAAATCAAAACAGGCTTCCGTAGTAAAATTGTTGCAACAAGGAGAAAGCTATTGGGCGGCCCGCAATTATGAAAAAACTCCACTCATCTTTCAAGCCATCTATAGATTAAGCGATATTGTTGAAAAGAAAGCTCTTGCTGCAGCCTATTTGGGAAGGATATATAAGCAGGGCCATCACTGTCAGGTCAATCTTGTGGAAGCCATGAGCTTTTTCCAGGAAACAGCTACTATAAGTCAGGATAATCGCCTACGAGCTGCAGCATGGCTGGAAATTGCTCGAATTTATGAACTGCAAAAAGATGAAAAAAATGCCATTGTTTATTTCTCAAAGGCCGCTGATCAAGTAGAAAATAAAGAGGCACGCTATGAATCGTGTTTGATCCTTGGTATGAAAATCAAAGACGGCAAGGGGATGGAAAGAAATCGTGAGCGTGCCATTTATTATTTAAATGAAGTAGAAAAATCGACCGATTTTTCATACTTTAGGTCCACTGCTCAGATCTGGCTGGGTTTTTTGTATGCTGAGCAAAATGTTCCAGAGGATCTTGAAAAAACTAAAAATTATTGGCTTGAGGCATCCAAACAGAATGAAGATCAAGAGTCTAAACAATTGGCATTGCAAGCTTTAAAATTTTTTGAGGTGGCAAATTTTAATATTCAAGAAATATACACGCATGCAACAAGGGGTACACGGTAAAAATGGCAATCAATGTTCCCAAGACAGGACAGTAGCTCGAAAAAAAATATATCATGAAAGTTTTCATTTTTTTTGCATCCATACTTTTATTATTTCCATCCTATGCAATGGAACTACCTAAGACAGAAAAAGAAATAAAAATACGAGAACTCCATAAAGCCGTTATAGCCGGCAATACAGAAAAAGTTCTCACTATCATCAAAACAAAAATACTGACCCGAAAAAAATATAGTATCGATGTTCTGGACCCGAATGGCCATACGCCACTGCTCATTGCATTCATACATAAAAAGCCGGACGTAGCACTTTTGTTGATCAATAATGGCGCAGATATACAGAGAAGCACCTCAAGTGGCGATACACCATTGCATTACGCCGCCTGGAAGGGTTATACGGCCGTTGTAGATGCATTACTAAAAAGGGGTGCCCATATCAATCTCTCAAACAAGCAGGGATGTGGCGCTCTTCATCTTGCAGCGAGCGAAGGCCATTTGGAGACAGTCAAACATTTTATCAGGAATGGTGCACCAATAGATTTAGCAAATTTACAAAATGGCTGCACACCTTTACACGATGCCGTCACGAAAAATCGCCTATCGGTCGTACAGTACCTCATTTCTCAAAAAGCGGCTATTGATTCAAAAAATAATAAAGGAACTACGCCACTTGCAATCGCAGCCAAAAAAGAACATTTTAACTGTATGTTTGAGCTTTTAAACAACGGTGCTCAGCCTCATCTCATCCGAAAAGATATTTATGAAAAATTATCCGACCCCATAAAAAAAATTTTGCAAACCCACGTGGCAAAACAATAACCTACTTTTCAAAAAAAGGGATGCACGCTCTTAGCATGCATCCCTTTTTTATTACTAGTAACAGCAGTCCTTAACCTTATTGAATAAATTCGACAAGCAGCAGGTTTCTGTTTTGAGAGTTCCCTGATTGCTGCTTACGGTAATCTGTGCTTTTTCCTCTGACTCATGTTTACACGTATTTTTTAGATTTAGTGTGAGAGCCGTTGTAGATCCTGGATTAAGCGTACCACTATAAACAGAGGTCACGGTCTGATCAGTTACCGTTGAACTCCAACCGATTCCCGAAGAACTTACAAATTGTGCGCAGGCTGGTAATTGTGTCACTGCTTGAATACCCGTAACGGGAATTTCTCCGCTGTTTTTAACAATGATAGCGATACTATTTACATTGCAGCACACAAGAAGAGCTATATTGGTAATGCTACACACGCTCGCCGAAGCTTGGCCGACACAATTATTCGCATCAGTTGCAAATGCCGTATACGTTCCTAAGGTCGATACATGTACGATGTTTCCAGACACTGGCCCACTTGGAGTTTGCCAGCTGTAAGTAATGGCACCAACACCCCCCGTTGCAGATGAGGTCAAGGTTGAGCCGAGTTCAGCACACCCAAAAGTGAGACCTTGTATGGTTACCACAGGCGCAGGCTGTACATTGAATGTTGCGAAGTTAGTACACAAACTGGCATCAGTAACAGTAACGGTATAGGTTCCATAACTCGTAATTGTTATAATCGGCCCAGTAACAGGGGTTTGCTCCGGTGTTAGCCAGAGATAGGTAAGTGGCCCAGTACCCGTGGCAACAGCTTGAAGCGTCTCTCCTGGTGCCGGACATATGCCTTGCGGCTGTATGATAGTTACGCTTGGAGCCGGACCGACAACTACCGATTTTGAATCAGAACAATTATTCTGATCCACGACGTTTGCTGTATAAGTTCCATTAGTTGTAACGGTTACCGTATTGCCAGGCACAATCGTGGTCGATGGAAGTGTCCAACTGTACGTTAATGTTCCAACACCGCCCGTTGCCGATGATGTTAGAACCGAATTAGCCTCGATACATGATTCAGGCGATACGCTAATAGAAAGCGTAGGCGCCGGCTGTACGTTAATAGTGGCCGTCCCTATGCAATCATTGAAATCAGTGACTGTTATTGTGTATGGACCGTATTCTGTTACTACTATTGAAGACCCAAACTGTGTAGTGGTATCAGGAAGCGTCCACACATATTGTAAGCTACCAACGCCACCTGTGCCCACTGCAACCAAAGTACTTCCAATAGTTATGCATGTACTTGGTGGAGTAATTGTAACTGTAGGAGCCGGTTCTATATGCTGGAAAGAAATCGCAGTACAGCCATTACTGTCGGTAACGATGACACTGTAGGTGCCATAACCATAAGCTTCTAAGTTAGAGATAGACTTCATCATCGACGAAAAGCCACTTGGTCCTGACCAAACATAGGAAACGTAGTCACCGCTGCCTCCAAAAGCATTTGCAGTAAAAGTGCTGCTCAGCGTAGGGCAATGGGTAGATGATTCTATATCAACAAATGGAGCATTTACAATAATCGAAGCGCTTCCGGTGCACCCATCTGCATCAGTAACCACAACGCTATAGGTGCCATTCTGGGTTACTATAGCTGTCGGGCCTGTAGGGGGTGTGCCACCCGGGACCGTCCACTGATACGTGAATGGCGCAAGACCCGTACCCGTTTCAACTACCGCTGTTAGCGTGCTATTAAAAGATGGGCAGGGCATTGAAGGACTTATAGAAACCGATGGAGCAGGATTTATTATTGCCGTAGCCGTTGTAGAACATCCGCCACCACTGACTGTTACCGTATAAGTACCAGGTTCAGTAGCTTTGATGGTCTGCCCAAATAACATGCCATTGGGAGTTACCCATGAATATGTGTACGTGCCTGGCGGCATAGCCTGAGCCATCAGAGTTACGCAGCAACTGCTCGGGCATACGCTTCCCGTTGCAGGAGTAACTACGGCTGTCAAATCGCATGGAACGTTAATTTCTTGATTCTTTGAGATTAGAGGCAAAAAAGATGCAAGATGGAAAACCATATACAAAAGGGGAATGAACGTAAAGTTCATATTTCTTGTTGTTTTAAAAAGATTTTTCATAAACTACCTCCTTAATCATTTTTGGTTAAACACAAAATTCTCGAGTGCACATCTGGGCAAAGTAAGCGACATACAAAATTTTCGTATGATGCAGATTCAATTGAGCTCTTTCACAGGCCGTCCTACGTTCCCCCCTTTTAAATAACTTAATTCAGAGCCCCAATAAAAAACAAGGGATAGCAAGTTTTTAGCAAAACTTCTAAAATACACAAAGCTCAACAAAGGCTCAAATTGCGGTATACTTGTTCCACCGCTATAAAAAAAAGACAAAGAGCGAAAGTGTGCACATTCTGTAATTTAAAGAATTAAAAACGTAAGATCGTATTTATATGAAGAAGTATATATCAATAATAGCAATCATGTGTGTTCTTTCTTTTACGATCCTTGGAATGGAGCAAGAGATGGCCTCCTCCAAAAGAAAAAGTGATGAGCACGAATATAAAATTCCTTCAAAAAAAAAGCAATAAACACTGCACCTGGTGCTGCAACCGCGGGCGTAAAGGATAATGCAAAAGCTCTCAAAGCTTACTCGATTGGCGAAGCCTATTTTGTAGGTAATAATGACGCCTTAAAAAATTACTCAAAAGCAATCGATAGCTATACCTCGGTTCTTCAATTCAGTCAAAGTGTCAATACTCTTGCTATAACGCATTTTAAGCTCGCAGAGCTCTATTCTATTGGCGATAAGACTGTTCAGCAAAACTTCCTGCGAGCAGTGGATTACTTAACAAAAGCGGCAAATCAAACTCACCATATGCCTGTTAGAGGAAGGGCATTATTACGATTGGGTGAAATCTATGAAGTAGGAAGCCCTGAGGTAGAAAAAAATTACTTAAAGGCTTCAATCTTTTTTACTGAAGCTGCACAACAGATCTATGATAAAGCTACACGAATGCAAGCAACGCTTCACTTGGGTCAACTTTATTTCTTGGGCGATGCCTTCCTAGCGAAGAATCTCTGTAAAGCTTTACAATTTCTGACAAGCGCTGCCGATCAAACGGATGATCTCGAGGCACAGGCTAAGGCGCGCTTCTGGTTAGCAAATTTTTATAGCCAGGGCGAAAAAAAAGATCTCGCAAAAGCCATTGATTTATTAGAGAAGGTAGCTACTCAACCTTACTGTAAATACGTAAGCGCAGAAGCTCAATTTAAATTAGGAGAGCTTTATTTCTTATTGGATGAAAATCATTATGAACAAGCGCTTAAGTATCTCAATCAAGCGGCTAAGCAGCAGTGCAACATATCTGCTAGACTAAAAGCTCAACTGAGAATTGGAGATATTTATTATTTAGGCGGTGGGGAAATAAAACAAAATTACTCAGAGGCAAAAAAATACCTCATCCCGGCAGCAATTCAGAATGATAACTTAGAAGTACAAGGGCAAGCGTACCTTAGATTGGGCGAAATCTTTTATTATGGAGATGATTCCGTACCAAGGAATTTTTCTAGTGCACTCAACTACTTACAGCAAGCTGGTAATGGCGACATAGAGACACAAGCTTGGGCGTTGTTTTATAGGGGGAATATCTATCTGAAAGGAGACTCAACGGTAAAAAAAGAGACCCAAGCTGGTTTAGAATTTTTGCGCAAAGCGGCAATGCAAACTGCTGCTCAGGACGTGCAAGAAAAGGCCAACCTGGTATTAAAATTCTATGGAAATACGTTTTTAATCGGCGGGATTGACCTGCAAAACACCCAAACAGGTTAGAAATTTCATTTTGTCTTGAAACCCTATCTGGAAAAAAAATTAGTTTATGTTAAAATAAATACATAGACATTATAAGAATAGGGGGGTCTATGAAAAATCAATCTTTTATACGAGCACTTATTGCTCTTTCATTGGTAGGTACTTTTACATTAGAGTCTAATGATCGACACAAACTCATAAAAAACTGCAAGCGCAGCTTAGTAGCTGCTATTCGATCAGCTATTGAAGGAAGGCCCATGGCTTCTGTTTCTTTACCTGCAAACAGTAGTGGACATGATAGCTCTACGTTTATGCGCATGCTCATTAGCCACGAAGAAGCAAAACTGATACAAGAGCTTGATGCACGGTTTGGAATCGAAATAGAGGATGTAAAGGCAGCGGCTCAAGCCCTAAAAAACTATCCCACGCGGGCACAAAAGGTCTTACCTGAATCCCACGCTTCTCTGCTCGCTATCAAACAGAGGGCCGCGAAACATTTTAATGTGTCAGAGATAACTTTCATTAGGGACGATGCACATGATATTGCCACTTACGAGGACGGGGTACTAACGCTTCATAAAGTTTTTTGGGATCTTGCACCAGAATGCCAAGATGCGATAGTGGGCCATGAGTCGTTCCATGCGCTAAACCTTGATGGAGAATTCTTTATAACTTTGAAAAGTATGCTCCATTGGGAATGCAAAGATGCCTCTTTAGATGAAAGGCTTTATGCTGATTTTTTCCTTAAGAAATGGTCCCGCTTTCAGGAAATAAGAGCCGATATTGCAACCTATCTGGGAAAACCCCGCTTTGCTCAAGGCATAGCTGGTGCCAATAGTTATTTCCTTAAAGTTTTTGGTGAGGTACAATGGGGTATGCGCCATCCACTATTTTCCCAAAGAGCACTCATTGCTTGCACATACAGTGAGCTCCAAAAATTGGAAACAGAACCAATTACGGTGTAACCCGGTGCGCACCGGTCCAATAGCATGCTTCCTTATGATATTTTTTTGACAAAAAGAAATTTTTAGAGTAATTTTAGAGACAAAAGATATCGTTTAAAAAGGACAATAGAGGCAGAGCTATGAAAAGACATTTAGTATACCTACTCATTTTTTCGGGTTTCATGGCGCAAGCTATGGAGCTCCCCCTTGAAAAGGAAAATTCAAAACAAGTACAAGAAGTGCCAAAGCAGGCACAAAAGAAATCCAGGCAAAAAAAAGAGGCGGCCAAGCAAACTACTTTGGCAGTAACACTTTCGTATGCTGGAGAGTCCCACAGTGTTTCTTTATCTGACGCCCATATTTTTACTTACCATATAGAGCAGGATTTGGCCACTCAGGAGAAAAAATTTGTTGGATTCCATCATTATAACCTGACAAAAACTCCCCGAAAGCTCGATAAAGGCCAAGTCATAGAAATCAATAATAATCTCTGGATTTATATACCTGAAGGTATGGACATCACTAATTTCCATGTAGGCTACCCTATACACAGCGGCACCTGGTACCCAAAAAAAACCTTCTTTCCAAGTAACTGGAAAAGAGAAAGAGTATTGAAATTTATAAAGAATCAAGTAGATAAAGGAGATGTTACCTGGCACCAAGAAGGTACACAAAAATTTATCGGATACTGCCCCCTACAAACTGAATCTATCGCACTAAAGCTCGTTATTAAATGTTATCCTCCGGATAGGCATGTCCTACTATCAGTGTTCCCCATCGAAGCTCGGGAAGTTCTTACGGCTGATTCACTCCATACTGTCATTAAAAAGACGACACTTAGCTCGAAAAAATCGACTCTTAATTCTCTTGCTGTTGAACAATTACGTAAGATCCAAGAAAATGCTCGCTTAAAGATACAAAAGCCTGAGCTGATAAAGGCTATACAGACAGGAAACCACCACGAGGTCCATGCGCTGCTTAAAAATGATGCCGATCCGAATGTACGTGACCAACAAGGATGCACTCCTCTAATGATTGCTGCGCAAAAGGGTGATTATGAAATCATGAGGGATTTAATTGACTATGGGGCACTCATTTTTGAAAATGAAGCGTACATCAAAGACAAAAAAGGTGTTACAGTGCTCGATTATGCTCTACGATCATGGAATGAATTCGCCGTGCTCCCTCTTTTAAAGCAGGCAGATCCAAATGATATCGAACTTATCAAAATCTATACAAAAGCTCTTGTTACCGCTATTGATAAGATTTCTTCTGAGCCCGTTGAAAAGCTTTCAGCGGAAGTCATCCATCTGTTGCTTTCTTATGGTGCTGATCCCACTCTACCTGATGACAATGGCTATACTCCCCTGATGCACATTACACAACTAAATAACCTCAAGGCGGATGCATTAAAAGTAGCACAATACATTGTCACTCTCTTGCTTGAGCGCGGTGCTAAAATCGATGCAGTCAATGAAAAAGGGCGTATAAAAAATTATACTGCACTCATGTATGCTGCCCAATCGGGCTATACTCCGCTTGTAAGACAACTCTTGGAAGCGGGGGCTGATTATGAAATGCTTAATGATCAGGGCAAGAATGCGGCAGTTATAGCAGAAAATAAAGGTCAGAAGGTTACCGCCGCAGCAATTAATGCCTATAAAAAAGAAAAAGAAAATTGGAAAAAAAATAACAATGCGACCGACCTTATCTATTGGGCATTTAAAAATAATCTGCCTCAAATGAAAAAAGCGTTAACGCTCAATCCTTTAAAAATTAATTATATAAGCGAAAATGGTGAGTCTGCTCTTTCTTATGCAGCAAAAAACAACAATTATGAGGCAGTCAATTTTCTGCTAAGCAATGGAGCAGATCCTTGTAATAGGTACGATCAAAACGCCGGTAATTTAGATAACTTCATAAGTTTACACACGTATATTCAAAAAAATTCAGCCATAGCTCCTGAAATTAAGCAAGTCATTGCAGACTATTATGAGCAGTTTAAGAGAGGAGAATCCGCAAAAAAACTTGTGCAAGAGCAACAAAAGCAAAGAATCATTGATCAGTTTAAGCAAGAAGTTGACCACAATGAGCTGACCAAGGAAACAGTGCAGGAATTGAAAAAACTTGGCACGGTAACTATCGACGGCACTTCTGCCCTTATCTACGCTATTAAAAAGCTCGCTACCAAAGCGGTTAAACTTTTATGTAGTTATAAAATACTCGAAGGACCTGATCCTCTTGCCTGCGCGTATGATCTGGTCTGTGCAAAAGAAACCAATGTGCAAGCCACCAATCTCCTTGAAATTCTTATTCATTCGCAAGCTGGTACCCCTGAAAATATGCAACGCCTCTTTGAGCATCTCATGCAAGATGAGCGTTTTGATATCTTGGATCTTATAAAAGATATACCCCATTTCTGGTTTGCTCTTCTGCTTGATGCCGTGGTTCAAAGAAAACCGAATCGTGTAGATGAGATTTGCAAAAGACGCGTGTTCATAACAAACGAGCAAGCAGCTGCATGCATTTTCAAAGCAGTTGAAGTTGGTTCCCTTGACTGCGTTAAAACTCTTTTACACTATTATCCATCAAGTAAAAATCAGCAAAACAGTAAGGGCCTTTCAGCCCTCCATTATGCTGCCCAAACAGAGCAGGCTGAAATTTTTACGTACCTTTGTACAGAAATTGATATTACACTAGAAGATGCTATCGGACACACTGCAGGGGATTTGATCGCTCCCAATAAGCCCCATAGCAAGATAATGCAAAATGCCTTTAATGAAGCTTTAAACCAAAAAAAAGAAAATGACCTACATACTAAAAAAATGCGTGAATACGAGCAGTTAAAGGATCTCCCCGCTGGCCTTGCAGCTGTCAAGAGTGACAATAGGGATGCCATTGAAAAGCTAGAAGCTGACAAAGTCATGTGGAAAAATGATAAACAACAAACACTGCTTATGATAGCAATCAATGAACAAAAGAAACGAGCAATCGATGCTTTGCTCGCCCGATCTGAGGTAGAAATACATGCTCAGGATGATAAAGGGCGGACAGCTCTTTTTTATGCAGTTGAAACAGGGGATAAAACTATCGTAGAAAAAATTATGAGCAAAAAAGTTCAGATACTTGTTTCTGATAAACAGGGTAAAACTGTATTTGATATACCATGCAAAGATCAGTCTATTAAGAAAGTACTAAAAGATACATTTATAGAGCAGATTGATGATTCTTTCATGCCACACAAGGTAGGAGAATGTATAAAAAAAATCAATCTTCAAAAATTCCAAAAAAAGGCTCTTGCAACTCATCTTTGTAAAAAGGGTGCAGTACAGGTTCTTGATGAGCTCTGTGGCTCAGATACCGAATTCCTTGAACTGGTAAAAAAGGCGGTTGAATTACACTTTACAACACTAGTCGATTCCCCAGCATCTACGGAAATTCCACAAAAGGATATACCTCTTGATTCTATGATGGCTCTGGCTTTTACAGAGTTTGTCTTAAAAAATAATATAGCATCAGAAAACTGGGTTCTCAGTGCGGCTATAGCAGCAAGCAATAAAGATGTAACTGAATATATACTCACGCACTCCAAAAAACAAAGCTGGCTCGCCATGACTACTTCAAAAATGGCGAAACTTAAACCCTTTGCAGAACACAAGGATCTGCTAAAAAGCCTATCCTGCATCACTTTTGCAGGCCAACTCAAGCGAAAAGACATCATCAAGATACTTTTAAAAAGGCCTCAGAGCGATCTTAATATCAAGTGTGGGATGTGGCCTAGCTGGATACTTCTGTTGGACAACTTTCAAGATGATCCCGAGATTATTGAATTAATGAGAGGTCAAAAAATAGTGGCTGATGAATCACTGCTCTTCGAACAACTTCTGAGCAGCCGCTTCTTCTTTGTAGTGAAATTCTTACTTCAGCAAAAGATCATTTCGCCTATAAGCACAAACATAACGGAGGAAATAGCCTTAAAAATTGCGAAGAATATTGTAGCAAGTCTTGAAGACAAGGAAATCGCAGACATTGTAGAGCTTATAAAATTAGAACCACGTATTCTGAATGCGATATTTATTGCAGAGCAAGCAATCATTTTAGGGAAAAATAACTTCTTTAAAGTTTTATATACTTCGATACCGTTTACTATGGAAGAAAAACTCGACTTATTGAGTATAGCTTTCAATGCAGACAATAAAACCGTAGCGGAAATAATCCTGCAAGACGAAAGTATCGACATAAACAGGATTAATATTGGCAATAAAACACCACTCATGACCTCGATCGCACTTGATATGGATCCTTCCCTTATAGAGAAACTGCTTAACAGGCCAAATGTTACTCTCCATACAGAAAATTTTTATAGACTAAATGCAATTCATATGTGCCGCTCGCTTGCAATAATTGATCTTTTAAGAAAATTCGATAAATCATGTAGTACATTTTCTCGGTCTCTCTTGAGCAAGAGTTTTGATGAGATTAAAAAACTTATGGATCGAGGAAACTCGCATGCAAACAAGATTAAAGACCGGGGCGCATTAGAAAACGATACACAGCGGAATTTGAATGATGTCTACGAAGACAAAATCAATTTAATGCAAGCGCAGAAGAGTTACAACGATGCCTATTATAAAGCAGCCTTTTTTGAAAATGACAACGATACCATTGATTGCACTATTGCCTACCTTCGAGCGAATATAGCTTGTTGTTTGTATAGTTTAGGGCTAAAATCAAACTTTGCCGATAGTACACTATCTGGTTATATAGATACAGCAAAAAAACATCTGAACGTATTAAAAAATTCAAGTGAAACTGATGCACAAGAAAAATGCAATCACATATTAGTAAAATTGATCGAACTGGAAAAAATGAAGCGCCTTTCACAAAAGAACGCAGCATCAATAAAGCAAGAAAAAAGTACTCTTTCTTCAAAAATATTGGAAGATGGGGTTGACTGTCTTGCGGCTTCCAATTATGCCGATGCCTGGAGCAATTTTAAAAAAGCTTATTATTTGGCCAATGATCAAAAAACCAAAGCTGCGGCAGGAGTTTATTTGGCAAACCAGCATATACACGGCGTCAAATGCCCAAAGGATTGCATAACAGCTTTATTCTTCTTGCTCAAGGGATTGATTCCTGCCCAGGATTGGTGGGCATCACGGTTCAAATGTTATCAAATCCCGCGTGAACGATTAGAGGATAAACTTGCGTACTACGAAGCATCTTTTATACTTGGAGTGAGATTTATGGATCCTAAATTCGTAGCAACCCAGCTGGACGTAGCAATCGCTCATTTGGAGAGGGTTATAGCTTCAAAAGAGTATGAACATTTGAAGGCCGCAGCACAATTATTCTTGGGCTATGGTTATCTGCAACCAACTGCTTTTTACCATGAAGGAGAAGCTAAAAAATACCTACAAATGGCAGCAAATCAAAACCAGGATATGCAATCAAAAGAATTGGCAATCAAAAATCTTGAAGAAATGGAGCGCTAGACCAATTTTTGTAAGCTATATATTGCTAGAAATGCCTTTAAATTTTTCGCTTACCAACAAGGGTGCTTCTCATTCAGCTCTTTCTTTTTTAAGTTGTCAAAAACAAGTATAAAAGAGTTAGCTCTGCGCCAAAACATACTGTTGTGGTTTTATAAAGTAATTGGCTTATTATTACCTTTTTTGCTATCTTAACTGAGTATCGTAGCCACGCAGGGGAAGTATGAAAAAGCTGCCTATTGGCATAAGCGATTTTAAGGAACTCATTGACGAGCACTACTATTATGTCGACAAGACATTGCTTATCGATGAGCTCAAGCGGACAAATGGGAAAGTAATCCTGCTCACACGCCCACGACGATTTGGCAAAACGCTCAATCTTTCCATGCTGCGCTATTTTTACGAAATAAGCGATCAAAGCAATGCCTATCTTTTTCATGATAAAGCCATTTGGCACCATGAGCGATACCGCTCGACACAAGGAACGTTTCCCCTTATTTTTCTCAGTTTTAAAGACTGCAAAAAGACTTCTTGGCCGGATGCTTATAAACACATCATCACCACACTAGCGTACGAGTTTGAAAGACACTCAGCACACCTTGTTCCAAAGCTAAGTGAGTATCACAGGCAGAAATATCATGCTTTTATGGAACTTAAGGCTGACAAGGTGGATTACGAAAACAGTCTCTTTTTTCTTTCGATGCTTCTAAAAAAGCATTATAAGAAAAAAGTTATCATTTTAATCGATGAATACGATACGCCCATTCACGCAGCATATAATAGTGAATATTATAATGAGGCAGTAGATTTTATTCGGTCCCTCTTTGCTGCAGGCCTTAAGGATAATTATAATGTATCCAGAGCAGTCCTGACTGGCATCTTAAGAGCGGCAAAAGAAGGCATTTTTTCTGGACTTAATAATTTAAAAATATGCAGCTTTCTTGAAAGCAAATTTTCAGATAAATTTGGGTTTACAAATGCAGAAACTGATAAACTTCTCAATAACCAGAAGCTAGGTACAAAAGCTGGAGACATCAAAGAATGGTACAATGGCTATAAATGCGGGAAAACGCTTCTCTACAATCCGTGGTCTCTTCTTGAATGCATTGACAGAAAAGGTGAGCTTCGACCATATTGGGTAAATACGAGTGATAACGTACTTATTAGAAAAATTATTCTCCATGCTGATGAAGAGACTAAGTATGATATAGAGCAACTTCTTCGCGAAGAAACAATCGTAAAACCAATTGATGAAGGTTTGCTTTTTCCAGATATCGAAAAAGATGAAAATGCAGTCTGGAGCCTCTTATTTTTCGCTGGATATTTAACATTCGATAAGCATCGTTTGCAAGATGGTATTGACCTCTGCTCGCTTCGCTTTCCAAATCAAGAAGTACGCTTGCTTTTTAAAAACATGGTTAGATCGGTGTTTGATGAAACCATGAAGCCTCTTACATTAACACGCTTTGTGCAAGCCCTTACGAGCGGAGATAGCAATACACTTTCGCTTATTCTCAACAATTATATCTTAAACAGCATGAGCTCTTTTGATATTCCCGAACCTGAACCAGAAAAAAGTTATCATCTCTTTATCCTTGGGCTCTTTGTTACATTAAGCGATGCCTACGAAGTAAAATCAAATCGAGAAAGTGGACATGGCCGCTATGATATCCTGCTTATTCCTCGAGATAAAAACAAACCAGCGATTATCATAGAGTTTAAAAAAGTTGCACGTCCCCTTAAAGAAACACTCGCATCAGCGGCCCAAAAAGCACTTGCTCAAATACATGCACAGAAGTGTGCCCATGAGGCCAGGAATCGCGGGTTTAAAAAAATTCTTGCTTATGGAATTGGTTTTGAAGGCAAAAAACTTGCAATTAAGATTGAGCAGCTGTAGGCATATCCATAGTAATCCCAGCAATCGAGACTTGCGTTTATAGACAGCCTTTCTGTACGATACTATTATTGCATATCAGCGAAATCCCTTACTGGGTGGAAATGGAAGAAGGCGATATGCGCGAACTCCATAAAAAAATTCCAAAGCGAAAAAATCCGGTTGTTCCCTGGTAAAATGCACCTACAAAATGCTAATCTTCCAACTACACTACTAGTTTGGATTACATTTATTAATTAAATCGAGGATCGTCATGAAAAAAAGAATTTTGATTACCGGCGCCGGCTCAGGTTTTGGTGAAGGTGCTGCTATCGGCCTTGCAAAAATTGGCCATGAAGTGATCGCTGGCACTCACATATGGCCACAAGTAACCAGATTACAACAAAAAGCTGAGTCACTGGGCCTTAAGAATTTACGTGTTGAGAAGCTTGATATTCTTGACTCCTACGATGTTGAGAATGCATTGAACTGGGACATCGATATTCTTGTTAACAATGCTGCGATTGGCTATAGCGGTCCTCTTTCTGAAATTCCGGTGGAACTTATTCGTCGCACATTCGAGACGAATGTCTTTGCAAATCTAAATCTGGCTCAAAAATTTATCCGTAAATTCGTTGATGCGAAACGGCCAGGAAAGATTGTATTTACAAGCTCGATAGCCGGTTTGATCTCGGCCCCGGGATTTGGTCCTTATTTTGCAAGCAAACATGCATTGGAAAATATAGCTGAAACCCTGCAGGCTGAGTTAAAATCCTACAATATTCAAGTGCAGACCATCAATCCAGGTGCCTATCATACTGGATTCAATGATACAATGGCTGAAACTGCCTTCCATTGGATGGATGACAAAAAGAATTTCAGCAAAAAAGCTGATTTTAAGAAATTATCCGAAGAATTCTTTGAAAATCAAGGCGATCCTAAAGAAGTAATTGAAGCTATGATTTCCATAATACCCGCTGAATCGGGCAAGTTCCGCAATTGCATTCCAAAAGCTGCAGAGGATGATATTAAGAAATCGCAAGAATTCGCCTGGGAAAATAAGATTTAGTTAGATATATTTTTTTTTGGATTTCTCAACGTATTAATCATAGTCTTCAATGCCTAGTCAATTAGCTTTCTTTAGGAGAAAAAAAGTGAAGTCCGAGTGTATTGATAACTGAACCCGCCAAGCTGGAAAAAAAACGCTGCACTATTACAAAAAAATAGAGCATCCATCTGCATCGCTGTCAAGACGAAAAAACCCTTGAAATAGATTTATTCAAAACTACCTGTCCAAATTGTAATTGCAGCAAGAATACATACCCACATCAAATTCAAGGGGCGAAGCCGATTACGTTTATTTCGACCATCCCAAAGATCTTGGCTTTCGATTTCATGTTTCAAGCCTTTTTTGGGTTCTCGTATAATTATGGCCGCTAAATGCTGAAGATCCGCGGCCTTAATATTGGTATGGCTTATATTTAATGAGCGCAATAGGGTGCACGTATCTACTGATAGTTCAAGTTTTTCTAAGTTATTATGAGAAAGGTCAAGCGATGTGAGAGATGCTGCACAGTCAATAAATAAGTTTTCTGGAAGCTGAGTAAGATTATTGTAAGCAAGCGAGCAAGAAGCAAGACTACTAAAATTTTTCAGTAAATCTGGATCAAGAGATGTTAAGGAATTCCTACTCAAATCCAAACTTGAATTTTTTCAGGTGAAATCCCTGAATTAACTAAAATAGAGTGCCAATGTTCAAGTTGAGTCAAAAAACAATTGCTTAAGTCCACTGCAAATAATTTTTGATTAGTGAGGGTAACGGGTAATTTATTTCTAAAACGTACAAGTGCTTGAAGACCAATAGGAGCTACTGGTATATCAGCGCTCCGGCTCTTATAAGCAAGAAAGCAGTATTTATTGACGAGCGCTTTTTGAGTCTCTGTAAGCTTAGGAAATATTCCTTTCACTGCACCTTGATAAAAAAAGACATATGCACAAACTAATTGCTCTATAACTTCGGGTGCCAAAGGCAAAACAATTCCCAGCAGAAGAATGCTATCAGCTTCATCCGTTTTAAGAATTTTGTAATAGGTTATGAATGGTAAAGCTTGTTTTAATTCGCTATCGAAATTTTTAAATTCAAAATTGCCTTGTAGGCGTTTTGATTTGTCCATCAAGAATAAATCGAAAAGTATTTTCCAGGAAGTGTCTGTTAATTTGTTATCTAAAGCATCGTGCATCTCCCGCAGTTTTGTAAAAACATCCTGAGCAGCTAATTGCGGCTGAATCGCAACTATCCGTCCTTCTTTAGTTTTAAATTGCATGGAAAAAGAAAACGTCACAAATGAGAGGACAAGTATGATTAAATTGAAAAATCCTGTTGGGTAATTCATGCATTTTCTTTCGAGTGCTTATCTAAAAGCTCTTTCATTATGGTGTTGTCATATGCATAGTCAATAGGCTGCTTACCACGAATATCAGAAACAGTGCTATCTGCATGTTTTAATATAAATTTAATAAGCTCAATGGAACTTGAATCTTCTTTTCTTGCGGTATTTCTCATTGCTGCTATATGGAGCAACGTTCTATTAAATCTGTCTTTATGGTTAATTATTTTTTCTACAGGGTAATTGCATGCATTGGCAACTGTTAAAAGGCGTGAGTAGTACCGAGGGCTGAGCATTATGAAGCGGAAAAAATTAAGTGCATACGCTTTCAAGCTTTCAGCTTCATTTTTTGCTTCTTCAGACTGATAGGCTTCCGATGATTGAGATGAAGATATTCTCTCAAAAAAAGAAGGGAAAAGACTATTTTGCTTCTCCATTGCTTCCAACGTGCTTAGGTAACTTGCGAGCCAGGCATCAGCAAATTTACGCTGATAATAGTGTCTTCCGGTTTCGACAATATGCTCGTCAAGTTTTGCTTCTTCTTGAGCTATTTCAAATGTATTAAAATCTGTGTAGATACCAGGTCTTACTTGATAGCGATGTTCCGTGTCATTTTTATCGTATACCCTATAAAGGGCAAAATTCGTGGCAATATCTTCACATAAATCCTCAACACAAGGGAAATGAGTGATGGCGAGACAGATACTTCTTGGAAAGCGTGCTATATCATTGAGCGCCAGTAAAGTACTGTAAGTAAGAGATGTGCCCGCCTTAGGGTCGGTACCATTATATATCTCATCAAACAGCGAGAGAGAGTGTCCTTTCCCTTTTTTTGCATTTACCACGACTTCTTTTGCTCTTTCAGCGCTCACTTTAAAAAATGAACGTCCATTGGCAGGGTCATCAGTAATATTTGAATATACTTTTACATTTGAAAAGGGCGTGATAACAATCTGTTTCGCTGGCCCTATGCCCCAGACCTGAACAATAAGAACGATAATAGCTACAGCACGCATAAAAGTTGACTTGCCACCGGTGTTTGGTCCGGTTAAAATCAGGTCTTGGGGCTTGTCAAAAAATGCGCCCGGCTTTCCGCCTTTTCCAAGTTTTAAAGTGTTTGGAACCGCATTTTCAACCATAGGATTCCAGAAATCTTTCAAATAAAGACAGCACTGATCGGCCTCTTGTATTTCAGCAAAGCAATACGGATGTTCAGGATCATCTTTATGCGCTCTAAAAAGACGTACTAAAGCCAGATAACTATCAAGTTCTCCAAGAGCCATAAAAGTTGAATATATTTTGCCTATATGAGCGTCAATAAGATAATAGGTGGCAATGATTCTCCCAAAATGAGATTGCATTAACGGATCATCTGCCTGCATAAAAAGCTTATTAATAAACTGATCAAATGAACTTGGATCTGAACATTCTTTCAAGAGGTGATCTATAAAGCTTCCTGAATTTTCGATCGTAAGATCCAAATCTTTTAGAAAAGGTAGTTGTTCTTTAAGCTCAGGATATCGAGCCAATTTTTCTGATACTTGCTTAACGAAAGCAAAGTACCGTGCAGCATGCATTAGTTTATCACGTAAGCAAAGAATACATTCTAACGTAGAGGCAAAATTTTCTTTTGAATCTAATGTAAGATCGATGAGCGTCGATAAACAATGTGCTCCAATATCCCTTAAATAGGAATAAGGGATACTCTTATATATATTTATATCACTTGTTCCAAGAAAATATAATGCAAGCCAGCCTAGCGCACGCACGGTTAATGAATCTTTTTTTTCTGGCTCATCTTTTTTTTGTCTTTTGTAAATAAGCCATCAATGAGCCAAGATAGTCCAGTTTTTGGCCGAATATGATCTGCGATTTTTAATTTGCATTCGTTGAGTATTCTGGACAGATTCTTTTTCATAAATTCTACCATATTTTCTACTATATTTTTTGGAAGAACATGTAGTAGCTGCTGATAGCAAATCTCTTTTGTCGCATCTATCGACTTTCGGGCTGTATTATAAAAGAGGAGACGAATTACTTTTTTAGTTTCTAATACGGTTACTATTATTTCATGAGAATTGAAATAAGCAGTATATTCATCTATTACTCTTTTGTATTCTGCCCACTCCTTAACTCCGCGAGGGAGTGGGTTTATCGAAACTTGATTTCTAAAGAACCTATCGCGCCCATTGAGAAAGGAAAAAATACAATTTTCTGTTGCCGGATTTCGAAAAAAATCTTCATAGAGTGCGTCGAGTTCATCACAAAGTTTTTGACGGCTCATAAAGAGCTTTATATGGCTTTGCCTTCGAATAATTTCCTTTGGATCATCGGTTGGTTGGCAAAGACGAGTATATACTATGGCTCTCCCTACTTCCGAAAAAACATACCCATCAAATACTGCTTTTCCAAGATAAGACTCAGGTTCTCGCGAGCCGGTAACAACATCCAAAGACTGCAAGGATTCATCATCAAATATATGTGGATGAGTTATTGTTGGATCAATTTTACTTTGTTTTTTAAGCAGTCGAAACGCTCGCCCTCTTCGGCCGCGAGAAAATAAATTAAGCTCTTTACGTAATTGATCACAATATATTTTTTTTGAATCTAATATACGGTCTTTTTCAGGCGGCAATCCACGAACGTTTGCCTCCCTTAAAATGTCGCAGAAAGCATCCTGGGGCTGAAATAAATCTAAAGGATCACAGGACAATTCTGCTGCTACTAGTAATAGTGCGCTATTAAAAAATTCTTCTCGTACACGAAGGAAACGCATGGCTTTTAAAAGCTCCCGTGCTCTATCTATATTGGTAGCAACTTCTGAGATTGCAAGCCCTCCCACATTCTTATGACCAAGATTGCAATTCAAGTAATTTTTTATATGATCAACGGCCATTGGCACTATGTTGGTATTGAAAGATGCTTGTTTTAAGCGAAGGAAGGACTTGGTATTTAAAAGTTCTTTTACCTTATCTAATTTTGGATCATCAGTCTCATGTAAATATTCTTTTAGCTCAGCGTATGAACAATCTTCAAGGAATCGATTTTTTGTATAAACGAATGATGACTGAAAAAGTATCATTTCGCACACTATACTTAAAGCATTTGCATTAAAGCTTTGACAATTGATAGTTATTTGTGAATTATGCAATCCTTTTTCTACATACTCAATTTTTTTCTTAAAGTCCCTTGTTAAGAATTGCATAGGGATAGGAATCATTGTTCCCTCCTTGCTTACAAGCAGCACCGTTGGTTCTCTCAGAACTGCTTTTAGAACTGGTATAGTTTCAAAACAGGCTTTTGTTACCATTTGAACGGTACTCTCTCGGCTGCAGAAAAATTTTACAGCTTTTAGTAATTCTTCAAAAGCAGTCAGAACCTCTTTTTCTCCATAGAAATAGTCATGTATGTTTTTTAAGAACAGCTTCGACTGAAAACTGTTGTATCGCTCAAAAAACTGCGTTGTCAATGCTAATCTAGCAGCCTTGCCGCTATAGCCTGAGAGTTTTAATCTGCAACCGAACATTAAACCGAGAGCGTTTTTCTGTAAAAATGAAGCTGGCATTCGATGAATAGGAAGTGTTATTTCTGTGCGGTCATCGAGTACTAACGTTAAGTTTTCTAAAAGAACTTTCTGTTTAGCAACTTCCATTGATTCTAATGAGGAGCCGAATCCTAAAAAAAATAAAAGAAAAAATATGCCCAGTTCCATGAGAATTATTTTTTTTGTTTGATATTATTAATTGGCAGATTGCTGCTGTACTAGAATACTTTAATTGACTTTTTATGTATGTCAAATATGCTGTAAATTAGTTGAAAAAAATAATCACAAAAATTCGATTATAGGGGCTTCCATGAAAAAATTACTCATCTTTTTGCTCTCTTTATTCATTGCTTTGCCAATCCAATCGATGGGGCCACTTGGGCGATTCGTAAATGTCGATATAAATCGTGCAGTTATGTATATTTGCGTAGCAGTATGTCCTTCTGATGTAGACCATAAAAACAAGAGAGTCCACCATATGTTTCCCACAAAAGAGGGATTAAAAGGTATAATAAAAAGCACATATACGCATGGCAAATGTAAACATTGCAGTGCTAAAATGCAGTTTATTTACGTTGAGCCTGGACAAGATATTGAGGCAGCAGTTGAGGTAATTATACCTAAAAAAAAGTAATTCAAAATTTCTTGACGTATAATAAACCTCAAGATAATCTGGCAGGGAGGTCGTGTGATTCTGTTCCTCGCTAGAAAATGATGAATACCAAGTCTAACCGAAAAGGATACTATGAAAAGAGTTCTGCCGCTTGTAATCTTGTCTACAGTATATACTTCAATAGAAGCAATGGGAAAGGTCGAGAATCAATAGCACAAAGGCGCAAAGCTCCGCAGCCTCAACTACGTAGCCTACCTGGAAAGCCAAGCGCCACGGGGACAGTACTAACGCTGGCTCCCAAAGCTCAACTTCCCAAACAGCAGGGTCCGCAACCGCAACAGCAAACATTGCTCCCACTAGCGCCTCATCAACAACCTCCCGCACCTCAAGGTCTCCAACCGAAGCCTCAACCTCCAGTGCAGCACATCTTGCCAGGTCAACTGAATAAGCAAGAAAAACCGAAGGATCTCACAGAGCAGCTTATTGTAGCAGGGGATCGGCGAGTGTCGAAACCACCAATCGAGAGTGATCAAGAAAAGGAAGCACGATTGGAAAGAGAAGAAGAACGAGCTAATAGAGCGAAAGAGTTGGTAAAAAGCCTCGGTCTAGCTGTGGAAAAGAAATGGCAAATTAGTTGTAAAAAATGCCGTGTAATAGTCCAAAGATTTAATTCTTATGAGGAAGGATTAACATTCTATAAGGAGGTTGAAAATTCTGAGTGTTTTTGTGGCGCAAAAGGTTCATTATGTTATGAACCAGGCTACATAAACTAGCGTTGCCGAAAAAACCCTTCCAAAATAAATTCTAAATCCTGTAATCGCATGCGGCCCTGGTACTAGGGGAACCGCATTATGTTCAATTTTTCGTGAAAATCTATCATTTATATAAAAAATCTGTATACTTAGAGAGTAGAATTATAAGAATAGAAAATTTTTTAAAAGATAAAGAGTCTTAATGCCAGAAACAAATGCCTATCGATCATCATCCTACAAAAGTTCATCTTATAAAAGAAAGCCTCATCATAATAATCGTCTCAAAGTTAATCAATCAGGAAGAAATCAGAAAAAATTTGACCCTTCTTCATTTATTAAAGTAGCTGAGCCTTGTACCACGATTGCTTATGAGCCAAAAAATCAATTTGCAGATTTTTTAATCGATGATCAAATTAAGAAAAATATTAGAGAAAAGGGCTATGTGACGCCTACGCCTATCCAAGATCAGGTAATTCCGCTCCTCTTAGAAGGGAAAGACGTAATAGCAAGTGCCAATACGGGAACAGGAAAAACGGGAGCATTCTTAATACCCCTTGTCAACAATGTACTCGCCAAAAAAACGGATCGCGTACTCATTATAGCACCCACAAGAGAATTGGCGGGGCAAATTCAACAGGAGCTTAACACCTTTAAGAGCAAAACCTATTTGCATTCAGTTTTGTGTATAGGTGGCGTTAGTTTATATGCACAAATGCGAGATCTCAAAAGTGACCCCGAATTTATAATTGGGACGCCAGGACGGCTGAAAGATCTAGAAAACCATAAAAGTATAAATTTTAGTCAATATAGCTCTATTGTTTTAGATGAAGTAGATACTATGCTCGATATGGGTTTTTTAAATGATATTACCTATATCCTTAACAAACTGCCAAAAAAGCGTCATTCTTTATTCTTTTCGGCAACAGTTCCTACAAGTTTAAAAAAATTAATGAACACTTTTTTGTCAAATCCCATTTCTATAAGTGTCAAGACTCGGCAAACAGCTGAAAATGTAAATCAGCAAGTGGTAAAAGTTACTTCTCATAATAAAATCGATGTCCTGCATGATTTACTGATCAAACCGGATTGTAAAAAAAGTATATTGTTTTTAAGAACTCGCAGAGCCGCCGATAAATTAGCAAAAATTTTGGTAGGGCGCGGTTTTAAAATCGCTACTATTCATGGTGATAAGACCCAGTCTCAGCGGAATCTTGCCCTATCGGGATTTAAAGCAAATAAAGTACAAATATTGTTAGCTACGGATGTGGTGGCAAGAGGAATTGATATCGATGATGTATCCCATGTTATTAATTTCGATTTGCCCCAAACCTACGAGGATTATATCCACAGAATCGGGCGAACCGGCCGTGCTGATAAACTAGGGCAAGCAATAACTTTTATTGAACATTCAGGCATTTAGCAAGCATTGAACTACCAAAACTTGCCGCTATCGCTGCACTGTTCACTATCGCTAACTCCTAACTCCTCGTTCTGAGCATCACAAAATTTTTCCCGTTGAGAACCGTCCAGAGAGGAGGGGGGAAAACCCCCTCCTTGTTCTATGTTTTGGTTCTATAAGTCGCTTAGGCTAATCGCTCAATGAGAACTGAAGCATTGACATTGAATTGCTGACCACCGCCAGAGCTATTAGGAAGTTCAAGGGCTGCTGGAGATTGATAGTTAAGAAGATTAATTATATCATGCGGCTGCAAGGTCAAAATGCAGAAGCCAGTGCTTATGATAGGAGCCGTGTTTGCACCATATATTGTTGATGCCTGGGGGGCACCGTTTATCGCCAATGCAAATTGGACTACTTGTGTTGCCGAAGCAGAAAAAGTAATGGCATATGTCCCTGCTGCTCCAATGACAATATCAGTGCTACCAGGATCATGTGAAATCCCAAGTAAAGGACCATTGTTAGAAAAAGGAATAGGATCTCCTATGCCTATGCCAGGACTACCAATAGCGATAACGTTATAAACATAACCGTATCCTAAAATGCCGCCTTGTCCTGGGGTACCTTGCGGCCCTTGAGGTCCTGCAGCTCCTGGAGTACCTTGCGGCCCTTGAGGTCCTGCAGCTCCTGGAGTACCTTGCGGCCCTTGAGGTCCTGCAGCTCCTGGGGTACCTTGCGGCCCTTGAGGTCCTGCAGCTCCTGGAGTACCTTGCGGCCCCTGAGGTCCTACAGCTCCTGGAGTACCTTGCGGCCCTTGAGGTCCTACAGCTCCTGGAGTACCTTGCGGCCCTTGAGGTCCTGCAGCTCCTGGAGTACCTTGCGGCCCCTGAGGTCCTGCAGCTCCTGGAGTACCTTGCGGCCCTTGAGGTCCTGCAGCTCCTGGGGTACCTTGCGGCCCTTGAGGTCCTGCAGCTCCTGGAGTACCTTGCGGCCCTTGAGGTCCTGCAGCTCCTGGAGTACCTTGCGGCCCCTGAGGTCCTGCAGCTCCTGGAGTACCTTGCGGCCCCTGAGGTCCTGCAGCTCCTGGAGTACCTTGCGGCCCTTGAGGTCCTGCAGCTCCTGGAGTACCTTGCGGCCCCTGAGGTCCTGCAGCTCCTGGAGTACCTTGCGGCCCCTGAGGTCCTGCAGCTCCTGGAGTACCTTGCGGCCCTTGAGGTCCTGCAGCTCCTGGAGTACCTTGCGGCCCTTGAGGTCCTGCAGCTCCTGGGGTACCTTGCGGCCCTTGAGGTCCTGCAGCTCCTGGAGTACCTTGCGGCCCCTGAGGTCCTACAGCTCCTGGAGTACCTTGCGGCCCTTGAGGTCCTACAGCTCCTGGAGTACCTTGCGGCCCTTGAGGTCCTGCAGCTCCTGGAGTACCTTGCGGCCCCTGAGGTCCTGCAGCTCCTGGAGTACCTTGCGGCCCTTGAGGTCCTGCAGCTCCTGGAGTACCTTGCGGCCCTTGAGGTCCTGCAGCTCCTGGAGTACCTTGCGGCCCCTGAGGTCCTCTGCAGCCTCTTGGTCCCCTACACCCGCGTGGTCCTCGAGGACATTTACACTTGCAATTATTCTTTGCAGATTCCTGGTGAGATTGAAGAACAGTTCGCGCCATATTGACAAGATGTTCTCGTTTAAATACCTGATTAGCTCCTCTCATATCTTCATCTAATGCTAATAAAGAACTGGGCATAATAAAGAGCACTGAAAATGCTAATCGTAAAAAAAATTTTGAAATATTCATTAATTCCCCTTTATTAATAAAAATGAGCATGCTTTATCGCATGATAAATAGACAATTTAGTATTTTGCAAACTCTTACCAATAGTCCCTCCTTCGCAAAGGTTTGATTCTGCTATCCATTATGGAGTATATAGAACGCTGGGGCAAAATTCTAGTATAACTAAATTAACATAATTTGATTATATAATTATGAAAATTAGAGAATTAAAATGCGGATATCTTTTTTGCGCTTTTGACAAATTGTAAGCAAACTGTGGAATTACTAGACTTTTTTCTCGTTTCATAGAATGAAAGATCATACTCGAAAGCGGCATTACCTGGCTGTATATCGGTGAACTACCCCAACTTACAGAAGTCATGGCTTCTCGGGAACTCCAAAGCAACCTTTGAATATTTACCAAGCTATCCCCGCCATTCCGGCGGTTCTTATGTTTATTGCTGCGTTTATATCTCTATCTAGAGCATGCCCACATGCATCGCACTCATACCATCTTTCAGATAGAGCTAATTTGCGCTTAATTACTCCACATGCAGAGCACATTTTTGATGCAGGAAACCATTTATCAACCAAGATCAATTGTTTCCCTCCATCTGGAAGCTTGTACCCAAGTAACCGTAAGAGCGTACCCCATGCATTGTCTGCGACTGATTTGCCAAAATTAAGAGCCTGACTCATGGCATGCATGTTCAAGCTTTCCACAATTATGGCATCATAGTGCTCTGCAAGATGAAAGCTTAACTTATGCAAAAAGTCTTTGCGTTTATTGGCAACATGTTCATGAAATTTTGCTAATTTAATGAGTGCTTTCCTGTAATTATTACTTCCCCTTCTGCTTTTTAGTGAGCAGGAGTACTATACCCATACTTTCCATATTTTTCATAAGAGCTGCATAGCCAAGCATTTGGTTCCATATAAAACGAACACATCCAAAAGTCTTACTAAAGGATATCCTTTGCTCTAAAGTAGGCAACAGTCTATAATTATAGGCTTTATAAGAGATGCGTTTCATCTATTTTTTCCCTTTAAAATATAGTTCCTAATAACTTCTAGAGGGGCATCTCCCAATCGGACACAATGATCGTGCCCAGGAATATTCCTTATGAGCACATTCTTTAAGCGCCACAGTATTGTTTGCCCACTTATTCAATGGTTCCGTTAATTTAAGTGGTAAAGCTCTCTCGAGTAGTTACCAAACTGCGATAGCGATAGTGGTTTTTATAGTTTACCAATTGCCAAATAACTATTACAAGACACTATTAGCATATGCGGCCGGTACCACGCAGACATAGGGTTTAATTCAAGAACAGCATCTCATTAAAAACCATTGATTGTTTTAATTCTTATTTGTTAATTTAAAAATAAGTCATTTATCGATTAGGGGGGCTGGCGTTGAGCAAAAAAAAGGGTGATGAACGTAGTGTTATCGAAGATCCAATTATTTACAATTACTTCCAAAGATTTGGAACATCGGCATCGATTGGCTTACTAGATCCCTCATTCAAAGTTTTCAGTGATTCTTCAATTGATGGGATTATAGGGTATCGTCTCGAGCATAATTGTGCTGTTGCCTTTGGCGATCCACTGTGCGCATCGTGCGACAAGATTATTCTTGCTCAGGCTTTTAATGACTTTTGTAAAAAACACAATAGGAAAAATATCTTTGCCATGACATCGCAAGCTTTTACCAATGAAGCATTAGCTTGCTTTGGTGGAGGAGCGCTACAAGTCGGTCATGAAGTTATTATTGATCCAACTATTGATATAAGAACATTAACTGGACGTTATGCTAGTCACTTACGTCAAAAATTCAATCATGCTGTTGCAAATGGATTAAGTGCTCACGAATATAAAGACAGTGATCCTGAGCAGGAAAAAATCTTCGAAACTATTGCTAAAATATGGCTATCTAACCGCAAAGGACTCCAGTCTTTTATTCAGCCAGTTGATGTCTTTGGACATCGAGCAAATAAGCGCTGGTTTTATGCCAAAAAAGATTCGAGGACTATTGCCTTTTTAATGCTTACTAAGCTTCCCGCTTGTAACGGATGGATGCTCAATAATGGTATTATGCTTACCTTAGAGGCACCCAAAAGTACTTCTGAATTTTTGGTGCTCCATGTAATCGAAACATTACGCAATGAAGGATGCACCTACTTTACAAACGGACCAACACTGGCACCCAATGTAGAGCAAGTTGAAGGATTTGATTGGCTAAGTCAGATGATAGTTACTCATGGGACAAATTCAGCACTAAAAATACTAAGATTGAACGATCGTCAAAGATTTTGGAACAAATTTCAGCCACATAAAGAACCATCCTTTATGACTTTTACCTCTTCGCATATAAGCGTGAGAGAAGCCCTTGCTCTGCTCAAAGCATTCAATGTGGGCCTGAAAAAGCAATGAGGCAATTTGCCGTCCATGCCCAAAAAATGAAGCTAAAATAACTAATTTTTATAAGTTTTTAAAATTCGAATAACTTCTATGAGATCTTTCCTCTTGTTGACATGGAGAAGACCTCTTTTGCCTTTTATTTGACGAAGTCTTTCTTGAGCCATTTCTACAGCTGTTTTATTTTGAAATCCTTCAAAGGGATAATCATTTGGACTTTTAATAGTAGTATCCGCGCCAGCTTTTAATAAAATCTGGACCATTTCTACGTTACCATTCATTACAAGGTTACATTATCTGAGACTACTATCCTGAGAGCCAGTAGCGTATATATCAATATAACACACAATTCTACTCTAATTGCTTTTTGCGATCCACAAATTTCGCAACCTGATCAATGCTTCATAACTCTAATCCGTAGGTCACTTTTTGCGAATGAGATGATCGGAAAATATTCTGGGGCGGTCGGCGGCTGGAAATATTATTCAAATTTTCGATCCCCGCAATGATGCAAATTGACATTTATTTCTTATCGCGCTATCCTCAATAGTAAATTTCGATATTGAATTCGTGGCATTTTAATTTTTTTTACCGGGATTGGGAGAATGAATAAGAAAGTTATGCTGATGTATGTCATTTTGCTTGTTTCGTTTTTTGTATCCTATCGGCTAGAGGCCATGGAAGGAAATAAAAAAAGAAGCGCTGAAGCAGACTCTGCCGAAATATCCAATAAACGCAAAGAAGCTGCTCTATCTAGGCAGAAAGATGAAGCTGTAGCTATAGAGCTGAATAACGTTCAGGATACACTGGTTAGTAGGGAAAACGCTGAGTCACCCATTTTATATGAGCCTGATACACTTTACGAATATGATACATTGGTAGAATTAAACGTAAAGATAGCACTTTCGGGATTAATTGAACTAACGCTATCCTTTGCAGAATTACTTACCTTGGCAAAAAAACATATCTCTGATGGAATTGATTTTGTCAAAGCATTGCGATACTTAGAAAGAGTTGTAAAAGGTACAGACCAAAAGGCGCAAGCGGAAGCATTTGTGCAACTCGGACTTCTCTATCGGCACGGGAAAGGCATACCCACAAATGGCAATAAAGCCCGTGAATGTTTTGAAAAGGCCGCAGAGCAAGCCATCAATGGTCAAGCGCAAGCAGATGCATGTGTAGAGCTTGGCCATATGTACCAATGGGGTGATGGTATACCAGCCGATTTTGAAAAAGCTCTTTATTACAGTATGAAAGCTTTCAATCAACTGGAGAATAAGCGTGCATTTGCTGCAGCATCGGTTCAGTTAGGACACCACTATCGTCTAGGTCAGGGAGTAGCTATCGATTACCAGAAAGCTTTAGAATTTTATTTTTTGGCTGCTAATCAAGGTGACCATAAAGGAGCGCGCGGGGCAGCTTATGGCTCGCTCGGACTCATGCATCGAAAGGGCGAGGGCGTCCCCGTAAATTTCGACAAAGCTCTTGATTTTTATGAAAAAGCCGCTGAGCAAAACGATCATAAACCAGAGAAAGCTTTTGCACACATTGAGCTTGCCCGAATGCAGCAATTGGGGCAAGGTGTTCCTGTAAATCCTGCAAAAGCTATTGAGCTTTATACTCTAGCTGCGGACCAAGATGACAATAAAAACTGCAAGCATATAGCGTATACAGAGCTTGGAAAAATGTACCATACGGGAAGGGAAGTTCCTGCTGATTATGGTAAAGCGCTTTACTATTTCACAAAAGCCGAGCAGCAAGATGAAGACAAAAATGAAAAATACATAGCTTCAGTAAGGCTGGGTAGGATGCACTACCAAGGGCACGGTGTTCCTGTCAATGGTGCTAAAGCACTTACCTATCTTTTAGCTGCAGCTAACCAGAATGAGATCAAAAATAGCCAAGCATCTGCTTGGTCTGATCTTGGCCACATGCATCGATTCGGTAAGGGCATCTCCACGGATTATGTGGAAGCACGAAAATGGTATCAAAAATGTGCGGATCAAAATTATGATCAATTCTATCAAGCATTTGCTTGCACGGAGCTGGGCCAAATGTATCTTTTGGGTGAAGGTGGAGAAGTTGATTATCAAGAAGCAAAGAAATTTTTTGAAAAAGCCGCCAGCCAGAAAGAAAATAAAAATGCCTGGGCTGTTTCAACGAACAGCCTTGGAAGGATGCATTTATACGGTTACGGTTACCCAGCCGATAGTAATAAAGCACTCGCACATTTTAAAAAAGTAGCAGAACAAAATGATGAAATTGATGCTCGAGAATTTGCGCTAAAAAAGATAGCAGTAATTCAAGCTAAAAGTACGGAGTAATCTGAGATTTCTCTTTCAATATGAACAACATTTTAAAGACTTCTTTCTGTGTGAGGTTTTATTGACGGTTTGGTATCAAAGTTTTATATTTGTTCGCATACAGCAAAAAAGGGAGTCGAATCTCAAAAATCACGGAAATTCAAGATACGACATCAAAAACTCTTGAAAAATAGGTCAAAATGATAGTCAAGTCTAACAGGAAACTATACGATGCTTAAGAAAATTTTTTTGTTAATGATTTGTATTTTTTATTCCCGTTGCAACGCGATGGAAATGCCTCTATCACAAGCAAAAGATGGCACCCCCGTCCTGAAAAATGTCCTTAATAAGCATACAGGGCCTATTAATGCGGTCGCCCTAAGTCTCGATAATTCCCGGCTGATCACAGGATCCGAGGATAAGACAGCTTGTTTATGGGATCTTAATGAAAAAATTATAAAAGATGTACAATTTACAGGTCATTACCAAGGAGTCGTAGCAGTTGCTCTTAGTCCGGATGGGTCCTATGTAGCAACAGGTGATAACGGTGGAAGAGTTGGGATTTGGGACCTTAGGCCTATGATGTCAGTTTCTAAAGAGTTCTTACTGCCGCAAGGTGGCAAAGTTTTGGCACTTGCTTTCTTGCCTAATAGTAAACTTCTGCTAGTGGGAACGAGTTTGAACGAGGTACGAATATGGGATCTAAGCAAATCACCGACAAGCATCTATCGAAGCTTTTCTGCACGTGGAGCAGCTCCACGTTCCGCGGAGAAAGTTTCATGCGTAGCTCTCAGTCCCGCAGGAAGACAAGTGGCAATAGGTTTTATGGCTGGTATAAAGATATGGGATGTCCCAAGCCCTGGGCAGCCACGCATATGGCATTATCCGCACTCCTCGGGAAAAACTGTATTTGCAGCTCTATTTACTCACGACGGAACACATGTTTTGCTCGTAAAAGGTCATAGTGAGTATAGGAAGGTTTCACCTACAAACATTGAGTTAATAGAATCGAGCCGTAATACTATTGCCAAAACTATTTTTAATGGTCCGGGCACACCTGGGACTGCTCTTGCTATAAGCAATGATGATAAATATATTTTGACAACCACCGGCAATAAAGTTCTTTTGCATGATATAAGCAAGCCAACACAGATTACAACCGAGCTAAGATCACATGAAGCACCTATCACTGCCTTGGCATTTTGTTCAAAGGGGTGCCATGCACTCACCGGATCTGAAGATACAACAGGTTGTTTATGGTATCTAAGGCAATCTCCACCGGAGTGTTACATTTTGACTGGTCATACAGGTCCAATAACTGTGGTAGCTTTCTTTAATGGAAGTTGTGATTTCCTTACGGCGTCAAAAGATGGAACTGTTCGGTTGTGGGAAATAGCAAAAAAAAGTAGTCCCTAAATTGCACAAGACGATATCTCTCCTGGTGGCTTGCATCAAGCTTTAGACTGCTTTGCGCGACAGCAGCGGGACTTGATTATGAAATGGTTACATGCTTTTACTTGCCCAACCTTCAAGATTTCTTTTTTCGGTGCTGAAATTAACACCTACCAACATCAATTTTTTTTTATATTTCATATATTTTTTTTCCTCGATTTACGCAAGTGCTTTTTCAGGTGATTCATCGCGCTTGAATTCGAAGATGAAGATATGTGAGGGCGTTTGGAAAACAGCATCGATTCTTCCATCATTTGTTGTTTCTTCTACACCAACGTCAGCACCTATAAGTTTGAGAATGACATAAAATATGGTCTGATAATACTTTTCATCAGTAAGTTGTATTTGTATACGGCACGTGAGCAAGAAAAACCCCAAATATTTTAAAGAATTCTTCAAGGTCATGAGTTTGTAGCGCCTGTTGAAAATCGGCAGTATAATTTTTAAGTGAAGCAAGAGAAGTTTCAAGAAGTTGGCCAAGAAAATAGTAAAAAAATGAAGCTTTTACTTCTTCATTAGGATAGGTCAGCTTATAATTCTGTGTTTTGGGATCATAAGAATCAGTTGTTAGATACCCCGTTTGCCAGAGAAGCGGTATCAGCCTTATTTTATCGATATCGTATGATTTGGTTTCCTCATAATTTATCTCTGATCCATCAATGCGAGCGATGGGATACTGTTGGGTTTTTATTAAATGGTAAGAAACTGGGGAGTGCCAGTTTCAGCCCAATAATTCAAAAGTCTTCCATGGGATAAAAAAAGTAACACTGAAAAAGGATTATATACTTTTACGCTCGTTGCCTCTTCACACGTTGCAGTATCTACAAATTGATACCCATTGTACCAGTTGCGCATATTTTCAAGGATAGTTTCTGAGGTAGTTTTTTCTCGATCGGCGATACTACGTATATGGTCTTTAAAATAGTGTGCTAATTCGTGATGACTATAACCAAGTAGAAGTGCGGCTTCTGGCATGAGCGAAAGATCATCCAGATTATTGAGTCCGGAAAAAATAGAGGTCTTCGCGAATTTTGTTACTCCGGTAATAAAGATAAAACGTAGGTGTTCACTTGCATCTTTTCGTACCGCAAAGAAATCATGCAGCACCTTGCGACATTCCTCTGCTAGGGCCGGATTGTGTATATTATTTATCAAGGGGTAGTCATATTCATCCACAAGCACGACTACCTTGTTTTTAACAGCAAGTTCCTCAATGAGAGTTTCAAATTTGGTTTGAATTGAGGGTGCATCTTCAATATCAATTGCATTACGCCGAGCAATTTTTAGTAGATTATATTCTATGTCTTTTTCAAGCAAACTTGCGGAATTAGTATTCATCGCTGAAAAGCTTAAATCAATAATAGGATGAACTTTCCATTCGTAATTTGAATGGCCAATATGTAACGATTCAAAGAGCTTCTTGTTGCCCGAAAAAATTTCCTTAATGGTTGAAAGAAGTAATGACTTACCAAATCTACGTGGGCGAGAAAGAAAAAAATTTCTTCCATGGTCAATGAGATTATAGATATAGTCAGTTTTATCAACATAAATAAAACTTTCTTCCATAATTGTAGAAAATGATTGAATGCCATCGGAAGCTTTTTGGAACCGCGACTCATATGTAAACAATCGTTTAAAAAATATCTTAAATTACCTCGCTAATAATAGTCTATACCAAGAGAATTTGCTAGATTTATTGACGAGATGAGTTAAAACCTTCCAACACTGGCACCCAATGTAGACCGAGTTAAAGGATTTGTTATGACCAAGTTGTATAAAAATGGTATAGTGACCTTGCTCGTTGATGCTCAATCATTCTTACTTATAGGTTCGAGTATGCTTATACAAAATAAAGCTATTTTTTTGTTTCCAATTTTGGGATTCTCTTGTCTAAAAACATATAGCATGGAAATCCCCAGTCAGCAACTGAAACTTGCCCCTGCCAAAGCAGTCCATCCAGTGACGGCCCCCATTACTTCCGGTGTGGTACATGCCGCTCAAGAAGGAGATGCTCAGGCCCAATATTTGATGGCACGGTATCATCAGTCATTGCTAGAAAAAGAAGGTGTCATCCTGGAACGCAATCCTCATCTAGCAATTGAATGGTATCAGAAAGCCGCATCACAACAGCATGAACAGGCTCAGTATTGTCTTGGTCAACTCTATTTAAAAAAAAAACAACATGAGCAAGCTTATCGGTTGTTCGAGATGGCAGCAAGTAGTGGCCATATATTGGCACAGTTTGAATTAGCAAAGTATTACCGGCTTTCAGGTTTAGAAGAGGCTTATAACCTATTTAAAAAGGTATATGAGAGCACAACATCAGATGAGATAGCTCTTTATGCAGATTTTTCACAAGCAATAAAACACGCTCAATCGCGATCGGCCTTTTTTCTTGGGCAAATGTGCGAAGTTCGAGGTGAAAAAGATCAAGCTCATAAATACTATAAGGCATCTTACGAGCTTGATCGGTATGATAAAGCCGCGTTGGCAGTATCACGGTTTGAATCTCCCCGCACTGCAAATATATATCTAAAAGAAGCCGTGGAAGCTGGTTTGCCCGAAGCTATAGCAGAATGGGCCAGCATTCAAAAGAAAGAAGGAAATGTTAAAGAAGCATTCGAACTATATCTAGAAGCCGCGCAAAAAAAAAATGCCGAAGCACAATATCAAGTTGGTCTCTATTATGAAACAGGAAGTGCAGGTCAAAAGAATAATCTTGCAGCAAAGACCTGGTTTAAAGCTGCCGCAGAGCAAGGGCATCATGGAGCAATCACTTCATTAAGAAAAGACGCAGAAATAGAGCCTGACCTTATGCTCTTTTTTGCACGATTATGCTTAACGGGTAAGGGCCTTCCAAAAAGTGAGGCGCACGCTATTGATTGGTGTATGAAGGCCTTGCATAAAAATAGTGGTGAAGCCTACAATCTATTGCGAGAACTTTCACAAAATAACGACGATGCCCTCTTTGCATTAGGAGAGTTTTGTGAGCAGAGTGATAATAAAGATATTTTTCAGGCGTTAAAATGGTACGAAAGGGCTGCACTTAACAAGCATATACGTGCGTTTTGTAGGATGGAAACTCTTGCAGAACAAAATTATCCCCAAGCAGCCCTCACAGTAGCTCCTTTTTATCTACAAGGATTAGCAGGAATCGACCAAGACAGAGAAAAGGGCATGCTTATTCTAAAACAGGCCAGTGATCGCCATGATGCTCAAGCCGCCTTTATGCTTGCCACCCTATATAATGAAGGTAAAGTGGTCACCCGTGACCTATCTAAAGGTGTAAGCTTTTTCCAAAAAGCATTCGAGGGGGGACACCCAAAAGCAATGGCAGCCCTGATGAATCTTTCACAAGAATCTCCGCTTGCAGCTTATGTACTGGGCCACGCGTATGAAGAGGGGACAATGGTATCAAAAGATATAGATGAAGCGATAAGATACTACAAAAGTGCCAGTAAGCGGGGTTGCTCGCTTGCGTACGGGGCATTGGCATCTCTTTGTGTGCACAATTATGCAAGTGTATATAGAACGTTTGAAAATATAGTGCAATGTTACAAAGACGCTCTCCTGTGCTTTCAAATGCATAAACACAATGACATTCACCCGGCTGTGCTTGAACAATACAACTACACGCGCGACATATTCCAAGTGATTATGCTGGAAGTGCCCAATTTTTCCAACCGTTGTTTGGCAAAAATTAACTTTTCTTCACGCATGTCAGCAGAACTCTACTATTATATCGTATGCATCACAGATATTCTATCGAAAAAATTTCTGCCCAAAGATCAAAAAATGGTGTCCCAGGCACTTATTAACCTTTCGCAGTTTGCAAAAAAAAGTTCTCTAGCGCTTGCAGTCGCACGAGTTTTAAAAAAGCTCACTCAATCACCAGAATTTCATAGTAAGCCCATAGCTTCTGATTCAAAACTTAGTAAGATATGCAAGGCGCTTACCGATTTAGCAATAATACCGTGCCCTAATCTTGATTTTGCAGACAAGTCTTTAGGGGAAAAGAGATTTAAAAGAGCCGCTCTTCGCGATTGCCGGATCGACCTCTTTAATTGTCTTTTTTGGGAACCAATACCTGCCCAAGAAGCCGCATATGCACGCGCTGTTGATAAAATATTAGCACTATTTGATAGCGGAGTTGCACAAAATTGCATTACGCAAGGAATGCTGCAAGACCAGAACAACAAATTTGGCGGCCGCGAATCATTAAAAAGCTTTTTAACCTTTAGTGACACTGACCGATTTAAAAAAAGAGTTATACGAATTGCAAAAGTAGTTGATATTCTCGATCCAAAAACTCTGCATTCATTATTAGCTTCTTGGGCGGTTGATGGTCTTTATACAACCCGCGCGGAATACAAGACATACTGCTTTGATAGCGCTCACCTAACAAGCAGCGCTCACTTTGATAAGGAAAACTTTTCACTTGAAATGCGAGTTGCCCTTTGCCTTGCAGAGTTAAGAAAAAAATGTCTCACTCAACTTATTGATAATGAATCTGAAACCGCGCTACTCTTTTTAGAAAGTAAGGTAGCTAAAGACTTGGCCCTTACAGAGGGTATCGAGTGTACTGATGATAACGCAACAATGGCGAATTTTAGAAACCTCAGTGAAGAGCAAATTATAACCAAAACTTTGCAAAGCTACACGGTAGAGAAAATGGTGCAACACATCATGCATGAAATAAATAAAGCCGCCCCATCGCGCATTCCGATCGCTAGCATTAAAGCGTATCTTGCTACATTACCTATAGCAGATCAAACACTTACGAAAGCCATCTTTGATCACACCGGCATGCGCGTAACACAAAAGGGAACACAGCTCCTTCTCTTTTTGCTCGGATACCTCGAATTATGATGAATTTCTGGGTTGATACCATTCATTGGCATCTTGGTAGCATCGTAGTACACTCTGCGCAGCATCTTTACCCTCGAGATATATGTTAGCGACAATTTAGGTTATTGGAGCAAAGTAATTTAAGAGGGTAAGCAGTTGTTCAACACTTTTTTTTGTTATAAGCCCCGTTTCATCGTATAAGCTTGTCGGATCATCGAGATTTAAAGCTTGCATCATGAAAGCATTGAGCAAATCTTTTGGAATGCCGCTCTGCTTTGGGGTATCTATTTCTTGTTTGATATGGTCAATCATTGCGTTCAGGCTATAGTTTTGATTAAAGTAATCTAAGGTGCTCAAATAGGCATTCTCATTTTCATCTTCAATCTCGCCCCAATCTGCGAGATTTACCGTTGTTTGAGCCGGATCACCGATAAGCTCTAAGAATCGCCCAACTTTTTGGTAAATAAGAATATTGCTTAATTTTCCATTTTTCGCATCGCTCTTAATAAATGAAATGAGAATTTTTTCTCGAAGCTGGGCGAGAACAATCGCCACTCTTAATGCAAGAGGTATATTTTGAGAATCGAGAAAGAGCGGATGAGTAAGATACCGCAGGTGCAAATCCGAACCCTGTTTTTGTGCTTCCAGGCTTAACTTTACTAAATAAGCTATATGGTGGGTACGTAGATCCGGTTTTAACCCAAGGAGTGTGAGTGCAACGGGCGCCAGATATTTTTTTTGCACCAAAAGAAATTTAGTAAGTGATTCTTTAAGATGAGCATAGCTTTCATTGCTAAGATCTATTGCATAAGCCTGCAGCGATTGAGCGTTCAGCAATTTGGCTTCAACTTGCTCATCAAAGAGGTCAAGAATATTCGCAAGTGCCTCATCAGATTTCATGAGAGACTGACTATTTTTAAAAAGGCAATTGTAAATGGCAACGAGCGGATCACCGGTGTAATGTGTATCTAATGCAGGACCAACATTGCTGCTCTTGTGAGCATTTATTGGTTGCATAAGCTGTATTGCACGGCAGAGATTGAAAATTTTTTCTTTATCAACAGATCCCGTTTCAGCTGCCGCCTGCATAAGTTCTGCAATATGGCTCAAAACCGAATAAGTGAGTACATTCTCTTGTTTTGTAAGATCAATAAGTGCTTGTAGTAGAATTTTTTGTACATTTTCGGAGCAGCTCCTTGCTATCACATTACTAAGATATGCAACGTGATAAAGTAAGTAGGGAGAGGTTTCGCAGGGTAGTGTAGGTTTAATTTTTGCAAAAAACTCATGTGCGAAATCTGGTTGGCCCAAATCATGCAATGATAGCAAAACTGTATCGAGTCGGCGTATGTCAAACCTTGCAAGCTTTTTTGCTGATTCATTGTTTTTATACCAATAAAGAGCATCTAAATAGCAATCTACCGCACTTTGTGGAGAATTAATAAGAAGTGGTCGCTTTTGCTCTGCAAGGCGACCAAGAGCATAAAAAGCCGGTGCATACTTCTGTCGGGAAGCTTGACGATACCAATTTTCAGCTTCGCTAGAATTTTTTTCAACATATGCTCCTTGCTCATAGAGCGTACCAACCACGCAGGCCGCAGCCGGACTTCTTTTTGCCATGTCTTTGATAGCCTCAAATGCCTGCTTACAATTTTTTGTGAGCGCTTGCTCAAAATAATAAAGGCTCCATTCTTCACTCTCCGGGACCTCTTTACCTTCAAGAAAGAGATTTCCCAGCACAAACGCTGCTTGGCCACTGCCTTGTTCAACTGCTTTTTTATACAGAGCAACTGCAGCCGAGATATCTTTTTGTACTCCAGGTAATCCCTCCTGCAAGAATTTTCCTACTATAAAACTCGCTTTTTGATTTTTGTTGCGCGCGAGCTCTTCAAGCCTTTGCAGAGCTTTCGGGTTCATTGCTCGCGCTGCTTTTTCATAAAAATTAATAGCAAGGTCCAGATTTTTTTCCCCGCCTTCACCCATCTCATACATGTACCCTAAGATATATAAAGCCTCACAATTTGTTTGGCCAATATTCTTAAGTATGACTCTTGCTTGCTCACTTCCTTTTTTAACGCCTTCCCGAGCCCATGCTATCGCTTGAGATTCATTTTTAGGAATTTTTTTACCTAAAAGATATAAGTGCGCAAGAAAACAGCAGCTATCGGCATCTTTGTCTGCTTTGCTTTTAAAAAGGTCGATCAATTTAGCATTACCCCTTGCAGCTGCTTTTTTATAATACTCAAAAGCTTTTTCCATGCTTTGCTGGCAGCAGGTTCCTGTTTCATAATAAGATCCTAATTTCAAAAGGGCTTCCTCATCTTCTCCATCTGCCGCTTCTTCATAAAGCTTTAACGCTTCATTGGTTATTTTGCCTTCTTCCTTAATTAAAATTTTTGCAAGAAGGCTGGAGGCTTCGGGAAGTTTTTTTGCTTGGGCTTGTAGAAGGTATATTTTTGCCTCGTCGTTCATTGTGGAAACAATTTGTTGATTGTCAAGAAGGACAGCTAATGCATAAAAAGCGCGTTCATATTCATCTTTTGCTATTGAAAGTTTGTAGTAGTCAGCCGCGCTATTACATGATGCCATCACTAAACTGGAAAGCCCCTTTTCGTAAACTTTTCCTATGTGGTAGGCTGCTCTCGACTGAGCTTTTTTTACCATCTCCTCGTAGTTTTTTTCAAGCGAGGCATGCTGAAGAATTGCGCTATTTTCAACTACTTTTTTAAAAAAAATAAACGCTTTCTCTTGTGCAGATTCTTCCTGATTTTGCTGATACAGGAGCGCTAATTCATAAAGCGAAAGAGCATGATCTTGAGCCGCAGCCTTGGTAAAAAAATTGAGGGCATCCGCAATTTTATTTTCTCGTAAGAATAGTTTTCCTAATCGATATTGACTCATTGCATTACCCTGCAATGCCGCTTGCTTATACCAAGAAATTACTTCCATGCGATTTCTTACGGGGGTGTTATCTGCAAACCCGTAAATAGGGAGGCCATTTTCATGGAATTGTCCCATCAAATATTGGGAGTATGCATCGCCCCGTTGCGCTGCCCGAACGACCTCAGGGGTAATTTTTTCGTTAACTAGGCAAGCACGATCCATTGAGTTGCTCATCGCAAAATTACATAAAATTACCACACTCGTTGTGTAGAAAGGTTTTTGAAAATACATAACAACCTCCTGGTTTTCAAAATTTTGATCAACAATAAGCAAATGCGAAAAAATGTACAGCAAAAATTTATGAATTTTTTTTAAATGAAAGCATAGAGAAACTCCCTTAATTTTGGTGGCACTATAGCATGGAAAATTTTTTTCGCCTAGAATTTTTAAGATAAGCAGGTCTGCATTTGCTCACAAGTTGAAGAAACAAAATTGAAAAAGAAAAAGAATAATTGTAAGATCTCTCTCAGCAGAAAGAAGTCGCATCAAAATGGAGTTTAGTCCTGGCCCTTGCGGAGATATACGATGTTCTACAAAAACATTTTCTTAATTCTGATATTCGTTTGTTCTAGTATTCGGGCAATGGAATTAGTTTCCAAACAAGATGAGCAAAAAAATTTGGATAACTCATTCAGGCATGCATGTAATGAACGAGATTTTAACAAGGCGTCCGAATTGCTAAGAAAGGGGGCTGAGGTGGATCCTAAAATTGATTATCAGCAGGAACCTCTTCTTCACGAAGCCGCGCGTAGAGGCGACGAATCGGTAATTACCTTTCTCCTTGCAAATGGCGCAGATGTTAATATTGCCGGCTATAAAAAAAAGGGGTATGCACTCGCATATGCTGCACAAGCGGGTTCCTTGTCAACCTGTGAGATATTGATTGAAAAGGGTGCTAACATTAACAATGCAGACAAAAAAAAACTAACAGCCCTTCACCGTGCAATCCAATCGCAGCATGAAGATATCGCTTGTTGGCTGATAAAAAAGGGTGCCGATGTGCATGCAAGATCTGATGAGTATTCCAGGACGCCATTACATATGGCATCTAGCCAGTGTCAGGTAACCGTAGTAGAACTATTGATCTTAAGCGGAGCTGAGGTAAATGCTAGAGACCTGTGCGGTGATACGGCGCTATATCGCACTGCAGAGAATTATAAATTTCATGCGGGAGATGATAAAAAAAAAAGAGGGCTATAAAAAAATTATATCACTCTTGCTTTCCCATGGAGCTAACGTAGATGCACAAACCGGCCACGGACGATGGACATCTCTCCACATAGCCGTTAAAAACGGACACCTAGAACTCGTCGAGTTCCTTCTTGAAAAGGGCGCAAACATTACTATAAAAGCTGCTGATGGGCTCACCGCCTTTCATCTAGCCGCACTTTATAATCATGTGAAGATTCTTAGACTCCTTCTTGAAAGAGGAGTATTAATCAACGCTTTATCTAACGATGGTTATACGGCACTCCAATATGCTGCCGCTCAAGGCTATAGAGGTATCGTCGAGTTTTTGCTATTAAATGGAGCGGATCCGACGGCCGGGCGGAAAGACGGGTGGACCGATGTTGTTGCTCAAGCAGAATCCAATAATACTAGTAAGGCGGAGATAACTGATCTGGTAAAAATAGGTAGAACATTTCACTGTATTGTGCAAATAATAAAAAATAATAAGTCTTTGAAAAAAATAGCCGGAATCGAGAAGCACTTGAGTTCACCACTTTTTTGCAAACAGATCCAGGAGTTACTAGCCAAACAGCCCGATAATTTGGATAACAATGCCCAAAACAGCCAATTATCAAATAAATTGGATGTATCTTCTAAAGAAAATGAAAACTCGCTTATTAACAGATATTCTGAAAAAGATTACCCGATACGTTTGGATGAAAATCATGAAGAAACATTTCAGGTCGGACTTGCATTAGATGGTGAGGGTTTACAGGCTTTAGTAACAGCCTCAATGGTTAACACAATCGAAAATGATTTGAATTACCCACTGTATCAGCTTTTTGATTATATAGCCGGTTCGTCTTTTGGCGGCTTAGTGGCATTAGGATTAGCCGCTTCAGAAAATGGCAAATCCAGAGTTGTAGAAACGAGCGATTTGGTAAAGCTTTTCTATACTCATTCTCTGCAAATGTTTAAGGTAAAAGCAAAAAATACGCCCTTTTACAAGTACGAGCCTTTACAAAAAAAAATTAGACAAATGTTCAAACATGCTCGTATGAGCGATTGCCTGACAAGAGTTTTGATACCTTGTAAAACGGTAAAACCGTTTGATTTTGATAGCTCGCTTGCACAAAAAAAAGTGGCGGCGGATTTTTATGTACGAGATATTGCTTGCGCCACCTCAATTGACCCAGAGAAAGAATATTTTCCTGCAGTAACGATGGATGGTATTGGTACAATTTGCTCAAGCGGTGATTACAGAAATAAAACCGCGGATTTTTTAATAAATAAGATGCAAGAAAAACCAGATGACATTCAAGATAAAAAGATACGTTTAGTCTATTGTGCCGTTGATACTACTAACGAAGGATATATAAGAATCGATGAAAGACTGCAAAAAATGAATCAATTGGATGCATCGACACTACAAAAATCATCAGCTCTTAAAGAAGAGATCCAGGATCTTAAGATAGATTTGGAATTTCTTGGCGGTGAAAATTGCCTGCAACAAATGGCCAAACTCGAAGAGTTGGAAACAATGAAAAGGAACTTGAGCCTTCCTTCTTACGTGTGTATAAAGCCCCCTAAGCCTACCCTAGGAGCATTTGATGACCTGAAGCTTCTTGCCTCCTATAAAGAACAAGGAGAGTTAGCTGCTGAAATTTTTTTAAAGCAGAATGAACATTTTATTTGCAAGTTAAAAGAAAATGCAGCGCTGAAACACCCAAATGCTTATTGACAAATGGCATCCACAAAAAATGACAGTTTTTTCGATTACTTCAGGAAAATAGGGCATTGAAGGGCCCAAGCGCATTATAGAAAACTTTAATAAGAGGGATCCTGATGTACGTATTAGCAATGCTCTTGGTTCTATTATTTAATCAATGCAGTATCGCAATGGTTCTGCCTGCTGAACTTGTTCAAGTGAAAATAATTGATTATAAAAAAGCTATAGCTGAGCTGGGCCAAAATATTGTTAATGATTTAGATGCAGAGCCTGATGTTGTGCGCACTGTTTTTTATCTAGTATCAGAAGTACTAGAGCATGGGGAATGTCCCAAAGAAATCGTCATAACTCTAAAGGAAATGCTTGAAAAGCTTAAGCAGCCTCATGAATTAGTAAATCAGTCACATTTGGGTGATGAATTACGCATTGAAGATAAGGCATTCACCATGATTCACGAGCGAATAGCGTGGTTTGATACTCAATTAAGCGAATGCCAGGAAACGTTTAGCAGGCCTCTTAAAGATTGGCTTGGTAAACTCATTGAGCTTTATAAAAAATTCGTTCTCAACCTGGTAAAAACGAATGACTTACCAAATGAAGAACGACTGGAGGTACGTCGCGAGCTGCTCGCTCAAAAGGTGAATGTATGTTTAGATGCATTTGGCGATCCGAAGTTCTTTCTTATACCACAAAGTTGGGCTCGTCAGCTGGGCAATGTAAAGGAGGATGGGACCAGGTTGAAGGAAAGGGCGTCAAATCAGACACATGATACCTATAAATCAAAATCGGGAAAGGTATTTTTCAAGTCTGCGAGGGCATTAAGTCCGTCAAAACCGGAGTATGAACTTGCAGTTTACTCGTTTTTTAGCATCTTGTTTCCGCATATAAGAGTTATTACGCCGTCATGCTTTCTTGCCTGCAATAACGTGTTGATTAATGGTGAAAAACAAACTTTTTATTTTCAGGCCACAACAACGATTGATGGCATTACGCTCGGAAAAATTATGAAAGCTGTGCGGGAAGAGGATATTGATGAGGGATTCAGACAATTTTTTGACAATGGTCTTTATAAAAATTTGAATTTTGAATCATTTAGTGCACTTGTGCTTGGAGGTTTTGTTATCAATCCGTCCGATTGGAAACCCGAAAATCTGATTGTGCAGAAAAACGGTACCATTGTAGGTATCGATAATGATGAAGCGTTTGTCTACCCTCTCATACAAATGCTCACCGGCGTTTCAAAAGATTTCCATTATGTTGCAAAAAAAAATATACTCTGTTTTATGAAAGAGTTCATGAGTGAGCCCATTCATCCAAGGATTGCAAAAAGACTTCAAGAGATCGAACCGCAGGCAATTATAAGAGAGTGGCTTACGTTTCTTCAGCAAAAAGAAAGGGTTTATGAAAAGTTGAAAAAATATGCCTTTTCTCCTGACCCTCTGTATGAGCCACCTCTTTTATCAATTAAGTTTGCCCCAGATATTATAAAACGGATGGTGATAGCACTCTCGGAGCTTAAATCTCATGCTGCTGCCGGTCAAATGACACACCAGAAAATCTTTTATAAGATGCATGAATTCGTCATGCGCTATTACCAAGCAATAGCGCATGTTAATCCCAAGGCACACAATGCATATGCAGAAATAAACGCTGCCAGCGAAAAAGATTCTTTAGAACACATTTTGAATCTTACCACAAGAACTCAAGATGGGCGAAAAACATTTAAAGTATTAAGAACTGAAAACCATACGATTGCTGATTATGAAAATAAAAGTCAGGGGATAGATGTTGCTTTGAGCGACCTTAATGAGGCGATTCTTTCCCACAAGGGGCAGACCAAGCTCCATGAAGCTGTTAGCAATGCATTAAAAGAAGGGCCGATTGCGCTTGCATGCTTAGAAGAATTGCAAAAACTGGGTACCGATTTTGAAGCGCAAGACAAAGAAGAAAATACGGCGCTAGACATAGCTTTTGGAGCTTCCAGAGAACACTCAGCAGAAGATGAAGCAGCGCAGCAAAATCGCACGTATGCTGCTCAAAAGCTTATAAATTGGAATGCGGGTAAAAAGATAAAGATGCATCGTGCTCTAGATTTTTTTGCACACTATCAAGATCTTGGCCCGACAGTTCTAAAATTGGAGAGTACTAATGCAGAATTCGCGTGGCGGAGGCTTCTGCAAGAGGTATTTTCCGAACAAAAAGTCGATGGCAAAGAATGTAGAATTACCTGTTTTAATAAAAAACGATATGTTTCTGAAAAATTCTGCAATCAATTGTGGGATAAAGATAATAAATTCAAGCCTAAAAATCGTTGTGTTAATCTCAAAAAATGCACTGTTGCCAATTGTAAGCATCTTACCTTTGGGCGTAGAGAAGTTTCCTATATAGAAATAGGCAATAAAAAAATGTGGTTTAAAAGATTTCCCAATGTACCGGGTTTTGAACATGCGGTAAGTCGCTTGATTCAAAATCTTATAGGCAATGGTTCCACTTTTAATGAGTTGGTATTTATAAATAATGAGTTTTATATGGTCTCGTTTGGTATCGAAGGAGATAATTTACAAGAGTTGTTTAACAGGCCAGAAAATAAAGACAAAAATCCTGAATGCTTAGATCGTCTCGATCCTCAGGCAACTTCAGCGCTGATTGTCACTACGATGCTCGTCGCACCAGAAGATGGAAAACCTGATAATATCCAAGTAGACAACACTCACCAAACACCCCGGCTCGTTTGTATAGATAATGAAAACTCCTTTTTCCCCGCTGGTGTGAAAGACAAAGAAACAAACGTGCCTTTTCGTGCTATCAAAAGTATTGTATTTTGTTTAAATCAAATGAAAGAAAAAGTTCACCCCACAGTTCTGGCACGTTTTCTTGAAATGGAGCCTGCTGCGGTTTTGACCAAATGGCTGCAAGAAATTGAGGGATATCATAATGTATGCCTTTCTATGAAGCTCGATGAAGAAACAGGCAAAGTTGATGAGAAGATACATAAATTGTGCAAAGACCAAAATTGCTATATTGGCGTTCCTTTTGCTCCAGGTATGTTAAATCGTGTTTATGACAAATTTGTAAAGTTGCGTGACCAACTACAAGAAAACCCTAATATTACTCACATTGATTTATTAATCAAATTGTATCCTCCACTTGAAAAATATAAGACTTACCTAAATGTTCCTCTTACCGTTTATAATCGTTTTAAAGAAGTTGATTTGCCTCTCTTCAATCTTGTAAAGGGAGTGCCCGAGTCTCGTTATGCTACAAAAGAGGTACTTGAGGCATTGACTATTCCTTATCAAGATCTTGATGAATCGGTCAGAAATGATAGCTGCTTTAATCCATCACAGGGCATAAAAGAAATCGAGCAAATAAGGAAAACTCTACAAAATCTTCAGCTGGGAGAAAAAGGGGAAGATTTTGCAAAGTTGGAAGATGGTCAAAAGGAAAAATATCTCGAGACTACTGATTTTTCGCGCATGAAAGATGGAAAAATGATCATACCTCTTTCGGCACAAGAAACTCTTTTCAAGCTGGATGCTTTCAAGCGAACTCCCTGGGACCGGCTTACCATAAAAACCGCTGAAGGGCTTACTGTTCCTCTTTTAACGGCATTAAATTTAGCGCATGTAACAAGAATTTCTCTTTCGGGATGCAAAACATCGATGATTCCATTCTATCGATTTTAGTAAAATGTAATTTGCTAGAGAAATTAAATCTCTACAATTTAGAAAAGTTGACAAAATTGGGTCAAGCAAAATATTTGGGCGATACTCCACTCAGTCTTGCAAATCTTTTAAGTCTCTCTATAAGCAAATGCAATCGTTTGAAAGAGATTTTGGTGAATGTGCCAGCACTTCATAAGATGTCCGTGGATGGATGTCCTAAATTAGCCACACTTGGCGTCAACTGCCCACTGCTTAGAAGTTTGGACCTCAGAGGGAATGTATCGTTGGAAAATGCTGATATAGAAAAAGTAGTGGAGAAATGTCCTTCTTTGAAGCGTCTTTATCTTACGGGATGCACTAAGATTACCTATCTGGAATTGAGGCAAGCTGACCCACGCTACTCTATAAAAACTTTAGAAAGCCTGCCGAATTCCATTAGAAATTGCATTGTAAGCTCTTTTGCTCAGTATGGGGTGCTCAATACGCTCGACCTTGGCCTTAATACACTTAATGATGGCACGGAGAAAAAGGTAAATGATGCTGACTTTGAAAAATTATGCTCAGTTTTGAAAGCAGGCACTTTAAAGCCCTCTATTTCGAATCTATTTTTAGGGACTAATCCCATTACAAATAAGGGTATACTCGCACTAGCGGGGATGCTTAAAACAACAAGCGTTATTAAAAACCTTCATTTAGGGAACACCCATTGTACCCAGGAAGGACTAGTTTCCCTTCTTGAAGCACTCGCGGATAATAAAAGTCTTACGTGGCTAGATCTTGGTCAGGTAAGAAAGCCAGCCAATAGTTAGCAGGGCTGATATCTCGGATTTCTAATTCTAGTCTGAGCTCTTCATACACTCGGTCAATCGTTTTTTTTCCGCTACGAAATTCTCATTTTATGCCAAGGACGTAGAGATAGTGTATAATATGAGAATTTGCTAGATTTAAGGAGCTCTCTGCGGAGTCTTATACCGGCAACTCTTGAAAAAAGACAAAGTATCTTAATGAAATAGTTTTGTAAGAAGGCACAGATGAATACCGCAAACCCTTATACCAGGAGTAGAAATAATGCTCTCTTACTCCTATCATTTCTCTTTAAAACGCTCCTGTCAGATTTTACTTTTGCAATGCAGTTGTCAGATGCGCTCATTCGCGCCGACTTCAATAGAGATGGGCTCAATGACAGCTTGTCACAAGCTTGTGTTGAGGGAAAAAAAGACAAGGTGATAGAGCTTCTCGAAAAAGGAGCCAACGTTAATGCACGTGATGAAGGAGGCAGAACCCCTCTTCACAAGGCTGCACAATACGGACATATAGCTGTAGCGGAACTATTAATTGAAGCAGGAGCGTGCGTTAACATAAAAGGCGACAATGAAGATACTCCCCTCCACTGGGTGGCTGTTAAGAGCGGCAGCAAAAAAATGGCAGAGCTTCTCATCGCAAAGGGGGCATTTATTAATGCTGTGGACGGTGGGGGGAAGAATGCTCTTTACCACGCGGCTTTGAGTGGTCACCGAGAAATTGCAAAATTGCTAATTGAAAAAGGATCTGAAATTATTATAGATGACGAATCCTGGAAGCAGATTTTGGCTGCTCAGCCAAGCGAACAGAAAACTATGCTAAAACGGTTAATTGAAATTCATGGTGGAACGTTGGAAACTCGCTCGAACATAAAGGCGCAAAACGAAGGGGGGCCTTTTCGGCGCGCGTTATATAAAATTAATTCATTGAACCAAATCACGGACAAAAAATCTAAAATGTTGGGCCAACAACAGATAGATGGATGGTTAAAGGGGACATACCTCCAACTACTTCCCTACGATCTGAGAGAAAGTTTATTGAGAAATATTCTTTTGCATGATTCGGTCATTTCCGGAATTATTGATAAAGAATCGACACAAAAACCGCTTTCACTTGTACAACTTTTCATCCTGATTGGTGCTACGGATTTGCTAAGAGATTGCAAGTTTGGAATGAAAAGCGCCGCTCAAAAACGAGCAAAAGAAAAGCTCATCAGTTTTAATGAAAGTCTTATAGAAATTCTTTCTAGCGATACACTTCATTGGGCAGTGTTGAATGAGGATCAAAAAATACTGGAATTTCTTGGAAAAACAGTAAATGTTGATGCAATAGATGAAAAGGAAAGAACAGCGCTGCATCTTGCTGCGGGACTCAATCGGAGCAACTTTGTAGAGTTTCTTATTTCAAAGAGTGCGAAGATTGATGCAAAAGATAGCGATGGCTGGACGGCACTCCATTGGGCAGTAAATACGGATGGTGACGCTCAATCTGTAGTAAGGCTGCTTATCCCAAAGGGGGCGCAAGTAAATGATAAAGATACTAAGGGACGCACGCCTCTTCACTGGGTTGTAAATCCAGGTAGCCCAACAACGTACAGTCTTTCTTGGTATAGAAGAAACGTTGCCCAGTATCTTATTGAAAACGGTGCAGATATCAATATGAAAGATAAAAAAGGGAGAACGGCACTTCATTTAGCAGCAATGAGCGGACATTTAGATTTGGTCGCACTTCTTATAGCAAAGGGAGCAAAGGTAAATATAACCGACGCATTTGGTGGAACTCCGCTTTATTTTGCCGCACAGCAAGGACACCTAGGCACCGCTAAATTGCTTATTGAAAAGGGAGCGCAGATTAACGTAAAAAACGCTTATGGCAGAACACCATTCCATGCTGCACTCAAGTGGGCGAATAAAGAAACGCTGGAATTATTGATTTCGGCGGGAGCCGATCTGGTTGCAAAAGATACATTTGGTAGAACACCTTTTCACGCAATGATGATACTTCCAGAAACTTTGCTTAGATATCTGCAAGTTCATAGAGTAAAAGTTGTCCTAAGCCCAAATATACAATCGTGGTTTGGTAACTATTGCCGACTCGGATCATGGTTTTGTAACCCCGAATCAGTCAACGCATTTCTCCTTGGATGTTTGGTCGATCAGGAAAAACAAAATAACAAACCGCTCTTAGAAAAAACTCAAGATGCCCCTTCAATACCGACCGTGGTTTTTGAGACACCTTTGATGGAGGAAGATAGTTATTTTAGCGAAAATTATAATCAAGAATTTATCGCAGGGCTTGCATTGGACGGAGAGGGGCTGCAAGCATTGATAACAGCTTCTATGATTAAACGATTGGAAGAAGAGATGAAATGCCCATTGTTCAAATTGTTTGATCATATAGCGGGGTCGGGATTAGCAGGAACCCTAGCGTTAGGATTAGTTGCCTCGAGAGAAGGTAATTGCCCTTTACTCGAAATTAAGGACCTATTACTATTGTTTGATAAATATGGAACTGACGTATACCCACTAAAGGTAGAAAATAAAAGCAAGCAGCGTCGTGCACTGGGCACTTTGCGCAAGAAATTAGGCGCTCTCTTTAGAGGGACACGCTTAAGTGACTCGTTAACCAGAGTTTTAGTGCCTTGTATAAAAGTTCAAAGTAAGCAGCCATTTGATTTTGATAGCGAAGAGGCGCAAAAAAGAATTGAACGTGATTATTATATCAGGGATGTTGCCTGTATCACAGCTGTAGATAATAGCGAACTATTTTTTTTTGACGCTAACGAGGGCTTACTTGGTACCTTGATGGCGAGCGGCGAGTACAAGAGCAAAGCAGCTGATTTACTTTTTCAAAAATTGTATCCTGAAAAGGAAAAATTACATTTACTTTATTGCGCAAGTAATACGCTTGATGAGATACACAATAGGTCCCATCAAAAACTAACAAGGGAATTAAATGCTCAAGAGACGCGCTATTGTCGTATAAAGCCGGAGGATGACCCGCTCAATATATCAGATCCTAAGGACGTGTTAACTCTATACAAAGAAAAAGGTGAAGCTGCGGCAGAAAAATTTCTAATACATAACGAGGCATTTATACGAAAACTACAAGAAAACAGGGCAAGGAAGGACAAAGCCGAGTTATAACAGTGTCTCTACTATCAGCAGGGGAAACAGCCACAAACTATCCTGTATTGTAGCACGTTGTTGAAAAAAGGCGCACGGGTTCATTACGACTTTTACATCTTCGCATATCGGTCTTGAAAGAAGTTTGCTTAGAGCATAAAATACTGTGGCATGCTAAATTACTAAGCGTCCACAAGATTGCAGGTTTATCCAAGATAGCATTATGGGAAAAAAAGTACTTTTACTGATGATTTTTCTTATGAATGAGGTGTCACTCTGTGCTGTCTCAATTGTGTACAGTTTTAGAATTGCACAAATTACTCGGGCACAGCTCTTGAGGGCAAGTGATTATAATAGGCATACCGGTGCGCTTGTATTTGATAACTTGCATGAACAATACGATGGGACACGCCAAAACTTCATTGGTGCATTTAGCTCATTTATTTATAATAAAGATTCTTTTTATTGGCGCATAGATGGTGCTATTTCCCACATTCATGAGAAAATGAGGTGCACGGGTACAACTTTTTCAGGAACGCAAACGGATGATCTGCTTTTTACGGCAGGCAAGGTGTATAAGTTTAACGATAATTCAGTCGTAACGTTTTCAGGGTTGTTTGGTGTGCCTACCCATAAAATTCATAGCCTACAGCACGCTGATTTTGGTTTTGGCCAGTTTGGTCTGGGAGTCCAGTGTGATAGTATTCATCGATTTTCTAAACAAGATAGCGTTATAGCTGGTGGCCGCTATTTACACTTTTTCCCGCGTACGGCATTAGACACTCTGTGCATGAGGCACCGATTTTCGGTAGGAAATGCAGTAGATCTTCTCCTTGCTCATTCTCATATATGGCATACATGTGGGATAGAATATGGCTACAATGTACGCTTTCCCTTTGGCTCCCTTATTTGTCCACCGCTGGGTAATCTCGTGCATATTCCTACTCCTGTGCAAAGTGCTTTCTATTTTGTCTACAAATGTGCCTTTAATAAAAAAAGCACAGCCCAGGGTTTCCTTTTTTATGTATCATATGCATTTGATCATAGTCGCGCATCTTTAGCAAACAAGCACATTCTTACTTTGTTAGCCGCATGGGGCATTAGTTTTTGAAAAAATCCCCGTTTTTTTCATTGCGAAATTCCGCATAAATCCTTTCTTCAGAACTGAGAAATATTTATACTCATAAGTAATTTTATCTGGCTTCTTGCCTATTTCACATTGCTAAAACCAATTGGAGTAATGGAGGAACAAATGGGTCAACACAGCAAGAGGTTATGCTATTATGGTATACTATATGTTTTGCTAAGATTTTTGTTTTATGATTTTGCGATAACAAGCTAGGAAAGGGTTATTCTAATGGTGCTGGGAAAAGATGGCAAAAAACGCTGCTTTGGAACAGATGATAAACCATATTTGCTTCAATACCATGACAAGGAATGGGGTACGCCTTCACATGATGACAAACATCTTTTTGAAATGTTGGTACTGGAAGGAGCGCAAGCAGGTTTAAGTTGGCAAACCGTGCTCAATAAAAGACAAAGTTATAGAAAAGCTTTCTTTAATTTTGATCCTGTGAAAGTAGCAGCCATGAGCGATAACAAGCTTGAAACTCTCATGCAAGATTCTGACATTATCCGTAATCGTAAGAAAATTTGGGCAACTCGTCAAAATGCCCGTGTTTTTCTTGAGATTCAAAAACAGTATGGTACGTTTGAATCATATGCATGGAGTTTCGTCCATGGGAAACCAATTGTACATCGGTTACACATTTTCGCTGATTTGCCATCCACTATACAAGAGAGTGAAGCGCTATCGAAAGACCTGAAAAAACATGGCATGAGTTTCGTTGGTCCTAAGATCATCTATGCTTTTATGCAGGCAGTTGGCTTGGTAAATGATCACTTACTGGGCTGCTGGCGGGTTAAGAAATCGTAGGCGCCAGTCAGAGGAACAAGTATGTCTACACAACAACCAGTTATTACTATTCAAAACATAAAGGATCGTTTAGACGATTGGGCTCAGCTTAATTTTTATCGTGAATCTAATAAAGTTCTATTACCAGCTGCTTTAGATGAGAAACGAGTTGTTTTTCTTGGTGACTCAATTTTTCACTTCTGGGACGACCCAAAGTTTGGCGGTTTTTTCTCGGGAAAACCCTATATTAATCGAGGGATTAGCGCGCAAACTACCTCGCAGATGCTTTTAAGACTTCGAGCTGATGTGATTGCTTTAAAGCCAAAAGTTCTCGTAGTACTTGCTGGCACTCATGATATTGCTGGTAACACTGGTCCCATGACTCAAGCCGAGACTGAAGATACTATTTCAAGTATCGCCGAACTAGCGCAACTTCATGCTATTAAAGTGATAATTGCTTCACTACTTCCTACGAGCAACTATCATTTTATTGGTAAAGATAAACGAGGGCCTCAAACGAAGCGAAGGCCACTTGAGAGAATTCGAGCGCTCAATACATGGATCCAAGAATATTGTACAGCACATAATTACCTATACCTTGATTATTTTTCAGCAATGGTAGATTCACATGGCATGCTAAAAAAAGAATTGAGCGATGATGATCTCCATCCCAATACTACAGGTTATGCTATTATGGCACCGTTAACAGAACATGCCATTGAAAAAGCGTTGGCTTGAGTGGTGATTCTTAATTCATAACAAATCAGCTTATTGAAAAAGGAGTTCGAGTAAATGAAGCAGAAAAATTTTTAAATAGAAGCGATTCATTTACAACCGGTTTAAGTTTGGTATCCTGGAATTAAATATGAGTTACGTTAAATAAATTAAATTCTCTGTAGAAGGATTACTTCATGATGAAATCTGCTGTGATTACCTCATTTGTTTGTGCCCTGTTAGGATATAGCAGTAGTATATACCCGATGGAGGCTACAATTGAGCGCTCCATACAAACATCGCTTAAAGGGGTAATTGTAGGTGTTGATGTTGGGGGAACAAATACAGACGCGGTACTTCTTGAGCAGGGGAGGCTGGTTGCAAAGATAAAGTGTCCAACAACTGATGATATAACTTCTGGTATTCTTAAAGCTATCTCAGGATTATTTAAACAAACTCCTCTATTAAAAGAGCGATTAACTGCCGTAAATATTGGAACAACACATCTTCTTAATGCCTTATTGCAGCGCAAAGGTCTGGATAAGCCCCTGGTAGTAAGATTAGGGGCACCTGCGACTACCGCTGTGCCACCAGCCATAGGGTGGGATGAGAATATAAAGCAAGAATTGATTGGTAATGAAACATATATTGTCGATGGTGGCTTTGAATTCAATGGGTCACCATTCAAACCGCTCGATATAAATGCTCTGCAAGAGTTGGCATCCTATAGTAAAGCAAAAAAGATCACATCTGTCGCCATTACCGGTGTATTTTCTAATCTTAACCCTTCGCAAGAAGAACAAGCACGCGATCTTTTTAAAAAAGCCAACCCTGGGATTGCTGTATCCTCGTCTCATATGATGGGTGAAATGGGCCTTTTAGAGCGAGAAAATGCCACTATCCTTAACGCTTGCTTAGCATCTCAAATGTCAACGATGAAATGTGCTTTATATAAAGTACTGCAACAGCTAGATATAAAGGCCCCGTTATATATTACCTATGGTGATGGCACTAAAGAAAAGCTTTCCAACACTTCTGCAGTGGCTCTTCGCACTTTAAAATCAGGACCAATAAATAGCATTAAGGGCGCTGCGCTCCTGCATGAGCAAGAAAAAGATGCTGTTGTAATAGACATTGGCGGCTCCACATCAGATGGAGGTATTATCTTGTTTGGCGCTCCAGTTAACGAAAATTCAGCTTTTACCATAGAAGGAATCCGCTGTAATTTTTCAAGTGCACGTTTACACTCGTTTGCACTAGGGGGAGGTAGTAGTATTACCCTTGACGCAAATAATCGAATAAAAATTGGTCCCGCGTCTATTGGCAAGGATCTGTATACAAAGGCATTAGCATTTGGTGGTGATGCCCTCACTCCGACCGATATAGCTTATGCTCTTGGTCGTTTAAATATAGGCACCATTGATCGTGAGACCTTACGAAAAAAAATTGCTCACCGTGCTCAGGAGCATGGAGCGAATTTTATTAAGAGAGTTGATGAGGCGCTCCATGCAAAATTAGTTGAGGGAATCAGGTGTCTTATCGATCCGATGGAAAAGGTTCCTCAAACGCTTCTTTTAGTTGGCGGAGGAGCATGTTTATTTGATAAAGTTTATTTAAAACATCTTTTAGGCAATCGACTTAAAAATCTCATTATTCCTCCCTCTGCCGACATAGCTAATGCTCTTGGCGCTGCTGCCAGTTTGATTTCTGGCACCTCTGTTGGTATATACGACTTTGCAAAAATTTCGCGTGATGAAGCAATCGAAGCGGCCACAGCACAGGCTAGAGCTCTTGCGATTAAGAAAGGGGCCTGCGCTGAGGAATTAACCATTTTACCGCGGCGTGAAATCACGCTCAATTATTTGCAAGGAGATCCCAAGCAAGTAACCGTTACAGCTGTGGGGCCTGATGCAGGCCAGCCAGTTTATCCCTCATCAGTATCTGAGCATTCCGCGGTCATTACTGAGCCAATGCCATCCTTGCAGGAAACATCTGATTATCAATTGGTTCATATTACAAAGAAATTAAAAGAGGCTGAAAATTTCATTCGTCAGGCAAGGACAGTAAGAAAGCCAATGCCTGGAAGTCGTTTGTTAACGCCTTCTGATATCAATGATCTTGCTCGAGGAGCAGGAATATTAGGTTCTGGAGGTGGCGGCAATCCTGAAATGGGTAGATTAATGGCACTCAATGCCTTAAAGATGGGATATACTATTTCTATGATAGCACGCGAAGATCTTCCTGATGATGCTTTTGTTGTTGATTATGGAGGGGTTGGATCACCTGAGGTCTCATATGAAAGGCCTGCGTCCTTACTAGAGGGGGTGCTGGTAATTCGTGCAATAGAAGAACGCGCAGGAAAAAAGGTAACCGCTCTACTTATTGGAGAGGCGGCCGGTTCTAACGCGACAGAACCATTATTGGTTGCTGCAATTCTAGGTATACCCGTTATAGATTGTGATTGTATGGGGCGTGCCTTTCCACAAATTGATATGACGTCTTGCCGTATTTTGGGCACCTTTACTGAACACTATGCAGCTATCTCCAATGGCATTCAAACACACATCATTGAAGCAGCAAACGCTTGCGAACTGGAGGACAAGGTAAGAGAGGCAACCGTCGCCATGGGAGGTGCGGTAAGTTGTGCAATGACCTCAATGTCTGGTGCTCAGGTGAAAAAATGGACAATTAAGGGAACAATCTCCCTAGCGCAAGCTATTGGCAAATCATTGCGCAATGCTGATAAGCAGCCTTTTTCCGTAAGTCTTAAGGCCCTAAATGATGTATTAGCTCAAACCGATTATAAAGAAGCTCAGGTTGTTTTTACGGGCAAGATAACCGATTTGGAAAGGGGTATAAGCAAAGGCTTTAGTATTGGTGGCTTTACCGTAGTTGATGACCGCGAAGAAAAAATAGACATTGGATTTCAAAATGAGAATCTTATTGCAAGGGAGCATGAGAGCAAGAAGATACTAGCTCTTGTGCCAGAGCTTATAACCATCGTAGATAAGAATAATTTTCAACCAATTTGCTGTGAAGATCTGAAGTTTGGACAGGAAATAGTTGTATTAAAATTGGCGCCGCCTGCTTTGATGAATACTCTAGATGCGCTCAAAATTGTGGGACCAAAGGCTTTTGAAATTGAAGGTATTTTGAACCTTCTCACTAATCGAAATAAACCGCAGTAACACAATTACCGGTTTCCACGTGTGAGGAAATTCATGAAAATAAGATATTGTTTAGGCTTACTGTTGAGTACTTCACATTTGTGTGCAATGGAGCACGCGAACGAAAAGGTTCTTATACCCAGCCAAGATGATAAAAATGACGCATATGTCTATGAATATGTAAAAAGTAATATCAAAGCGCGCATGGCCCTCATTTGGCCACGAGCAATAGCAAAGGCCGAGGGTATTAAAAAAATTCTTGCGCACTGCGGCCCATTAATATATGAAAAGAAATTTGCTCTCTTTCCTTGTGGGCCCACACACATCTTTCTGGTTGCGCATCCTACTTGGGCTGAAGATGTTGCCTTGATGAAATCGTAAAAATTAAAAAACAAATTAGAGAATATGCCGGTATATCTTATTGGTCTATCCATATTGATGGCACTCATGAAGAATCATGCGCCTTAGCAAAAGCAGTATTTAAAGAAAACCCACAAAAACTTTTTTATGCGCTCATGAATAAGGTTTTTGAATGGTGGGAGAAAAGAGATATAACCAAGATTGTGTATACGATGAGAAAGTATAAGCAGTTCGGTGGGAACCTCAATGATAAAGATAAACGTGACGTAACCCCGCTTATCCTCTATGCTCAAAAATTGCCCCAGCTTGTTCCACTTTTATTAGATGAAGGAGCTGGGGTTGATAATGAAGGTGAAGCTGTAGAGGCTGAGCCATTTATTATGTTATGTAGTCCAGAGGTAAACAAGTATGGAGAGTATAAGACAGCCTTCCCAGACGAACTGGTAACACCTTTATGGATAGCAGCTGCTCATAATAATGCGGAGGCAATAAGAGCCCTCATTTCTCGGGGTGCGGATGTTGAGTATTGCAGCCGAGGAGGGATTAGGGCTAAATTTTTGAGCCATCCTACCCTGATACTCTTTATAGTTCGAAAGGAGGTAATAAGCTATTTGTGCATAGACAAGTCCCCTAATGTATGTGCAGATAGACTCAGCCAACGCAGGAACTTTGTGCATTTTAATAAGAGAACCCTCAGGGACATTACGCGCTAAACAGGCTTCATGCAAAACCTCGCCCTTAAAATCCTTAAGCAGGGCCTGTAATTTCAAAGCATGTGCGCTACCTAACAACAGAACTGCTACCCGGTGCTTATCATTGAGAACAGCCAATTTTTGCAAAAAGTTTAAGTCCGCAAAAAGGTAATCGGAATCCAATTGAAAACAGCCGGAAATTTCATTATATCGAGTAACTAATTGCGATCGGGTGGAACAATTTAAAAATAGACGGAAAATAACACCTGACAGCTCTTGAGAAGGTTCTGCCATTTGTAGTAATAAATTAATCTTGTCATGCGCATTTTGATAGGTCGCAACAGTATGTTTAATCTCAGCACTTTCTGGATATTTTTTTTTAAACTCTTGCATCTTTTGCAAGCGAATATCAAGCATACGCAAGAAGCTGTCCACCGAGAGCGATTTCGGGAATTTTGTGCTTGCATACTTTTTTAGTAAAGCAGGAATAGAATCTTCTTTTTTTGGGTCTTGCAAAAGATCCTCTATATATAACAAGCAGCTTGTTACGTAATCGGTTATGAAATCGCGAGGCTCATATTTAATAAGCTGTATATTTGTTTCTTTTTGACTTTCTATACGCTCAATCAATGCTGATAAAAATGAATCAACCTGATTTTTTTCAACCATAGACTCATCCTGATCCCATTCAATAATGACAGGAATCGGCGCAATAGAGCCACTTAATGCATTGAAAATCTTATCCGCATTGACCTTTCCTTGTTCTTGTAAGATATAATGGTTTAATCCCACAATTTCAACCAATTGGCCATGAGGCAATTTAGTACAGCTTTCACAGACCATAGCCTGTAAAAATCCCATACGAATAATTATCAATAGAAAAAGGCCTGTGCCAATGTTCATGCTGGGTTCCTTATGTTGTTTTTATTATTTCGCGATATTTCGCAATAATTATTTTATAATTTAGTATAATGAAATTATCTGCATAGTCAAAACTTGTCCTCGCTCAATACATATCTTTCTATAAAGAGTAGCTCGCGAGATTTTTTTTGCCTCAAACGCAGCCATCATTAATTTATTGCATTTCTTGAAAGAAGGCGTTAAGCGAAGATTGCGACAGTTCGAAAGAAATAGAGTAAGGATTCTCATTAGAATCGATCCCTATGGGAAATTTTCAGCTTGACAATATTTTATTGATGGCTATGCTTAGAATAGTATAGCCTTAAAAAATATCTCTGTGGAAAAAATCTCATGAAAGTACTTTCAGTGAATGCGCTCTTGATCTTTTCATTTCTTTGTATACCCCATTTTACCGACGCTATGAAGCGAGGCAGCGATCGGGAAACTGAAGAAAGTGGAAATAATAAAAAGCAAAAAACCCGGGGAAATCCTCTGATTCAAGCAATCAAAAAAGATGAACATCAGGAGATACAAAAATACCTCAATGACGATAAGCTCATTGATAAGTGTGATAGTAAAAAATTTATGCCCATTCACTATGCCGTAAGTCAAGGAAAGACGGAGCTCGTTAAGCAAATTATTGACAGGCTTAAAGCTTTGAACAAAAAACTTAAACAAAACGTTCAGATGGATCTGATGTCGATTGCTTGTGCAAAAGGGTATGCAGAGATCCTAAGCTATGTGGTGGTTGATCAACGGACGGCCAAGTTTGTTGGTGCTGCTGAGTCTACAATCCAGCATTTTTTAGGCTCACATACAATATACCCTTTCCAGGCCGCATTGATTTCTCGTAATCCAGAAGTAGTGAAAATTCTAAGCCAGAATCACTGGCGACCGTATTGTGCAGGACGACGATATTTTCAATATAGTGATTTAAAAATGGCAATAGAAGACCGCGCAGACGCATTTATAGATGCTCTAGTAGAATGTGACATTATTTACTTAGATGAGGCATTCATTTTAGCTGTGTTAGAAAACAAGTTGGAAAAAGTAATTGACCGTCTTGTAAAAATAGCTACAACAAGTACACAAGAACGTGCGGGTGAGATTAATAAAAGTGATATGCCTCCTGAGGCGAAACTTCGCTTACCACATACCTTACTCTTTGCAGCAGTATATAAAAAAAATCAAAAGATGGTTGAAGCTGTGTCTTCCTGCATTTCGAACCAAAAGGAGAAGGATCAGATCATGCTTATAGGAGCTATTTTTGCTCATGATGCTACCCTCGTCAAGCTGATTTTAGAGCGTAAGACTGTTATGCTCAATGAACAAATTAAGCTTTTTTGCCCACATCAGATAATGACTGTTCTGCAAATACCTACTGGCAATTTCACACCTCTAGTTTATGCGATTCTTGCAAATGACATACATCTTGTGAAGATGTTACTAGAATGTGGCGCAGAGTTAAAAGATTTATTCGTATGGAATAATGCTCGTATATTCCTTCTAAATTCGCACGAAGTGAATGCTCTTACGGTAGCGATTCTATTAGGTCATAAGGAGATTGCCAATTTTCTTATAACAAAGGGTGCTTGCATTGAAGAGAGTAACGCGCTAAACATAGCTTTCAAAGAGCTTAATGCTCAATTTCTTGCATATGCACTCGATTATGAAATCCCTCTGCCAGCCACTATACCTAACGGGCAAGAAACAGAGAAGATGAAAAATATAATAAGCCAAGCTTTCACAAAGCGGCATAGTAAGTTTTGTGAAGCCGCGGCATCAGGAGATCTTGAAACGCTTACAAAAATGAGCACATTAGACCCAGCGTGCGACTTTACCCGGCCTTTTCAAGTTGAAGCTAATAAGGTGGTAGAACCGCTGGTTAATGCTGTCATAGCCGGCAAGCAAGACGCAATTGAGTTTTTATTGAAATGTATTTTTGAAAAAAATTCAGAATTGACTAAAATTCGATCACTACTACACAAGCCATTTGAGTTTATTTTGGCCAACAAAGACCTTATCAGTTTTGAGTCTTTTATAAAAGTGGTTAAAAGCAGCGAACATGCAGCGCAGCTGCTTTGGGCTTTAGGATATTTCGCTGTTAGAAAAGGCGCAAAAGCGTTTCTTGAACGCATAGTCAAAGAAGAAGTTCTTGATCATAAGTTTGCTCAGAATGCATTAATCGAAGCTTCGTCTCAAGGGCATGAGGAATGCGTTTTGTTTCTTCTTGGGCTCAATCCTGATCTTACCTATCTGTGTGGATACAAGGACAATGCTGCCTACGGCAAAACCGCACTTGATGCTGCGAGCACGCCAGGTATCGCAAGCTTGATTTCTCAGGCAATGAACAATCAAGCTGGTTCACTAACAAAAGCACTCGAGGCTTTAGGTAAGGGTGAGCAACTGACGAAGGAACAGCAGAGCCTAGTGAATAACCGAGACGCATCGGGAAAAACCCTGCTAATACAATGTTTACAGCAAAGGAATTTGAAGGCGGTAGAACAGCTTATTGCGTATCAAGCTAATGCGCTTCAAAAAGATACGAAAGGCCATGCACCCTTATTTTATGCAGTGGCTACAGGTGATAAGCGATTTGTAGAAGCCCTTTGTAAAGCAGCTTCCTATAAAAATGTTTTAGAAGATTGTAAAGAAGCGATTTATGCTGCTGCAGCCCATGGATTGGTACCTATTATTCAGCATCTCTTAGATGACGCAAGCGAAGAGCAAAGTGATTTGCTCAGTGCGGCAATGGGAGGTGCGGTAAACAATGATCAGATTGATGTTGTTAAGTTTCTTATTCAACGCAAAATAAATGTTGATGCACCTGCGCAGAATGCCCCTGGGCTCTATAAAGACGTCCCGCTCGATTTAGCTACGAGCAAGGCCATGGTCCAATTATTAATTTCTGCGGGAGCATCTATCAGTAATGGGAATAAAGTGCCTTGGTTGATAGCATTGACAAAATGCAGGTTTCAACTAGTCCCTCTTCTTTTAAGCTGGGACCTTCTTCCCGGCGCTGGCACAATGATTCCTACACCTTTGGCTCATAGAGTTTGTGAGCTTGCACAAGGTTGCAATGCAGGCGATGTTCATCTCTATCTTGATGCAGTGGAGTCAGTAACTTTGCTTGAATCACTCAAGGAATTAGCATGGTTAAAAGATTATTTAAAAGATCAAGACACTTTTGCGCAGGATTATCTAAATAAACTTGAAAATTATTATAAGACGCTTAATCATGAGAAACCTGCTGAATCTGCTGTGACGCCTAAACAGGAAAAGCAAACACTACTCATGATCGCGTGTATTTTTGGACATCGTACTATTGTAGAAAAAATGATTAGCAAGGCTTTGCCAGAAGAATACATCAATAAACAAGATAAACATGGAAGAACGGCTCTCATGTATGCACTCCTCTATGGTAATGTTGATTGTGCGCTCTTATTGGTTCATCATGAATGTAAGATTACTACTCCTGAAGGTGAAAGCAAAATAGTCTATGTCAATCATTGTGGTAATGGAATAAACCTAAATGATACAAAAAATAGAACCGCATTATTTTACTCAGTCTATGCAGCACGTGGTGATCATCAGGCAGAGGAGATTGATAACGGAAAATTGGTAGTATTATCAAAGAATAAATATTCGATCCAGTATGGTGCATTGAAGGTAATTATGCAACTTAGAAAGTTAGGCGCTAAATTTGGTGATGCAAAAGATATAGCACTTGTTGCAAAAATCGCCGCAATCGATGATCCGACTAATATACTTGCTGCAGAGATGATCAGGTGTTTTAATCAGCAAGCAGACCTTGAGAAAGTAAGGAAGATAAAGGTTGTTCTATAAAGGGACAGTTTGCTGAATTGCCATTCACGATCAACACAATGTATCTTGGGCTGTAGTTTATTTCAGTCTATTGATATTCCCATAAAAAATTGATATCGTGACATAAAGGTGATAAATTTTGTAACCTTTAGGTCATAAAATGAGTTTTGATAGTTTATTACACTTAATACTACGTTCTAGAAGGACCGTATTTTCTTTTAAGGAACTTATATTATTTAGTGATAATTTTAAGATTACAAATTTACGCCGACAAATTAGTTATTACGTCAAAAAAGGGTATCTCTATCATATACGTCGCGGATTATATGCCAAAGATAAGCATTACGACCGTTTAGAAGTGGGTACAAAAATTATTACGCCATCTTATATAGGGCTTGAAACCGTATTGCAAAGGAAAGGAATTATTTTTCAGCATTATGAAAGCATTTTTGTCGCCTCTACCCATTCAAAAACAATTATTTGTGATAACCAAGAATATGTCTTTAGAAGGATTAAAGAAAGAATTCTGACAAATCCTATAGGTGTTGAAATACTCGATGCCTATAGTATTGCAACTCCCGAGAGAGCATTTTTGGATCTTATTTACTTGAATGGGGACTACTATCTTGATAATCCAATGGGACTAAACTGGGATTTGGTATTTCAGATTTTAACGATTTATGGCAGTAAAAAAATGAACAAAACCGTAAATGCTCACTATTTATCACTTAAACAACAGAACCTATGACATTAAATGCATTAGTGCATCAAGAAATTCTTATAGCGATACTTAAAGATATTTTTACCAATGAAACTCTAGGACCCCTGGTTGGATTTAAGGGTGGCACTGCTGCCATGCTCTTTTATGGTCTCGATCGTTTTTCTGTTGATCTAGATTTCGATCTTTTGAATGAAAATGAAGATATGGTATGTCAAAAAATTGGACACATACTGTCGACATACGGCAGGGTAGAAAGCGAGAGAAAGCGCTACTGTCTTTTCTTTTTGCTTTCATACACTGGAAAAAAAGAAAAGGACCAAAACATCAAAGTAGAAGTAAACAGAAGAAGTTTTGGCTCTCATTATGAGAACAAGCTTTATATGGGCATACCCATGATAGTCATGATTCAAGAAGATATGGCTGCACATAAATTAGTAGCTATGTATGAGCGACTTAGCAGAACTCGTCGAGATGTTTACGATGTTTGGTTCTTTTTTAAACATCGGTGGCCTGTTAACAAAAAAATTGTAGAACATAGGACAGGCATGAGCTATATGCTTTTTTTAAAAACCTGTATTGAGCTTCTCGAGAACCTCACTGATAATTCTATGCTTTCAGGGCTAGGCGAACTGCTTTCTCCAAAGCAGAAAGTATGGGTTAAAGAAAATCTTCGCAAAGAAACAATCTTTCTTTTACAACTTGCTTTTAGAACCGAGCAAGCATTGAACAGGGAATCCAGAGTGTGAAGCGCTACCTCTATTTCATAGGCGGCCTTCTTACCTTTGCTCCGCAGGGCAGAGGTAAGTGGTTCTTCCCCCGATGGTGATTTTCTCGAGCTTATGATATTTGTTTTTCGGACAAACCATATCTCTGCGTCGATGTGCCTGTAAATATGATTTCCCGAATTGTCGTCCTTCGATTCGTACTTTAATAGCATACGTTAAAACTGCATGCATCTTTTTATAAATTGCTCTTAACTGATTTTGAGAAAGGTCTTTGATATGATGGCGGGGATCAACTTGTGCTTGATAAAGAATTTCATCGGAATATTCGTTACCAATTCCCGCAATTTTTTTTTGATCCATTAATAGTGTCTTTACATTCTTCAATCTATTTTTTGCCATGATATCGATAAACGTTTTGGAACTGATTTTTAAGGCATCGGGTCCAAGTTTTTTAATGCTTGGAATGTCATCGATATCATTTACCAGCCAAATTTTTTCAAATCTTCTTATGCTTATAAAATATAAAGCTGATTCATCTTGAAAAACAAACTCAGCCGCAGAGAATCTAATGGCAAAATTTTTCTTTGTCGCATATGCCAAGGAACCGGTCATGGCGAAATGAAAGATCAATTTTTTGTTTGAGGGGCTTAGGCTAATAACAAGATATTTACCTCGTCTTTGAGCATCAGCGAAGGAATTGCCAATAAGTGCTTTTTTAAAGTTATCAAACGAAATGTCCCTAATAATCTTGGTATCATTTACCATGATTTGCTTAATAATTTTCTGCAAGCAATGAACTTCAACATACCGCCTAAAAAATTCAACCTCAGGAAGTTCGGGCATAATATTCCTCTCACGGATTTTCTAGATTTGCTTACTATAGCATAATGCCATTAAAAGTTATATTTCAAACCAGCCACGAATGGACTAAATTAATTTTAGTGCCAACAATTAATGAGGATCACCTCGCAAATCCTCGATGATATAAGAGAAATAGCATCTTCATAAAGAAGGGGAAGGCTCATTTTAGCATTGATTGACGGGTATAAGTCTATAATCTGTTTTCCCGAAGGAAGGCCTTTCTGATCCTGATTTGTAAAGATTCATTACGTATCCATAGGCGGTAAAGTCACCACATGGATCAACCCAACGTAAATCGGATATTGGATCTGCTTTATTTTTTAGCAATGATTGAATAATTCTAATAAGCGACTCTTTCCATTCAACGCCTGAAGACCTTATAACTGCCCACTGCAAAGCGGTCAATTTTTCTCTGGCAGAATACCCAGGAAATTCAAAGGTTCCCTCATAGGTGTCATCGATCCTTTTTTTATCGGTAAGTGCGCTTTCAAACTTTTCTAAATTTCCTTCCATTACAGCTTCAATAAATGCCTTTTCAGTACAATCTTTATCGGCTACTATTAAATCCATCGCAGTAACGGGAAAAATCTTAAGAAGACTAAAAAAAAATAAAAATTTGAAATTCATGAAACCCTCTTAAAGCAAGCCATGGTAATGACCGAAGATTTTTCTGAAAAGCCACACAAAAAAATTATATCAAGTTAGCAGAATAAGTGAAAGAAAATACATGTCTGCAATGTGCGCTTTTCGGACATGAATGGTGCTGTAAAAAATTAAGTAAAGCATATCTGGCTCGATAGAAGCATCTAAAATTTCCAATAATCGAGAAAACTTATTTAGGTTTATGTTCGTCAAAAAATTTTGCTTTATGTTCTTGCCAGTCATTACGTTGACAATCTGCATTGCAATAATAAGCGTGCCGACAAATGCATCTCTTAGTACATCCTTCCTTTTTACAAAAAGCACATGGGAAAGCTTGCTGTTCTTTATTAACGCTCAGCTTGCCTGTTATCGCACCAAAGCAAACCAGTTTTGTCGGATACCTAACATCATCAAGAGCATAGGCTATTTCAAGTACCGTGAAGCTCTTGCAATCATGAATTAATTTTTGTTCTAAATCTATACCCTTACATTGAGCAAGTTTTATTGTAGCATTCAGGTAAAAATCATTTGATGGAGATTTTTCTTTTCCATGCGCTCTTAGTAAGACATGAAAAAGCGGCGTTCGGCCCAGAGGTCCTTCACTATTGGCTTTAAATGCAGGAGATTCTGTAAGCATGTTAAAAATTTCACTATCGCATTGGTCTATGGCATTATGAATAAAAGAGATTAGTCTGCCTTCTTCATTTATATAAGCTAGTTTTACATTATGCATCCTTAGAAGTCTTTGGATTGCATATCGATAAAAAATGTCAGCAGATTCAATTTGGATGGCGATATTTTTGATAAAAAGAAATAGCATACCAAAGTAAAGGATTACCTTTTTCATCAACTTCATTAGGATTAAATAAAGAAGACTCAAATACATCGTCAAGGCGAGCCTTATCGCGATTTACCATAGCGCCGAGGAACATGTCAAAATTTATAGAATCAACTGTTTTTTTAAAATTTAACACTTCATGAGCTTTTTCAAGCTGTTTCAATTCTGAACAAGAAATTTTCAAAAAATTGAAAGAACTTATGATAAAAAGCAATAACAGAAGATTTTGTTTCATTTTTTTCATTTGGAATGCCCTCTTAGTTTATGATGTACTCTTCTGATGAATAACAGCTCACTTGAAGTCTCTCTTTGAAGGATCAAGAAAAACTTCCCATTCACCTTAGCTACCATTTTTTGTTAGAGTTTCTGCAACCCAATCAAGCGATAGCTCTTTCTTTTTAAAATTAAAAGAGATACCAACAAGTATGATTTCTTTACCTGCTTCAACATACTGCGCGTAATAGCGCTTATTTTTAATCTGCGCAAGAGCCGCTTTTCCGGACCTGTTTAATTTGAATTCAAAAAAATAGGCATATTTGCTCGTTATGAGTTTTAAATCAATTTTTCCCGTGCTCATAGCCTGCTCTCCTACGGGCTCTAGATCTAGCACATTGCACAGCAGCTGAAAGAGTGAGTGATAGTAAGCTTCTCTGTCAATATGCAGATTATAAGGGATACTAGCAAAAAGTCCTTGGATCGTATCAAGGAAAACTGCTATGTTCTTCTCTTCAAGTGCAAAGCGTAATTTATAGAGAATATTTCCTAATGCTGGCAATTCTGTCTTTGTCAACACACTCATTTCTATTATTGAAAGAGACTGCTTAATTTCTTCATTAGCATATCCCAAGCGATAGCCATCAAATTGCGAATTATACTCCTTAATAGTTAAGTAACCGGTTTGAAACAAAAGCGTTTCTAAGGGCAAATCATCAATTGTGAACGTACCAAGCGTTGAAAGAGGATAGGTATTTTCAAGAACCTTTCTTAGCTCAAGCGGTTTTTTCTTGAGAATCTCTATTAAAAATGTCAGGTGTTCCCGATTCAAACCAATAGTTTTGAAAGCTTTTTTTTGAAAAAAGCTTAATAATGGAAAAAGGATTATACATTTTCACAGGTTTTTTTGAAAATTGATATCCGTCATACCAAAACCCTATTTTTTCCAGAGTCTGTTCAAATGATTGCTGTTCCTGTCTTGCAATTTCGCTTATATACTCTGAAAAATAATCGATCACTTCCGTCTGCGTATACCCCACCAATTCAGCACCAGCCGGCTCATTAGAAAGCTCATCCAAATTATTTAGCCCGGAAAAAATGGATGTTTTAGAGAACTTGCTTACCCCTGTTATAAATATTGCGCGTAAATAGGCATCAAGTCCTTTAAAGCCATCATAAAAATTTTTTAATGTTTCTCGCTGCTCGTTTGCTTTTTTACTATTATGTATGTGATCAAGAATTGGTTTATCATACTCATCAATCAAAACTACTACTGGATTTTTACTATGCAATTTTTTGACTAAAAATCTTAACTTTGCTTTTGGGCTATACTGTGGAGGTAGTTCCAGGCCATACTCCTGTGCAATTTCATCAAGCATCCAACTCAAACTTATTTTCAGATCTTGCGGTGTTTCATTATCCGTATTAGAAAAATCCAAATGTATAACAGAATGCTTGCGCCACTCAAAACTTGCCTGCTTGCCTATCCATAAATCTTTAAAAAGCTCTTTCTTACCCTGAAACAGGGCTTTCAATGTAGAAATGAGTAAGGATTTGCCAAAACGTCTTGGGCGCGATAAGAAAAAATTCCTCTGGCCACTACTAAAAAGAGAATATATGTAATAGGTTTTATCAACGTATAAATACCCTTCTTGAATCATAAGCGAAAATGTGCTGATATCTACAGGCAGTTTTTTCAAGGGGGTTCACCATAGCTTTTTAAAAGTACCTATTAATAAGAATACTATTTTTATTATGTACAAATATAGTACCCTCGCTTAAAAACCGCAAGCGCTTATTCACCCTAAGATATATTCGTCAAACCGTGGTTATTCCATCATCCATCAAAAATGTTCTCGGGGTGTGGAGCAATTAAGGGCGAATTAGCTCTATCTGAACGATGGTATGAGTGCGATGCATGCGGGCATGCTCTAGATAGGGATATAAACGCTGCAATAAAAATAAGAACCGCCGGAATGGCGGGGATAGCTTGGTAAATATTCAAAGGTTGCTTTGGAGTTCCCAGGAAGTTCCGACTGTAATTACTTTCAGTCACCATTTGCAGCCTTTTTTTCGAATGCTATCCTAAAGTAAGGGACACAGAACTTTAGGGAGGAAATTATGCTTATGAGAAGCTTTTTTTTAGCGGTCTTTATTTCATTAGCTCTCAATTTTGACCTTGTATTGGCTCATACCTATTTGAAAGGTTTAGAAAATTCTCCTCTTATTGTGGCTAATCATGATCTATGCGACAACTCGTTACGGGAATCAGTCTACGAGCTTCTCACTCGTGCTCATTCTTCCATCTTAATTTTTTCATTTACCTTTTCTGACTCAAAAGTTCTTGAAATCGTTAATGAAAAAGCACAGGAAGGAATTGATGTCCATCTTGTTATTGATCGCGATCATATAAGTGAATTTAAAGAGCGGTTGCATCCATCGGTACGGCTAGAAACGCGCAGTTGCGGCGAAGGGCATATGCATCACAAGATTTTGGTTGTCGATGAAGAATATGTGTGGTTGGGTTCGGCCAATTTCACGAATGGTGGTTTTAACTGCGCTAAAAATTTAGCGATCTGCTTTATCAGCAAGAGCATTGCAACCAAGCTGCATAAAGAGGCCATAGATAGTACCTCATCCCAGCAAAGAACAGGGACAACGCCGCTTGTATCTTCATATGGTAACCAGCTTTTGGAAGTGTATCTTCTGCCTCATAATGATCCAAAAAACCCGCGGCCTGTAGAAACCACTATGAATGAAGTGGGAAAGCAAAAGTTGGTCAGTTTCATTGATAATGCTTTACACCACATAAAAATTTGTGTGGATGCACTCACGTATGAAAATCTCAGTCAGGCTCTTATCAATGCCGCGCGACGCGGTGTTCAGATTGATGTCGCAGTGGGTGATACCACTACTAAAGCCGTAAAAATGCTGTCCCAGGCCGGAATTAAAGTTAAACAAGCCAAAAATCTTCACTACAAATTTATGGTAGTCGATCATAAGATACTCGTTAATGGCTCACCAAATTTCAGCATGAACGCATTTACAAGAAGCGATGAAAGTTTTATTGTTTTGCATGATTTGACGCAAGAACAACTAAAAACGCTAGAACCTTCATTGAAAGCGGCAGAATTGCCGATAGATCTGCATGTCAACGTGATGCAAAGTAATCACAGCGAGCAATTAAAGATTATTCCCAGCAAAGGGGCACATGATAACGTCGAACTCATTAATAAAACGATAGCCGCATTACGGAACGAAACAAACAAAACGCCAAACAGTAAGGAGCATCAGCGGCTTATCACTATTGCTCAAAGGCTTACAGCTGATTTAGTACAGGCCATTCCACGTATGCAAACTATGAAGGTTCCTGGATGTTTGTCTGTACAAAGGCGACAATTACCTCTATAACGTGGTTACCATTGCTGAAAAGCAAGAACGTGTGGATGCTGCACTTGCCTATATAAAAAATACACCCGGCACTGACGAAAAAATTAAAAGCTATTTTCAGAAAACACTTGAGAAATTGCAAAGTGGTATCAATGTTGCACTTCCAGACTATTTCCATGCCACACAAGCAGGCTTAGAAAGCATTATAGCAAGCAAAACTATTGTACAATCAAAAACGGGGCTTACAGGCCCAGGGACCTACATTTCATGCAATAATGAAGGGGACCACGGCTACGGAAGCCACACTTTTGCCATAGATGAAACGTGTTTAATTGACACTCAGGGAATGTTTAGGACGGGGAGACATCCGATAACTAATGTTTTTTTTAGTCTATGGGTTTCGGTTTTAAAAGATATACCGGTAAATGAAGAGTCTATTGCTTTTATTGATACATCGGCGGATGATATTGCGCAGGTACAAGCGCTTCTTGAAAAACAAAACTTATGCATAGAAGTTGTGTCTCGGCAAACGGCAGAAGGTATTCTAAAGATTTTTGACATAACGACAAAAAGACGCGAATTAGCTTCATTCTTCTGGAACAAATTCGATTCGAGAGATTATCTTCCGCAAAACATGTACCCGCGAAGTAAAGACGGTACTTTTCGACATTTTTTCTGCGGTCAGTCCTTTTGAAAAATTTTGCCCTTTTTTATATCCCTGACCGAAAATTCTTTCCGCAACTGATCTAATTTTATACCTAATTTTCCCTTCAGGAGCATATTTTTTAAGCTCCTGTCGTGCTGCAGTTGTTATCATGATCTTCATACGCATTTCATTAGAGAGCTCATGCCAATGGTAGAGAGCTCATGCCAATGGTACGGTCCTTAAACCATCCCATACCATGAGCCCATCATTCAAGAAATCTTCGATCGATTTGGTTCTATCATGCAGTTTCTTGGAGACTAATTCGAATTTCGGTCTTATTCCTTATTTTTTGTAAAGTTTTGGTATATGCTATCTATCAAATTATAAAGTGTGTGAAAGGCTTTCTATGAAATTTCTTGCTCGGGATGTGAGCACCTTTTCTACGATGATCAATGAGAAATATATTTATGTTGATAAAACTCAGCATATTTATAATCTCTATACCACCAAAGACCGCTATCATTTCTTGGCACGCCCCCGTCGATTTGGCAAAACGCTTTTGATTTCAACACTTAAAGAGCTTTTTGGAGGAAACAAAGAATTGTTTCAAGGTTTATGGATTGCTAAAAGTGATTGGCCCTTTAAAAAGCATATTGTACTCCATTTGGATTTTTCTACTATAGCACATAGAACTACTTCTGATCTTGAAACAAGTATTCACGATCGACTCGATGAAATGGCAAAACTGCATGGTTTTGATGTAAACCAAAAGCAAACTTTTGAAGATAAGATTAATATACTGATTCCTAAATTAGCTGAAGTAAATCCACTGGTTTTACTCGTTGATGAATACGATCATCCACTGCTCAAGCATATTGGTGATCAAGAAATAGCCAGTGCTAATCAAAAAGTTTTAAAAAGCTTTTATGAAGCTATAAAGGGACAAGATGCATATTTCCGAGCTATTTTTATAACCGGCGTAAGCAAATTTTCTAAAACTTCAATTTTTTCTGGTCTTAATAATCTTCAGGATATTTCTGAAAAACCAGCATTTGCTCATATATTAGGCTACACTCTAGAAGAAATTGAATACAATTTTAAAGAAGCTGTGGAAGCATTTGCAGCCGCCCGGCAAGTTGAATGTAGGTTCATTATGAATGAGATGCATTTTTGGTATAATGGCTATCGCTTTTCAGCGCAAGATATCAAAGTCTACAACCCTTTTTCGGTGCTTAATTATCTGAAAGATCAAAAATTAGCAAATTATTGGTTTAGTTCTGGAACACCAACGTTTCTCATTGAGGTCCTTAAATCTGATCCAAGTGCTTTATTTGATTTGGAAAATAGCATTGTTGACGCTAATACTTTCAATGCTTATGAGATTGGCGATATACCAACGCTTACTTTACTCTATCAAACTGGATATCTCACCATAAAAAAATATGAAAACTTATTCGATACCGATACCTTTACTCTAGGTTATCCCAATGAGGAGGTAAAGCGCTCAATAGCCGTTCTTATGCTTGCGGTGCTTACTGATCAGAAAAAAGAACATATAGATAGCGCTCTTTTCAGACTCCGCATGACGCTTTATCGAAATGACATCGATACATTTTGTCAGATTCTTCAGACGCTGCTAGCACGAATACCCTATCAATTACATATACCGCGAGAAGCCTATTATCACTCGCTATTGCAATTTTTGGCAGATCTCCTGGGCTTTGATTCCGCATCTGAAGTATCGACAGGTAATGGCAGAATTGATCTTGTTATAACAATAAAAAATCGAATATACATTTTTGAATTTAAGCTTAATCAAGCTTCACAAACTGCATTAAATCAGATGCTGCTAAATCGTTATAGCGAGATGTATAAAGGGAAAGGCAAGAAAATTATGCTCATTGGTCTTTCGTTTACCATAAAAGACAAAAAACTTACTATAGACAGAAAGATAGAACATGAAGAGCAATTTAGCGTTGAACCAACGCTAAATGAAAATCGCTTGAATTAAGAGAATATAGACCTCTCGCGGAGCAAGCAGCGATGCTAATAAAACAGCGCTTAATCTTATGAGAAACTATTGACTTTCGTCTGCAACTTTTACACTTTAGAAGTGCAACAATCTTGTAACCCATGAAAGACAGAAATGAAAAGATTAACCTTACTCCTTTTCGTCGCGTGCGCTTCAATCGTGCGCTCACAGGTACATGCTTCTCTGCATGGCAGGCCGAGCGCCTATCGGTGTCCTGCAGGTGTCATAGCTCAAGAGGAAAATAGCTCGCCTTCAACAGCATTTACCTCACCTGAATCGGTTACTTATCATACAGAGAATATTGATGGATTAGATATTTTTTATAGAGAGGCTGGCTCTCGCAACAATCCAACAATCCTCTTACTTCACGGTTTTCCTACCTCTTCTTTTATGTTTCGAAATCTCATTCCTGCACTGAGCAAGAACTTCCATCTGATTGCTCCTGACTACCCGGGATTTGGCAATAGCTCAATGCCATTGGTAACGGAATATGATTATACGTTTGATAATTTTGCACTGGTTATTGAAAAGCTCCTTGAGCGCATGAAAGTTAGGAGCTATATTCTGTATCTAATGGACTATGGGGCGCCTGTAGGTTTTCGATTAGCGGTTAAACACCCCAAACGGGTTAAAGGCCTCATCATTCAAAATGGAAACGCTTATAAAGAGGGTCTTAAAGATTTTTGGAATCCCGTTCGAGTTTATTGGAAAAACAAGAACGAAAAAACTGCACAACCACTTCTTGATTTATTCACCTTAAAAACGACAAAATCGCAATATCTAACAGGTGCTCGCAAAAAAGAAACTATTAGTCCGGACACATGGAACATGGATCAACATCTTCTCGACCGTCCGGGAAATAAAGAAATTCAGTTGGCTCTTTTTTATGATTATGGCACAAATCTCGCACGCTACCCTGCCTGGCAAGCTTATTTTAGAAAATATCAACCACGTGCCTTGATCATGTGGGGAAAAAATGACATTATCTTTCCAATCGATGGTGCTTATCTCTATAAAAGAGACTTGAAAAATGTTGAGCTTCATGAGCTTAATACGGGTCATTTTGCATTGGAAGAAGATGGTCCTTTTATAGCTCAGTCTATTATAGGTTTCTTTAGCCGGTAACACTCTGTATCTTGTAAAACATACGTATACACAACTACCGATGTATATGTTTGCATTCAGATGGTTTTCAGATAGAATTAATCTCAAATTAGCTTTCAACCATTTAACACTTTGGAGATATTATGAAAAATTTCACTTTGTTAGGATTTTTATTATTAGCAACTCCATGGCTCGGTGCTATGCAAAGTGGAGAGATTACACAAACGGAAGAAGTAATTCAGCATGATCTAATTGATCCTAATAACGTGATTTGGCAACGGAATACATTTTTGAATCAACACGTGGTGACAAAGCTAGATTTTAGTAAACTGGAGAGATATCACATGTGGATGCTTGACAGGGAAACTCTCGAGCTGGTAATCGAAGAACTTAGAAAGCCAGAAAATGAGCGTTACCGGGGATACCTATTTGAAAACCCAGTAAAACAATTATTTCAAGACGTAGCATTTCATATGATATCTTACTGGCTCGAACACAATTGTGAATGCGAAAAATAACGAGCCTACGCAAATTTAAACAGTTCTGTATTCTTAAGCCTCAGTAGTCTGTTCTTGTAATATTCCTCGTAAATTTATTTACATAGCAATATAGGTTTAAAAAAGCCGCACAGCAATGCATCATATACGGGGAAGACTTAGTCGGATTAAAAAACTCTTTGGCCATTTCTCCTCTGAGCCGGTAACTTCCACCCTTCTTTATATAGGTCTTGAAATTATAGATGTGGTTTAGACACCCCGTAAATCGTCAAGGCAACGTGAAGAGCTGTGTACGGTTTGTACAGTCGGGAGCGAATCGATGTCACTCCGACTCCTGTGCCGACTGACCAATGGAGAGGAACTCCGGCTTTTAAGCCAGAGTGCCTCGTTAAATTATAGCATACTCTTGTCACATTCATCCGCGAGGTTGTTTTCAGTGACAGCGAATAACTTTGTTACTTTTTTCCCTTTACTATAACCCAAAAGCAATAACTCCTCCATAAGCTGCAAAAAACGGCCCAGCGTAGGGTACCACTATTTTGCCATCTGCCACAGCTAGGCAAGGAACAGCCTGGTTGCACGGCAAAGGAAAGAGCCCGTCAAGAAGAAATGTGCCTGAGCAGGGAGTTGGTGCAGCAAGTTGAACTGGGGTCGTCCAGGTTTGTAATAGAGTACCATCTTTTGCATCCAGTGCTCTAATACTGCCATCATAGGATCCTACAAAGATAATGCCATTGGCGTAAATGGGAGTCCCGACTATATTGGTTGGAAAACTTACTTTCCAAAGTGGCTTGCCAGAAAAGGCATCAAGAGCGGTAACTATTCCTTTTGATGTTAAACCGGCCTCTGTAGTGCTAATGTTGGCTGGTATATAGAGCGGGTTATTTGGATTAGAACCAGCAACTCCCGTAGCAAGAGCTTCGGTAGGAGCTCCAGTGGTGTTCCCATACAAAGGCGAAAATGGATATCCCGCTAATGTTGTACTCGGCACAGCCTGAATTATATTTACAATATAAGTACCCGTACCATCGGAGTTTACATTTCCCAGCGCCAGAATTATAGTTCCTAATGCCACATTGTTTCCTGTAATTGGTTGCCCAGTCACTAGTGGTTGTGTCGTACCGGCAGTCACGGTAAGCACGCTGCCTGGGGTTGTGCCATTGTCGCAACCAATAAATCCAGTCATTGTCGCCGCCTGAATTGGAGTAGCTGTAGCTGGCGATAAATCGCTTGTTATTGCAGTATAAAGTACACCATGTGCATAAGCGGCACTTGGATTACCCAAAACAGTTGGAGTGTTTGTTAATACTGTTTGCCAAGCAAGTACCCCACTGGTGCGATAAAAAGCGCGGTAGGTGCCATCTTTTCCACTAGCTCCAACGAGTTGTTTTTCTATTCCACACCGTTTCACATCAAAAATATTTGGACTTGAAGATACATCTCTATCACACAAATAAACAGGATTGCCGATACCAAAGGGATAAAGAAATCCATATACATCGTTTGAAACATATTGGTAGTTCCAGATTAATTTGCCAGTTTTGTAGTTTCTTACTTGAAGAGAATCCGTATATCCGTTGTCTGGGACGCTGTGAGCATTGCTAGTTCCAAAAAACATGAGCTTGTTTTTTGTATCAAATGAAGCCGTAGACCAAGAACCTGTACCAAGGGCATCATCATTTGCAAGAGCTATCACTTCGCTCCATATCAATTTTCCCTTAAGATCGTAAGCGGTCATCATTGCTTTTTCAAGTGGAGCCGCGGTGTTTTCTGTATAATTTATCGAGGTGACAAAAATAAGTGAGTCCTTACCATCATCGACGATGCACAGCGAGGCCTGTACTGCGGCTTGCGCTAGCGCATCAGCATATGAAGGGGCAAACGATGCCGGATAAACAGGAATGGCCACGCCTGTCGCAGGCCAACAAGGATTTAGTTCTCCCGTATGCCGATTGAACGATCGTATAAACATATCATCCGTGGCGCAGTAGATAAAGTCGCCAAGGACCACTGGAGTTGAACCGGCATTTCCCCTATTCTGGTCTACTGCCCCAATACCGACAAAAACGGGCTTGCCACCATTAAAACCAGGCTTAAGAGTTCCTTTTTGCGCATCTAGTGCATACAAGTATCCAAGACCTGATAACAGGTACACAGTACCACAAACTATGACTGGCTGTGTCACAAACCAATCTATTCCACCAGGCACTGGTTGGTAAACAAAGTTCCATTTTTCCGTTACGTCTTTTATATTTTCTTTTTTAATCGAAGTCTCTTTTAGGTTAGCAAATGTGTTACGGTTGTCATGCCCATACCGGGGAAACTGCGAGTTCTGGGTAGAAAAAGGATTTTTTCGCAATTTCTGTTCACAGCATGATAATCCGTGATCACTATTTTTTTTGGCCTGTAAACCTAGTGTGAGAAAGCTTGCCACGAAAATTACAGAACATGCTGTAATCGATTTGCAATTTTTTTTCATAGAAATGCTCCTTATTTGAAAATATTAAAAAACATGCATATTCATATTTTATAATAGGCGAATTTTAGCAAGCAAGAATTTTCTTGTAAGCGTGAAAAAAGCAATGGAAGCGGTAAGGAGTTCAGTTGTACGATAAGGACGAAATTGGCCATGGAGGATCTGCATCCTTATTGTAGCGGTGCATTTCTTATGATATGCTAGGAAAATCAAAATAAAACTTAATGGGGTCAATGATGAAAATTTCACGCTATATTGTTGCTTTATGTGTATCGACACATTGCTTAAGCTTCGCTCATAAGGCCGGCCAGACTCTTTCACCAAAAATAGATGACCAGCCAGAGTATATTATTGAGAAGCGGGGAAACACAACTAACATAAGGAATTTGAAAAGCGTTGTCCCGTTTGCGTCCAGCTATTACCCAAAAGACAGCTTTATTGATTATAATGGTCTTGACGATACCAAACTCTTGACCGATTTGTTAAATCGAGAAAACTACATCGAGGTTCTAAAGCACGTTTGGTCCGAAAAAAACCAAGCTAAGCGAATAGGATGGCTGACGCAAGCAGCCGAAAACGGACATGTCATATGTATGTTTGAGCTATTTAAGGAGTGGGCGCAAATAAAAAATTATAAGGAGATGTATTTTTGGTATTTAATGGCGCAAACGCGGCTGCTACAAGATATAGCGTGTTGTAATGATGAGTCAGTGCGGGCCGCATATGATTGTCTATTTTTTGGCTATGGCCCTTGGCTGGGTTTAGCTTTTGTTAGAAGATTTCTTGATTGTCTTGATAAGGATTGTGACATGCTAAAATGCACTATAGATCTGAACACTTCTGTTCTATCGAAGCTAAAGTCACTCAAACAATATCCGTCTCCCGTGTGGGTAAGTCACCACGGGTTAGGTGCTTTCTTGAACAAAAAATGTGACCTGAAGCCGGCAAATGAGTGGCATGCCTTACGAAAAAAGCAAATTCAAAAGCTCGAAGCGCATATAAATGAATTAAAAAAAATAACTGACCCAAAGACCTTTAGCGAGAATAAGATATTAGAGGTGCTTCGGAAAATGAATAAGTCTGACATAGAAAGATTTCGTTTGAGTATAAAGGAATTCGATGCGATTGACCATGCCTATTTATTGCGCGAGAAATTTAATGAATTGCAAATGAATGATTCCTCAGCCGCTGAAATCTTGTCTCAAATTTATAAGAATTGAGGTTACCAATGGTTCTTTTCAATGTACTATGTCTCGTTGCTAGTGGATTCTTTATTAACACATCACGCGCTGATTTTCACTCGCGAAATGTTTCCTTAAACACGCCGACGCTTGAACTTGATGATACAATAGTTGCCAGCGAATCATGTAACCTGACGTGCAAAGAAACAATGGCAGGCACGGGGCTCATTAAATCACCGAAAATTTTTATTAAAACAAAAAAATTTATTTTTACTGGAACTATCGAGTGTACAGGCGAGTGCGTCATTATTGCTCAGCAATCGTTTAATAAAAAGATGTTTAAAAGAAAAGGATGTGGAAAATTTAAAATCCTTATTAACCCATCTCTGTTTGACGCAGAAACTATAACAGAACCGGTGCCTGCAACTCATGGACAGTTTGAGTCACATCAAACTATACCCAAAGAAGAATTAAACGCAACGAAAGAATTCTCTATTAACGGATCAGTTTTCACGGTTAAAGGTGCAAAAAAAATTGAGTTAGCAGAGTTAGTTCTTCTGGGAGATTTACCCAGAACACAGGAATTTATTCAAAAAAATCCTGCTCTTAAGCAGGCAGAAATTACTGGTTTTATGCTTATGGCCGGATTGTCGGGTCATATAATTCTTGCTGAAGAGTTTATAAAGCTCGGAGCGGATGTAAATGGTACGGATGACGATGATTTCCTTTTACATAAGCAAGCGCACTTAATCACAGCAGTCATCGCGAAAAAATCTGAGTTAGTAGAACTATTGGTACGCAAAGGGGCTAATCCTAATTTGTTTCACAAAGACGGGTACACTGCTTTGACTGTAGCTGTTTTACAAAATGATCTTCCTTCTGTAAAGGCACTTCTCAAGTCGCCAAAAATCGATATCAATAAAAAGGAGCGCTTTAATTCCTTTACTGCTTTAATGAGGGCTGCAAGTGCTGGTTATAAAGATATAGTTGAAGTTTTACTGGATGCTGGTGCTGATACTTCAATATCAATGCCTGGCGGCATCATTGCTGAAGATTATGCTCGTGGAGAAGGACACGATGAGATAGTGCAGCTTCTTCGATGCCCTTATTTTTTTGTTAAGAAAAAAAGCGGACCGGATAAGACGAAATAAAATGAGGATACAAAAAAACGGCTGAAATTTCAGAGCTCTCTAGTCACTGCTTGAGCTCAGCAAAGAGCCCAATCATGACAGGATTAAAGACGGGAATATCCGCAGGTTTGCGGCTCGAAACTAAAAGCCCGTCCCTCACCACCTCCTTATCAACCCAGTAAGCACCAGCATTGATAAGATCAGTTTTAAGCGATATCCACGAGGTCATGGTTTTTCCTTTCACGCCTTGTGCTTCTATAAGGGTCCATGGACCATGACATAAGACAGAGATTGGTTTCTGAGCAATCACAAAACTTCGTACAAACTCTACTGCTTGTAAATTTACGCGCAATGTATCAGGATTAAAGACACCGCCGGGCAGATGCAATCCGTCATAGTCATCTGGTTTCGCTTTTTCTAGAGCAACATCAACGTTAAAAATATCCCCCCTATCCATATGGTGAGACCCTTGCACCTTATGAACATTTGGTGAAATCAATACGGTATGAGCTCCGGCCTCATCCAAAGCCTTGCGAGGCTGTGTCATTTCAACCTGTTCAAAGCCATCAGCAACAAGTAGTGCAATCTTAAGCCCCTCTAATTTCCCTGCCATTGTATTGCCCTTTTCCGTGATGTATCTGTGTTCCCATTTTTTCATTTTATGAAAAAATGATGTTGTACTTCAATATAAATTTATTTATACAGCAATCTATGTTCAAAATGAAGATCCCGCGATTTTTATTTGGCACCATTGATGTGGACCTTTAAGATTAAGGTACCAGTGCTCAGAACCAAAGTCTTTGACTTTTTCATTTTTGTACTATAACGTCATTCTCACCCAGACTTGTATATCGATTTGATATTCTCCAAAAGAGGAACGCTGAATGACACAAATTTTTGTCCTTGTATGTATTTTTTTAGGCATAAGCACTCCTGGTTTATTATGCATGGAGAGTATAAAAGATGCACACGTGCCTGGTTTACGCTTACCTAGTACCCCTAAGACGAGTACGACAGAAGTCGATATAAAAAAATTACATCAAATTTTCAATGAGATTGCTTCACTTTTTTTAAAATCCCCTCTTCCACTCTGTAAAGGCTATCTCCGTCAGCTCATGTCAGAAAACAGGATCTACAAAAATCAGCTCTTCTCCTGTTTTTGTACAATGATTCAAGAAGATGAAAAAAAGCTGACAATCGCAACAGAGAAATTAAGAAAGGCATACGCCAATTATTTAGAGGTGACGGAGAAGTTTGCAACACTTTTGGTAATGCATAAGGAAAATCTAAAAGAAAAAACTGTAGATGCGAGAAAAAACCCCCTCGTTGATGTAATCATGGAGAAAGATCGATTTACCAATGCATTCTTTGATTGTGAAAAAAATTGTATAGAGCTGAAAAAAGCCCTCATAGAAAAATACGAAATCAAAAATCCTTTCTATTTGCGCCCTGAAGAAAGTCACTTAAATATGTCTTGCGATGCACTTGTCTCTGAGCTATCGCGCGACATTATGATAAGATATCCCCAGGAATTTAATAACCCAAAGTTAGACATGGAAATGATAAAGAAGAAATATTTCAATTCGGCCTCCCCGTTAGATGATTATACGATTTCAAGCTGGCTTTATCAGTATGGTAGTTCGAAGGTGGGTGGGGAACGGACAAGCACGAGCTTCTATGCTAAAAAAGTAGAGGACACTTTTAGAGCTGAAGTTAAGCAGCTGCAATGCTGCTATCCCAGTGAAGACGCATTTAAAAGGGCTGCGCATTTTAACGCTGATATTAAGCGGCGCTTCCTGGCAGAAACTTTTACAAATTTGCATGCTGCCTTAAACTTCGCCTTAGGAACTGTAGTAAAAATAAGCACTCGTTTGTGCCAGAAACAGCCTGTGATTAAATCTCATCCCCCAGCGGTCGATGATCGATCAACACCCAGAAACAGTGAACTGCCTGATCCTACTGATTTGGGTAATAAGGGTATTAGTTTTTTGAATCTAGAACCAATGGAGCTCAATTTTGAAGAACTGCGACTGAATGATGTCACTGAGTTGGAAGAATATTTGGAAGCAGTATATGCATATCAAGAGATCACAACCCAGATTATCCAAAGAATAGATGATGCTCTTTTAATTTTATTTCCTGACAACAGTCTATTTTTAGAAGAAGTATACCAAAAATATCAACAATATCTCACTGCAATAAAAATGGTTTTTTCAACCCATAGGATGGTACTTTCCATGCGATTGCCTCAAAAAACCTCGTAAACGGCGAATTTAATATCAAAGTGGATCAGCAATTGAAAAACTCTGTAAATATTTTCGCAAAATTCGTACGGACATTTTTCTGATCTGCTGCTGATAGAATGCCGATCTGATCCCTAACGAGAACATTATCGATGAATGACCAGGTGAAACGCAGATACGCGCCCAGATAAAGACGCCGCTGGCACTCTAGGAAAGCTTTTTCCCGTTAATTATCCTTCATTTAGTGGACTATAGGCCAGTAGTGATCTAGAGCTTTACAAGTCAGTAATTTTACAAATACAAAATTTTCTGGTAGGATTATTTGATACCCAGACAATAAATTATGGAGACACATGTTTAGTAAATTTCTTGGAAAGTTATGCTTTGTTACCCTTGCATTCGCTTCTTATTCTTATTGCTCAGAACTACCCAATAATAGCCATTCATTTGATGAGACGTATCTTGGCTATTTTAAGGGAAAAGAAGTTAAGCTTTTTCTCAATGAAGAACCAACGGGATCATTGGGCAACAAGGAACAAATTGGGTCATTAAGTTATTTAAAAGTTCCAGTTTTGTCATGGTATATGCTCTATTATTTTTATATAAATCCTGATCATCGCAAAAAAGGTTGGGGGAAAATTTTATTCAAGCATGTATTAGAAAAGGTTAAAGAATTGGGAGCAACAAAAGTCATGCTGCAAACCGGTCCTTATGAGTATAATGAAAAAGGAGAGGCTATTGTTTCTCCTCCCGGCCCAGAAAGAGATGCACGTGTAGAAAAGCTGTTGAAATTTTATTTTTCCTTTAATTTTAAGCTTCTCAACAGATTGTATGCAACTTTACTGGCTGGCGTTTATTTTGTATTTAGAGTTGATGAAGATCCTGCGATTTTTATGACAATGGATCCGAATCAAAAAGCCCACGCAAGTTGAGCAAATTGGTATTATTCTTTTTTTGCGTGTGCTATAAGCACGGGAGTTCTAAAGTAGAGGATCCACAAATCATTTTGCTGCATAGATAGCAAAATGGTTATCTCCCATGTCAACTCGGATTAATGCAAGCAGATTTAATAAAGAGATTTTTTCCCTCAAATCCAATTCCGTAGAGAATGACCTCTTTAATACCATGTTCCACAAAAGTTTGGACATATTTTTTTTCGATGATTTGATCAAGCGCATTTTGTGGGGCTGTTTCAGTCGTTTCAGCTGAGCGCACCAATTTGAACTCAATAATAATACCAGGCTTATGTGCTATCTTTGGAAGAAGTAGAATATCATAGCGCCCCAGTCCACTTTCTTTATTGGATGAAACCTTATAGGTTTTCTGAAGCATTACCAAAAGACCTAAGACAAAATTATGGTAGCTTTTTTCGTTACCAGATAGATCAAAAAAACTCATACTATTAAGCACAAAGCCCTGAAGAAGCCTCGCGAATATCTCAGTATCTCCTTCGATTACTGCTTGCAGTAAATTTGATGCCTGATCGTCCCCTACCGATTCAGTAAAAATATTTTCTATGAGCTTCCTATATGGATACAGTGTTTCTTGATTAGGAATAACAAGGGAGCATATTTTTTTCCCATCTTGGAGTTCACAACTTGTATAGGTCAAATAACCTGTAAAGAGCAACGAACTCCAAACGAGCTCATTTCTGTAATCCAATTCGGGAAAAAGCATTGACTCTTCTATTACTTGCTGGACAGATTCTCCATTGAGAAGTCTTTCGAGCGCAGATTTTATAGAAGCAGGAGCCCGAGCTATAAGCCGCTTTACCAACGTATTATTGCTTGTATGAGCCCAATAGGTATCAAGTTCACCTTGAAAGCTTACACAATTGAGCACCGACCAAGGATTATAGATTCCAGTGGTGATACCTACCGTATATCCATCATACCATTGGGTAATGGCATTTTTTGCGTTTTTCAGATCATAATACTCCAAAAGTCGATCTACCTCTTCCTGTGTAAATCCAAATTTATCTGCAACACGGTCTTTGGTCAGATTAAAAATCTGCAGATTATTAAGCCCCGTAAAAATTCCCGATTTTGCTAGCATCAAGATACCTGTTATAACTCCTTTTTCAAGCGTTTGGTTATCTTTGAAAGCTCCCGTGAGCAGTGGTCGCATAAAATCAATAATTTCATTATAAAATCCATGCAGATAGGCTGATTGAATAGGCACATCATATTCGTCTAGGAGCACTATGACCTTTTGCTTATGATAGCGATGGAGGAATTTTACGAGCGTTTCCAGGCTATTCGTTACTTCAACATATGAAGCCTGAGTTTTTCTTATTCTATCAAAAAGATCTTTTTCAAAAGGCTCAAAGATCTCAGAAGAAAGGACATATTTATGCCGATTGAATTCATCGGCTATTTTTATGACGAAACTTTCATAGGTAGCTTTATAAGTGGCATGTTCATTATTCTTAAAGGAAAGAGCAATAACGGGGAATTTTCCCTGTAATGCCTTATACTGCTCCAGTTTCCAGATCAATGTATCAATAAAAAGATAATCGGTCGTCTCTTTTTCCGGTTTCTCGAAAAAATATCGAAGCATGGAAAGATTAAGTGTCTTGCCAAAACGACGTGGTCGCGGAATAAGGAGAACTTCGCCACTCGTCCATACTTCTTTGATCAAGAGCGTTTTATCTACATAATAGGAATTATTATCTATCAGGTTTTTATAGTCACTTTGCCCAATTGGCAGCAATTTTTTCATTACTCAGCTCTTGTGCATTAACTAAAATTTGATACCTCTTCTTTCTCAATCATATCGTTTATTCTCGCTCAAATATAGTAGTCTGTTTTTCTCTTGATTTTATAAAATGCTACAAGAAGAAAAAATATCGCCTACTAATATAATAGCAAGTAAACTATACCAGATAGTCCCATATCATCAGCAAGATTGGAGGGCGATGCACCATATTTATTTTTTGGCATTTTTATCTGCACCGTGCTCTAGCAAATACTCAACTATATCATAATGCCCATTCTTAGCCGCATGATGCAAAGGCCGCAGTCCGAACTTATCTGATGTATTTTTATCCGCACCAATCGTGCCGCATCAAAATGTCCGCTCCATATCTTTGACGGGTCTTAGCGTAAAACTTTGATGCTTCCGGCAGCTTATGTTCAAACTTTCGGCGTGACAGATACGATTACAATTTCTACCTTTGTTAATTAAGCGATGCCATAAGCAGGCTCCTCTTTTTCATGCTACACATCTTTTAATCCTTTCTTTCGAAAAAATCAAATATCTTTTAAAAAGTTCAATTATTGCCCATTGACGAATTCCGTAGCAATGACGCCTGCAAACAAGTAGTTAATTACTACAATAGAGAAGACTTCATCTCCATCGAACCAATTCTCACCCTTATTGAGCACATAATGCAGATGGATATACCCCTGTTTGTACGCGGCTTCAGCTGATGCTTTTGCATCCACATCAAGGCGCATGACTGCTTCAAAACAGGTCTGAGCTTGCGCATAAAGCTTACAAAGGAAATAGAATTGGCCACATGCTCTATAACGGCGTGCCAATCGAACTAAATTTTCCTTGTCGGTTACTACGGTAGAAAGCGATAGTTCCGTACTTTTTTCCTGAGCACAAAATGCCTCGTAGCTCATTTCTAAGGCCGTAAGCTCCAAATAACTAAAGGGAACGACCAAGGGCTTTTCTTCTGAATATGCATTAACCATAACAAAATCTTCCCCAATAGTCGGTTCTGATTTGGGCAGGCTCATGAAATACGTTTTATCATCGCGCGTTTTTATGGCTAATAGCTCGCAGTTACTCGCTGCACTTGGTTTTGCAATTACCTGCGGTATGCCGTTTTCGAGTTGGGATATTTGGATAGTTAAATTGCTCAGTTCCTTGATGAGACGTTCCTCAGCGGCCTTTAATTCATCATATTCTGTTTTTAAAGAATTTATTAAATCGGGTTCGGCGTTTGTAATGTCATTAAGTTCCATAGCTGCTTCTAATCCATTCAGTTCGTCTCTTTTTGTTGCTAGAAGTTTCTTTTTGGCTAGTAAATCAAAGCGAAGCCTTTCGATGTCATTTTTTTCTGCCACCTGAGAGCTTGCCGCGTTCGTTGATTCTTTAACAAGTTCCCACTCTCCTCCTCCAGCGCTAAGGCGAGATGCTGTTAAGCAGAATGACAATACCGTAGCTGAGAATAATAACTGTTTCATAGAGCTTATCTTTCTTGGAATAGATAGTACTGTATAGAAAGCTTTCATGGGTCATTTCGAAATTCTAAATTACATCTTGAATTTGTCAAGAATCTGCCATCATTTTGCTCGAGCAAGATGACGATATGTTATTTTGTTATGGCAACTTATTCATGAGCATTAATGAATGATGCCGAAAGACAGATCTGCTGCCCGATATCTACTCTGTGTAGATCCTGCTCGCACCGAACCTAGAAATGCCTTCTGATCCCATTGCATCTGTTTGTCGAACAACATCGTTATGAGTTATTCGGAAGAATTTAAAGGTGATTGATATCGTCTGCCTGGCAAAAGGTTATGGGTACGATGCCTGATAATGTCGATGCCATTAAAAAAGCTGAGACCGACGCTTGGGCTAAATCTAAACCCACAGTACTTGAGATCCCGATTTCGCCAAAAGTCCCGCCGCTCATGGATACGTTATAGCTTTGCCGCGCTTCCTATGTTGCCAGGAGAAAGCTAGAAAAAGTACTTCATAGTCGTTTTTTGTATACATCATTGTTGATTACTTTCATATCCCAAGGGAATTCCTCGGCTGTCTCTATGATGAGGCTTGTATCATATTCAAAGCCTCTAAATATTTTAGTAGGCATGCCCATAAGACTATCCGGGGAAAGTAAAAGTGTGATAACAGTGCCTGGTTCGAGCTTTATCGGTCTCATATTACTGTCTTTCCATAACTGCGCACAACCTTTCTGAGCAAGCAAAAGTTTCATAATTGGCTCGTTATCATTTGTTCTATGCTGATGAGCTCTAATTATTGCCGTCAATATACAAGTTTGCGTGCTTGCTGCTTGAAGTACCGCATGCGCAAGCTCTTTATTGCATTCCAAGGCTCGAGGGGTTACCCTACAGGACCCTTCCGGATCAACAACAAAATCGGTCCACATAAAACCCACAGAATAAGGATTCATAGGACTTTTGGCAATAAAATCTTTGCAATAAGTTCTCAAATCGAGCATTTGCTTACCATCTAATATAGCTATATTCGGCAAATGGACGCATTCAGTTTGCCTTTGAAACGATTCGATCCAATGGTATTTTTTATCTGATGCTAAGAATTGCTTAGGGTTATATCCAATTTCGATGCCACCATGGCAACATTGCACGTAATGTGTAACTTTTTCATTTCCACAGCCAAGATAATATACGACGGGAAGAAGTTCGAAGAATTTTGCAACTTTCTTTAAGACTCGCATACGGTCTGCACTAGTATGCATTGAAAACTTATTCGTAAATTCATTTTCAAACCCAAACTTTGATGTCATATCAACATCTTCATGATTTCCCCGCACAAGCACTACTTGATCAGGATTATTCACTTTAAGAAGTGCTATTAAAGTGATGACTTCAACCCCCCAAAGTCCTCGATCGGTATAATCACCTAAAAAAAGAATTTTTACGCGAGAATCTGAAATTTTTAAAGGGGCCCCTTCTTGCGTATAGCCCCATTCTTTTAGCTGTTTTATAAAAGCATCTAAAGAATAAATATCCCCATGCAGATCACCTTTTGCAACAACAATGCTTTTAGCCTTCGAGAGCTCCTTTTCAGCATAAGGGAAGAACTGGGTATTTTCTCCATTCGTGAGTTTCTCCAAATGACTACTTTGGCCTAGCCAATTTTCCTTCTGTTTTAGCCGTGTTGTCATAATCTGAAAAAAAGAATCAAGACTGGTTTCGAATTCTTGTAAGGAGACCAACGAAATGTCTTTATATTGAGCGGGATTCTTAAGATTCCCATGCTGCTCGTAATCAATGGTGTCTTTTTCATAAAACTCTTTAAATATGGGAATACTATTCAGCTTGGTCGAGAGTTTTTCATAAAGGGCTGTCTGAAATGAATCGTCAACCTTCATTGTTTCGCAAGCGCTCTGCATGGAAAATATCGATGCATATGTGACAATTGGAAAGATAAGTAAGGTAAGTGAAAATTTTATATAGTGATACATTTACGTCTTTCGTATCTTAGGGTTCATTAATTTTAAATAGTTATAGCCGGTAAATTATGTAAATACATTTTAAACATAATTTACTCTGGCATTAAGAATCTTATGTTGGCTCCTCAGTTATATCTTATCATAAATAAAATTATTAAATTTGCAATTATTCTTCTTCAGTCGCACCCAGCGGCTTTGAGAACTCTGCATTTTATAACGGTATAAAGTAGAACGTCTTTTTACTTTGAAAGAGTCATTTTCTTGAATCGCCTGTGATCAGCTCAATTAGGCACCATTTTTCACGGTAGATTTTTTAAAATGCTTCTCTATTTCTCTTGAGTCTTTTTCATCAATTTGGGGCAATGTATGAGGCAAAGAAAGCTTGCCCATCGTCCTTGGCAAAGTTTCATAGTTTTTGTAGAACCTTCTCGATAGAAGAAATGAATGGAACCTAAGAGCTGCTCAATCGTAATTGCAGATTTTTTGCCTTCGAAACCAATCCCATAAGCAAGAATTTTTTTAAAGCCGTGATTCCTGGCTTCCTGAGCATAGTGCTGGGCACGTATTTGAGCAAGTGCTTTTTGTGCCGCTGATGCGAGTGTTTCTTTAAGAGGACGCGCGACTTTTTTAAATTCTCTAATAATCCGCCGGTTTGTTTGTTTTTCGAGGAATAAGCAGAATATCATAGCGACCATGTCCACTTTCACTATTTGATTTTACTTCATAGGCATCGCTCAATGTAACAAAGAGCCCAAGGATAAAAAGGTGATAACTTTTTTCTGGTTCAAGTTCTGGGATATCAAAAGAGCTCCTACTGTTTAAAATATAGTCGTTAAGAATAAGCGAAAGTGTATTGCTATCTCCACTGCCAGGGGCTTGTACGTAGCGTGTCAAGGTAAGAGGCTTCATGGTTTCATCAAAAAGTGACTTAACCTTGTTTTTAAAGAGCAAACGTACTTCCTTTATATAATAATTCCCTGTGGTTGTCATTTTGATTGTATAGGACTTAATTTTTTCGCCTTCTTTAAGTTATCTATGTTGAATAAACTTAACAAAGCCCACTTTTGGCAGAAGAATATAACCGTTCTCTATTCGAATTGCTTGGGATGCTTCCTGGTTATTGGTTGTATAACTTTTGCGTAAGTTTTTCTTACTTTTAAAGAAGCGTGGGAATTCTGATATCTTATCAAAGAATGCTTGAAATGCTCTTTTAAGGTGCAATTGTACGTTTGCTAATGCAAGCGAGTCAACCTCTTTTAACCATTCATACTGTTTTTTATAGTGACCAGGAGTACTATACCCATACTTTCCATATTTTTCGTAGTAGCTGAGTGCATAGCCAAGCATTTGTTCCATATAAAACGAACACATCCAAAAGTCTTGCTAAAGAATATCTTTTGATCTAAAGTAGGCAATAATATTCTTTTTCTTGCAAATACACATGCGCTAACGCGTAATTTGCCTTTGCGCTGACTAATTCTGCTGAGTCCATGCGTGCTTGCTCATGCATGCGTATGGCTTCCAAGCTGTTGTCCGAATCTTGATGCATCTGTTCTAAACAAAGCTTTGCCAGACTTCTTTTAGATTCATCTACAGATTTATCCTGTCGTAAATTTTTAAAAAAAGTTACTGCTTTTTCATACTCTTCTTCTGGCAATGAATCCCTTGCCCCCCTTTTTTCTAATTCGACCTTGTACTTGCCTGCCTCTTGATACCAGTGCAAAGCATCAGCCTTATTGCCCATGCTTTGGTGAATTTTTGCTATCTCAAGCGCAGCTTCGCCCTTAATTACAAAAGGCGGCCCTTGGGTAGCAGCAATCCCGTACCATTTTTAGAGCTTCTTTAGAGCTCATTTCAGTTCCTTTGCTCTGGTAAATCTGGCCGAGCTGATAGGCTGCTAGCGCCCTGGTACCCATGAGCTGTTCTTGATTAGCGGCACTGAGCAATAATCTTAATGCTTCTGCATGGTTTCTGTTGAGGCAATGTACTTTCCCTAAGTAATACTGCATTCTCGTTTTTATCTCAGGGATGTCTTCCTGCTTAATACCATACTCAAGCAACTTTAAATCTTCATCATCAGGCAATACCAAGAAATCACGCCTAACTACAAAATCATCAAAACCATTGCTCTTTTTACACAATTGCGTGAAAACACAAACTGAATTAAAATATATATAGGTCCCCCAGATCTTTGCCTCACAATTAACATCTTGATTAATGGCCTGGAGTGAGAACTCCTTAGCCTTCTCTCTTTCGGCTCCAAAGACCTCACCCTTATTAAGCGCATATTCAATATGGATTTGAGCCCTCTTCCATGCAGCTTCAGCTGATGCTTTTGCATCAGTATCAAGGCGCATAACTGCTTCAAAACAGGTTTGAGCTAGCGCATAAAATTTACAATGAAAGTAAAATTGGCCACATGCTTTATAACGCCGTGCTAATCGAACTAAATTTTCCTTATGAGGTACAAGCTTAGAAAGCGGTGGCTCTGCGCTGCTTTTCTGTGCACAAAATGCCTTGTAGACCATTTCTAAAGCCGTAAGCTCTAAATAATCAAAAGGAACGACTAACGGGTTTTCTTGAGAATATGCACCAGTCATAATAACAAAATCCTCATTACTATCCAGTTCTGATTTGGCCACAACCATGAAGAAAGTTTTATCATCACTTGTTTTTAAGGCTAACAACTCCTCGTTACTCGCTACACTTGGTTTTGCCGTTTCCTGCCGAATACTATCTTCGAGTTGGACTATTTGGGTTTTTAAATTGTCCCATTCTTTGATAAGACCTTCAACCGTGGCCTTTAATTCACCAGATGTAGCCTCTAAAGAATCTGTTAAATCGGGGCTGTCGCTTAAATTTTTAATAATTTCGATATTTGCTTTTAATTGACTCAGTTCCTCTTTCTTTGTTTCTAGAAGTTTCTCTTTGCCCAGTAAATCGAATCGAAGCTTTTCGAGAATGTTATTTTTTTCTGACAACTTAGAGCTTGCGGCGTCCTTTGTTGATTCTTGAACAAGTTCCAGCTCTCCGCCCCCTGCACTAAGGCGCGACACTGTAAAGCAGAATGACAGTACGGTAACCGAGAATAGTAACTGTTTCGTAGAACTGATCTTTCTTAAAGTGGATAATGATGTATAAGAAAGCTTTCATAAGCTATTTGGAAAAATTCTAAGTCGCATCTGGAATTTGTCAAGAAATTATTCTCACTCGCCAAAAAGCTGGAAATTCTATCGGGAAATCATGAAACGACAAGGGCTAGAGCAAGTTGTGTCTTCGGACAGCTTTTATAGAGGGAAATACTGGCAAGATGGGAGGGGAAGCTTTTTTTCATATGTGTCAACCGGGAGATTAAATGCGAAATAGGCTCGCTTCCATTGAAGCCAGTAAAGCAACTATTCCTTCTTCTTTCTTTTCAACAGCCCTTTTGCGTATTTCTTCTAGTGCATTGCTCGCAATTTCAATCTGCTGCTCTGCCTTACGGCGTGCGGCTCTATCGCTTTGAGTGTCGGCTCTTTCGCTGATACGTTTATGTACGTCTTTAATTATGCATGTATTCTTGGCAATTGCTTCATATACGCGTTTTAAAATGGGAAATACAGCTACTTCGTCATCTAAAGCCATGGCACACTCACGCATCAAGCTGATATCAGCAACTTGTATCAAAAAATTCAGAACTAGGCTTTTATTAAACATCGCGTGCCTAAGAGCACTTGCCACAGCTGCTTTGCTCACACCGGCCTTATGGAGCCTAATCAGAATATCAAGATTTTCCATTTTTGTAGCCAATAAAAATCCCTCGGATACGCTATAGCTTTGCCCCGCTTCTTATTGATCCGCAGGCTTTTTCAATAATTGCTTTGGCTCGTTGTCTCGACGATGCGGATGAGAGACGCGTACAGGTTGCTTTTAAGGCCACAGCAATTCCATGCAGCTGGCAATTTCTGCTGGGCAGGGTTGCATATCGTCGTCAATTGAAAAGGTCATCCATTTTTACAACAACATCCACGATCCCAAAATAACCAGCATTTTTTTTGACTCCGTAGGGCGAAATAAGCGTAAGAAATATGCTTTTCTTGGTCTTAGTTTGATTTAAAAAAACGGTGCGTTTTCTCTAAGCTCTTTGTCATAAGTTTTATTGATGAGAAACTCCTCATTGCAGTATTTGATTTCACAAAGATTAATGACATTATCCGCGCGATCTATTATTAAATCAATTTGAGTCCCTTTTTCGGAAGTACCCTTTTTAGGCTTATAAAGCCAGCTGGAGGCGCTTGTTATAACCCCTGAAATACCAAATGACCTCTTAATATTAGCAAGATGTTTGAGACAAACTATTTCAAAAGCATACCCTGCCCAAGCGTGTCCCATAGGACTATTGAAAAGATTCATCCAAAACATAGCATCATTGGTTCCTAAACTTCTTTCGGTAGCCCTTTGCACCCATTTGAGATGAAATAAAGTAAATTCATCAACCAATATATAGCGACTATCTTTTTTTTGTTTACCAAAATCCCTGATTGCTAAGACGAAACCTGATTGTTCGAGTTCTTCAAGTAATATATTCATTCCTCCGCCAGCAGAAAGGCGCGTAGCACTTGAAATTTGGGACTTCGTCATTCCACCAGGATGTTCAGCCAATGCTTTTACAGTGCTGATGTGACGTTGATATCGATCAAAAAGAGAGGCATAAAGCTCATCAAACTCATCGGCGAGAGGCCCTCCAAAACAGAGCTGCCCAACAATTTGAATAGCGGATTGCCCCTTCTGTACGTAATTCAAGTACTTAGGAATCCCACCTATTGCCATATAAATATCGATAATGGCCTTGCGATTCAAGGCTAACCCACGTTGATTGAGATATTCTTCCGTTTCCTTGAGATCAAATGGTAAAAGCCTAATGGTAGCAGTAAGGCGACCATGTAATCCTCCTTTATTATGGACTATTTTCCTTATCATCCATGAGGCAGCAGATCCACAGACTATCAAAATTACTCTATTATCTTCGGACATATAGCGGTTCCAAAAGTGGTCAAGATCCTCCAAAAATCCAGAGCGGGGTGTGGCAAGCCACGGTAACTCATCAAAGAAAAGAATAAGAAGCAATACGAAACTTAGTCTTTAGGCGTTAACATAAAAATGCTCCATATTGCTATCCTCGAGCGGGGCCTCGTCAGCTACTCGTCAGCAGCGATCAGCGCGTGTTATGCGCTGAGCGGAGTGCTGGTCCTCACGCTGAAGCGGTGGGCCGCATGCGTTCTAGGGATCTCCACACGGGCGATTGCTTACTCATCCGTGATGCGCGCCTAAGTACTCCCGGCTAGCACTGCTCCAGGTGTGCTATCATCTCCTCGGCGCTGCACCAATTCTGCTCGCCCAGGAAGGAGGGCTCACTATGAGATTTTTCTGATTGGTGGCACTCGCTTTGTTGGTTACCGGCTGGTTTGGCGCCGCGGCCGCTGACCATCAGGTGAGCCGCTCAATCGGGCACACGCCGGACCCATTTGGCCCGCGGGTTGAGCGCCTAATTGCCGAACCGCTTGGGATCTGAAATGACGTTGACTATGGCTATCAGTGTTGACAGGTAAGCGACGGCTTCAGCGGGATGCAATATCTGTCCACGAAACTTGAAGAGGCGCAATGTCTGCAGTGTCATCTGCTTCAGCAAGTCTTTATCACTCGTGACAAAAATAGAATGTTGGGGGCAGGTCGTCTCCATGGCATGGGTAAGATGAGTGTACAGACCAAGAGTATCGTTCTTTCGCAAGGCGATCAGCACGTTTGTTGAGCGACAATTAAAATTGCCGGCGACTACGTGGTCATCGCTCCTGACTCAACCGACGTGAACGGAGTGATCGCGGTTGCCGTCTGGAGGCAATCTCGTCTTCACCTGACATCCAGCCTGTTGGCCGAGGAGAGGGCGCGGGAGCAGTCTCCGGTATGAAGCGCGCTATATGCTAGTATTGTTCCAGGCGGTATTCATCGTCGAGCAGGAGGTGACAGATATGCAGCAGGTAACTCCCGAGGAGGCTGGGGCCTCCTCGGGGACTTATAAAAGCCGCGCTTGAGGGCGAAACCGTCATTATCACTCAGAATGCTGAGCATCAGGTCCAACTAGTCCCGATCATCCGCAGCACGTACGATCGTGTCGCCGGCAGCGGCAAGGGTACCTTTAGCATGAGCGACCATTTCGATGCGCCACTGCCAGACTTTGAGGAGTTCATGCACTGAGGGTGCTGCTGGACACTCACGCATTCCCTTGGTTCATCGACGACAGTTCCCAGCTAAGTGCAACTGCTAAACGCCGGTTTGCCGGAGGATAAATTAACTATGAAACAGCAATTTACTGCAAGTATCTGGCGCGAAGGGGATTGGTATATCGCCCAGTGCCTGGAAGTCGATGTCGCCAGCCAAGGGGAGACAGAGGACGAAGCACTCGGCCATCTTCGTGAGGCGCTAGAGCTCTACTTGGAACCGCCAACTCCAACAGACCGCCCCCATATACGGTCGCTGGAGGTAGAGACCGGTGCCGCTTAGGGAGCTTCCCTACCGGGAAGTCAAACGCCGGCTCGAGGCTGCTGGGTTTTGGGAATAGTCGGCAGCGTCGAGGTATCAAAGGAGAGTACGGTCTCGTCGGTCTCATCGCCCTGCTCCACCGCAAGATCATTGCCCGTTAGATTTATGGAGAACCCAACCATGTTGCCGGTGAGGGTCGGAAAGGTGACCAGGGCGTCTAACGCCAGATCCCAGACCGCCTGGAAGTAGTCCTCCTGGCCCGTGGTCGAATCCTCCAGCTCACCGAAAAAGGCAATCACCCGGAAGTTCGCACCCACGATGCTTCCGGTACTGCCAGGTAAAGTAGCTAGCAACTGCGGTTGGCTGCCTCCTGAGAGAACATCGGCCAGCGCGTAGAGGGTCGTCACCCCTGGGTTTACCAGCACGCCCTCATGGAAACTATAGCCGGTGTTCACAGTGACATAGAGCGTATCGCCGGCGATGAAGTCGTCAGCCGTACCCTTGAAGGTGGTCAGCAACTGTCGCTGAGTACCTCCTGAGAGGACATGAGGCAGCACGTAGAGTGCCGTCGAGCCGGCATTCAGGGGATTTCCCAGGCTGTCGTAGGTCGGGGAGGAGATCACGTTGGCAAAGAGTGTGTCGCCGGCCATGGTGTAGCCTACCGATTCGCCGCTGGGAAAGGAGCCCCGAAACGCCTCTAGTGACGACAGGTGTGTGTCCTGGTGTGTCGAAAAGTTATACACGTGAATGGTGCTTGGCGGTGGGGTGCTCGGCTCGCCACCACTCGGGTGGGCGTGACCTCATAGAGCAGATACGGCCACACAAAGTCATCTTCCTGTACTGTTTCTCCGGTCGCCGTTGAGCTGGGGGTGAGCGGCGCGAGCGTACCAGCAGCCAGATTGGCCACCAGGAATCCCACGCCGCTCTGCAAAATCAGCAGTCCATGGGACAACCAGGTGCCAGTGAACCCACCGTACCGCTCCGCACTCACCACCAGGCGCAGCTGGCCGGTCTGCAGGTCGTAGGCCCAGTAGCGCTCGTGCAGCTCAATTCCGGGAAAGCCAGGCCCAGGCACATCGGAATCTTCGGCAATGACAAAACGCCCATCGGTCATGTAGCAACCGGCTGGCGTCACTCCATCACTCACCCCTATCGACGTAAAGTGGTGTGTCGCAAGATCATAGTAGCCTGCCTGGTAGGTCGGAGGCGTTGTATTGCTCGGGGCGATTTTCTCAATACCCACCAGTATCGTGCCATCTGGCGATACCCCGTTCGCGATGAAGCTATGGGTAGCGTCAAGCGTCATGCTGTACCTGCCGGTGGCCGCTTGTGGACCCCAGGCCGTCTGGTACCCCATACTCTGGCTTAAGGCAGGAGTTGGGTTGGGCGTCTTCGGTGGAAAGTGGCCGCGCGCTATGGCCGTGGCGACGGAGGGTGAGTAGTCGATGTCCGTCAGGGTAATATGCCAGGCACCGTCAGGAGCAAACTTTAAGAAGTAGGATCCAGGCGGGATCTGGAGCGCGTCGGTGCCGCTGTTGCAACTCCCTTTTAATGCATACAGCTGCTGTGCAGTCGCCGGATCAGAGCCGGCAGCTCCGATAAAGATGAGCATGAACCCTGTTCCATGGAGAGCTGCGGGATCGCACGTCCAGGCCAGGGTTTGGTGATAGCCAGTGAGGATAAAGTCTGGCGTAACCAGGTTAGCAGAGACAGTCTGATTGAAGACGACCCTGCTCTTTGGGGTACTGGATGGAGCAAGGCTCGCTCCACAGGCGGTCGGTGCGATCACGAGAATGAGGCACAGTACCGCACAAGCTACCAGGCCACGTTTCCCTGGCCATACGTGCGTGCTCCGCTGCGACGGCCGTGCTGGACAGGAGTACCCACCTGGCGCTGGCACTGACCGTGTGGGCTGCTGGTTGTTGTTCAATCGCCACGCCTCCTGTCCCTAAAGACTTGTCCAAGTGCAGGTAGCCGCCTGTGTAGCAAGAGACGACTTTGGCACCTTTACTAGACTACACGTGTAGTAGTGCCAAATTGAGAATAAAGTTCGCCGCCGTACTTCAGCTCGCATCGCGATTGGCAGCCTATCCGTGGGATCTGCCCCCACCAGTCGCGCACCACTGTAACGAGAGGAAGACAGCATGAGCGAATGGCCTTCCGGCCGGGCCGCGTGGGCTCGCCCTGTTGGTGGTACTAGCTGCACTTTGCTTTGCCGGGTGTGGCGTGATAACGGGAACGGCCCAGCTCAGGAACTCGTCTAGCTGCGGAACCTCGTCCCAGGCCGTCCGCCACATACAACCCGGTGAAGCGGGACTCTACGCCGCCGCCGTAGACGGCATCTACCGCTTCCAGGTGCAGCAGGGCCACCTGACACTCATCTGGTATACGCCCTACCCACCGTTACAGGGTGTCATGTCGTTGCCCACCGTCTTGACTCCTGTCGCCGTAGGTGATGACGAAGCCGTTGTAGCCATCCAAGCTGCTTCCGGTGAGAACATCTACATCGACGCCCTGAGTACCAGTAACGGCAGCCGGCGGTGGCGGACAACCATTAGCGGCAGTGAGATCTCCAATCTCTTTGTGTCGCAGCAGACGGTGTACCTCGAGACCGACGCGCCGGGCGGCATCGTTATACGTGCGCTCAATGATCAGAACGGCTTGCAGCGCTGGTCGCAGACCTTTCCTGTGAACGAGGCGAACACCAACGGCGGGTATTTTCGCGGTCTGGGAGACGTCGCGAGTGGCGTGGTGTATGCCACCAACGACAACAACCTGCTGGCGCTCGACGCGACCGCCGGCAAGCTCCTCTGGCAGCAGCCGCCTGACACGAGCGAGACCTTTCTTCCCCCAGTAGTCTTGGATGGCGTCCTGTATGACAACGCCTATAGCGTGGAAAACGGCCCGAGTGTGGTCTATGCCATCGATCCGACCAACGGCCGGGAGCTGTGGCAGACGCGCGTGTTCGGCCCTACTGCCGATTCGCTCAATGAGACGATAGCCACCGAGGCGAAGGGCCTCGTCTACTTCGGCTCGACGGACGGCTCTATCTACGCGGTCAGCGCCAGGGATGGCACACCAGTTGGAGCACGTCGATGAAGTATAGGTGAAGCTCCGCCAGCCGTGGCGAACGGAGTCGTCTACGTAGGCGGTGCGCCAGGGAATGACCATTCCAACATTCTCGGGGAGAGGTTTTGGCACTCGACGCGGCTACGGGCACCCAGCTCTGGTCGTATTCGCTGCCAACCGTGGGCTATAATGGAGCGTATCCGTTGATCGTCGCCGGTGGGGTGGTCTACGTCGTAACCGGTGTTGGCACTATCTACTCGCTGACCGCTGCGACCGGCTCGCAGATTGCGCAGCTGCGGCTCGGTAGCCAGTGCAGCGTCGGCGCCAATCCGGCTCTGACCGTGGTCGGGTGATTTGGGAAGTGCCTGATGCGGCACATCTTGATCACGCCGTCCCCGGCGGCTCGGGAATGATGCCAGTTGGAACAGATCCGCACTA
>CAVXAV010000003.1:0-280699 GCA_963759865.1 uncultured bacterium | reverse complement strand
ATGGATTAGCAAAAGTTGCCTCACCGGTTGTTGCCCATGGGGGATGGGTATGTCTACCGCTATGTGTCGGCGAAAAATAAGTTGTGAGCGATGTGAAAGCAATAAAAATAGGTCTGGCAAAGTCTCTTAGCAATTCATTAAGTCAGCCAAAATTGGTCATTGCAAATGTCCATACTCTGGTATATCCTCCTACAGGAGGTAGCAATGGATAAACATTTTAAGAAAAATGAGGATGTGATGATGTTTTTGTACAAAAGGTATATATCTAGATTGAGCGTACTTTTTGCATTGGGATGTGCTACTTTGAGTGGTATGGAACTTCCTCTAGAGAAGACCCCACAGGCCGCCTGGGTAAAAAATCATGTTCCAGCTCAAGTTATAACGACAGCAAATACCCAACGGAATTTGACTGAACAATTTAATGCATTAGCGATAGATAAAAAACCTTTCCCGGAAGTATTTCATTTATACCTACGACGAGCTCAAGATAATCATTTGATTTTGGTCAGAGATTTAAATGCCCCTTCTGATAAGGTGGTTAGGCTATATGGTTCAAATGAGCCGCAACCTCATTATGTAACCATAGGCCTTGGATTGTCCCCAAAAACAAAGGAATCTTTTGCCAGTGACCTAAAGGAACATCCAAAAAAAAAGGGCCAGAAAACTAAGAGTGAAGGTCGTGGGACAACAAAGTCATCTTCATCGTATCCTGAAGGATGTATCACCTATTATTATACCTTGCCAGATGGTAGCGTAATTGCGTTTAGTAGGGGGCACGGGATTCCTCACGAAGATACTCGAAAGTATAACGAGGGGATAATTTCTACGAAAGACCCAGAAAATTTCGTGCCTCAAAATGAGAAATATAATAGCCCTACTCGAAGAGATTTAGAGGCCCGGTCTAGAAATGAGGGGCTTGATTATAGGGAAATTGCTATTTATCACCAGGATTGTCTCTATTCAGTTCAAGTGAGGGATGCTGCATTTATTAAAAAAAAGGGTACGAATACAGCAACCGTTCCCATTCCGGAAGGATTTCTGTTTTTTATATTTAGCAAAGGTGGGACAGTTCAAGAGGCGTATTATTTTCCCAATTTTGTGCACTATCCTCAAACGTCGGCTGCTAGTGTAGACCTTTATCGGTTGCATGCTTTTGAGAACTTATTCGTATCGCCTTGTGTTACAGAGGGTGATGAAGCTGATCAAAAAAGGAAAGTGGATCTTGCTCAAGAGCTCGTAAGGCGCATCTTAGTACCGGCTCAGGACTATTTTGCACGCTATACGGAAGACCAGATGCCGCCCAAGGCGCGTGCTGCTTTATTAGCAACCATTCTTGAATGGAACATGCAGACGGCCGCGACTTTGGAATTTGTCTCATTTGAAAATCAACTAACTCTCGCTTATTTTTATATTCATCCGCAAAGATTTCATCGACTGGATATTCGCACGAGTGATGAGAAAAATAAAGCTCTCACTGAATTTTTAACTTCTACTTCCGTGAGTGAAACGGCAAAGGAGATGGTAAATTTCTTGACCAAATATGGCTCATTTAGTCAGATGCAGGAACTGCTGTTGAGAATAGTGAGAATCTATGAAGAGCACTACCATAATACCCCTTTTTTGTGGCAAACCCCTCAGTTGAGGTCCATTGAAATACCAATGCAGCTAGCAAATGCTGTTCATTCTTTCAATCTTCTTAATTTACTACCAGGAGATATTGAGCATATGTTCACCCTTATTGGAGGGTATATTCCCTTTAACGAACAGCAAGCAAAAACAATTTTGCGCATTATTGACCAACGGCTGCAGAAAAAGGGGGGGGCTATTGATGAGATTCTACATATACTTCGCTTACATTACGATTATCCAGCTCTTAGAAATGATGAAAGGAAAAAATACTGGGAACTTGAGCTTACTAAGAAAGGATCAAGCGGAGAGGCAAAACTCTTGGAGCTGCGTAAGCTACTAGATTTTTATGCGTATCGGGATCTTAAGGAGGCACGATCACTGTGGACTGATAAGTTCATTGAGCATCTGAAGAACAATCCGTCCTTTAACAATTTTTATGATATCCTTGTCTGGATTACTACGCAAAGGGCATGCTTTCAACAAGGTCTAGAAGAGTACGCCAGTACTTGTAAACCGGCAACCTATCTTGGGTACCAGATATGCAAGGGATTTCTTGCCTTACAAGAAGAGATCGGGTTAGCTCGGCCTCTCATTCAAGATCTTAATAAGATACGGTCTGATCTTGAAAAGCAGTTGGGGTTGGATATATATGACAATTTAGATCTAAAAGAAGAGCTGCTCATGCATCCGGCGCAATTAGTGCCCCTTTTTTCTCGTACAGACGGAGCATTGCATATTGCAGGGAAAATGATTAAGACCATTTCAGAGCTTTTTTTTAACAAAATTCGTCCGCTGGTTTTACAAAAAGTTATGTTTAAAGTTCAGGGGGGAGACCCGGATGCCGAATATACTTATGGTCATTGGTTGTACAAAGATGGCAAATATACCGATGCTTTCAGCTTTCTTGAAGATGCAGCAGATCAAGGGCATGCAAGAGCACAATACCTTCTTGGGCTGATGTGCTTACGCGGACAGGGTACCGACGCTTCGCCTGAGAAGGCACCGCAATGGTTACAAAAGGCGGCTGAGCAAGAGCTTATGCTTGCGCAAAGGGAACTGGCTTTGCTCTATGACTCTGGTACTCAGGTAGCAGAATCGCCCAGTGATGCTTTAAAATGGTATAAGCGTGCAGCACAGAATGGAGATGAATTTTCTAAGAAGATTATTCAAAATTGGGACGAGAGAAACGCTAAAATAGAGAAGAGAAAAGCAATTCTTGAGAAGCAGCAAGATATGTAAAATTAATGTACTCATATAAAGATTTTTTTCAGAGAGTGTACATGGCTTTTAGGCTTATTGGCTTTGCCTCTTTCCAAAACTGTAGTACACTTGAGTATCGATTATAAATGAGCCTCTTAAAGGGTATGATATGGTAAAGATTACGCGTGAAGATGTGCTTAAATTAGGGCAAATATCCCATATAAGCATTGCCGAAGAAGAAATGCCTGCGCTGATAGATAAATTATCTGCGGTACTTTCGTATGCGGGCTACTTAAAGGATGTTGCAGCAGAGCTGCAACGTATGGATCCTGACATAGCGCCATTACCTGTGCAAGCGAATATTACGCGAGAGGACAAGGTAATCCCGTGTGATCCGGAGCCGTTGTTAGCGTTAGCTCCTGCACGTGAGGAAAATTTCTATGTTGTTCCGGTGATTTTAAAGAATTAGGTATATATGAACGATTTGGCTTTTGCTTCGATTAAGGAACTAAGGCACGCACTCGATAAGGGCGATATCTCTGTTTCAAAGCTGGTTTCTTTTTACCATAACCGCTTTAATCAGTATGATGGGCATATTGGTTCGGCGCTTGAGATTTTTGATACAGAAACGATTTTAAAACAGACGCTCAACAATAAGGGCCCGCTTGCGGGCATACCAGGCATTCTCAAGGACAATATGTGTCAAAAAGGACACATAACTTCGGCGGGATCAAAGATTCTTAAGAATTACCGAGCTCCCTACGATGCAACGGTAGTCACTCGCTTAAATGAAGCAGGTGCATTGCGTATGGGGCGAGCTAATTGTGACGAGTTTGCTATGGGCAGCTCCACTGAATCTTCAGCCTATAAAAAGACTAAAAATCCATGGAACCATGAATTAGTGCCTGGCGGTTCAAGTGGAGGATCAGCTGCTGCTGTTGCCGCAGGATTTGTGCCCTGGGCTTTGGGTTCTGAAACGGGGGGTTCGGTAAGGCAGCCAGCGACTTTTTGTAATTTTGTTGGGCTAAAACCTACCTATGGACTCATTTCACGCTATGGATTAATAGCCTATGGTTCTTCAATAGATCAAATTGGAATATTTGCACGCACCGTGTATGATACGGCTCTGGTTCTTTCGGCAATAGCAGGTCATGATGCAAATGACTCAACATCGCTGCCAGAGCAACCAAAAGAGTATGCGAAGAACTTAACGGGCAAACTTAAAGAAGGATTCACTCTAGGAGTTATTGAAAATGCCTTAGAGGCGGAGGGTTTTGATCGGGAGGTGTATCAGCTGCTCAATGAGGCGCTTAATGAATATGAACGCCTTGGTGCAAGAATTAAGCGAATTAAATTACCAACGATGGACCATAGTGCGGCGGTCTATTTTATGGTAAGTCGAGCAGAGGCAGCATCAAATTTGGCCCGTTTTGATGGCGTGCGATATGGACATCGAAGTTCTCATGCGGCTACACTTTTGGATATGTATACAAATACGCGAAACGAAGGTTTTGGCTTAGAGGTTAAATCGCGCATCTTAATAGGAAATTATGTACTTTCAGTAGGTCATGCTGATGCATTTTATAAAAGTGCAAAAATCGTACAAGGATATATTCGTGATGAATTTATTAAAGCTTTTAAAGAGGTCGATCTCCTCTTTGCGCCAGTCGCTGCATCACCAGCATTTAAGTTTGGCGCATTTAATGATAATCCAATCCAGATGGACCTTCAAGACTATTTTACCGCATCGGCTAACTTAGCGGGAATCCCGGCTTTAGCAGTGCCATGCGGCTTTACCAAGGCTTACTTGCCAATAGGGTTTCAGCTTATGGGACCGGATCTTTCTGAAGAGGCTCTTTTCCAGGCTGCTTATGCTTATGAACAGGCGACGCCATGGCATAAAAAGCATCCAGCGATTGAGAATTTTTAACAGAATACCGATGCTGGGATATTTTTTGGCCACTCTTTTGCCTACTGCTTACTATAAGCTTGTTATCCTTAAAGATCTTGGTACTCTAAAAGAGTAAAAGAAAAAAAATCTTTGTTGGCTGCTATTTTCATGATCAAAAAATTTCTTCTTTTGTGTTCTTACTCTTATTATTTTTCATGGTTGAGCAGAGCTTTACAGGTAGGTGAGGGCGGTCTTGAATATGCTGCATCATATCTGACGTATCCCTTTTTGATTACTCAAAAAGCTGTAATTGGATGGCTTTCTGCGTGGTCGGTTTGAGCGGCATAGCAGGGTAGAGTTAGCAAAACAGCTTGATACTTATCGTAATTTGTATGAAAAGAGCCAACAGGAGCTGATACAATTAAAATCGGCGAGTAATTATGTACAGCTGACGCAGGATATGCGTGAGTTTTTACAGCGCTATAAAACAGATACTGCTCATTTTTCTCAAATTTTGTTAAAAAACTTTGAGAAAAATCATTTTTTTATCATTGATGCGGGAAGTCATAAAGGGATAACCAAGGATATGATAGCTGTCTATAAAGACTGCTTACTTGGTAAGGTAACAGAAGTATATCCTTATTATAGCAAAGTGGTCCTTATTACTGATCCGGGGTGCAAAGTTGCTGCGTGCTGTGTGTCAAATAATGTTAAGGGTATACATGAAGGCATTTTACATGAGACCACCAAATTATCATTTGTAAATCATCTGGAGAACTTAAAGGAGGGTGATCTTGTTATTTCAAGCGGTGAAGGCCTCATTTTCCCCCGAGGCTTTGGATTAGGCAAGATCAAGCGATGGGAGCGGGATGGCTATACGTGTCTTGTCGATATAGAGCCTTTGATTGATTTTAAAAAGATTGACTATTGCACTCTGCTTGAAAACAGCACAGAGCTGATCGAGCAATCAAAGCAAACGGAAACTCATACACAGGCACTCGCTGTATCAGAATGATTTTGGATAATCTTTAAAAATCCTTGAATGCCGTCACTTAAGAAACGGGGACTTCCGTCTGTTGTACCAAAAAAGTTGCTCCAGAAGCCTTTTTGTGGGGCTTTTACCCAATCGATTTTCCCTTCAATGTGTGCATTTTCTTTTAATACGCGAAGAATTGTTGAAGGAGAGCCTACTTCATCTATGAGTTTTAAGCTCAGAGCCTGCTCCCCAGTACAAAGGTGTCCATCGGCCCAGCTCTTAGTATTGGGAGAAAGTTGAGGACGTTGATGAGCTACATCTCGAGTAAATTGGCGATAAATGTCGTTGGTAATTCCCTGAAGCTCTTGTCTTTGTTCGGGAGTAAGATCGAGTAAAGGATTACCTTGCGTTTTAAAATCGCCCGTTTTTATAACCTCGTACTTAATTTTGTAACTCTCGATGAAATCTTTAAAATTGGGGTGGCGCACGTATGAACCAATGCTTCCGATTAAGGCTGCAGGTGCTGCTATGCTGTAGTTTGCACAAGAGAGTATATAGTAGCCTCCCGAAGTTGCAATGTTTTCTACAAAAGCGACAATATATTTTCTTGGATAGCGATTCTTGTAATAATTGAGTTCGTTAAAAACCGTTTGGCAGGCTCCGGCTGAACCCCCAGGGCATTCAATGTTAAGGAGAATTGCCTTAATATCATCGTTTTCAAAGAAGCTCTTAAGATCATTTATTACCGGTTCTGCTTCATAGAGTGCACCTGAGATGTTTATCACACCTACTTTAGTTTTTGTCTCAAAAAAATCACTGTATTGCTGACGTATATTTCTTATAAAAAAGGGTGCCACTTGCAGAAGCACTAAGATCCATAAGATATTTTTTGTAAAATCACCCAACGTTGCCATGTGATACCTAGTTTTTTAAGCCTTTTTATTGACGTATTTACTATAGCGTTAAAGAGCGCTAATCTCAAGAGATTTCAAAAGACTAGAGTTCTTTTTGATTGATGTGATGCGCACTAGTTGCTGTATTCTTCCAGCTAACGATGTTGTCAATATACCTTTTTTGATTTTCGGGGCAAAGGCAGATTATGGACTGGTTTTTTTTGGTATTTCCCACAACCGAACAGTGCAATCCTTTGAGGCCGTAAGGAAATGTTATACGGCCAGTATGACCAGTCATACTGCAACACTCTGGTGGAGATTGCTGCTTTAGGTACCATAAGCATGCTGTCGTATCTTTAGATCCGGTGAGTGCATGGCACCCTTTTGAACAAAATGCCAAGGCAGTGATTGGTGCTTCATGTGATCGTAACTCCGGTGTAATTTTCATTGCCTTGCTTATATCATGCAAACTACCTTGGGTTCTGTTTTTAAGCACATGGACATACCAGAAAGAACAAGTTATACTATTTTTTAGAACAATTTTTTTCAAGGAATTCTTATTATGAAATATTTTATTGCAGCCAGTATAGTGGTGCTGTCGTTTTTAGGCTCATTGTATGCTATGGAAATTGCAAAAGATGTAGGGATATCAAAGGAAGCGGCAAAAAAAAGTGGCCTTCTTCTTGATATGTATGCTTACAACCTTCCGTTTGAAAAATTTAAGGAATATGCTCAGCAGAGTGCTTCGCAGTTGAAGAAAACTGAACTGGCCGAAAACGCCCCTTTTGTTCTTTACTGCCTTTTAATTAAAATGGCCTGCAAGTCATCTTCCGATTCTTCGCAAACTTGCCTGGCACACATGAGGGACTGTTTTGTTGAAATTTTTACTAATCTTATAGAAGAAATGGTGGTTAAAAAGCATGCTTGGAAGGATTTGAAAGCACTTGTGAAGATCCTAATCGAACCAAGCTCTGATGCAAGTCTACTCTCAGCTTTAGAAGCTAAGCTGAGAGAACAGTTTTTTTTGGCCCATTCCTTTAAAGTTATAGGAATGTTTGACGAAGCCATTCATGTAAAAAGAGCAGAGCTAATTTCGGGCAATCTGATGCTTGTGTCTCCAACTGATGTTTTAGTGAAAAAGGTTGCTTATTGCCCTCTTGTTCGCGTCTATGGAAAAAATATCTATGAAAAAAAGGATGAGGAGAATCTCATTACAGCGACATTGCTTAATGCTCAAACTATTGCTCTCCAATTAAAAATGGGTTCAGCAAGCAAAGTTAGGATACATTCTTTAGATGCATCCAAGAAGCATGAGTTTTGGCTTAACGAAGCGCTGTCTATTTTTCGAGCACTTGACGATGACCATCTGCTCGTGGGCAAAAAGAATGGTCTTTTGAATGTGATCGATCTACAAGGGACAAGCGTCGCTAAGCTTAAAGAGGTACAAGGGGCACATATAGTGGGTGATTTTATTGTAGGGTGGTTTGATCACTGCGTGTATATGTGGAATAAGACCGACTACAAGATGTATTCTACAATTAATGTAGGGCCTGTTTTAAGCCAAGGTCAATCAAGGGAAATGAAAGAAGTTACGTGTTGCTCGTTATTAGATCCCCAAACGCTTATTGTGGGATATTCAGATTCACTAACGCGTCTTTTTGACATAAAAACAGGTCAATGCACACTGATGCTTGATCCGCATCATGCAGATCTTCAACCAAAATTTTTAGGCACAACTAAGGAACATATCGTTGTTTGTTACTCAGACGGGACTGTTCATTTTTTTGAGCGATCGAAGGGAAACCTTGTCAAAAGATTACCATGCCGTGTGGGATATAAACCCGTTTTTTTTGTATGCACCGATACAGAAATTTATATAACGTACGATTATGGTAGTACATACATTTGGTCCATGCCTATTGATAGAGCTCTCGAGAAGATGCGTTTGGATGGTATGATCGAAGCGCTTGCAAAACAGCGCAAACTCCATTTCCTTGGTCACTAATTCTGGCCTTGTTGACCTAGCTTAATTTTCTGATAAAATAAATTACAAATAAAAATATTAAGCAATGGTGAATTATGAAATTAAGAACGGGTGGGTGGGGCACATGCATAGTTGTCCTCTTTTCTTCATGGGGGACTTTGGTTGCCTATCCCTGTGGCTTTAAGCGATTGAAAAAAAAGACTACACACATCAGCATCTTTTATGATGTCCATATTGAAGCTCCAAATACAAGTGTGGACGAGATGGAGATTCTTCCTTATAAGGAAGCAAAGAAAAAACTGTATCCCTCGGAACGCCGTTTTTTGACTGCCTTAGCGCGATTGAATAAGTCGGATAAAACAGCGCTTATTTGGGAATTTCGTACCATTGGGCGGCCAGCGACCCCCTATTTTATGGGGCTGGCTCCCAAATGGATTCAAAGGCGGTTTAAGAATATTACTTTTACCTATGCTGACGACGATCGGGTTAGTTATCGGTCAATTTTTAACAACAGGGAACCGAACATAACAGGAGCGACTTTTGAAAACCCCATGCCATTTGTTGCTACCATGAAAAAAAATATAAAGAAGCAGTCGGGTGATGCCGTGTGGCAATCATATAAAAGATTGTATAGCAAGGTAAAACGTTTGCTCTATAACGACTATCGTGAAAATTACTACGTGAGTGACGGTTTTGAGTTTGTACCAACCCTTGCATACGATCAGATAGCAGACCTAGAAATTTTAGGATGCGTTCTTTCCTGTAAGAGAGAGAATATTATTGTATATTGTGGTGGGGACCATGTAGAGCGAATAGCTCATTTTCTTGAAATACATGCAGGTTTTGAAGTAATTGATGAGCAGGTTGGGGAATATCTGGCAGAAATAAGTCCTCGATTGCTTGATTTTCTTGATAAAGAACCAGTGCAAAGCGAGCCTGTTAAGAAAAAGTCTCATAAGCCAATTATGCCAAAAAATACCGTGCCAGATTTGATGAGCGGGGGCTTACAATTTTTGACTTTTGAGCCTTTTTTCTCTACACTAAGCTCTATCTAGTTGTAAAACTAGGGCGGTTAGCTCAGCTGGTAGAGCATCAGTCTTACAAACTGGGGGTCACAGGTTCGAGTCCTGTACCGCCCACCAGAACAACCATTCTGATGGGCACATAAAGCCAGGCTATTGCTAGGTATGATAGTAAGATACATAAAAATTATTCCTCGGTAGCTCAGTTGGTAGAGCACACGACTGTTAATCGTTAGGTCACAGGTTCGAGTCCTGTCCGAGGAGCCAAAAATTCGGGGCTGTAGCTCAGTTTGGTTAGAGCGTCCGCCTGTCACGCGGAAGGTCGCGAGTTCGAGCCTCGTCAGCCCCGCCATAGTTCGATAGACCGCTCATCGTGAGCGTGTCGAAGGACGTTTGGCAAACAAGTCTTGAGGAACTCCATGAATAAAAGTATTATGTGCATAATAACAGTGCTATTTGCTGGAGTGATCTATTCTATGCCTACTGGAAAATTCACTGATGAGTCATTAAAAGCGATTGCGCAAAGGTATACAGAGGTGCTTGCGCAATTTGGCAAAGAAGAACCTGGTGATTTAATTCCATTCATGAAAGCGCTTTTTTCACACGATTGTATTAAAAAACTAAATGGAACGATTGTAAGTGAATCTTTAGCAGATTTATATAAACAAATTTCTGCAGCCAGAGATGACGTAGGATTATTCAAAGTTATACCGGTCAGCCCATTTATTGCAAGCCCTCAGGATGCTATGGTAGTTGTTCATTATGAGGTCCCTACGCAAAAGGGTGGGGTGCTTGCAGTAATGAAATATTTGATTTGCAACCAAGAGGCGCTCATAAAAGAAATCCGCGAAGTATTTAATAAAAAAGAGGAAAATTAAAGAGATTTTTATATAAATAGTATCGCTGCTTTTGAATTATGGAAAGAAAGAGTATGCAATACGAAATAAGCTCTGGAAATGTATTCGCTGATCTGGGATTGCCAAACCCTGAAGAAAGGCTCGCTAAAGCAGAGCTTGCTCTTCAAATTAATAGGCTCATTAAAAAAAAGAAGCTTACCCAAATAGCAGCAGCTAAGCTTCTTGATATTGATCAGCCAAAAATATCTGCATTGAATCAAGGCAAACTTGCTGGATTTTCTATGGAGCGTCTTTTTAGATTTCTTAATCTTTTGGGATAAGATGTTACCATCAAAGTGTCGAAGCCACGGACAAGACGGAAAGCGCAAACGACAGTAAGTCTATCTAAAATAAAAAAGCTGCCAATGCTTAAACGTCAAACTGATCACTCATGCATCATTACGGAAAAAAATACAAACAAGGCTTAAATTATTCTGGAAACCATTTTATAAAAATATGATTAATTTGCAAAGTGCTCTCTAAATGATAAAACATCGTTTGGATAGGCTTAACATATGCTGAGCGCAACTGTGGTTGTACCGGAATAAGTCAACTATGCACTGTCACCAAGCTATTCAAAGAAATAATTGTTTCAAAAATGCCCCCTTTTTTCATTACTAGGTCACGAAAAAAGGGGGCATTTTTCTCGACTTTCCCTTTTTATATAAAAATATACCAAATTATTGCTTTCAAAAAGGAGCGCCCTTACTCTTAAAAAAGTGAACATCTAAAAGTTTGAGGGCTCTTAATGAATGGGTATCTGTTAAATGTTATTACTCTCTCTATAATTTTTTTTACGGGGACATCCAGAACGGTTACTCTTTGTTCCTCGCTCAATGCGAAGCCATTTATTGTGGTATTATTGATGGTTAAAGATGAGGCAGAGGTGATTCAGCCAACAGTTGAGACCTACCTGACAAAAAATGTAAAGGACGGGCATGCCGATACTGGGGAAGTTGCGTATGTAGTTTTGGATACGGGATCAACTGATGGCACTGAAAAAAAATTACAAGAGTTTTTCCAAGCAAAAGGAATTCTAAATTTCCACATAGAACAAGAGCCTTTTGTAGATTTTTCAACCTCAAGAAATCGGGCTTTGCATATTGCAACAACGGTCTTTCCTGAATCGAAGTTCATACTTTTTGTTGATGCTGAGTGGTATATGAACGATTTCGATCGACTGGTTAGCTATTGCTATGAACATACAAACGATAATCCAATGTTTTGCCGTTGCTATAATATTCGCATTATTGACCAACGTCCCTATTCGTTCTGCACAGCTCGCCTTATAAGAACAGAATCATGTATACGATTTAAAGGGCGAGTCCATGAAATACCTGATGTTTACCCTGTATATACATTTCCAGATGATATCTTCGTTACCTATGATCCTAAAAAGCAGGGACGCGAGAAATCTCAAAAGCGCTGGGTTCGGGATAAAGAATGGCTTTTACAGGATTATCAAGACGATCCAAAAAACCGCAGGACGATATATCTTTTAGGCCAAACCTGTTCTTGTTTACAAGAATGGGAAAATGCAAAAAATTTTTTTATTAAGGTGACTGAGTTTGAAGAAAAGGATGAGTTTACCTACCTAGCTTACTATAATCTTGCCGAGATCACTGAATTTGTTAATTACAGTGCTTGCAATAAAAGCGAGCAAGATTGGTATGAGGCACTTCACTATTATTTAAAGGCTTACTCACTTCGTCCGCATCGTGCGGAACCTCTGATAAAAATAGCAAACCATTATTTAAATACACAGGACATGGCTTTGAGTTATATTTTTGCTCGAAGAGCGGCGAAATTAAGTTTTCCCAGTAACGATACACTCTTTATTGAAAAAGGTCTGTATGATTTTGAGAGGCATAGAATATTGGGCATTTGTGCTTGGCATGTTGGTGATTATAAAACAGGTGAAAAAGCCATCAGGAAAGCTTTAGCTGCAAGGCCGGGAGATACTGCTCTTGAGTATGATCTTTCGTGTTACGAGAGAAGAAAAAATATGCAACAGAAGGCATAACTCATGAAAGCAAAAATGTTGTATTTAACAGTCAGACGCTGCTTCTTTTTAATGGCCTTTCCTTTTTTTTAAAAAGCAGCCCTATTGAGTTTGTCATAATTATCACCGCGTATAATGTTGAAGAATATTGTATTGCTAATATTGAATCTGCCGTTAATCAGCAGACAGGGTACCCTTTTGAAATACTGTATATAAATGATTGTTCCACCGATAAAACGCGTATGCTTATTGATACCTATGTTGAGGAGCACAATCTGAAGGATAAAGTTCGTGTGATTCATAATAGTAAGCGCGTCGGATGTGCTCTTGGTAACCTTTATAATGCCATACACAGCTATGCCGATCATAAAATTATTGTGAACCTTGATGGAGATGACGCGTTAGCGCACGAAAGAGTGTTAGAGCGGGTAGCTCAAGAATATCAAGATCCAAACGTCTGGATGACGTATGGTCAATTTATGTGGTGCCCGCAAAATCAGATTGGGTTTTGTGCTGAACTTCCGCAGTGGGTTATGGATACCAATAGTTTTAAACGCTATAATTTTGTTACCACCCATTTAAGAACGTTTAAAGCTGGTTTATTTAAACATATCAAAAAAGAAGATTTACTGTATAATGGAGACTTTTATCAAAGTGCGGGGGATCTGGCTTGGATATTTCCTCTGCTGGAGATGTCTTCAAGGGGTCACATAAGATTTATTCCTGATGTACTCTACCGATACAATAATTACAATCCACTCTGTGACCATAATAAGGACTATGCATTACAGCGCCAGCTTACCTATGAAATATATGCAAAAAAACCTTATGAGCCTCTTGACTCGTTAGGAGCATGATTAACGGGTATACCCAGCATGATGCTTATCTGGTTAATAAAGTAGGTATCGGAAAAATAAAAAGCTCTGGGGCTAGTAAAAAACTGTCTAATAGCGGTAAGCATTCTTTCGTATTCTTCTTGCGTGATCGAGTGTAAATGATTATAGAGGGCGCTATCGGAATCAAAAGCCCGTCTATCAATAAAGCACGTATTTGGTATGTAGTCGGTAATATTTTGCGCCCCCCAGTAAACCGGAATACAACCAGCTTTAAATACATCAAAAATTTTTTCTGTTATGTATCCATTAACATCGCGCATGTTTTCATAGCAGATGCAAAACTTATAGTTCTTTAAAATGTTCTGTTTTACTGCTGCAGGTCCCCTATATGAGGGGAACTGGTCCTTTTGCCAAAAAAAACCGAACAGATCGAATTCTGTTTGGGCGAAATTTTCAAAAAAGCGAATTATTTTTTTACGTTCAGAATAGAGCTCGCAAGCGTGGGGAGAGTATTTATTTCCAGCGATGAGAGTACAAAACTTTTTTTGAACAAAGGGGATCGGGTTTTCAAGCATGCATAAATTTGCTTGGGGGTAATGAAGCTTAAAATACTGTGTATTGTTAACGTAATCGTCTATCATAATCAAAATCTTGCCAAAATACTGATGATACAAAGGATCGTAGTATTCGGGTGCAACGGTTGGCGGCTCTAAGATAAGGAGAATTTTTTTATCCAAAGGCAGCGACTTGCACTTTTCCAATTTTTCAACCAAAGGCAAATCACAGACAATCAGGCCTGAAAAATCTTTAAGCTCTGTATCAAGATTGGTCGTAACCAGATCATAGCCTTGTTTTCTTAAATGCTCACGTAGATTAAAAAAAGGACGATTTTGATCATCCTTGTTATAGAAAGGATCTGACATGTCAAAGATCTTATCCCCATTATATCCTTTTGGTGGTATAAAATACACGATGTGTGGATAACAGTAAAAAAAACAAGCAAGAGAAGTAAGTATAATTTTGCTAACTGACATATGTTTCCTTATATTTTATAAAAGAAGTAAAGTAATCGTAACGCGATAGGTCCCATCGAGAAGAATAAATACATGTTTTTTCATTTACAAAGGGGCCGTGCCAAGTAATGAAAAAGGGGTATGTTTCCTGATCGATAGTAAGATTCATGGGCTGCATTTGCCTCGGTTCTTGGCGAAAAATATGAAGATTTTTTACATAAGCGATAATACCCAACAGGGCTTGTTCGTAGCGGGCGCAGCCAAATCCTTTAGGCGCGCTTCCATCATCTTGAAAATTTCGCAAATCATGTGCTAATTCGTAAAGCTCGTTTATAAAAAGATGCTGGGCAGTTCGAGATACGCCAATGATACCAGCAGCAACGGCTTCCTTCTTCAAGATGCTTTTCCTTTCGGCTGAATCTAGATTAAATTTTTGTCGCACATACTGGGTTGTTTGCCATTCTATACCATGCTTATAGTTTGATCCATCTAGAACGTCCTCTCCTATGGTGCAGAGAAAATAGCCATGGTATTGAGTATAGCGGTAAAGAGGTATAACAGATTTTAGTAGAGTTGTTCCTGCATCAAGCCAAAGTACGGTGGGAAACTGTTCAAGTGCTTGTTTAATTACTACAGGTTTCCATGCATACCAACCCGGCCCGGTTTTACCATTTGGAAGAACGGTAAATTTTTTGAGAATATCAGGATGTACTCGTCTGACTTCGTGCACTTGAAGTTTTTCTATTTTGTTAAGGAAAGCGATTTGTTCAGCATTGAGCCCTAAGTCAAATACCAACAAAGTATCCAATTCACAAAAATTAACTTTATGCAAACTGCCAATGAAATTGAGTAACGGTTGAAAATAAAATGCATCTGCCGCGGTACAAATAGTGATGCAAAAGACATTTTTGCTCAATAGGAGGCAGAGTGAAAGCGTAATTTTAAATAGTTTCATGCGTATCCCTTCTATTGCTTTATCCGTAGCATAGTTGCTGAGAGAAGGTCAACAAAAAAAGCTGATTCTTTATGATACTAAGAAATTTTTGCTTATTCTGGATTTTGCTCACTAATACTTATTAAGATTTGTTTGAATGGCAATGCTGTACTCGACACTAGGAGGCTTAATGGGGGAAAAGATTTGACCGCATGAATTTAAATACACTATTTGTTAGATCTATCGAAAAATTCCAAAAAAGGAGGAGTTAATGCAGTTTTTTAAGAATGCTAACCGAATACTAGTAGCAACGCTATGCTTGACTGGAGCGTATTCATATTCATTCGATGAAGCTTTAAGCAGAGAGCAGATTGAAAATTTTAGACAAGTTCAAGCGGAAAAAATGGCGCACTTGCTGCTCAGGTCCAAAATAACCTGCAGCACCTGTAATCAACCGTGCAACTTTGTTCGACCTTGTAAATGTTCGCCTGGAGCTGCAGGGACCCCAGGGGCGGTAGGGACGCCGGGAGCAATCGGTACACCAGGAACAGTGGGAACACCGGGCTCAATAGGTACACCGGGTGCGGTTGGAACGGCGGGAACGGCAGGATCAATTGGAACACCAGGAGCAGTGGGAACACCTGGGTCAATTGGTACACCAGGAGCAGTTGGAACTGCAGGAGTGGCAGGAGCGATCGGCACACCAGGAGCAGTAGGCACACTGGGGCCAATTGGTACACCAGGAGCAGTTGGAACAGCAGGAGCGGCAGGAGCGATCGGCACTCCAGGAGCAGTGGGAACACCGGGTTCAATAGGTACACCAGGTGCAGTTGGAACAGCGGGAGCGGCAGGAGCAATCGGCACTCCAGGTGCAGTAGGAACACCAGGTTCAATCGGTACACCAGGTGCAGTAGGAACACCAGGGGCACCGGGAGCAATCGGGACACCAGGTGCAGTAGGAACACCAGGGGCAATTGGTACGCCGGGGGCAGTGGGAACTCCAGGAGCAGGAGTAGCACTGATTCCTTTTGCTTCAGGGGTTTTGAGCTCAGCAGATCTTGGGGCGATTTCAGGGTTTAAGCCCGCTCTTATTGGTTTTGGCTCCTTAAGCCCACTTGGAACAGTAAACCTAGATATTATTTATGGGTCTTATGCGTTTACTATACCAGCCGACGGAGTATTGCAAAATTTGAATGTGAGTTTTGATGCTCTCGTATTCGCGGAGGGCCAGCCAAACATATACACTTTTCAGTACAGGTTGTTTAAGTCAGCATGTAATAACGGCCCGACAAATGCTTATACCGATACTGGTTATTTTGCTGACGCAGCGGTCAGTTATTTTGGTGCAGCATCGGAGTTAAGTGGGTGTGGTTCTAATACCGGTACTTTAGCTGTTAACGCTGGCGATCGAGTGGTTCTGCAAGTTAAGGGAACGTTTATAACTCCCGGCTTAATGGCACTAGCACTGAGTGGATCAATTCAATTTGTTCCCAACTCAATCTAATTAAGATTGGTTTAGCTGGCAAGCCTGTGCTAGACAGAATGAGGAGGCTGATTGGCAAAAGGTGTTGGTACATTAATTTAATTACAATGTTTTGTTAAAAATAGGGAAAAATTCCAAAAAAGGAGGAATTAATGCAGTTTTTTAAGAATGCTAACCGAATGCTACTATCGATGTTATGCTTAACTGTACCGTCTTTATATTCATTCAAGGAAACTTCAAGCAGGGCACAGATTGAAAATTTTAGACAGGTCCAAACTGAGAAAATGGCGCACTTGCTGCTTCGGTCCAAAATAACCTGCAGCACCTGTAATCAACCATGCAACTTTGTTCGACCTTGTATCTGTACTCCTGGAGCCGCAGGTACCCCAGGGGCGGTAGGGACTCCGGGAGCAATCGGTACTCCAGGAGCAGTGGGAACACCGGGGTCAATAGGTACACCGGGTGCGGTTGGAACACCGGGAGCGGCAGGATCAATTGGAACTCCAGGAGCAGTAGGAACACCGGGTTCAATAGGTACACCAGGTGCAGTTGGAACAGCAGGAGCGGCAGGAGCGGTCGGCACTCCGGGAGCAGTAGGAACGCCCGGGTCAATTGGTACACCAGGTGCAGTTGGAACAGTGGGAGCAGCAGGAGCAATCGGTACGCCAGGAGCAGTAGGAACACCGGGCTCAATTGGTACACCAGGTGCAGTTGGAACAGCGGGAGCACCAGGAGCAATCGGCACGCCAGGTGCGGTAGGAACACCGGGATCGATTGGTACACCAGGTGCAATCGGAACAGCGGGAGCACCAGGAGCAGTAGGAACACCTGGTTCAATTGGTACACCCGGGTCAGTTGGTACACCAGGTGCAGTGGGAACTCCAGGAGCTTTGGCAGTAGGACTAGGACTCATTCCTTATGCTTCGGGAGTTTTGAGCGCAGCAGATGTGACGGTCATATTAGGTTCGAATCCCGTTCTTATTGGGTTTGGTTCCTTTAGCCCCCTTGGATCAACAAACGTGGATGTTGTTTATGGGTCTTATGCGTTTACCATACCAGCCGATGGAGTATTGCAAAATTTGAATGTGAGTTTTGATTCTCTGCAGTCGAGCCCACCACCATACGACATTGTTATTGAGTACAGGTTTTTCAATTCAGCATGTAATAACGGCGCCACAAATGCTTATACTGATACTGGTTATTTCGCTGATGCAGTGTGCAATGTGCCCGGCCCTATAACATCTGAATTAAGCGGTTGTGGTTCTAATGGTGGATCTTTAGCCGTTAGTGCTGGTGACCGAGTGGTTCTACAGGTTAAGTTAATATCCTCAACTGTTCTTTCCTTCCAAGCACTAGCACTGAGTGCATCTGTGCTATTTGTTCCTTCTTGATGGAATAAGACAATTCGGTGGGGCTGACCAAGATCAGCTCCATTGATGTCAATCTGATTAAGATTGGTTTAAATGGATAGCCTATACCCGACACATGGAGGCTTCATTTGGAAAAAGCTTGAGCATATTAATTCAATTACACTATGTTGTTAAAAATACGGAAAAATTCAAAAAGAAAGGAGCAGTTAATGCAATTTTTTAAGAATGCTAACCGAATACTGGTATCGACGTTATGCTTGGCTGTAGCGTCTTTATACTCATTCGATGAAGCTTTAAGCAGAGCGCAGCTTGAAAATTTTACACGGGTTCAAGCGGAGAAAATGGCTCACTTGCTACTCCGGTCCAAAATAACGTGTAGTACTTGTAATCAACCATGCAACTTTATTCGTCCTTGTACGTGTACTCCTGGAGCCTCAGGAACGCCTGGGGCGGTAGGGACCCCGGGAGCAGTAGGCACTCCAGGAGCAGTGGGAACACCGGGGGCAATCGGTACGCCAGGTGCAGTTGGAACAGCGGGAGCACCAGGAGCAATCGGCACGCCAGGAGCAGTAGGAACGCCTGGTTCGATTGGCACACCAGGAGCGGTCGGAACAGCGGGAGCACCAGGGGCAATTGGCACGCCGGGAGCAGTAGGAACCCCGGGGGCAATTGGAACACCAGGAGCAGTTGGAACAGCGGGAGCGGCAGGAGCAATCGGCACTCCAGGAGCAATGGGGACACAGGGGTCAATTGGAACACCAGGGGCAATTGGAACAGCCGGAGCACCAGGAGCAATCGGTACACCTGGAGCAGTAGGAACACCGGGGTCAATTGGTACACCGGGTGCAATTGGAACAGCCGGAGCACCAGGAGCGGTCGGGACGCCAGGAGCAGTAGGAATACCGGGAGCAATAGGTACACCAGGGGCAGTTGGAACTCCAGGAACTCCGGGTACGCCAGGGGTAGGTGTGACACTCATACCTTTCGCTTCGGGAGTTTTGACTGGAGCAGATTTAGGGGTGGTGAACTCGTTTGATCCCGTTCTTATGGGGTTTGGCTCTATAAGCCCATTAGGAACAACAAACGTGGATCTTGTTTATGGGTCATATGCGTTTACAATACCAATCAACGGATCATTACAAAATTTAAATGTGAGCTTTGATGTTTATGAGCCTCTGGTAGGAAATCAATTTTTTTATACTTTTGAATATAGGGTGTTTAAGTCGGCATGTAATAACGGTGCGACGAATCCTTATACGGATACTCTTTATTTTGCCGATGCGGTGTGCAATGTGACGGGCGCCCCTGGCTTCGAGCTAAGTGGTTGTGGTTCTAATGCTGGCTCTTTAACAGTCAATGCTGGGGATCGAGTGGTTCTGCAAGTTAAGGCAAAGCAGCTCTTTCCATCGCCGCCAACTTTATTGGCACTGAGTGCATCAGTCGAATTTGTTCCTTCTTAACTGAAAAGAAAATTTGGTGGTGCTGAGGAGAGGTCAGCTCCCTTGAGCTCAAATGATTTGTGTGAGCGGCGATAGTAGATACTGTTGAAAATATCAAAAAATTCAAAACAAGGAGGAGTTGATGCAGGTTTTTAAGAATGCTAACCGAATACTAGTGGCGACGTTATGCTTGACTGTGCCGTCTTTGTATTCATTCGATGAAGCTTTAAGTAGAGCGCAGCTTGAAAATTTTAGACAGGTTCAAGCGGAGAAAATGGCTCACATGTTTCTCCGGTCAAAAATAACGTGCAGCAGCTGTAATCAACCATGCAGCCTTGTTCGTCCGTGTAAATGTCCTCCAGGAGCTGCAGGAACACCTGGTGCGGCTGGAACGCCCGGAGCAATAGGCACACCAGGAGCAGTAGGAACACCGGGGGCAATTGGTACGCCAGGTGCAGCGGGAACAGCGGGAGCTGCAGGAGCGATAGGCAAGCCAGGATCAGTAGGAACACCGGGGTCAATTGGCACACCGGGAGCAGTTGGGACAGCAGGAGCTGCAGGAGCAATCGGTACCCCAGGAGCAATGGGAACACCGGGGTCAATTGGAACACCAGGAGCAGTTGGAACAGCGGGAGCGGCAGGAGCAATCGGCACTCCAGGAGCAATGGGGACACCGGGGTCAATTGGAACACCAGGGGCAGTTGGAACGGCAGGGGCAGCAGGAGTTATAGGCACCCCAGGAGCAGTGGGAACACCAGGTTCCATTGGTACACCAGGAGCAGTTGGAACAGCGGGAGCTGCAGGAGCAATGGGTACACCAGGAGCTGTAGGAACACCCGGTTCAATTGGTACACCGGGAGCAATCGGAACTCCGGGAGCTGCGGGCACTCCAGCAGGAGCAAAACTCATTCCTTTCGCTTCGGGAGTTTTGAGCTCAGCAGATTTGGGGTCGTCACATCTTTTGATCCTGTTCTTATCGGGTTTGGCTCCATAAGCCCGCTTGGATTAGTAAACCCAGATCTTATGTATGGGTCGTATGCATTTACCATACCAGCCAATGGAGTATTGCGAAATTTGAATGTGAGCTATGATGCTTCGGTGCCAATTGTGGGAGCAACGGAATTTATCACTTTAGAGTACAGGTTCTTTAAGTCAGCATGTAATAATGGCCCGACAAATCCTTATATGGATACTGGCTATTTTGCTGATGCGGTGGGCATTGGAACTCTACTTCCCCTGGAGCTAAGCGGTTGTGGTTTTAATGCTGGCTCTTTAGCAGTTAATGCTAATGATCGAGTGGTCCTGCAAGTTAAGGCAACGCAAATCTCTTTCTTGCCGGTATTTTCATTGGCACTGAGCGCATCAGTGGAATTTGTTCCTTCTTGATGGAATAAAGGGCGTGGCTGACAAACGTCAGCTCCATCCAACTCAATCTGATTGAAAGCGCTCGTTAGAGCGCCGGATGATATTGTTCCTATTGTAGGTAAATAATGTATTCTGTTAGAGAGTCTGAAATTAAATCAAGCAGGGGCGGCTCAACTTCCACTGCTCTGGTAAGCGATAGTGATGCGAGAAAGAATTAAAGGCAAACAATAGCGATGGCAAACATGAATCTTTTTAAAACATATATTTATCTGTTCATCATCGTTAGTTTTTGCATTAAAGCAGAATGGATTAACTGGGGAAGAAATCAATGTTGTAATCCCGCGCTGGTACTGAGTCCTCAATCTAAAGAAGAGCTTGTATCTGGTATTGCCCAAGCAGTTAAGGATAATCGTAAAATTAACATAGTTGGGGCTGGCCATTCGTTTAGCGGTATTGTTGGTACACATGATTGCCTTCTTGATATGAGAAAATTAAACAATATCGTTTCAATTGATCATGAAAAAATGCAGGTTTGTGCCCAGGGAGGAATACTTTTAAATGAATTGAACGAGCAGATAGCCAAGTATGACCTATCGTTAGCTAATTTCCCAGCGATGGGTAACATGACTTTGGCAGGTGCAATGGCTACCGCTACTCATGGCACCGGTTATACGGGAACGCTATCAAGTTTTATAAGGGAGATTGAACTTATTGGTTCAGATGGCAAAACGTACATCTTTTCAGTAAAACAAGATCCAGAAGCATTTAAAGCAGCATGCGTAAGTCTAGGCGCCTTGGGTGTTATGTATACTATAACGGTTCAATGCGAACCCCTTTTTATGCTCGAGTATAGCAAAAAGGAAATGAGCTTAGGCGAGCTGCTAGTACACTATCATGAATTGAACCATCGGTCGGATTACTTTCAATTCCGGTGGCAATTGAGCGATGATCTCGTTACTGCCGATTTTTGGAATAAAACAGTTTCACATAATCCTTCAATCGATCAAAAAGTTAGCTACGATGCATTGCAGTGGGATCCTAATCCCGAAGCTGGAATGGCAGCTGAAATTGCAGTACCAGTTGATCTATTACCGCAAGCAATTGAACTGATTAAAATACTTGTAAGTGAATGGATACAACGTGGATTAGTTATTACTGAAGTGGTAGGGAGATTTGTAAAAGCTGATGGCAATAATTTTCTAAGCCCGACATCAGACCGTGACGTTGTGTATCTAAATATCGGTACGGATTTTGAAGACCGCTATTATGATTTTTTTAAAAATTTCGAGGAAGTCCTGCTTGGTTTAAGTGGGCGACCACACTGGGGAAAAGTGAATTTTCTTACCTACCAGAAGGCATATCGACTTTATGGGGAAAGTTTAACAAAGTTTATTGAGATTAAGAAACGGATTGATCCGATGAATACTTTTTCTAATCAGTTTCTTGATAGCATTTTGGCGCATTGTTAACAGGGGCGTTTTTTCAGCATGAGAAGTGTGTTGATTGCTATCCGACTTCCTTATGCTGTAAATTATTAACTCAATCGTAGATTTCTTCTCGCTATGCTTTTTATGATAGAGTAACAAGCTGTGGGCATGAAAGCTCTTAGTATCAAACCGATTGCTAAACCGAAGCTTTTAAGCTAAATCGTTGCAGAGGAAAATGATGTACCGGAGCTCTTTACTTAAACTATTTTTCTTGAGCCTTTTGCCGCTTGTTTGGGGATTGTGCACTGCAATTTTGATTCATGGAGGCGGCTTTTTTGCTCATGTACCCTATACCTTCGTTGCTCTCATTGCCTTACTTGCTTTGACAGGTATTTTTTATAGCTCTTTAGAGTTTGCTCGAAAAAATTATAGGCTAAAATTTTTTGAATATGACTTAAAACTTCCCCCATGGCTTTTGTTGGTAGCAGTGACGGCCACAGGGCTCATCGTGGCAACAATGTTTAAGATCTTGGGCATTCCCTACCAGAATTTTCCAGCTCTCATTTCTCTCATAACGGGAGTTGGTGCGTCAGCGTGTATTGAGGAGCTGCTTGCACGGACTGCCTACGTGAAATTTCCAATGACAACGGCACAGGCTCTATTTTTTAACCTTCTTAGTTCATTAGCCGTTACTTACATGCACGTTGGTTTTGAGGAATCCCGCGCTCCGTTACTTGACTACCTTTTTTTACGCGGATATTATGTTTTTAGCTTTTCCTTGGGGCTTATTGCGTATAAAACTAAGCGTATTGAATTGTGCATACTTCTTCATATGCTCTCAAATCTTTTCAATTACACCTTGCCCGTACTTGTTATTGGTGAGTCCTTTAAAATGCCACCGTCATTGATTGCGAGTTTAGTTATGATTTTAGCACTTGCAGGTTGTTACAGCTTGTTCAACCGAGATTCTAAGGAACTTGCCAAGTGAATAGCCTCACAATCACTGGACCATGGTCGGTGCGAATCTTTCTTTAATCATTGAACAAGTGGTGCAAATAATACTTCGGGTTATTTAAAAATTCTTTTGTAATCTTATAATGCTGAGTATCTTCGTATGTTATTTTTGTTAACTTATCGGAATCGCATGAATAAATGGTTGCTTCAGGAAATGCTAATAAGATTGGCGAATGCGTTGCAATAATAAATTGGGAATTATACTTTTTGCATGCATCATAGATTAAGGCCAATAAAGTGAGTTGGCGTTGTGGTGATAGAGCTGCTTCTGGTTCATCAAAGATAAAAAATCCGCCGGCAGATAAATTCTTAAAAAAAGAGAGGAAACTCTCCCCGTGCGATTGTTCGTGAAGTGACTTTCCTCCATAGGGAGCATATGCCATACCGCCCCACTCGAGCGCCATAGTATCAATAAAATTGGCAAGTGTAAAAAAGCTCTCTGCTCGAAAAAAATACCCCATCCTTGGCTTATGCCTCCACGAAAGTGTGCATTCGTCGGCAAGGCGTTGTGCTCCCGTGTATGTCGTTTCTTGGGAGGTTTTAAAATTAATATTTTTATTGCCTCCTTCGGCACCAAATCCCGCCATGTGGGCAATTGTTTCGAGAATAGTGGATTTGCCCGTACCATTTTCGCCAACGAAAAAGTGACATTCGTTGGAAATTCAATTTCTGTAAGGTTTCTTACAAGCGGTACTGAAAAGGGATACTCATTAAAGTCAGTCGCTGGGGCAAAGCGAATTTTGATTTTATCAAGTAGAGGTCCATCAGCGATAAATTCTTTTGAAAATTTTTTCATAAAAAGTGCCCTAATTACAGGGATGAGCTGAGCTTAATTGCTCGCTATCTGTGCAAGTCCATTTAAGTGTAACTCTGGAGATTTAAAATTTCAAATATTTTTTTAGATCAAAAATTATAAATATAATAAATAGATGATTAAACCAGAGAATTGAAATAATCGTTTAATCCGTCGTTTTAAAGTAACATTAAAATTGATTATTCTTATCAAAAGGATCTTCCATGAAAGCAATTGAATTTATAACAAAGCCAAAAGATGGGGTTATTGAAATCCCAAAAGAATATATACACATCGTCGGTGCTGAAATCCGTTATAATTCTTATAAATAGTGAATCGAAAGCAAAAAGTTCTTATAAGCCTTTTCTAAAGTCGCTGCGAGTTAAGACAAAAGGGTTGAAGTTTTATCGCAATGAAATCTACAAAAAGACAGACTTGAATAAGCTCATTTCCTCATTGATGAACGTGCACAAACATCACCATTGAAGCATTTATTAGGATTAGGTCTGGCGATTAGCGTGAAAGATCCTTGCGGCGATTAAAAGCCAAGTTTCTTTGTCAGGTTAGTTAAGGCTATTTGATGCTTTTTCGGCTCCATTTGAGCAATGTTATGGAGTTTCCATTTTATCGCAGGCATGTATTTGACATGCTCAATATCAAAATGGTTCCATTCAGGCGCCCCCTTTTTGAATGCTATAAGAAATTTACGGTCTTCTTCATTGAGATGAGCATTAATATCAGAAATCAATCTTTCTCTGACATCAACTAGATTTTTGTAAGATACACTCGTATTGGTCATACCAATGAATTCCTTTTCATATAAAAAAGAGAGCTCGAGGCGATGAGGATCGATCATTTCTGCTATTGGTCTATTGCAACTAATCAAATATATTAAGAAAGCTTTTTTTAGTCGCTCAGATATCTGGTGATTTTCATAAAAAATCATAACATCAAATAAGTCTCTTGGATGTTGTCTATCTAGAGCCGCACAAAATTTTCCTGCGTAGAGGTCTTCAAATGATAGTGTATTAATTGTGAGCACACTGTCATATTTTTGCTTGATTGCAAGACAAGATTCTTTAAGGGTAGGTGAATATACGGCTCCCCTTAATATCAAATTAACTTCAGCCTTTATTTGCACATCTTTTGAATAAATATCTAGTCTTTTTGGTATTCCATCCCGGGTGTTCTGTTGCTGCACGAGAACTGCGTGATTGATTGGTAACATCGAAAGCAAAGTATCAAAGAAAGCATTATTTTCCTTAAGAAAGACTGTTCTTGAATTTATCTTTGTATATGCTAAGTCAATATCGACAGAAAGACGAGGCACATTTGTATGAAAGAAATTTATTGCGGTACCTCCCTTGAGAACAAAAAATGGATTACTTGTGATTGTTCTTAAAACTTCCAAGAGAAGTCTGGTTTGCTCTTCAAAATGGAACTTCATTGGTCTGAATATCCCATGATTTAGGGTATGTTATTAGAAATTCATTATCATACGAACCATTTTTTACAGCCTGCCTCACGCCTGTGCCAAGAGAGATTTCATTAAGGTTAAGATTCTTAAACCATCCAACATCTTGCTTTTTTGCCAGGCAGAGTACCAAGCGTTTGACTTTGATGGATGTGCATGCCTCTAAGACTTCCTGCATGAGTTCAGGATTTAGAGAGTGCAGATTTTCCATGAGGTAATACGCTTCCTCAAAACTATGATATTTGCCGGCAAGATGCATGTATTCCAAAAATGCACGAGCGGGATTTGAGATCGATAGGGTGTATTCGCCAAAATTATATTTTTTCATGCCGACATTCATAGGCAGAAGGTTTGTGGATATATTGACGAATTTTAAGTTTTTATTGGTGCTATTCAACCATGGCGGTAATTTGAAACCTCGTGCAGAAAACACAAATATCTCTTCCTGAGCGAATTTGATAAAATGTGCTTTTCCTTGCAACTCTAAAGCTGTCTTTCCTCCGACATGAAATCGGTTTGATTGCTGCAGGCCCCAAAGTAATCCGCTCCATTCGATTTTATCATCAGGACGGCAAATAAATCCATGCGCTAAAAAATTAACCCAGTGGGAATATGCATACTTATGGATAAGCGAATAGGAATAGCCCTTGCTATTTAGCCAAGAGACGGGTATGGCAGTATGCATAGGCCATATCCTAAAAAGATTTTTTAGTTTTGTCTGGTTTTTTGTACTCATGGTATAAATCATAGCACAAAATTAAAATTTTTTTCAAATACTTTTATGTATGCGGCTTGCTTTAATTTTGTTTAAATTTTAATACCATGAGTGTAAATTTTTTTGCAAAATTAAAATAAGGCGATTTAACTTTCAATTGATAATGGTGAAGGTCCATCAGGAATACATTCTTTTGAAAATTTTTTCATAAAAAGTGCCCTAATTACAGGGGTGAGCTGAGCTTACATGCTGGCTATCTGTGGACATCCGTTTAAAATTGTGCGGAGTTTCTAGGACGGCTGCTCATGTTTGGTGCAGCGAATTTCATAATAGCCGCCTTTGATATGCAGTTGGCAGACTTTTCGTTTTTCATCCCGCACAAAAGTGTAAAGCATATTTTTGTTCTGCGTATTTGGCCAAAACTGGTCCTTGCCAACCGGCACGAGCATAGTGTGATCTGGTGTATATAAGTACCCCTCTTTTTTTAGAACGCGATACGGTGGATCGGTAAAGAGAGGGTGATCATATGTCCCAACATATTCATCTAATAATTGAGGATCAATGCAGATGACTCTATCAGCAGGCACAGCGTAAGGCTTTCCAAGCACTATGGCTGCTAATGCATCTCGTGCATCATTTACCCAGGATGAAAGTACATTACTGAGCAGTATGATGTAGACGTCATCATCGATTAGTACGGTTATGTTTGATCTAAAGCCACTCGAGCTCCCCCCATTGTGAAGAATGCATCGATGGCCAAGGAGTGTTTCTATGCTACATCCATACCCATAGTTTTGCTTAGGGTGATACGGGGTGAACATTTTGCTTAACGAGTTTTTATTAATCAGCGTGCCTGAGAGTAAAGAGCGAGCAAAGGCATAAAGATCGGCTGCTGTGAAACTAAAACCGCCAGCTCCGCTAAAATTCGGGCCGTACGAATAATGTGCTTGCACAAGCTCGTTTTGGTCATTAAAGCAATACCCGAATGCTGAGTTTTTTACTAGGGCATACTCACCGGTATCGAGGCTTTTTACGCTCATACCTGAAGGTTTTGCAATTGCTTCTTTACAATATGATTCAAATTTTTTACCCGAAATTTTTTCGATGATATACGATAAGAGGTAATATCCCGCGTTACTGTAATGAAAATCTTCACCAGGATTGCATTTTAATGGTTTATCCTTATAAACGGATTGATCCGATGAATACTTTTTCTAATCGGTTTCTTGATAGCATTTCGGCGCATTGTTAACAGGGGCGTTTTTTCAGCATGAGAAGTGTGTTGATTGCTATCCGACTTCCTTATGCTGTAAATTATTAACTCAATCGTAGATTTCTTCTCTCTATGCTTTTTATGATAGAGTAACAAGCTGTGGGCATGAAAGCTCTTAGTATCAAACCGATTGCTAAACCGAAGCTTTTAAGCTAAATCGTTGCAGAGGAAAATGATGTACCGGAGCTCTTTACTTAAACTATTTTTCTTGAGCCTTTTGCCGCTTGTTTGGGGATTGTGCACTGCATTTTTGATTCATGGAGGCGGCTTTTTTGCTCATGTACCCTATACCTTGGTTGCTCTCATTGCCTTACTTGCTTTGACAGGTATTTTTTATAGCTCTTTAGAGTTTGCTCGAAAAAACTATAGGCTAAAATTTTTTGAATATGACTTAAAACTTCCCCCATGGCTTTTGTTGGTAGCAGTGACGGCCACAGGGCTCATCGTGGCAACAATGTTTAAGATCTTGGGCATTCCCTACCAGAATTTTCCAGCTCTCATTTCTCTCATAACGGGAGTTGGTGCGTCAGCGTGTATTGAGGAGCTGCTTGCACGGACTGCCTACGTGAAATTTCCAATGACAACGGCACAGGCTCTATTTTTTAACCTTCTTGGTTCTTTGGCCGTTACCTACATGCACGTTGGCTTTGAGGAATCCCGCGCTCCGTTACTCGACTACCTCTTTTTAAGAGGACATTATGCTTTTAGTTTTTCCTTGGGGCTTATTGCGTATAAGACTAGGCGTATTGAACTTTGTATACTTCTTCATATGCTCTCAAATCTTTTCAATTACACCTTACCCGTACTAGTTTTTGGTGAGCCCTTTAAAATGCCGCTGTCATTGATTGCAAGTTTAGTTATCATTTTAGCTCTGGCGGGATGTTACAGCTTGTTCAACCGAGATTCTAAGGAGCTTGCAAGTGGATAGCCTCCACAGTCAACTTACGATGGTTGGGGTTTATATTTCTTGAGATCAAAGATTATCCACCTGATAAATATGTGGTTAACAAAAGAGAATCGAAATAGTTGTTTAATAGATCGTTTTGAAGTAAACTTAATATTGGTTATTTGTCAAAGGAGTGCTTCATGAAAGCAATTGAATTTATAACAAAACCAAAGGATGGGGTTATTGAAATCCCAAAAGAATATATACATAACCTAGGCCCTGAAATTCGAGTGATCATTCTCATAAATGCTGAGTCGATAGTAAAAAGTAATAGTAAGCCTCTTCTTAAATCATTAATCATTGCAAGTTAAGACACAAGGGTTAAAGGTTGATCGCGATGAAATCTACAAAAGATAGATTGTTTTTGGATACCAATTGCATCATTTATCTTTTCTCAGAAGATGAGGTAAGCAAAAGAACGATCATAGAAAATATTGTGTACATCAAATGCACAAATAATTATAAGTACCCAAGTGATCAATGAATTTATATGGGTCATGCATAGAAAAAGAAAAATATCCTATGAAGATCTGCAAGTAAGTATTAATGAAATTAGTGAAAAATTCGACATAGTGAATGTTGATCTGCGGACAGTTTTTTTAGCTATTAAACTGGCTTCAAGCTACCACTACGCATACTTTGACAGCCTGGTTTTGGCAGCAGCTTTGGAGAATAATTGTACAAAATTGTATAGCGAAGATATGCATAATACTCATATAATCGAAAAGCAGTTAGCTTTGCCAAATCCTTTCAGTTGACTTGTGTCCTTGTTATTTCGAAGCATTACTGTCATATCTGATTTTTACAACTTAATAAAATAATTGTGCATAGATCTGGGAGAATAAGCTAAAATAAGTGGCGGGGGTAAGGCACACTTTATTCTATCAATCAGGCGTCCATTCGGATATTTTTTTTAAGACTTTTTTTAGTGGGATCTCTGATTAAAAAATTTTGTTAGTTTCAGAGCTCTGCTGCCATCGTCGATTGCATCATGCAAGAACAAATATAGGATCGAGGTGTTTGCTTAACTTTCTTAAAACTGCTTTCAAGTAAGCTGGGGTGAAGGCGTAACTTAATCATTGAACAAATGATGCAAATAAAACTGTGGGTTGTTTAAGAATTCTTTTGTAATCTTATAATGCTGAGTATCTTCGTATGCTATCTTGGTTAACTTGTCAGAATCGCATGGAATAAATGGTTGCATTAGGAGCTGCTAATAAGATTGGCGAATGAGTTTCAATAATGAACCGAGAATTATATTTTTTGCATGCATCGTAGATTAAGGCCAGTAAAGCGAGTTGGCGTTGTGGTGATAGAGCTGCTTCAGGTTCCATCAAAGATAAAAAATCCACCGGGCAGATAAATTTAAAAAGAAGTAAGGAAGCTCTTCCCGTGCGATTGTCTCTCGTGAAGTGACTTTCCTCATAGGGAGCATATGCGATGCCCCCACTCAAGCGCCATAGTAACAATCAAAATTGGCAAGTGTAAAAAAGCTCTCTGCTCGAAAAAAATACCCCATCCTTGGCTTATGCCTTCACGAAAGTGTGTACATCGTCGGCAAGGTGTTGTGCTCTGTGTATGTCATTTCTTGGGATGTTTTAAAATTAATATTTTTATTACGACCTTCGGCACCGAATCCCGCCATGTGGGCAATTGTTTCGAGTATAGTAGATTTTCCCGTACCATTTTCGCCAACGAAAAAAGTGACATTCGTTGGAAATTCAATTTCTGTAAGGTTTCTTACAAGGGGCACTGAAAAAGGATACTCATTAAAGTTCGTCTCTGGGGCAAAGCGAATTTTGATTTTATCAAGTAGAGGTCCATCAGCGATAAATTCTTTTGAAAATTTTTTCATAAAAAGTGCCCTAATTACAGGGGTGAGCTGAGCTTACATGCTGGCTATCTGTGGACATCCGTTTAAAATTGTGCGGAGTTTCTAGGACGGCTGCTCATATTTTGGTGCAGCGAATTTCATAATAGCGGGAGCCGCCTTTGATATGCAGTTGGCAGACTTTCCTTTTTCATCCCGCACAAAAGTGTAAAGCATATTTTTATTCTGCGTATTTGGCCAAAACTGGTCCTTGCAAACCGGCACGAGCATAGTGTGATCTGGTGTATATAAGTACCCCTCTTTTTTAGAACGCGATACGGTGAATCGGTAAGAGAGGGTGATCATATGTCCCAACATATTCATCTAATAATTGAGGATCGATGGAGATGACTCTATCAGCAGGCATAGCGTAAGGCTTTCCAAGCACTATGGCTGCTAATGCATCTCGTGCATCATTTACCCAGGATGAAAGTACATTACTGAGCAGTATGATGTAGACGTCATCATCGATTAGTACGGTTATGTTTGATCTAAAGCCACTGAGCTCCCCATTGTGAAGAATGCATCGATGGCCAAGGAGTGTTTCTATGCTACATCCATACCCATAGTTTTGCTTAGGGTGATACGGGGTGAACATTTTGCTTAACGAGTTTTTATTAATCAGCGTGCCTGAGAGTAAAGAGCGAGCAAAGGCATAAAGATCGGCTGCTGTGAAACTAAAACCGCCAGTTCCGCTAAAATTCGGGCCGTACGAATAATGTCCTTGCACAAGCTCGGTTTGGTCATTAAAGCGATACCCGAATGCTGAGTTTTACTAGGGCATACTCACCGTATCGAGGCTTTTTACGCTCATACCTGAAGGTTTTGCAATTGCTTCTTTACAATATGATTCAAATTTTTTGCCCGAAATTTTTTCGATGATATACGATAAGAGGTAATATCCCTCATTACTGTAATGAAAATCTTCACCAGGATTGCATTTTAATGGTTTATCCTTAAAAAAGGAAACAATTTTTTCTAAAGAAGTTGGTATGGCTGCCATTTCAATGGGTAAGCTGTCGCTTGGTAGGCCAGATGTATGACTCAAAAGATGATGTACGGTTATTTCTTGTGCGCGAGGAAAATCGATATACATGTTTACTGTATCATCAAACCTTAGGAGCCCTTTTTCTTGCAACTGCAAAATGGCAACCGCCGTTAGCATTTTGCTGATTGAGCAAATTCTAAAATAGGTTTGGGGTGTGTTTGGCACATCGAATTCAAAGCATGCTGATCCATACCCTTTGCTCAATAAAATCGTATCGCCTTGAGCGACAAGCACCGTTCCATTGAATCTGTTGAGCTGAGTAAGAGCATCCATGTAGCTATCTAATTGCTGACTTATAGTGCATGAAGTAGAGGACGAAAGTAATAAGATGCTCAATAACCATTTATCCATGTGTGATTCCTTACGTTTACTCTTATAAATACCAGTTTCAGTCTATCTTATTTGTGACAAATTCTGTACGCGCGGTGTTAAAATTTAACTAAAATAAGCTAAAAATGATCTAATTTGTAATGTATAAATAGATTGAACAGAACGTGAGAAACTAATGTTTTCTCACGCCCATTACCGTTTTTTGTCATCACCAGGTTGTTCAGCAGCTTCTATTTCCGCCGCTCTGTAGTCACTCGTATGAGCAGCCAATTTGCCATCGCGGAAACTTTTATGATGCGAGCATAGACCAGGGCTCCTTTTTTGAGCTTCCTTTCCTGCGTCTCTCTATTATCAATACTGTAGACGCCAAAACGGGGTTTATAGCCCATATTCCACTCAAAGTTATCCGTTAAGGTCCAGCAGTAATAGCCACGAACATCATACCCATCTTCGATAGCTAAACTTACCCGCATTTTTTTTAAGGTACTCTCTGAAAAATTTAGCTCTTCGCCAGTCATTTTCTTCACGGTCATCGGTGCCATTTTCTGTTATGTAAATAGGTAGTCCAAGTCGCGATACATCCTTGATTGCTAAATAAATCCCTTGTGGATAGAGTGCATAGGGCATATCGGTCATTATTTCATTTGAATAGCAAGCCCCTTTTTTGCTAAACCAGTATTGAAGGACGCGAGAATAATAGTTAAGCCCAATAAAGTCACTGAGCTTTCCTTCGGGGGCCTTATATTCTTCATAGTAGTAGCCAGGAAATCCAAATGAAAAAATACCTTTTTCCATAAAATCAAGGACCGCATCTACCATGAGCTGGTTGCAAACAAGCTTCATGAAATGGTCCACGGGATTATACCAATTATAAGGTTGAAATTTTAAGTACTGGTGTACAAGGCCAATCTGTGCCTTATCACCTCCAGGCATGGCTTTCAATGCATGATATGTTTCAGTATGGGCTTGCATAAAATTTCTTAAAACTTTGACTGCTAATGGGTGCCAGAGAAGCATGCTAAATTTCCCAGGCGGAAATTTGCAGTTAAAAGGCATGTATCCCTGGAACATATAAATTGTTGGTTCATTAATAGTACACCAAAGAGGGACCTTTTGACCAAGTTTTTCAAAAACTTTCTTTGAAAAGCGGGTGAAGTAGGAGATATTTTCTTCCTTTTCGAACGCTCCCTTTTCTTCAAACCAGGTAGGATGATCAAAATGGTGAAGAGTAATCATAGGTACAATGCCCGCTTCTAAGAGGGCATCTACTTCTTGGGAGTAATGTTTTAACGCTTCGTCTGAAAACTCTCCTTCTTTTGGTTCTATGCGGCTCCAAGCTACAGAAAAGCGAAAGGTATTTGCATTAAAATCATTTTTCATGAGCTCAATGTCTTTTTTATACAGATTCCAATGGTCACATGCCTTTCCTGACCTTTCCCCATCGTCGATATGAGGCTTGCCATCCGGCCATGTTGTCCTCTGCCACTGCGTCCACGTACTATTTTCATCCTCAGCATCGTTTTGCGCTGAGGCAATGGCAAATCCAAAAAGAAAATCCTTGGGAAAATGAAGCTCATCAACCTTATAAAGATTGTCTAACACAATGTTATCTTGATCAACATCTGTTCGTTGATAGGGGGTATGTTTGGAAAAAATGGAAGAAAAAATAAGAAAAACCCCAAGTCGCGGTATGAGGAATGTTCCTTGAATCAGCACATTTTTGAAAGACATCAATACTCCTTCCCATGAATGATTAAGTGTTTTGCACTATTAATTTATAGGGAATTTCTTTTTTTGTCATCACCTTGTCTTGGCTCAATCCATACGAGGCTCAGGGCCTTCATATTCATTTTATCAAAAAATTGACAATTTGTCAAATAAAAAGGGCCGAAGCACTATTTTTCAAGGGCAAAAAATGCTGGGGATGAAGGTAGCTGAAATTGTCATTTTTTTATTTTTAAGCTATACTAAGAAAGTCATGAACATGTCCTAACCTATGGTACAGGTGGGTATCAAAGAAAATAACTTTAAAATAGAGGGTATATTATGAAATCAGAAATTCATCCAGAACTCTTTGATGTCACCGCTCGCTGTGCATGCGGTAGTGAGTTTAAAACAACATCAACACGTAAGGAAATTCGTTCGGTATTATGCTCAAGTTGTCATCCCTACTATACGGGGTCGCAAAAGCATGTCGATACAGCTGGTCGTATTGAAAAATTCAATAAGAAATACAAGGGCTAATTCGCATGAGCGATACTCTCATTCAATGGGATGTCATTCAAAAGCGTTACGACGAATTGACCGATCAGGTCAATTCTGCTTCGCTTGAAAGTAGCAAGCGTCATATTGTCCAAAAGGAACTCTCGTATCTTTCTACCTTGCTGACAAAGCAAAGAGAAATTGTGCGCCTTGAAAGTGAGCTCAAGGCTTTGGAGGCTCAAAAGCAGGAAAATACTGATCCTGAATTGGCTCAGTTATACGCAGAAGAATTGGCTTTGATTGATGCCTCTCTTGTAAAGGAGAAGAATGCTCTTGATAAAATTATGTTCCCACCGGATCCTTTAGATAATAGATCAGCTTTTCTAGAGATCCGGGCAGGAACAGGAGGCCAGGAAGCATCGCTCTTTGCTGCTGATTTGTTGCGGATGTATACTAACTATGCCTTAAAGCGTGGCTGGAAGGTGGCGGTTGCAAGTACGAGCGAGACTGATTTAGGGGGGATTCGTGAAATTGTCCTCCACATTGAAGGTAAAGATGTCTACGGGCACTTAAAATATGAATCAGGAGTTCATCGCGTGCAACGAGTACCCGTTACCGAGGCATCGGGGCGTATTCACACATCAACGGCTACTGTGGCAGTTTTACCTGAAGTTGACGAAGTTGATGTCGGTATAAATCCTTCAGATTTAAGGATCGATGTCTACCGATCAAGCGGTGCTGGTGGTCAGCATGTAAATACCACTGATTCGGCGGTGCGCATCACCCATATTCCCACAGGTGTCGTAGTTACCTGCCAGGATGAGCGGTCCCAGCATAAGAATAAAGCGAAAGCACTTAAAATGCTCCAATCGAGGCTTTTGGTTGCTCAAAAAGAAAAACAAGAATCGGAAATGAGCCAAAAGCGAAAAGAGCTGGTAGGTGGGGGCATGCGTGCTGAAAAAGTACGCACCTATAATTTTCCACAAAATCGCGTGACAGACCATCAAGTAGATGTTACTCTAAAAAAGCTTGATATGGTTCTTGAAGGGGATCTTGACGAAATCATCAATGCGTTGATTGAGAGAGAGCGTATCGAGCGACGTAAACAGCCGTTGATGTATCACTGATCCAATTTAAGGGGCCCCTACTCATGTCACCGCTTGCATATCTTCTTGAGTACAATCGCATATACAATCTTCTTGGCATTATCGCTATCATAGCTCTAGCAGTTCGTTTTTCCCAGAATCGGTCTCGCATTAATTGGCGACTGGTAATAACAGGCTTGATTTTACATTTTGTAGTGGCACTCATTGTTTTAAAAACTACGGTAGGCCGAAATATAGTGAGTGCTATTGCCGACATGTTTACGAAGCTGTACCAAGCAGCAGATATAGGTATAAGCTTTGTTTTTGGCAAACTTGCCGATATTTCGGGTCCCTGGGGCTTCGTTTTTGCTATTAAGGTTCTACCTGTTATTATCTTTTTTGGTGCTTTCATGTCGCTCCTTTTTTATTTGCGCATAATTCAAACCATAGTGACTGGAATAAATAAAGTAGTAAGGCCTCTGCTTGGCACAACAGCTCCTGAAACACTCTGTGCCATAGCCAATAGCTTTTTAGGGCAGACAGAGGCGCCGTTGCTCATAAAACATTATCTAAAAAATATGACTAAATCAGAGTTTTTGGTTGTGATGATCAGTGGTATGGGGACAATCAGTGGCTCGATACTTGCTGTTTTTGCCGTTATGGGAGTGCCTGCAACTCATTTGCTTGCAGCAAGTGTTATGGCAATTCCAGCAACGTTGATTATCTCTAAAATTTTATATCCTGAGACTGAAGAACCTCAGGCGATGTGTGAAGCTACCGCTACGTATGAGCAGCATGCCGGTAACGTATTGGATGCAATTTCACAGGGAACTTCCGATGGGCTCTGGCTGGCACTTAATATCGGAGCAATGTTGATTTCATTTTTGGCTTTCCTTGGCATAATAAATACTGTGCTTAGTTTTTCCTGTACGACACTCAATAGTTTATTCTCCCTCCATCTTCCTATAATTACCCTCAATTCGATTTTTGCATGGGTTTGCAAGCCATTCGCATGGCTTTTGGGCTTTGTAGGGTATGAGGCTGATCAAGTCGCCCAATTGATTGGGACGAAAATAGCAGTCAATGAATTGGTTGCATACAGCGAGATGCTAAAAATGAATCTTTCACCACGCACAATGTCCATTGTTACCTACGCCTTATGCGGTTTTTCTAATTTCTCCTGTATTGGTATACAAATAGGGGGGATAGGAGCGTTGGTACCTGAAAAAAGGAAATGGATTAGCGAACTTGGCATGCATGCTGTTTTTGGCGGTGCTCTTGCTAATTTGCTTTCAGCAATGGTTGCCAGCCTGCTTCTTTAATCTCACGCTCATAGTACAACCTTCAATCTTTACGATAGCTTCGACTTTATCGGAAAAAGCTCGCATCAGTAATTTCGATTTTGCGTGTGATCAATAGTGCAGATGTCACAGATATAACGAGGTCATCTGACGAGTGCCTCTGCTTAGCGGAATATTCATATTCTGAGGTTTAGCTTAAAAATAAATCATGTCATTAACTCTTTCCAATCTCTGTATCTCTCTAAAAAAATATAGTAGAGTTTTAGGTATAAAAATCATTTTAAAAAGGAATGGGACTGTTATGCTCATTGGTAAGCAAGCGCCGCTGTTTTCGTGCAAAGGTATCATTCAGGGTGAGATTAAAGATGTGGCCCTTGATGACTATAAAGGTAAAACAAAGGTGCTCTTCTTCTATCCTCTTGATTTTAGTTTTGTATGCCCCACAGAATTGCATGCATTCCAGGATGCATTATCTGAATTTGAAAAAAGACAAACCAGCGTTATTGGCATATCGGTTGACTCAGTGTATGCACATCTTGCTTGGCTTTCACAGCCAAAGGAGCAGGGAGGAATTCAAGGTGTTACCTACCCATTGCTTTCCGATATAACTAAATCAGTTTCACGCGCCTATGAAGCACTCAATGAGCAAGAAGGAGTGGCCTATCGTGCGCTTTATATCGTAGATAAAAATAATGTCATTCAATCGATCCAGCTCAACGGGCTTTCCTTAGGAAGAAACATAAATGAGGTTCTTCGTCTAGTTGATGCTGTGGAATTTGTTGAAACGCATGGTGAAGTGTGTCCAGCAAATTGGACTGCGGGTGAAGATGGAATAAAGCCAACACATGCCGGAGTGGTTGATTATTTTCATCATGTAAAATGATTCAAAAATGCTCAACAGTTTCAACCATGCTTCCTTTGGCTGTTTTATGAACAAAAAAATGAACAGGAAATTGTTCTTTTAACGTCGGAAGATGACTCACTACGATGATTTTAGCAAAATCATCTTGAATGCGCATGAGTGCATCTACGATACGGGCGAGACCTTCTTCATCTTGGGAGCCAAATCCTTCATCGATAATAAGTGTTTGGAGTGCTGTCCCTGAGCGTTTAGCAAGGAGTTTTGATAGCGCTATGCGTAATGCAAAATCGATTCTAAAGGCTTCTCCCCCTGAAAAAAGCTCATAAGGCCTTATTCCCAAAGCATCAGATATCTTAATATCAAGTGTTTCTTTTATCTTGCCACTCTTTAAGTCTCTAAGAGAATCTATGCTTATGTGTGCCTGGTTATCGGTAAGTTTAGAAAGGAGACTATTTGCTTCCTGTTCTAATTCAGGAAGTGCATCTTCTATGAGTAAAGCTTGTATGCCATCCTTACTTACGAGATTGGCCAGCAGTGTATAGTCTTGAGCAATTTTTGTATGAGATTGCAAAAGTTCCATTTCTTTGTGATACTCTGCTTCACTTCCTTTAATTGCTGCAGCTTGTGCTTCAAGAGCACCTTTTTTGAGAATAAGAAGCTCTTTTTCTTCTGTAAGCTCTGTTAAAGATGTTTTTATTTCTTCTTCCATCACCCGAAGCTCTGCTTCATTTTTTTTATAGTCGGCCAGCTCTTCAGCTTGTTTTGCAAGCACACCAAGCTGCTTTTTAAGCTCCAGTGTCAGGCTGCTTTTCTGCTGGACTGACTTTTTGCGCTCTTGTTGTAGCGCGGTCTGCCTGAGTAATCTAGACTGTGTGGCAGCGAGCGAAGAAAGAGTTCCTAGTCGTTCATGGATCTGTCTTTCGCGTGTCGGATTGTAAGGAATTTTTTCAAGCTGACAAGCAAGGCTCGCCACCTCGTTTTTCAGGGTAAGGAAGCTCTTATCTTCCTGCGCTGCAGTAAATTTCAGGGCAAGGGCACTCTTGGCGTGTACTGCAGCAGAATGCTGTTGCTTGCTTGTCAGCAGAGTATTTTTATACGACTCTAATTCAAGTTCTACACGTGAGAGCTCGTTTTGATATTTTGTCTTATTTTTTCCCCCTTCCTCGATTTTGATAAAGAGGGCTTTTTGTTGCTCAATTTTCTTAGTGAGTACTTCTGCCAAAGAGGTATCATCATCAATTATTTTTTTCAAACTTTTTGTTATCTTTTCTAAACGCCTTAATTGATGCTTTAAAAGACTTTCTTGCGCTCCAAATTTTCTCCTAAGAGTCCGGGCATCTTGTACCGCTTGTTCACACAGGGGGCAGACCGTGTTTGCATTATCATGGAGTAGTAGTTTCTTATGCTCTACCGAAGTCAGTTGTGCCTGTAATCCACGAGCTTTGCTTACAAATGCATGATATGCGCCTTTGCGGCGCTCAAGTGCAATGCCAAATGCTGCAAGTGAATCAGGCGAAAAAGTTTGTAAAGCTTGTCTCATCGAGCTTGCTTCGCGCTCTATCGACATGAGCTCTTCTTCTAAAGAAGCTTTTTTCTGGGTAAGATCGTTGACTTTTTCTTCTGTGGTGACGATCATAGTGTGCGTTGATTGAATGCGTGACTGTACCGTTTCCACAGCGGCTTTGTATTCGTCTTGGAGTATTAGTTGGCGCTGGCGGATAGTTTCCTGCTTTTCTGAATATGCTTGGGTAAGTTCAATCTTTTGTGCTGCATATACCTGCATAGTTTTGAGTTCTTCTTGTAGAGCTGTCCGTTCATCTTCAAAGAACATGACTGGGCAGGAACGAGCTTTAGAAAGAATATGCCTGAATAATGTAGCTTCTTCTAAAATTTGCCGTGTAAGGTCAGATATCATACGTTGAATATGCTGTTTTTCGTAATCTATTTTTTCGGCAGCAGTTTTTTTCTGGGCGGTTATTGCGGCTTTTTGCTTAATCTGCTCCATCTTCTTTACAAGATCAGCTTCGTGCTCAGCTACACGAGCAAGAAGACCGGTCGTTTCTGCTAACTGGGCATGTATGCTGGATCTTTCACTGAGCGCTGCTGTAAGTCGCTCAATATGCTTTAAACACAGCTCTTTTTGCTGCACAGATTCTTTGGCTTTATCTAATGCCAATCGGCGCATCTGCTCGAAATGGTCAAGCCCAAGAATCGTGGCTAAAATATCCTTTCTTTCTTTGGGAGATTTTTTAGAGAATTCGTGAGACTGGCCCTGCCTTAGGAAGGCTGAATTAACGAAAGTTTCATACGTAAGTCCAAGTAAGGAGTTAATTTTATCCTGGGTTGCGCGTATAGTTTTATCAGTCAAAGGACGGATTTTGTTTGTCTTTGGATCAAAGATGCCAAACTCAAGTGTTGAAAATGATTTGCCCGATGCGATTGAGTACTCCCTGTGTACGCGATAGACGATCTCGTTACAAGAAAAATCAAGAGTTACAGCCATATGTGTTTCGCCAAGGTGCATGAGCCCTTCGTCTGCCTTTGCGATGCCACTTACTTTGCGCGCTTGTCCCCATAATACATAGGTTAACGCGTCAAGCAAAGCCGACTTGCCATGCCCATTTTTCCCCGAAAGACAGACAAGGGGATAAGGCTCAAAATTAATGGTCTGTGTAGCCGCATAACTAATAAAATTTTTTAACTGTAATTTGAGTGGTATCATGAAATTACTCAATAGATGAAGAATCTAGTATCTAGTGTACCAGATATTATGAAGAACGTTAATAAGCCCCCAAGTCTTTCAATTTGAAAAAATATTAATTCATTTTTTAAAAATCATTGACAATAAAAAAATGTTTTTGGTAGTATGGGGTTAGTAATGAGTGAAAAAAGCAAGGGTAAGGAGCTGATATGGAACGTAAAAATGCAAAAAAAACTGAAAACACCGAAAAAAAAATAGCTGAAACTCGTAAAGAGTGGAATAAGGAATGGGGACTTGAAAAACAAACCGAAGGTTTGGATAAAGTTCAGGGAGAATCTGGAGAAAAAGAAGAGTAGTTAATTTTTTAAACTGAGAGGTTATCATGGAAGACAAGAAAATTAAGAACATGCACGAAGGCGTTAAAAAGGAAGCTGAAGGTCACGAGAATGAAAAAGTAAAAAAAGGTGCAGCTCAGGAAGGCCAAAAACATGAAGAAGTTCATGGAGAGGCCGGGAAAAAACAACAAAAATAGTGTAATTTTTTAAACTGAGAGGTTATCATGGAAGACAAGAAAATTAAGAACATGCACGAAGGCGTTAAAAAGGAAGCTGAAGGTCACGAGAATGAAAAAGTAAAAAAAGGTGCAGCTCAGGAAGGCCAAAAACATGAAGAAGTTCATGGAGAGGCCGGGAAAAAACAACAAAAATAGTGTAATTTTTTAAACTGAGAGGTTATCATGGAAGACAAGAAAATTAAGAACATGCACGAAGGCGCTAAAAAAGAAGTAGAAGGTCATGAGCATGATAAGGTGAAAAAGGGTGCAGCTCATGAAGGGCACAAACATGACTTGGAGCGGGAAACAGGTGAAGAAGGGAAAAAAACCAAAACTGCAGACTGCGGTTGTAAATACTTTTAACCTGGAGAATCAGGATCATGGATAAAGAAAAGAAAGTACAAACACAAACATTGTCCGAAGAATCTTTATCAGATGAGCTTGAAAATGTCGAGGTAGGTGAGAATCATCAGGAGAGGATTGTCGATCATTCAGAGCGGCACAAGTCATTGCGCCATGAATGTAAGGGACCAAAGTGTGATACTGCCTTTGATAAGCTCTAATAAATCCTTTAATATACTATAGGTCGGGTAAGATACTCGGCCTTGTTATTCTTTTGGGGGGATTGATGCGTTCTATAGGGCTTCACATTCGTTTTGATACTCATTTTGAATCGGTCATTGAAAAAGCTCAAGCCTTTGATATCGATATTGTGCAAGCGTTTTTCATCAATCAGCAAGGAAGGTACGTTCACCTTTCACAGCCACTTATTGAGTATTATCGTCTGATACGCAATTCTTTTAAAACATTGTATGCCCACAGCTCCTATTGTATAAATTTAGCTGACGCCACTATAAAAGAGCATCCCTATTTAAAAAAAGAGATACAGCGTATGCATGCTCTGGGCTTTTCTCATCTTATAGTGCACCCTGGAGCTCGCGTGGGAACTGCAACAAAAGAGCAGGCTCTCGATACTGTTGTGCGGCGAATTAATACATTACTCGCTTGTGAGCCCGATATTTCACTGATCTTAGAAAATAGTGGCCATGCAAGAAGAGCTTTAGGCGGAGACATTGCCGATCTCTATTACATCCGATCCCGTTTGGATCGAGCAGAACGCGTGACCTATTGTATTGATACTGCTCATGCCCATGTGTATGGCTATGATATCGTTACAAATACTGCCGCCTGGATCGACCAAATAGAGCTACTGCTTGGAGATGCCGTCTCTTTGCTCCATTTGAATGATACCAAAGAAGCAGTAGGTTCCCAAAATGATCGACACTGCTTCCTAGGGGAGGGTATCCTGGGGGCTCATATCTTGCGGCAATGCGCAAATCACAGTTTTTTTCGTTCCATTCCTATTATCTTAGAACTTCCACCCATATCCCCAGATAAAGAACAAGAAGCATTACACCTTGTGCGTACATGGGTTTCCTAATTTTTTAGTTGCGATTTTTTTTCTCTTAGGCAATACTAAGTTATAAGAAATCAAAAATTTTTTACCAAAAGGAAAAATATGAAAAAAAGGTTTTTACTTCTTTTTCTCTGTGTCGCAGGAGGATATATGCAGGCAAGCGAACTGGCCCTGCAAAAAATGGCGACTGACAAGCGCAAAAATGTAGGATTTAACCAAGAATCCTTGGCTAATAAGGCAACAGAGAATGAAGCACAGCGTTTGTTGGACATGGCCTTTAGGCCGGAAAAGCATGCACTTTCTATAAGTGATCAAGGTTTGGTAAAGGAAATTCTGCAAGGAATCGGCTCTTTCAAAAAAAGTTCACCGCGGGAGCAAGACCAAAAAGAGATTGTGAATGTTGCCCTCGATCTGTATAAAAAGGGCAATCAGCTTTTAAGAGCGGCAAGTACTAATAACCAGCAGGAAGTCTCTAGACTTCTCGCTCTGGTTGATAGCAACGCGGTGAGGGATTGTGATGGGAATTCGCCGCTTGCTCGAGTAATACTAGGCGAACATACCTTTTTAGCTCATTCTTTACTTAAAAAAACAAGCCCAAATACTATTAATGCTCAAGGATTATCTCCCTTAGATATAGCCCTTGCCTTAAAACGTGATGACGTTGTTGCAGCGCTACAAGAAGTGAAAGCCCAGTCAGGGAATGATATACAATACCAGGCAGCCCTTTTTAACGCTGTCAGAGAGAGTCAGCAGCAAGCTGTTACAAATTACCTGACCCATTGCTCCCCTTCCTGTGTCAATGCTGAGCAGAATTCACTTTTACATTGTGCAGTCCAAGAAGGCAAAAAGGATATGGTTGAGTTTTTAATTACTCAGTGCAAAGTGCCGCTCAACCTTAATAATAAACAATCAAAAACGCCGCTTGATCTTGCAACCGATAAGGGAATGCAGGAAATCCTTAAAAAATATGGAGCGCTCACTTTTGATGAATCTCATAAAAGTTCGCTCTTTCTAGCGGTGGCTCAAAAAAAAGGGAATCTATCAGATCTTCGGACACTGGCTGAGCAAACTGAAAAAGGGCTGCTTAAGCGGATAGTGGACACTCAGGACGATACAGGTAATACCCCTCTTATGTATGCGGTAGCTCATGGGCTTTCCGAATTGGTAGAATTTTTGATCGATACCTGTGGTGCATCAGTAGATAAGACGAATAATCAGGGTGTTAGCTGTCTTGATGTAGCTGAGGTGTATAAGCGTACTTTATTGAAATCCTTTTTACGTGAAAGTGGTGCTAAAACGACAAATCAAGCCGACGTACAGAAAAGGATAACTCTTTCGTTTAGCAAAGACGAGGAAGAAGAACGGACTATTGATCCCTTGATTGCTGTACGGAGTGAAAAACATAGGCAGATTATTCAAGAACATCGCAAAAAAGAATCATCAGATTTTTTAGATTGCGCAAAGAGCGGTAATATTCGCGGCTTAAAAGATCTTATTGCTAAGGGGCTTATCGAGCGAGATCCGCGAGATGATGAAGGTAATGGCGCCTTAGCATGTGCAGTGCTTAATGAACAAAAAGAAGCGGCAGAGCTCTTGCTTGTAGAAGGTGCTCGGTGTGATGCTTATAATAAGGCCGAAGAATCGATCTTGGATCTTGCCCTTCGCAGTCAACATCGTGAAATAATTACTCTGCTTCTCAATGCGGGTGCAAAAAAAGGAGAGAACATTTTCCTCCAATCCCGTTGGTTTACCGCAGCAATGGAAGGGGATGCTGAAAAATTATACATGCTATTAGAAGGAAATCCGAATGCTCTTTCTTTAAAAGATAGAGATGGCAATACTGCCCTAATGGTTGCCGTTGAATCTGGGCAGTTTCATATTGTAAGAATTTTGATTGAGGAATGTGGCGCGTATATACATGAATTTAACGAGAACTCAAAGAAAACTGCTCTCGACTATGCAGCTAAATTTCCCTTTATACATGAATATTTAAAAAACAAAATGGCTCTTACCTACCAGGATGTAGTGATGCGCAGCAATTTAATAGCGAACGTAGACAAAAATACAAATGGGGTTACGAGTACCATTGATCTAATTAAGAAAGAGGATTTTGAAAGGGCATGCCGTATTGTCCATTCATACAACAAACTAGGCCAAACTATCTATGGCATAACTAAAGATAAGCCTGAATATACCAATTATTTTAAAGGTAATGATTTAAATTTTGAACAGCTGCCACATAATTATAAAGATGCATATAGGATTGAAACTGAAAGACTTGCTCGACTCAAGAATCCTGCATCAATACTTTCTGTGCTTGAAGAAGACCTCGGGGCAAAGGATCCACAAAAAATTAAAATAGAAGCTATTGCCCTTGTAGAAGAAGGGAATAAAAAGATTTTGTCTATGATAGACTCTGGTGTTGTCAAGCGGGATATTGTGGATGATGAAAACGCAGAGGACCTTCTTGCACTAGCGGTTCGGAAAAGCTGGCTGGATTTAGTTTTAGGTTTGCTTGCCAGGAAGTATAACCCTAACACCATTAATAAAAAGGGCGAAACCTGTCTTGATATTATTAACACCCTTACAAAATTTGACAAAATAAAGCAGGTTGTGCTTGAGCATGGAGCTCGGGATGGTGCTCAGGTACGACCATTCTACGCAGCTTTTGAAGCAGCGAGTAAGGGAGACGTTGAGCGTTTAAAAAGTCTTATAAACCAAGGTCTTTCTGTTGATACGGTCAATGATGAGGGTAATTCCCTTGTGGCGGTGGCAGCTGCATCAGGTCAGCCAAGTAGTGTGGTTTACCTGGTTGAAAAAGGTGCAAAGTTAAGAACGTATAACAAGCGTTGGGCAACCCCCGTTGATCTTTGTAAGAATACCGAGCTTAAAAACTATTTAGTGCAGCGCGGTGGATGCTCCTGTTCTCTGCTTATAAAGATAGAGTTTCTCATAAAGTTTGCAAAAGAGGGCCAATTAGATAATTTTGTTAATTTAGTGGAAACCCTCACTCAAGAGCAAAAGGGGAAGGGACTGTCTAACATCAAGGAAGAAAATGGTAAAACGCCCTTAATGGTGGCAGCAACTTACGGCCATTTGCCTTTTGTGCAAAAACTTTTGCAAAAATATGCAGTCGACATTGATGCTACTTGTGAAAACAGGACAGCTCTTGATTGGGCGGGAAATAATCAAGCGATGTCATCTTACTTGATTCAGCAGCGTGCCCATTGCTATAACCAATTGCCTCCTGCGACTCTCGTGAAAACTCAAGCACCGTCTATTGTCATGGATCTTTGGAAAAAATCTGTGTCATCAAGTCCTCGCGATTTATTCCAGCAAGGTGAAAAGAATGTTGCTGAAGAAAATAAGCAATTACCTCGACTGCGAACGGCCGAATCTCCCCAGAGGATTCCTGTGTTAGAAGAGAAAAAACCTGCTTCGTCAATTTTGCGTGACCCAGTACAACAAAGTGGAAAGAATATCGGTGAAGAACAGTCAAAAATAACCCTCCAGCGAGCAGCAGAATCACCAAAGAGGCTTCTTGGGGCCAATAGCGCGCGCCTCATTGGAAAGGCGCTTGGTGGTTCGAGAGCTGCGGAAAAGTCTCGGCTTTTAGAATCCGAGTCTGATCGGCCTGCGAGTGCTGACGAAAAAATTCAGATAAAGAAAGAAAAGTCACGGGAATTAGAACCTCAGGCACATTCGCCAGTTGTACGTACTGCTCTAGAGAAAACTAAAACACAAAAAGGAAAACTAGACGACTTTGTCGCGTGGTACGCCAGTGTGCGCGGTAAACCTGAGAGAAGTCAGGAGCTTTTGGAACTAGTGGAGAAGAATCCTAATACAAGACTCGATGAAAAAGGTAATACTGCTCTTCATATAGCTGCGGTACATGGTAGAGAGCTCGACGTGCGAGCACTTATTGAAACTTGTAATGCCAATAGTAATATGCTTAACTATGAAGGGAAAAGTGCCTATGATGCTGCTCTTGGTGATACAATAAAAGCATACCTAGAAAATAAGGGAGCTAAAAGTGGTGAAGAAATCAAAACTTGTGTCGATGAGATGATTAAATTGATGCCAAAACCACAGAGCCCTGATAATTTTGAATCTCTTAAAGCGTATATCACAGCGAAGAAAATAGCCCCGGATGCCTGTGGTGCAAACGGGCAAAATGCGGTAAATTATGCCGCAAGTAAGGGTTTTTTGAGCGTTATTAAATATTTCGTAGAGGATTGTAAGATTAAAGACTTAAGCCCGCTGTTTATTACCGCAAATATGACACCGTTGGAAGCGGCTCATACCTATAATAAACAGGAGACCATAGCATATTTGAATAACAAAGGAGCAAAAAGAGCTGGTCAGTTACCAAAAATTACTTGGTAATAGCAGGTGTATTTAATAGGAAGGAGTTTTATGCGTATTGCTATTAATGGTTTTGGCCGTATAGGCAAAACATTTTTAAGAGGTCTTTTAAGTGACAAGGGCGCTCGAGGCATTGATGTATCGGTAATCAATGTGGGCAAAGGCGACCTCCAGGCAACGGCCTTAGCATTTAAATATGATACGCTTATGGGTACCTATCCTGGGCCGGTTGCATACAAAGATGGTAAGCTGCATATCGATGATCTTGCCATACCCCTTATAAGCGAATTGGATCCTGAAAAGGCACCGTGGAAATCTCATTCAATTGATTGGGTAGTTGAAGCTTCAGGCCATTTTACTAACCGTGAGGGAGCCCAAAAGCATCTAACAGCTGGGGCAAAAAACGTGCTTATTACCGCCCCAGCCCAGGGCGAGGATATTTCTATTATCCCGGGAGTAAATAGTGCGGCATTTGAGCCAGGAAAACATCATATTGTGTCTCTTGGTAGCTGTACGACAAATGCCTTATTTACTATGCTCAAAGTGATTGATGATGCCTTTCAAATCCAACAAGCATTCATGACGACGGTGCATGCGTATACCAATACACAGGCCCTTTTGGATGTTGATGCAACAATGAAGGATTTAAGAAGAGGGCGGGCGGCCGCGCTTAATATTGTTCCCACAACCACAGGCGCTCTGGATATGGTTGAAAAAGTGATGCCCCATTTAACGGGAAAGATCTCAGGCGTTTCATTGCGTGTGCCCGTTGCAAAAGTTTCAATAATAGATTTAACGGCAATTCTTACCAAGGCAGCTAGCGCACCAGAAATAAATAGGGTTTTTGAGAAAGAGTCGGGTGGCTCCATGAAAGGATTTGTTCAATTTACCAATGAACCGCTTGTTTCTTCAGATTATTCGGGCAATAGCAATTCTTCTATAATAGATGGATTGATGACCCAAACTCAAACGACCGCCCATGGCAAGACCCTTGCCAAAGTATTTGGCTGGTATGATAATGAATGGGGGTACAGCATGCGACTCAAGGACTTTTTGATGTCAGTAAGATCCCATTGAACAGGAATCCACTTTGACTCATTTGCTTTATTTAGAAGATTTTAATCTACTCACCTCACCGGCGATTGTTATCGATGTACTAAAAGAGAACGATCGATCTATTGTGTTGCTTGATAAAACTATTTTTTATCCGCAAGGCGGTGGCCAGCCGTATGATACTGGTAGGATAAAAAATTTGAATGGTACCTTTATTGTTGAAGAAGTTCGATTTGTTGATGGTGTTGTAAGGCATAGTGGTAGATTTGAGCAAGGAATGTTTCATAAGGGGGATGTTGTTGAATGTGACGTCAATAAAGAAAGGAGAGACTTTCATAGCCGACTCCATTCGGCCGGCCATGTCGTTGATAGGGCAGTTGCTGCTCTTAACTACCCTTGGATACCGGGTAAAGGATATCACTTTCCTGATGGACCCTATGTAGAATATGAAGGAAAACTCGCTTTAGAAGATAAGGAAGCTATCAAAGAAGCTATTGAACGTACGTGTAATCAGTTTATTAATGAAGGTCTCACAACTAAGATTCTCTTTATCGATAAAGAAGAGATGGGAAAGATGTGTCGCTTTGTCCCCGATTACCTTCCTGCCAATAAACCTGCCCGTGTCGTGCTGTACGGTGATTTTGGTGTGCCGTGCGGAGGGACTCATGTGAGCAATTTAAAAGATATTGGTCGCATAACGATTCGAAAACTGAGAACCGATGGCCAGACCATAAGAGTTAGTTACGAGATTGAAAAAAAGTAGTCTACCTTCACTTATGTGCGAATTTGATTTAAACTACTCTATATTTCAATGGGCCCATAGCTCAGTGGTGAGAGCAATCGGCTCATAACCGAGAGGTCCCAGGTTCGAATCCTGGTGGGCCCACCAAAAAGGGGGGCAATGTTTGTGGATGAGATTACCTTTCAAAAATTTATTAATCTGGTTGAACTCGACCAAAAGATAGATCAATTATCCCATGAAACCGAGACCCTCAAAAAGGATGTTGCTGCTTTACAGCAGCAGGAGCAGCTCATACAACAGCAGACCCATATTGCCTATCAAAAATTTCATACCCTGAGAAAATCTCTCGACGCACTTGAACTGGATTTAAAAGCGCTTGATGAGCTGCTTAAAGAAAAGCGATTTCGGTTATCAATGGCTGCTTCGCCCAAAGAGTTTTTTTCACTTGAGAGTGAAATCAATGATCTTGAAAAAAAGCATAATGCAGGAGATGATACGGCTATTGAGTTGATAAATCAGCTAGAAGAAGCACAAACAAACTATGAGCGTATTAAAACTCAAGAACATGCATTGATTGGCGAAAAAAGGCAGGCACTTACAAAACTCGAGGAGCGGCTTACCTATGTAACCGAGTTAAGGCGCGCTTACGTTGAAAAACATGTGGCATATGAAAAGGATGTTCCTCAAGAGCTTCTTGCCAAATATGTCGCCATGAAAGATCGTGTAACTAACCCGGTAGTGGAAATCCTTAAAGACAGCTGTTCGGCCTGTTTTTATGCGGTTAATAAGCCCGATCTTTTAGAAGCAGAAAAGCAGCAGCTTATTGCTTGCAAAGACTGTTATCGGTTACTTTACAAGGGTTCCTATGGAAAACAAGATATTTCCTCTTAATACTAAAAGGCTCCCCGCGTGGGAATTATATGTTGATGGGGCAGCACGTAATAATCCCGGTCCTGCGGGTGCAGGACTCTATCTTTTAAAAGACGGTGTTCCTGTTGAGCAGCGGGGCATGTATCTGGGAATAAAAACAAATAACCAGGCGGAATATCTGGCTCTCCTTTTGGGCGTGTATTATGCAGAACTCCACATGCACAAGGATGATACGCTTGTTATTAAATCTGATTCTGAATTACTTGTGCGACAGCTTACCGGTGTGTATGCGATTAAAAATAAGGAGCTTGTCCGCTTATATGGTACTCTAAAAAAGCTTCTGGATGCTTTACACTATTCTATAAAGCATATACCACGTGAACAGAATAAAATTGCTGATAAACTTGCTAACATGGGTATTGATAAAAAAATAGAAGTTCCCCAGGAACTGTTAGTAGTGTGGCCTTTATATGAAGATATTGCGTAATCGATGTATCAGTTTTATTGGTATGCTGCTCTGCCTAAGCAGCATAACTGCGGCTCGTCAAGCGAATAAAAAAAAGTCATTAGAACAGGCATCTTCATCTAAACAGGTGCCAGAACAAGCAGTTGTTTTAAATAAGCATATTTTACAGCAGACGATCAAAAAACTTGATCTTGAGATTCCTATACGAGTTTTGCTTGATGAGCAGTCATTTTGTCAAGATGTCGAGTGGAAATTAGGTGCTCAGGGTGGATTTCTTGTGTTTGATACCGACACCAAGCAAAAGACAATTTATCAAAAACAAACCCTCCTTGTCACCTGCAAGGATGGACGTTTTTATATTAATGATTTTAAGCAACCGTCCCACCATATCTTTGTCATTCCTCTTAATGGTCCAGTTATTTTTAAAAAAAATATCTATGATGGGGTGTTAGCGCTTACCTTACACAAAGATGTTGCCTATCTTGTTAACCATTTAGATTTGGAAGACTATGTTCTTTCGGTATTACCTTATGAAAGTTTGCCAGAATGGCCTGATGAGGTTCATAAGGCTTTTTGTATTGCTTTTAGAAGTTATGGGATAGCAAAAGTTCTTGAGGCTCGTGCGCAGTATGCAAAAAGCGGATCGGTTTTCCCCTACGATATTAAAAATACGAATGCTCACCAAATTTATAAAGGAAGGTCTCACACAACAAGATTTAAAAAAATTATAGATGAAACGCGCGGGGTTGTTCTGGTGGGAAAAAATAATAAGCCGGTTCTTGCCATGTTTGATATATGTTGCGGGGGAGTTCCTCCTGCAGAAAAAAAAGGCATTAATTTTGAAAAGGCGCCGCACCTTAAGCGAACCTATCCTTGTACTTTTTGTAAGGACTATAAATATTACCGATGGAAGTGTACTTACTCTTTTGAAGAGATTGAAAAAGCCCTTCAAAAAGAAATTCCTCATCTAGGACACCTTAGGGACATGAAGGTAGGCTCCTATGATAAGGCAGGAGTTGCCCAAGAAGTACGGATAAGAGGAAATCAATGGCATACTCTTTCGGCGGCAAAATTTAAATCATGTTTTAAGGACATGAGAAGCCTTTGTTTTAAGATACAAAAAAATGGCCGTTCTGTTTCCATATCAGGAAAAGGACATGGGCATCATATGGGACTGTGCCAAAGAGGCGCGTATTATATGGTCCTTAATAAGAAGCGCAAGCATCGCGATATATTAAAGTTCTACTACCCACATACCACCTTCATGAAATTACAGAAAATGAATTACTAGGATTTATTGTATGCCAAATTATAAGAGTCATTTAATTGGGGGGCTTCTTTTTTATGGACTGGTGCTCTTTCTTTTTTCGTTAAGCAAAGTTGCCTGGACAACGCACTTGTATTGGCTTACAGCAACACTTGCAGGTTCCCTTTTTCCTGATATTGACATTAAAAGTAAGGGCCAGCGCCTCTTTTTAAAAGTGCTGCTGCTTCTCCTGCTTCTCTGTCTATTTTTACAAGCTTATGTGCCGGTGATTATGATTCTTTGTTTTTCGCTTATTCCGCTTATTGTTCCCCATCGCGGTTTATTTCATGATATGGGATGTATTGCCGTCATGTGCGGTCTGACTGATCTTATTCTCATTTTTATTGTTCCCGCTAAATCAAAAACTATTATCGTTACCAGTCTTTTTTTTATGGTAGGGGTACTTTCCCATTTGCTTCTCGATAAAGGGTTTAAGGGCACCTTTAAAAGCAAAAATTAGCTCAGATCGAAATAAAGCTATCCAGAACTCTTAGAAATGGAAAATGCGGTGCACGTTTTTAGTGGTGATCTCTTCAACCGTTTCAAAGGGGATGGTGAGCATAGTAGCAAGGTATTCTGCTATTATAGGAATATATTTAGGATGATTCTGTTTTCCCCGCATGGTTTGTGGGGGAAGAAAGGGAGCATCTGTCTCTAGAATAATGTGATTGATGCCCACAGCCCGTACGACTGCGCGCACGACATTGTTTTTTGGGTAGGTAACGGTCCCTCCTATGCCAAGTACAAAGCCCCAGTCGATGGCAGTTTGAGCAAAAGGAAGATCTTGAGAAAAACAGTGAATAGTTCCCCGTAATCCTTGTCCCTTATATTCTTCAAGGCACTTGAGGGTTTCATCGGGTGCTTCTCGACTGTGGACCACAAGAGCTACATCATGCTGCAGTGCAAGTTCAATCTGCGCCTTAAAAGCGTCTTGCTGGCGTGCAAGATTATAATCTGGGTAGTGCTTATCAATACCACACTCGCCTACTGCGACAATTTTTAGTTCTTCTTTTTTTTTCAGATAGGTAGCGCACTGTGTGAGATCTTCCTTCCAAGAGTCTGTTAGGTCATTGGGATGTATCCCGATGGATGCATAGACATTCTTAAAACGCCTTGCAAGCTCAAGAGTATTTTCGCTTTCTATCAAACTGGTTCCGACATTGAGTATTTTGGTAACACCACATTGGGCAGCCTCGTCGATTATTTGCTGCGCAGTATCGTAATCCTTCAATTCTAATCTTGTATTGAAAGATGTTTTTAACAGAGCATCTATATGGCAGTGGCTATCTACAAGCATACAATTCCCGATTTTTAGGTACTTGTTTGTAGTATAGACCATTTTTTTAAAAATCGCCTAGAAAAAGAGATCTTTAAGAATCTGCAGTCGACAGGCAACTTTTGAAATTTCGGTAATGAGCTCATCTGCTTTTATTACTATGTCTTTCATTTTGATGAGTGCAAGCCGTATTCGACCAAGAAAGGTAAGCGTTTCATCAATGGTTTCTTTGACCTCTTCATTTTGCATGTCTGCTGTTTGATCCTGTTGATTTTCTTGGGTAGATGTGTTTTTCCTGATACATCGCTGCGCAAGAGCCAATGCATTTTTAGCCGCAAAAATACCGGCAGCGGTGACGGCTAGAGGATTTTTTTGGACAAGCTCATTGATGGCTTCTAACGTCAGCTGTCCCTTTTTTTGGTCAGTTTCGATTGATTCTAAGGTCGATTGTTTATTTTGTGCAGGCGCTGATATTTCGACCAGATTTTCTTTCTGCTTTGTAGATTGCATCTGGTGCGGAGTGGCATAATACCTTGCAAGAGCTACAGTAGAGCCGGGCTGTGTAGCTGCCAAGAGTGAACCGGCAGAGAGAGCTGTCACCATAAATAATAGTTTATGAGCCATAATTCCCCCTGGTTTAATGTGTGTAATTTTTAATAACGTATCACAAATGGAGTGTTAGGCAAAAGGGGGGTAAGGCATGAAAAAATTTTCCATCTGGGTATTTTTTTTACAAAGCATTTTTGTCAAGCAATTATTCGATTTTTAGACAATTACAATTCGCAAAAGTCGCCAGCCTGTCGTTCAATTCGAGGGGTACCTTTTTTTAAAAGTTTGTTGACAAAGCATGAAATCAAAGTACGCTAGTTGTCTGAAAGCAGCGCCGAATTCTTTAGATATCTTAAAAGCAGTGTACTTTAAATTAACTTATAGAAGGGGTTTTTTTATGAATAAAACTGAGCTCATAAATTCACTGAGCGAAGAAACAACCTTTAGCAAAAAGGATGTTACTCGTTTGCTCGATGCGCTTACTCGTATTGTAGAGCGTACGCTTAAGCGTGGAGACAAACTTCAGTGGTCAGGATTTGGTACTTTTAATGTTTCTCGCAGGCCTGAGCGCATTGGTATAAATCCAGCGACTAAAGAGCGCATTAAATTGCCAGCAACGGTTGTTGCTCGTTTTAAACCTGGCAAAAATCTTAAACTGTTAGTGAGATCATCGGCGCGATAATTAATATGCCTGACAGCTTTTACCTAGGGAGCCGCTCATGCGGCTTCTTTTACGTCTATTCAAATTGTTATTTTTTGAGTATCCTAAATACATATATTTGTAATCAAGTCGATAAGAATGGGAGTTCTTATGATCGATCTTACACGATTGCGGCAAGACCCACAGCTTATTAGTGCGCTTATCAAAAAGAAAGACCCTTCTTTTGATGGTCTACGCCTTTTTACTCTCGATGAAGAGGTACGAAAACTCAAAATCGCAGTGGATGCGCTTCGTAATCAAAAAAATGAGCTGGCACGAGAAGGCCAAAAAGGTATAACTCAAGAACTGCGAGAACGTTCCAAAGAGCTTGGGCAGCAGCTTAAAATCCAAGAAGAAGCCCTTGCTTGTGCTGAAAAAGAATTTAAAGATCTCTACCTCCATTGTCCCAACCTCCTTTTGGATAGTGTCCCCGAGGGAAATAAGGAAAAAAACCTTGTTGTTAAAGTGTGGGGCGAAAAACCTTCTTTTGCCTTTACTCCTAAAAATCATGTTGATTTAGGGGCTTTGCATGGCTGGTTTGATTTTGAAGCAGCTGCTCGTATGTCAGGAAGTAACTTTGCTTTGTACAAAGGAGAAGCGGTGCTTTTTATATATAAGCTTATGGTATATATGCTTACTCATAATATAAAGCATGGGTATCAACCGATCCTACCTCCTTACCTCATTAATGAGAAAGCGCTTGAAGGAGCTGGCAATTTCCCCCGTTTTAAGGATGAGGTGTATGCGCTCCCTGCCGACAATCTGTATGTTACTCCAACGGCAGAAATCAATTTAACGAGCATGTACAGAAATCATGTCTTTATGGCCGATGAGTTACCGGTTCGCATGACTGCATGGACCAGCTGTTTTAGAAGAGAGGCTGGTACCTATGGAGCAGCAGAGCGTGGTCTTATACGCATTCATCAGTTTGAGAAGGCAGAATTATATACACTCTGCTTGCCAGAGCACGCGCAACTAGAGCATGATAGAATGCTCAGTTGTGCCGAATCTATTTTGCAGACGCTTGGTTTGCATTATCGTGTAAGTTTGCTTGCTGCACAGGATTGTTCCTTTTCTTCTGCTAAGACCTATGATATTGAAGTATGGATGCCAGGTCAGGGCGATTATAAGGAGGTCTCATCTGTCAGTAACTGTACCGATTTTCAAGCACGACGGAGTGAAATTCGCTATAAAACAGAGCAAGCAGATAAGGCACATTTGGTGTATACCCTTAATGGTTCTTCCCTTGCATTACCTCGATTGATGGTGGCATTGATGGAAACCTATCAACAAGCAGATGGCTCTTTTGCATTTCCTGCTGTTCTCGATTGTGTTACCCTTGGAAGGTATGGCGTATGATCACACCTGATTATGCCTTAATTCGCACACTAGAAATTATGACGAAAAAACGTGTGTCGGGACCCTTATTGGCAGATTCACGCAGTACGCTTAAAGGGAGTGGATTTGAATTTCATCAATTAAGAGATTATGTACAAGGGGATGACATTCGGTTTATAGATTGGAAAAGCTCTGCACGAAGCACGAGGATGTTAGTAAGGCAGTATCTTGAGGATCGCAACCGTACTTTGTATGTAGTAGTTGACGTTTCAGCGTCTACAAGGTATGGTACCTCGGGTGCTTTAAAAAGTGATCTTATAAAAGAACTTGCAGCGACGCTTGCCTTTGTTGGGCTGCATAAGAATGATTCAGTAGGTCTTTTGCTTTTTACTCAAGAAATCGAGCTGGTAATTCCCCCGCGGCAAGGCAGAGCGCACGTCTACTCATTAGTGCAAAAGCTTTTTGGGTTTAAGCCAAACTATCAAAATACGAAGTTAGAAGCCCCATTAGAATACCTTGCCCGCTTGCGGGGAAAAAAAGCCTTAGTATGTTTTATCTCAGATTTCATGGGCACGTATGATCATAAACTACTTTCATTGGTTGCTCACCATCATGACCTTCTCCTTTTTAGGTGTCTTGATGAGCGGGAGCTTTCATTTCCATCAGTGGGGATGCTTGTGATGGAGGATAGTGAGACTAGGCACACTGCCTCTATTGAGGGGGTGGGCCATGAAATAAGCACACGGTTAGCGATGTGGCATCGTATGCAAAAAGAACATTTTACTTCTGCACGTGCAGATAGTTTGGACTTGAAAGCCGGAAAACCATTTTCGGGCGATCTTGTGCGGTTTCTGCGAACAAGAATATATGGATAAAAGGAGCAGTAGATGTCCAACCAGGAACTTGTATTAGATGAGGTTTATGGTATTTGGGCCACACCATTTTGGCAAACCTGGGTTGGCTGTGGTATACTTTTTCTAGTAACCGGCGTTTTTGCAGCGGTTTGTTATGCCCTTTATAAGAGTATTAAGGCTCGTAGAGGATCAACAAAAGAGCAATCACTGAGAGCTCTTCATACATTGGCTGAAAAAGCTAAAAAAGGTACGGGCGAAACAAAAAAAATATACCAAGAGCTCACGGGTATAATTAAATCATATGCTCAGTGGCGTTACGGCCTGCCGCGAGGTATGACCGACTACGAGCTTACTACGCTGCTTGTTGACGTAGGATGTGAAAAAGCCCAACAAGAAACTGTTCATCGCATTATTGCCGATGCACAGATGGTAAAATTTGGCCGGGTTGAAGCGCTCAAATCGCAAATACAGCAAGACATAAGCGCTGTTATTTCGTTTATAGAGCAAACAGCTAAAACAAAACAATAAATGGAGTTTGTTTGATTTTTGAAAGAGAGCAGATAGTCCGATCACTCTATATTCATTGGCCATTTTGCCCCTATCGCTGCCATTTTTGCCCGTTTGTAGCATTGGCAGGGCAAGATGAACATATGGAAGACTATCATGCTGCTCTGATGAAAGAAATCCAGGCATTTATAAACACACAAAGGAAGCTGGTTCCTTTAAAGACTGTTTTTTTTGGCGGCGGGACTCCCAGTACCTATCCTCCTCATCTGCTCAGTCAAACAATTGAGTTGTTGGCCGATGCCTTTGGGTTTGAGGAAGGATATGAAATGACTATAGAGGTGAACCCGGGAACTGTCGATAAGCAAAAGCTGGAGGCTTGGAAAAAAGCGGGTATTACCAGACTTTCGATAGGTGTACAAAGTTTGAATGATACCGTTCTTAAAAATTTAAATAGGCATCAGCGTGTTGTTGATGTAGTCAACTTATTAGAAACAGCGCGGCGCCTGTTTGATAATCTTTCGGTTGATCTCATTGTGGGTCTGCCAGGCATCAGCGCTCATGAGTGGAAGGAGATGATACAAACGATTGTAACATGGCCTATTAAGCATGTATCGATGTATTTTTTAACGGTGCATGAGGATACACAACTTTATTTTGGCGTTGTACAAAAGAAGGTACAGTTACCTCCTGACGATGAAGTAGTTGATCTGTATTATTGGACGATTGAGAAATTTGCATCGCATGGAATCATGCAGTATGAACTTTCCAATTTTGCACGACCAGGGTGGGAATCTGCGCATAATACTGTTTACTGGCAACGCAAGCCCTATAAGGCTTTTGGACTGGGGGCATGTTCCTTTGATGGAACATCTCGCTTTCAAAATGAAAAAAATCTCTTGAAATATATCAATGGTATAAGAAATAATGATACTATACTTCTGTTTTCTGAGACGTTAACAGAAAAGCAAGCTTGGTTAGAGTGTTTGATGTTAGGATTACGCCAATTAAAGGGGGTGTTGGTACCAGAAGTTCTCGCATCATTATCGAATGAAGAAAAAAAGGAGTTCTTTAATCGGCTTGATGAGCTTGTCGCTGCTCGTTTAATGGCATGGACGGATGAACGTATTGCATTAACGCCAGCAGGTTTATCGGTTGCAAATGAGATTGTAGTGAAGCTCGCGTGCATAGATAAAAACAAAGGGGAAGTATCCCCATAAAGAACTTACTTAGGGTATAACGATGGCGAAACATGTTGGAATAAAATTACCTGAAGATTTAAATGCGCTTTTAAAGACAGAAAAAGTGGTGTGCGTTCTTGCAACTTTTTCAGAAAAGGGGTTGCCTCATACTACTCCCATTCAATGTGTTTATCCCAAAGGACTTGAAAGCATATTGATGACGATTCATAAGGATCATACAGGCTATCACAATATGGTCTGGCAAAAAAAAGTAATGCTCTGTTTTTTGGATGAAAATAATATTGCCTACAGTGTACTTGGAAGAGCAGGTGTGGTACGAGCACCGTCACTTGTGCATCCCTTAATGAATGTTGTGCGTATTGATATCATTGATATTAAAAGTGATCGATCAGTGCTTACGCGTGTTGAATCTGGAATACGCTGGAGTTATACTTCTGCGGAGGCGCAAGAGTTGTCTTTAGCGCTCATGGATGAACTTAAAGAACTTTCTCGTACGTTATGAGATTTGCAATCAAAGAGCATCAGGTACATACTTAGAGAAATGCTTTAAGTCATATGAGGGCTTTATGAATCGATTCTTTATACTGGCATCTCTATTTTTTTTGGCTATACCCTTCCTTGCTGCTCAAGGCGGGCAATTTGAGGATGATAGCTTCATGCCGGCTTTTCAACCAGCATCCGATCAGTTTCCTCTAAGCGTTGATGAAAGTGATGAGCCTGATTCGGGCAATTGGTACGAGAAGCTTCATTGGTGGAAAGAAGCCAAAAGAGTATATACCGTTGATATTCATGATTCTATGGAACAACTCAAGCAGATTGCTCAAGAATATGAAGAAAAAAAGAAAACTATTTTAGCAAAAGCTCAGCAGTCGGTGGCATCGCTACCAGTGACCGCACAAGTTGCTGAACCGCTTATTGCCTCTCATCTGACAGATTTAAAAGCACAGCGGGAAAAGCTTATGAATGATAGGATGCAAGATCAGGGAACTGCTATTGCAGAAATCGAAGACAATGAAAAGATCTTAGAAATGCTCAAGACTGATTTTGAGAATCTTACAACGCTTGGTTCTAACCTTAATGAGGCAATAGTTACGGTATTTGGTAAGCAGATTAAGGAATCAGAAAATTATGAGGAGCGTGCGCTTGAATATTTTGAGCGTATCGAAAAAGTACTTGATGATAAGAAGGCGCATCATTACTACGATATTGTTGAAAATAGCCTCGAAAATATTCGTGCTATCATTCAGTACCTTATAGGGCCACTACAGATCTTTATAGATGATACGGCCGCTCGAGTCGAAGTGCTTGTCCCTAAAATTAAAAAATCAATTGAAGACCTGGAAAAAAAAGGACTGGTTGTTCGTATTCTTACTGAACAGGAAAAAGCCGAACAAGCGGCGTTTGCTAAAAAAAAGGAAGAAGCTCGTTTGAAATTAGAAGCTGCAAGAAAGGCAGCTGAGGAATGGAAAAACCTGAGCTGGTGGCGCAAACTTCTTTACTGGATTGTATCGTTTTTTTCTTGGTTAACGGAATCAATACAAGGCTTGTTTACTTCAGCAAACAAAGCGAGCCAACCCCAGGTAAAGAGTGTCAAGCAGTTAGCTCCAACTGCAGCTAAAAAAACGCCATAAAAATATGCTTTCTCTTCCATAAAAAAGTCCCCATTTTACTTGTCTTTACAAGGCCATATATAATCAAATTTTTTTGACATCAACTATTGCTTTTCCAGAAAGAGAGCATAGATACTCAAACTATGAACTAAAAAGGCAATTTTGTGGCAAAAAATTACATTAAACACACTTTATTACAGGAGGCACGCCATACGCGGCATCAACGCTAAGCGATACCGCCACTATTTTAGGAAAACTTGTTTTAACACTCTTTTTATGAGGGGAAAGATGAAGAAATTTTTAAGTATAGTTTTATTACTGGCTGTAGGCCTTTTACAGGCAGTTGGTAATCCTTGTGATTGGCCCCGCTATGGTCATGATGACTCTAATACGCAAACTAACCCGTGTGAAACTATTTTAAGTCCATCTACAGTGCCAAACTTAAAATTGAAATGGATTGCGCCAGGGGCAAATCCTTTAGCAAATGGCGTATATGCTGCTCCAATAATCAGCAATGGGGTATTGTATTATGGAGATTCAGGCGGGTACTTTTATGCAAGAGATGCGGAAACAGGACTTGATCTGTTCCCTCCTCTTCTCGTGAATGGATCGATTGATGCACCTGCAACGGTAAGCAATGGGGTTGTTTATTTTACCGTAGTCCCTGCGACCGCAAATCCGATTCAATTATATGCGGTTAATGTATCAAATTTTGAGGTAGTGACAGGATTTCCTGTAAACGTCGGTGGATCACCAAGCTCCCTACCAACTGCCAATGGTATTACCGCCGAGGTGCTTTCTGGTGTCGTGGTGGCTGGGAAAGCACAAGATATACTTATAGTGGCAGTTACTAATAGTGGTCAAGAAGAATCCGCAACACTCCTTCCTACAAATCGCGGAGGTTTTGTTGCCTATGACTTGCAGGGGAACATTAAATGGACTTTAGTGGTAAATGAGCCACCCCTAGGCGCAGGTGCGGGAAGCTGGTCTACTGCTGCTGTTGATAACGATTTAGGACTTATTTTTGTAGGTACCGCTCAAGCCACTACTCCTCCTGCAGGACCGTATACTGATGCTTTACTCGCTATAGATTACAATACAGGTACAATTAAGTGGCATCGCCAATATACCAAAGATGATGTCTACTCTTCGCTTTATCCATGTGGCTTAGATTTTGATCTAGGGGCAAGCCCTAATCTTTTTACCATTTGCAAAAATGGGAAGAAAATTGATGTGGTCGGTGTTAATAATAAAGCTGGCTGCTATCGTGTATGGAAACGCACAAATGGTAAACCGGTTTGGTTCTCCCCAGTAATACCAAATGGTACCGAAGGGTCGATAAACGGTAACTCTGGAGCTGCATATGCTAACGATACTGTATATACGTGTTGTAACCAAAGTAATGCTACCGTTCCAGTTGGTCCATTGAATATTATAGCATTTTATGGTATCTACGTCTGTGACAATTTTGAGGCATTGTTATTTTTACTACAACAAAGCTTTTTAACAGATCAGACGTACATCCGTGCTCACTGCGCAAAAACGGGTAAAGTCAAATGGAGTATCAATCAACCTCCTGCAACAGCCCCAGCAATTACGCAAGCAAATGGCGTTTTATACACAGGAAACTTTGTTGGTCTCTTTCGTGCAATTAACGCGGCTGATGGATCACTTCTTTTTGAAGATACCCCTGTTAAGTCACCAATCCCGGGTCTGGGTCCCATAATTAGTGGACCCGTAACCATCGCAAATGGGCGTGTATATATCAGTATTTATCCATCCTTGGCACCTGTTGCAGGTGGAGTAGCGATGTACTCCTTGTAATAACACCCAAGTGTTGTTAGGAAAACATGTTTTAACACTCTTATTATCGGAGCAAAGATGAAGAAATTTTTAAGTATACTTTTATTGATGGCTGTAGGCCTTTTACAGGCAGACAGTAATCCTTGCGATTGGCCGCGCTATGGTCATGATGACTCTAATACGCAAACTAACCCGTGTGAAACTATTTTAAGTCCAGCTACCGTGCCAAACTTAAAATTGCAATGGTTTGTGCCAGGTGCAAATCCTTCGGCAAGTGCGGTGCAGGGTGCTCCAATAATCAGCAATGGGGTATTGTATTATGGAGATTCAGGAGGTTACTTTTATGCGAAAGATGCGCAAACAGGACTTGATATGTTCTCTCCTCTTCTAGTTCCTGGATCGATTGATGCACCTGCAACAGTAAGCAATGGGGTTGTTTATTTTACCTCAGTGCCTGTAGGCACCACAAATCCGATTCAATTGTATGCGGTTAATGTATCAAATTTTGAGGTAGTGACAGGATTTCCTGTAAACGTTGGTGGATCACCAAGCTCCATGCCAACAGCTAATGGTATTTCCGCCGATGTGCTTTCTGGCGTCGTGGTAGCTGGGAAAGCACAGGATATTCTTATAGTGGCAGTTACTGGGAGTATGAGCAACCCAGGTCTTCCATCAATACGCGGAGGTTTTGTTGCATATAACTTGGATGGGTCGATTAAATGGACTTTAGTGCTCAATGAACCACCTCTAGGGCTACAAGGAGGCAGCTGGTCTACTGCTGCTGTCGATAACGATTTAGGACTTATTTTTGTAGGGACCGCTAATGCGAATACTCCTCCTGCAGGGCCGTATAGTGACGCTTTACTCGCTATAGATTACGATACGGGTACAATTAAGTGGCATCGGCAATATACCAAAGATGATGTCTATGGTGGCCTCTATCCCTGTGGTCCTGATTTTGATGTAGGCGCAAGCCCTAATCTGTTTACCATTTGCAAAAATGGCAAAAAAATCGATGTAGTCGGCGTTAACGGTAAAGAGGGCTGCTATCGTGTATGGAAACGCACAAATGGTAAACCGGTTTGGTTCTCCCCAGCAATACCAAATCCTGATGTGGGGGGATCAGTAAACGGTAACTCTGGAGCTGCCTATGCTAACGATACCGTATATACGTGTTGTAACCAAAATAATGCTACCATCCCAGTTGGTCCGTTATATATTTTGGCATTTTATGGCCTTCTGACATGTGGAAATTTAGATGCTTGGTACTTACAAACGGAAGTAAGCTCTTTGACAGATCAAACGTATATACGTGCTCACTGCGCAAAAACGGGTAAAATAAAATGGAGTATTAATCAAACTCCTACGACATTCGCCACAATTACGCAAGCAAATGGTGTTTTGTACACAGGAAACTTTAATGGTCTCTTTCGTGCAATTGACGCGGCTAATGGAACACTTCTTTTTGAAGATACCCCTGTTGCGCGTCCATTTCCAGGAGCGATAGGTCCCATTATCAGTGCACCTGTAACCATTGTGGATGGGCGTGCGTATGTAAGTATTGATCCATACCTATCAGGAGCTGTGGGTGGCGTAGCGATGTACGCGTTGCCATAACAAGCCTAGTATTGCTAAATGAACTTTAGCCTACGAGCAAAAAAGACGGAAGCTTGAAATTTCCGTCTTTTTTGCATCTCCATTTTACTCTCGGTTACTTGGTAATGCCCATATATAATCAAATTTTTTTGTCATCAACCATTGTGTTTCAAGTGTGGGAGAACAGAGATACTAAAAATCATGGATAGAAAAAATGTGTAATTTTGTGGTACAGAACTTACCTGTAACCAATTTATTGCAGGAGGTATGGTGCTGGGTAGTGTGTTAACACTCTTTTACGCAGATATCTGGGTGACAGTTTCCATCAACGCAAGAGTTTTTTTGAAATCTATTGTATTGTTTCATATCCCAAGACCATCGAGAGGCTTGCTTAATCGTACGATGCCATCTCGACGCCATTGATGCGAGCTCCTTGGGATTAATTTCGCCTGATGTATGATGACCATTATCACTAAGCAGAGGAGGTATTGTAGTGATTATACAGTGAGTTTGACGCAACAATGAAAACAAAAAAATAAGAGAGGATTCTATCATGATGAAAAGACTACTAACTTTAGCATGTGCTCTAGTAACGGTAAGCGCATTTGCCAACAAGCACCATCCAGCCAGCCACGAAGTACGAGGAAACCGTAACCGTGAGCGCCATCGATTTGAATGCTGGAACCGTTACTATCAGCATTGTTGCAGGCAACTGCTTCACGGTGCCAACAGCAAGTTCATTCAGCAACCCATTTGCTAGTACTTTGGGAGGACTTATAGATCTTGCTGAAGGAACGATCGTTCAAGAAGCGGGATTCACCTTCCATGTTCAATTTGCTGTACCATTTAAAAAGGTCCCGACAGTTGTAGCTTCACTTGGTAGCTCCAATAACTTGCCTTTAATTTTTCCAGTTCCTGGTCTAGGCGATACTGCAATCATCACAAGTGGCGAAGCAGTTTCAAACGTTAGCACAACCGGATTCGATTATAGTGTTGATTCCGTGATCCTTGGTGCCAACCAGTCCGCAATAAACTATATATTCAATTTGCAGGCAACAACAACGTTCATTAATTTCATTGCAACAGTCGAATAACAGCTGTTGGTATAATCAAAACATGCTCTGCTAAGCGTCTCTCATAGGGACGCTCTTGTTGCGAGCACAATGCACTTCCATAGGGTGAACGAACGGGCCGTTATAAGCTGAACCGAGCTTGAGATATAGGTAGTCTGATAGAAGAAGTGAACAGCTTCATAGCATCCGTCTGATATGTTTAATAATTCTAGTACTTTGGGACTGGCCTGTATTGACCAAAAACTTGCTCCGAGTGAAATTGGGAAAATGCCCCCAAATCTTAACTTAAATTGATGGGCCTTTGAATATCATGGGGCAAGCGGGCTCTTACATTCTTGCTTGTGCTGGAACCAGTGTTTTTTTTGACATTCGCGATTGCAATAACGAACTTGCTTACAGCGGCTACATAATAATAAAGGATTTTCCTGGCTTGCTTTTGAATTGCAGTTGCCACAAGTTATTGCTATTACCCCTAGGAGAAATTTTTTCTTTGTATCAAGTACTTGTTGTATAAATTCAGTATCAACAACACCGCACACCATTAAATAGCCATCACCAGCAGGCCAAGATTTAAAATTTTTGCAATATGCAGCATCGATAATCGTATAGTCTAGTTTTTCAATGAGGTATTTCTTAATATCGCAGGTTTCACTATCGCTATTTGCCCGAGCATTTAGTTTCTCTTTCATAGATTGCAAAATTTTATTAATATCCAGACTATCATTAAATATATGGCCACAGTCATGACTAGTAAAATGCACGAGATGATCGGATTCATGGACTTGTAGTATATGTTTAATTTCTAGAAGGAAGAAAAGCCTCTTGCCTATCCGCTCTTGCGCTTTAAAATAGCAATTAAATACTGACTTTGCATCTTTCTTATTTTTATAGATGTCAATAATTCGTTCTTTTAATACTTCAAGGAGTGGTTTTTGGGAATCTGCTTTTTGAAAAAAAGCTTTCACTTCATCGATTGAAGCTTTTAGAGATTGGAGCCAGGCTTCTTCAAGAGACTTTTTAGTGAAAGTTGCTTTGGCCAGGGTTATGATCAAGTCTAGCGCCTGAGTAAGCTCGTGGAGGGTAATTTTCGCTAAATCATTACTTCTGCTATAAGACATTATGTCTTGCGCCAATTGGTGAATTTTTTCTTTATTGCAATTTTTTTGATTTAAATCACCACTTTTTTGCGCTAGTATGCAGGATTGTGCGAGTACATTTAATAATGACTCAGGCTCAATCGATCTGATCGAATTATTCAGTTCTGTTGCTGATTGCTTATTAGTATCATCTATAAAAGAGGAAAGTGGATTGTTAAACCAGTTGTTCGTACCAAATTCTGGATTTATTGCTGTTAGCTTATAATCGCTTGATTGCTCCAAGTCTGCCAGCACATTCTGCTTGAGTACTTTTGAAGCATCTGGGATAGAGGGAGCATTATTCAATGGATCAAGTTGTTTTAAATTGATGAGCAAAAGCAACTTATCTTTTGGGCTTTTAAACAGTATAGATCTGCTCAGCTCCATGCAACTGGCCGAGGTTGTAGCAAGACATAATGACCAAAAAAACACATGGCGACTTGAAGGCATAGGAGCTCTCCATTAATTTATAAGGTTATTTTCTATCAAATGCAGTATATAAAATATAAAGAAAAAGGTAAAAACCAATTCTTAATCCTCGTTCAATGGCTCGGTTTCTTCGGTCGCGCGCCCTTAAATAATTTATTGTTGGTAACAATGTGTTTTGGGTATCGGTTCCTGAAAGACGTTCTTTCTTTGAAAGACGTTTGAGTTGTCTTTTTACGATTGCTAAAGACCCCCGGCTATACCTCATCAATAACCCTAGGCAAAAACTATTGCAGGATTGATTTCGCTTGATGTATGATGGCCTTGATCGACAAGCAGAGGAGGTATTGTAGAGATTATACGATGAGTTTGATGCACCACTAAAACACAAAAAAATAAGAGAGGATTCTATCATGATGAAAAGATTACTAACTTTAGCGTGTGCTCTTGTAACGGTAAGCGCATTTGCCAACAAGCACCATCCAGCCAGCCACGAAGTACGAGGAACCGTAACCGTGAGCGCCATCGATTTGAATGCTGGAACCGTCACCATCAGCATTGTTGCAGGCAGCTGCTTCACGGTGCCAACAGCAAGTTCGTTCAGCAGCCCATTTGCTAGTACTTTGGGAGGACTTATAGATCTTGCTGCCGGAACGATCGTTCAAGAAGCAGGATTCACCTTCCATGTTCAATTTGCTGTACCGTTTAAAAAGGTCCCGACAGTTGTAGCTTCACTTGGTAGCTCCAATATCTTGCCTTTAATTTATCCAGTTCCTAGTGTAGGCGATACTGCAATCATCACAAGTGGTGAAGCAGTTTCAAACGTTACCACAACCGGATTCGATTACAGTGTTGATTCCGTGATCCTTGGTGCCAACCAGGCTGCAATAAACTATATATTCAATTTTCAGGCAACAACAACGTTCATTAATTTCATTGCAACAGTCGAATAACTGCTGTTAGTATAATCAAAACACTTCTCTGCTAAGCGTCCCGAAGAGGGACGCTCTTTTTTTTGTGCGCTGAGCAGGGAGTACCTCCATGGGGTGACAGTCCTGTTGCTCTAATGCCATCGCAAAATTATGCTGTTGTGCGATGGCTTTTAATTCATTATGTGCTGTTCGCGGGAGGCCTGCAGATTGATGTGTTTGAGCTGCCATCAATGGAGAGACTAGAAAAACTGTATTATTTTTGCGGAGCCTTTTGCACAGAGAGCTCCTGCTATGTCAAAAACGGTAAGCATCACATTATTTTCTTAAATCTCTTAGTTGATTTAATGAATAAAGGCAAAGTTATTTTTATTTTGTTTATTCTTCTGGAAAGTATCCTTCACCCGGTCGGGTAATGTATCATAGATTTTTTTTAAAGAGCCAGAACTTTGACAAATTTTCTCTTCATGCAAAATACAGACTAATTGGGAAAGAGTACAGGTGCGCAGATTGTGGAAAAGGTCAATTTTTAGCGTTTTTAGACTTCTTGTTCCGGCTATGCCATAGAGCTGACTTTCATCAGCAGAGACAAGGACTTTGTCACATTGTCTATGGAGCTTAGTTTGAAGTGTAAAAGATATGCCTTTTTTTGTATGAATATCAAGAAGGTATATATTCAAGCCGTTATCAGTCAATACCAGTAATCCCGTTCTTGTAAGGGCAAGAAATCGTTTAATATTATGGAAGATAATCCCTTTAGTAGAAAAATCTTGCTTATCATTTAAAGACGGCAAATTTTTAAGTTTCAATAGTGAAAGATTTTTCCAGATGATCGGCTCATTACCCAAATCACAATAACTAATTTTATGTCCGTGGCTGTTGTCATTTTCAAAGTCTTCATGCAGAGATATAAAGTAGCGCCCACAGCGGCTTAATAAGCGTTCTAAGGGGGAACGAAGCTTTATTTTATCCCGCTCACTATCATGAAGAGATGGAAGTTCTTTTAAAAGCGTAGGATTCCCAGTGGGCTCAATATGCCACAAGTACACAGCGCCGCCTAATTTTTTTTCGGTCAAAGCATATGCGCCATTATAAGCAGTTAGAGAGATGCCCAAGAATGTCAAAGTCTGGGGATAATTTGGATCTATAATCCTTATCTCTTGTCTGTAATCTTGATGCACATAGCATTCTGCCTCTGATTTATCTGATTTGTAAGAGAAAGATGCTCCTGGATCTATAGGTACGTACTCTAAGGGAGGTTCTAGTTCTACCAAATATTTTGCAGAATTAAACATACCTTCGTTCCGTTTATCAAAAACTAGTTTCGTCCCTTGAGAATTGAAAAAGCCACTTCCAATGGCATCGCACATTAAGACATTTCCAATTTTTGTGCGAACCAACTGACCATCTTTGACCTCAAATACCTGCCAATCCAAGGAATTGCCGTTAACCCGACTTAGCACTAGGGAAGCATCTCCAAAAGATGGAAAATTACATCCAAGCTTATCATTAAAAGCGCCTAAAGGTTTGCACCCACAGGAGCTGTTATAAAATTTCATCAATATACCTCGGTTGGCCTTCAGGAACTTGTCAATCAAAATTCTTTGCAGATCGGCAGGAAGTTCCTCATTCAGACATTCAAGAAAATCTCCAAGTCTTTTCATATTTTGTTCTTGTCCAAGATAGGTTGCTATGACGCTTGCAACATAATGGAATAATACAGGAATGTCTAAATAACTTGTTGCAAGAAAAAGGTGTATAATATCAGTTTTATCTACAAGATCGTTAATAGCAGCATGCACATTATCACCATAGGTAAGTGAATCTTTTATGAGCACAAGGCGCTTGAGGCATTCTATAAGGCACGGAGCTATCTTTGGGCTTATCGAAGAAATGGGTATTGGCGCATCACGATCAGTCATTTCTGTTAATATATTTTTTAAAGTCGCTGACAGCTCAGCGACCCTTTGCTCAATCCTGTATTCTTTTTCTGCAATCTGCAAGGTGCAAGGTTGCGTGCATTGCGAATTTGCTGGTGCTTTAAGACAAGCCAAGAGGCCTTGATGTGGATTGCTTGGGATACAAAAAATTTGCTCCCGAGGTTTCTTTGCTACGTTGGAATAGCCATCAGCTTGTCGCTTTTTCTCTTTGTGGTGCATGCCTAAACTATAGAGAGGAATAAGAAGGAGTGCAAAAAGCCCGAGAACAATCTTCATAGAGCACCTTAATAAATTTTTTACTTATATAATATAAAAAGGTATCAGGAAATGAAAATTTTGTAAAATGGAATTTATTGTAGAAGGCTATTTTGTTTCGAGGCTGTCATCTGCACAAAAGTTCGTTCATCCATCTACCAAAGAGCTTCCTTTAGAAGGATGATTCTTGCAATTCTCACCAGCCATATCCTTATGGGGATGGCATAGGCACGTTCATCTTTACATAATAACATACTTAATATATAATGTTACATAACATTACACAGTAAGGAAAAAAATGAAAAGGGTAAACGTAACTTTTTCTATCCCGAAAGATACACATGAGCGTTTGCATGGACTGATAGGACGAAGAAAAATGAGCGCATTTGTAACACAAATTTTAAACAAAGCTCTGGAAGAGAAAATGCAACAATTAAGGATAGCATATGCTCAAGCAGAAGAAGATCCAGATAGGCAAGAAATTATTAACGATTGGAAAGTCCTTGATGGAGAAGACTGGGGAGAATAAATACCCACAAAGAGGCAATATATTTTGGGTTAATCTCGATTCAACTTATGGGTCGGAGATTAACAAAACCAGACCGGCTCTCATTGTGTCCAATGACGTTTCAAATGAAATATCCAAACGTGTCATAGTTGCGCCAATCACAAGCAAATCAAACCGAATTTTCCCTTTCGAAGTGGCAATTGAACTTAATGGTATAAAAGGGAAAATTTTGTTAGATCAAATAAGAGCCATCGATAAAATAAGGTTGGGGAAGAAGATGAGCACTTGCGATGATGCCACCCTCCTTTGTGTCGAAGAGGCTTTAAAAGTTGTTTTTGGGATATCATAATTTTTGTTTGGTTTTCTAAGCTATTTGATATAAATACTCTACGCAATTTTTTCCGCTTCGGTTTCAAAACCGACCAAATAAATGACTTTTCAATCGGCATTTCTTTTGCAACTGAAAGTTTGCCAACGGATTTCGTGCCGGAAAAAAAGAGGAGATAGTCGGTTATGGAAGACGAGTTAGGGCTTTGAATAGATTTGATAAAAAGCCCTTCTTGTGCTACCATTACTTGTACTTATGCGGAAGTGGTGAAACTGGCAGACACGCAGCCTTGAGGTGGCTGTGGGAGAAATCCCATGGGGGTTCGAGTCCCTTCTTCCGCACCAGCAAAATGTATTTACAAAAAAAGGATTCACATGACATTTACATCAAAACCAGCTCTTTTACTCAGTACTCTTTTTTGGCTTGGAGTTACCGCATTTGGCGGCTATTTTTTAATGAATCTTTTGGGTCATAAAGGAGAGAAAGGGTATATTAACTTTGGTATCGATTTGGTAGGGGGCACCTATCTTACCCTTGATGTAAAAGTTGAAGAGGCCGTAAAAAATGATCTTATGTCAGCTATGTCGGCATTGACAGACCGCTTAAAAAATGAAAAGAAAGCATTGCCTGGAGCTCCGACTCTAAAAGAGGGTGAATTAAAGGGTGTTCTTACCTTCGCAACTGAAGCTGATGCATCTCAAGCATCGAAAATTGTGGTTCCACAACCAGGCTCTCCTAAAGTAATCCAGTACGGAAAAGACCTTATATTTGAATTCTCAAGTTCACAGATAAGTGAGTTAGAAAAAGAGGCTGTTGAAGGAAATATTCAGATCTTAAGAACAAGATTAGATGCATTTGGAGCTGGTGAAGTGGGCATTGTTCCTGAGGGAAATAGAAAAATTGGTATAGAGCTTCCCAATGTGAGCGATCCTGAAAAGGCAAAAGCACGTATTGGGACCGCAGCTATCCTTGAAATGAAACCAGTATACGATGAAGCTCACACCAAGGAAGAGCTGATTGAGCGTTCTGGGGAAAAATTCCAGAAGGAACCATGATAATTCCTGGAAGAAAGGAAGAGGCAGGGTTTTACTTGGTACCGACGTATGCAAAAGTGACGGGTAAACAATTAAGAGATGCGCGGTATGTGTTACGAACGGACGATTTGATGAGTAGAAGAACCCCTCACGTAGTACAAATTGAATGGAAGCCTGAAGGAGCCGAGAAATTTTATGAGCTTACTAAAGATAACGTCGGCAAGCAGCTTGCAATCGTACTTGATAACGTGGTGGTTTCAGCACCTCGAGTGGATGAACCTATTAGAGAAATCGCAACTATTTCAGGTGATTTCTCTGCAGAAACGGCCGAAGAGCTTGTAGCACTTCTAAAATCTGGTGCATTTACGGCACCGGTAGAGGTTATTGAAGAGCGGCATATAGGGCCTTCTTTAGGGCAAGAGTCAATTCATAAGGGGCTCTTATCCTGTGCAATAGCTCTAGGATTGTTGTTCCTCTTTAGTATTCTTGTGTATAAAGTGGCAGGTCTTTTTGCCTTTATCGTTCTTGCTTTATAACTTGTTGCTTATTCTTTTTGGCTTGGCGCTGGTTCCGGATGCAACTCTTACCTTGCCTGGTATTGCAGGGATGGTTTTGACGATTGGCATGGCAATTGACTGCATCTATTCTTATCTATGAACGGATTAAAGAAGAATTAGCTGCTGGGTCAAGTTTGAGAAAAGCGGTTGATAGTGGTTTTTATGGAGCGTTATCGGTTATTTTAGATGCAAATATTACCACTTTTATTGTTGGTGCAGTTCTTTATTAGTTTGGTGCGCCAGCCATTCAAGGATTTGCGTTGACCCTTATGATTGGTATTGTTGCTACGTTAATTACGGGCTTGTTCTTCTTAAAACGATATTCAATTTGTACTTGCGACTTGGTGCTCAGACCAATCAAAATTTAATAATATTAAGGCGACGTAGCTCAGCTGGTTAGAGCGGCGGAATCATAATCCGTAGGTCCGGGGTTCGAGTCCCTGCGTCGCCACCACCAGGGCTTAGCCCTGGACCCGTGGTATAGTTTTTCTTACTGCACACTTCCTAGATAGTTTGGTGCATAAAATCAAATTAAGCGCTTAAAGTTTGTCGTAAAAAATTTCAATGAGCCTTAAGGGTGATAGAAATGACCTTTGAAACACTAGCGCAAGCTTTGTTGGCTATAGGCAAAGAAAGCTCGCGCAATAAAATGACTGAGCTACTTGCCGATGTGCTTGAGAAAGCAAGTCCTAGAGAAGCTCAAATAGTAAGTTATTTTGCTTTAGGAACCTTGCGTGCTCCGTATCAAGGCAATCAATTTAATTTTGCTGAAAAGAGTATGATCAAGGTGCTTGCCGTTCTGACGGGCAAAACGGTGGCAGAGTATACCGCTCTGGTAAAGCAGTATGGCGACTGTGGTCAGGCAGTAGCTGAACTTCCCTGGCCGTTTGCTGGCAAAAGAAAGGAACTTCTTGAAGTCCATGCTGTCTTAGAGCAGCTTCAGGCGATTTCAGGTACCGGCTCTCAAGAAGAAAAAGCTTACGTTCTTAGTAATCTGCTTAAAGAAATGGATGCTCTTTCAGCTTCCTTTGTTATACGTATTGTATTGGGAACCATGCGACTGGGGTTTTCAGATATGACGCTCATTGATGCGCTTTCGTGGATGGTTACTCATGACAAATCTTTAAAAGCTCCTATCGAACACGCCTATAATGTATGTGCCGACATTGGTCTGATAGCCTCTCTCCTTAAAAGTGAAGGAATAGAGGCAGTTAAGCAGGTAAAACCACTGCTTGGTATCCCTATTAGGCCAGCAGCTGCAGAGCGTGCTGCAAGCCCTGCTGCCATTATAGAACGATTAGGACCGTGTGTTGCACAACCAAAGCTTGATGGATTTCGCTTACAGATCCACATTGATACCACGCAAAAAGAGCCGCTTATTTGGTTTTATTCTCGAAATTTGCAAGATATGTCGGCAATGTTTCCCGATCTTGTTGCAGCATTAGCCTACCTGGATGTGAAGACGGTTATTTTCGAAGGTGAGGCAATTGCCTATGATGAAGAAACGCATAGTTTCATGCCTTTTCAAGAAACAGTAAAACGTAAAAGGAAGCATGATATAGAAGAGGTTGCAGAATCATTACCGTTGCGGCTTTTTCTTTTTGATATTCTGTATCTTAATGGAGAAAGCGTTATGAGCCATACCCATGAAGAAAGGCGTCTCTTACTCAAGAATCTCTTTGAAAGGTACCCAACTACCACCATCCAAGTAATTGAAGAGCGTCGTTGTGATACCGTGGAGCAACTTACCGATTACTTCAATGAACAGATCACTCATGGGCTAGAAGGGCTTGTGGTTAAAAGGCCTGATGCGCCCTATCAACCAGGTAAGCGGAACTTTAATTGGATTAAATTAAAGCGCCATGAAGAAGGGCATTTAAGTGACACTCTAGATGCCGTTATTCTGGGATATTACGTAGGGCGAGGTAAGCGTACGGCTTTTGGCATAGGCGCTTTTCTAGTCGGGGTATATAACGAACATAAAGATCGATTTGAGTCTGTTGCCAAGATAGGAACAGGGCTTACCGACGCCGAATGGATTGAGCTGAAAAATCAGTGTGATCAGAAAAAAGTATTAGAACAGCCGCATAATGTGATCGTCGCCCCCGAGCTTAAGCCTGATGTATGGGTCGATCCAGCGATAGTTGTTATTGTTCTGGCCGATGAGATTACGCAGTCACCGCTCCATGCAGCAGGTCGAACTGAAGCAAGCTCCGGATTGGCCTTGCGGTTTCCTCGTTTTATGGGATATAGTGTTGATAAATTGGCAACCCAGGCGACAACGGTAGCTGAGCTTAAGGAACTGTATCGCTTACAATTTAACTCATAAGCGCTTTTTTTGTTGCGATTTTTTTTAGGGATATGCTAAGGTAATAGCAAGCAAAACAACTCTTCTTACATATTTTTTGTTTTGCTGACATCTTACCAGATGTTTTTTAGTTAAGGAAATAGTATGGCTTTAGAAAAAAAAATGTATATTTTGGATACAAATGTATTGCTCCATGATCCAGAATCAATATTTAGTTTTGAGCACAGTTTGGTTGGCATCCCTATTATGGCTCTTGAAGAGCTTGATACCTTTAAATCTGAATCGACGCAGCGGGGATTTAATAGCAGAGAGGTTATACGTCATTTAGATGTGTTGCGCGGAAAAGGGTCACTCGGTGAAGGCATACCACTTGATAATGGTGGGACATTAAAAGTCCTCTTTATTCGACCTGAAGAGAAATGTGGGCCTCCCCTGCCCCAAGATATTGCTGATAATAAAATCTTATATACTGCCTATTGCCAAAAAGCACTGGGTTACGATGTCAGGTTTATATCTAAGGACATTAATGCTCGAGTAAAATCTGATGTCATAGGTATCGAAGCATTCGATTATGTAAAGGATGTGGTTTCCCAGGAGCAACTTTTTAGGGGTTGGATTACTTTACAAGTTCCTGCCGTGCAGCTTAAAAAAGAAGTTCCTGATGATCTTATTGAGCTTACCAAGGAATATAAATTTGCTATTAACGAGTTTGTATTAGTAGAAAGCAGAAATAATCCTTTTAACAATGTTCTTTTTCGGTATAAAGGGAATGGAAAATTTAAGCAGGTTCAGACTCCCGCCCTAAAATGGCCTTTAGAAGCTCGTAATCCTCAACAACTTATGGCTCTTGATTTATTGTTTGATAATTCTGTTCAATTGGTAACATTGGTAGGTCCCGCGGGTACAGGAAAAACGTTCCTTGCCTTGTTGGCTGCATTGCATAAGGTCCTTATCGAGCATGAATATGAAAAAATATTAGTAACGCGTCCCGTCATTCCTTTAGGACCTGACATAGGTTTTTTGCCGGGTGATATCCAGGAAAAATTACACAGTTGGATGCAACCTATTTATGATAACATGGATTTTATAACCCATTCGGTAAATGCCGCAAGCCAAATGGCTGTTTATAAAGAGGAAAGTGAAAAACCAAAGAGTGCCAAATTTCGTCAGAAAAAGCAGCACAGAGAGGCGATTCCTTCTTTAGATGATTTGATAAAGGAAGGTAAAATAAGCTTAGAAGCTATTACCTATATGCGTGGTCGTTCAATTCCTTACCAATTTATTTTTATCGATGAAGTTCAAAATTTAACGCCCCACGAGGTAAAAACGCTTATTAGCCGCGTAGGTGAGGGGAGTAAAATTATCCTTGCCGGAGATCCCTATCAAATTGATTCACCGTATCTTGATTTTGCAAGCAATGGCCTGGTTGTAGCGAGCGCCAAATTTAAGGGGCAGCCATTATTTGGAACTGTTTTCCTTGAATCAAGTGAACGAAGTGAACTGAGTAAGCTTGCAGCTCAGTTACTGTAAATAATAATGCTTACAGGGCTCCAAGCGCGCGGAGTTCTCTTTTTACTTGGTCATAACTGCCATTTTTAACAAGTATTGTTTTAATGCCAAATTTGCGTGCGCCAATGACATTTACTTCTTGATCGTCAATGAGGATGCATTCTTTTGGATCCAATTTGTACTCATCGAGAAGATACTTGTATGCATCTGGACGGGGCTTTATTTTTTTTATGTGACCAGAGATAATGATTTCTTCAAATGGCTCGAAAAGTTCTCGGTTATTTTTATAAAAAATATCAAATGAAAGATGGTCCCAATTTGAAAAAATCAGATTGCGGTTTTTTCTGTTTCCATTTTTATTGCGCGCGTGGCTACAGAGCTGTACAAGGTCAAATCCTTCGGGCACCGGTACAACATTGTGCGCAAGAACCCTAGGATTAAACATAGCCTCAATCGTTTTTTTAATAAGCCTATATTCACGTTTACTTTCAAAATAGCCCAGCTTATGGAGCTTTTGAAGATGTTTTTGTGAGCGTTTAATAATTTCTGGCCCGGTAACTGTTCCTGCTTGCCAGTGACACATGATTGTGGGTAGAGGTATTCCCTCTCCAGTTCCTGCTTTCTCGCGAATGCCCTTCTCAGGCCGTTCCATCTGCTCGAGTACATCAAAAAGCACATTCTGTATATTAGGATTTCTCCAATCTAAAAGCATATAGGATGCAAAATGGGTAAGACCAATTTCCTTTGCAACGCCAAGCTTATCAGGTTGAAAGAGCACACCTCCAAGATCCCACAAGATCACCTTTGGTGCAGTTTGGCTCATGAATGTAAGCAAAAAAATACAGAAAAGCTTTTTGATTGACTGCATGTCTCCCCCGACTTTCTTATTGCTAATTTTACAGTATCGAGGCTCTCAATGTAAATAGTCAAAAAAAGAGAATGTACACAATGATACAATGGTGCTTTAATTGCATTCGCACAATTGTACCATTGTTCAAATATGTATACGTATGTGAATATTGTATTTCTCAAGTGAAGTAAGAAAGGCAAGATCAAGCCTTACTTTATCTTTGGTTTTAAGCGTCATAAGCTGATTGTTTTCTTTAAACTGAATTTCTACTGGTGTTGTGCCAGCTACAAAAGATGTTTTAAGAGTTTGTAGAAGATTTTCTTCAACGGGCTCGGGCAAGCGAAGTACGAGCCTTTCACACGCCCACGATTCAAAAAGAAGATCAAGGGGAACACATGATTGCGCTTTTATTTTAGTAGATGAAGCGCTATCAACGGTTCCTTTTATAATAAAGACCGTATGACTTGAAAGCCAGGTTTCAACTTGGGCGAACAATTTAGGGAAAATGACAACCTCTGCCTTGCTCTGATAATCTTCAAATTGAGCAAATGCCATTTTATCCCCTTTTTTGGTGGTAATTACCTTGTGGGATGTGAGAGTACCACAGCAAATAACGGTAGTTTCTGAAGGTTTTTGACCTGCTTCATGAAAACTTACTGATTTGATCCAGGTAAGATGCTTTGCATAGGTATCAAGAGGCTGTGCGCTTACATATAAGCCCATTACTTCTTTCTCTTTTTCAAGTTTGATGCTATCAGGCCACTCGGCAAGATGCTGGAATATATACAGATCTTCCGACGGCTGATTGGAAGAGAAAGAATTGCTTGCAAAAAGGCCCATTTGCCCAGTTTTTTCTGCTTTTTTCTTTTCAAGAGCTTGGTCAAAAATTTTAGGTAACTCTTCAAATTTTTGTGCACGATAGCCAGGTAGGGTATCAAAAGCTCCTGCGCAAATTAGACTTTCAATAACACGCTTATTGCAGGTTCGCAAATCAATACGCTTGCAAAAATCGAACAGGTCTTTAAATGGTCCTTTTTTTCGCTCTTGCAATAATATCATCAAGTGCCGCTTATGCCGACATTTTTTATTCCTCTGCAGCCCAAAGCGAATATGCTCCATCAACGACGGTAAAATCAACCTGGCTGAGTGATTGATGTCAGGAGGTAAAATCGTAATTCATATCCCGTGCTTCGTGTACATACTGAGGCCATTTGCTCCCTATTACTTGCTTCCAATGATATAAGACATGCCATAAATTCGGCAGGAAAGTTTGCTTTTAAATAGGCAGTTTGATAGGCAATAAGTGCATATGCGGCTGAGTGTGATTTATTAAATCCATATCCTGCAAAATAGGCCATCAGATCAAAAAGTTCGTCTGCCTTTTTTGCATCAAAATTACGCGTTCAATTGATTTCTCAACAAAAATCGCTTTTTGTTCAGCCATTTCTTCAGCTTTTTTCTTTCCCATTGCGCGTCGTAAAATATCCGCTTCACCAAGACTATATCCTGCAATGGCCGAAGCAATTTTCATAACCTGCTCTTGATAGACAATAACACCATATGTTTCTTGTAAAATGGGCTCAAGTTCAGGAAAAGATATACGTAATTTTTTGTCGGCCATGTTTGCGTTCAATAAAATCATCAACCATGCCCGATCCTAAAGGTCCTGGTCGATATAAAGCATTTACCGCAATAATATCTTCAAATTCTTCTGGTTGTAATCGGCGTAGTACATCTTTTAATCCATCTAGATTCTAATTGGAATACTCCTGATGTTTCGCCTCGGCATAGTAAGTGCAAATGTTTTTGGATCATCAAGTGGTAATTTATGTAATATCTGATTGCAATGCCATGATTTTCTTGAATAATTTGAATGCCCGTTCAATAAGTGTAAGTTTTTAAGTCCTAAAAAATCCATTTTTAAAAAACCAAGACTTTCAAGTTCTGTCATCGCATACTGCGTTACCAAGATCAGTTGATTTTGGAGGAACATAAACGGGAAGCATTTCACTAATAGGCTCAGGAGAAATAACAATTCCTGCAGCATGTTTTGATGCATGTCGCGTTAGTCCTTCAAGTCTGAAGTGCAAGATCAAATAGTTTTGCAACTTGTGGATTGTTTTCAATAAGCTCTTGTAAGTCTTGGCTCTTGTTCGAGTGCTTCTTTGAGGGTAATTTTAAGTTGATCGGGTATAAGGTCTGTAATTGCATTTGAATCTTCAAAAGGAAATCCCAAGAGCACGTGCAACATCTTTAATTACGCCTTTTGCCATCATGGTACCAAAGGTGATAATTTGGCATACTTTGTCATGCCCATATTTTTCACGAACATAATTAATAACGCTATCCCGGCCTTCAATGCAAAAATCGATATCAATATCAGGCATGCTGACACGTTCAGGATTTAAGAATCGCTCAAAAAGGAGATTGTATTTTATAGGGATCAATATCAGTAATTTGTAATGCCCATGCAACAAGCGAGCCGGCAGCAGAACCACGGCCGGGTCCTACCGGAATTCATGTGCTCTGTGCCCATTGAATAAAATCACTCACCACCAGAAAATAGCCAACAAAACCCATTTTGATAATAAGCTCAATTTCAAGATCAAGCCGCTCCTAATAAAATGCTTCTTGCATCTGTTGTATTCTGCTCAGTATCAAATAAGCTGCTTAAGACCTTCTTTGCATAGTTGTAGTAAAATAAGTTTCTTGTGTATGTTCTGGGGGTATTTCAAACTGTGGGAAAAAAAGCTTGCCCGTTTGAAACTCAAAATTGCACATATCAGCAATATTGCCACTGTTCCATACTGCTTCTGGATGATCCTTGAAACAGTGCAAGCATTTCTTCTGCAGTGCGCATATGAACGCGACAATCACCAAAGGTAAAACGATCAGGATCGGTCATTTTATGCTTGTGTTTGCATGGCAAGCATCACTTCATGCGCTTCACGATCCTCAGCAGTTACATAATGGCAATCGCCCGCAGCAACGACAGGATACTCCTTTTTGTTTGCCTATATCAAAAATCTTTTGATTAAGAATTTTTTGCTCATTTTGATCTTCTGGCTGAACTTCTAAATAAAAGCGTTCAGGGCCAAAAACGTTTAAAAACCAATCGATGCGCTTTTCTGCTTCTTCGTAATTGTTCTTGCATAAGAAGGGTGGGAATATGGCCACCCAAGACAAGCTGAAGTAACTATTAATCCTTCTGAATATTTTTCAAGCATGCTCATAATCGATGCGCGGTTTAAAATAAAAACCTTCTGTGATAAGCAAATGAGATAAGTTTGCACAAATTTTTATAACCCTGCTCATTTTGCAACAAGTAAAATAAGATGATAATATTTATTGTCGGCATCTTTTATCCGAGCATCTTCAGTAAAATATGCTTCCATGCCCAAAATAGGCTTGATTCCAGCTTTTTTGCTTGCTGGAAAAATTTTACCGCACCAAAAATATTGCCATGATCAGTGATTGCAAGCGCTTTAAAGTTATGTTTCTTGCCAAAACCAATGAGTTTATCAAGAGTGATAGCACCATCAAGAAACGAAAAATCGGTGTGCAAGTGTAAATGAGTAAAATGCTTGTCCATGGCTAAGCTTTTTTAGGATGTGGAATATGGATACTTTTGATCGCCGTACTTTCTTAGCTCATTTAGTATAAAGGTAGATTCCCTAAAGTACAATTGCCGCGGTATCTGAACTTGGCCAGAGAACAGGGACTTTCACTTCCGCTTTTTTTGCACAAAGGAATTTGACTATTGACGTGTATGATCTTAAAATGCAAAATTATGGGCTTACGTAGCCATACCAAGAAGTCGAAGTCTTTAGATGGTGCGTATGATCAGAGGAAAATTATGATAGTAATGAAACAAATGTAAAGGAAGATGTATGATGAAAAAAATAACCCTCATTATATGCTGCACGGCGTTTTCACTTTTTGCGTCTATGAATGAAGAGCTTTTGAACGCCGTTAGGGCCGATGATAATGAGACTGCTAAACGACTTCTAGAAGGTGGGGCAAATCCCAATGCCCATAAGGTTGATGTTACTATTGAACGATATAAAATAAAACCGGATCTCACACAATACAGCGATGATGCTCAAGGACGTGAAGCGCCTCGTGATAATCCCAATGAAAAAGTGTTCATAAAAGGTAAAATTTCGCAGGCCTCCTGCTTATTTTTTGCTCTCGATAACAACAACATGGAAATGGCTTCTTTGTTGATGCTATACAATGTAGATTATAAAGCTCTCATTACCTTTAAAGGCGTAGAAATTATTGAAGAAATAGTGAGCGCTTGTAGACGTACCAAAGAGGTTAAGAAGCACAGTATTACCCAAACTGCAGGAGCCCTTTCGCAGACGTTACGCGATATGCTCGGGCTGTATTTTCTTACGGCGGATAAGACGCGAAAAAAAATAGCCGGTTAGACGATATTTTGTGCCTGTTCACGTGATTTTTCTAATTCGACTTTCACATTTATTGCAAGAGCGCTAATAATGCTATCATTACATTTAGAGGCAATGGTATTAATCTCTCTAAATAATTCTTGCAGGGTAAAATCGATTTTTTTACCCGTTTCAATGTCAGCAGATTTAATGATTGACGATAGACTGTCAAGGTGCGTTTTAAATCGCACTATTTCTTCATGGATATCCATACGTTCAAGCTGATTATAAATAAGCGTGGTTTGTGCTTCGCTTGCAGTATCCTGACGCGTCTCTAAAAGGGCAGTTTTTAAGGTAGCAAAGAGCTGCTCTTTTTTCTGTTCCATAACCTCATGAGCACGAGGTTCCAGTTGATTAAAATACTCTGTGATTTTTTTAATGCGAGATTCTAAATCATGTGCTAATGCATGACCTTCGGCAATTCTCATTTTTTCCACTAAATGCGTAAGCTGTTCAATTGCCGTCATAATGCGATCAATGGTTTCTTGATCAAGAGGTGTTTCACGCGTTTCAAAGATGTTAGGTAATGTAATAAGATCGCTTATTGTGAGCGCACCCGCTAAATCATAGCTCTCTTTAATCCGATCAATGGCTTTCATATAGCCACTGACAGCTGTTAATGATGGCTCAATAAAGCCCGTCAGTGCAGAAGGATCGCTTAAATGTACCGTAAAAACAACAGTGCCTCGATACAATTTTGACTTAAAATACTTAATAAGATCCGTTTCTAAGAAAGAAAGGCTGTAAGGCAGCTTGCAGGTAGTTTCAAAAAAACGCGAATTGAGCGTTTTAAGTGTCATAGAGAGCTGAAGTGGTTGTTCAGCTGCTTGTGTATCAGGGCTTTTTCTTGGTAATGCCAAAATTGTTGAGCTAAAGCCAGTCATGCTTCTGATCATTTCTTACCCAACATTCGTGTAGACATTTTGTACGTCATCGAGTTCCTCGATGGCACTTAAAAAATCATATGCTTTATCTTCAGTTTCTTTGCCCAATTCAATAGTATTTTTGGGTACCCATTCAACATCTGAGCTTTCAACGGTATAGCCAGAACCAGTAAGCGCGTTTTTTACTTCATCAATCGCTTTGGTATCACAGGTGATAACAAACGTTCCATCTTCCTGATAAATATCTTTTACATCATGCGCAAGCAACAGCTCAAGGAGCTGGTCTTCACTCAAGCCCTGATCGACAACTCGCACAACTCCCAGCCTATCAAACATCCAACTCACGGCGCCCGATTCAGCCAATGCTGCACCTTTGCGCGTAAAGAGTGCTCGCAGTTCTGCTATGGCTCGATTTTTATTATCGGTCAATACATCAACAATGATGGCGCTATTTCCCGGGCCATATCCTTCATACTGATAGCGCTCATACGTAGCTCCTGGAAGCTCTCCCGTTCCCTTTTTTATTGCGCGGGTACTATTTTCTGCTGGCATATTAATTTCTTTAGCCTTGTCCATAAGCGTACGCAATCGAGGATTAGCATCTGGATCACCGCCTCCTTGGCGAGCAGCCACACTTATTTCCTTAATTAACTTGGTAAACAATTTACCCCGTTTTGCATCCTCTTTTGCTTTTTTATGCTTTATAGTAGACCATTTCGAATGACCTGACATACTGCTCCTTATAAAGGGTCCTTACTTGCCAAAATAAGCCAGCACTCGGTAGCTTAAGATCAGAAGAAGACCTTACGTGAAACTTGTCATACCGTTAAGGGCTAGTTAGGAGCCCTCTTATACTCCAAATTTGTTTTTAAGAAAGTGTACCATTTTGGGAGAGATTTGTCGACCCCGCGATGTTTTTTCAAGGTACCCTTTTCGTAGAAGAAAAGGCTCGTACACATCTTCAAGAGTTGCGCTATCTTCTCCAATAAGCGAAGAGAGAGTTTCGATACCCGCGGGTCCTCCATCAAAGCGTTCTATAAGGAGTTTTAGGAATAATCGATCAACGTGCGTGAGCCCCTCATCATCAATTGAAAGGAATGAGAGCGTATTTTCCACAAGCATCGTAGACGTTTTAGCAGCGGTAACTTGGGCAAAGTCACGCACTCTACGCACAATTCTTTTAGCAATACGCGGGGTTCCTCGTGAGGCTTTTGCCACTAAAAGAGCAGCCTCGTGCGAAAGTTCCTGTCCCAAATGACGGGCATTTTGTAAAACTATCTGTGCCAAATCTTCATCAGTGTAAAAATCGATCCGTTCCATAATGCCAAACCTACTGCGCAATGGCGCAGAGAGCATGCCTGCTTTTGTTGTAGCTCCAATGAGGGTAAAGGGACTGAGAGGTAAATTGATTGATTGTGCTCCGGCCCCTTGGCCAATAATTACGTCTACCCTGAAGTGCTCCATTGCGGTATAGAGCACTTCTTCAACAGCGGTGGGCATACGATGAATTTCGTCTATAAAAAGAATAGTGCGTTCCTCAAGCGAGCTTAAAAGAGCAACAAGATCGCCTGTTCGCTCAATCATGGGACCGGAACAAATTTTTATGCCTGTATTCATCACTTGAGCCATAATGAGGGCGAGTGTTGTTTTGCCAAGGCCAGGGGGGCCAAAAAGAAGCATATGATCGAGTGCTTCACCCCGCATAGTAGCCGCTTTGGTGTATACATACAACTTTTGTTTAAGCTCTTTTTGCCCCAAGTAATCATCAAGACTTTTTGGATGAAAATCCACGTGGCGTTCTTCGCGCGTTTCTTGAGAGGTAAGAAGAGGAAGAATTGGTTCCATGGTATATTCTCACATAGCAGCTGTTTTTTATCACGTATAGTATCAACCAAATTTTAGTGAATTACAATAAGGGTCAGGCTGATAAACTTAAATAAAAGCGCCTTGTGGCGATGCTATTGAGCCAGCCAAGACTTGCAAAACTTATCCACAAATTGCTTACCCCATAACTAATAAAAGGAAGCGGAATGCCCACAATGGGCAAAAGCCCAATTACCATACACATATTAATAAGGGTGGAAAAGACGATGTGAATAATGAGCCCCGTAGCTAATAATTGGGCATAAAAGTTTTTTATGGTTGCAATAACGTAAAAGAGTCGAATAAACAACGTAAGGTATAATCCTATAAGGATAAGTGCGCCCAAAAATCCCCATTCTTCACAAATGACTGCAAAAATAAAATCGGTGCGGCTTTCTGGCAAAAACATAAATTTATTTTGTGTGCCATTTAAAAACCCTTTCCCTGCAAGGCCACCAGAGCCAACTGCAATCCGAGATTGTTCAATTTGGTAACGTTCCTTCCTGCTATCGCCCTGACCTAAGAAAACCATAATACGGTTTTTTTGATAGGGTTTTAAGCAGTGCCAAAGAAGAGGAGCTGCAAGGACGCATCCCATAAAGGCGATTGTAAAAAATTTTCTGTTAATACCTGCCAGCCAGAGAAGCAAAATTCCCGAAAAAAGCACAATTAAAGCAGTTCCTAAATCAGGCTGCTTTAAAATAAGTAGGAAACTTATAAGCAGAACGACCACTATGGGCGAAAAATGGACAATGCGTGGCGTATGGGGATCACTGTATCGGTAAAAAGAAAATAGCTAAAAAATGAAGGGAAAAAAAGTTTGGCAAGCTCCGAGGGCTGAAATCGGTAAAGCCTAGATTAATCCAGCGTTGGCCGCCCATGCACTGCTTCCTTTAACTATAGTAACAAGAAGGAGCAGAATGGTACAAAAATAAAGAAAATAGCCAGCACGCTCAAGTGTTCTATAATCAAACCAGCAGCATACAAAGTAAATGATGATCCCCGTGACAATGCCAAAAAGCTGCTTTTTAAAATAGAAAGAATAAGGAATCTCTGGCTGATACGTCGCACTGAATACAAAAATGAGTCCAAGGCCGAAAGAGGAGAACGATAAAAAAACTTAGCCAATCAAATGAACGAAAATATCTGGAATCAATTAGCCACATAGGAGACAACTTAGTAAGATGTGATGATAAATGGAAAATATTTAGGATTTTTAATTCTGGTCGGGGCGGCCAGACTCGAACTGACAACCCCTCGCTCCCAAAGCGAGTGCGCTACCAATTGCGCCACGCCCCGAACAAATTCATTCTGGTCTATAAAAATAGCTTATATTTCAACTTAAAGCAATGATACTTTTGGGGTGAATGGTGGGATTCGAACCCACGGCCACCAGAGCCACAATCTGGTGCTCTACCAACTGAGCTACATCCACCAAGTACCCATAAGTATAGGGAATTTCAGGAAATTATGCAAAGTCTGGTTCTTTGCTTTTTTTCACGCAAAGCAGATGAGAAATTTAAGGGGTTACTTAAGACGCTTTAGTGCTATATCAAGGAGTGATGATTCATGCGCAAGGGCATAGTTTGAGAATTTCTTCCGTTGACGCACATTTTGCACGTATGTTTTGCAATCGAGATTGCTGCATGAAATAGAGTATATTCTGATTAATGACCGCAATAAGGTCTTGAAGGATTGTTGTCTCGCCTGCAATATTCTTATCTATTCCTGTGACTTCCATAAACGTTTGTAGGTTAAATGCCGCCAACCCCTTTTGCAGGGTATCCAGATTGGGTAACGTTATCTGGCTGTTTTAAATTAGCTTTTAAAGGCCTAAATATGCTCGTGTTTGGCCCGTCCATTGCCTGTATGTTGGCGATGGTCAACGACGCAAAGATAAGAAAACATGGAATGATGATTTTCATGGGGCCCCTATGCGAAGGAAAATTGATTTATATTTTATTATATTTTTATAATAGCATTATTATAATAAAAAGCAATTTTTTTATTACCGAAAGTAGATTCTTGGGCTGTCAGGATTTTACAGAATTAATAAGCGCTTTTTGGATGCGATACTGTGGTATCAGTGGGAGGATAATTAAAAATAAGTTAAGTTCAAGAGGGAAATTGATACCCTTTAAAGAGCAACGCTGAGTACGCCCCTGACCCCAGAATTCCAGGCATTTATCCTGGGGGGTAATTCAGTGACGCATAGACTTACTGCTTATTGATAATTGTCGAGGAGTGAGCATTAACTATAACTTGTGATTCTTCCCACGTTTCTAGCAAACCGAATACTCTCAATCTCTTGATTTCATTTTCTGGAACATACCTTGAAAGATGAAACAAGATAATTCGCGCTTTTTTATAGTGGAATGGTTTAACCAAAAAATTGCCTAGGAAACTTCCGACAAGAGGCCCACCTAGCAAACTCCCCAAGAATAATGTAAAGCAACCTACTTCCCCTAAATCCCGCCGCCGTGAGAACTCCAGTGCTGCCATAGCTCCAACCATTCCTCCCAGCAGCCCAGTAATGAATCCCAAAGACTCTTTATCATTGCTTGCTGTTCGATGGTTCCTAATGTGCGAAGACAATTCTATCAGAGCAGAAACTATCTGAGGTTCGGAACATTTTTTACTCTCTAATAAGCTTACCGTAGCATCAACGTCCAACCCTTCAATTGCTTTCTTTAGCTCATCTGAACACAGAAGATATGAATGAGTCAAACAGATGCCCACAAATAAAATTTTTTTTAGCATACGCTTCCTTATGACTTTAATTATTACAGTATTCCGATATATTCTATCCAATTATTATGAAAGATGGCTCTAAATCAATTTGTGTAGCGTAGTCTCAGGCATTTGTGCAAGCAAAGTAGCGGTTGGTTCTTTCGTCAACATCATCTAAACACATACTTCGGGTAACTGCACCTGACCAAAGTAAAGTTTCGCAATAAACTGTTCTTTTTGCAAGTAGTTGTCCTCGTTCAATACATATGAGACTGTAGGGGTCTTGATTTAATTTGATCAAAGTACTCAAAGGGAGTCAAGTACGCCAATCCCTGATGGGGGCGTATATTATTATACATTTTTACATATTCTTGAAGTCTTTCCTGTATCATTGGTAACTTTGCTGAACCATTGTATTGGTAATAGAATTCATATTTTGCTGTTCCATTACATCGTTCTACATGACCATTATACTCGGGCGAACGCGGCGGTAGTACATAGAGATCAATGATATTATTTTCACACGCTTGTTCGAAGTCGCCCATGAATTCACTGCCTCCATCAACTTGCACCGACCGAACTACAAAGGGCATTTGCTCAATCAATAGCTTTAAGAAGTCTGAGGCTACATTGCTCGTTGCTCGATTGTATGCTTGTTCTACGGCAATCTTTGTTATAGGACATATTGCTTGGAAGTGCTTGAGGTTGACACCATTAACAAGCTTTATATCCATGTGATCTATCTGAATGAATTCGCCAGGAATTCTCGCTTTCATCCCATGCTTCCATCGCTTTGCATGCCCATTAAACATGCGACGTCGTGTTTCTTTTTTACCATAATAGAAAGCAACGGGCTTCAATTTGCCCTTGAGTATGAACTTTCTTATGATACGGCCTACGGTGCTTGCCGATACAATCTCGTTATAGTTTCTTTTTATCATGACCGCAATCTTTTCTTTGCCCCAGAGATTGTACTGTTTGCGCATGTCTACTACCATTTTTTCTGTTTTAGACGTCCATAGAGGCATTCTTAGTTTGTTGGGACGCCTGCTTTCTTTTTCCAGGCCAGCGAGATTGCTTATTTGATATCGCTTAATCCACCTATAAAGAGTAGCTCGCGATATTTTTATTGCCTCCAAAGCAGTTTTTTCGCTACAATTTTCATCTTTTAATTTATAAAAAAGCCTTATTTTATCGTATCTTTCATAAGCTTCAGGTGAATACTCTCTGTCATTAATTCTTTTTATTTGGTAGAATGCTTTATGCAAATGCAATGTTTGCATATGGGGGTCCTCCTTGCTTGGTTGTGACCCCTTTATTTTATCTTAATTCGTCTCACATGTATCTGAACTAGAACAGTAGTTGTCCAACAGGGGGTGTGAGTGAAAGTGCTGGTTGCCTTGGCATTCAGGATACCCAATTCTAAAATATCGGTTACGTAAAGTATTTTCCCCAAAAAAGGAGTTTATCATGAATACTAAAACGAGCGCGCTTGCCGAGAAATTAGAAAAATACCCTTATACTAAAGCTTGAATTGAGGCTCACTTTAGCATTGCTGAAAATAACTCTGGGGATTTTGATTTGGTAGATGATGCAGAAGAGCAGTTGATCAAAGAAATAAAAAAATGGGGTAAGAAAGACACAAACTTGGGCTGATAACCAGGCGGAAAAAAAGACCCTGCCCATTTGGTTAAAGAATGCAGCAGATTATTTTCATCGAGCAAAGCAAGAGCACTTAAGGGTGATACCGCATAAAACTTGCAGACTGTATTTTTTATAAAAGATGGTGTATACTAATTCTTTACTGTATCAAAAAGCTTTTGCAAGCTCAAATATTCAATTATAAATAGTTTTTTCTTTATAATAGCTAAAATTGTGGTATGATTAATTGCACATAGTGTAGAAGGTGGCGCAATGAGTAAAAATAAAAATCACTGGATCAAGGTTGATGGGCGCACGGGAACACAATCTCAAGAATATCTCAATTGATATTCCAAAGGATACGTTAACGGTTATTACCGGGCCCTCGGGGTCGGGTAAAAGTTCGTTGGCTCTTGATATTTTATATACCGAAGGTAAGAGGCGGTATATTGAATCTCTTTCATCTTATGCACGTCAGTTTTTGGGGTTGCCTAAAAAACCAGATGTTGATCGTATTGAGGGTTTATGCCCAGCGATTGCTATAGATCAAAAGACTGTGGGCCATAATCCGCGTTCCACGGTGGGGACCATTACCGAGATTTATGATTATATGCGGGTACTTTTTGCGCGTATTGGGAACCTGACTTGCCCTGATTGTCACGTTACCATTACGGCTGAGCAGCCTGATAAGATAGCTGCTTTGTTAAAAACGCAGTTTTTAGGAAACTCGATTATCATAGCAGCTCCTATTGCCATCCATAAAAAGGGAGAATTTATTCATGAGCTTGAAAAATTATTCGCTGCTGGGTATTACCGCTTTATCATAGATGGCCATCGCTATAATTTTAAAAAGGTTGATGATATCTGGCTTCTCAAGCTGAGAAAAACTGAGCGGCATAGTATCGATCTTTTGCTTGATGCATGTGAAGTGACCCATTTAGAAGCGGCAAGGCTACAGGATGCTATAGAACGTGCTTTTACTCTTGCAGAGGGGATTTGTAAAGTTATAGTGGGCGAGACAGAGCATTTATATGCAGCGGCACGTATGTGCTTAAAGTGTGCCTACTCATTTCCAGAAGTTGAACCACGTCTCTTTTCGTTCAATTCTCCCATCGGTGCATGTAAAAAGTGTCACGGTATCGGGGTTATCTATGAGGGGAACCCGCACCCTGCAGGTGACGAACGCTTTTTTGAAAGTGTACGAGAGGTTACCCTGCACTCTCTGTGCTGGCAAAAGGCTTAATAAAGCGGCCCTTGCAGTGACCCTTGGAGGCAAAAATATTTACGATCTCTGTGAGCTGTCAGTAAAAGGATTAGCAAAATTCTTCCGTGAGCTTACATTAGATGAATCACAGGAGATTATGGTATCTCGCTTGTTGCAGGAAATTACCTCTCGTCTGAGCTTCTTATGTGATGTTGGTCTTGAGTATCTTTCATTAAATCGTACAGCGCGTACACTTTCAGGTGGGGAAGGGCAACGTATTCGCTTAGCAACACAGATAGGATCTGCTTTAAGTGGAGTGCTGTATATACTTGACGAGCCAAGCATAGGATTGCATCAACGGGATAATGACCGTCTTATAAAAACGTTGCATCGGTTAAGGGACCTTGGAAATACCGTAATAGTTGTTGAGCATGATGCCGATACGATGCTTAGCTCAGATTATATTGTTGATATGGGTCCTGCCGCCGGCATCCATGGGGGCTCAATTGTTGCGGTGGGTAAGCCGGATGAGATAGCTGCCAATAAGGCCTCATTGACGGGGGCCTATCTGAGTGGGCGACGGGGCATTACCATCCCTAAAAAGGTGCGGATGCCGCAAGGGTTTATCACGTTGCGCAATGTAGCATCTCATAATTTGAAAAATCTTACCGTGAAATTCCCCTTAAAAGTCTTATGTGGTGTTTCGGGTGTATCGGGATCGGGTAAAAGTACGCTGGTCATGTCCGAGTTAGTTCCTGCAGTATCAAGCTGTTTAAAGCGTGTTCCCGGAGTTCTGCCAGAATGGATGAAGGAAATTTTTGTAGGGCGTGAAAAAATTGAGGGGGTCGATTCTATCGAAAATATGATCGTTATTGATCAGACTCCTATAGGAAGAAGTTCTCGGTCAACGCCTGCAACCTATCTTGGACTCTTTGATGAAATACGAGCCATCTTTGCATCATTGCCTGAAAGCGCTATTCGTGGATACAAAGTGGGGCGATTTAGCTTTAACGTTGCTGAAGGTCGTTGTTCTAACTGTGCAGGAGAGGGAACTGTTACGGTTTCTATGCACTTTTTAGCTGATGTGACCATGACGTGTACCCTCTGCAAGGGTTCGCGCTACAATGCTCAGACACGCGAAATTACCTTTAAGGGCAAAGATATAGCGCAGGTACTTGATATGACTGCCGGTGAAGCTGTAGAGTTTTTTAAAGCGCATCAAACATTGCACAGAAAGCTGCACCTGTTATGTGAAGTAGGTCTTGATTATATTAAGCTGGGGCAGTCCTCTACAACACTTTCTGGGGGTGAGGCACAGCGTATTAAACTAGCTCGTGAGCTTGCAAAACGGGGCACAAATACGCTGTATATACTTGATGAACCTACAACGGGCCTTCATGCAAGTGATATTGAAAAATTCTTAAAAGTGCTGCAGAATCTCGTTGATAAAGGAAACTCTCTTGTGGTTATTGAGCATAATCTTGATGTGCTTAAAACGGTTGATTATATTATTGATCTTGGACCCGAGGGAGGCGAAGCTGGTGGTATGATAATTGCCCAAGGGACTCCAAGAGAAGTGGCACAAAATCCAAGAAGCTATACCGGGACCTATTTAAAAAAGGCCTTTGCTCAAAAAATTGCATAACCATTTGTCATATTTTATAGAATCGTTTACTCTTTCTAGGATAGTGTGAGATAATCTGCAAAGCAGATTCATTGAAATAGAAGGCAGCTCTGGGCTGCTTATTGACTACAACGAGTGCGTTAACTATACCTATTGCAATTAAAAGACTATGGAGTTTTATATGAAAATATTTCTAAAAATAGTACCAGTGATGGTTTTATCATGTGGATTGATTCATGCAGCCCATCATGAGCCAGAACTACCTAACAAGGAACAAGATAGAGCGAATGCGCTTTTTAAAGAGTTGGCGGAAAAGGATGTAGAAGCTCTTTTTCAAAAGGCACCAGGGAGACTTGAGCTTTTTTCTCAGCCTCATGCTGACGCCTTTAAGCATTCATTACTGAGTGAGGAATCAGCGAGGATGCGGTATCGGTACTTGTTAGGAGCTGCTGTTGCAGGAGTCAGTACCTATTTACTTTATCAATTTTGTAAGGGATGGTGGGTTAAGCCTGATGAGAAAAGTAAGCCATGGATGGATCAATTAGCTGATCAGGGGGGGAAAGTCAAAGATCTTGAAACAAAAGTTGCTGCCTTGGAAAAAAACGTAGTGGTTGCAAAAGAACCGGCACTTACGTGGAACGGCTATTTTTGGGCAAAAACAAAAAATCTTGCCGGTTGGATAGGCGCTGCGCCTGCCTATATTTTTTCGTCTGCGCTTCTTGGTATTGGTATTAACCAAACGGCGGGTTTGGCAAGACGAGTAGGGATGTATCTATTTGAAGATCGTACCATTGCTTGGTGTATTGAGACGAAAACAGCATTTAAAGCACGTGTGCGTGATGTCGTTCACTGGGCCGATGAATTAGTGGCTCATCCATCTAACCTTGCTATAGAACGGCAAATGCTTTTCTTATGTATGAGCTTTTTCAAGCAAGAGATAGAAAAAGTTGTTGGGTACATGGGATATGTTAATGATGAAATTAATGCGGCGATTGAGCGCATAAAAGCCTCTGGTAAGGAAAATGCTGATCTGCCCGTTCTTGAAAATGCACATACTTTAGCAGGTTTGGCTATTTCGGCTACTGAAAGATGCATAAATGAGTTGGTGGATGAATCTAATGCATACATACAGGGTCAAAAAGAGTTAGATAAGGATAGGCAAAAGTTTGCGTCCAGACTACGTTCACTCTTAAGAATGATCATACATCATATGGAACAATTTGAAGGTGTACAATATTCGGTAGGATATGAGAACTTTGATAGAAATACACTTTTTGAAGATTTGTTAGCATTGCTTGACCCTGAAGTAGTAACCCTTCGTGCTCAGGTAAAAGAAGTAACAAAACTTCAATCTAAGGTACGTGACTTTGAACAGGTACTCGACCATATAAAGCAGCAGCGAGATAATGGTTTGGGGGATATTGAATCGTTCTTGAACCCTTTTTAGGGTGATTTTAGGCTAAAGCCTCCTGCGCAAGGAGTCGAAGTCCTGATGTTAAAATAAAGAAGAGGGTCGGCTTTTTAGTCGGCTCTCTTCTTTATTTTTATGTGCACGAGAATTACACTCCTTTATATAATTTTTTTGGTGTAATTTTTTGGTAAGCCGGTAGGGTAACGGGAATCTCACCTTTATAACCAGTGAGTCTCAATAATGCTATTAAGCCTTTCTTAATGCATGTGGGGCACACACCTGCGCTCTCCTCTTTTTCGTACGGGGCTTCTTGTAAAGCCTCCAAGGCATAGTTTTGTGCCTTTTCCACATTTTTTTCTACCCCAGGACCGCCATTGAGGAATAGTAAGGCTAATTGCTTTTTAGCATAACCACGTGTCGAAGGGTCAGGCGATTGGGCTGCTCTTTCAAAATGTTTTATAGCATCTAGTAATTTGCCTTCGTCTTTATAAATGGCACCTAAAGCTTGTGAAGCAGTAAAACTTAGCGTGGGGTCAGCCTGCTGACTTTCGACTTCATGATACAAGTTAGTAGCCTGGGTTTTGTTTTTTTGCTTCCATGCTATATTAGCTGACTGAATAAGTATTTGAGCTTTAGCCTCTTCATTTGGTCCATAACTCAGAGCGTTCTGAGAGTATTGCCAAGCTTTGTCAAAGTCTGGATGGAGATTTTTGCCTCCAGTATAATACAGATCTGCGATAAAATGGGCTAAATGTGACTTCTGTGAAGGGTCGGTTACCATATCATAAGCGCGAAGAGCAGCTTTGAGAGCCATATGTTCATCTTTTGTGCCAAACAGTCCATCTCTGTAGATTCCGGAAAGCACTATAAGGGCATTTGCTCGTATATGGGAACTTTCAGCTTGTGAGAGCTTCTTTAAAAGACGCAGTGCTTTGGGTGATTTCTGTTCATAGAGATTATACGCCTCTTCATACATTTTTTCTTCATTTTCTTCTGTGGGAGGCGAAGCTGTGGGTATTGCTTGGGGAAGTTCTGAGCAGTGGCTTCGTGTGGCTGTAAGGCACAAGACGGCAATAAAGAATATTTTTTTCATAGTTTTTCCTCATTAATCGATATCTGATAATTTATATAAGAAATTATATCAGTTTTTTCTTTAATAAATCAATAATGTGGGAAAATTAATATTCTATCAAAGCAGGATGCGGTGAGGTTTTTTATAATCCACATTTTTAGTTTTAGAGGAAATTGTAGGATAAGCCTCACGTTAAAATGAGAAAGAGGCAACCTTTTTTTTATTTGCATGAAAACTAAATGATGCGATTGTCCCAAATGCTAAAAATGCAAGGAATTTAGGGCTCCCGTTTTATTATATAATGCGCTACACTTGTAGTTGCTACTAATAATTTGACTGGTGGAGTTTTATGACCGATACAAAAAATTTGACCCCCCTCATGCGCCAATATTTTGACATTAGGGGTAAGTATCCCGATACTATTCTCCTCTTTCAGGTAGGCGATTTTTACGAGCTTTTCTTTGATGACGCTCAAAAAGCTGCGACAATACTTGGTATTGCACTGACACAGCGGGGTACTTATAACGGAGAGCCAATTCCGTTATGCGGAGTTCCGCTTCATGTAGTTGATCATTATTTAAGCAAATTAGTACGCGCAGGATTTAAGGTGGCTCTCTGTGATCAGCTTGAGCAGCCACGTCCGGGAAAAGTAGTTGAGCGTGGCGTTACGCAAGTGCTTACGCCGGGAACGCTAACTGACTCGAAATTACTCGATGAAAAATCGGCATCATATCTTGCAGTTTTTTTTCCTACAGAGCTTTCATGGACGCTTCTATTTGCCGAGCTGCTGACGGGCCAGTTGTTTGTAACTATTCTTACCCAGAAGACTCAAACAGTATTAGATGCTGAGTTACAGCGCTTTATGCCAGATGAACTCGTGGTACCACAAACAAAATTAGGATCATCATGGGGGGGGCTTTTTCAAAATCAAGGTTTTACAGTGTCTTTTGAACATTTTTCTGCGGTAATGCATGATGCGCAAGGGCGGGATATCGTATCAACGGCCATGCAATGGTTTACTACCCAATTTTCTTGGCAATCTTGGGGTGAGATTGATAGTTTCAAGGGAGCATGCACCCTCTTACATAACTACTTAAAAAGAAACAATGAACAGGGCCTTGCACAGCTTAAAAATCTTTCATTTTATAGACCTGAAGATTACCTTATGCTTGATGCCATGACGCAACGTAATCTAGAGCTTGTTAAAAATACTCAAGATGGCTCAAGCTCGAATACCCTTTTTTCCGTGCTTGATCAGGCAGTTACGGCAATGGGTTCACGGATGATAAAAAAGTGGATTTTAAGGCCTCTTATAAAAAAAGAGCAGATCGAAGAACGATTACAGGTAGTAGAAGCATGCCTGCAGGATGTTGCATTTAAAAACGAACTGAGAAGTCTACTTTCTTCCATTGGAGATGTGGAAAGAATAGTAGGGCGTATGGCTGTACGCCGTGCTCAGCTTTATGACTACTTAGCGCTTTTAAAAGCGATAGGTGTACTACCTGGCATTAAGCAGCTTCTTTTAAAAAAAGGTACCGTTACGTTACTTGAATCAATTGCAAGCAAAATCCAAGATCTTAGTGGTCTTGAAAGATTACTTTCTTTAGCATTAAACGATGATTCGACCAAAGAATGGCTTATTAAGCAAGGTTACGATGCGGAGCTTGACCGGTTAAGAAAATTGGTTGAACAGGGCTCCCATGCGGTTCTTGCCATGGAAGAAATGGAGCAGAAAAAAACGGGCATAGGTTCACTTAAAATTCGCTATAACCAGGTCCATGGATATGGGATCGAAGTGACTAACCCAAATCTTCACCTTGTACCAACCCAGTATATGCGAATACAAACCCTTTCTAATCGAGAGCGTTTTACTACTCAAGAACTAAAAAATTTAGAGCATGATTTACAGCGAGCGCGAACAGAGATTACCCAAGTCGAAAAAGAAGTATTTGAGCGGGTAAAAAATGAAGTTGAGAAAAGCATACCCGCTTTAAAAAAGATTGGCTATGCCCTTGCTTACGTTGATGCTCTTGCGGGACTTGCTCAAACAGCATTTACCCAGCGGTATGTACGTCCTTCATTCAATGACGCTCACGAGCTGACCATCGTTGATGGCCGTCATCCTGTCATTGAGATGCGGCTAAAATCCCAGTTTATACCAAACAGTGTAGATTTATCTCAAGAATCAGCACTGTGGTTAATTACTGGTCCTAATATGGGCGGTAAATCGACCTTTCTTCGCCAGGTTGCACTTATCACGCTCATGGCGCACATGGGAAGTTTTGTTCCAGCACGAAGTGCAAACCTTGCTATAGTTGATCGGATTTTCACCCGCATAGGAGCCGCCGATAATCTTGCGCAAGGGAAAAGTACTTTTTTGGTAGAGATGGAAGAAACTGCGCTTATATGTAATCATGCAACCAAGAATAGTTTGGTTATCTTAGACGAAGTCGGACGGGGTACGAGTACGTTCGATGGCCTAGCCATTGCGCAAGCGCTTGTGGAATATCTCTCTACTCATGTTCAAGCGTATTGTCTCTTTGCTACTCATTATCATGAACTTACCGCATTATGTGAGCAGTACTCGGGTATTAAACCTTACTATGCAGCAAGTACGAAAAAAGCAGGTGCGGAAGGTGTTGTATTGCTTCATAAAATTATGCCTGGGATAGCGGACGGTAGTTTTGGATTGGAAGTGGCTGCCGTGGCAGATATTCCCGCCCTGGTACTACGGCGTGCTAGAGAGATCTTGAGCGATTTAACCAATGTACCGCATCCTGCTGCGACTTTACGGCCAGCAGTTCGAACTGAGGAACTTGCAGTGGATAAACGACAAGAAATCGAACGCATGATTGCTGCTGAGCTTGCTCAGGTTGATTGTGAATCGCTTACTGCAAAGCAGGCTCTAGAACTTGTATGGCGCTTGAAGGAGTCCTTGCAATGTTTATAAGATGTACGGTAGTGATGGTAAGCATGGGTTTTCTGCTCACTCTAGACGCTGTGCCCAGAGTTATTCTTGATCCTGGCCATGGTGGGGTTTACACAGGGCAAGTGAGTATTCATGGCAAACTTCTTGAGAAAAATATAGCGCTTGAAATAGCAAAAGCTGTTGAAAAACGATTACGCAAAAGAGGATATGACGTACTACTTACGCGCACAAAAGATACTGAGTTTGATAAAAAAAATTTGCTCAATGATTTGGCGCAACGAGCGCGATTAACGCGCACCTATAAAGCTGAAATATTCGTTTCCATTCATTTTAATGGAAGTAAGAATAAAGGCTTGCGAGGGTACGAGGTCTATGTTCCCTTTGAGTCTCGCTATCCCGTGCGCTCATACAAATTAGCGACTTCCATTCACTATGAGCTCAGCCATAAAATCAAACCAATCTTTGGTGGTGGCTCATTAGGAAATCTCAATAATATTGATCATGGAATTAAGGCCTCAAAATTCAATGTGCTGCTCAAAGCAGAATGTCCTGCCGTTGTTTTAGAACTTGATTTCTTGACCAATGCTCAGTCCGAGGCTCTGTTATTAACCGCGGCATATAAAGAAAAATTAGCACAAGCGATCTATTGCGGTATCCGACGCTATTTTGAAAAATAGAGGATTGCTCAATACCTTTTCCGATTACTGTTCGAACCCCTTACGAATCCGATATATGTTGAGTGTGTTTTTCAATGGTGATATTCCATCGATTTACCCAGCCCGTTTAGCATCCAATGGAATTCATTACTATAAAAATTGAATGAAATCAATTATTTGTGAATTTGATTTTATTTTTCATTTGTATATAATCATAGAATGCCTCATGCGACATCAGTTTTTTCCGAGATTGCACAAATAGAACGAAAATAATTACATCTTAAAACTTTTAAGGGAAAATGACATGATACACATGAATAAAGCGCTTGCTTTCTCGTTAGCGCTCCTTTTTTGTGCTTCTAGTAATGCGATGCAAAAGGAAAAGAAGCAACATAATGAGAATAGAGAGCCAGAGAAAGCTTTTGTAGAAGCACCAAAAACCGACTCTCGATTGATCGACCTTGTTACTTGCTGTGAGGAAGAATTAGAGCGAGAGACTGCGCTAGAAAATATAACAAATGTGATTGATATTCAGGAACGTCGTCAACGAATAGTCCGCATGAATATGACTGCGGATGAATATTTGGCTCTGGCAGAAAAGTCTCTTTTGTCAGAACAGAGGGATACTGTTTTAGCGTGGCTCTGCTTTAAGAAGGTTGCATTTCAAAGCGCTAATAAGCCTGCCCAAGCAGTTGCGTGGTCGTGGTTGGGGGTTATGTCCCATTTTGGTCTTGGGGTGCACGTGGATGCTCGGGTCGCGTACGCCTATTATAAGAAAGCAGCAGAGCAGAATGAAAGCACAACAGCTAAGTTGAGAGGATCAGTTGGTTTAGGAAAAATGTATTATGATGGAAGCCTTCCAGTGCATGCACTGGGGGTATTAGATTATCTGAAAAATGCCGCTGCCCAAGAAATCGAGAAAATTGTGCAAGCTAAGGCTTGCATTCAATTAGCAGATATTTATCTCTATAGGCTTAATAGGCCGGCTGAAGCACTACCATACCTTACTAAAGCTGCACAGCAAGATGATGATTTGTGGTCTCAGGCGTACGCGTGGCAGCGACTTGGACAGATGTATGAGGAAGGAAGAGGTCTTGAGCTCAATAGCGAAAGAGCCGTGTCCTATTTTAAAATGGCTGCTAACCAACAACATAATCAGCATGTCAGATGCAAGTCGTTAGCAAAATTAGGAGAGCTCTACTTCGTCCATGAACAGTATCGCGATGCGTATGATTGTTTTGAACTATTGAAAGACCTCAATGAGACTTATTTCCAAGCTTTAGCTCACTATTATTTGGGATATTTATATTTTGTTGGTCTGGGCATGCCGGCAGATCACGTGCGTGGCTATTATTATCTAAAGCTAGCGCAAGCACAAACTGCCAATGCATGGGCACGATCAGCCGCAGCGGTATTGCTTGCTCGGCATTATAACGAAAGATAGATAGCTTATTTCAAGACAAGTTCTTTTCGTACGGTTTGCCAAAGAGAGGCTTCTACGTCGCCGTTAATGGTAAAGAGATAGATACCTTTAATCCCATATTTTTTAACGAGATCAATTTTATCTTTTGTAGTTTGCGCATCAACAAAACACACATAACGCTCTTCACGAGCAGTTTTGTAGCTGTAGCATAATTCACCACCGCCAGTCCTTGACGGTTTTACATGATGGGCAGCGGCAACTTCAAGTGCTTTTGGATAAGTAAGATTACGACGCTTTTGAATGGTGATGTCATCATTATGATGAAATATGGCAAATTCAAGGCCATATGTTGGTAGAGCCAATACAATCTTATGCGGAGGAATGAAAGTGAGGGCATACTGAATTATTTGCTCAACCCATTGCTTGGAAGAGTGCGAAACATAGTATTTATTGTTACGATATTCTTTATTGTGCTTGTATGGTCTGCCCCATTCGTCATATCCCATAAAATGAATTTGGTCACAACATTCAACTAGTGTTTTCTTATACCGAATCGCGGCTTCTCCTTTGCCAGGATTGAGTGATATGTGTGATTGTTTACAATTTTTTTGTTTATGTTTTTTAATATCGGTATGGCCATGCTTGGTATGTTTATGATTGGGGTGTAATACGCCTATGGTATTGTCACCCGTTCTTCCGCCTATACTGGTATGGAGTACTAACCCCCTTTTGTGCAATTCTTGCGAGAGCTTTTTTAGAAAGATCAGATATTCTTCACGATCATGACTACACACGCGCTCATAGTTGATATTAATGCCATCAAAACCATGGTTTTCTACAGTTTCAATGATGTGCTCAATATGCTTATCGCGTAAAGATTTGTTTGAAAGGACGTTATGCATATCCTCCGTTTCTGTCCAATAGATAGTAGGTACAAAAAGTTTTTTATTACCTTGTTTGCGGGATGTTTCTATAAAATGTTGCCAGAGTTTCCACTTTCGCTTAAAGGGATTTTTGATAGTGCCTTTTTTATCTACCTCAAATGAGAAGGGACTTATCTGATCGAGTATATCAGCATTTTTTTCAGCAGCTTCCAAACTTCCCTCGGTACGCCAATAAGGAATATAGCCGCCAAACATGTACGATTTTTCCGCTTTAAGAGCAGTGGAGAGCAAGCACGACAAAATAAAAAAATAGGAGGTAATGTTCACAGTAAACCCGCTTATGGTATGTTATTTTGCTCATGGGTACAAGTATACTTCTTTTACCCTTTAATGCACAACAATAAGCTGGAAAGCTTATAATAAAGACGCAAGTATCTCGTCAAAATTTTCTGCTGTTACTTCGATGCTAGGAAGCTCAAAGGGATCTAAGTATTTGCAAAAAGGGAGGTGGCAGACGTTAGTATGCTTGTAACCTGCAAAGAGGACTGCGGTTTGTGGATAGCAGACTCCTTGATATTCAAAGCAGCGTAATCGATTAAGTGCATTTTTTTCAAGAGGAACCGTTCCATAGGGAGTTGCAAGTGTGCGTATTGCTTTTGCTTGGGGTCCTAATAGTTTGTGCCAATATGCCATGGCTTTTCCAAAATTTGCGTCTATTGCAGCTGGATCTGCGTCAACTAACGATACATGATCAAATCCATGGTTAGCCAGTTCCATGCCTTGGGCCAATAGAAACTGAAGTTTTTGTTTTACAAACTTTGGTTGGCCAAATGCTATGGGGGGAGTTATGCAAAACACTGCATGTTTTCCAAATGAGGGGTGCTTTTTATAAAAATCAAGAATGATGCCCACTGCGCAGTCAGGATCTAGTGTAACAGCCCCCGTTTTATCGATGAAGTAATTGAACTGACTTCTTCGTGAATCATCAAAACGAAGAATGATTCCTTTTTTATAGGTAAGATGAGGACTTTGAGTCAGAACGTCGGAAAGGGCCACGGTGGTGTAACCTGCTTTGTAGAGCTTTTCAAGATGTCTACGAAATTCCTCTGGAGTAACGCTAAATCGTCCCTTTTTCTTGCAAATACTATGGTACAGTAAAATGGGGATGCCCACAATCGGCTTTTTAAAGGGGCGCATAACATTTTTTGTACTCAAAAGAAGAAGTATAAGCAGGCCTACAAATCCTGCTTTTATTAAAGAAGACGCATTCATGCAAAAGCCTACATTTTTTCGGGCGCACTTATGCCTAAAAGATCAAAGCACGTTTTGAGTGTTTGGCCGACCAGAAGAACCATGAGTAATCGGCCTCTACTCGTATCTCTGTTTCTTATATCAATTACTTTATGATGACTATAATAATTGTGGAATGCCTGCGCTAGTTCTATAACATAATACGTGAGCGTGTGAGTTTGATAATTGCCTGCAATGGATTCTAATAACTCTTTTAAGTAAGCAATTTTTTTAATAAGCAGTTGTTCTTCCTTGCCAACAAAGCTGCTATCTGTGGCTGTAATATCGGTAAGACTTTGCTCTGCTAAAGCTTTGGCCAGAATACTTTTCGTTCTGACATAGGCGTACTGCACGTAATAGACAGGATTTTCGTCGGTGTGTTTAAGTGCAAGATCGACATCAAAATCAAGATGGGCATCTGCTTTTTTATGTAAATAAAAAAAGCGTGCGACATCCGTCCCCACTGTTTCGATAACATCTTCAAGAGTAACAATACGGCCAGCCCGTTTTGAAAGGCGCATGAGTTGCCCGCTTTCTTTAATAGTAACTAACTGGTACAGAATGATATCCAGACGAGTGGGATCGTATCCCAGCGCTTGCATGACGGCTTTAAGCCGTATTACGTAACTATGATGATCTTGTCCTAAAATCATAATAAGATGATCGAAACCACGCTCTATTTTATTTTCTGCATAGGCTATATCAGCAGAGACATACGTGAGTTCGCCGGTATTTTTTTTAACAACACGATCCTTATCATCGCCAAAATCGGTTGATCTAAACCAGAGTGCATCATCTTTTTCATAAAGAAAGCCCTTACTTTTTAATTGCTTAAGGACCTTTTCGATAGCACCGCTTACATGGAGTGTCTTTTCAGAAAACCATACATCGAAAGTAATACCATACTTTTTTAACGTATCTTCAATCTGTTTTAGCAGATGCTCTTTAGCGTAAGCAATGAAAAAATCATCTGGTTTTTCTAAAAACTCTTTGCCAAATCTCGCTGTACATTCCTGAGCGAGAGTTATGAGATACTCCCCCTGGTAGGCATCTTCAGGTAATGCAACATCAATGCCAGCCTGCTGCTGACATCTTATTTTAAAAGAGATGCCCAATTTCTGCATCTGCACGCCAGCATCGTTAATATAGAATTCCTTGGTAACCGTATGCCCAAGAAAGCTTAAAATACGCCCTAAAACGTCTCCTATAATGCCACCTCTTCCATGACCAATGTGGAGAGGACCTGTTGGGTTGGCGCTTACAAATTCAATGGAATAGTGACGCTTAGGTTCTCCGGTATCTAACATGAAAAATTGTTTACCAAGAAGACTGAGTTGTAAGGTAAGCTCGGTGAATGCGTGATGTGTGAGAAAGATGTTAATAAAGCCAGGTCCTGCAACTTCGACGCGGTCAACAAACTCATGCTTAAAAACTTCTTTGACTGTTTGAGCAACCTGCAAGGGTGCCTTTTTAACTTCTTTTGCAAGCACTAATGCGCAATTGGAGCTTAGATCTCCAAAGTTTTGCTTACTCGCATCGGTATTGAGCATAACAGTGATATTTTTAAGGAGCATGGCGTCTGGTGAAAAAGCTTTATCAAGTGCTTCCAGTAATGCCATATGTACTGTTTGGATCACATTCATCTTGAGGTCCTCGTAAATGACATTAAAATATCACGAGAAACGCTTTTTTAAAAGCTCTCATTGAGGCATTTTTCTTGTAATATGTTGGCAATGGCTTCGACTGAGAGCTTTTGAACGACTATAGAAATTGCTAGGTTAAATAACTCATCCTGCTTGAAAACGATATGTATATCGTTAGCTTTAAGAAAGACAATGGTTGCAGTTGTCCCGGTTCTTTTATTTCCGTCAACAAACGCGTGATTATTTAAGATGCCATGAGCATATGTGGCTGCCATCTTAAAAAGAGTATCACAAAGGAATATTCCGCCAAATGTCATCTGAGGAGCTAAAATTGCCGATTCAAGTAGGCCTCTATCTCTAACACCATGTGTTCCCCCAAATCTGTTTATTTGCACGCGATGCATTGCTAAAACTTCTTCTACACTTAAAAAAATGATGTGAGAAGGGTTAATTTTTAGCAAGTTTTCTGAAGTCTTCGGCATAAGTTTCAAGAGTTTCTTCAAATGCTTTTTGAATTTTTGAATCGTTGCTTACGGGAGTGACTACTTTTAACGGGTTGATGAAAATTGTGGTCCCATCAGTACTAATACTTAGAGCCGTTGTTTCATCGATAGAAAGAATCTTTAAGATTGATTCATCGAGGTCAAGGGAGAGTGTATTGCCGTAGCGTGAAAGTTTCTTTATCATAGTTTTTTAACACACTGTAAAGTATACTATATATAATAATAGTATATATGGTCTTAAAGATTAAATCAACACATTAATTCTCATATTCTCTTTGCAAATTAGAAATAAAAACTTTCTCGTGATATACTTTCCCTTATGGATGAATGACCTTGGTTATCAAATAAAAGGGGTTTTCAGATCAATGTACCCGATCTATCGGGATGCATCACTATCAGTAAGAGTTGGTAATTGAGCGAATTTGCTCGGGGCCTAGGAAGGCGCTTAGCATCGTTTTGCTCAAGAGGGGAATTAGCCGAAAGTACGCAGATGAATATAGCAGTTTTAGTATCGGGCGGAGTAGATAGCTCAGTTGCATTGCGTCTTTTGCAGCAACAGGGGCATACTTTGACTGCTTTTTATTTAAAAATATGGCTTGAAGATGAATTAGCGTTTCTTGGTACGTGCCCCTGGCAAGAAGATTTACGGTATGTCCAAGCAGTATGTACGCAAGCTGGTGTTGCTTTGGAAATCGTTTCCCTTCAAAAGCAGTATTGGCAAGAGGTCGTAGCCCACACTATTGCTGAAATTAAATCTGGTAGAACCCCTAACGCGGATATCATGTGCAACCAGCGGGTGAAGTTCGGCGCTTTTTATAAAAAAATTGACGCCAGTTTTGATCAGATTGCAACGGGCCACTATGCTCGCATTGAAAGAAATAATGGGTTGGTATCGCTCCATACCACCCCGGATCCTATTAAGGACCAGACTTATTTTTTATCTCACCTGAGCCAAGAGCAATTAGCTCGGGCTTGTTTTCCCCTTTCAAATGTAACAAAAGCTGATGTGCGGGCATTGGCTAAGCACTTTGATTTGCCAAATAAGGATCGTAAAGACAGCCAAGGAATTTGCTTCTTGGGAAAATTAAAATTTAATGAATTTATTAGGCATCATTTGGGAGATAAGCCGGGTAATTTAATTGAATATGAAACGGGCAAAAAACTTGGGACTCATAGTGGCTATTGGTACTACACGATAGGTCAGCGCCAAGGACTGGGCCTTGCAGGGGGTCCTTGGTACGTTGCTGCAAAAAATACAGATGATAATACAGTATTCATATCGCGTGGCTACTATGCTGAAGATAAGATACGTGATAGTTTTACTGTCACAAATCTAAACTGGATTACAGCAGTGCCCGAAAATGGGGACTATTTAGTAAAATTGCGCCACGGGCCTACATGTAATCAAGCTACTCTTATGCAACTTGATAGTACTCAGTATGTTGTTAAGCTTGCACAAAGGGATCAGGGAATTGCACCGGGCCAGTATGCGGCTTTTTATAAGGGAACAGAGTGCATAGGTTCTGGCGTGATAGCCAGTTCTGTGTGAGCTGCGCCATTGAAAATCATGGTCCACTCATGATACACTAACAAAGTTACGAAGGGCTGTACCATGAAACAGAATATTTTTTTTGCCTTACCTCACTGGTGGTTTGCAACGGTTACACTCCCTACGCATTTTACTCTAGCACGGATGCTTATGGTTCCTTTTATTATGGTGAATTTTTTCGCACATAATATTCTTCTTGCGGGTGTCCTTTTTATACTTGCAGCTCTTACTGATGTTATTGATGGTGTGCTTGCTCGCTCACTACAGGCGACAAGTGAGTTGGGAGCTTTTCTTGACCCGATAGCAGATAAATTCCTTCTTATTTCTGCGTATATATGTCTTACCTATGCTACACTGCCTTTTAGTATCATCCCCAGCTGGTTTTTACTGCTGGTGATTCTTCAAGAATGTTGTATTGTGGGAGGAACGATCTATTTGCGCTGGGTGAAAAAAAATTATCGTGTACAGCCCAGCAAGCTTGGCAAGATGTCCACATTTATTCAGATTCTTTTTATTGGCTGGCTTTTTATGTGTAGCTGGACTTGCACACTTCCCCTCTTTTTTTTCTATTTTTTGCTTGGGTTTGTAGTGGGAATCCGACTCTGGGTTTTAATTCATTATTCATATACTTCTTATAAGGAACAATTCTAATGCGTTATTTTTTGGGAGCTCTTTGCCTGGGCATCTCTTTTTTTATGTGTTGGTGTTTTGCGGAGAGCTTTTTAGTGCAAGAAAAAGTGGAGCGGCGTAAAACTCCCCAGCACATGCGACAGGAAATTGCCGAGATACTGGCCGAGGTAATGGAATTAGAGAGTGCCTATGTGGCAACAAAAGGGCAGATACAACAAGAGCTTTGTAAACATATAAGGTCGATTGCTCTCAATGAGAAGAACTCATTTTTTAGAAATGCCTCTTTACGTGAACTGCAAAATAGCCTAAAGCTACTACGTCATGAAAAAGAGCGATACGAGAAAGATCTCGTGCGAGATCAACGATTTTTAGCGTCACTACGCGCTAATTTGCAGTCCTAGAGAATTGTGTCTTTTTTTTCATTTTCTTTTTGCTATACTGAAAATCACTTTATGGATTTTTTTTCACGAAAGGTTATGTGTGGCTAATTATAATCGCATTATCATTATGGGTAATCTCACCAGGGATCCAGAATATAAGCAACAACCTTCAGGCCAAGCTGTTTGCCGTCTCAGTCTTGCTTCCAACAGGCAATTTCGCAATAAGCAAACAGGGGTAATGGTTCAAGAGGTCTGCTATATAGATGTGAATGTTTGGGGTCCGCAAGCGGATACCTGTCGTCAATACCTACAAAAAGGGCGTCCGGTGCTTGTAGAGGGGCGATTGAAATTTGATACATGGAAAGATACCGAAGGGCAACAAAAACAACGCCATTCGATTATAGCAGATAGTGTCGTCTTCCTGGGAGCGGGTCAGCGCTCTGAGAGCGAGGAAGGGATTGCGCCAGCTCGTTCTGCAAAAAGAGATGACGGGCTGAGTGAAGATATTGCAAGTGATGCTTTGTTTAAGGATGAAGCCCCCTTTACTGATGATCTACCATTCTAAGGATTATTAACTAAAAGAGTGTGTTGGAATTGTTAAGAAGTGAAATGGATTAGTGCTTTAAGAAAGGCTTTGCAAAGTGGCTTTTGCAGGGCCTTTCTTTTGGATGACTTTTACCAAATTTCTTTATTTTACGGAGCGCTTGGTCGAAATTGAAGCGGCAAAAGAGTTTAATAACACCAAGCAACATCAAAGCCTATATATCCCCCCGTCATCTGCATGTGAAAGACTCGTCTTCCTTCTAGCTGTCTATCAAAAAAAACTCCGATATGGGGCCCGAGTGGTGAACCTTCAGTTGAAAAATCATATTCAGCAATAAAGTGGATAATGGAGCGATCCCATTTTTTAAAGCGTTCATCATCATTTATAAAAGCATAATCGAAAACCTTATCACACGGTCTAACCTTGGAGCGATTTTTCTGTTCATAAGAAAAAGCAAGTGTAAGGGAAAGGCCATTAAAAAAATGGTCAGCCTTTATATACGTACCTACACGCCAGACGGTTCCATGATGCACTCGCGCATTACCTCGCGCAAGTCGTACAAGCCCGCTGCTTGTTTGGTGCGGTGCCTTCATATTTATGCACTGATTTTTATCGAAGAAAAAAAGGCTATCAGCATGCACCCCTACGCTGAGCCAATCAAAACACCCGATTGCCACGTCGCCTGAGAGCGGAACTGCCCAGAAGCCATTATAGCCAAAGGGAATATCAAATACTAAATCAAGATTTTTTTTCTTTCCTGTAGGGAACAGGACTCCCGTTTTCAAGGTGAAATCCATGTAATCGAGATAGCAGGTATCCAAGTACGTTTTAGTCCAGCCAAGAAAGAGAGTAGAATCTGAAAGGCCCGATTCGTGAATGGGATTGAGATATTGATGATACTCGTTTAAGAATGGTTCAAGAGGTTTAAAGGAATTTTGCCACACTGGCTTATAGCTTGCATCAGTGCCACAGCACACATTCGCAAGATAGCCCGATGGATAAATTTGTACAAGAAGTACTGGCAAGTGAAAATGAGTAAAAAAACCATAGCTAAAATTTTGATAAAAATTAAAATCGGCTTCAAATACATCTGCAAGTCCCTGGAAGCAGAGTATGGCTGGATTGTCGGGCAGCGGTATTTGTGTGCAGCCCGCCTTGCTGAGTGAGCATATATTTTCTGGTCCGTACAGCCCAAGAATATTCGTTTTTTTATGACAACGATTAACGCCTCTATGACTTTCGCCGCCCGCGAGTTGCACATCCATTGTTCCCAGGTAGGGCTTTTCAAACCGGGGCTCGTCCCAAAAGGAAGAAGTTCTAAAGAAAAGACTTCTGTTAAAAATAGCTAGAGCTGGCCAGCAAAAGAAAATTATTACGAGTGCTACTACGCGTTTACACATTAAAAACTCCACACGACTTACTCACCTTGTGGTATAGTTATACACAAATACAGAGCAAAATGGAATTCTTTACACACGCTTTTCACTATGTCTTACTTGCTTTCGTAATCATCAACCGTTTCTTCGATTATCAGTGGTATTTCATCAATGAGTTCACGATGTGAGGGGACATCGCGTAGGGGTGTAAGGTCCTGCTCGAGCTGATCAGGGGTGTGTACTTCTTGCGCGCTCCGTTCCATGAGCTGATTAGCGATATCATATGGTTGGTATGTAATGGATTCATCATAATATTCTCGTATTGCATCACGGATATCTTGCGGCAATCCAACCATGAAATTAAAATTATGACTTAAGTAATTCCCGAGTACTACGGGCAGATGCGGATTGTCCGGTTCTGCTGCCAGCACCCACAGATTATCATTTTCGCGCATGTAGGGAATAATTAAATGCCTCAATAGCACGTCCTTTGGTACGAGGCGAACCAAGTAATGATCAAAAAATTCACCAACCGCATCAAGCGATGGAACCCTATAATATTCTTCTAAAGCTTGTAAAAGATCGTTTTTATCAACAATTCCTTCTTCGATAAGAAAATCTTCAAATGCAATGTCATCCCTTTGTTGAAAAGAACTCCTTAAAGAAGCTAAATCATCTAAGCCTATTAATTGATGGCGGGCTAAAACTGAGGCGATACCTTCTATAGGGTCTAATTTTTTCATAATTTTTTTCTTTCTTTTTTAATTATATAATTATTCTATACGTAATTAACATAACAAATAAAAAAGCCTTATTTCAAGCATTTTATTCATTCAAATTTCCATTTTAAGTCTTTTGCGTCAAGGGGGAGATGGACAGTCTTTTTTATGTGTTTTTGCTTACGGGCACTCAAAAGATGAGGAGTGCTGATCTACTAAGGTTAAGGCTCTGGAGCATAGGAGGCGATGACATTTGGCACGTATGAGTTAGCATGAAATGATCTTTGATAAGAAAGAGATATGTGCTATAGTAAAGGGGAAAAAGCTCTCTAGGTTTAGCTAAGGATTACTATGGACGAACATAAAAATGATCAAACAGAACAATTACAGCAGGAAAGTAATTTGGAAGCGCAATTAGAGCTTGAAGCATGTCGGAGTGAGGTCGCGCGAATAAAAGAGCGCTCTACCTACTTGCAAGCTGAATTTGATAATTATAAAAAAAGGCTTGAAAAAGAACGCCTTTCTTGGATGGAAACTGCGCAGGATATCGCAATTATCGATCTTTTGCCGGTGGTGGATGATATGGATCGTGCTCTTGATCAGGTACAAACACTTCCACAAGAACTGAAAGTACACCTTGCTGGCTTTGAAATGATTGCAAAATCTTTGAATAAAATTCTTAAAAAGTATGATGTCGAAGAAATTTCCTATGCAAAAACGTTTGATCCCGAATATTTTGAGGCAGTCATGCAAGCTCCCGCTACCCAAACACTTCTAAGCGGGGAAATTGCTGCCATTCTTCAAAAGGGATATATCCGCAAGGGACGCGTACTAAGGCCTGCAAAGGTGAGTGTGGCCGTGTAGCAACCCTATCATATTTGAAATATAAATAAAAAATTAAAAAATATCTTGAAATCTGCTTTTTATTTTTCATATACTTGTAATAGTAACAATATAAATATTATAAGGAGTAATTATGAAGAAAAAACTTATCGTTCTTGTATGTGCATTATTCTTGGCAAGTACATTCCAAAACACAGAAGCAGCAATTTCTGGGCAAGATTCGAGCACCACAGGTCAATCTAGAAGAGGTATGCGGGCTCAGGCGGGAGAAGGCCTTCAGCGTAGACAGGGACGTCGTGCCCAACGTAGAGCTCACAGAAGGGAACGTCGTGGTGAGCGCAAAGCTCATAGGCATGCTGGACACAGAGGCAGCCATGCAGGGAAATCAGCTTCTTCTCAAAAATAATTAGATAATAAAAGGAGTAGATCATGAAAAAATATCTCTTATTAACTGTTTTGGCATTGTTTGGTGCGCAATATACGATGGACGCGGCGTTAGGTGACTGGTTCAAATCTAAGCAAAGCACTCCAAACGTGGCTACTGGTAGCAAGGCCCCTCAAGCCAAGACGGGTAAAGGGCATCGTAAATTAACGCAGCAGGAACGTATAGCTCATGCCCAAAAGTTTCTGGCAATTCGGCAAAGAGCGTTAGAAAGAGCGCAAAAAGATCCAAAGGCAACGGCTGATGACATAAAGCAAGCCGAAAGCGATCTTAAAAGAAGAGAACATATCCTTGCTAACGTTAAAGCGGGTAAATACAGACACCATCGAAGACATCATCGCAGAAGCCATCATAAAGGCACTCAGATGAAAAAACAAACGGGCAAAACGGCTCGCGCATAACTTCTAAGCCCGGTTAACCTCCGGGCTTTTTTTACTTAAAATAGGAGAATATCGCAACGAGCACTTCGATGAAAATAAGAATGATAATTAAGACTGACAGCAAATCTTCCCGTATGGCATCAACTTTGTTTTCATAGACGGTTCGCACATCAATGATAATATCAAGCTTACGGTTAATTGATTCTTTCCAATTTGCTATATCGAGCTTTTCAACAAGAAGTGAATAGAGCTCCGAATAATAGGCTTCCCCGGCTAATTTTATGCTATTTTCAAGCCGTTCAGTTATCACAGAAATATCCACCTTTAATTTTCCAAGATCACCTACGGGGTCACTTTTAAGAGCGCCAATGAAGGGTAAGTAGGATAGAAGGGGTAATTTTTTAATTTCTCGTTCATAGACAACGTTAAGCTGTTGATCAAGAACGCGGTCGAAATATTGTAATTCCAGCTGCTGCATGTTGGCAAACTCAAAAAGATCAAGTATCTCTTCGTATTCATCATCATAAATGAATGCTGCTTCGGTATCTACAATAATAAGATCGCCGCGGTAGTATCCAATAGCGGATTCTAAGATTTCATTTTTTTGGTACTCCGAGAGCGATTCAGTTTCAAAACGCAAAATTGAAGCTATCGTGCTACCATGCTCCTCTTTAAGTTTTACGATATCGATATTTTGCTCGGGATCAATCTGGATGAGCACATATGATTTACGTAGATGAAAAAACTTAGGCTGTTTGATTTCAGATTTTATTCTTTTAAAGATAGAACCTGCATCTATAACACTTTGTTCCCTAAATTCGTCTTCAATCGCATTAATGTGCGTTCTCAAATCTTCTAAAGATTCAGAAAATGGAATCTTATACGCAAGTGAAATCACGCCAAAATTGTGCAATTTTGAACTCATGCAACGCGAGCTTGTATGCGGGTGGGGTAGCTCTACTGCTAAAGGGGTATGATAGTTTTTAAAATACTTAGATAAGAGCAATGGCCGACGCGCAAGAAGTTGCTTTTCTTTTATGGCGTCTAGATTAATGTCTTCACCCACATCAAAAGCATGAAAGATAAAAATATTACCAGTAAAAGTATGATTACTCTGATCAGAGTTTGCCTGAGCAGATAGTTCACTCATTATAATCCTTATTCTTTTTTTAAAATTGAAAGGAAAGCTTCATGGGGTACTTCGACCGTACCTACTTGTTTCATTTTTTTCTTGCCTTCTTTTTGTTTTTCAAGAAGTTTTCGTTTTCTGGTTATGTCACCCCCATAGCATTTTGCAGTAACATTTTTACGTAAGGGGGCAATTGACTCACGAGCTATGATTTTTGCTCCTATTGCAGCTTGGACAACAATTTCAAAAAGCTGCCGGGGAATCACTTTTCTTAAGCGTTCGGCTAAGTCTCGTCCTACAATATAGGAATTATCCCGGTGGACAATTACCGAAAGTGCATCAACTGGTTTGCCATTTAGAAGAATATCCATCTTGACTAAATCGCTTTCCTGGTATCCAGCCTCTTCATAATCGAGGCTTGCATATCCTGATGTCAACGACTTGAGTTGATCATAAAAATCAGTAGCAACCTCATTTAAGGGGAGTCGGTATTTTAAAATAATGCGATCTTCATTGAGGTACTCTAAACTTTGCTGGACGCCCCGCTTTTCTTGACAGAGCTTTATGAGAGCTCCCAAGTAATTTTTTGGCATCAAAATGGTGGCATCAATAATAGGCTCAAAAATCACGTCTATTTTGGCAGGATCGGGAAAATCAGAAGGGCTTTCAATGTCGAGTGTTTCTCCAGTGTGTTCAAGTTTGACTTTATAAAGAACGCTCGGGGCAGTTATAATAACGGAAAGACCGTATTCTTGCTCAAGCCGTTGCTTGAAAACATCCATATGTAAGAGCCCTAAAAAACCGCATCTAAAGCCTAAACCAAGAGCGGTTGAATTTTTCTTTTCAACCCTCACACTCGCATCATTGAGTGTTAATTTTTCTATGGAATCTCTTAGGAGCTCGAATTCTTCCGAGTCTATGGGAAATATGCCAGCAAAAACCATCGGTTTTGCTGGTTTAAAGCCGGGAAAGGGGACAACTGTTTTTTTAGCATGAAAAATTGTTTCTCCAACGCGGGCTTCTTGGACCGTCTTCATTCCAGCGATAAGATAGCCAACTTGTCCGGCATACAGGGCATTCATGGGCAATTGATCTGGATACATAAGACCTATCTCAAGGACCTCATATTCGCGTCCCGCTTGGGCAAGCGCTATACGGTCTCCTTTTTTGATACTACCATCTTTAAGCGCAATAAGGCATACAACTCCCTTATAACTATCAAACCAAGAATCAAATAAAAGTGCCTTAAGGGGAAGCTCGAGCGTACTCTGGGGTGCAGGGATGCGTTCAATAACAGCATTGAGAATATCGGTGATACCAATGCCTACCTTTGCAGAAGCTTTTATTATTTCTTCCGGATTAAAATCAAACAGATGCTTCATCTCCTTTGCAACCCGTTCGGGGTCGGCATTAACCATGTCAATTTTATTCATGATAGGCACAATTGCTAAGTCTTGGTCAAATGCTAAAAAGAAGTTTGCCATAGTTTGAGCTTGAACACCCTGAGCAGCGTCAACAAGAAGTAATGCACCCTGGCATGCATATAAAGACCGGGACACTTCATAGCTAAAATCCACGTGGCCTGGCGTATCAATTAGGTTTAAGAGATATTCTTCTCCGTTATAGGTGTAAAACATCGAAGCAGATTGAGCTTTGACGGTTATTCCTCGCTCTTTTTCCACCTGAAGTTTATCAAGGAATTGCTCATGCTTATGACGCGTAGAGAGTGTTCCTGTTATTTCTAGGAGGCGATCAGCCAAAGTAGATTTGCCATGATCAATATGCGCAATAATAGAAAAATTGCGGATCTTACTGGGAGTATACTGTTGTAAATCGATTTTTTTGGGATCCATATAAAAAATTCTAAGGTAAAAGAATATGTATGAGTTTACCTTATTTGGCTCCTAAAGTAAAATCTGCCTTACTGGGAGGGTGTGACTGAAAGTGTTGGTCGCCTTGACATTCAGGATACCCAATCCTAAAATATCGGGGTACGTAAAGTATTTTCCCCAAAAAAGGAGTTTATCATGAATGCTAAAACGATCGCGCTTGCCGAGAAATTAGAAAAATACCCTTATATCAAAGCTAGGATTGAGGCTCTATTTAGTGTTGCTGAAAATAACTCTGGGGACTTTGATTTGGCAGATGATGCAGAAGAGCAGTTGATCAAAGAAATAAAAAAAATGGGGCAAGAAATGCTACAAGCGTGGGCTGATAACCAGGCGGAAAAAAAGACCCTTGAAACCAAAAAGAGTGGTAAAGCAATAGCGCATTCAAAAAAAAACTTTACTGGACCTCAACGTTTGGACTGGTTCAAATAATAGAACAGATCTTTTCAATTAACGGGAAATACAGCCGTCCTTTTTCTCAGAGTGCAAAGATTCGATGCAGGCAATATTCCACTCCTCTTCAACGTGTAGCAACAGACTTTGCCGCGGATGTGTCATTCGAAAAAGCTGTTGATAAAATCAAAGAGCACTACGGTATCGAAGTTTGTAAAGAGAGCGTTAGAATTATTGCTGAGACTCATGCAGCGAAAATAAAAGCAATTCAAAAAAAAATAAAAAAACACGGGACTAAAGTCCCAATGGCAGATGTTATTGTCGGAGAAATGGATGGCGGGATGGTTCCGGTAATATTGGGTCACAAAGAAGAAAATGGGGACCTAAGAAAAACAAAAATAGTAGGTTGGTGTGAGGGAAAACTTTCATTGGCATATAAACAAGGGAGTATTGCCCCTGTATATAATGTGACCTTTGGATCTGTTGATGATGCTGGCGAACAGCTTAATGATTGCGTAAAAAGAGCAGGAAATGGCAAAAAAACACGTATTCATTGCCTTGGAGATGGAGCACCATGGATTGCTGATCAGATAGAGAGAATCTTTGGAAATAAAGCAACCTATCTTATCGACTTTTGGCATCTATCGCAGTACTTAGCAGAGGCATCCCAGTGCTGTGCTCCAGAAGATTGTGAAAACTGGAGACGAACGATGCAAAATTGCCTTAAACAAAATCAAATAAACACAGTACTAAGCGCTTTAATGGATCATATAGCTACTCCAGGTCAAAAAGAACACGTTTGCCTTGCTGAAAAATGCTATCAATATATGATAAAACGACTTAATCAATTCGATTACAAGGGTGCCTTGATGCAAGATCTTCCTATTGGATCAGGCAAGGCAGAAAGCGGTATTAAATCAGTTCTTCAGGAACGTCTTAAAATGCCTGGCGCATGGTGGGATAAAGACAACTTAGCAGCTATGGCGTCTTTACGTGTAGTTCGTATTAATGGCGATTGGGAAGTATATTGGACGCAATATGCAAAACAAACCGCAAACTATGGTTAATCAACTCACACTTTCAGTCACACCCTTACTGGGAAACTCCGTCCGCAAAGTACTCCTTACAGAGGACGGTTAAGCTTACAACAATTGTGCATTTTGGTAGTATTGATCTATCAGATTGTACCATTAGTACTGACTTATAAACTATTTTACATAGCGGGCGAAGGAATACTCATTACATTTTTTAGGGAGGAATTATGTCAGAACGTTATTGGATCATAGTAGCGTCTCGGGAACATGTAAAAAAAGGTGAAGCTGGGGGTTTTGCCCAAGCTTGTCATGGAAAGGCTACCCCGCTAAAACGCATGAAAGCTGGCGATTGGGTTATCTATTATTCGTCTAAATTGCAGATGGATAAGCCGGAAAAATGCCAATGTTTCACCGCGATTGGCAAAATCGTCGATGATGAAGTATATCAGCATACTATGAGCGAAGGATTCGTGCCTTGGCGGAAAAATGTCGAATTTTTTCCGTGCACTGAAATATCAATTATTCCGCTGATCAATGATATGCAAAGTATTAAAAACAAAAAACACTGGGGAGGTGCGTTAAGATATGGTGTTCTTGAAATAACACGTCACGACTTTGAGCTTATTGCGGCTCATATGGGTGTACGAAGTTAGTCGCAAAAGCTTCCAAAAAAGAAAGAGGGCGGGCAAAAGATTTTAACGATTAGAGTAGAAAGGGCCGAATAGAGGCTTTTTTTATAAAGAACTACGCTGCAGCACTATTTTTTCGTTGATCTGCTTTTTTTGCTACAAAAGGGGCAATAGTTCGGCAAAAAAGAAAACAGCGATTATACCGCGCCTGACAGCTTCCAGGTTGGGCATAGCTTGGCATTTTTGTAGCAAATTTTTTACAACTGTCTTCAATTTTTTTGCATTCTTCTTCGCAGCCGGCTGTTATAATTCCAGGAAGAGATAAAAAAATTATCATTATTATATATTTCATGATTTTCACCTATTTTCTTCATCATAGCAGTTTTCTAGAATGCAAAGCAATAATTTTGGATCATTTCGGGTGTATCGTTCGGAATCGAAATCAGGATGGCTTGCATTTGTACCTTAATTGCCTATCCTTGGAATGTAGGTTACAACAATCCCTTTTCAAAGGAGTTTGCATGATTACTAAAATTACCCACATTACCTTGTACGTCAATGATCAGGATGAAGCACTGCAGTTTTATAGAGACAAGCTTGGTATGAAGGTTCATACCGACGCTCCTATGGAAAATATGCGTTGGCTCACCTTGACGCCAGCTAAGCAAGCCGATTTTGAGCTTGTGTTAATGCCTGCAATGGCAGCTTCAACAAAGGCCTTAGTTGGCAAACAAGCTCCTGAGACTCCTTTGCTGTGCGTATCGACCGATGATTGTGTGCGTGAAGTACATGATCTTAAAGCTAAAGGGGTAACAATTGTGCAAGAACCTAAGCAAGAACCATGGGGAACTTCGGCCATGTTTCTCGATTTATATGGCAATATTATCTATATGGTTCAGCCGGCATAAAAATTTTGGCAGATGGATAGGCTCCGCAAGGGGCCTTTTTTATTGTATGCCGGTTGAAAGTTTTTGGTTTTTTTATAAAGTAAGGTGTGAAAAATAAAAAACATAAAACGATAGAGCCTATGAACAAAAAAAATCCAATTTACTTTGTGCCAATACTTTTCTTTGCTTTCAATTGCCAAGCGCAGCAGGCTGAGTTGGCCTATAAAGACTCGCCATGCGCCATTTCCAATGTAGTTTTACAAAAGGCCCTCGCGGATTATAACCATCTTAATGAAACGGATTACTTTGATACGAAACGCATTAAAACAGATAGTGAACTTTGGAAAAAAGTATTTGCGCAGGAAAAAGCCCAAACAGTGACAATTAAAAGAGAGGGTGGAGGGGAGATTAACGCAGTTTTTTTCGATCGTGGATCGGACAAAGCTGTAATTGTAGGCCAAGGATTTCATGCGCGCAAAGAATATTTGATACCCTTTTTAAAAATTTGTTCAGGATATGATCTGTTGTTTTTTGATTATCAAGGTCACAGAGAGATGCTAGGTACCTATGCCTGCTATGGAAGAAGTACGTTAGACGCCTATTTTATAGAGCCACAAAAGGACGTTTGTGCCTTAGGCAATTTTTTGCGCGATCGAAAGAGCTATCGAGCAATCATAGGCCTTGGGATGTGCTATAGCGGTCTTATATTCTCTGGTGCCCAGGCACTAAGTCAGGATGCTGGCAAGCCTTTATTTGACAAGCTGATACTTGATAGTAGCATCTCTTCGCTCAAAGAAATAGCGCTGCAAGTATGTAGGGATCCTCTCCTTTTTTGGTATCCTAAAGAAGGAGGTACTCCGCAAACTTTGCAATGGTTTTTGGGTAGCTGGCCAGTAAAAGCTTTTGCCTCCGGACTTGGCTGGATCTTTCTTGGGCAACAATTCTCGCACATAACTACCGAAAATTATTTATCCCACATTGATCTTCCTGTGCTTTTTATACGCGGTGAACATGATTCGCTCGTTTCCCCGGAAATAAGTAGGCGCTTGTATGAATCGGTACGAGCCGATTCCGCTTGTATGGTTACTTTGCCGTCGCAGCATACTCTCAATCACATAAAATTCAAAGAGCTGTATGCGCATTTTGTGAATGAATTCATCAAAGCCAATTCAGTTGCTGACTTTGCTCAAAAGTTGGTGCTCCCAGACCAGCAAGCTGCGGTGAAAAGTTAACTACCCCCCTTTCCTCTGAGCGACAAGAGCGAAATACGACAACATACATTCTCTTTTCATTGGCACAGGAAAAAAATATTTGCTCTTTTAGACTGACAAAAGAGGACATGACTATTCGGGACTACAAGAGGACACTATCATTCGGGAGCGACAAAAACCACTTTTTGAACTTGTCGGTTTGTTCATTTTCCGCTATACTATTGACATAGTGTTTGAGCATGATGTATTGTGCACTTTTTCTTTTTTATGTTGCATATATCCCAGTCGAAAGCAGGTTGTTGAATGGAACCGATATACGAAAAGGGTGCCCTTTCCCGCATTAGGCCAGTTCTTATTGAAGAAGAGCTTAAAACTTCATTTTTAGATTACGCCATGTCTGTGGTTATCAGCCGTGCGATTCCCGATGTGCGTGATGGGCTTAAGCCTGTACACCGTCGTGTGCTCTATACTATGAATCAATTGGGTTTTCATTACAATAAGCCCTATCATAAATCGGTGCGTGTAGTTGGTGAAGTTCTTGGTAAATACCATCCTCATGGTGACCAAGCCGTCTATAATACCATGGTTGGAATGGTGCAAGACTTTTCAAAGCGGTATCCTCTTTTAGATGGTCAGGGAAACTGGGGATCTGTTGATGGTGATAATGCTGCAGCAATGCGTTATACCGAAGTTCGTATGCAAAAAATTTCTCAGGAGCTTCTTGCCGATCTTGATAAAGATACTGTTGATTGGCAGCCAAACTTTGACGAATCGACGGTAGAACCGGTCATTTTGCCAAGTCGATTGCCAAATTTATTAGTAAACGGAACTGCGGGTATTGCCGTAGGTATGGCTACATCAGTTCCGCCTCATAACTTAGCCGAGATTATACACGCCTGTCTGGCTTTGCTTGCTGATGAATTACTTCCCGATGAAAAATTATTTGAGCTTGTGCCAGCGCCTGATTTCCCTACTGGCGGGATTATTTGCGGACGTGCAGGTATTGTACGAGCTTACACAACCGGACGTGGGAACCTCATTTTACGGGCAGTTGTTGATGTTGAGGAAACCAAAAAGGGAACGGCTCTTATTGTTTCGCAGCTGCCCTATCAAGTTAACAAAGCTGAGCTTATCATCAAAATGGCTGAGTTAGTTAAGAATAAGATTATTGAAGGCATTTCCAATATTAGGGATGAGTCGGATAAGCGTGGCATACGGGTTGTTATAGAACTTAAAAGAGGTGAAGAGCCCCAAGTGGTACTGAACCAGTTGTATAAGCACACAGCGTTGCAAACTACAGTTGGCATACTCATGCTTGCGCTCATTGATAATAAACCACTTATCTTTACCTTACGTCAATTGATTCGTGAATTCCTAGTACATCGCGAAATAGTGGTGACGAAGCGATGTCAATATGAGTTGGCTAAAGCGCAGGCCCGAGAGCATATTTTGCTCGGATTTATTATCGCGCTCGCCCATATTGATGAAGTAGTGACACTTATTAAAACTTCGGTTTCTGCTGAGGAAGCAATAACAAAGCTGTACAATCGTTTTGGATTGAGTGCCGAACAAGCAAAAGCAATTCTAGAAATGCGGTTGCAGCGCCTTACCGGACTTGAACAAGAAAAAATTCATGAAGAACTAGAAGAAATCAAGGGTACCATTGCTCAATTGCAAGCAATTTTAGCGGATCGAGCTTTGTTAAAAGAAGAGATTCGCAAAGAATTAGAGGCAATCAAAGCAGATTATGCCGATGAGCGAAGAACCCGTATAGAAGGTCCGGTTGATCTGCTGGGAGAGGCTGATCTTATTCCCGATGAAGAAGTTGTCGTGACCCTTACAGGTAAGGGATACATGAAACGCGTCCCGCTTACTGTATATGATGTTCAGCATCGTGGTGGTAAGGGGAAAATGGGAATGGCTGCCCTTGAAGAGTCGCAAGATGTGCTTAAAGATATCTTTGTCACCCGCAATCATGATGAGCTCTTATTCTTTACCAATACAGGTCGCGTCTTTAGTTTACCTGTTTTCCAGGTTCCTGAAGGATCGCGTATTTCTAAGGGAAGGGCAGTGGTTAATATGTTATCATTGGCTCCTGATGAGCATGTAGTTAAGCTCTTGTGTACGCGTGACCTAGATGAAAAATACCTTGTTATGCTCACCCGAAAGGGGACCATAAAACGGACAGAAGCAGTTGCCTTTGCCAAAATTCGAAGTACCGGTATTCGTGCTTTAACACTCCACGAAGATGATCAGCTTGTATTTTGCTCATTGAGCTCTGGAAATGATACCATTGTTATTGCCACGGCACATGGACAGGGGATTCGTTTTAAAGAGACCGAGGTGCGTTCTATGGGAAGAACGGCAGCTGGCGTCATGGGCATACGGTTGTACGAGAAAGATTATGTTGCTGGAATGGAAGTTGTATCAGAAGATAAAGATCTGCTGTTTGTAACAGAAGGTGGCTTTGGAAAACGTGTTCGTGTCGCAGACTTTAGGATAGCGCACCGGGGGGGCTATGGGGTAAGAACTATTCCTACTCAAGGTCGAAATGGACGTGTTATCGGTCTTGCGGTTGTGGATGACTTTAGTCATGTTCTGCTAATAGATATTCATGGAAAGATTATTCGTCTTTCTCCAAAAGAAATTCGGACAATGGGAAGACAAGCAAAAGGTGTTCGCTTAATACGGCTTGAAGAAGACCGCCACTTAGCTGCATTTGCTGTCGTTCAAGGTGCTCCAGAAGGTGAAGAAAATACACAGCAGGAAACTTCTAAGGTGGCAGAGGCACACACTGATTCTAACGTAATTGAGAGTGACCCGAGTGGTCCATCAGATGAGCACGTAGATCTTGATGATCGAGAGTAGGAATGTTTTCAAGAGTGTTACTCCATCTTTCTCTTATTGATCGTATTGGACCAGCTACGGCTTTACGTTTCATTGAAGCTTTTGGGCGAGATGAGCATTCCCTTGAAATTCTCTATCAATTAAAGGTATCGGAACTTCAATCTACAGGGCGCTTGAGTGCAGAGTCTGCTCAGCGCTTATATAAGGGTTTGGCAGATACTAAGCTTTTAGGCCGGGAGCTTGAGCTTATTGAGAAATACGGCATACAGATCACGACACTTGTAGATCCCACCTATCCGAAACAACTCTTTGCTACTCATGCTCCACCTATTGTTTTGTATAGCAAGGGAATGGCATCGCTTTGCTATAATCAGCAGATTGCCTTGGTTGGTTCTCGAAAAGCCGATCAGTATGGTGCATCTACAGTAGCCGCTTTTGTACCTGAATTGGTTCATAATAACTGGTATATCGTCAGTGGTGGAGCAATCGGGATTGACGGCTGTGCTCATGAAGAGACTCTCAAAGCGGGTGGTACGACCATTGCGATTCTTGGTTCTGGTCTTTTAAAGCCTTATCCTAAATCACACATCAGCCTTTTTAAGAGAATAATCGACAACGGAGGAGCGCTTATAAGCCCTTTTCCGCTTATGATGGAAGCCCTGCCGGGATTATTTCCTGCACGAAATAGAATTATTGCAGGTCTTACGCGCGGTTGCGTGGTTGTTCAGGCAGCTTTAAAAAGTGGTGCGCTTATCACGGCACAGTACGCACTCCATGAAGGGAGAGAAGTGCTTGCAGTTCCAGGGGCAATAGATAATCCCCTAAGCGCTGGCTGCCATCAGCTACTTGCTCAAGGCGCTACGCTTGCGGCTTCAGCTTTTGATATTCTTCAAGTATTTGGGCAGGAATTAGTAAAACCAAAGGAGCTTACTGGTTTACCATCGGCTTCTACTTCGGCAGAACGTATTATTCATGCGTGTCGCGAGCCCATTTCTTTTGCTGAGCTGTTGGTCCACTGTGGTTTGGAAGCAAGTGTTGCACAAGATCTTCTCTTTGAACTGAGTATTGAGGGGAAGGTCATGCAAAATAAAGTAGGACTTTGGTGCCTGAGTGGGTGTTGAGGAGCGTTCCAACAAACTCACGTTTTAAAGTGCCGCTCCCCGTGAGCAAGAATCAAGCTACTCGAGCGTGCACAATGTGTGAGGTTCCGGTGCTGCGGAACATTTCTTCATAGAGAGCAATTACCTCAAAGCCGGCCTCCTCTAGGAGGTCTGTTAGCTCATCATCGCTATACCAGGTTATGCTTATAAGCTCATTTTCTTGTTTCTCTACAATGCCATCAACTATGAGTTCATAAGAACAAAAACCATCAACGCGCTTTTCCTCTACATGTAACTCATTATGGTTGGTCAGACGAATCACTGTACGTTCGTCCATACGAGCTGTACGCGTAGAAGATTCAGCTCCCTTTATATCCGGTACGAAAATGTCCATAAGCAAGTTTCCCCCTGGCACCAGGTGAGCATAAAGATTTTTAAGTGCCTGCAAAGCTGCCGCCTTGTCTATGATAAGCTGAAAGGATCCAACTGCTATGGTAACTGTTGCATACTGGTGCGGAAGCGCAAGCTTTTCAATCGATTGTTCATATAATTCAGGTTTTAAATGAAGCGCGGCACTGCGCTCACGGCATCGATCAAGCATAATTCGTGAGTTATCCACGCCGTCAACAGTAAAGCCGCGCTGCATGAGAGGAATCAGCAATCGACCTGAGCCCGCCATCGCTTCTAAAACCCGCCCCTGCTTTTGCATAAACGAGGCATAGAACTGTACTTCTCTTTCAGGTGCATATTTCTTGTCGGCATCATAAAAGAGACTGCAAAGCGTACCATAGGCAGGTAGTATATTCATATGAGTGCCCCTGCTTTATCTATACTTTTCAATGCCACTTTGTTCTTGCTTATACTTTGTGACGTGTAATGTTTTCTCAATAAATCTTTTCATCTCTTCCAAACAGGCTGTGACATCTTCTATTTCTTCAGCGCCATCTTTCAGTTCAACCTCCAAAATATAACTAGAGAATTCTTGTTCATACTTCTCCTGCACCTTCTTGAAGCCAACCACTTCGTCTAAGACTATCTCATAGTTTTGATAGAAAAACGATCGTCGTTTTTTCTTGAGAATTTTTTCTATGCTAAATCCAAGCAGCTTAAAAATCTCCAAAGCAGTGTCTGGATTATCGATTTTTACTTCAAATTCACGCCGCTCATGATCGTTCTGTGTTGCTCCTTTGTGCGCAACTTTAAGGCACATACTGTGGTTTGGTGATCCATCCTGAGCAGACGGCTCTCGAGCACTTTTCCCTCTCCTTATTCTCAAGCTCTTAGTGTGTTCACCTTTACTATAGAGCTCAAATTGGGAGCCTTTAAGTAATTCATGATCTACATAATAATCTTCTTGGAGAAAAATACCGTTAAATGTAGCTTCTTGCGATCTAACCATAGTATGTAAGAGCTCAATAGCAGATTCAAATTGGGATAGTTCAACATAAATAGCTTTAAATTCTATTTCTTTATACCCCTGAGTGTTGCAGTTTGTTGTCATAGAGTAGTATCGCTCTTACTTCAAGGATTAGTGTTCATTTTTCTTGTTGAGCAGATTTGGCTCTAAAAGTTCTTTGATCACGAGTGTTATCAAAAACACGGTGAAAATAATTGTAGCCATAGTATAGCCTAAATAGAGAAGGAGCATTACAAAAAAAGTTTCAGTTCCATTCAAGAAATACCAATAGCGGTTGCTCACTGGAAGCCAGCGATAGCCCGGCCAGATGGCAGTTGAAATCACCTGTATTGCATACCTTATAACCTCAATCAGACCCTCGATTATGAGAGCTTTTCCTAGAAATGTAATCACTGCAAAAAAGTCCATGTTTTAGTCCTGTTTTGGTAGTGCTATTTAAATATAGCCATGCTTGTATGCCTGGTTAGGATTCAAAACTGTGAAGTACAGATGAAAATCTATTGATTTACCAAGCTGAGCTATGAGCAAACCATATACACAGTATAGTACAACCTGATTTTTTCTCAATATGCACGCCTGAATATGGTGGAGCGAACTGATAATTTCCTAGAATAGTGCAAAATAAAAACTAAGGTTCTTAAAAATAAAGTGGGGCTCTGGCGCTGTGGTTAGCGAGGTGGTTCGGTAAGGGCCCAATCAACCTCAAGTTTTTTGTTTTTGAAATTAAAAGAAATTTCCAACAGTATGATTTCTTTAGCGCTCGCAAGAAATGGCTCGTAATAACGCTTCTTTAAAATTTGATCAAGCGCCTGAGCAGCGGGTTTATTAAATTTGAGCTCGATAATGTATATGTATTTTGGTCTCTCAATCACTAAATCGATTTTCTCAGTGCTTATTGCAACTTCACACAGCATAGATGAGTCAAGCACATTGCATAGAAGTTTGAACAGTGAATGATAATATGCTTCATTTTTAACATGTAAGTTGTAGGGAATGCTTGCAATGAGACTTCGAACTGTTGTAATAAATGTCTCTATATCCTTAGACTCAAGGGCATGCTTGATTTGGTAAATATGATTTTCGGCCTGTGATGCTTCTTGATGGGTAATGATCCCCATTCGTAAAAGAGAAAGTGATTGCTTGATTTCCTCATTAGGGAATCCCAATTTATACATATCAAATTGTTCATCATATTCTTTAATTGTTAAATATCCTGTTTGGAAAAGAAGAGTATCTAAAGGAATTTGGTCTAATCTGAAGGTTCCTAGGGATGAGCTGCTAAATGCCTTGCTTTCAATCGATTTTAGCTCATTGGCATGTTGTTTTAGCAACCCAATTAAAAACGTTGGCGTGCCAGTTTCAAACCAATAGTTTCTAAATTTTTTCTTTTCACATAAGTAGAGAATCGAAAAGGGATTGTACATTTTTATCGGTTCTTGAGAAAATTGATACCCATTATACCAATACCGTATTTTCTCTATCGTTTCTTCAACGCTTATTTTTTGCTCTTGAGCAATGGTTTGAATATAGCCACTAAATGCTTCAATGAGCTCTGATTCTGTATAGCCAGCAAGCTGCGCTCCTTGGGGTTCGTAGGAGATTTCATTGAGATTGTTTAACCCAGAAAAAATGGAGGTTCGGGAAAATTTGCTGAGACCGGTGATGAAAATAGCACGCATATAGGCGTCAAGTCCCTTAAAGCCATCGTAGAAATTCTTCAAAACAAGGCGATGAGCATCAGCTTTTTTATCATTATGCAGATGATCGAGTATTGGCTTATCATACTCATCGATGAGAAGCACAACAGTATTTTTTAGTGCTAATTTTTGTACAAGGAGCTTCAATTTGCTTTTTGGGCTATGAGCCTTTGAAATATCAAGACCATAGCTTTCAGCGATTTGCTCCAACATGTATTCTAAGCTGATTTTAAATTCCTGCGATGTTGCCGTATCGGCATCTGAAAAATCAAGATGAATAACGGGATGCTCCTGCCAAGTGAAATCTGGTTGTTTTCCTATCCAGATCCTTAAAGAGTTCTTTTTTGCCGCGAAACAGCTCTTTTAAGGTGGAAATAAGAAGGGATTTGCCAAATCTGCGAGGTCTTGATAAAAAAAGTATCGCTGGCCATCCTTAAAAAGATTATAGATAAAGCGCGTTTTATCAACGTACAAGTAGCTTTCATCTATCATTCGAGAGAACGTGCTTATATCCAGCGGAAGTTTTTTTGGCATGAGTGTCGTTCTTTCAAATTGAAATTCTTAGCAATGATAGCACCTATCGATAAAAAACGAAAGAAATTTCTGCGAGCCACAGCTTGCATTCATTGTTTTTTGCTTTTTTAAGCGAATTCCTGTACAATAAACTCAACGTGTCGATATTTAAAAATGAATTATTTTAGTGAGCTTAGGAGCTTATCATGCCAGTACCTAAACGTAAGACGAGTAAAGCTCGTAGAGATCAACGTTCGTCAAGTAAATATATTCGTCCTCAGGCAATTACTGGATGCTTGAATTGTAGTGCTCCCTTAGCCCCGCACACGGTTTGCTCTGAATGTGGTTTTTACAAAGGAAAAAAAATTTTAATCACTAAGCTGGAGCGTACCTTAAAGCGAGGTGAATCGCGGCGTGTGCAAGCTGATAAGCATAACGAAGCTGCACAGCCAGTCGAATCGAAGCAGGAGTAAGAGTGATGAATAAGCGGGGGTCCAATCGAGCTCATGCAGGGTTGGATCCTTTTAGTTTTGGAGGATAAATCATGATACCGGAAATGAGACAAGATATTTGGACGCAAAAGCGTATACATGCGCTTGCCGGGATACTTGCGCTTGCAGGGCTTGTAGGTGCTGCATGGGCCGGATATACCTGGTACAAGCGCTCTAAAGAGCAAGGTGCTTACAGAGATTTGGCGCAATCAATTGATGGCTATCTAAAAATGCGCTATGGCGCAAGTGAAATGGGCAAATGGGCTGATGTTGAAAAAGGTTTTGAAGCGGGCGCAGGTCGCAATGCTTCTTCCAAATTGCTTCCTTTTTTTCTTGCCTATCAAGCGGATGCGCTTATTGAGCAAGGTAAGCTAAAAGAGGCGATTGGACTTATGGATAGATCAGTTAGTCTCCTTTCTCCTGCCAATCCACTCTATTTTTTATATGCTATTAAGCGTGCTCTTCTTAAGATTGATTTTTCTGACGCCCAAACGCAACAGCAGGGAAGAAAAGAATTAGACGCGCTTATGCAAGATACCACTAACCCTATGCAAGATATGGCCCGCTATTACAGCGGTGTTGATGCACTCAGTCAAGGGGATACGGCAAAGGCCCAGAATTTATTTGGGCAAATACGTGCTCATGTTCCATCCCAATCGGGTACGGAAGAAGCTGATTCTCTCTGGTATCAGATGGCGCAGGAAAAATTGAGAGAGCTCTGATGATTCGGGTTCGGTATGCTCCTTCGCCGACGGGGCATTTGCACGTTGGGTCGTTAAGAACCGCTTTGTATAATTGGCTTTTCGCCCGGCACACTGGGGGGACGTTTCTTTTGCGCATAGAGGATACTGACCTTGAACGTTCAAAGGAAGAATTCACTGAATCAATCATGCGATCTCTTGCATGGGCATCAATTGAGCCTGATGAGCCGGTTGTTATTCAATCGCTAAGAATTGATCAGCATCGTGCGGTAGCACAGGATTTGCTCAATCAGGGCAAGGTATATCGATGTTTTTGCACTCAAGAAGAATTGCGTGAGCGTTTGGGTGAAAGTGCAGCTCAAGAAGGAAGTTATACCCGTTACGATGAAAAATGTCGCACCAGGGAGATTGCCCCCGATGACCTTACAAAACCTTTTGCTCTACGTTTTAAGATACCTCATGATCGCGAGTATATAAGTTTTGATGATCTTATTCGAGGTACGGTCCGCTTTGAGCGGGATCAGCTTGATGATTTTATCATTGTGCGATCAGATGGAACTCCCATGTATAACTTTGTGGTGGTTGTTGATGATGCGTTTATGCGTATTACGCATATTTTGCGCGGTGAGGACCATATTTCAAATACTCCCAAACAGATTCTTTTGTATGAGGCTTGCAGCTATCCCCTGCCTCAATTTGCTCATTTTTCATTGATATTAGGACCTGATGGCCATCGTTTGAGTAAGCGGCATGGAGCGACTGCAGTACTTGATTTTATGCACCGAGGCTTTTTAGCTAAAGCTCTCTGCAATTATCTGGTAAGACTAGGGTGGTCTCATGGCGATCAAGAAATTTTCACCACTCAAGAGCTCATAGAATATTTTTCTCTTGAACATATGAGTAAAAAAGGGGCAATATTTGATAGCAAAAAACTTGAATGGGTCAATAGTATGTATATACGTGCCTTGACACCGGATGAGCTCACTTTATTAATTGAAAGAGATGTAGAGCCTCATTTTAAAAAGTCTCTGGGAAATTGGAGTAGTCACGTAGTGAATCGTATACTCGATTTGTACAAGGAGAGAGTAAAAACACTTAAAGAATTAGTTGATGATGTGCGCAGCTTGCACGAACGGCCGCAGGTATTTTCGGGTGATCTTAGTGAGTATGCCCGTCCGCAGAGTAGCGAGTATGTGCAAGCATTTTATAATGAATTAGAATCACAAGAAGAAGGGTCACATGACAGTGTTGATCTTCTTATAAAGACTATTTGTCAGCGCTATGGTATTGGAATGGCGCAGATTGCGCAGCCTTTACGCATAGCTCTTACGGGAAAAAGTTCAAGTCCAGGTGTAGCACATTTGATTGCAGTGCTTGGCAAAGATGAAAGTGTCCATCGAATAGGATATTTCATTTCATATTTAAAGGAGAGAACGAAATGAAGCATTAACCAATAAAACAGAACTATGGAGGTTTTTTAGTATGAAAATTGGTATGCTTTTTCCTGGCTACGCAAGCCAATTTGTTGGCATGGGCAAGGAATTATATGATAACTCACGCATCTTTCAAGAATATTTTGAAGAAGCGTCAAATTGTTCAGGAATTAATTTTGTGAAATTATGTTTTGCATCATCTGATGCAGAGCTTTCTAAAATACAGAATGCGTATCCAGCACTTTTTTTAGTAGGGGTTGCAACAGCCGCTCTTATTAAAGAAATATGTGAGGCGCATGGAGTCAGTATACAGCTATATGGCGGGGCATGGAGTAGGAGAATACAGCGCTTTATGTACTGCGAAGGTTCTTAATTTTCCCGATGGCCTGTACATCTTGGGGAAATTAGCACTTTTTTATGAGGCAATGCGAGAATCTCTTGATGCTAAATCGGTTATGGTAAATGGACTTTCTGCGAAGAAGCTGAAAGAAATTTGTGAGCAACATAGTTCTCCTGAGGCATGTGCTCATATTGCAGTCTATGAAACGAAGAGTGAGCATCGGGTAACAGGAAAGGCTGATGTAGTAGATGTAATAGCGGAGATGGCTTCTGATGCAGGCGCTCAAAAAGTAAAAGCGGTAGAGGCAGAGGATGGTTTTCATACTCCATTGCTCTCAGATCTTGTGGAACAACTTAAAATGTATCTTACTAAAATTGATTTTAGGGATCCTCAATTGCCGCTTATTGCAGGGGTAACCGGCAAAGAAGTATGCAGAGCTAAAAAAGCGCAGGATGCTATAATGCGTCAAATTGTAGAGCCTGTAAATTGGAATAGTGTTGTAAAGTATTGTGCAGAAGCTGACATACTCATTATACCTGCTCCATCTAAGGCATTGATTGCCGAGCTCATTGTTGCGTATCCTCATAAGACGATACTTGGAATTGATACAATGGCTGATCTTGAGCAACTGAAGCGGTTTTTAAAGGAACGTGTAACGGATGCGGTGGTGATTCCTCAAAAAGAATCGATCCAACCGCAGTTATAATAGGAAACATAGCCTAACATAAAGGAGCGGAATCGTGGATCGAGCGGATATATACTCAAAGGTTACTCAAATAATTGCACACATTCTTAAAATTAGTAAAGAGAGTGTGCATGAGCAATCTACTTTGGAAAGCTTAGGTGCAGATTCATTAAATCGCGTCGAATTTGTGATGGAACTTGAAGAAGCTTTTGGTATTGAAATCAATGATGAAGAAGCAGAAAAGCTTTCTACAGTAGATGAAACAGTAAACTATATACAGCGCTTATTAAAGGAAAAAGGGGCTTAAAAAAAGCCCCTTTTCTTAATTCCAGCAGAATCTCTGCCCCTTTAGAAGCTGACACACCCTTTAACCCAAATACCCCATTGCGAAAGCCCTGCCCGCTCGCAGGCGCTTCGATTCTGGTTTGCGTCGATTTCAACTTCACCACCAACTCCTAATTGTGGATTCCAACCACATTCGTCCATCCAGGTATAGCAAAGATGGGCAAACACTTTATTAGTAAATACAGAATGTGCTTCACCTGAGTGAATATCAAGGTCGTTTGGTGAGAGCAAAGTAGGTTGTAACCCATTGTTAATATAATAACCATTAGCAGGCGTAAGATCTGATGTAGGTGTTGGTTCAGTGACCGTTCCCCCATTAAGGCAGACGCTGCAATCGGTAGCTGAGATAGTTCCCGATTGTCTAGTGCCTCCGTGAAATGCTGTTGCATCGGATTCTGTAGCATTATTTTGGAAATTCGTTACCATCGAGCTAGTTGGCAACTTCGGACAACCTTCTGGAGCAGTAGCATTTGGAGGAAATGTTTCTCCGCTTGGGAAAATAGTAGGCGTTGTGGTGGTACCTTCCAACACGTTGGCTATAGTGTAATTAAAGCAGCACGTGCCTTCCGTTCCCTTAATACCAAACTTGCGTTTATCTATATCTGCAGGGCATGAGTCACAAAGTAACTCAATTTTTTCTCGACTATGTCCATAGCCGTTATACCCAAGATCGAATCCAAAACCACACCAGCGATAGGCAAGTTTAAGAGAGAAATCGGCTTTCACCGCAAGACTTACATGCACTTCCCTATTAGTAAAACAGGTTGCGTTTATCATGTGATTTGCATAGGTGTACGAGGTTCCATTTGTTTCAAACTCTTTAAGCAGCATATACCGACTAAATGGACCGTTGTCGATTAAATCAAAGAGCCGACATTGGCGGGATCTGAACATATGAGTAACGTTTCCTTCAAGAAATAACGCTAAGTTTGAGTCCTCACCACTCCATAGAACGGTATGCGCAGAAACGCCAGCACCCAGTTCAAAAAATTTACCATTTCCTACAACAGGACTAAAGACATGAACGTTTTTTTGCTTTTTGCCCGTAGGAAGTACCGCCTGGATGTAGGTACCAAAATGATAGCAGTCATCATTTATCCAGTTATAACCAAGAATAACATCTATATCGGCCAAACCATTGCGGACTTGCCGTGCAAAGTCAAATCTGCCTGCACACCAGGGCTCGGTCATATCGCCAAAAAGGAAAAATCCGCTTAATGCTTGTTTAATACTTGTTGCAGCATCTGCTACTGATTCACCCATATAGCACAGCGGGAATTGTTTAGGTGACCCATCTTCGTTAATTGCAGGTGTTTCAATGCTTACGCAATTGCCGCAATTAGTGTCAATATTCCACCGCGTATGAACAAATGGTGCATGAAGTCTTAGGTACAAGCCTTGCATCCAGCAATCAAGTCCCATATAGTAGCCCAGGTCGACTATAAAATTTTCAACGCGGGGTTTAAAGAAGATGCTTCCCCTAAAATCGGTCGGCAATCCAAAATAATCGGCAAGTAATTCATTAGGTGCTCGATCGGTAACGGCGCTTCCTGCAAAGCTGAGCCTTTGCGAGCCAAAAAGAGATTGTGCTATTTGACGCTCTTTAAATGAACGTTGGTATTCAAAAGCTACATAGGCTGCGCCATAATTTTCACACATGTCTGGTTTATTAATATCCCATTGCCATCCTACCAGTTCGCGTGCCGTATTAGCACCTTGTGATCGAAGATGGACTGATGTGCGTAACTGTTTAAAACAGTTAGTTGTACAATCGAGATTGCTGGCCTCACATGAAGTATCGCATCCGCTTTCACAGTTTTGCGTATCAATCTGTTTAGCATGTAAGACAGGTACCCCTATAAGTACCATGCAGCTGAGAAACCATGAAATTATTTTTCGAGGCTCCATGGAGCGTTTCCTTTCGTTCAAGTGGCCCAATTATTTTTATGAGGATTACTTTTTTTTACCTCATTGCTCTACTTATTTCAAGAATTTTCTAAAATTCTAGACCTCCCTTAAGCCATATCCCCCACTGCTCGAGAGCGTTTTTACAGTGAGCATCAAATTCTCCCATAGCGCCAATTCCCACAAATGGGTTATAACAGGATTGATGCCATGTATAACTTACCATGCCAAATACTTTATGAGTCATCATCGTTCCTTGTTGTGCTGACCTTGGATCTAAATCCTTGCAGGTTATAAGGGTAGGCTGACTATCAACTTGAAATCCATTTGCAACCGTAAGATCAGCTGTTGGTGTTCCTGCAGCATTTGTTACCATACCTGCATTAAGACAGACCGTACAGCCCGTTACAGGACCAGAGGTAGCGGTTCCCGGCTCAAAGATCGTTGCATCTGGCTGTGTTGCATCACTGTTGCCAGAACCAATTACTGACGTTTTGGGTAATGCCGTACAGCCTTCGGGCGCCTGCGAGCCTGCAGGAAATGCAGTTCCATTGGGAAAGATGGTTGAAACTGATTGTCCGCCTCCAGCGGGAGGTACCAGTGCTATAGGGTAACTTGTACATACAACGGGCTCAGTTCCTTTAAATCCTAAAAAGCGCTGATCGAGATAGCAAGGACAGTCGGTTTTTATACAGACCGTTTCTTTATTGCGGTACCAAAAGTTATAGCCTGCATCTATAGCCCAATTGCCTGCAGAGATAAAAAGCTTTCCGCTTACGTCACTCATGAGTCCTACATGAACTTCGCAATCTCGTGTTGCAAAATTAATAGCATTCATGAGACTTTCATTATAGGTATAACTCTCTTGGAACATTCCATTAGTACAATTGGGATTGTATTCTTTAAGGAGCATATAGCGACTGAGTGGCCCGTTATTGGTAAAATCAAAGGACCTTTTTTGGTGCGTTCTAAATACCCAGGTGGCGTTTCCTTCTATATAGATACCAATATTGTAATAGGGATTAGCTGTTGCAAGATGCATAGTGGCACCGCCACCCAATTGCCAGTGCTTTCCGTTACCGACTAACGGCTCAAAAATATATTTTGCTTTCGGCCGATTACCGGTGGGAACAACAGTTAATGCAAAGAAACCAAAATGTGAAAAATCGTTATGCCAGAAATTGTAACCAAATATAGCATCAATATCAGCAAGTCCTGTTTTATTGCGCGGGCAGAAAGCGAATCTTCCATAATGCCATGGCTCCTGCATATCACCGAAAGTAAAATTTCCGCTTAATGCAACCCGTAAGCTATCTGTCGCACAATTATCATTTGCTTGATAGAGGGGATTGAGGGTTGGGTTTACTTTACCGCAGTCGACAGTTGGTGTTCCAGAGAACATGTAGCCTACAGGGAATTCGGTGCAGCCTCGAAACTTGGGTGCGCAAGCTATACAAGAATCAAGACCTAATGTCCACTTTGTATGCGTAAGGGGTGCGTGAATACGCAAATAAAGACCGTTATAGAGCTCATCAAGTCCAAAGTAAAGATTCAAATCAATAATATAGTTCTCAATACGGGGCTTAATGACGAGTGTACCTAAAAAGTCAACAGGAAGACCAAAATAATCAGCTAAAATATCCGTTGGTTTCCTATCAGTTCGGGCACTTCCAGAAAAAGTAAGGCATGGTGAGGTAAGCAAGTCCCGTGCTATCCGCTCAGTATGCATTGAATGGGTATACCCTGCTGTAGCGGCAAGTGCACAATAATTTTCAGGGAAACATTGGAACAATTCTCTTTGCCAGCCTAAAAGCTCTCGTGCAGTATCTGCTCCCTGTGAACGGGGAATAAAAGTAGTTATATGCTTTGCAAAAATAACCTCAGAAAAAACAAGCAGATTAAAAATAAGAATGTGTAACAACCTATGAAGCTTCATTTGTACGTCCTACTATGTAATGTAGAAAAAATTACTTCCTTTATGTTTTTAAAAAGATCGATACTAATGTAGCGCTTCAATCGGTTTTTGTCGATACCCAGATTACGTTTTTTGATGAAAGAGATTTTTTCTAGCGAGGTTAGCTTGCATGACGTGCAAGAAATCGTGTGCTATCCTCATTACGCACACTGTAAAGAAGGGGAAAAACGATTATGGGCTTACTTGCGAAAGAGCCGATTCAAAGGAGTTTATAGTTAATTTAATCATGAGCCATTTTTAAAAAAATGAACGCCAAGAACACAAAACTATTGCCTTAAGTCGTTGTATGTGGTATTAATTATGTGCTAAGAATCCTTGTAGAATTTTAAACAAACAATAAAGGAGCGTTCTGTAAACTATTACTGCACGGGGGGTGGGTTTCAATAGTAAAGTATTGATTATTTAGGAAGTTTTTGCTAAATATAGGCTATGGTTATTTGAAAATATGGTATATACACTTGCAAAAGGGGGAATATGCACTAAAGACTGGCACGTGACTTTGAAACAATTATCGTATGTCTAACCATAAAAGAAAAGGTTACTCAATGAATAATATAAAAAAATTATCTATTATATTACTTCTTTCACTGGGAGTAAGTGGAGCAGGATTTGCCAGTGGAAGTGGCGACTGTGGTAATAATTGTAACACAGGCTGCAATACTGGATTCAACAACAATTGCAATAATAATAATAACTGCAACAATGATTGCAATGGCAGCGGCAGCAACGACAATAGGGGCGTAAGCACTGTTTTCGTACCAAGAAGCATTACGCAGGATCTTACCTATCGTAACGATTTAACGTTCTACAATAGGTATCACGATGCCCGTTGCAACTTCTTTACTTTTGATAACGCGTTTATCTATTCCAAGAGCCGCAAGGGAAGGTGCCTTGGCGCAGGATTCTTGGGATCAAATCCAATTACCGTTGCTCAAAAAGGCGGACAGGTCAATTCGCTTAATCTTGGATTAGCGTCAGATCAAAATGATGGATTTAGTTCCACATTTGAAATTCGCCCTCATAGAGAAGTGATTGCATGGCTTCCACAATTTATCTTTAATTTGGATTGTCTCTGCACGGGTTTTTGGGCGGATCTTTCGTTCTCTGTTGTGAGAGCAAAACATCATATTCGTTTCTGTGAAGACGTGACAACCCCAGGTAACATTCCGGGTGAGCCAACGGATGTAACACAGGCATTGCAGGGTCTTAATGCTTTCTCTTGTGAAAGACATCATACTGGTGTAGATAACGTACTTGTACGTATAGGGTATGACTATACCTACTGTGCTACTGACCACGTAGGTCTTTATTTCTTAGGGCTTGCTCCGACAGGAAGAAGAGATCACAACAATCGTTGGTTTGAACCAGCTGTTGGATCAAAACATGGCGGTGTAGGTGTTGGTATCGAAGGTGATTGGACTATTTATGCTGATGACTGCAATAACACCGATTTAGTGTTGATGTCTGAATTGATGTACACCTATGTGTTTAAGCATCATGAAAACAGGGTATTTGATCTCAAGAATGGTCCATTATCCCGTTTCTTACTTGCAGCTCCTTCGGATGCTCCATGTGAACCAACGAATATAGTAAGCAATCTCACCAGCTGTGCTAAAGTTGAACCTCGTAGCAAACTTGACTGGTGGATTGGTCTTCACTACAACTGGTGCAACTTCGGAATAGAATTTGACTATAACTTGTTCTGGAGGCAGCGTGAAAAAGTGTGCGCTAGTAACTTCAATTTTGACAACCTTGGAATCTTTAACCAAAGCTGCGGTTGTGGAACAAGTGACAGCACAGCTACTATAGCAACAGATTTTGGAACAGGTACACCTGATCCTTCATTTGTAGAATTAACAGCTGCTGATGTTAACATCCGTTCTGCTGCGGCTCACAAAGTGCTTTCACATACGGTCTCTGGTGCGATTTCTTATAGCAACGTATGGTGTGACCAATGGCCTTGGATGTTAGGTTTTGGTGGTCGCTATGAATTTGCTAGCAAGAAATATCGTCGTTCAACATTAGAAGGATGGGGTGTCTTTGGTAAAGCTACCATCAGCTTCTAATATTGTTTAGAACTTTACCCAGCAATGGCAGAAGGCAAAGCAAATACAATAAGTATTTGCTTTGCCAGATATAGCGCATAATAACGGAAAGGAAAAAAATGAATTTAATGAAAATAAGTCTACTGAGTGTAGCGCTTCTAGCTATGGGTACACAAGCAGTAGCAGAAACCACAGCTCCTAACTGTGCAGGTACTCTCACCGGCCCTCTGGTAGTTGGCATGGATCTTACGGCAAGTGGTTCTGGGGCTCCATGGGAATCTGTTTCAAATGGGACAGTTGTTGGATTTGATGTCAGTGTTATTCAAGAAGTTGCAGCAATCTTGGGGTATACTGGGGTTCAGATAGTAAATATTGCAAGCGGAACTAATGATGCATGTTTATTTGCAGCTATTACCGCAGGGCAAATTCCTGTCGCTATCTCAGATATCGAAATTCCAACAGCAGGAGTTTCTGGAATTGCATTTATCAAATACAATGACTCAACTACTGCTGGATCCCAAGGAAAAGGCATAGCTGTAAATGCTCAATGCTGCCAGCTGTATGCTAACATTGCTCAAGCTATCGCAAATATGGTCTCTAACGGTGATCTTGCTGCTTTACGTACAGAATTCAATATCACGCCAAATAGCTACACCGCAGTTTCTGGATTGACCCCAACTGCGTGTGCTTCTACGCAAGCTGCTTTACCGACACGTAATGCTATTTCGAATTGGATTTTGGAAAATTTATGCATAGCGCCTGGTGCGCCAACGGCACCAACAAGTGTAACGCCAGTTCCTACTTGTCCAGCTGGTTGATATTACTTTAATTAAGCAAATAGAGAGGGTGCGCTGATAAGCGCACCCTTTTTAGTGAGCTGATGAGAAAGGTCATTATATGGGCAGAACGCACGAGATGCAATCGAATTTTGCAACTGATATGAAGGTGCCGATACATCCAATAATGTTGGAAGCAGTGAATGCCGCTGCCAAAAACCATGAGGCAGTTTATTGGGTAGAAGAGGCGGTACGTACCTACAAGCGAGAGTTTGCAGCACAGGAAGTTTTTTTTGTTCTTACTCATGAGGCTGCAAATGTATTAAGCTTGCAAGCGCTTGTCAGACCTTACCAGGCTATTTTGTGTGATGCGTCTTCGTACATGTATGTTTTTGGCTGTGGCGCCTTAGAGCACTATACAGGAAGCAAATTAGTGAGTATTAAAACGGGAACAGGCAAGCTTACGTTAGAGCATATACGCCATTTTGTGGAGCTTAATGAAAATCACCAACAGGTAGTCCTTAAAGTGGTTTCGCTTTCACAACCTACAGAATTTGGCGCCGTATATACACTTGAAGAATTGGCGAAAATTACCGAGTTTGCTCATGAGCATCGCTTATTTGTTCATATGGATGGAGCGCGCTTGGCAAATGCAGCAGCGGCTCTTGGGTGTTCCTTGCAAGAACTAGTGCGTGGAGTCGACGTACTTACATTTAGTGGCTTACCACATGGAATGCTTTTTGGGGAAGCGGTAGTTTTTTTTAATGTCAAATTTGCTGAGGATTTTTCGTATGTCCAGTGCCAAGGCATGCAGGAAGCTGCTCATAGCGAATGTATAGCAGCTCAATTTATTGCTTTATTTAAAAATAAGCTGTGGTTGGAGAATGCTCGTCACGCTAACGCGATGGCAAAGCTTTTAGCAACGCAGCTTGAAGAAATCGATGAACTGGATCTTGCATATCCTATTGCTACCAATAAGGTGTATGCTCGTATGGATGAGCGTTTTGTGAAGGCACTCAAAAGTGAGTTAGCCTGCAAGACGAGCGGCAATGAAGTATGCTGGACAACCTCGTATGCTACGACGTGTGAAGAGGTTGCCGCAGCGGTAGAAAATATTAAGTATGTTTTAGAGAAGTGTAAGTAATTCTTTGAGCAGTTTTGTATCATCTGCTTTTTCAATGGCGTTGTTTACTGCCGTTACAAAGGTTTCTCGAATGCGGGGTAGCAGGTTTTGAATTTCCTGTTCTGTGTCATGTATTTTTTTAAGGTCTATTTTTTCTGGGTTGGTTTGTAAATAGGTCCGTGCCTCCGGTACGAGCTTTTCCTTAATGCTTACTAGATAATCTGCGGATTCGAGGGTATCGCTTTTATAGAGCATGAATGGCTTGAGCCGCTCATCAGCTAACCGTTTTATTTCTTCTTCCAGCATGCCTAGTGCCTCCTTGAGGTCTGTTTGAGCCACTTTGACACGTCCTTTATACTGTGTTTCATAAACTTTAAGGCGCTCTTCCTGAGTTTTTTTTCGTAGTTTTCTATTTTCTTCCTTTTGGGCATTGAGTAATGCATTTTCATACTCACTGTCAGGGACACTTTTGCCGTTTATAAAAAAAATCTCTCTTGTCGAACCGTTGTCCAGCTCGGTTACGTGTTTGAAAGAGGTCCCGTTGTATATTTCTTCTACCAAGTAGGTAGCCGTCTGTTTGATCGTATTTGCCGCACAACTAAAACAGCAAAGGAGAAAGAGGAGATAGAGCATCGCTTGACCCTTAGAAAATACTTTTTGTAGGAATTATGGTTACACAAACATTTTATCAGATACAAAGAAAGATAAAAGTGATAAGCCTACTCTCCTTTCTTGCTGATCACAAACAGCACACTCTGAGCAGTAAATAAAAATTGACAATATCGATTATTTTGATGACATTTGTTAATAAATATTGAAGAAAATAATATGAAAAAATCTTTACTCAATTGATTTCGTTCCTGGATTTCCCCTTTCTGGCGATGGGGATCCAAAAGATCAAACATCGGAGTGGCGAAACTTTTGCAAATCAACTGCGGGGCGAGTCTTTTGTGTGCAAAAAGCAACAACTCGGTGTTCTAGTTCAGATACATGTGAGACGAATTAAGATAAAATAAAGGGGTCACAACTAACCAAGGAGGACCCCCATATGCAAACATTGCATTTGCATAAAGCATTCTACCAAATAAAAAGAATTAATGACAGAGAGTATTCACCTGAAGCTTATGAAAGATACGATAAAATAAGGCTTTTTTATAAATTAAAAGATGAAAATTGTAGCGAAAAAACTGCTTTGGAGGCAATAAAAATATCGCGAGCTACTCTTTATAGGTGGATTAAGCGATATCAAATAAGCAATCTCGCTGGCCTGGAAAAAGAAAGCAGGCGTCCCAACAAACTAAGAATGCCTCTATGGACGTCTAAAACAGAAAAAATGGTAGTAGACATGCGCAAACAGTACAATCTCTGGGGCAAAGAAAAGATTGCGGTCATGATAAAAAGAAACTATAACGAGATTGTATCGGCAAGCACCGTAGGCCGTATTATAAGAAAGTTCATACTCAAGGGCAAATTGAAGCCCGTTGCTTTCTATTATGGTAAAAAAGAAACACGACGTCGCATGTTTAATGGGCATGCAAAGCGATGGAAGCATGGGATGAAAGCGAGAATTCCTGGCGAATTCATTCAGATAGATCACATGGATATAAAGCTTGTTAATGGTGTCAACCTCAAGCACTTCCAAGCAATATGTCCTATAACAAAGATTGCCGTAGAACAAGCATACAATCGAGCAACGAGCAATGTAGCCTCAGACTTCTTAAAGCTATTGATTGAGCAAATGCCCTTTGTAGTTCGGTCGGTGCAAGTTGATGGAGGCAGTGAATTCATGGGCGACTTCGAACAAGCGTGTGAAAATAATATCATTGATCTCTATGTACTACCGCCGCGTTCGCCCGAGTATAATGGTCATGTAGAACGATGTAATGGAACAGCAAAATATGAATTCTATTACCAATACAATGGTTCAGCAAAGTTACCAATGATACAGGAAAGACTTCAAGAATATGTAAAAATGTATAATAATATACGCCCCCATCAGGGATTGGCGTACTTGACTCCCTTTGAGTACTTTGATCAAATTAAATCAAGACCCCTACAGTCTCATATGTATTGAACGAGGACACTCGGTGTCTCAATATCAAAATTTCTGGTATACTAGAGTGATGCTGCAGTAACTGTAACCGTAAAGATAAATTAAATTGGTTACTTTATGGGCATTACTTATGAGGTATTTTTTTAAGATGCTCGTTCTGCTCGGGTGTAACGGGAAGTGGATATGAAAAGAAAAAAAGGATATTTCTCTATCTCAGCTGTTGCAAAGATGTTTTCAGTTCATCAGCAGACGATTCGCCTTTACGAGAAGGAGGGGTTGTTATCCCCTAAGCGTTCAGAAGGCAATACTCGGTTGTTTTCTGAAGAAGATGTTGATCGTCTTGAGGAAATTATTTATTTAACTCATAAGTTAGGTATAAACTTAGCTGGTGTTGAAATGATTTTACGATTACAAAAACAGATTAAAAAGATGCAGCGGGAGATGAACCTCTTATTTAAAAATGCTCAGGATGAACTCTCGCGTGAAAGTGAAATAAGTAAGGAAAATGTTAGGGAAGCACGCAACTCGACTTATAGAGATGAAAAAGACTGGAGAGGTCAGAAAAATACGAATTGAGCGTTCGTCGATTTTTGACAACGATAAAAAACATGAGGAATAGAGAGGGCAGTATAATGTGGTTTAATCAATTTAAAACAGCAATATTATTAGCGAGTATGTCAGGGTTGCTCATGCTTATAGGCGGCCTGTTTGGTGGGTATAAGGGAGTTATTACTTTCTTTATCATCGCTATGATAATGAATGGTGTTTCTTACTTTTTCTCAGATAAAATGGTGTTGCGAATGTACAACGCTCGTCCATTAGATCCACAGCAGTATGGGTGGATTTATGATATAGTGCTTGAGTTGACGGCAAAAAGTGGTATGCCCATGCCCAAGATGTATCTTATACAGACACCTATGGCAAATGCATTTGCAACGGGGAGGAATCCATCCCACGCGTCGGTAGCTGTCACCACCGGTATCTTAGAAATTCTAGACCCGGGCGAACTAAGAGGTGTCTTAGCTCATGAGATTAGCCATGTAAGAAATAGAGATATTTTAATAAGCAGCGTCGCTGCCACCATTGCAACGGCCATCGGCTTTGCCGCAAATATGATGCAACATATGGCATTTTGGGGCACCATGTCGCGCGATAATGAGCGTCAAGGGCCCAACCCCCTTGTCTTGTTGGTGGTTGCTGTGCTCATGCCTATTGCCGCTTCTCTTATACAAATGGCAATTTCGCGTTCGCGAGAATTTCAAGCTGATGAAAGTGGCGCCCAGGTGTCTCATGATCCACTCGCGCTCGCTTCAGCCTTAGAGAAATTAGAAATGAGAACACGACAGATTCATTTTGCTAATGATGATACTGCACACGTAACGACGGCTCATCTTTTTATTGTAAAGCCGTTTACTGGAGCAGGGTTATCGGCGCTCTTTTCAACGCATCCGCCGACTCAGCAGCGCATTGCGCGCCTTCGAGCGCTCTACGAGGCGATGCATCAACTAAGATGAGAGTATTGTAGGGCTAAACTATGAGAGATTATAACTGAGGAATGACTATGGATAATGGCCCCTTCGATCATGATATGCAACAATTTGTGGTGTCTTTTCAATTACTGCAGCTTTTACGATGGCTTTTTGAACGTGAACAAGATGCGCTCAAAAAGTTGGTTGGTCGTGCTTTAAAAAATGGATTAGATGAAATGCTCCTTCAGTCGGCTCAATGCGAAGAGAATGAAGAAGAACTCCAACAGAGTATTATTGAGTTTTTTTCGTTATTGGAAACAGTCATGTATGAGTCTTTGCATGAGGATGAGGCAAAAAAACTTAAAGAGCGTATTTTAATACCTGCCGCTGATCACATTGATACGGCAGCTTGTGATGATATGCTTGTTGCAGTAAGTGTTGCCAAAGCTGCATCTACTGTAGAAAGTAACCCGTATGCGGATCCAAAAGAAGCTTTGTGCCGAGAGCTTTTAAAGCGCTGGAAACCATCAAAAAAGCTTTCTATGCACTAAAAAAGCCGAGTTTACTGAGCGATTGGCGCAGTTCGTATAAGGGAAGTCCTAAAATATTTGTGTATGAGCCTTCTATTGATTGTACAAAGAGAGCACCATATTCTTCGATTGCCATTGCCCCAGCAACACTCAGGGATGGGGTTTGTTCTAAGTAATCTGTAATCCAGTCATCGGGTATATCAAAAGAGATTTTGGAGATTACGCAGCGCTCTATGCGCTCTTTGGTATACCAGTGGCCGTCATTGTACATTTTTTTGTCTAAGCAAAAAGCAGTCGCAACCGTACAACCTGAGCGCCAAGTAAGAAGCATTTTTTTAGCGTCGTTCCAATCGGTTGGCTTGCCATGCACCGTGCCATCACTGTCCACGCAGAGCGTATCTGCAGTAAGGACATAGCATATCTCTTCTTGGTGCTTGGCTTCAAGAGAAGCTTGATTGAGATGGTCAGCAGGGATGACTGCTTGCTCCATTTTCATGCGGGCTAGTGCCATAACGAGTTCTTGAAACGGTACCTGCCAGCTGCAGGACTTTTCATCTGCCGCCTGATGAATGACCGTAAAAGGAATACGACTTTGGGCAAGCAGCAGCCGACGTGAACGGGATTGCGAAGCGAGATATAAAGGAGCGGTGGTACGCATAGTATAGAATTTTTGAAGTATCAGTTTATATCCGTAATCTAACAGATAAGAGTACCAGAATCTTCAGCTTTTGCTATATGCGTTTTTGACCAGGCTTATTTTCTTTATGTTCCGCGTTTAAATTGAGCATTATGTTTTTCATAGAATTTCATTATATAATCTCCTGTTTGACTATCCGCACCCTGAGATGCTCTGCCATAAGGGGTCCAACCGGCACTATCTAGTTGATTTATATCAGCTCCAAAGTTTAACAAAAGCTCCATTGTTTTGTGTGGCGTGGTGTAATCAGCAGATCGAGCAATTCTATGAAGCGCAGTCATTTTAACGCCAGTCCAGTCGCCATGTAGGGTCTTCGGATTTGCTCCTCTTTCAAGGGCGCTTAACATTTTGTAGTAATTAAAGCTTCCGCTTGCCTCCCAGAGCACTGTATCAAGTTGCTGTTGATTAAATGGCTTGTTTAGATCTTTATACAGAGCATACACCCCACCATATTCTTTGATCAGCCGTTCAACGGATTGATGATGAGAATAATGTGCTTTATCAAGCGGTGTTTCACCTTTGTAATTGCGTTTGTTAACATCGGCGCCTGCTCGCAGCAAAAGGTCGGCATTTTCGGTGCAACCAAAATAGGCCGCTTCATGTAAAGGGGTGTTCCCTTCACCATCTTGCCGAGCTATTTCTGCTGGTTGCTGGTTAACTATCTGCCGTACTTTAGAGCTCTGGTTGCAGTTTGCTGCGGCTGTATGTAGTTCTGTTTTTTTTGATTCCATTGCAAGTGCTGGTGCAACGATTGCTCCAGCTAAAAGAAAGGTAAGATAGCCATTCATAGAAACTCCGTTTTTATTATCACAATTATTTTATAATTAGTGTATTAAATTATTTTATGATTGTCAATAAAGCCAGCCCCCGTTGGCGTGGCATAGGGGTACCGGAGTTACTAAAGTTCTCTTTTACCTTATCTGTGAACATGGGTACGGCGCAGAAAATTTTGACATTACTCTATAACAGGGGTAATTTTTTATACAAGTTGTATAGAAACATGAAAGGTGTTTTATGATTATTGATGCGCTTAAACTCAGTAAAACTTTCAAAAGCCGGGCGAGCGTTGTCGAAAGTGTTAAAGATGTAACGATCAGAGTTGACAGGGGTGAAATATTTGGTTTTATTGGGCCTAATGGTGCTGGTAAAACTACGACGATGCGTATGCTCACTACATTGTTACGCCCCACAGCGGGAAAGGCTGCAATTGCCGGATTTGATCTCGCGCTTGAAGCTGACAAGATACGAAGAAAAATTGGGTATGTAAGTCAGGCGGGTGGCCTTGATCCCGCATGTACTGCGCGAGAAAACTTAGTTTTTCAAGCGCAATTGTATGGGTTTTCTCTGCATGATGCCAAAAAAAGAGCTCAGGAACTTATTACAAATTTCTTATTGGACTCTTTTGCAGATCGACCGGTAAGTACCTATTCTGGTGGTCAAAAAAGGCGTGTTGATGTGACGTTGGCTCTTGTACATAAACCTATGTTACTTTTTCTTGATGAACCAACTACGGGCTTAGATCCGCAAACAAGGGCCCATCTGTGGCAGGAGCTTCGTAACATCCAGGAAAATGGTACGACTATTTTTCTCACGACTCATTATTTAGATGAAGCTGATTATTTGTGTAATCGAATAGCAATCATAGATTATGGGACTATTGTAGCACAGGGCACACCTACTCTTCTTAAGAGCCAAATAGGGGGAGACATTGTGTTACTAGGACTTGAAAAGTATTCAGAATCGGTAAAAAACCTCATTCAATCACAGCCTTTTGTACGTGAAATAAGTGAAAACAAGGAGGGGCTGCGCATCCAGGTTGATCAAGGTGAGCTTGCGCTTACCCATTTGGTGAGGCTTTTTGATAACACACAAGTATCTTTGCAGCGAATTAGTCTTTCTCGACCTACGTTAGATGACGTCTTTCTAAAGCAGACTGGTAGATCGCTTCGCGAAAATTCATTATAAAGGAACCTTATGAAACTTTTGAATGACACGCTCCTTATGTATTCTTACACGATGCGAGCAACATTACGCAATCCCATATTTGTCATCATAGGATTATTTAATCCTTTATGCTTTTTGTTCCTATTTGCGCCTCTTTTAAAGGAGCTGTCTCAAACAGCCTATTTTTCAGGAGCAAATACTCTTGCTGTTTTCTTGCCTGGATTGTTGGTTATGATGGGGACGTATGCTACCTCATATGCGGGCTTTAAGCTCATAGATGAAATGCGAACAGGGCTTATTGAACGGCTCTGGGTGTCTCCTATTAGCCGATTGGGGCTTATTCTTGGCCGGCATCTGCGTGATCTTACCATATTGCTTGTCCAGGCAATTGTTCTTATAGTTCTTGCGTTTCTTACAGGTCTTGAAGCCAACATTGTTGGGGTGATCTGTTCGCTTGCGCTTGTTGTTTTGGTAGGTACAACATTGGCATCCTGTTCATATATGCTTGCACTTCTTTTTAAAGAAGAAGAGGCCTTGGCCGCCTCGATTAACTTCTTTTTAGTGCCACTTCAATTACTTTCGGGGGTCACACTTCCTCTTACATTGGCTCCGTTCTGGCTTAAGACTGCCGCAAACGTTAACCCTCTTTCCCATGTTGTTGATGGAAGTAGGGCCCTTTTTTTAGGACAGTTTGGTGCACATTCGGTACTCATTGGCTTTGGACTCATGACACTATTAGCTGCTTTGTCTTTCTATGGATTGGTGCGTTTGTATAAAAGTAGAGCGGTCTGAATAGAGGGCAGCCATACCAGTTCTTATTTTAGGATGGATCTCCCTGAACTGCGAGCAGGGTGCCACTAAGACAGGTATTGAAGGCAAGTCTTGTTATTTTCAGACAATTTGCATTTTGTAAAAAATTCGGTACACTATAACACTATGGGGGATTGTTCAACAGTTTTCTCTTAAACAACGTTTGTAGAAGGAAACCGATGCAACCCCTACATTTCTTATAACTACAATTTTTAGGGGGGACTTAAAAATTGGTATTGAGATTTTCCTGCAATCGCAATACTATGAGTAACAGATTGATAGATTTTATATGAGGGTCCCCTTATGAAAAAACAACTCTTACATGTCATCCCATTTTTGTATGCTTTTTCACTCGCTGCCATGGAAAAGCAGATTACCATCACAAAAGCCTCCACACTATTACGTACTTCCTTACAAGGTTCTGGGAATAACGTGCTAAAAAAAGCTGTACAGTCTTCGCCTGCCTGGAAGTCCTCTGCAGCATCGTTGCAAATTGAACATGCCAACGGAGGGGGACGGAAGTTGTTGCAGATGGTCCAACATCGCAATTTACAGCAAAATTTTAATGATGATGAGGAGAGCAAGAGAGTCGAAGAATTCCACGCGGTGCTTTCAGGAGAAAAATCCAGTGATGATGAGGTTGTTAAGGAGGCAGCGAATGCTCTTGCAGAATTAAAGAGAGATAGACGAGTGAGAGAGAGCATAGCCTCAATTGAAGAATTATGGGAAAGAGCCCTCTTTGCCCCACGTGGCATGGAAGATCCAAATGTTGTAAAAACAATGGGAAACTTTTATGAAACAGCTGAAGAGGTACATGATGTCTTGAGTAGTCGGATTGTTCGACAAAGCAAGAGAGTTGATGTCGTAGAAGTACTAGAAAAATTGAAGGAGCAGGAAACTACCGAAAAAGAGCTTTTACAAATTTCTGCGAATGGTAAAACGGGACGCGTTGATGAGATTATGAAAAAGACTGTTCATGAACTCGTTTTTGATGCAGATGGGAACACGCCCTTTGCTCTCGCGGTAAAAAATGGAAAGTTAATAACTGCAAAAAAACATTGTGACGCTGGTGCGAACGTTAACACGGTAAACAAAAAAGGACTTTCTCCTTGGGATTATGCTGTGAACGGCAGTGATCAAAACTTAGTAGAGTTTTTAAAAGATCAAGAAGCCTTAAGTGGTGAGCCATACAGAACAAAAATTTTTCAGACGATACAAAGCGGGACTATCGACGACATGAAAGAGCTCCTTACTTTTTGTTATGCTGAAATGGAGGATGAGCAGGGAAACTCTCTGCTTGCCGTCGCTGCTCAATACGGTCGCGAAGACATGGCTAAGCTTTTATTAGAAGGTTATAAAGTGCCGATACATACGTGTAATAACACTGGATTGACTCCGCTTGATCTCGCTAAAACTCAAAACCTTAAAAACTACCTCATGACAAAGGGCGCATTAACAGGTAAACAAAATGAATTTAAGAATCGTTTGTTTGCGCTGGTAGAAAAATCGTATTCTCAATTCAAATCACTTATGGAATCGGATGAGGCCAAGAATTTGCTACGTGGAGATTCAAAATTGCTTCCAAGGTTGATAAATGCACGCGATGCGCAGCTTAATACTTTGCTTATTATCGCTGCAAGAAGTGGTGCTCTTGATAGCGTAAAGTATTTGGTAGAAGTTCTGAAAGCAGAGATTAATGCGTTTAACAGAGATGGGCATACTGCACTTCATAGTGCGATCATATCTGGTCACCCCGTTATAGCTAACTTTCTAGAGAAGAAAGGTGGGATGCTTTATCGACTATCGAGCCCTGCTGCCAATGAAGAATTTGCCGTAGTTGTGCACGTGAATGGGGCTGAAAAAGCAGGCTGCCGTGCGAGCATGCAATTGAAGCAACATCGGGAAACGTTAAACTCCCGTAAAGAAGATGAAAATGCTTTTTTGGATGCGGCAAGAAATGCAGATCGTGATACATTGCAGAGACTTATGGGCAAAGGAATACTTAATACTGCTCGTGATGATAAAGGCAACACGGCGCTGTCATTGGCGGTCGTCTCTAGTGCTGTTAGCTTGAAAAAAAAATTAGAGATTGTTCAGTATCTGGTAAATTCTGGGGCAGAACTCAATACCATAAATGATGAGGGAAAATCGATTCTTGATTGCGCCCGGCATGAGGAGCTTGATATTGTAAGCTTTCTCAATGAAAAAGGTGCGGTTACGAGCGATGTGATCAGTGAAAGAGATCGTGAAAGAGCAATATGCAAAAAATGCTTCCAGCATGCAAAACGTGGTGATATAGCTTCTCTTAAAAAAATTATAGAGGGTCACGAGCTCAGTCCAGACAGGGTTTCCACTATGCGAGATGAGGATGATAATACGTTATTGATTGTCGCAACCATTTATTCCAACTATGAGATGATAAAATTCCTTTGCCAAAATTATAACGTTAAGCTCAATATTCGTAATAATGTCCTAGAAACTGCGCTTACTATTGCCAAAGAAAAAAAATTCGATCAGATAGCGAAACTTTTGCTTTCCAAGGGAGCTCTTACCGGTGCTGAGCTCAGAGAGCGGGATATGCTTTTTTCAGAGGCTGCTATGGGGAAGCTTAAAGCACTTCAAAGTCGGATATTATGGAAAAAAGATTATCAATTAGAGCCTCTTTTACGCTTTGACTATGAATCTCAAGACTCCCTTTTGCTTGCAGTATTTAATAAAATAGATGATAAGAAAGATAAGGAAGCCTTAAGTTTAGTTAAATATATTCTCACTCTTTATGGGAATCTGTCAGGACGTAAAGATGAATTGCTATTAGCACATGAAAAGGCCTTGATCGTAGAATATAATTCTGTAGCCGATCATTTAAAAAATATCTTAGAGAAAGAGTTCAAGGTTGAAAATTTAAGATCAAATGGAAGAGGTTCACAAGCAGGCGAAAAGGGCTTACTCGGCAAAGCTTTGACCATTACGGGGCTGAAAAGCAAGAGAAATCCGGGCGCAGTTGAAGCAATACCAAATCGCAAAATGCAACCGGTTCTGACTGAGTCGCAGCAATTGGCGCTGTGTATAAAATGTGCCGAAGGCGAAGAAAAATTCTCGGCACTTGTGGAAAACAAGATAGATATAGCAAGCCTCACTGATTCCAATGGTGATACCTTACTCCATACGGCAGTACGAAGAAATAATAATGAGCTGGTTGGCTCAATAGTAAAATCGATTAATGTTAATTCTCTAAATGATGAAAACCAAACTGCTCTCGATTTAGCAAAATTGGTTAATAATAAAAAAACGATCAAACTGCTTGAAGACAATGGCGCACTGACCTCTGGTGAGCTGGAAATACGATCTGAGGCTTCTCTGTGTGCACGAAGTGGTAATCTAGAAAAACTCACTCGATTAATTAAAGAGAAGAATCTGTCTGCTAACTTAACAGATGGTCGGGGCTTTACTCTCCTTCATCTAGCAGCACAAGCAGGAAATTATGATGTGGTCGTCTATTTGGTAGAAAAGTGCGGTGCAAAATTACATCAAGTTACTCCTGATAATCAAACTGTGCTTCATGGAGCGGCACAAGCTGGTCATTATGATATAGTTGTCTATCTAGTAGAAAAGTGCGGTGCAAAATTACATCAAGTTACAAATGATAATCAAACTGTTGTGGATGTGGCTGCAAATGAAAAAATTAAAGATTACTTAAAAAGCAAGGGAGGTCTGGGCTGTGATTTACGAGAAAAATTACCTCGGCTTCTTGTTCATGCAAAAAACGGTGAGCTTGAAAAGCTTGAAAATCTTTTAGCAACCTTGCATCCTGAAAGCCCTGACTCACCTGCGGGAGAACGCTTAGAGCATATCAGAGATGAAAATGGCAAGACTCCATTATATGTAGCGGTAGAACAGGGGCATCTTCCTATTGTTGAATTATTGACAGATAAGGAAGTTGCATTGCCGAATGGCCAAAAACATCGTTATAATGTAAATATTAATGGTGAAGTGTACAAATGTGAAGCGCATGGTAATTGTGATTTTAGTGGTCGGTGCAAAACTAATGACCATACCTGCCTCGTTAAAAGTATGACTCCTCTTGATATTGCTTGCGAAAAATGGAAGGGCCAAGCAGAGGGTGAGAAGAAATCGGCCTATCGCCAAATAGTTGAAAAGCTGTACCAAATGCAAGGGCATATTGTTAAAGATTTGGATACCAAGGTGACAGCCACCTTCACGCGACTGCTCACCGATGAGCAATTAGAGCTTCTAGGAGCTATCGAGAAAATGCACGTGCCTCTTGTTGAGGTAATGATCAGAAATAAAAATGGTGCAGATCTTAGCTTTTATTTGAATTCAGATAAGACCCTTCTTAATTTTGCCTTAGAAAAATGGCAAGCGGAAAATGATGAGTCTAAAAAAGCACTCCAGTACCAAATTGCTAAGATTCTTTATGATAAGGGTGCCTTTGCGCATGAAGAGCTACAAGATACCCGAATTCCTTGGCCTTTGTTAACGGGGCAGAAAAAGCCACAGATCCAACAACAAAATATGCTTCTTAAGGGCCTAGCATTTAATTGGCTTGATCAAAATGGTGACTTTACAAGCAGAGATCACTTTACAGATCATAAGAACCCGCCACCTGCCCCATCAATGAGATTTGATGAGCCACCTCTGAAGGAATTAGAGGGGTGGAGTGTAGGTAGCATTCAAAAAAATCGTTCTGATGATCCACTTGTTCGCACTTTATTACGAGCAAGCAAGCGTCTGCAAGAGCCAGCGTTCGATGTACAGGTAGCAGAAACCAGTGGCCACGGTAAGCAGCGTTCTGAGTCTGTTGTTAAGCAAAGTATGTTGTTAAAAGAGTGCAGAGAAGTGATAGTCAATTTGATTGTGGGTTCTGAGGATCAGAGTATCAAAGAGCTTTTTGGGTATTTAGGTGATGAGTGGAAAGTACACGACTTTGTTGCAGGAAAGCAGACTGTTTTGCATATGGCTGCGAAGAATGGCAATCTTGCTATGGTAAAAGATCTTATTACCGAAAAGCAAGCTAATCCCTGCGTACTTGATAGCATTAAGCGAACGGTTTTCCATGCTACTAATGCTCAGTGTAATGCAATGCTTCGTGACCCCGAAATCAGTCCACAGGAGAAATTAGAACAACAAAAGCAGTATGCTGAAATATTGATGTATTTGATAGATCCTGAAGAGAATTGGAATGGTTCTAAACTCTTTGAAATCTTGGGTGATACGTTCGATGTGAATGAACTTATTGCGGGAACTGACACTATTTTACATATAGCTGCTAAGAAGGCGCAACTACCCATTGTAAAGCAGCTTATAGAAAAAAAGGGTGCCAACCCAAAAATTCTTAATGCTCAAGGAAAAACAGCATTACAGGTTGTCGAGAATGAGCATGGTATTGCAGCTGCTCTCGCTCATAGTCCGCGTTTTACCAAAGAAGAGCAAAACGGACAGCAAGAGGTAGCTCGAAAATATAATCAGATAATAAACTATTTAAAAATACATTAAGCACTAATTAATTTTATATACATTGATTTTTAACCGGGGTTGGGGAATTCTCCAATCCCCTTTTTTTTCAAGAATGGACGCATATGGTGGTAAAAATAATCGTCTTCCTTTCATTGTTCTCCCTGTTTGTAAGTCATGCAATGGAATTGCCTAAAGAGTCTGCCAGAAAGAGTTCGGGCTTTGAATTAAAGCAGGGAACTAGTATGAAAGCACCAGTATTTATACGTTCTCCCCGTGTAAAGAAAGAGGGAGAGAAGCTCTTGGAAATGATTCAAAATAGGAAACTTTTTGAAGAAATGAGTTCTGATCAACAAAAGAAAGCAAAAGAGCTTGAAAGCATTATTGTAGCGGGAAAGAATATGCAAACAAGCAATGATCCAATAATAGTAAGTGCTTTAGAAAATTTTAAAGAAAGCCAAGAGCATTGTGAAGGGGAAGAGCTTCTTTTACGTGTATTGAGTTCTGAAAAAGCTGATGATAGTAACATAGGGGACCTCCGCTTGGCTATTTTTAACCGCGCCGTCTATGTGGGGTCTGATCCTTCGGTGAATAAGGCTTTCACAGTCTATAAAAATAGAGAACGAGCGAAATTTCAGCTATTAAAGAGTGCAGCTCAAGGTGATGTAGGTACTGTCCAAAAAATTATTACCGAAAATCCGACTATTGAATGTGTACGAGATAGGAATGGTGATACTCCTCTTTCGCTTGCAATCATTAATAGGCACTATGAAGTGGCAAAAATGCTCATTGATGCAGGCCACAGGTTTGATACTATTAACCAATATGATTTGAGTCCGTTGGATTACGCGATACTTGGCTCTGACAACGAGCTGGTGGAGGTTTTAGATAAAGTACATGCTCAAAGTGGTAGTATACTGGGAGAAAAAAATATCTTTGAAGGTGTAAAAATTGGGTCAATAGAGGATATAAAACAGCTTCTTACAGTATTTCATGCAGATAGGCAGGATGAGTTGGGTAATTCGTTGCTTGCTTGTGCTGTTGAGAATGACCGATATGATTTAGTGAGAATTTTGGTAGAAGAGTGTAATGTAATTACAAATACGGTAAACAAGAACCATCAAACACCACTGGATATGGCCAAAAATAGTTCACAAATATATGCCTACTTAGTAAGCAATGGAGGTCTGACAGCAATGCAATGTGGGTACAAGGATCGTATTTTTGAATTAGTGCAAAAAGGAAACGAAAGAGGGTTACATGCTCTTTTTTATGAGTCCCCTTTGGTCCAGCAATTGGAAAATGACAGTGGCTTGCGCTCAAGGTTGATTAATGCGCGGGATGCCGCCCGTAATACGCCCTTAATTATTGCAGTAAGCAGGGGTTGTTTTCGTTGTGTGAAATCACTTGTAGATGTATTTAAATCAGAGATACATGCTTTTAACGAAGAAGGAGATACTGCTTTCGATAAAGCGCTTATGACTATCCAACATTCAGAAATCGCTGAATACTTAGCAAAGAAGGGTGCTCGGTGTTGTAGCATGACTATGCCTTTAGAACAAGAAACTTTAAAAAAAGAAAAACCTGAGTCGTTCATAATAACTGATTCTCCCCTAGAGGCAAGAAAGGTGAAACTTAGAAAAGCTCACGTAGCTACCCGTATGATGGATGAAGCAAGGCTCTTGCAGTACGTAGAGCACTCAAATATTTTGGCGATTGAAAAAATTGAGAAGAGTCTCTTATATTCTGCACGTGATGAGGAGGGTAATAGCCCATTGGCTTTGGCAGTTATTCATAAGAAAATAGAAGTGCAAAAATATTTGGTTAAAGAGGGCGCAGATGTTAATGATGTAAATAAAAAAGGTGATTCGATTCTTGATTTGGCAAAAGATGAAGAGAGCAGATCTTTTTTACTACAACAAGGTGCCGTTACGAGTGAAGCTTTAAGAAAAAATGCTGCCGAGCGAGCGAGAAACATGCAACTCTTGGGATATGTAAAGGATGGTAAATTACAAAGCTTGCAAGAAAAGCTCCAGCTCATTGATCCAGAAGAAACTTCTCAAATAAAAGACTCGTATGGTAATACCTTGCTTGCGATTGCTTGTGCATATGGCCATTCAGACATAGTAAAAATGCTTATTGAGGTACGTAATGTTAAGATTAATACTTTTAATTGTAAGTTTGAAACCCCTCTTGATAGAGTGAAAAAAAATGCAGATTTGGAGCGGTATCTTGAAGGTAAAGGAGCGTTGAGTTTCCAGGAATTGCAGCAAAGAAACCTGTTTACCGCATGGTGTGAAAAAGGCTATTTAGATGCTATTGTCAAACTGATGGAAACAGCAAAAAATGATAAAAAATTGAGAGATAAATTGACGCGTATGGACCCAGATTTGATTGGTGGTTCTCCCATTATAAGCGCTGCAAAAAATGGACAGCTCTCTGTGGTAAAATTTCTGGTTGACCTGTATGGGTATGAAGAGCAGCGCTTGCAGGAGATTGGCCAGGCCCTTAAAAGCTCGAACATGCATAAAAATATAAGCACCTATTTAGAAGGCTGGATGAAACAAAATCAAAAAGAAACTGATGCACAGGAAAATGATGTGCAAAGTCAGGCGAAAGGGAAAAATGTTGTAATTGTTGCTAGGGAACAAGACGAAAGTAATACCTTGCTTCATCAAGCTGTACTGAGTGAAGATGTGGAATCTGTTAAAGTGCTCATAAAAAGTGGGACTGATATTAATGTAAGAAATAAAAAAGGGCACACTCCTTTGGATCTAGCGCGAATGCAGGGAAATGAGAAAATCATGAGGGAGCTAACACAAAAAGGGGCATTTACGGCTCAAGAAATTGAAAAAAGAGAATATGCACGTAATCACGCAAAAAATGGAAAATTAGAGGCATTACAGCAGATGTTAGATGCGGGTGTGTCGCCCAATGCCACAGATGAGCAGGGAAATTCCCTTCTTATGCTTGCAGCGTTAGGCGGGCATAGAGAACTGGTACACTATCTTTTAGAAGAAAAAAAAGCGGATACAACCATCCGCAATAACAGATATCAAACAGCACTGGATGTGTGTGAAGATCCCCTTATAGCGGATATCTTAAGGGCTCACGGTTGTCTTTCCTATGAATTTCCCAAAAAGAAAGCTCGTTTGCTTATCTACGCTTTAAAAGGAGACGTAGAAAATTTCAAGGAGGTTCTTAAAGGAATGGACATGCAAGATGTGGGGCCGGGCATGGGAGCTATAAAAGATGCCCAAGGAAACACCCCTCTCTCTTTTGCGGTAAATAAAGGTCATCAGCAGATGATTAGCTATTTATGTGAAACATGCAAGGTGGATGTTAATGAGGTGGTACACGGTAAAACTGCTGCTGATAGGGTGATAGATAGGGACACCGATCCGAAGTACAAGAAATTGCTTATGTATCTTTTTGCTCATGGTGCCCTTACAGCGGACCTCTTAGAGTTTAATCATGTAGAGATACCTGAACATACGATTGCAGATGACCCGCTTCAGGCTTTTTTGGTTTTGTAGAATGGCATTCTCCTGAGGAGTTGCTATTTGACTATCTTTTTACAGTTGGTACAATGGTTTTGAATCTGAAACTTATCAAGATCACTTGAAAGAAAAAAGCGTGAATTCCCACAATCTCGTCAATATTAGTTCTCTAGATCCCCTTGTCCACTTGGACATTCGTTATGCCACTGCTCAGAATTTTTGTCAAAAAAAATTGTATACGCATGCGGTAAGTTTTTTGCACAAAGACTGCGCCTTGGCACTTAAAAAAGTACAAGATGCGCTTGTAAAGCGGGATCTCTTTCTTAAAATTTTTGATGGATACCGGCCACTAGCGGTTCAACAAGTTATGTGGGATATCATTCAGGATGAGACCTATGTGATGAATCCAGCGAAGGGAAAAGGCAGGCATACGCGAGGAACGGCGGTTGATGTCACCTTGGTTGATAGATCAGGTAGGGAGATTGAGATGCCCTGCGCATTTGATGATTTTACTCAGCGTGCACATCGAGAAAACCTTGCTCATTCAGATGCCGCAAGAAACAATATGAAGTTGCTAGAACAAGCCATGGAAGCTGAAGGATTCATGGGATGGCCCTTTGAATGGTGGCATTTTGATTTTAATGGATGGAATGATGATATGCGCTATCCACCACTTGATGTATCTTTTGAAACTCTTCTTACGCCCTGACTAGAAAAAACTAAAGACACGTGAGCTTCTAAGTATTCAAGCTTCTGTTCGTCTAAGGCCTCAATAAGGTTTCGCAGATTTGAATTACGTTTAGCAGCTTACAGGTAATCCCGCCTCAGTCGGATAATCGAGCAAGCCCCTTTCCCTTACTTTTGTTAAAGCAATGAGCAAATAAGAGAAGCGAACACAGCGCGAAGATCAAACTTAACAGGTACCCCTTTATTAAAGAGGAAGTAGGATCTTGGTGATGCATTAAATAATTTCGCATTCCCTGAAATACATAACTCATAGGCATAAATTTAGTAAATGTTTGCGCCCAGGCAGGCAGTACTTCGATTGGGTAGAAAGCCCCACTAAAAGGCATAAATAACCAACCAAAAATGAAACCAAACTCTGCGCCCCTTCTTCCAAGGCTCACTATAATTGATAAGCAGGCGAATCCTATTCCTATACTTGAAAAAAAGAGGGGTGGTGCAAACAGAAAGAATGTCGAGAAGATATACCCAAGAGGAACATTGTAAAAAAAATAAATAATACCCGTGCAAAATAGAAAGAGAAGCACCATCATCAGAGCATTAAAGAGTATTACTCCCAGCATCCATTCGCTTATTCTTAAAGGTAATGAGAATAAATTTACCAAATTACGTGACCAAAGCTCTTCGCACAATGAAATTGACATAATGTTGCATCCTCTGCCTATTACCTGCCATAAAAGAATGCTTAATAAAGCAACAACTTCATAGTTTGAGAATTGGGCTATCTGAGATCTTTGGATCCATGCCCCTAAAAAGCCCCAAATCAAGATATCAAGAAAAGGCCAATAAAATCCTCCAAGTATGTAGTTGGGGTCTCTTTTCCACATGCGAGCATGCCGCAATACCACTGCCCAAACGGATGTAGCTGAAATCATGACGCTCCCTTTCATTTGGAGATACTAAGAAAGTAATCTTCTAGAGTTGGTCTATCAATAAAAATGTGAGAATAGGTGACTTTCCTATCGCTTAATGCGGAAAGAAACTGTGCCACAGCATGCTCATCAAGTTCAACAACTACTGTTTTCTCTTTTACGCTGTACTTCATCACGGAATTTTCTAGGTAAGCAAGGACAGAATCAATCTTTTCTATAATAGTAAGGTGTACCCTAACGTGTGCGGTTGATTGAGCGAGCTCCTCGGGCGTATTATCGGCGATGATCACACCCTTTTTAAGGACGAGCACTCGATCGCACAGTTCTGTGACTTCGTCCATATTATGTGATGTAATCAAAACAGAAACGCTTTCTTCTTGGCATTGCTTTAAAATGAATTGGCGTACTTCGTGTGCGATATCAGGATCCAATGCCGCAGTAGGCTCATCAAGTAACACAATTTCAGGGTGCACGATAAAGGCTTTTGCAAGCAAAACTCTTGTACTTTGACCAGCAGAGAGGAGTCCTGTCTTATAACCCTTCATGTGCTCTATGCCAAAAATGCTTAACAACTCTTTGATGCGTTGTTGCCGTACTTGTTTTGGCATACCATAGATCCGTCCAACGATATCAAGGTTTTCAAATACGGTGAGCTGTGTAGCTAATTTATCATAACCACTTGCATACCCAATTTTTTTAAGCGCTGCTACGCGGTGATTGTTAAAATCATTTCCAAAGTAGGCAATCGAACCTCTGGTTGGAAGTAACGTTCCCAAAAGCATTTGAATGACTGTTGTTTTGCCTGCTCCATTTGGACCAAGCAAGCCAAGAATTTCACCTTTCTTAAGCCCAAAAGAAACGTCATTAACGACGGTGTGTTGTTGTATTTTTTTTATCGGCCAAAAACCAGATGTATAGATTTTAGAAAGGTTATTTACCCTAAGTACGTACATAGAAATCCTAAAAATAGTAAGCCTTTTTACACTGTGAACCAATGATGTAATAAAAAGCTTAGGATTTCATGATACGTTCTCACCTTCAGGTATTGGGTTAGGTCTGCTGTTGAAGTATTTCTTAATTGTCTCCAATCAACTTGCCGCTAGGCAAAGATTTGGAGACAAAGAATAAAAAACTACGCTAGTTAGATATTAGACTAAGGAAAGTATACTTTATTGTCAAGTCGAAGCTTAGATCAAAACTTTCTATTCTAGAATATCTTGCTAGACTGGAAAAGACAGAATGACAATCCATAGATGAATAAACAGTCATGCAAACAATCGATTCAATAAAGGATCTCCGGGTAATTGCGGCCCGAGAACTTTCGGTTTCTAAAAACAGGGTGGCCCGGCAAGCGTGCCTTTTGGAAGGTATTGAATCCATAACCTATGCATGGGAAGCTTTATTGCCCATTGAACATGTTTTTGTGCATGACAAAGCTCTAGCACACTCTTTTGTTAAAGAACTGGAAAAGAGAAACATTTCCTGTTTTAGTGTTTCAGAAGGCATTTTAAAGAAAATTACCGATACCAATTACCTCGTTCCTTTTGTGGGTGTCGCATCAGTCAACAAACTTTTCGTAACGTCGCCAGCAGAGTTTATGCTCGTATTGGATAATCTGGTTGATTACGGTAACATTGGTACCATTATTCGCACGGCAGTCGCCTTTGACATTCATCGCATTTGTTTTACTAACAGCACGACCGATCCTTTCTTTAAAAAAACTATTGATGCATCACGCGGTGCAGCATTCATGGCACACTATCAACGGTTTCAAACAGGCATTGAAATGATCGCAACGCTCAAGCAAGAAGGCTATCAAGTCATTGCCACCAGTCCCCATGGTGCAGCCCTGCAAGTATTAACGCGTCTTAAAGAACTGCCGGTCGCCCTGGTAATTGGTAACGAAACTGATGGATGCAGTACCGAGGTACTTGCTGCCGCTGACGTAGTCGTTCAAATTCCCATGAGCCCCGCAGTTGAATCGCTCAACGTAGCAGTTGCAGCAGGTATTAGCATTTATGAACTTCGTTTAAAATTGGTGATAGCAATGATCATGCAAAAAATTATAGGGACCCTTGGTAGAAACCTTGGGGTCGCACATCAACTGATACGACAGGTATTAGATACAGAACTTAAAAAAGTAAGCACACTGTCATCAACACAATATATTGTATTAATGGTGTTAGCAGTTGACCGGAATGTGAGCTATGCCGACATTACCCGCGATTTTGGCATCCAAAAGACCGAGATAGATTCATTCCTGTTGCCATTGATAACAGATGGATACATCAAAAAAGAGGCAGGGAAAGACGTAGTTGGTATCATGCCTGCCGGTGAGGAATTGATTGCAAAATTATGGCCCTTGCAGCAACGCGTTGAGCATGCTATTCTTGAAAACTTTTCAGAGCAGGAAAAAGTGCAACTGCAAGCGATGCTTAAAAGGATACAGGATAACTGTCAAAAAATCCTAGCGTCTTAGTGATTGTTTTGTAGGGTCAGCCAATTGAACAATTTTGATTATACAATCCGACTTTTGCCAAGTCGGTGTGGTGCCAGTCAAGATTGAGTGTCAGAGTACGTTGTATTATTTGTTATACCGTTGATTGCCAAAAGCGCATGATCAGTTACTTTGTCGGGTAGGTTATGTAAGTCTAGCCAACCGATCTCAGCATGCCGGTGCGGCTCATTATTAACGGGCGTCCCTTGCCATTGTTCAGCTAAAAAATAGAATCCTATGATATCTTTGCTATTTTTATCACTTTTACGCACCTGCAAGACATGAACTAATTTCAGAGCAGCAACATCGAGTATTGCGCCGATTTCTTCTTGTGCTTCTCGAATTGCGGCGTTGACTAGGGTCTCGCCTTCTTCAACTAATCCTCCGGGGAAGTTCCAATATCCTGATGCCCAATCGGTATTATGCCTTTTAACTAAAAGTGCTTGATTCTCTTTTTTAAGAATGATGCCAACATAGGCAGGTAGTTTATACATAGTTATAGTCTTTTTCTTTCAAATATGTATCTAAAAATGTATAGGCCTCTTGCCTCATCTCTTTGGTAAACACATGCTTTCCGGGCCATATTTTTAGTTTTAATTCACTTCCAACAAATGCTGACTGCGCATAGTTATAAATACTTTGTGCATTTTTGCTATAAGTATCATCCTCCGTCACTGAGATATACAGTGGTGTTGGCGCAACCAACCGAACTACATCTTCGATGTCGCCATGTTTTAGGATACCGGGTACAATGAATTCCAGCTGGATTCCACTATTTCTTGAGAGCGAGTCTTTATAATTAACGCATCCACAGTGAGATGCTGAAACTTTAATTCTCTTATCAAAAACAGGAGTCCAGATTGCCATGCGCCCGCCGTAAGAATGGCCGATAAATCCAATTTTGCTTGTATCCACCTCTGGTCTGCTTTCTAAGTAATCAATGCCAACAGACACGTCGGACAAAACTTTTGCTAATAAGGTCTGCCCTTTTACTAAACGTGTGGCCAATTCAAAATACTCAGCCTTGCCTGATTTATCTGGCGTCCAATTTCGTTCTTCAAAGGCAATAGCATCGGGAGCCAAAACGATATAACCACGTTGCGCGAGCTCAACCGCTATGGCTTGATCAGGATCACCTGCTAATCCAACAACCTCGCTTTTACCCAATGCAAAATTTCCACCATGCTGGTGATGACAAAAAACCGCGGGAGTAGGGCCAGTGCGGTGTTTGGGAATAAGCAGATACGCAGGAATGCTGTCTTCGGTAGCGTAATATTCAACCTTGTGGCGCGTGTAAGAGCCGCAATCAACTGATTCGATTATTTTTGCCTGCAGTTCAACCTTATTTGGTATCGGACCAATAAGAGACAACAAAAGGAACTTATCCATACAATTCTCTTTTTATGAGTGGTTGCAAGCATTGTTTTTTATTCTACTCAAATTTGCAAGAATGTTACAACAGGAAAGAGCTCGTCAACTTTGCAGATCAGAAATTTTGAGGCTATGATTGATCTACCCCCTTACAATAATACGACACTTTCTTCACAGACGTTGTTTTAATTGGGTAACAAAAGCATCTACACCTTGCTGCGATTTGAACATATAAACCTGCTTTTTAGGATACCGCCTTAAAATTTCATCAATTCTAACGGGATACCGCTTTTTAAAGTTCCAAACCCATTGTAAGAATTTTATGAATTTCCAATTAAACCTCTCGGGACAGCCTTTTGCACTGCTGGGCGTTTCTTTACCATAATAGTTCCAGGTACGCTTGAAAATATTCCAGAAACAGCGGTATCGCGGGATATTTAGAAAGATAATCATGTCAGCTTTTTGAGCTCGATAGTCTAAAAATCGCAAATTCATGCCATCGATGATCCATGCATCTTTATCGCACAATGCATTATGAATTTTCTCATATTCGGTGCGATCGGGCTCAACCCAGCCAGGTTTCCAAAAATATTGATCAAGATGATAGACTGGTAAATTGAAAAGGGCATGCATTTTTTGAGCAAGAACTGATTTGCCCGATCCGGCATTACCAATGATAGCGATTCTTTTTATTTTTTTGGTGCTCATCGTGAACTTTCATTTTCTTAGCTCGATAGTCCCATCTTTTACCTCGTATTTTTCATGTACCCCTATCTCTTTTAAAAAATCCTTATCATGTGAAATTATAATCAGTGCCCCTGGGTAATTCTTTAATACTTCTATAAGATGTGTTCGAGTTTGCTTATCAATATTATTAGTAATTTCATCCAATAACAATAAATGGGGATTCTGTGCTGCAATACGGGCAAGCGCTAAACGGGCCTTCTCACCACCAGAAAGATTACTAACATGAGTATTAATTTCTTGTGGAGTGGAAAAAAGAAAATCGTTCAAATGTTTTCTTATTTCATCATCATTCCATTGGGGTGCAGCATCTTGAATAATTTGAAATACACTTAGGGATGGATTTAAACTTGCATAATGTTGATCCAAATAACCTATTCCCTTTGGATCTGGCATGTGCCAAGTGCCTTCTGTATGATTGTTGGATCTTTATGAAGAGCTTTTAAAAAAGTTGATTTTCCGGTTCCATTATCTCCAATAAGCGCAATGCGATCGTTTGCCTTTATGTGCAGAGTAATGCCATGCATTATCATGCCGCTCGAATACCCGCAGCTGCCATCAACAATAGAAATGATTGCTTTATGAGAAAATGGTTTATAAGCGTCAAGATTAAACTTTGGTTTAATTTCTTTATGGACAAATAAATCAGAAAGCTCTTCATTAATGGATTGGCCAATGTGTGATAATCGCTTACGATTTTTTCCCCATGAACGAGAGCCGCTTTCTTTCATTGCTCCTAATAAAGTTCGATCATTCTCATTGCGATTGGCCGCTTTGCTTTGGCAAGCGTTTTTATTCGCTTGCTGCATTGCTATGGACAGTTTGCGCTTTTCTTTTAGCAACTGCGCTCGCTGTTGTTCAAGCATCAGACTCTTTGCATCATGGGTTTTAATATATTGAGCATAATTTCCCGTGAAAATGGTAATAACCCCATGCTCTATATGCCAGATTTCATCAAAATCTAAAGCGAGTAGTTCTGGATCATGCGATACCACAAGTAATGCCCCATGCCATGAGCTGAGCATTCGAATGAGCGATAGCTTATTATGGTGATCAAGATGGTTGGTCGGCTCGTCTAAGAGTAAAACGTCTGGATCTAAGCCTATGATACTTGAAAGCGCCTTGTTAAATCGTTCTGCACCGCTCATTTCAGGGTATTCAGTTACCGTTTGAGGTACAAATCCGAATAGAGTTTCTTGGGGGATAGTAACGCTGCCAGTGGATGGAGCACGTAGACCTTGAATTATGGTGAGTAGGCTTGATTTGCCGCTGCCGTTCATTCCCATGATGGCAATATGCTTGCCGGCATGAAGCGTTGCGCTGAAATTTTCAAAACAAGTCTTATTCTGAACTAGTAATGAAATGTTGTTGAGTACTATAGGCCTACTCATACTGGCTCCTATTTAAATACAATGAAGAGTGGAAAACAGTAATTTCCCATTAAGTGTGGGATCTTAGAATTTATTTGAGAGTGAAATGGGCTGAAAAGTTCATGATACGGTAAGCTCCTGTTCTGAAAGGTTCAATTTTAGAATAAGGCAAAAGGTGATTTTGTCAAATTTTCTATGATTTTTCTGGCTCCAAATAGTTCAGCCTGTCTCTTTTTATTTAGGAGCGCTTTATGTTCTAGTTCAGATACATGTGAGACGAATTAAGATAAAATAAAGGGGTCACAACCAAGCAAGGAGGACCCCCATATGCAAACATTGCATTTGCATAAAGCATTCTACCAAATAAAAAGAATTAATGACAGAGAGTATTCACCTGAAGCTTATGAAAGATACGATAAAATAAGGCTTTTTTATAAATTAAAAGATGAAAATTGTAGCGAAAAAACTGCTTTGGAGGCAATAAAAATATCGCGAGCTACTCTTTATAGGTGGATTAAGCGATATCAAATAAGCAATCTCGCTGGCCTGGAAAAAGAAAGCAGGCGTCCCAACAAACTAAGAATGCCTCTATGGACGTCTAAAACAGAAAAAATGGTAGTAGACATGCGCAAACAGTACAATCTCTGGGGCAAAGAAAAGATTGCGGTCATGATAAAAAGAAACTATAACGAGATTGTATCGGCAAGCACCGTAGGCCGTATTATAAGAAAGTTCATACTCAAGGGCAAATTGAAGCCCGTTGCTTTCTATTATGGTAAAAAAGAAACACGACGTCGCATGTTTAATGGGCATGCAAAGCGATGGAAGCATGGGATGAAAGCGAGAATTCCTGGCGAATTCATTCAGATAGATCACATGGATATAAAGCTTGTTAATGGTGTCAACCTCAAGCACTTCCAAGCAATATGTCCTATAACAAAGATTGCCGTAGAACAAGCATACAATCGAGCAACGAGCAATGTAGCCTCAGACTTCTTAAAGCTATTGATTGAGCAAATGCCCTTTGTAGTTCGGTCGGTGCAAGTTGATGGAGGCAGTGAATTCATGGGCGACTTCGAACAAGCGTGTGAAAATAATATCATTGATCTCTATGTACTACCGCCGCGTTCGCCCGAGTATAATGGTCATGTAGAACGATGTAATGGAACAGCAAAATATGAATTCTATTACCAATACAATGGTTCAGCAAAGTTACCAATGATACAGGAAAGACTTCAAGAATATGTAAAAATGTATAATAATATACGCCCCCATCAGGGATTGGCGTAATTGACTCCCTTTGAGTACTTTGATCAAATTAAATCAAGACCCCTACAGTCTCATATGTATTGAACGAGGACACTTTATTGACAATTTTTATTATTTGTTTATTATAAAACATAAAGTGAGATTCTTCCAAAAAATTTTTATTTCAATACGACTCTGTACTTTTCTTTTAGTAAGCATGTGCGGGAGTTCTCCTTTATTTTCAATGGAGCTATCGCAAAAAAAATCTTTAGGCAGCGTGCAGTCCCAAAGTTCAGAGCTTATACCTGCTACTCAATTCATAAATAGAAAACATGAGGATTTTTGCATGAGCAGAACAACATTATTTCTCATCCGACACGGGCAAACTGATTGGAATCTTGCCGATAAATTGCAGGGGCATGCAGATATTCCGCTCAATGCGACCGGGCTAGCCCAAGCGAAAAAAGTAGCACAATTTCTCAAGGGTAAACAGGTTTCTCTTGTTGCTCTTTATTCATCAGATTTGCAGAGGGCGCATCAAACTGCTCAAGAGATTGCTAAGCTATTTTCATTAGAAATCATCCTTGCCGCTGATCTGCGGGAAGGGCATTTTGGAAAAATGGAAGGACGTACTAAAAAAGAGTACCGTGAACTCTATGGGCCTTTTGATTACAAAAACTTGCCGGCAATAATCGAAGCTGAGCCACGAGATAAGGTAATTGAGCGGGTTATGAATCATCTTCATACCATAGCTCAAAAGCACAAAGGACAGCACGTTGTCGTGGTGACCCATGGGGGAGTACTTGGCTCATTATTTACTTATCTAGGGCACAATGTAGCAGAATTGCCTGAGTTAACTAATGCATCAATTACCACATTTCTTTGGCAAGCAGATTGGAAAGATTTTGTGCTTGAATCAATTGAACATGGATAAAAATAAGAACAACAGATAGATAAGTTGCAAGGGCAGACAGATATTCCGCTCAGATCGTAACCAATTATAAAACAAAAAATGAAATAACAGCCCAAAAAGGATTTTATGTCAATACGTCTCCATATTTTTATCTTAGTAAGCTTGTGTGTAAATTCTTCTTTATTTTCGATGGAGCTAGCGAAAATACACAGTGATCGGTTCCAAGGTCCTGAGCTTATACCTGCTACTGAATTTTTTAAAAAATTGCCGGCAGATTCTTGGAGAATCATTATGGAATATTTAGATACGGATAGTAAAGTATTTCGCTATTTGGGACGCTACATTAAGCCAGGTGAGGCTCAATTGGAGAACGTCGTTGATAAGATAGAATTAAAACTCTTCGTAGCATGCGATACTTTACAAAAATGGGTTGATGCAATGCGAAATTTATTAGTTAATCACCATATCACATTGTGCATTGAAGAACATAAGAATGGAAAGCAAGGATGGGAAAAAAGAATTATATGTGTAGATCGTGGAATTTTCAATTTTGCACTGATGCACGGGTGTGACTGAAAGTGTGAGTTGATTAACCATAGTTTGCGGTTTGTTTTGCATATTGCGTCCAATATACTTCCCAATCGCCATTAATACGAACTACACGTAAAGACGCCATAGCTGCTAAGTTGTCTTTATCCCACCATGCGCCAGGCATTTTAAGACGTTCCTGAAGAACTGATTTAATACCGCTTTCTGCCTTGCCTGATCCAATAGGAAGATCTTGCATCAAGGCACCCTTGTAATCGAATTGATTAAGTCGTTTTATCATATATTGATAGCATTTTTCAGCAAGGCAAACGTGTTCTTTTTGACCTGGAGTAGCTATATGATCCATTAAAGCGCTTAGTACTGTGTTTATTTGATTTTGTTTAAGGCAATTTTGCATCGTTCGTCTCCAGTTTTCACAATCTTCTGGAGCACAGCACTGGGATGCCTCTGCTAAGTACTGCGATAGATGCCAAAAGTCGATAAGATAGGTTGCTTTATTTCCAAAGATTCTCTCTATCTGATCAGCAATCCATGGTGCTCCATCTCCAAGGCAATGAATACGTGTTTTTTTGCCATTTCCTGCTCTTTTTACGCAATCATTAAGCTGTTCGCCAGCATCATCAACAGATCCAAAGGTCACATTATATACAGGGGCAATACTCCCTTGTTTATATGCCAATGAAAGTTTTCCCTCACACCAACCTACTATTTTTGTTTTTCTTAGGTCCCCATTTTCTTCTTTGTGACCCAATATTACCGGAACCATCCCGCCATCCATTTCTCCGACAATAACATCTGCCATTGGGACTTTAGTCCCGTGTTTTTTTATTTTTTTTTGAATTGCTTTTATTTTCGCTGCATGAGTCTCAGCAATAATTCTAACGCTCTCTTTACAAACTTCGATACCGTAGTGCTCTTTGATTTTATCAACAGCTTTTTCGAATGACACATCCGCGGCAAAGTCTGTTGCTACACGTTGAAGAGGAGTGGAATATTGCCTGCATCGAATCTTTGCACTCTGAGAAAAAGGACGGCTGTATTTCCCGTTAATTGAAAAGATCTGTTCTATTATTTGAACCAGTCCAAACGTTGAGGTCCAGTAAAGTTTTTTTTTGAATGCGCTATTGCTTTACCACTCTTTTTGGTTTCAAGGGTCTTTTTTTCCGCCTGGTTATCAGCCCACGCTTGTAGCATTTCTTGCCCCATTTTTTTTATTTCTTTGATCAACTGCTCTTCTGCATCATCTGCCAAATCAAAGTCCCCAGAGTTATTTTCAGCAACACTAAATAGAGCCTCAATCCTAGCTTTGATATAAGGGTATTTTTCTAATTTCTCGGCAAGCGCGATCGTTTTAGCATTCATGATAAACTCCTTTTTTGGGGAAAATACTTTACGTACCCCGATATTTTAGGATTGGGTATCCTGAATGTCAAGGCGACCAACACTTTCAGTCACACCCCTGATGCACAGAGTTGGTGGGTATAAACACCCTGATACGGTCAGTCGAGTAAAGAAGGCCATTATTTTCATTCCTTGTAGTTTGGTTCAAAAAGTTGATTCAAGCAACCAATGTGGTCCTAAAAGTGAGTCAACCTATCAATCGTTACGTCAGTTACTTGGCCAAAGGTTAGAAAAAACTCAGAAGCTTTTATGTGCTGTGACAGAAATTATTAAGGGAATACGCGATTCAAATCATTCCTTAAAGCAACAAGAAATTATTAACCACTTTATAGAGGATGTCAGGTCTTGTGATAGCAAAAATGGAAATAACCCGCGATTACTGTATCATGCAGATTCCCAAGTAAAGGCCCCTCAGAAAGGGGATCCATTCTTAGCAGAATACGAAATCGATAATGACAACATTTTCAAGAAGCTAGATTCTAAAACTTTGAAAAAATTAAGCATCATTTTGGCAAAATCACACTGCTTGGCAAAAACTTATGAAGATCTGTTGGAGGTAGAGTTTTATATACTTGATCCGGTACAAAGCTCAAAACCACTAAGCTACACACTGCAGAAAGGATTTGCCGATTGTGTGAAATATATGATGCGCCCACGGCTAAAAGAGACCTATTTCCCTAATTTTCTAATTAAGCTCCAGGAAATAAAACTAAGTGCACAATAAGCTCTCTGTGCTGCCTTGCTCTTGTAGATGATGGAATAGTCAAAGTCTGTACTCCGCGTGAGTAAGCTTACTGTAGAAGTACATTGGCACTTTATTGATGTAGTAATTGCTGAATCATTTCTCATTCGGCGCGGGTAAACTGAATGTAATCTTGCGGGGTGCAAATTTTCCGCTCAATACAACTCTTTATATATCCTTCCAATTCCACCATTTTAACAACTCAGGATCATGTTGTGTTTGAGAAGCATAATAGACGGCGCATCGAAAAACGTAGAGCATACACCGATCAACCTTTTGACCTTGGAACGAGCATAGTTTTTTATACAGCTCTTCTGGATCACTATCTTTGAGATCTTCAAGCGATCGTAACCCAATGTCCCAAAAATCCTGCGCGATGGTTTTCCCCACCCCGGGAATGAGCTGAAATTCTTTAAGGACTTTCTTCATTCACGATGCTCGCAATTTCAATGAGTATCCCTTGTGGGTCTTGCACATAACCAATCGTTTGTCCCCATGGTTTTTTAGCTGGTGCTGCAATTTCTTTTGCTCCTGCAGCAAGAGCTTTTTTAAAAAGCTCATCTACCGTGTTAGTAGTAAAAACGAGCTCGCATCCAGCAGGTTCAGCTTGTTGATTATTCTTGTAATATTTATTGGAAAGGTTCAATTGGCCGAGCTGATCGCTGGCAAATGCAAGCTTGATACTTCCAGCAGCAAGTTCTGCATATTCGCCGCTTTCATGAAGAAAGCTTACCGGCAAATCGAAAACTTGTGTGTAAAATGTTACCGCTTTTTCAACGTTCTGCACATAATAAATGATATGAGTAAATGTGACCATAGTGATCCTTTCCAGAAATCATCGGATTTTCTGCTGCCCTAAACAACGGGCTTTTCTAAATGCATCGTATAAGCAAGCCTAGTGGCAAGAGTTTTCTTTTCTTTAAAGCCAACGGCTTGCGCCAATTGAATAACTTTCTTTTTCGACTGAAAATGAGGATCAAAAATAGTCTCTGTAATTGATAAGATACCGCCAGGCTTAAGTGCCTTAAATACCTCTTCTAATGCCAATTTCTGGTTGGGAATTTCACCCAATACACAAACAAGCAATGCTCGATCAAAGTGATTTAAAGCGAGTTTGCCTTCCCCTAGCCCAGCTTTAAGATATATAATAGTATCAAGATGATGAGCTTTTGCTTTTTGCTCAATCCGCTCCAACATTTCTTGCTGAATATCCATGGCAACAAGCTCTCCCTGTGAGCCCATGTGTTGCGCGAGCGGGATTGTAACTCTGCCAGGACCACATCCAATATCTATGATCTTCATGCCGGGCTTACTATCAAGATTATCAATGATAAATTGGGCCTGTGCTGCTTTTGCAAAAGGATTATCTCGTTCAACAAACCATCCCAACCACGATGGGCAGGGTAGGGCAATTTTTTGGGATAAGAAACGCCAGAAGATACTAATAAGAATCACCAAAATGATACATCCGAGCATGGCGTATAAAAAAATATTCATTTTGACTCCTATAAGCGCTGAAACTACCCCCATTAGGCTGCGTTAGCTTACTAATAATCCTGATTTTTCGCAAAAAATAAATCTTTGTCTTTACCTAGGATAAAAAAAGAAACCATGAGCAGCAAAATAGTAATAATACATTTGGTGGATTGCTCAGTTTGAAAGATCACCGAAAAGAGATTTAACATACCATGCATAAGGATTACAGCACTTATACTGCGATTATTCTTAAAAAAAATCCAATTGAGAAGTATGGTAACCGGCAACATACTGATCACAAAATTAGCAACATATATATAACTGGTTTGCCACAGTTGATACTGATAATAACCTTTCATAAAAAATAGAGGTAGATGCCACAGTGCTATTATCACAAAAAAAATAAGAGTGGTAATGAATAGATCATATTTGCTTCGTAAGCTATCAATTCCATATCCTCGCCAGCCCAATTCCTCTAAAAATGGTGCCAAAAAGAGAAAAAACATGCCCATAATCCCATGGCCTTTAAAAACGTTAAAATCATGAGAAAGTAAAAATTGTGAGTTCGAATGGCCCAGTATTTTGACTGAAATAAGAGTTGCAATCAATACGGTACATGGCATAAGAAGAAGTAGTATCGGTATAAAACTTGATTTAATAGTACGCAGTGATAATCGATTCCAGAAATCTCGAACAAGGTTTCGATTGCCCGAACCATAAATCAAAATAAGTGCAGCAACACATGGACCCAGTAGTCCTGCTAACATGCACAGAAACTGAATCCCCTTATTGCCCGGATAATAGCTCAAATAGGCTGCTGCAAATCCCAGAGACCAGGTAACAAAAGTAATCAAAAAAAATTGAATTGGTTTATAGATAGGGGATGCGGGCATAAAAATTTCTCCCTGCTAAATGGTCAAAAACCAAACTCACTGTACTTATTCCCTTGAAGACTCATTATGAGACCCTTATGGGTAAACGGGAGTATGGGATGTGGGAGATTTTCAATAGGATAAAACTGCAATTGATCGTGCTTATGGGGTTCTGTATTGATAATTTCATTTTCCCATTTGTTGCTCACAAAGAAAAAGTCGATAGCTTCAACACTTCGTCTATCTGGTACTTTTGAATGCAAGACACACCCAAGTTTTAGCCACTCTGGTAATAGTCTTATATTTGTTTCTTCACGTGCTTCTCTCATCATTGCTTCTGTTACCGTTTCATTTCCATCCACGCAGCCGGCGGGCAGTCCATAATACCCATCTTTCCAACCGGTGCCGCTGCGGCGTAACATAAGAACTTTATCCTCATATAACAAAATGAGACTTACAGTCACAAGCATCTTAAAATGGTCCATAATTTTCTCCTTAGTGTATTAGATATTGAGCTACCTAATATTTTCTACAAGATTATTATTTGATCTGCCTAAGGGATGTTTTACAGTGCGTTATTAATTATGGCTGGGGTGGAAGGACTCGAACCTCCGAATGCCTGGACCAAAACCAGGTGCCTTACCACTTGGCTACACCCCAACATATGCTCAGAATTTTTTTGAACTAATGGTGATAAGTTTACGTTAATTGAGGCCGATTGTCAAGGTGAAATGGGCGCTTTAAGGGCTACAGAGCGAGGGGAAAAGACGTTAGGAGCCTTATTGCTTAGGGTAAGCTTTTAACTCTATTCCTATGCTATCTAGTATTTTCATCACTGTCGAAAGATGTGGATCTCTTTCTCCTGAAAGTGTTTTGTACATACTTTCTCTGTTTAATTCAGCTTTTTTTGCAATTTCACTCATACCACCCTGAGCTTCAAGAATGTTTTTAAGTGCTTTTAAAAAAATCCTGGGATCTCCGTCCATCAGTGCTGCATTTAAATAAGCTAGGCTACGCTCTGGGCATTTTAATCTGTTTATTAGTTCTTTTTGATAATCTAATGCTTTGGACATTTTGATTTTTCTCCTCATCAATCATGTAGTTCATCCAATATTCTTTTGCTTTCTCAATATAGCGGTTTTGATTTCTTTTATCGCCTGCATTCAGGAGTATGACTAGTATCTTTTCTATTTTGCCAAAATATATGTCCTAAAAGCTTGCAATCACCAAAGTTGCCAAATGACAATCTATCAAGCCGCACTTCTATACGCGCTGCATCATCCATATCCAATTTATCGAGCCATTTATAAAAAGGTGTTTTACCAGTCTTAGTTTGATAGACCAGAATTTTTTTGCGATCATACTCTTTAGTGGCTACACTAAGTCAAGCATTATGTCAGTTTTAACTCAGCTGCCCGCAGTTTAGCGCTTCGGGCTGAAGGATTGATCTTCAGTTCTTCAGGGGTAGCTGTTACTACTTTTTTAGTAAGAGTGGTGAGGGAATCGGTATGGGCTTTAAAAAACTGTTTTACTATGCGATCTTCAAGTGAATGAAAGCTGATGCATACAATGCGGCCACCAGGGCTTAACAGGGAAAGTGACTGGGTAAGAAGTGATTTAATGTTATTTAGTTCATCATTTACAAAAATGCGCAGTGCCTGGAATACCTTGGTAGCGGGATGGATTGGGCGACTATAACGGGGAATAACTTCAAGAATAACATCGGCAAGCTCTTTTGTAGTATGTATAAAGCCGATTTCCTTTCTATGTCTTACTATATGTTGGGCTATTTTCCTCGAGCTATGTTCTTCCCCAAATTGATAAAAAATGGTGGCCAGTTCTGTCTCATTTGCTCGATTTATCACATCATAGGCTGTCGTTTTATAATGGGCGGGCGACATACGCATATCAAGGGGGGTATCAGTAGTAAAAGAAAATCCAGCGGTTTGCGAAATTTGAAACTGTGAGGTTCCAAAATCTGCTAATATCCCATCGACTTGTGTAATTTTTAATTTTTTTAACAGCTGAGTAACTTGAGCAAAATTACCCCACTGCAAGGTGAGTCGTTCGCCAAATTCCTCAACTAACTCTGGCCCATTAAGCGCAAGCGCATTTTTGTCCCAATCGAAGGCGATGATCTGACATTTTGACTGGGCCAGAAGAAGGGCTCTTGTATGGCCACCACCACCAAAAGTAGCATCTACATACATGCCATGTGGCTTGGGAGCCATATATTCGACAACTTCCTGAGCAAGGACAGGCTTATGATAGGGCTTTTGGTCATCCATGCTGACGATTCTCTAATAAGAAAGAACCATTTATATACCGCTATCGGTAAGTTCACCTACGAGACGAGAGAGCTGCATGCCATTGGAAGCTTTAACAAGAATTACGGCTTCGCGATCAAGTCTTTTTTTGAGAGCCTCAGTTGCTTCTTTCCAACTTGGTACATGTTCAAAAGTTATACCAACGGGTACGGTTCCTTTAGTCCATTTAACCAGCTCGCCTACAAGAACAACGTGGTTAAGCGAGGGAACTTTGCGTAAAAATCGACCGAGCTGACGGTGCCAGAAAGGACTGTTAACTCCTAGTTCGAGCATATCACCAAGAACGGCAATTTTTTGTCCTTTTGATTCAAGTTTTTCAAAGGCAAGCAGAGCTGCTTTCATGCTTTCAGGGCTAGCATTATAGCAGTCATTAATGAGTATTCCTTTAGCAGATTTGAGCTTTGTGGGTTCAAATCTGCCCGCAATAGCAAGCGGGGTTTGTATGCCTTTTACAATCGTTTCAGAGGGGATATTTAATAAATACGCTGCAGATGCTGAGGCCAAGGCATTAATGACACGTCCAGAATGATTGGTATCAAGAATAATCTTGTGCCGTTCTTTATAGAGCTTGAGGATAAAATGTGTATGGGTATTATTCGATTGTATTTTTCTTGCTTGAACTTGATTTGTAGTTTTACATCCGAATTTGACGAGCGGATGATTGTACGAAATATTGGCCAAAATGGGCTGATCGCCGTTGATAATACCAATATTGTTTTCTTTAAAATATTTAAATATTTCTCTTTTTTCGCTTGCTATGTCTGCAAGCGATCCGAGTCCTTCCATGTGACTGTGGCCAATTGCAGTGATAATAGCTGTTGTAGGCTGCACTATCTGAGCCATGCGAGCCATTTCGCCGCGCTTACTCACACCCATTTCCAAAATGGCAACCTGGTGTTCAGGTTTCATTTTGAGTATGTTCATCGAAAGGCCAAGTGCCGTATTTTGATTACCTTGTGAGGCAAGAAACTGCATCCCATGCAATTTTAAAATATTTGCAAGCATTTCTTTAGTTGAAGTTTTTCCTATTGATCCCGTAATACCAATAACGGGTAGAGAAAACTGACTTCTCCAAGCGGATGCAAGTGCGATAAGAGCATCCTGTGTATCTGGAACAATGATGACGAAAATCTTTTTGAGTGCTGCTGGATCAATGGATTTTAATATATCTTCTTTTGCGGCATTAATCATCACACCGCACGCTCCTTTTGCAACCGCTTCTGACACAAATTCATGGCCGTCCACGCGATTTCCTTTAATTGCAACAAATAACTCGCCCTTTTTGATTTCGCGTGAATCAATCGCTACATCAGAAAGATTTTGCGGCTCAGTCCCTACATAACGAGTCTTAGGGAGCACTGATGAGATAAATTGTCGATTAAAAAGCATTGTTCAACCTCACGCCTTACTGTATTAATGTATGTTTCTTTTACCCTGCGCTCTTTAAATGGCGAAGTTTCTTACTTGTCAAGGAAATCTGAATTTGATTATATCCAGTGCATAGTTATAAGATACTGGTTATTTACTGGTCTTGCAACAATGTTTTGCTTATTAAGCAATAAATTGATGATTCAAGTTAAAAAATGTTACAACATATAATATTCTTTCAATATGCATTAAACAATTCGGATATTAACGTAGCTTATGCATGAGTATCTTGTCAAATTTTTGTTGTATTTTCGGCATATTTCTGACAAAAAGGGGGAGTAATGTTGCGCTATCGTCATTGGGCAACGTGCTATCAAATCGGAAAATTAAGAAATGGTTTCGATTGCTACAAGGTTTTCTTTTTTTGCTATCAAAACGGACACCTACTAAAGTGATTGATTTCTTACGCTCTCTCTATGTAAGATAGTATTTCTTCATTCCTATTTGCCGTACCGCTTGTTGAGCGGGAACATTAATTTTGAATTCAATGAGGTGTAGGGAATTGCGAAGCCTAAAAAATCTGGATGCCATAAAAAAATTTCTTATTGAGATACTGGGGTATTTGAATATACTTCTAACATATAAAATGTATGCGCTGAAATTCTTATTTGATAAAGGATGATTGTGCTGGATTCTTTCCTTCTTATTTGAGATATACAATGAAATTACTGTACGTACTATGCATTATGACAGCTCTAGCAGATATAAGTGCTATGGAGCTTGTCGAAAAAGAACGGGTTTTAGACAAACAAGCGATGCCTACTAAAGAAGATGAGCTTCACATGGTTATAGAGGGCAATGTATGTGTGTTCTCGATGGTGCATCTGTGGGGCCATATCAGTCGGTGTATCGTAAAGGAGAAGAAAAATAAACCAGAAAAAGCACTTGTAATTCACGGTTTTCATTATTATGAAGGCCTTCGCTGTAAGCCGGAGGATTATAAAGGTGGAAAGCTCATTAAAATTAATGATTCTGTGTGGATTTATTCCGTGGAGGAAAATATAAAATCATTTCATGGCGGCATTGTTTTTTGTGATGGCATAAGTGCAAGCAAAACATTCTTTCCTGCTCATTGGTCAAAAGAGCAGGCGATAGATTGCATAGTGAAGGCAGCAGTAGCAGCATCGTTCTATGATAAAAAAACGTATGACTGGGGGAAAGAGTACACCTATGAAGCGCCCTTAGAAGAAAATGTGAAACTAAGATTTGTGATTTGCAGCGATTGTAATAATGCAAAGATGCGCCTTATCAGCGCCTATCCGGTACTTTCAAAAAATAAGGAAGTTTCTGATGTGATACTAAAAGAGATCGCAAAAATGCGGTTAGAAGGTATTATATTGCCACGGGCTTCCCAAAAGACTCTGCCTCCAGCAAGCCCTGAGATCCAGAAATTGATGAATGCGGCAAAAAAGGGGGACTTAGAGGAGTTGATACTGTTGCAAGAAAGCGGTATGCATATGACTGCTCTGGATCAGCTGGGAAATAGTGCATTGTATTATGCTGTGGGGTCGGGAGAATATTTGAGCACGCTTTTCTTAATTAATGATAAGCTGATCAATCTTGCCAATAATGATGGAGTGACGCCACTTGTAAGAGCTCTTGCCGCACGAGATGTCGGTATTGTTGGATTGCTGATTACCTATGGCGCTGATGTAAAATCAGGCGATTGCAGAAATCAAACACCACTTATGCACACGGTGCGCATTATTTGTGACAGTCCGTTGGATGCGGCAACTCAGGCTCGCGTACTTTTAAAAGCGGGTGCAGACCCTAATATGAAAGATAGGAGGGGAACTGCTCTGATGTTAGCGCTCGAGTATGATAAGGCTGAGGATCTGGTTCATTCTTTGCTAGATTTTGATGCAAATTATACTACGGTAAAAAATGACAGGGGTAAATCGGCATTGGAGATAGAAGGTATTAAAGGGAGACGGTACATAGCGAACTGGATCAAACAAAAAGAAGAATGGAAAAAAAACTGGCATGCTTCAGAATTTCAGTATCTTGTACAAGCGGGGCACCGATCGCACGTGCAAATGCAGCTTAATGGGACAGAAAAGCCTTCTAGTGATGAAATAAATTCTGCTCTTCCATGTGCAGCAGCAAATGAAGATGAAGCCATGGTTGAGCTTCTCTTGCAGGCGGGCGCAGATCCGGGGCATATTCCCCAAAGTTTTTTTGCCAACGGCGCAATAAGTAAATCATTGAAAGAAATACTTAAAAAAAGAAGCAAAGAGATCAAAGCAGCCGACAAATCAGAGCTGGAAAAAAGAGGTAGGCAACTAAAGCAAGCGTATGATCGTTTTTTTGATCACTTTGAGTCTGAAAGTCTCGATATGCAGGATCTTGTCGATTTGATTCATTTTAAGGATCACCTGGTTACGAAAAAAGACAAATGTACCCCATTTCTTTTTGCTGTGCGTGAAGGAAAATCCAGGATTGTCGAACAGTTGCTCAAACAAGGGATAGTAAATACTCAAGCAGTGGATGCTTATGGAAGAGATGCGCTTACTATTGCTTACGATAACAATGATAGTAAAACATTTGGTCTGTTGCTTGCTCATGCATCGTTATTAGACAGTAAACTTAATCAAATGTTTGAAAAGGTTCTGCAGGATGGAAAAAAAGAATTCATAGTCTTTTTTTTATATCAGTGTTGGAATTTGGTGCTTACGAAGTTTAAAGCTGCACTGCGCTCAAAAAATACCAAATGCCTTGAGTTATTAAAGAAATATGCCCCATTTTCTTCGGGTCAAGCGAAATACATAGCATTTGATGCCCTTACGACCGAAGATGTAGAATTTGTAAAGAATTTTATAAAAGAATATCCAGAAATACTTGATGCCAGAAATGAAAGGGGACAATCGCTGTTAACCGCAGCGGCAGAGCTCAACCGTGAAGACCTTGTTCTTGCATTTGATGAGCTGGGCCTGGGAATAGAGAAGTCAGATGATGCGGGAAAATCGGCTTTTTGCTACGCCACCGGAAAAGTAAAAACGGTGATCGAAGAGTATGGTAAGAAAAAGAAAGAAAAGGAGCAAGCCCAAGAAAAAGAAATGAAAAAAAAAGAACTTGTTGCCTCAGGATGGCCGCTCTTGGCAGCATTGGCCTATTTTGATGAAGCAGATGCAATAGATGCTTATAACGATAATAATGTTTCAAGTGCTATAAATAAAATAAATCCCAAAGGAGATACAGCGCTTCATGTTGCCGCAAAAGAGGGGCATAGTAGAGCGATAAGAGCATTGTGTCAAAGGGGGGCATCGGTTAATAAGCTTAATGCTTGTGGCTCTACCGCGCTCCTTGTTGCATTTGAAAAAGAGCACTATGAGATAGCTAAACAGCTTTTGCAGGCAGGGGCTCTCATTTTTTGCTCGCAAGATGCTGAAAAATTGCGGTATCTAGAAAATAAAAAATTACCAATCGAGCTGCAAAAGTTGCTTCAAGAAGCATATGCGAAGTAAGGCAGTTCTTTAGCAAAAGAAATTCTGAAAAAACTCACCATTGAGCCAGAATATGAATTAAATACCTTTTTTAAAAAATTTATTTCCTTTATCCCCCGCTTGGTAAAGTTATGTGAATTACAAGAGGCAATTAGACAAAAGCATTCCCAAGTTATTCGTTTTGTTAAGCTTCTTTTTGGTACTGAATTTATAGCAAGTAAGAGTGATACTGAACTATTAAATCATGCGATCTTTTATGGCCATGAAGAGCTTGTCCGTTTCTTGCTCGACGCTGGATGTGAGATAAATTCATGTGATAAAAATGACATGCTGCCTATAAGCGTAGCTTCAGGGAGGGGCCAATATGCTATAATGCGTTTATTGATCGAGCGCGGTGCAGATATAAGTGAGCATAATGTCAGTATACCAAGCCCTTTAGCGACGGCGATTAACAGTAATAACGAAGAAAGCCTAAAAATTCTCCTTGAATATGGTAACGGCCGATCATCTTCGCTCACTGTGCAAGAGAAAACCTGTGCGTTATTCTATGCGTGCTCAGTGATGAATCCCGAGCTCGTGCAGTTGATTGTTACAAATGGAGTGTTGATTAATGCGAGAAATAAAGAAAATAATACTACTCCCTTACTCTTTGTTAGCGAAGTGCCGATGAGCCAAAGTGCTCTTTTAGCAACCGAGTTTTTAGAAAAAAGAAAGAAGATAATGGAACTCTTATTGAGCCACGGTGCTGATATTAATGCATCAAATGCGGGCAAAACCGCTTTGAGCAATGCAGTAGAAAGAAACGAGGTTGAAATGGTTAAACTTTTGCTTTCAAAAGGCGCAAATACTGACATTATAAAAGAGGAAGATGGGTATGCACCTCTACACTTGGCTACGATAGCAGGTTCCACAGATCTTATAGCTCTTTTGCTTGGTGCTGGAGCTTCTATAGACTATTTCACGAAGAGTGTTGTGATAACAACATTGCCTAAACCAGCGTCTATTCCTTTAAGAAATGGAAAAGTGGAGGTTGATTTTCCGTTTACCAGAATGAGGATACATAGCACACCTTTGGCGCTTGCTCTCAAGCGAAGAAACATACCAATTGCTCGGTTTTTGATTGAAAGAGGGGCCAATGTGAATCTGCCACTAGATAGTTCTACTCCACTCATATTCGCTGTCGAATCTGGTGACCTGGAGCTGGTAAAATTATTGTTAAGTAAGGGGGCACGAATTGATGCTACTCATCGGGAATTTGGCTTTACGGCAATCCAAGCTGCCCAAAAAATGATTGAGCATAATGAGAACGAGAGCTATAAGCACATAAGAGATATGTTACTTTCGCACAAAAAGGGCGCAAATAATGGTTAGTCCTTATGTACCTTACGCATTTTGGCCCCATCAGAAGGGAGAATATAACCAGATGATTCAAGTTGATCCATAATGCGAGCTGATCTGTTATACCCGATTCTAAATACACGCTGAATGAGAGAGATAGAAACTTCATCTTTACTTTTTACGTATTCGATTACATCCTGTAGGAGCTCATCGCCATCATCGGTTGTATCTTCATTTTTTAGGCTTATAAGCTCTGTATAGGTAACTGCTCGTTGTGCTTTTGTATACTGCACTGCCAGGCTAATCTCAGTATCGGTTACATATGCTCCATGCACGCGTATTATGACGCCCTTGGCATCAAGAAAGAGCATGTCTCCTTTACCCAAGAGTTTTTCGGCTCCCATGGTATCTAATATTGTACGTGAATCGACCTTTGACGTTACCTTATAGGCAATACGGCTTGGGAAATTTACTTTTATAAGCCCGGTGATAACATCGACCGAGGGACGCTGTGTAGCTACGATAAGATGAATGCCTGCGGCACGAGCCATTTGGGCAAGACGGGCGATAAGGGTTTCGACATCTTTTCCTGCGGTCATCATAAGATCTGCCAGTTCATCTATAATAATGATTATTAAAGGAAAATAAGCTTCGCTCGATGGATCAAGTCGGTTATTATACTCTGCTGCATTTCGCACGCCTACTTGAGCCATAGCAGCGTATCGATCTTCCATAGTGGCAACCGCCCATTTAAGGACTGCGCAAGCGCGTGCGGGATCTGTAACTATAGGAAACAGAAGGTGAGGAATGTCAGCGTAGGCAGCAAATTCAAGTCGTTTAGGGTCGATCAAAATGAATTTTATTTCGTCTGGTGTTTTGCTGCACAGCAGACTCATGATCATGGTGTGTAAACCAACGGATTTTCCAGAACCGGTCGAACCCGCTACCAATAAATGGGGCATTGTTGCAAGATCGATTACCACATCGTTACCTAACGTGTCTTTACCAAGAATAAGGGGTAATGAACCTGAAAATGTGGTAAATGCTTCGCTTTTAAGAAGATGCCAAAAAAGAACGGCTCTTCTTTTTGCGTGGGCCACTTCAAAGCCTAGTACTGACCGACCGGGAATAGGTGCAATGATCCGCAAACTCAATGCTTGAAGAGCAAGAGCAAGGTCATCTTCACGTGCGACAATCGTACTTATTTTCGTATCTATCGAAGGTTGATACTCAAAAAGAGTTACCACAGGCCCTTGTGTTATCGAAACTACCTTACCTTTGATGCCAAATCGCTCCAACTTATGCTCAAGAGTTGCTGCACGTTGCTGAGCATCAGTGGGAGGGGTTTCAGGTCCGTTCTGCATTGCGTGCTCTTTAGGTTGGGGAAAAAGTGAAGAGGAGGGTACTTTAAACGGACCACCTGGAGTATGCCCAGATTTTTCTATACTGAGTTGCGTGAGCGTTTTTTCATCGACTGTTGCTGCTTGCAACTCTATATCATTTTCATGGGTATCTTCATATGCTGGTGTTAGGCTCTCTGATCGCTGCTTTGGAGAGTCATGCCACGGAGGTTCTTGAAAGACTGTCTGTGGAATATCCTGGATTATCTGGTCGGTAGTTTCACGCTTCTTGAAAAGATATTGTTTCACTCCAATGCGTAATTGATTAAATAAGGCCTTGATGGGTATTTTGCTTACAAGGTGAGCAATGGGGTAGAGATAGGTAATAAAAGAAAACCGCGTAATAACAACAAGCGTTGCCCAGGTAATCATAAAAAGAAAAAGGTGAATGAGTGGTTCATCAAGGAATAGTGCAAGTGCCCGATTGAAAAAAAAGCCACAGGTCCCACCAGGATAAATACCTGAAAAAGGTTCCCAGGTGTATACGTGAGCAATGGTGCTGCTTAGTGGCAGCAAAAGAATGAATGCAACAAGCCGATCAATGGAATTTTTCCATGCCGATTCTTTTTTGAAGCTTTGAGCCTCTTTTGTTCCTTTAAATGTTGGCGCGATGATCCTGCTAAGATGCACTTTGAGTACGAAAAAGAAAATACCGGGGATAATAAATGCGCTGCTCCCAAAAAAATAAAGCAGGATGCTTGACCATAAGGCGCCCCATTGGCCAAGCCAATTTGAGGTGATGGTAGGTGCCGTTGTAGCAAAACAGACTGAAGGATCTGTTGCATGATAGCTTATAAGCGCAAGGAAAGTGAACACCATCCCCAATGTAAGAGCACAGATGGTCATGAAATTGTTAATCTGCTGCTTAAGAATTGTTTGCGCTTTTGCTTGCGGGCCGGTTTTTTGCTTATGGCTCATACACCACCAACGTTATACGAATGTGCTTTTGACTCTTACTATACAACAAATTTTTTCTAGCTCCTAGTTCTTACGAGCCCCTTGTAGCTAAAAAGAAGCAAAGCAAGCGCAAGAGTATAGAATCCCACATAAGCAATTTGGCCGCGCAGTGCCAGGCTAAAAACGAGCTCTAGAAGAAAGTATGCGACGCATGAAGAGAGGACAATGAACATTACTGAGCCCACGTGTATATGAGGGAAAACTTCTTTTTTTTCTTGCCATTGTTCATACAAAGCAAGAACGATTGCTCCTGCAACGAGAAAAAATTCTATAAAAAGTGAAAAAAGGAATGAGGTTTCTGGTGTTAACGCGAGCCAGATGCCTGCGGCATAGGTAACTGCAAGTCGTGAAATGCCTGGCAATAGGGATATTCCTTGCGCTAACCCTATGAAAATTGCATCAAATAAGGAAGGAACTGAGATAAGCCCTTTGGGTGCTGCAGGCAGCGATAGGAGAGCAAGAGAGGTTATGCACAGGCCCAAGGGGAGAGATCCTTTGATTTTTATTTTTTTTATCCCAAGTGAGCAGGCAAAGGTTATGCTGTTTGCAAAAAGCATTGCAGTTCCTAAGCTCATGAGGTTGTTGAGTATAAACTGATAACCTCTCATGCTCAGAAAAGTTCCTACAACAAAGAGTGTTGGGATATGCATAAGGTAGCTTGTTGTTTTGGAAATAGTTAACGAAGATTGCTTTTTAGCACGGGCAATGAGATTATTAATAATCTCTAAATGGCTTGAGCTGCTTATAGGGAGCGATTCTAGAAGTATATGGAGGTTCCATAAAATATAAAAGAGAGTTGTGTTATTCATAGCGTAGGATCGCTTGTTTATACTTCACTATTTTGGTTTTGTCCCCCAGGGAGGGCCTGATTCACCTAAAAAAGTACTTTACAAAGTACACTCTTCAAGATTATACTGCGCTATGTTTAAAAGTCGATTACATTCTTTTGGGGCATCTATGAAGAAACGAGTAAACCTGGTAAGTATGCTGGCGCTTATACTGGCAGATATATCGGTGGGTGCATCGGAAACATGCGCTGGTATTACTTTTAAAAAAAACAGACTCTGCCCTGAAAAAGTATACGTATCTCCGTGTGGACCTCGTTCGCTTTTTATTCCTCGTGCACAGGGATCCAATATGGCTCGTCATCTTGCGGGGTGGATGGAATACTTACCTGGCTGTGATGGGCGTGCGTGGGGTAATCTTTCATTAGCGCTCGAATATTCTCGGTCATTTAGAGATCATCGATTAGCGCAGTATTTATTTGGTAGTACTCAGCTTAAATTTTCTGGCAGCCAAGTTTCAGATAGAAATGAGGGAGATCTTCTTGCAGATTATTTTGGTCTGCCTACCACTTTTGTAGGTGCGATCGGTTTTAAGCCACGTATTGATAACATTATTCTTGATATAAATTACGAGCTTGGATTGGATGAATGGTGCTATGGACTTTATTTTAGATGCAACGCTCCTATAGTTACCACTCGCTGGGATTTAGGTATTCATTGCAATGAGGTAAATAATATCAGTAGCCAATCGGGTCCTGTCTTTCCTGCATGTTATATGGCAAAAAAAGCTGTTCCGACCGAGCTGAGCATCAGGTCGGCATTATCGGGCGGTGCTTCTTTTGGGGACCTAGAGCAAAATTTAATGTATGGTGCATTCCCTTGTGGGCGCAAACAAAAAACGGGTGTTGCCAATATTGATTTGATACTCGGGTACAAATTTCTCATGAATGAATCCTCGCATCTTGGTGTATTTATTTTGACTTTGGTGCCCACAGGCAATCTGCCTAAAAGCAAAATTGTTTTTGAACCTCTGGTGGGAAATGGCCGTCTTTGGGAACTAGGACCTGGGCTCTATGGACACTTTGATATACTCAGGCATAATTACCATTCATTGGGAATTTGGTTTCAGGGTGTATTGACTCACCAATTTAAAGCTATTCAATCCCGTTCTTTTGATTTGATAGGTCGAGGTCCCTTGAGCAGGTATATTTTGCTCAAGGAGTTTGATGCGGATGACCATTTTACTGAGGCACTCTTTAATGCCATAGATTTTAGTACGAGAGCGGTCGAAGTTGGGGGAAGTGTCAGGCTTGACGCAGCAATGAAGCTCAGTTATTACTATGATCGTTGGGGCGTCGATGTGGGATATAACGTCTATGCACGAACGAAGGAAAAGGTGCGTTTGGAAGACACGTTGCATCCAAATGATTTAAATAATCGGCATTTTGGTATAAAAGGTACCGAGGGTGTGTGCTATCGTGTTCTTAATACTCAAACTAGAGAGGTGGTGGTTCCCGAAATGTCTTTCTTGAATGCAACACAAAGTAGAGCGACAATATATCAAGGTGGGCCTATTGATAATCCAAAGCCGATAAAGCTTGAAGATCCTGATACGGTAGCCATTACTTGGGATAGCCCGACCTCGGGCACCCTTAAACGTGCATTTCAATCTGATCCACCAGTGCTTATCTCTACCAATAGAAGGCTTGCCACCGATATTCTTGATTTAAACTCAGGTATGGTGCCTCACCAATTAACGCACAAGTTCTTTGGTCATATCAGTTATACGGCACTTGATCGCTGCTGGGAGCCGCAATTTGGCATTGGTGGCGAGATTGAATTTGATGGCCGGTCCGAGATTATAAGCAGTTTAAACCAATGGGGCGTTTGGTTCAAATGGGTGGTAAGCTTCTAAAGAGCATAAGCCGCATTGTTCTTCTGCTTCTTCATTCTTTTGTAGTAAGTTCGGCTTTTTACATACCCACTACACCACTTTTTTCATCAGACTCCTCACTACCTTAAGGGTTCAATCTTATGCTGTAAAAGATCAATGATTTCATCCAGTGCTTTTTGTTGGCTTGGTGAAGCCACCTTTCGTTTTTCTTTCACCGATTGAGCTATTTCTCCCCTTAGATCATGCAACCCGTGGTCCATGAGCCACTTAACTGCTGCGACGTCCGCATCTTGTGCTGCTTCTGCAAGTTTATATTCGATATTTTTAATGTCGGCACCCTTTTCAAGTAAATAGTCTAGAGCAGCATACTTGTTAGCGGGAAATGCGACCCAAACAAGCTTAAGTAAAGGTATCCCGCCCGTTTTAAGTAGCCATACTTTAGTATCATGCAACGACCATTGGGAGCCATATCCTGTTTTAATGAGTAAAGGTTCCTTTTCGATAATAGCTTGGAGCCCATGAAAATCTTTCTCATTTAAGGCTTTTCTTAATTGATCTTCTGCTTGCTCAAATTTTTCTTTTTCTGCTGCAGTAAGTTGGATTATTTGCACTGCCAAAGCATCACAGCAAGCCAGCAATGCAAAGAATAGTGCAGCTAATTTTAGCGTTTTCAAAAAACTCATTTTGACCTCCTTAAGGTTTCGATTGTAAAAGTTTAATGATCGTATCTAATACTTCTTGTTCGCTTGGTAGGGGTTCTACCTCTCTTTTTCTTTAATCGATTTGAGTATTTCGCCGCTCGTATCACTCAATCCATGGGTTACAAGCCATTTAACGGCCGAGACATTTGGTTCTTCGGCGGCATCTGCAAGTTTATGCGCGATATCTTTCATGTCGGCACCTTTTTTAAGCAAATAATCCGCTACGCTATATTTTTTATCTTCTGGTACGTTATTCCAGACCCAAGCAAGTGTAGAGACAAGCGCAGTCCGGCGACCCTTAATGGGTTCCGCTCTTGAACCTATTTGTTTAACGGCGTTAGGCTCTAAAGTAAGGCCGTATCCAATCAGATCCAGGTCTCCTTTTTTCATGGCAAACCTTAGCAAGCCTTCAATAGCCTCTATCTTATTTTCGAAATTCACGGGCAGTTTTAGGAGCTTTTCGAAAGCATCTTTATTCCCGGTGGCTCCGGCCGACAGAAGATAACCCTCAAGCTGCCCCGCATCGGCTCCTTTTTTAAGCAAATATTCTAGGGCGGCATATTTCGTAGTAGCTGGAAATGTGTCCCAAACAATCTTAAGTAAAGGTACCCCGCCGATCCCTTTTTGAATCAGTGATGGTTCATCCCCTATGACAGCCTGCATTTCTTGCAAATCCATTTTTCGGATTGCCTTACCTAGCTTAGTTTCTGCCATTTCAAATTTTTCTGATGGAGTAAGGGCTTTTTGCATCGCGATCATACCATAGCACGAGAGCGAAGCAATGAAAAATGCAGCTATTTTTAATGGGTTATTCATATGAGCTCCTTTGGTTTTGTTTGGATTAGATAGAGTCTATATCCTTCATTTTTAAAATAGCACCCGAATCTTTTTTCTTACGACCCGAATGATTGCTATTTGAAATAATATCAAAAAATTTTTTATTATGTCAATAAAGTAAAGTTTATTATATATTTTCTCTGGGCGTTTCTGATTGCTTTTAACAAAGACATCCCGTAGACTATGGTGATAATAATAATTTTATCGGAGTTTTTATGTATCGATTGCGGTTATACGGTAATGGGCTTGTACAAGTAATAAGTCTTTGTTTTGTTACGTCATTAGTGAGCGCCCCTCGTGTGCAACTGGGAGTTGAGAATGTTCCCGTTATTCCTAGTGTCATTCACGGTGTGTGTACTATTTGTAAAACAAATTCATGTGTGAATTGCCGCAAATGCAGTGCCGCTCCCTGCGCACGGGATGAAGATGATGCCCTGCCTCCTTGTGCCTTATGTTCAAATAAAAGTATTTTTTGCTCTACTGCGCCTAATACTATAGAGGAAACAGTAAAAAAAGATAGACGAGGGTGTCAGAACCTAACACGGTGCTGTATAGGGTGTGAAGCGCCGCGCACGGTGTTTATTCCCCGTTCATTGGGGGCCAACACAGCACGGCAGCTTGCCGGGTGGGAAGAATTTATTTATCAGTTTGATGTGGGAGAATTCTATCTTACTACGGGTCACGTTCTTGGGTATACTCACTCTTTGCATCCTGACAGAATTGCTCGCTCGTTGTTTGGCACCTCTGTCCTTCATTTTGTGGGAAGCCAGGTAAAAGATCGGCCGCGGTGTGCATTATTGGCAGATAACTTTGGGCTCTCTACTCATTTTAGGGGTTCATTACATATTGACCCTACCATTGAAAATATTTTTTTGGATAATCAATTCTTTATTGGTCTTGATCCTTGGTTATGTGGCTTATATGCACGTATTCATGCGCCCATTGTGCATACGCGTTGGAGTCTTCGTTTGCGTCAGCAGATTGAAAAGCCTGAGATGCAATTTCCTGACTTTCCCGCTTGTTATGTGAGTGAGAACGTAGCACCGGCATCAACAGACATTATACAAGCATTGAGTGGGGATTTTACATTCGGCGATATGCAAGATCAGTGGAAATATGGTCGTTTCAGGTGTGGAACGCAGACAAAAACTGGCTTAGCAGACATTGATCTGATTGTTGGCTATATGCCATGCCAGAGTGATAATTATCATTTTGGTTTTTATGGTCAATTAGTCGTTCCGACAGGAAATAAATTTACGGCACGCACTGTTTTTGAGCCTTTGATAGGAAATACCCGTCACTGGGAATTGGGTATTGGCTTGACGGGCCATCTGGTCATTTGGGAACGAGATGCAGACCAGTCACTTGCTGTGTATGCTGAAGGGAATATGACGCATCTCTTTAAAAATAGACAGATGCGCTCCTTTGATTTTTGCCATAATGGCTTGTTAAGCAGGTACATGTTACTTAAAGAACTTATCCCTGTGGGCGATGGATTTGCGTATGGGGGAAGACTCATAAATGGTATCAATTTTGCGACGCGTCCTGTCCATGTTTCAGTAGCTTTAAAAGGTGATGTGAGTGCGAAATTATGCTATCGCTCCCCGTGCTTTATTGTAGATCTAGGATACAACTTTTATGGCATCATGGAAGAACATGTAAAATTTTTGCCATGCCCTGAAGAAAAAATGTATGGCATCAAAGGTAACGAAGGGGTATGTGCTCTTGAATATGAAACCCAAGGATCACAACCGCCCCTTACGTTTGGACCCCTGGTACATAAAATTTCCCTCAATGCAACAGAGCATAATGCAACGATCAGAAGGCCAGCGGCAACTGATAATCCTCAAAATCTCACATTAGAATCATCTACTGATATTGCTGTGACAGCGCTAAGTAGGCAAACAGGTATTATCGAAGGTCCTGATGTCATTCAGGCTTATAGCTCGAACCCTCCCATTTTGGTTACGACCAAAAGTTTACATAAGGAAAGTGGTGTCATGCCTTCGCAAGCTACGCACAAGGTTTTTGGGTATCTTGGGTATAATTTGTATAGCTGTGACTGGTGCTATAATCCCTACATAGGGGTAGGAGGAGAGCTTGAATTAGATGCGCTTGCTTGCACTGAACGCAGTGCACTTAATCAATGGAGCATCTGGGTCAAAGGTGGATTTGAATTTTAAAACGCAGAGGCGCATACTCATGCGCCTCTCTGCTATGGATAAAAGAAATATGTTCTTAAATGCTCATGCTCCATTTTCCAAAAATGCCCCAATTTTCAAGAGTAGAATGTCGATGCTTTTTACTTGCAAATTCATACGATACGCTTAATCCTAAATTCCAGGGGTAGCATCCTTTCCAAATGCTATTATACGCGATTGATCCGGAAAGCGTATTTGAAAGCGCTGTATCTGCGCGTGCTGAAGAAAAATTTACATTGGTTGGAGTAAGCGGGACAAAGGTTTCATCAGGAGTTCCTTCACCAAAATTATCAAAAATATCGGCAGTGCTATGGGAGGTGAGCCCCCCACAACGGGTAGCATCAAAGATACCAAAGTTTCCAAAGTCAAAGCCCCGTGCTTGGATATGCTCTCTGTTTCTATAGAAAAGGTTGTAGGCTACTTCAAACCCCCAATTGCACCATTGGTAATGAAGGCCGAGCCACCATTCAAGCAGAGATCTGGGTTCGACTTCTACGCATCGTCGCAACAGAGATGTGGCAGATACAGGGAAATACCGCTGATCTGATTCTGCCACTAAAAGGAATCGAGATAATGGCCCATTGGTTAAATCAAAAATTCTTCGATCTTTGTGCCTAAAATTATACAGATATTTAAGTTCTGTCATAAGCACACAAGCGACAGGTGCTGTTTCATCATCCCACAGGGTAGAGTCTCCACTCAATCCAAAGCCTATGGCGCCACCGCGCGTCCCCACAAGTGGTTGGAAAAACCGGCTGTTATCAAAGTCTTTACCTGTGGGTATAATGCCAGTTACATATCCCCCAAGGTGATCGTTATCACAGTAGAGGTAATCATACCCAAAACGGACTTCGACATTATCAACGCCCGTATGTCTTCTTGAATCAGCAAAAACTTTCAGTTCATCAAATGCCTGTTGAACCGTTTTGATATTACCAATTTGGCCAGGAGTGGTTATTTGTTCATTTAAGCAAAACTCATCCCAGACACTCAAAACTGCAATGGTAATATCAGTCCATAGGCCTGTGCAGAAACAATCAAGATTAAAAAGAAGCGAGGGCATCCATCCAAAAACGGCCCGCTTTGGACGGAACGTGAATAAGGAGGAAAAACCATCCGGTGTCTTTGAAGCCAGGCTGAGGTTGAGTGACTCAATATCGCCATTAAATTGGGCTACCGTTAAAGGTTGCTTACCAAAAAAACCTGAGCCAATGCAAGCTGCATGGCGGTTTTTTTGGTACAAATAGGTAACATCGTACGAGAAAAATGAGCAGCAGGCATCGTGATAGCGTTGATAAAAGCTCATGTTATTGCGGTACGTTAAATCGGTAAGGATGGGCCGAGGAATAAAAATTGTGCTAAGTTGGTTGCATGAGCTCTCACAGTTATTATTTCCAGAGCAGCCATTTCCACAATTATCAGAGATTGATCTGCTTGAACAAGAAAGAGATGATTTACAGCTTCCAACGGTCATAGCGACAAGAGGTGTACTTGTTCCCATAAGAAGACCGGTTATCAAAAACATATATCTTGAGGCTATCATAGACACTTTCCCTTTTTTACAAATTCTTTGCTCAATATTATATATTCTTTTGGTAATTGCAAGACTTTACCGGCATTTTTTGGATTGCTTCACTCTAGACGTTAAATTTGATATGTACCACGTCGCCATCTTGTACTTTATAGTCTTGCCCTTCGGTACGAATCTTACCTACCTCCTTGAGCTTACTTTCAGAACCATACGTAAAAAGGTCCTCACAACTGAATATATCAGCGCAAATAAATCCTTTTTCAAGATCTGAATGAATTTCACCGCCTGCTTGCCGGATAGACATTCCTCTTTTTATCGGCCATGCATGAATTTCTTTAGGGCCACAAGTGAAAAAGGTTATAAGACCTAAATGGGTGTATGTTTGTGCGATAATTCTTGATAATCCTTCATTTTGGATACCAAGGAGCGAGCGCATTTCTTCTTTATCCTTTTCTTCAAGGAGCGACAGCTCATGTTCAAGCCGTGCGCTAATAGGAATAACTCGTTCTTGTCCAAACGTACGTATAAGATTTTGGAAATGCTTATTTTGTTTGTATCCTTCATTGGACATTTCCTCTTCGCTTACATTTGCTATGATGAGGAAATTTTTAGCAGAGAGTAAAGGAACCGTTGCTATAGGTGCTCTGACAATGAGTTCTTGTACTTTTGTTAAATTAAGCACATTGAGAGCCGCTGTAAGATCCTGTAAAAGGAGAAGCTCTGCCTGTAATTCTTTTTGCTGCAAAGGATTATTTTTGCTTGATTTTGAAAGAGCGGTGGCCTTAGCAATCCTTTTTTCTACTGACTCTAAATCTTTGAGCATTAATTCGTGCAAAATAATTTCATAATCGACAAGAGGGTCTATATCTTCAGCACGAGAATAGGTAATAGAAGGATCATTAAAGCAGCGTAAGACATGGAGTATAAGATCTACCTCTCGTATGTGGCTTAAAAATTGGTTGCCAAGACCTTCTCCCGATGCTGCACCTTTAACCAAGCCAGCAATGTCAACAAATTGAACACTTGCAGGTATCTGCTTTTGCGATTTATACACTGCCTGAAGCTTATCCATGCGGGGGTCAGGTACCACAGTGCAGGCAACATGCGGATCAATTGTGCAAAAAGGATAATTTTCTGCCGGAACTGATGATTTGGTCAGCGCATTAAAAAGAGTTGATTTTCCCACATTGGGAAGGCCTACCAGGCCAGCACTTATGTTCATTTATTCCTTTTTGACTCTTATTCATAAAAGTGTGCTGTTCTATAATTTTGAATTTCTTATCTTTAGTATATGACACTTCTTTTAAACGGGAAAGTAAAAGAGCACTAGGTAACAACAAAGCAGGGAAGTTTAAACTTCCCTGATAAAAGAGGTACATTAGTCTTTAGTTTTTCATAATTTATAAGTTGAGAGCATAGTTTGGGTAGTTAGTCGTTGCTATTAATTTCAATAAATCCAGTCCCGTATCAGTGGGTGCAGTGTTTGTATTGGGAGCATTTGTTATTTCAGGACTTTCTGGATTGCTGTATTGCCTCGCTGTTAGATGCCTGTTTGCTTGATGCAGAGCTTCCCGAGTTTTCACTTCCAGAGTTTGTGATATTTTCGCCAAGCCGTGGGTAAGCTGACTGAATTCATGGCTTAGCGCGAGGACTCTATAAAACTCTTTTAAATAATCATTGGGTAGAGAAGTTCCCAACTGAATCAATCTTTTTAGTATGGCAATAAGCGGAGACAACTGAGCTAAATAATCGGTGGCCTTGATTGTATTTCTTTCTGTTGAACTGGCTAAATTTGTATAGGCAATCAGATTCTCAAGACTGGTAGTAGCGACAATCAATTGTTGTGTATTGGATGGGTAAGCGTGCCATTTTATCTCCTTAGTACCTTTTGAAAGTTCCAGTGTTTTATCTTTCAGGAGTTGCAGTGTCGTTCGCATTAAAGCGTCGATGTCCTTTTTTAGAAGGTTTAGCGCCACCATGCAGGTACTGAGCAGCTGAGTATATATCGTAATGTGCAAAAGAGATGCATTCAAATTCATTACTATTTCCAGTGAAGCCGGACTATTCTCTTCTTGCGTTTGTTTAACTATATTTGCTATCTCGACTGCAAGTGTGGCGAAGGTGCTGGGTGTGAGTTTCTCCCTTTGTGCGAGCACTTTAACTTCTCGTACAGTTTCATAATTGCGTTCCAGGGACTTCTGAGCTGATTCCTCTTGTTTTTGTATTTCGTTGACCACGGCTGTTAATTTTTGCACGCTTGTCTCGATATCTTTATAGAGTTGGTCGGCGGTAACATAGGGTGATGGCATATTTTGTGTCTGAGGAAGGGTAATGGGTCGATACGGCGATGTGGGTGTTTTAAATGGTTGATTTACATTTATTTGCGTGTACTGTGCAGCCATCGGGACCTGCCTCATAGCTACGGAAAAAGGGGCAAAAAGCAGTAAGCAGCACCACAGTGAAAACGTATAGATAGTTCATAGAAGATACTCTTTATTAGCAGTTTTGGTTGTAATTTATAATTCTCCCCATAAAGAATAAACTATTTGTAAAAAAACACAAGGATGGCTATTTTTTCAATTATCCCACAAGCGAGTTTTCTTTACTGAGTTCTCGTTTTACTGCTTCGATAAGTTCCTGCAAGATATGCACATATTCATTGAACGTTGTTTCTGACACGTGACAGCGTATATGCTTTTTCATCATTTCAACGAAATTGCTTGACAAAGCATACTTAGCATGGGCCGTGCAGAGCGTATGAGCAAAAACGGCAAAGTCCTTTCTTTTAAGGAGATAGGGCATAAAAATTTGTGTGAGCGTAGTAAATAAGATTTCTTTTTCATTGTCGGATAATTTTGTAAACGAGTCATCGGAATCTATGAAGCTAGGTGCTAAAAGAGTTTCGAGCAAACGGTTATAGAATGTTTGCGGAATCGCCGCAATCAACTGTTGTACTTGGATGGGTTTGTCTTCCCGTATAAATGACAAGATAGTTATCGCTGTCAGCTCAAGGAGGGTATCACCGATTCCTTGGTACATCGCAACTCGTGCATCAATAAAGGATGTATAGGGGATTTCCATAATATCGGGTGTAAAAGGATAGGTTGCTTCAAATTGATTTAAAAGATCCAGGAACTGACCTATGCTTGTGATCGTGAGGGCCTGATTGAAAGGTTTTCCAAAGACTAAATCAGCACGAATACGCATTAAGGCCATCAAAGCAACATGGGCGTGTTCCACCTCCTTGCAACCGTAATTTAGCAGTATATATTTTAGTAGTTTCTTCTGAGATTCACCATCAAGACCCTTGTATTTTGAATAGATTTTTTTTGCGTTTACAGGACGACTCAGAAGCTGTTTTATTTGTGAGTCAAAAGGGGGAATAGGTTGCAGGATATTTAAAGGTATGATCCAGTCTGAAAATTTTTTATCAAGTTCTTGTTGGAGCAATCGGTAAAAATTACCCCCTCTTTTACGCAATAGCAGACCGTAGATTCCCAATTGTTTCATATCGAACTGAGAAAATAGTAAAGTAATGATAGGTGGGACCTTTGTTAAGATACTTCGGATGGCATACTCATCAATAATCCAGGAAAGTATGGCTTGTTGGTCTTCAGGCCTAAAACCAAAAAAATGGGAAGAAGCCGCTGCAAGATCTTTCTTTGATAAGTCCATTACGTGACAAGCAAAAATACTTACACCTTCTTCATAACTCATTATATGTGATATAATCTCCTTTTTACGATTCTCGGGAAGTAACTTAAAGAATTGAGAGATTTTCAAAAACTCCGCCTCTCTTTTATCGGCTAATTTTTCATCTGATTGCATTCCACCAATTTCTTTGAAGTAATGCTTGATAAGGTCTTTGGCTAGAGAACTTGGATCTTGGGCTAGCTCGATTATGATAATTTTTTCGGGTACTTGCATCGCAGCAAGTGGCATGAACATTAGAACGTAGAATACTAGTTTCTTCATAATACTCCAATAATTATTTTTATTTAAATATAAACTTTTTTAAATTATTTTCAAGACACATATGCTTGCTGTAACAAAAACCCTATTTCTTTTCTTTATGGCAGGTTATGTTACGCTAATGTTACAAAAAAAGTATGTAATATGGCATTCTAGATATTGACTTATAAATATTTTCGGATTAATTTACAAGGTGTTTTTTATGAGTAAAATAATACGTATCAGCCAAGCGGCTTATGAAAAGCTTAATCAACTTGAAGGAGAACTGGGTATGTCAAAACAATCCGTTATCGAAAAGGCTTTAGACAGGCTTGTACGTGAAAATTTGTTAAAAAAATCAAATGAGGCTTATTTAGCTTTGCGTAAAGACCCTCAGGCTTTGGCGGAAGAGCTTGAAGAACGAAGCATCTGGGATAGCGCAGTTGCTGACGGTCTTGAGGAAGAAGATGTATGAATGCTTGCAAACCATTGCGTGGGGAAGTTTGGCTTGCTGAATTTGATCAGTCGATCGGACATGAGCAAGCAAAAAAAAGGCCCTGTATCGTTGTTTCTGCAAACATGTTTAATCAAAGTTATTCAGGCTTGGTAATTGTGGTCCCCCTCACTAAAAGAAATAGAAATAATCCTTTGCATATTACACTGATGCCACCTGATGGAGGAATAGTGGTACAAAGTTATGCTTTATGTGAGCAGATACGAGCAATTTCAGTGGAACGACTTTCAAAAACTCGTATTGGTAAAGTAAGCGAACAAATAATGAAAGCGCTTGAATTTACGCTTAAAATTGTACTTGATTTTGATTGAATGATTTTTGAAATAAAAAATCCCGGGAAAACCGGGATTTTTTATTTCACAGTTCTTCTATACGTCAATAGGTCCTTCATCTTTTGTTGAATCTTCAGCTCCAGGAGCTTCTTTGCCCTCTTTCTCTTGCGTATAGAGGAATTCTGCTACTTTATGGGAGGCTTTTAAAAGCTCATCAGTTGCATTCTGAAGTTCTTGAGGATTAGTGGCATGCTCTACTAATGCATTTTTTGCTTTTTCAAGAGCTGCCTTGGTTTGCTCGACATCCTCAGCTGCAAGCTTTTCTTTGTTTTCTTCGAGCGTCTTTTCGATATCAAGAATAAGGCTATCAAGGCGATTCTTTTTTTCAACAGTTTCGCGAGCTTTACGATCGTCTGCTTCATGAGATGCAGCTTCCCTGACCATGCGGTCAACTTCTTCTTTTGAAAGACCTGAGCTGCTCGTGATCGTAATTTTTTGTTCTTTGCCGGTTGCCATATCTTTTGCTGATACGTTTACTATACCATTTGCATCGATATCAAAGGCAACCTCAATTTGCGGTACGCCTCTACGCGCGGGCGGTATTCCTTCCAATCTAAATTGGCCAAGGAGTTTGTTATCCTTTGCAAACTCTCGCTCTCCTTGAACTACCCTAATATCAACCGCCGTTTGGTTATCCTCAGCCGTACTAAATACCTGGGATTTACGTGTAGGAATGGTTGTATTTCGTTCAATAAGACGGGTAGTTACCCCGCCCAATGTTTCGATTCCAAGTGAAAGAGGCGTTACATCAAGCAACAGCACCTCAGTTACTTCCCCTGCAAGAATAGCACCTTGCACGGCAGCACCAATGGCTACTACTTCATCTGGATTTACTGACTTATTTGGTTCTTTGCCAAAAAAATCTTTTACCAACTGCTGCACCTTGGGCATTCTGGTTGAACCACCAACTAAGAGAACTTCATCAATCTGCTCTTTTTTTACATCTGCATCTTGTATTGCTCGCTTACACGGAGTAAGAAGTCTTTCGAATATATCGCTGCACAGCGATTCGAGCTTAGCCCGTGAAAGCTTCACATGCAAATGCTTAGGGCCCGATGCATCGGCAGTGATGTAAGGAAGATTGATTTCCGTCTCATGCATGCTTGAAAGCTCGACCTTTGCCTTTTCAGCAGCTTCTTTTAAGCGCTGCAGCGCCATACGGTCATTTTTAAGATCTATACCATGTTCCTTTTTGAATTCATCAATAATGTAGGTAGTGATTTTCGTATCAATATCGTCACCACCTAAATGGGTATCCCCATTCGTTGATTTTACCTCAATAACGCCATCATGAATTTCGAGTATTGAGATATCAAACGTACCGCCACCAAAGTCAAATACTGCTATCGTGCCATTCTTTTTTTTATCTAATCCATACGCAAGTGCGGCAGCTGTGGGCTCATTTATGATACGCTTCACTTCAAGGCCTGCAATTTGGCCAGCATCCTTGGTAGCTTGCCGTTGCGAGTCATTAAAATAGGCAGGAACAGTAATCACGGCCTCCTTTACGGGGTGGCCTAAATAATTTTCAGCTGCTTGTTTTAATTTGCTCAGCACCGCAGCAGATATCTCCTGAGGGGAATACTCTTTGCCTTGGGCTAATATTCCCACATCGCCATTTGCCCGCTTTACGAGCTTATAAGGCATATGGGTCGCTTCCTGTGAAACCTCGTCAAATGTGTGACCAATAAAGCGCTTTGCCGAGAAAATCGTATTTTCTGGATTGGTTACCGCTTGCCTTTTTGCAAGCACACCAACCAACCGCTTTCCATCCTTTGTAAAAGCTACCACCGATGGCGTGGTATTTTGTCCTTCTTCGTTAGGAATAACCTTTGGGCTGCCAGCTTCCATAACGGCAACCACCGAATTGGTTGTTCCTAAGTCTATGCCTATGATTTTTGCCATGTTTTCCCCTTGCAGAATGATCTTGAATAATACACTATAATTTTATACAGCTTTTTGCAAAATATGTCAAATCTTTTGCTCACATTATTTTAGTGTGAGAGACTCATATTTTTTATACATAACGTTGGACCATTACCTGATCAAAAGAAGAAGTAAAAGGCTAAAGAAATAAGCAGTGCTGCACAAAGAACCCTGATATCAGGAAGGAGTGAAGGCCATATATTCCAGCGATAAAAAGAAAACAGAGTGAGAGCAAAAAAGGTTGCAAGGCGTACTGCTATAATAAGAATGAGCATGGCAATGCTGGAGCTTACGGAAGAATAGCATGCATAGAGCACTGCAAAGCTCATAAGATTAAAGAAAAAAAAGATGCCAGCTTTTTCTTCTAAGATGTACCACTTTTCGTACACAATAAAGAAGCTTTCAAAAAAATTAAGCAAGAGCATGAAATAAAGAAGGGACCAGGTAATCTGTGCAGTGGGAGCCATCTGCATCAATGCAATTTTTTTCCCATTGATACTAAGAAATATAACAAGGCCATACAGTGCTTGGGTGAGTAAAAAACTAATGTAGTCAAAAGCTTTTCTTTGAGTTGCTAATGTGCGGCTTTTAGTGTGGGCAAGAAGAGCATTGCCCGTAACGCCAAATACCTTGTTAGCAATATAAGTGATCCAATAGGAAATACTGGTGATCACTTTCATTAAGCTTGCCTGCTCAAGACCAAAGTGAAGAGCACAGATAGGAACCAAGAAATTTCCAGAAAAGAGCTGATTGATGCATTGGTTGCTCCAAGAGAAGAGGCGAGTTTTGGCAATCCGTTTGTCGGGCCAGGGTTTAGTAGGTGAATGAGCATCGGGAGATTCAAGAGTTTTATAGAAAACATAGATGCCGCCTGCAAGGATGAGCAGCTGGCAGAATGATATCATGCATAGTACTTGCCAGGTGTACGTAAGTGTTACCGGCTTTCCTAGGTAAGGACTGGTGATGATAAGTGTAGTATACAAAAGCATGCCAAAGACCTCTACGCAGGAGGTAAGTGGCGTGTAAAAAGTAAGCTGGAGAAAGTATTTGGCTGTTTTCTTTAGGCTCTCAATGATAAAGGTACAGCCTAGCACACGTGTAAGATCTTTGCTCAGCTCAATATACGCCCCTGGTGAATGGGGAAAAAGTACTTGTATATGATCTGAAAAGATATAAAAAAGAGCTGTGCTTACGAGTAAAAAACAAAATTGCGGGAAAATAGATCGCTTTAAGAATTGGATAAAAGATTGTTTACTTCTGGTAAAATACTCAAGAAAGGGGGCAAGTGAGTAGTCAAGGCCGATGTTGAAAACTATGATCATTAAATAAAAAATGGAGAGAGTACAGCCTACTTTGCCATGCAACTCAGCTCCAAAAAAATTTCTAAACAGGATATGATAAAGAATAAGCAGGCCCTGAGTGCCAACCGAATCGAATAAGTTCCAAAAGAGACTCTGATTAAAGTCAGCCAAAAAAGGAATACGGACTGCTTTTTTTGTAAACATGCATACCATAAGTTTAGGAGTACTTTTGTAGTATAGCGTAAGATAGGGATTTAGGAAACTCGAGGCTCGCTCAGAAAGTTTTATAAATTGAGCATTTTATTTCTAATTTTTGACATAATTTAAATTCTAAAATAAAATATTAAAATTGCGGCTGGCATGGCCTGCCTTTATTTTTACTTAAAGTCTCATAACAAAAAGGGTATGAAAAGGAGCGTCCTATAAAAAGGGAGAAAATCTAGGGAATGTACATTTAGCAAAGGTTTTTATGAAAAATATTTTTATCGCGCTTATCCTATGTGTTGGGCTACCGGCAAATCTGGCGGCGATGGAGGAGCAACGTACTCTGTATTGTTTGACATCGGGAAATGAAGAGGTTTTTGTTTCAAATAAACTGATAGAAGCATCTCCTTATTTAAAACGGCTGGCGAAGTCGACTCAAGTCGAAATCGATCTAAAAGAGGAATTATTTCCTACGATTGCTTTTGTCGATTCTTTGCTTAAATGCACTTGTCAGACGCAGATGTTTCTCTTTAAACAGATTGCCGATTCTGCTTACTTAGATCTTGTGAGCGTGTTATTCAAGTTTGATATGAGATTGCTGCTTGATAGAGCTTTACAAGCATATAAGGAAAAGCTCATGGGGTTTGATGCGGTAAAGAAGCATGCCGGTGTGGCAACTCTTATCAACCTTGCCGCCTCGTATGTTGGTGAACATTTTGATGAGTATGATCAAGATTCTCTTGAGCAGCTGCCTACTGGTTTATGGCATGCTGTTTTATGCAAGGTTCCGTTACACTTTAAGAATTTCGAGTGTGTTAATACCGCCATGGAAAGATTGAATGGGAGGTATCAAGAAGAATGTCGCAAACAAGATTCAGCTATCAAGGTACTCAAGTCACCTCTAAAACTTACGCCAGAGCAATACGATTCTCTTTCCTCAATTGCTCACAAGATTGAGGAGCTTTCAAGCAGTAAAAAGATTTTGGCGCTGCTCAACGGTCTTTCAACGACGGTACCAGGACAAGGACATGAGGCACAGCTTAAAATAGTGCGTCATATTCTGCGCTGTGATGATTCACCGCTAACCAACGAGCAGCGTTTTAAGATTGGCTGGCGCATAGCATTAAGCGATAGTCTTCTAGGGGCAACTCTCATTGATGAATTAGCATATTTTTTGCAATCCCATCCACTGATGCGCAAGGGTGTTCCAATTTTTTTTAAGGGGAATCTTTGTCCTTGTGTAACCCCCCCGGGTGTTCGTCACACGTGCAATTTTTTTTGGATTAGATCGTTATTAGCATCTCTTGCTCAAGAGCTTAACCTATTTGATATAAACAAGACTTTTGATACGCTGCCTTCAATGCACTTTGTGAAATTTTCTTCAGAAGCCGTTTCAGATTCATTTCTTTGTTCTTTTATTGATCAGTTACAGCAGGATTTAAAACTGTTACCGGAATATCTTTTAAGCAACAAAATCCATCTTCTCCAAGCGTTTGTTAATCATAACTTTACCACAGCTGGGTCACTGAAAGAATATCTATGCAAGAAGCCAGAACAGTTACTTACAAGCAATAATCCATGGAGCGTTCAGATACAAGGTTATAAGTTTAACAGCTTACTCATCTATAGATTAGGATGCTATGATCTGGCAAAATTTTCTAAGAGGCCATTCAAAGCAAAAAATGTTGATAAGGATTTGAAAAGTTCATTAAATAAGGAATTCATTAATGTAACCAGCCAGTGGTTACATGCAATGTCCATTTTGTGCAATGATTTAATCAAATTTAGGCCTGCAGATGATGTATTAGGTAATGACATGAGATTTGCAGAAAAAATTGTACACAAGGTAATAACAGAACACTTGCTGCTTGATTTATTGCTTAGGGGTGCGGATTTTAACGTACAAGATGGAGAGGGAAATACAATTGCACATAAAGCGCTTGCCAATGGTGATGCTCCTTTGTTTGATTTTCTATATCTTGTTGCCAAACTCGGGCTTGATACGATTGATATGCATTGTAAGAACAATCGCGGGGAAACTCCTCTTGTGATAATGCAGTCACTAGAACTTGTAAATTATGTTTACTTGCAAAAGCTATGCACTATTGCAAAATCAACAAACACAAAGCTTTCTGATAAACAAATTCTGCAGGTGAAAGGATTATTAGATCGTGTTAAAGCTCTCGACTGGGACTTAAGACATCCCTTTGTACAAATAGGTTTGGAAAAGGGTAACAGTAACGTGTTAACCTGTTATGAAGAAATTCTCTGGCGAATCAATGAATCGAAAATGACTGCATATGAAAAAATTCGCTTCCTCTGGAAGTGTGTACTTAAGGAAAAAGATGAAAGGCTTAGGACAAAGCTCTTTGAATCTATTGCCAAAATACCAAAGGAAAAAGAAGACCAAGTAGAACTGCCCGAACTTTTTGATACGCAAGATGATGTATCTTCTCTTTACACGCTTGTAAAAGATCTGCAAGAAGGCAGACAGACAATAAAAGAATACTCCGTACCATTGGGCCGCTCAAGATACTCGAATTATTGGAATTTTCTGATTGCCTCTGGCAGTGTCTTTATAGCCAAGAAACAGAAAAAGAGGAAGAATCAGGTTGTAATCAAAAACTTTTAGAGTGTGTGGATATACAGAAAGTCTGTGACTGTATAGTACGGGGTGCTGACATAAACTATCAGGGCAAAGAGGGAAATTCTCTTTTACACTGCGCAGTGATGCAGGGCAATGAGGAGCTTATTGGGTACTTGTTTAAACTGTTTGCCAGAAAGATAAAGGCTGATGTAAGGAATAAAGAGGGCAATACGCCATTACTTCTAGCAGCCAAACACCAGGAGAAGGCCCTGTCGTTGGTTACTCTCCTTGTAGAAAGAGCAACAATCAAAAATCTTGCTTGTTATACGGCAGATTGTTCCGGTGCTCTGGCGCTTGATTATCTACAAAAAAAGGGATATGAAAAGGAACAAGTATATAAAAAAATACTAAATGCGAGAACTATACTTTTAGGCTACACGGGTGAGAATGATGATTACGACACAGATGAAGACGTAGATGATGAAGATTAAGGTTTTTATGAAAAATGTTTTTATTGCGCTTACCATAGGTATTGGACTGCCAGTATCTCTCATGGCAATGGAAGAACAGTGTGTACTTTACCGGATGACCTCGGACAATCACGAGGTTTTTGTCTCTCATAAACTCATAGAAGCATCTCCTTACTTAAAAAAGTTGGCAAAATCGACTCATATTACAATCGATTTACATAAAGAATTATTTCCTATGACTACTTTTGTTGATTCGTTGCTTAAATGGACTTGTCAGACGCAGATGTTTCTCTTTAAACAGATTGCCGATTCTGCTTACTTAGATCTTGTGAGCGTGTTATTTAAGTTTGATATGAGATCACTGCTTGATAGAGCTTTACAAGCGTATCAAGAAAAGCTCATGGGGCTTTCCGGTAAAGTAGAAAATCCGACAGAAGCGCCATTTCTTGCAAGCCTTGCAGCCGCTCGTGCTGGCCGACATTTTGACATAAATTAGCAAGAAGTCCCCGGTTATACCTGCCTGAGCGTTTTTCCTTGGCAATCAATAACAAATCTCTAGTATAAACAGAAATTGCATGATATACTCATGCACAGGTAAAAGCGTTGCAGGCCAATAGACCTTTTAGGGGGTTGGTAATGTTTTGCTTGAATGAAAAAGTTGTCTATCCAGGACATGGTGTTGCTAAAGTTCAACGTATTATCACTAAGTTGGTGGGCGGGAGCGAAGCAACGTTTTATGAACTCATCTTTTTAAATAAAGATATGACCGTATTAGTGCCCACAGCAAATGCAGATGCTGTAGGGTTACGTCCTTTAAGTTCACACGAGCTTATACAAGATGTTTTTGTTACCTTAACGATGCCGGCGCGGCGCTTGAATCACTTTGAGTTTACTGCGAGTAACTGGAATAAGCGCAATAAAGAGTATCAACTTAAGTTGAAAACAGGTGATTTAAAAGAGCTTTCTGAGATTTACAGAGATTTGCATTTTATTTCAACGCATAAAGAACTTTCCTTTGGAGAGAAGCATTTGCTCTCTCAAATCGAATCACTTTTGGTTGAAGAGATCTCGTTGGTTGAAGAAGTTGGCCAAGAAAAAACGATTGAACATCTTCGAGCTTTATGTGCGGTTCATTTGCAAAAAGGACCAGCTGTGGAGAATAACGTCCTTTGAATTTCTTTGTGTGTATTACTGGTCCAACGGGTGTTGGGAAAACTGATGTTGTAGAGAGGCTTGCTCTTAGGCTGGCCTTTCCGGTTGAGATCATAAATGGGGATGTAGGCCAATTTTATGAGCCTACATCCATTGGCACGGCAAAACCGGAGTATAGAAATTCGCCCATAAAACAGCATTTTTTTGATATTATTGTGCAACCGCGCGATTTGACGGTAACTGAATTTAGGGATCGGCTGCTTACCCTTATGCAAGATATGTGGTTGCGTGGAGTAACACCCCTTATTGTTGGCGGTTCTTCCTTTTATCTGCAATCAATTTTTTTCCCACCAAGAGCAGGGTCGAGCAAAAATGTGCCCGCAAAGATCTTTGATCAGTTGGCTGCTGTACCCACGGCCCAGCTGTGGCTGCAACTCCAAAAGATTGATCCGCAAAGGGCGCAATCGATTCATCCACATGATAGATACCGGATAGAGCGCGCTCTTATCCAGTGGTATGGCGGAAGTAATCCTTCAGAGCGTATTCCTCAGTTCGAACCTCCGGGTGCATGCGCTTTTTATTTCCTTACCCGTGATCGGCATGAGCTGTATGCGCGCATTAACGAACGGGTTATTGCCATGCTTAAGGCCGGATGGATTGAGGAAGTGGCCAAGCTCGATGTTTCTTGGAAAGAGTTTCTTCTTAAAAAGAAATTGATTGGGTATCCTGAAATACTTTTGGCTCTTGAAAATGCTCAAAAGTACGAATTAGTTGAAGATGAAGCCCGGCTGCAAGATCTCATTTCTCAAATTCAAAGGAAAACACGCGCCTATGCAAAAAGACAGATAACGTTTTGGCGTATGCTGCGAAAGAAATTAGAAGAAAATGATCCAAAAGGTGCATATTTAAAAAAAATAGAAGAGGTAAACTTGACAATATTGCCGCTTGATTTATATATAGAACATGTAGCCCATGAGTTGTCTAAATTAAAAGGGCTTCTGTAGAATAAAAAAGGTGTGTCCCTATGGGAAATACGGGTAATAATGCCGAAAATAATAAGCGAATGGAAGTGAGTCAGCAGCAGGTGAGCGTAGCGGCAGCATTTTGTTTATTGTTGGCATTTTTTATGTTCATCGCTGGTGTGAGAGTTGCTGCTCGGCTGACATCAGATTCTTTTACTGATACAATGTATACTGCTTTTTGTTCGGTAGCAGGATTAGAAGTTAAAAATTCGGGGACTCCTTTTCATCGTGATTTTGTAACGCCTGAGTTTTTGACTGATGATGCCTTGCAAATAGAACAGAACACCCAGGAGCAGTTTGTAATGGAAGAGCGTTATTATGCGCGATTTGGAGGATATAATACGCTCAAAGAAGCGGATGATTGTGTTCAAAAATTAAGTGGCTACGGTATTTTGGTAAAACCCATAGCACGATTGAGCAAAACGGGTTCAGGAAAACAGCGTCTTTGGTATGCTGTTGTTACACAAACGCTGCAAAGTAAAGAGGATCTTTTTGCGCTGATAAGGCGCAGTAAACAGATATTAAAAGTAAGACAGTTAGCGGTAACTATAGGTAGTAAGGAGCATGAGACGACGCTCTTTGGTAAAGAAAGGTATATATTATGATTGGTACTATACGAAAAACGATGCAGAAAAGAGGAGCCAAAATTATTTTATGGCTCACACTATTTTCACTTGGAGGTGGAGGCTTCATGACGCTTTTCCGCTTCTCTCGTCGCTTTAAATCTGATTCTGTAGCCCGGGTTAACGACCAGCAGATTAGTTTTAGTGAGTTTAAAAGAAAATTTGCCGAGACTCAACATATTGTTCGCGAAGTGCGCAGAATGTATGGGCCACAGGCAGATATGGTATTACAGCTGTGGGGATTAGATAAAAGTCCAGACGAATTTGCTCTTCAGTCATTGATTGGGGAAAAGGTTGCTCAGTCAGCTGCTGATGCACTTAACGTTCAAGTGAGTAATGAGTATGTGCAGTCTAAATTACGCGATCCCTTATTTGTTCGTCAATATTTAGGTAATATAATACCTCCGCAAGCGTCGGCTGGAGGCTCATTAGATGTTGTTGTTCTAAAACATGCTTTACAGAGCCAAAACATATCGGAAGAACAATTTGATCAAATCTTGAGAGATACTATGAAGCGTGCGTTGTTGCAGCGTCTCGTTGAAAGTTCGCTATATATTCCGCGTTCGATTCTAAAAACTGCATACGAACGTGAATATCTTAAGAGAAAATTCGCTCTACTTCGTTTGCCCATGAGTGACTCTCTTAAACAAGCACGGGCTGAAAAAGTTTCAGATGCAGAGCTTGAAAAATATTTTGATACTCATAGGGAAGACTATAGAATTCCTGAAAAACGTTCAGCTCGGTTATGGACTTTTGATGCAGACACGTTTGGGGTTCAGGTGCATGATAAGGATATTGAAAGTGCTTACCATAAGCGTAAAAGGGCTTCTTATATTGAAAAGCCCGAAGAATTTCAGGTACAACATATTTTGCTTACCTTTGATAAGCAAGATAATGCGAAGAAAATAGAAGTGCGGCGCACAGCTCAAGAAATTCTAAAACAAGCGAAAGAGAAACCCGACTCATTTGAGGCCCTTGCAACAAAGTATTCTCAATCAAAGGACAAGGGGACTACTATAACCCTCAAGCGCACAGGCAGAGAGAGTACATTTGAGCAAGCTGCTTTCTCTCTTGCACCTCAAGAAATTTCACCGGTGGTTGAAACTACTGATGGGTTTGAGATACTCAAATTAGTTGCAAAGAAAGAGCCAGTGTTTAAGCCGCTTTCTGCAGTCAAGGAACCGCTTACTAAGGCACTTAAACAAGAAAAATTTGCAGCTGAGTTTAATACCAATGCCCAGCGTGTTATAAGCCAGGCAGCAGATCTTCCGGAAATCTTTACCACTTTTATTACTGAAAGAAAGGGTAAGGAATCGAAATTGGATGCTGCAACTCGTGACGGATCGGTAAAAATGGAACGACTTTTTGGGCTTTCAAAACCGGGCAACAAGGCCTTCTTTGAAGAAGAAGGAAAGGGCTTTATTATAGAGCTTATCCAGACTACTCCTAGTGCTTTACCTTCATTTGTCAGTGTAAAAGAAAAAGTGCTTCAGGATTTCTCTACTAAAAAAGCTCGGCAGGCACTTGAGGCTGAGGTACACTCAATCCGTACACGCATGAGGGACGGCAAAAAATCATTACAGGAAGTGGCCAAGGGGCGGGAGATAGTTACTACCGATTGGATAAATCCACAAAGTGCAGAATCGCTTAAAAAGCTTGAAGAACAAAAACTCCCTGCTCAAAAAATGTTTACCCTTACCAAGGTTGGGGATTCTACACAAGACATCACCCAAGATGGTGGGTATATTATCGAATTGATTGATAGAGAATCGTTCGATCAAGCCGACTTTGAAAAAAAGCGAGCTTCGCTTGAAATGCAGCTTCGGCAAGAAGAATCAAGCCAACTGCAAAGAAGTTTTATGGATGCTTTAAAAGCTCGGGCAAAAGTAGATATAAATACAGACTTATTGCGCGTTGGCGGGCGCTAATACAAAATTGCTAAAAAGGGCTCAATCATTTTTGCGTTAAGCCCTTTTTAGCAATTTTTTCTAACCGATACAATTACGGCAAAATGTAGTATGGATTACTTGCCATAATGCAGCTATGTGAGAGTATTTTGACAATACGTTTGTTGTACTCTAAGATTCATTGCTGTATAGTACTTAGAGAGAACGAAAGGTAAAGAGATGAAGTTATTAGATACTCTATTTGGCCGGTGGTTTCATATCCCTGGTGTAAAAATTGCCGTAGAACTTATTTTTGTCATTATTCCGGTTGCTTTTGCCATTCGTACCTTTATATTTGGCCTCTATCAAGTTCCTACTGGCTCGATGGAAACGACTCTTTTAACAGGAGAGCGTTTTGTTGCAGATAAGTTAAGCTACTGGATGAGGTCTCCACGAAGAGGTGAAATTATAGCCTTCAATGTGCCTGACAAAAGTGTTTGTTCAAAAGGATATAGTTATTCAAAAAATCCTTTGAAAAATCTCTTCGAACGTTATGTATGGGGGCCTGAAAATTGGACCAAGCGGGTTATAGGTGTTCCCGGGGATCATGTAAAAGGTGTTGTTGAAGAGGGCCATCCAGTTGTGTATCTTAATGGACAAAAACTCGATGAAAGCTCTTATGTGAATAAATACCCGCTTATAGCAGTCCGTGCCATGGAAGGCAGCAGGCAAGTTACCACCCGTTCATATGTTCCAACAGTTTCCTTCGATCAACAGCCTTTTTATAGGATTGACCCTGAGTTAGTGCTTTTAGATCGGGCAACGGGAGGCCCCTTTCTTATTTTGCCTGGAACTCCTTTGCAAGAGGGAAAGGACGAGTTTGACGTAAAACTGGGAGCTGATCAGTACTGGGTTATGGGAGACAATCGTTTAGATAGCGCCGATTCTAGGGTATGGGGCCCGCTTGATGGCAAACTCATACATGGCAAAATTGTATTTAGACTCTGGTCGAGTGATAGCAAAGAAACATGGTTTTTCATAGATCTGTTAAAGCATCCGATTGATTTTTTCAAAAGGATACGTTGGAGCCGCTGCCTGCAATTTGTGTAGCCTTATCCTTGCGTGTTTACGGCTATGCTGCCTTCTTGCACACAGCTTTGTGGTATGGCCAATCTTTTTCTGGCACTCAGCAGAGCAATAATGAACAATTTGGCACCGGCTGCAGCGCTTAAAGTCTTTACTTATTTTATTACAATACAGGCAAGGATGTAACTCCAGCTTGCTCAGCGCATACTGTTTTATGAGCCCTAGAGTTGCAGTCGCGCTGTTATGAGAAAGATCAAGTTGCTCGAATAAGCGCAAAATGGTCTTTTGTACCTCTTGTTTTGGTTCTTCAAAAATAGAAGTGCCATTTGGTGTCTTCATATCGTCTTTGTGCGTTTGCTTTTTTTGAGCCATTTTTGAGTTAAGGTAATCACTAAAGGCTTCACACTTTCCACTCCATAAAGCATCCATATAGTTGAATTTGTCCTCAGCAGAATCTAGGTAAAAGGGAATCATGCCCCCTTTTAAAAGTGCTATGTTTGACAAGAGGCGTGCTAATCGGCCGTTGCCATTGCTCATGGGATGTATGGTAACTAGGGTATGATGAATATATGCAGCTACGTTTACCATATCCTGGATGGTTAATTGACCCAGGTCAGCAAGAAACTGCCTCATGAGTTCAGGCAGATGAGTATAATCCGGATACATCTTGAACATCTGCGTCCACACTTGATATTCTTTATCAGAAAGGATTTTTGCTACATCTGTGAGGTTTCTAAGAGGCTCACTTGCAGCGATCTTATTTCCTGCGCTCTCCATTGAGTTTAATTCTTCATCGCTCAGGCCTTGCCCGAAAATTAGGGGATTGCCTTTTTCTGATACGGCGTGGGTCGTTCGAAAGCCCCGGTGTTGAAAAGTTCCTGGGGCAAGCAGCGGTTGTTCATCATCACTAGGTAATCCATACATAATAAGGGCATGAATTTTTAAGAGGTCTTCAAGGGACCAGTCTTTAAGGGGTTTGGGCAAAAGGGTAATTTGCGCGCAAACAAGTGCCGCCCAGAAATTTAAAAACTCGACAGCGCATTTCGGGTTTTTGCCCTGTACGACGAGTATGAGCCTTTTAAGCTCTTCTTTTGAATATTCTTTTATCAGGTGCTTAAGAGGTACGGGATCGGGCTTTTGGGGAGATGACAAACAGTCATCAAGCGGGAGCGAATGCAGGCCCAAAAAATAAATATAGGCAGGGAATTGCTGCATGCTTTTTGGCAGCTGGTCGAGCTTTGCGATTTGTTCTGATTTTGACAGCTCCTGAACGACCATACCATGGAGCTGTAATCCAAAAAAAAGTGTGCACGCTAAAATTCCAAAAGTATTTTTCATGGTATCTCTCGTAACAAATTTTTTTCCTAAATTCTTAAATACAAATTAGCAATAATTTATTGTTCTGTCAATTGCACGATGTCAATGAAAACGCATCCTGTTCTTGATTTTTTTGTTATGCCAGTCTGAAGCGTACTTGTCTACTTATTTTTTCATGATAGAATTAAATATGAATTATATTATCGCTTATAAATCCTAAGGGAGTGGCTATCGTGAAATGGTTATTAATCTTCTCTGTTTCCTTCATTTCTCTTATAAATGCAATGGAGATGGATATGCATCAAAGAGATGCAAATGGCTATAGATATGAAAATGAATCAAGAATAGCGGATCGCCGCAAAATCGCGATCATGGCATATGGCAGTTTGGTGCATCAACCAGTGAATCAAGCAACAGGTGCTCGTTTATTACTAAAAGCTGCATTCAAACCAACTGAGATACAGCTGCCCGTAAGTCTACTTCGTGAATCAAGTAGTGGCAGATTAACGGCCGTACTCGATCCCAAGGGAGAGCCAAAGAGGGTTTGGCTAGCGGAATCCCCTTTTACCTTTTTGCCAAATGCCCGGTGTAATTTGGCGGCTCGAGAAGGCTGCATGAAGAAATTTTCTGATAATGGCCAGATTAGTGGATATGATTTAACGGCAATTTCTTACATGAAGCGATTATTGCCTGGCAAGCAGAAAGATGAAAATGAAGCACCTCTTACCGGGGCTCCCGGATGGGTGGGGCGCATTGAGCAGGATGCGGCGCAGATGCCCCAGGAAGCTGCTAAGGCTCTTGCTCTACTTGCTGAGCAGCAAGGGTACTTGGCTGTTGTATGGGCTGCTTTTCCGCCTAATGTAAACTCGAGGCAGCAGGCGGTGAATAGGTTATGCGAAGATGCTGATCTTTTGCTCAATACGCAAGCATATATACGGAATCTTCCAGATGGTGCTCAAAGTTCTTTTGAGCGTGCCGTTCTTGCAGGGCGTGATGCATTACGCATGCTTTTACAAAACGAGGATCGAGAAAGACAGTATAAAAATTTTACCTATTATCAAAGTGGGGACTTGCCCGTAATTCTTACCGCACCACACGGTGGACGTAAAAGCATTGGTGTTCCACGCCGTCAAGGCGGAGTTCAGGTTTGGGATGATGGTACGCTAGAGCTTGCAATGCAAGTGAGTGATGAATTATTCCGTTTGCTTGGAGTTCGCCCCTATCTTGTTGCTGCAGATTTTACTCGCGAGCACATTGATGCAAATAGACCAGCACATCAAGCCTATGAGCATGTAAACGCAAAGCCCGTCTACGACTTTTATCATGGGAAAATAAAAGAGTTTATCACAAAAATGAAGGAGCGATTTGGAAATCGTCTTTTTCTTATTGATGTACATGGGCAAGGTATGGATGCAAAGACCGTCTATCGCGGAACGCAAAATAGACTTACGGTAAAGCGCCTTATAGAAAGAGCTGGCGAAGAAGCACTGACTGGTCCTTCAAGTATTCTTGGTATGCTGTCACGTTGTGGGAATCAGGTCTTTCCCTTAAATACGCAAAAAAACAAAAGAGAAGATGGATATTTTAATGGAGGCTGGACGGTGCGTCATTATGGAGGTCATAATGAACAGGGCATTGATGCATTACAGTTGGAGTTGGGATGGGATCTGCGGCGTGCTGATTGTAGTCGTGATTCGTTTGCTCGCCAACTTGCGCAAGCGATAGCACAGTTTTATGCGAGCTATTTAGTGGGGTAATTTCACCGGCGTTTTTTATTGCTTCTTTAATAGAAATTGTTACAATTGAAGGTACACTGGTGGTACTTACTATTATTTATAGCCCAAAAAGAGAAAGCTTTCCATGAACGAAAAAAAGCTCAAAGAAGCGCCGGTTGAAAACACCAAAAGCAAAGTGCTTGAAGGAGTCCTCGCCCAGATTGATAAACAGTATGGAAAAGGCTCTGTTATGCGACTTGGTCAGTCTGCATCCGTGCATCTGGATGCTATTTCAACGGGATCAATACTCATTGACCATGCTATTGGCATTAATGGCTTTCCCCGAGGAAGAATAGTTGAAATTTATGGTCCTGAAGCCTCGGGTAAGACGACTCTTGCTCTCCAGGTGATAGCACAGGCTCAAAAGCAGGGGGGAATTTGTGCTTTTATTGATGCTGAACATGCCTTGGATCCTGTGTATGCAGGCAGGATAGGTATCAATACTAATGATTTGCTCGTTTCTCAGCCAGATTATGGTGAACAGGCTCTTGATATAGCTGAAATGCTCATTCGTTCGGGGGCTGTTGATATTATTGTTGTGGACTCTGTTGCTGCATTGGTTCCTAAGGCAGAACTTGAAGGGGAAATGGGAGATGTGCACGTGGGATTACAGGCCCGTTTAATGTCTCAAGCCTTAAGAAAATTAACCCCGGTGGTGCATAAGTCGAAAACGGTTCTTATATTTATTAACCAGATTCGTCAGAATATTAATGCGATGGCGTTTGGAAATAAAGAGGTCACCTCAGGGGGTAATGCCTTGAAATTTTATGCCTCCTTACGTTTGGATGTGCGTCGTATTGAAAGTTTGAAAAAAGATGATGTGAATATCGGTAATCGTGTTGCGGTAAAAATAGTAAAAAATAAGATGGCGCCTCCCTTTAAGCGGGTTGAGGTCGATCTTATTTTTAGTGAAGGTATTTCAAAAGAGCTTGATTTACTTGATGCCGCCCTTGAGTTTGGGGTAATCAAGCAGTCTGGGGCATGGTTTTCTTTTGGTACTGAAAAGCTTGCGCAAGGTCGGGAACAGGTAAAGCAGCTTTTCAAAGAAAATAAAGAGACGACAAAGGCCATCTACAGAAAAGTACAGGAGGTTCTTAAGGATAAAAGAACAGCTGAAGATGCGCTAAAAAATGAACTGAATAAAGGCGATTTTGCACTTCCTGCAGAACCGCTTGCAGAGGTAAGTATTTAAGGTTTAAAAAACTACATTCATAAGGTGCTTAAGATTGAAAACGAGAAATGAAGGGACAGCGAGTCAATTAGTCAATGAGAAGATCCGCTTTGACAAAATGCAGGTTATTACAAACGAAGGCAAAAATCTTGGTATACTCGCGCGAGATGAGGCTCTCAGACTTGCGCGGCAATCAGATCTTGATTTAGTTTTATTAACAGAGCAGGGGAGTGAAGGTGTTCCCCTAGTAAAAATTATGGACTTTGGTAAAGCTCTGTATGCTAAGAAAAAACAGCAGGCGGAAGCGAAGAAGAGCCAGAAAGTAATTCAGGTTAAGGAAATCAAGTTGCGTCCTAAGATTGGTGAGCATGATTATCAGACAAAAATTAATCAAGCGATAGATTTTTTAAAAGAGGGTAAGCATTTAAAAGTTACTCTTATGTTCAAGGGACGAGAAGCGGCAACGCGTGAAGAACGTGGTGAAGAAATGTTTAAAAAAATTGACGAATCGTTTGAGGCGGCGGGATTAACAAAGATTGCTCAGGAAAAAGATTCTAAGGCAACACAATTTTGGTCCCGAGTATATTACTTAAAGAGTAAATAAAGGAAAAAGATATGCCTAAAGTAAAAACCCATTCTGGGGCAAAAAAAAGATTTAAGAAACTTAAAAGTGGTCTCTTTAAGGCGGCCCGTCCTTTGCGGCGCCATTTACTTACAAAAAAATCGGCAAAGCGGAAAAGGGATTTGCGTCGTGGATTGTACATCGGTACGCAGGATCGTCGCCATATAGCGCCTTTATTGCCCTATTAGGCTTTCTTAGAGGAGAAATATACGTTTAACTAATTACATTGAAGGATTAAAAATGACGCGTGTCAAACGTGGTATAGTAACTAAAAAGAGGCACAAAAAATTATTAAAGCAGACTAAGGGTTTTTGGGGTCAGCGGGCAAATGTCTTTAAACGAGCAAAAGAAACCTTGCTTCGCGCGATGGCTTTTGCCTTTAAGGGGAGAAAGATGAGAAAGAGGGATATGCGATCTCTTTTTATCATGCGTATTAAAGCAGCAGCTGAGTCTCATGGATTGAAATACAATACATTTGTCCACGGGCTTAAGCAAGCTGAGATTCACCTTAACCGGAAAATGCTTAGCCAGATAGCTGTGTATGATCCACAAGTATTTGGTCACCTGGTTACCATGGCAAAAGAGCGCTAGGCAAGTAAAAAAGGATAAACTGGAGAGCGCGAAGGAAAAGTATGGCATCTATAAGTGAAAGGCGAAGTGAGGGTCAAGCAATCACACTGCCGCTAGAAAATTTGAGCTTGCTTGAAAAAAAAATAACGCATTTAATTGAGCTTGTAAAAGCAGAAAGAGAAGTTAGTGCACAGCTTATGCAAGAAAGAAATGCGTTATCGGCTCGTTTGGAAATGCTTGAGGGATCGTTGCTCAAAGAAACTAAGAGCATCGAAGAGCTCATACAAGAGCGTGAAATGATGAAATTGCTCGTTGATGAGATGATTGGCAATATTGATCAACTGGTGGCTGGAATGCCGGTGCATTCAGGCGAGTTAGTTGCCAAATAAGCTATGGATAATAATTTTGCACACTCAGGGGATGTAGCTTTGGGCGATACCAGTGGGCAGGCTAAGCCGACCAGTACTATTGATCAAGCGGTGACGCAGCCAAAGGCAGTAAAAAAATTTAAGATCACTATTGGCGGTGAAAGCTATTTTTTAGTGAGTGATGAACCTGAAGAGCGGGTTCTTATGGTTGCTCGACTGGTCGATAGCCAAATGAGGACAATAGGACAGCTTGGCCATAGTGATGATCCCAAACGAGTTGCAGTTTTGGTTGCTATGCAATGTGCAAGTAAAATGTTAGCTGCTACTGAACTCGTTGAAAAATATGAGCTCTATCATCAAAAGTTACTCGGGCTCATACAGAGAGAAATGGGGTCCCAGGATGGGACCGTTTATACTGATTCGTCTGTAAAGAATGAATCGAGCAGCGAGTAGCTGCATTTGAATATTAATTGAAAAATGCTCCAATTTTTAAAAATGGGAGCTTGGTGGAGAAAGTAAACATGGTACCTTTAATTACTATTCTGCTTGCAACAGCAACGGTTGTAGGCGGACTTATATTATTAGTATATGCGTATCGGATACGCTATGCTGCAATGCGTTTGCTTGCCGAAGCGCAAGCGAAATGGGAAAATGCAAAAAAAGACATTGAAGCTGAAAAGCGCGAAGCCCACGTTCGTTTAAAGGATGAGCTCTATAAAAAACGTACTGAGTTTGATATGGAGATTAAGAGAGAGCGATCGGAGCTTGAGCGTTTTCAGACTAAGCTGAATGCGAAGTATGAAACTATTGAACAGAAAGAGCAGCGCCTTGATGAAGTTGCTAAAGAGCAACAACAGAAAGAAAGGACTCTTTCACGAACGGCCGATGCTCAGCGTGCCCACGAAGCAAAGTTAAAAGGGTTGTATGAAGACCTTATTGCTAAATTAGAGACTATCAGTGGAATGAGCCGGGACGAAGCGCGTAAGGCTCTTTTTGATGCCCTTGAAAATGAAATAGCCCTGTCCAATCAGAAATTTATCCAAAAGGTAGAAGAGGATGCACGTAACTTTGCAAAGGAACGGTCTATCGGAATTGTAGTAAATGCAATGCAACGATACACTGCTGAGCAAGTAGCTCCTCACTCATCTGGGGTGGTTCATTTGCCAAATGATGAAATGAAGGGGCGTATTATAGGTAAAGAGGGGCGAAATATTAAATCGCTTGAGCTTGCCACCGGTATGGAATTTGTGATAGGTGATACTCCTGAGGTAATTACCATATCTGGTTTTAATCCTATACGACGTGAAGTTGCGCGCAGAGCTCTTGAAAAGTTGATTGCGGATGGGCGGATTAATCCAACCCGTATTGAAGAGACCGTAGCTCAATGTGAAGCGGAAATTGAAGAAATGATTCAGGAATATGGGAAAAATGCCGTTCTTCAGTTTAATATTCAGGGTATAAAGCCAGAGATAATATCCCTTTTGGGGAAACTTCATTTTAGAACGAGTTTTTCGCAAAATGTTCTTGTGCATAGCATAGAGGTTGCAATTTTTGCACGTATGATAGCAGAGGAACTGGGAATGCCAAATCCCGAAATAGCATTGCGAGGAGGCCTTTTGCATGATATTGGTAAGGCGGTATCTGCGGAAGTGGAAGGCCCGCATGCTCTCATTGGTGCGGATATTGCAAAGAGATGTGGCGAAGATCCGCTGATTGTAAATGCGATCGCCGCTCACCATGAAGAGGTTCCTTTTATTTCGATTTATAGTCCTATTGTTATGATAGCAGATACCATTTCTGCATCGCGCCCTGGGGCACGCAGGGAGACTTTATCTGCCTATATTAAGCGACTTGAAAAGCTGGAGGAAATTTCCTATTCCTTTGAAGGAATCAAGAAAGCATATGCTCTGCAGGCAGGACGTGAAGTGCGTGTTATTGTCGAGGAGGATTACTTGGATGATGAAAGAGCATCTCAGTTGGCACGAGATATAGCCCGTAAGATTGAAAAAGAGATGGCTTTCCCTGGGCAGATAAAAGTGAATGTTATTCGAGAAAAGCGGTCAATTGAATATGCAAAGTGATATATGAGTACGCTCAGAGTAGTTCTTCTTGGAGATATCTGTGGTCCTGCTGGACGTTCTGTCTTTCAAAAGCACAGTGCTGCTCTTCGTTCACGGTATGAGGCGGATGCCTTGATTGTCAATGGCGAAAATAGTGCCGCCACCGGCAAGGGGATTACTTCGCGTATTATGCATTTTTTCAAGCATAATGGGGTGAACGTCGTAACTTCTGGTAATCATATTTGGGCGCAGCGTGAAATCTATGCGTACTTAAAGGAGCATAAGGATCTGTTACGGCCGGCAAATTTCCCTTCCGGGTGTCCGGGTGTTGGGGTAACCACTTTTGAAGTGGGCCAATATACCATCGGGGTAATGAATTTACAAGCACGCACCTTCATGAGAGAATTTGTAAACTGCCCTTTTAGAACGGCAGATTCTATTCTGACCTATCTAGCACCAAAAACTAACATTATTTTGGTTGATTTTCATGGAGAAGCTTCATCTGAAAAGATGGGCTTAGCTTATTACCTTGATGGGAAAGTGAGTGCTGTTGTGGGAACGCATACCCATGTGCTTACTGCTGATGAACGTATATTACCTGGTGGGACAGCCTATATTACTGATCTTGGTATGGCTGGATCACTCAATTCAATGATTGGCATGAAAAAAGAATCGATTATTCACCACTTAATTACCCAAATGCCCACGAAATTCGAGGTTGATACTTCCCCGCCTATGATACTCACGGGAGTCTGTGTAGAAATTGACACCACCACGGGTAAGGCGTTACGTATTGAAGCTATTAAGATTATCGATGAGGATATTCATCTTGATGAGACTGATGAATATGCAGAGAAAAAACATCATAATTAAAAATGAGCCAGAATATTGATTTTTTAGCCATTTTTTTTCTATAATAGAAAAATAAACATTAATAGAAAGGAGTTTTTATGGCTAAATATGGTAAAGAATCACAAGAATCTGTAAAGGCTGCAGTAGAAAAAATGAAAGAAGGAACGTTAAAGAGTGGTAAGAGCGGTAAAAAGGTAACCAATCCAAAACAAGCAATAGCTATTGGCCTTTCTGAAGCTCGAAAAAAGGGAGCTAAGGTTCCGCCAGCGCCGAAGAAAAAATAGATTTCATGTTTTTAATAGTCCTGCTGTATTTTATCTGTGCGAGTATGTTTACTATAAGTAAATGGGGACTTGCGTATACAGAACCATTTTTTTTTATGGCTGTGAGGATGATTATTGCGGGACTTATGCTTGGTGCGTATGTTCTGTTTCTTGAGTGGCGAAAGGGGAGCCAGATTTGGGTTAATGTTATACAGGTTATTCGGGATTGGCGTCTCTTTGCACAAATTGTAATTTTTCATATTTATCTTACCTATATATGTGACTTATGTGCACTCAAGCAGATTTCAAGTATTGAGTCAGCTTTTTTGTATAATATTTCACCCTTTGTTGCTGCACTTTTTTCTTATTTCTGGTTTGGTGAATCTATGACGAGCAAAAAGTGGTTTGGTCTAACAATGGGTTTTGCTTCGCTCTTGCCAGAATTTTTTCAGGTGGGGATTTCCCAGCTTCTGTCATGGAGTACCCCTCGTCTTATTACGCTGGTTGCGGTTGTATCGAGTGCTTATGGTTGGATTGTCGTGAGGGCTTTAGTCAAGAAGGGATATTCACCTATTTTTATTAATAGCATTGGGATGTTCTTAGGTGGTCTTTTGGCTTTACTTACTTCGTATTATACCGAGTCATGGTCACCATCTCCGGTAAAGGACGTAGTGCCCTTCATATGGGCTATCATCATGATTGTTGTTGTTTCGAATGTGCTCTTTTATAATTTGTATGGCTATCTCCTTAAATGGTATACCGCAACATTCCTCTCTTTTGCGGGTTTTATGTGCCCGTTTTTTGCAGCTTTTTTAGGGTATTTTGTGCTTGGAGAGACTTTATCACCATATCTTACACTCTCGTTTGTTTTTGTGTGCATCGGACTATATGTATTTTATCAGGAAGAAATCCGTCAGGGGTATATTGTTGAAAAATGAAGAGCTGTTGTGTGAGAGCACTTTCTTGTGTATTTTTAAAGATATACTTACGTAAACACTCTGATATAAAGGTTTTTTTATGATAAAAAAATGTTTGATGCTTTTGCTCTGTTCTGGTTCTTTTATCTTGGCGATGGAGCGAGTCGAAGAAAAGACCTACTATGGTATTCTTGGTGTATCTAAGGATGCTACAGCCGATCAAATAAAAGCAAATTACAGAAAGCTTGCGCTTGCATGCCATCCTGATAGAAATCCTCAAGATAGGGGGGCAACGGTAAAATTTCAGGAGCTTGCTCACGCCTATGAGATACTTTCTGATGGAGAAAAAAGAAAAAAATATGATACATCTTTAAAAGCTGCCAATGGCACACCGTTTAGTACCGGTTACACTTTTAAAGATGCTTTGGCAGTATTTGCCAGTTGTTTTGATGAGAAAGCTTCTTTTAGTACTAATGCTTTAACCATCCTACATAGTCTTGCCGCAGATTATATGGCTAAAAATGGTTGGCCTCAGCCACAACCAGAAACTGAGACTTCGGCATTTAATTATACGCCAGCTTCGCAAGGGACAGGAGTTCGCCCTAATTTAAGAATGCATTTTGATGATACAAAATAACGTTATTTTTTCTGAAAAAGGTTCACCATGATGAAAAAAATTTTAATGATTGCGGGCTACTGTTTTGTAAGCAGTATAATAGCGATGGAATCACCTCCGAATTATTATACAATTCTTGGCTTATCCAAAGGAGCATCCGCAGATGAAATTAGAGCTGCATATAAAACAAAGGCGGCTCAATGTCATCCGGATAAGAGCGGCAGTGAAGACAAATTTATTGAAGTTTCCGAGGCATATCAGGTGTTAAGCTCTCTGCAAAAAAGGCAAGAATATGATGCAACATTCCAACCAGTTGTGAATTCACCGGGAGTGATAGTTTCGCGCGGAGTACCTATCGAGATGAAAACTAGCTCACCCAATGCAGTCTCTCAAAACTTACTCACAATGGGAAAAAAGTTGTTTACTAGATCAACACCAACAAAAGAAGATGCTCAACGACTGTTTAATAGTTGTTTTGATAATGATGATGAGAGAACGCTTTTTTTGGATCGTATTAATAGTGTTATAGGAAAAACTATGCTAGCGGTAAAAGAAAGAGTTGACAGTGGCAGGAAATGCATTAAGGAGAATGACCTGACATCGAAACTTCCAGAGCAAGTTAAAGGCTACGTGCAACAAGGTGTTGATGTGGCAGATAAAATTTTAGAAGGAACGAGTACTGTATGTGAAAAGTATATTGCACAGAATCCTGAGATAAAATTGATACAATCGGAAGACAATCAGACGCTCGCTCTTGAATTAATAGAAAACAATTCAAACCCGGTGCCTGAAGAACAAACTTCCCCGGGAATTTTAAAAAAACGCAAAAAAGTAACATTTGCCAATGACCCAAACATTCAGCAGCCTGCTGCTGACAATGGTGCAACAAAAAAAGGTGGAATGACATTTGCCAATGACCCAAACATTCAGCAGCCTGCTGCACCTCCTGCACCTAAAAAGGTATCAGTAAAGACTAGTTTCACCAATGAAGAAGATAAAGAGGTAGGTGATGGTAGCCTGGGTTTTTTTGAATATGTGTTGGCGGGAGCTCTTAGTAGTTATTTAGCGTATGAATTTTTGCCGTGGCAGAAATTGAATAAGTATCTTAAGAGCTTACAAATAAAACTACGAAATAGGCGCAGACCGAGCGATGGAGCTGAAGCTCAATCGTGAAAAAGTGAAAACTGCTTTCATGAAGGGCCGCAGGGCAAGGCGGATGCGCCTCTCTGTCTTGGATATCAAAATTGTGCCATAGTCTGGATTGCCAGTCTATACGGTTTTACAGCTGCTCCTATCGTTGTCGCATAATTATAATTACACTCAATTACTACCATTCAACATAACCTGCTACACAGTTTTTGTCCCATCTCTATAATTCCGGCAAAAAGGTATAGTAAGCTAATAAAAAACATATGAAACCGATGAAGGGAGATATTCAATGAAGAAACAAATTATGCTTGCGTGTTTAGCGCTGAGCTTCTCTGGGCTGGCCAAGCAAGGGTGCTGCTCTCTTATTTTTAGCTCTTCTGTTCAAGTTGATTCGACGACTGCTTTAGCATTTTCACCAAATGATGCATGTGTCGTTACAGCGAATGTGAATAACACTCTCTCTGTTTTACCATTTAATAGATGCACCTGTAGTATTGGGGCCCCTACAACCACGGTTTCTTTTGGAAGCCAAACACCGCTTTCGGTAGCATTTTCGCCAAGTGGAAATTGTTTAGCCGTGTATACGGCGGGTAGCGTGGGGTTCCCGCCAAGTGCTCTATACCTTTATTCTTTTGATCAAACTACCTGTACCCTCACTACGACCCCTACACAGATAATTCCACTTGCATCTCCACTATCAACTGTTAATCAGCCGCAAGCATTGGCTTTCTCGCCTGATGGCAGTTTTTTAGCGTTCGCAGATCTTTTGGGTAATGTTGTGGATATTTTTGCATTTTCTCAAAGTACCTGTTCAGTTAATCCGGTCCCATTGCAGGTGATTCCTATCAATCAATTTCCGCTAGCGATTACTTTTTCACATGATGGCACTCGGCTTGCTGTAACGGGTGGAGGACTTGGCGTTCCTGGGTTTGTTGCTGTTTACACTTTGATTGCTGGCCAATATATACAAACGCAGCCCAATATGTATACGCGTGGGGTAACGCCGCTGGGTGTAGCTTTTTCCCCGCATGATTGTTGTTTAGCAGTTTCTAATTTTCTCTCAACAGGTAATAATGTAAGCTTTTTTAAAGTATGTAAGGGAACGCTTGAATTTCAGTTGATAGCGCCATCAGGTGGTAATTTCCCCATAGGAATTGAATATTCACCAGATGGAAGGTGTCTTGCTGTTACGAATGCTAATGGCAGCATTGGTTTGTTTACCATGAAAAAGAAAAGGTGCGTCCCTTGCCTGTTTAAGTCAGTTCCTGCGGGACCTTCAGGTACGACCAACACCGCTGCAGATTTGCAGTATTCCCATAATGGACGTTGCTTAGCTGTGGCAAATTATTTGAGCGATAACGTAAGCGTTTTTAAAACTTCGTGCTGCAAGAAGGGAAATTAAGAGAAAAATGCTTTGCACTTTATATTGTTTTCGTGTAGAATCGTAGCCGAACAAGGTTGTATTCCAAAACAATATAAAGGAGAAGCAATGGAAAAGAAATTTAGAATCGTACTGCTTTTGGTATCATTGAGCTTGGTGCCCTTTCTAGATAGCAGGGCGCAAGAAGATCAAGAAATAGATGAAGAGAATCCTTTGGTGTTATCACTCATTATGGGACCTTCTGAGCTAAAAGCAGGAACAAAGGGTGAGCTTACTGTATTTACTGATGGCGGTGTCGAGCCTTTTACCTACAAATGGTCAGATGGACGTGAGGGTGAGGGTTTAAGCAAGCTCGCCATAGCGCCTACAAAAGATACGGTGTATACCGTTACTGTTATTGACAGCTCATATCCTCCTGTTGTAAAAACTTCCAAGCCATTTAAGGTGCGAGTTGTTGATTCCCCAAAAGATGAAGAAGATGGGGATGATGAGGAAGGAGAGGATGATCAAGATGAAGAAGAAGATGATGAGGATGAAACTGATGAGCCTGATCAACAGGAACCAGTCTACGTCGCACCAATAAAGGCTGAGGAAGAAGAGTCGGTCGACCAGTCGTCTGATGCGATAGCAGCCCTTACCATAGAAGGTAAAAAACAGTATCAAATGGGCGATGTAATACAGTTGGTTGCAAAGCCTGAGGGGTTAGCGTATCAGTGGTCTGGTCCTGCTTCTTTTGCGTCAACTGCACAACGTATTTCTTTGTTTGCAACTCCAGAAGCAGCTGGTACCTATACGGTAGAAGCTCGCTCTGCTGGTCGATCACTTTCAGCACAGGCGAATATTACTGTTAAACAAAAGACAGCGTCGCCAATTGTTCAGCTTCCTGTTCCTGTTGCACCGGTAATTGCAAGAGCTGAGCAAAAACGGGAGTCTGTAGGGGTCCGGTCGGAAGCTTTCCTTACTATAAAAACAGGTAATTATAAGGTTGTAAATGACGAAGTCTCGTTTACCGTTACCGTCACTAATAGAGGCAAAAAACCAGCGACAAATGTTCTTATTGCTGATGTAGTGCCGCAGTGCTGCACATTGGTCCGTGCAGAAGGTGTTGATTGGGCAATTACGAGTGAGGGTAATCAAATACAAGCATGGTTAGACTATCTTCCTGTACATCAACGAAAGAGTATCACTATTACGGTTCGTTTTGTGTATGAACCAACCGATACGCCCTATAACGTAGCAACGGTAACGAGTGATGGCACTGGGCTCTATGAATCCTACGGTCGTCTTGGATAATCTCATTTTGAGTTTTACTAAAGAGGGTGCTTACCACTACAGGGAAGCACCCTCTTTTATCAACTATGAAACCATTTTTATTTAACAGCCAGTGGCGTGCATTGCTTGATCTATGTGAGCTCACTTACCAAGAGCAGTTTTTAAGTGTCTTGGAAGTAACTCAAAAAAGATGGCTTATAGATAAACAAAGTATGCCTGACGAAGGAACCACGTATCCTTTGCATGCTCGAGAGCATATGTATGATCTTGCGGCCCAGCTTGGCTATATTGAGGAAATAGCTCCGCTTTATTCCTTTTATGAGTATGGACTCGTTCTTGGGGGTGAAACTGCTACCATGGAACCACGTTTTGCTTATTTGGATGAGCTGTGGGAACGTGGTACGAATTTGGAACTCTTGTGTTTCATGGCGGTGAGCATTGCATGCCAGCTGCAGATCCTCATAGGGGATATACAGAAGCGCAAACTATGCGTTTACTGCATTCTTCCTTTGCTTTGCGTGATAAGTTTCCTAAATCTTCTCATGTATTTATAGACATACCTTTGCTACAATCTCAGGAAGGTATGCGTCACCCAACAACACAAGATGGCGTGGTCCGGTGGCTTGCAACTGATCCTCAACACGGAAGCTGCCTAGTGATTTCAAGCCAGCCGTATATTCGCTATCAACATGCAGTTTTTCTGAGCCATATGCCTGCTTCTTTTCCCATCGAAACGGTGGGACCAGCGGCCGGAAAAGACATTCCTACTAGCTTAGTTCTCGATTCGATTACTCGCCATTTGTATCAAGAGCACTTCCTTGCTTGCAGGCTGCGTAATAGCTCAAGGAATAGAAGTTAACACCTTAAACCATTACGCGCCTTGTGCTTATGTGAGTGTTATTAGTCTTACTATAGACAAGTGGCTGCGGGTAAATCTAGAGTTTTTTGTTTTCGATACTGTGGTAGCAGTTTGGTAGCTTTCCATGCTTTTTTTGGCATGCCAGTATCTTGAGTATAGTGTACCATGCGCCAGTCTTTAAATCGTGCGGCTGTCGTTACCAAAACGAAGGAATCATAGGTAAAGCACTGCTGTCCAGTATCTTCAAGCTTAGAATCTGGGGCAGATACGAGGGTAAATATCCTATTGCTTTCCCAAAGATTTACGATGCCTTTCGTACAGCAAAGAAGATTGAGCATAGGTCCTCCCGTTTCATTATTATGTTGGTGAGCCCGAAAAATTCCTTGCAAAGTCACCTTAGGTGAAGCGCTCCAGTTAAGGAGTGCTTGAGTAAGCTGTTTACCGTACACCCATCCAGTGAATTTCTTGCCCCGCTGACCGACAACTTTAAAGGAATCGACATAAAAATCATTCCACATAAATCCGCTATAGACCTTGTGTGAAGGAGTGATATGAAAAAAGGGTGCTTCAGGTACAAAATCCTGGATATCGCTGCATAATGTATCAAGATCAAAGCTCACTTTTATAGCATTTTGCAAATCTTTTGTTATTTTGTGCGTAAAGTTTTTTTTGCGACAAAAAGTGGTGATAAGCTCAAACTGTACTGCTTTATCTGCGTGTAAAAGCGCAGAGGGATCATAGCCCAATTCAAGGCCGCCATGGCAACACATCATGTAATCATGATGCCAAGGGGTTCCGCAGCCAAGATACAGAGCTTGTGGTAAGAGCTCATAGAGGCGAAAGATAGTTGCTTCATCTTTTTTTTCAAGATCAAATTTGTGATAGAGTTCATCGATAAAACTCGGGGTGCTCTCTTTTTCTTCTTCCTTGGTGTGCTTTTTCCTAAAATCAGGGGCTAAAATATAATCTTCATGATTTCCCCGTATGAGTATGACCTGTGTAGGATTTGCTTTTTTAAGGCGAGCGATAGTATACATAACTTCGACGCCATAAATCCCTCTATCGATGTAATCGCCTAAAAAGATAATTCTAACATCCTGTTTTTTTATCTTAAATGTAGTATCTAGATATCCAAGATCGTGTAATTTAAGTAAATCTCGCATAAGCGAATGAATAGAACCATGCAGATCACCAAAAAGGACGCACACAGCACCCGGTTTTAGCTGTAAGCGCATTGTGTAAGGCTTGAAAGGAAAATTGGCAGGGGTATCGAGTGGCTCTGTGCACGCACGCTCAAGGGTGAAAAGCTCTCGAGCACGTGCGTAAAGAGACTTTTTGTTAAGCCATAGCTTCTCATCTTTACAGGAGTGAGCAATGCTTGTGGCACAATCCTGGAGGGTTGATAGAAATTCTTTGAGAGTAAGAATATTTTTTTGGTACTCTCCTTTTTTAGGAAGCGTTGAAAATTGGATAGGGCGCTCCTTTAATGTTGCTATTTTTTTTGCCCATTGCTGCAGATCGCAAGGGATACAGTCTTGTGTCTGTTCAATCTGCGGTTGGCAGGGACCAAGTTTTTTTGGTACCTTGCCACTCATTGAAAAGGAAAGAGCTAGGGTAAAAAATACATAAGAGAGCTTAGGTAGCATGCACGCTTTCATTTTTTTGGTTCTTCTTTTACTACATCTTTTGCATCTTTGTCTTCGCGCAATCCCTTATAGCGAGCAACTCGTAAGCGACCAGCATTGGTCCACTGGGCAAACTGAAATTCGGCAACTAATAGTGGTTTTATCCAATGTACACGAAGTGTTGTTTCCTGATAATCGTTAAATGGGCATTTTTCTATGGTCAGTGGCTTCATTTTCTTGCCCAGCATTTCTAACGTTTCTTGGCTAAATCCCGTTCCTACCTTACCAGCGTATTTTAGTTTTCCTTTTTCATAATAACCTACAAGCAAAGCACCAAAATTGGTGCGGGATCGTTGTGGATCTGTGTAGCCTCCGATGACGAGCTCTTGTCCCAGGATACATTTAAATTTGAGCCAGTATTTGGAGCGGGCACCGATATAAGGACTATCACTTTTTTTTGCTATTAAGCCTTCCCAATGGAGGGCACATGCTTCTTTGAAAAATGTAAGCCCATCTTTAAAACGGTGTTCGCTATACGTAAGAATAGAAGTAAACCGGATAAGTTTTTTAAGGAGTTCTTTGCGTGCAAGCAGCGGTAGGTTACGTATGTCATAGCCGTCTAGGTAGAGCACATCAAAGATGCAGAATTCTACAGGTATTTCTTTTTCTTTTTGAGCAACACTTTCAAAAGTGCGCAAATTAATGCGTTGCTGCAGGAGCTCAAAGCTGGAGAGTCCTTCTTTGAGCGCAACTATTTCTCCATCAATAACAAAGGTATCTGCCTTTTGCTTGCTCAAAGCTTCTACAAGTTCGGGATATTCATCATTCATCTCTTTTTCATTGCGCGACATGAGGCGTACTTTTCCCTTTTTTTTATAAGCAATACACCGTTCTCCATCAAATTTATGCTCAAAGACCCAATCCTTATTTGAAAAATAGTCTTTTGTTAAGGTGGCAAGCATAGGTGGCATAAATGGCGGTTCCGCCATCTTTTTACGCTTTTTTAATAGTTCGGGTGAAAGATCTGAGAAAATATCATTTTTCTGTTTCATTGTGCTTTGCCTCTTTTAACGTAGCCTACCGTAAAAAAATGACGGTATGCAATATACAAACAAAAAAAAGCGCTTCGCTTTAAAGCGAAGCGCCTCATTTTAAGCTTTTATTTCTTATTTAACAGGAATCGCGTCAACTAAGCGAGCAATTTGTTGTGCTTTTTTCAAAGCTTCTTTAGCTTTGCAGTGGTAATCATTGCTGTGTTTTAACAGATCTTTAAGGGATCTTAGGGCATTTCCAAATCCATAAAGAGCCGTTCCAATCGCAAAGATATTAAAGGAATGGCCTTTGTTAGGGTCCTTAGGGTCATTGGGGGCCAAAATCCATTTTTCCGCCTTACTTCCAAATTTAGCTTCGGATAGTGCAATGCAGCTGCTAGCTGTAAGGGCTGCAAAAGCGGCTAGTGAGACCCAATCTAGACTTGTTATGACCTTTTTGGAAAATGTCTGATCATGATCTTGTTTACATTTCTCTACTTGCGCAGCGGCGAGTTCTTGGTATTTGGCCTTTTCATCCTTTGTTACCGCAAATGAATGGTTGTGTGTTGAGCCTACGGTAACTAAGATTCTGAGTGTTTCAAGCTCGCCTTCTTTAATAGCGGCCTCAATGTCTATAGCATCGCTTGCGCTTAATGCATTCATGCTTAATAAACTTACCAATGAGAGTAGTAACTTTGCATTTTTCATCGTAGATCCTTTTGGTTGGAGTTTAACTATTTTCGTGCCTAATTGCTTTTACGCAACGATGTATATTTTAAAGAATGAATTTTAAGAGCGCAATAGTTTCATAAAAACGACTCGTTATTATGAAGCAACGATGTGGCTTTGGTCGGTTTTTTTGCCTGCGCTTATTACTTTAGTGATTATAACCATTTTATTAATTTTTGTAACAGGCCTTACTTTTGCCAGGAGCATCGTATGCTTTCGCAACAAAATGAGTGCAATGCTTAGAGTTTGTCGATCTTTTATTACCGTCATCAATACCTGTTGTGCTTGTATTACCTCGACATCGGCCAACGGGATGCGGGGTACTTAAGTAAGTGCGAGGTGAGATTGCAAAATAGTGCGTAATCTTTCGCTCGTCGGTTGAAGACTTTGGGCGATAGCAATTGCGGATGTAAGCGCACTGTCATGTGAGTCGATACCGTACATATAAATACCGGCAAACCAGAGATTGTGCTGACCTTGTAATTCTTGTAACAGTCTTTGACTGCTAAAATAATTGCGGTTTACTTTAGGGTGGTAATACTCCCTGAGCGCATAGAGGGAATCTGGTGGTTCGTTGCACTCAGTGATCCAGCTTCTAAAAAGGGGAAATGGGCCTCGTGGTTTATTTACGGTAAGGCTGGCTTTTTTGCCATTGTAAGCAATATTGGCAACAGACCAGTCGCTCTTATTTTTGGGCATCCATGATTCATCGCCATGGATAGCAATACGAGCGAAAAAATAATCAAGTCCATCGAGTGCTTCCTGCTGTTTTTTTGCAAAATTTAGAAGAGCTATGAGTTTTTTAGCCTCCAGGGCATTTGTAGCAATAATGAGATGGTCAACATAGGTGCGATCAAAGCCATGGGTAATCTCATAGCCGTTTTCATGCCGTTCAATAGCATTAATGGTTGCCGATAGATGAGTTTTAGTTTTTAGCAGCTGATGAACAAAGGCATGTTTGTACGTATGCCCTCCTCCTACGATTTCAAGCCAAGAACGCGGAAAGAGACCTGCAGGCTTGTTTTTTAAGGACCAATAAAGGACATCATAGGCAGCAAATGCTTTAAGATCATCGAGAGGGGCTCCCCATGCGCCGGCATAGAATGGGTAGAGAAAATCATTTCTAAAGGTACTACTCATTTTAAGATCCTGAGCAAACTCGTCCATCGTTATGGTTGTATCGCTTGCATCAACAAGAGCTTTTCCTTTTAGAAGAAACTGGTTAAAGGTTATCAAGGTGCCGAGTGATTTTGGCAACATTGAGCGCCAGGAGATTCGGTTGTGGGCAAATGGGGGCAATACTAAGGCTTCATCGTTGTGCAAAAAAGTATAGGTAAGCGGATAGGGACGAACTGCCACATCTAAGATTTTTAGCAGACGACACAAAATAGGAAACAGAGGTTCTGAAAAAAATTCAAAACCAGCATCAATGGAAACATCCTTCCCAGACGAGGGTATTTGTACCGTATCAATATGCCCACCCAAGTGATCTTCTTTTTCAAAAAGAATAACCTCATGATCAGTTTCTAAAAGCCAGGCAGCCATCAAACCTGCTGCCCCGCCCCCTATAATCCCTATCTTCATAGCCTTATCGTTAAATGGTTTGGGCTTCTTTACTGAGCGTATCATAAGGCAGCAAGGGTAGTAAATATTTAATATTTGTTAATTAATTTAAGGATTCCGTTTTTTTCCAATCCCTCTAGCCCGTGCAGAAGATTATTTTTTTATTTTGTTTGGCCAAATAAGAAGGATTTATTATGGCTGGCAAAAAAAGCCGATGCGCGGTTAAGCGATCGGCTTTTTAATAATACTTTGACTTGAAGTAATTATTTCCTGGCGACTTTCTTTGTTTCTTCGTACAGTACTTCTAGGAGTTCGTTAGATTTTTTGAGCTTAATAGCTAAATCAACGGGGTTTTTGCCATTCATATTTTTGGCGATGGCTGTGTTGGGTTTCTGTTGCATTATATACTGCGCTGTGTGTACGTTGCCATGCAAGACTGCAAGGTGGAGAGCGTTGTATCCCCAACGATCCTGAACGAGCAAGTCAGCGCCATGTTTAGCAAGCTGTTTTAGCATAGCTACATTTCCAAAAACGACTGCCCACATAGCAGGCGTCATCTTAAAAACGGCATCCTGCACATTAAGGAGCGAATTTTTCTGCCAGTTTTTAATGATAGTGTCACGTATGGTCACGCCATGGCAGGCTGCTTTATACGCGTTCTTTATAACTTCCATGTTCGTATCTTTTTGCTTTGATATTAAAGCCCCTATAATATCTTTTTCTAGCTCGCTATTTTGTGGGAAAATCCTGTCAAATTGAGCGCCATTAACGATAAGTGCTATAATTCGGTCAGCACTAAATTTGTTTTTATTGGTTCCGTATAATGTGATGGCTTTTGAAAAAGGTCGTGCGTTGTCGTGTTTGCAATTAAAATCTGCGCCTGCTTCTGCCAAAAGCCTCATGATATCAAATTCCGTTATAGTCGGCGTTTCTTCGTTTGATGAACGTTCTATACCAAGAATTTGACGAAGTGGGCATGTACAACCCTCAGCTGCTATATTTGGATTTATTTCATCCTGCTGCAGAAGCAATGCCACATGTTGATAGCGTCTATTTGCAATAGCACGTCCAAGTGCTGTCTGTGATGCGGCTGGGCGATTGACATCCAATTGTAACTCTTGTTTATTTTTAAGTAACATCTCGAGAGCAGTCGTTTCTTCTGCCAAAATAGTGGACTGTAATAGATCGAAACCAAAGGAATTTTGAATATGTGGATTAAGTCCTGGTTTTGCGAGCAGCAGCTTAAAAACTTCAATACTATTATTGTTTTTGGAGCTTACATATTGAGAGATCATCATGGGAAGAGTGAAAGTCCCATTCTGATACTTGTATTGTTGATTAACATCAAAGTCATTTTTTCCTAGAGCCTCCTTAAATTTGATCAGATCGATCCAATCGGAAAGAGCAATAGCATCATAGGCAAGTTGATTTGCCGTTTTTTGTTCAATATTTTCCATGGCGTATAAATTAGGAATCGTGCTCATGAGAACTAAAACAGATGCATATATTTTCATAAAAACCTTTCGCTGGTTATCAAAGCTAATATGTTACTTTCTTTCATCGTTCTGCAAAGATAGGAGGGCTCTGTTTGTTTCCTCATACAGTGCTTGTAATAGTTCGTTAGATTTGTTGAGCTTAATTGCTAAATCGATAGGGTTGAGACCATTCTCATTCGTAAAGGGAATTCCAGCCGGATTCTTTCCAATATTTGGGTTAATTCCTTCTTGAAGTAAGAGCAATTCTGCGCAAGCAAACTTGTCCATGGAAAGCGCAAGGTTAAGTGCAGTGTCTCTTGTCCAGAATTTATTGATATCAAGAATTATATTTTTTCTGTTTTCAAGTATTTTCTGTAAGGGAAGGATATTATTCCCTAGGGCAGCTGCTTGCAAAAGATTAAAGCCGGCGTTACTTTCCGTGGTCGCGTCAAGTTTTGGATTAAAGTTTTGTTTTGTAAGGAGTAGCTCAAACGCCTCAAGCGCATTTTTTTGATTTTTTTCTGCGTCATTAAGCAGCAGTCTGGCAAGAGGGTATCCGCAGGGGGTGATTGCGTTGACATTAAAGTTTTTATCGTCTATTGCTTTAGCGAATTTCTGTAAATCGATATTTTTCACATCCTCAACCGCTTCATAAGCAAGCTCGTTTGCTGTTTTTTGTTTAGCCAGTTCCATGGCACAGAGTCCGTGGGCTATACTAAGTATGGCTAGGGTAGCTGCGTATATTTTCATAAAAACCTTTCAGTGGTAATCAAAATTAAATTTTCACCTTAAGTAATTCATCTTGAAGCATTTTAAGGAAATCATTAGATCTTTTTAAGGAAATTGCTAAATCAATAGGATTTTCTCCATTTTTATTTTTGGCGATGCTGGTCTTCCATTGCTTTTGCAAGATATAGTGAGCTATGTCTTTGCTATCATATGCTATTGCTCTATGAAGCGTGTTATAGCCGATTTTATCTTGAGCGAATAAATCGGCACCATGCTCAACGAGTATCTTGAGCATATCGAGTCTTTGGCAGATAACTGCCCAGAGCGCAGGCGTCATTTCTTCAACTATCGGTTTATTGATATCTAAGTGTATGAGCGCTTTGTTTTCAAGTATTTTCTGTAAAGCGACAGTTGTTGGCATCCCTATAGCGTGTACTAAGAATGAGTTGATTTGGTCATGAGCAACGGGAAGCTTTGGCTTTTTAAGGATGAGCTCAAAGGCCTCTAGTGCGTTTTGGTGATTTCCCCTTACTCGTTCAAATATGATCCATGCAAGCGTTTCGTTGTTAGCCTGAGAATAACGGTGATTATTAGTAAAATCATGTTCTTCAATGGCCCTTTCTAATTTTTTAAGTTTTATCTCATTTTCTACTGCCTTATAGGCACGGTCGTTCGCTGTTTTTTCTTGAACACCTTCCATGGCTTGTAGTCCGTGCATGGCACTGAGCACGGCTAAAATAGAGGTATAATATTTTTTCATGATAAACCTGTTTATTAATAATTAACATTTCACTTTATGTAATTCATCTTGAACCACAGTGAGAAATTCATGAGATCTTTTTAAGGAAATTGCTAAATCAATAGGATTCTTTCCATTATTATTTTTGGCAATGCTGGTTTTCCACTGCTTTTGCAGAATAAACCGCGCTATTTCTAAATGTTTATTTAATACCGCAAAATGAAGGACATTGTATCCGCAATGGTCCTGTAACATAAAATCACATCCCAACTCATAGAGCTGCTCAAGTAAACTAAGGTTACCCCGTGCTGCAGCCCACATAGCTCCTGTCATATGTAAAATAGGGTCTTGGGCGTTTTTATGCTCAAGAATTTGCTCGAAAGTTGTTTCAAGGCCCAGTTTATTTGAAGGCTCCAACAGTGTTCCTTTCACTGCTGCTTCAGTGCAAGCCCCGAGGAATCTACTTTCTCGCCCATGCTTATTCAAAATGATGCCATAATTGATAGGAAGCACGTTGGGAAGAAATTCATTAAATTCAGCTTCGCTTATTTTAGCCCCACAGGCAAGGAGAGCCAAGACTCGCTCATAGCCAAAATCAATGCGGGCCATTTGTTTTAGCCTACACTTTTCAAGACTAAGTTGAAGGGGAGTTTGCCCATTTTTCACGCATTCGATGGAGGCGCCATTTTCCATCAAATTTCGCATGTCAGTTAGTTCCTTAATGTCGGGTATGGTTTGCCAGGGAACCCAATGTCCGTTTACTGCGCCGTGCAATGTCGTTTCTTGCAGTTCTTTTTTTGCCTTTAGGCTCCTCTTTGATGTCAATCTTTCGGACTCGTTCATTCCAAAAAGAGGGCTCCCTAGTAACACTACAACCGCTATACTGTGTCTTTTTTTCATATTACTTCTTTTCTAAATACTTAGTTTTTATTCACTGTTTATATACTTTTTAACAATAGATGAGCTAGGCAAAATTGTCAAATAGCATAGTCTTACATCATGTGCCCACTCAGCATACAATCATTTAGTATTCAACTTGGCTTTATTCTCTTTGAGCCGCTCATTCGCTGGCGAAGTGCCACAGTTTTCTTTTTTGACTCTTATAACGTTAGCTATGCCGGAACTCCTGAGGTGCGATCTAAAAGGGGGCTGTTGAAATACCTCGTGCAGGAAGTATAGTTAAAAATAAAGATAGGATTATACTCATCAATAACTGGGAGAAAATCATGAAATGTAAATTAATTCTTTATGCTACTTCAGTTATGGGCGTTTTTGGGTTGCTTGAAGCACGGCTGGGTAATTCTGGCTATTCTCTCGAGCTTTTAGAAAATCAAAATTATGGCAGCTTCATCAATAGGAAGCTTGATATGAAAATTGATAGCGAACCCGCGGGCTATGTTAGGTATAGCATCTCAACCAGTCCGCATGGAATAAGCAGTATAAATGTATTGTTTGTTGAAAAGAAATTTAGAGGCAATAGGGGATGTGGTAAAATGTTATTACATAGTGCTATTAATGATATACTCTTTAATGGCAGCACGGTAATTGAGCTTAATCGCTGCCCCTTTGATCTTCCATCAGATGAAAGATGGGAAATGAGAAACGAGGATTTGAAAAAATGGTACAGCAAATTTGGGTTTATTGAAAGTGCAGGACGAGGCTCATTTATGCATATTACAAATCCTTCAAAGTTTTATGCAACGCAGGTAATGACTGCATTTACCGAGGAAGGGCCCATTTTTCTATTCAGGTAAGAAGTTTTTTATCATTCTCCGATCGCTCTCGACTGTGGTTATAAGAAGGTTGATCCGTTTTAGGGTGCGCTGAATTACTTTTTGCACTACTTCGGGGTGAATGGGTGTGAAATCTGACCAAATATCCTCAAGAGCTTGTTGATTATCTATTTTTTTAAGAGCAAGCAGGGTAGCTGCATCGATGTTTTTTATGCTAAATTCTGGGTGACGCGAAAGAAAAAACAATCCGGCGTTATCGATGAGGGCAAGATTATATTTCCCTTTAACAAGCGAGACTACTTGGTTTCCTGGGTGGGTATCCCATCTATTAAAAACATACTCAAAAACTTTACGGTCACTTGCGTCTTTTGGGGGGATCTTGCGCATAATTGAACTGTTGCGCAGCAAATCAATTTTGGAGGCGACGTAAAACTGAAGGCTGACCACGCGATCTCCAATTTTTCGCAGGATCGTCGGAGGAACGAGCCGGAGTCCGAGAGCTTTACTCGCTTTATATGCTGCAATTTCGCCATAACAAGCATTTTCTTCTTTCAAGACCGCTTTAAGGCCGCTTTCGAGTACCACAATTTCAATGGAATGGCTTGTTCGTACCTGCTTATTGCTCCTCCTTAAAAAAGAATGCATGTCCCTTCTTTCAATGATATTTTCTGTCTGTAACCGGCCCTCAATTTCATTAAAATCTAAATTGCTATCCCAATCCGGCTGCCAACCAAGGAGTGTTTTTTCTGTGTGGATGGGTATATAGATTAGGCAGAGTGAGCAAAAGAGAGCATAAGATTTTTTAACGGTGGGCAAGGATAGCATAACAATTTCCTCTCTAATAAAAATATTTATGCCACACATATTTAATTTTATTATAAATAGAAATATATTTTCAAGAGAAATCAAGAAGAGTTTGCTAAGACTTCTTATAATGATACCCTATGAGAAAGAAAGCTCGTGGGGGTTAAGAGTATGAAAAATGTATGGATAGTGGCGGCGATTATGGTAGGGTTGGCGTGTGTAGCATATTGGTATGGGCATCGGGAAAAACCATCGCGGGAACAGAAAGCACATTCTGGATGGATTGTGGTCATACCTGGAATAACGGGGGATCTTGCTAAGCGTAAGCTTATTCCGGCGCTTTTTCAACTTTATAAAAAGGGGATAGTCTGCACAATCATAGGTACAGGACGCCGCGAGGCAGATATCAAGCTTATTCTTGAGCAAGCTGAAAAGTTTGTTGGCAAATTTCAGACAGATGAGTGGGAAAAATTTTCTCAATCGGTGAGCTATCAGATACTTGATACCAAACATGAAGATCACTTTAAGCAGCTTGCACAAAAAATAGTGGCTATTGAAAAGCAACACAAGCTCCCATCAAAAAGGCTTGTCTACCTTTCACTTCCTGCAGATGCCTTTTGCCCGATAGCAGGCGCATTTGTCACTAACGCAGTTGTAGGGCCGCATAAGGAGCACTTCATGGTATTTGAAAAGCCTTTTGGCTGGGATCTACACTCCGCTCAAGAAATTAATACATGCCTTACATCGCTTCTGCCAGAAAAGCAGATTTATAGGGTTGATCATTATGTTGCAAAAGAGGTAACACAAACGCTTCCCTTTCTTCCTAAAAATATGCTTTTTAAGGATGTTTGGAATAAAGAGCACATCGAATCGGTCCATGTTATCTTCCGTGAAAAAATTGGGGTTGAGGGACGAGGACAGTTTTATGATACCTTTGGAGCCATAAAAGATGTTATGCAGAATCATATGTTGCAGGTATTAGCGTATGTGGCTGTTGATAGTAGTCAACCACAAACCATAGCACAGCAAAAAGCTGCATTCATTAATTCGCTTAAGATCAAAAAAGTATGGCGGGGTCAGTATGAGGGCTACAGGAAAGAAAAAGAGGTTTCTGCAACCTCTGTAACGGAAACCTATGCAGCGGTTATTCTTGAAAGTACCGATGAGCGTTGGAAAGGGGTAACCTTTTTCCTAGAAACAGGTAAGGCTTTGGAAGAAAAAAGTACCTATCTTAAGCTCTCCTTTAAATCGAAGAGCCCTAACGAGTACAATGCAGTCATTATTCAGTTTGCCCCGACAGAATCTATTGCCCTCCAGTTGCAGGGGCGTGACGATACAATGCTGGTGCTTAAAGAAACACTGCCACCGGTCGATGCGTATGAAAATCTCCTTTTAGATATATGTAATCAAAAATTGAATTATTCTGTGAGCTTTAATGAGATTGAAGCTCAATGGCGACTCATTGATAGCATGCAAGCATTTTCTTCTCCTTTGGAGATATATCCTCAAGGAAGCTCTTTTGCAAAGCATCCAAGGTAAGGTACACTTACTTTAGTGAGGTATCAGTACTATAAGGAGTGTGCATGGCTTTTTACGCAAGAATAGTGATTGTAGTGCTCGTTTTCAGCCCCCTCTTTGATAGGGATGCACTGAGCCGGGCTTGCATTAGTCAAAAGGGGGGGAAAAGAATGGAAGAAGAAAAGCGCAAATCCGAATATCCAATAGAACCACTTTTGCTTAAACGCGCATCCAGCTATGACCTTCATCGTACTCTTAGCGAAAGTGATATGAGGAAAAAGCTCAACCAACTATTTGCTGCATTCATTTGGGCCCCCTCTTCATTTAATGCACAGCCGGGAAGATTGGTGTATGCACTGTATGGAACAGAACCATGGAATCAGCTTTTTGGCCTTCTTGTTCCATTTAATAAGGAATGGGTTAAGAATGCAGGAGCGCTTGTCCTTGTGTTATCACGTAAAAATTTTGAGTATAATGAAAAACCAAATAAGACACACTCTTTTGATGCAGGAGCTGCCACACAGAATCTCCAGTTACAGGCAACAGCACTTGGTCTGGTCGCACACGCGCTTGAAGGATTTGATTATGCAAAGGCACGAAAAATTGCCAAAGTTCCTAAGGGTTATGTTGTTGAAGCAATGGTAGCCATCGGTGAACGTGCCTCAGCTGAGCATTCCACAAAAGAATTTGCCCAGAAGGATGCAAAAAAGGCTCAACGAAAAAAAATTTCAGAGTTTGCCTTTGAAGGAACCTTCGGTTAATGCATCAGCTTTTTGTGTTGAAGGATTCTTACGGCCGCCCTTAGTTTCTGCGAACGTTAAGCATTTGTCCAAAATCGATGATGTGTGCAAAAAAATCTGCTTCTATTAATTCATCTGTGACACCGTTTACATGGACCAGAACTGGTCTAATGGAGTATATATTGGCTTTTGGTAATCGCTTTATTTTTTGCTTAACATCATAGATAACGCTAGCCCCGATTTCTTTTTTTGAAAACTTTATTTCGCATATATAAAGGGTCTTATATTTCGACTGAATAAGGTAATCTATCTGGCAGCTGGGCCGTTCATTTGTTGCGCGCTGAAAATAGGGGCTATCGTACATAACTTCATCCGAGTTTATACCAAGCATCGAAAAAAGTGTATGAAAATTATGAGCAAAGAGGTTTTCAAACTGCAAGCCCATAATGGTTGACCAATGAGGAAGAGTTCTCACTTGATTTTTCTCGATTTGTTCCTTGTATGGTGCAATAAACTTCAGGTAGAAGCGAAGATAATTATCTTTCAGTCGATACCTGAAAATTCTAGACTGTTTACTGGTATTAAAATTCCAAGCATAATCCTTTGCTACATATCCCGTTTCAACGAGGTCATCAAGATATTCGCTGACTGTTCCTCCTTTCTCCATGCTCATTGCAAGAGCAATCTGCTCAAGCGACGCACTTCCGTCGGCGAGTCTCTCAACTATTTGTTTATACCTCGGGGATCTTTTTAAAAAAAGATCAGAAAAAATGCGATCGAATTCTTCAAGTAACAATCCTCCACGTCTAAAGGCAAGATTAAAAATATTTTCTTCGGCAGATTTATTCGGATCTATTTCTTCCAAGTAGCGGGGTACACCACCGGTAACCGAGAGAATTTTGAATTTTTCATAAGAGGATACAAACTTCGCTTTTTCTCTCCAAAAGAGATTACAGACAGGTAACGAAAGCTCATCTAAGGTTAATTCTAAAGAATTACGTCCCATAAAACCGGTGCTTCTTAAGATATTGTTATCAATCCATGCTGACATAGAGCCGCTTAAGATTAATAATAACTGGGGATTCTGCTTAAAATGAAGATCCCAGGCAGAATTGAGCTTACCCAAAAAAGTGTGATCTAGTGATCCGATCCAATTGATCTCATCAAATACAATAATAATACGCCCTTCAAGAACGTGCTTAGCAAGCGTCGAGAGCAGAGTTGTCCAATCAGCAGCACTGATTTTATCAATAGATAAGTTCAGCGCCATTTGTTCAGCAAAATAGTCTCGCTGATCCTGAGCAGTCGTTTCTTTCTCAGGTGGCAGTCCAGTAAAAAAAAATGTTTTAAAATCTTTACTAAATTCTTGTATTAGTCTGCTCTTGCCAATCCTTCGTCGCCCTTTTATAACTACCAAGCTTGCAGAACGCTTGCTCAGTAAAAAACGTAATCGCTCCAACTCGTCTGTTCTACCATAAAATGGTGTTTGCATAAAATCTTTCTCGTTGATGATGAGTAGCAGTCCTCCCATTAAAGAATATCCTTTACTCCTCACGAAATCAAGAAATAATATATTTCGTGAGGAATTTGCCTTGTTTTTTAAAAAACTCCCTGGAAATAACCAATAATTTCTCACAAAATAGCAAAAAATTAAATTTCGTGAGGAGTTCTGTCATAAAAAGCGCCCGCGATCTTTCACCCAAAAAGCTTTATTCTTGGTATGATATCTTTCGTTCTTTTTTCTTTATGCTGACCTTGCGTTTTGACTCTAATCGGGCAATTTTTGATGCAACTGAGGGCACGGTCTTTATTCGTTTTTTTTTGGGTTTTAAAGCGGTACGTATTAAATGTATGAATTTTTCTTCGGCTATTTTTCGATTACTATGCTGGAGTCGCTCTGAACTTGCGGTGATTCGAAGATTGCCTTCATGATCTATCTTGCTTTTTAAAACAGTCATAAGAGTTGCCTTAACACTTTCCTCCAAAATATTTGAAGCAGGAATATTAAAGATGAGCTCCACACGTGTCTCAACTTTATTGACGTTCTGTCCGCCTTTCCCGCTGCTGCGTGAAAAATGAATGGTGGCTTCTTTTAATAACTGTTCATAGTCTATAGGCATGTGATTCCCTTGAAAAATCTACCTTCATTCTAACATAGAATCATATCCTCTGATAAATCAAGAGCGCGTCTTTTTTCCACAAATTCAATTGCGCTTCATCATAGTAAAAAATAATGCATCTCGAATGTGCAATGTCCGCGAGAGATTGAATTCATACTTTGAGCCTCTTATTGGGGGGCCAGGGGTTCTCCCCGGCGGGGGTGAAGGGGCGCGCGCAGCGCCCTTCCGCTCGGCGCGTAGCCGCCTACGTTTAGTAACCTTTTCCATAAACTATTTCCAATTAAAAAACTTTCTGTTAGAATAAAAAATAATGACATATAATAAAATAGAAACCCATAATATAATAATTATTAAGGTTTTTATTTTTATGTGATTTGCATATATCTTTTGTTATTAAAAACAAGAATCATCGATAAGGAGTATTGCGATGAATATATTTAAGGCATTTGTATTGACGACGAGCCTCATGGCATGGGGTAGTTTGAATGCTATGGAAGTATCAAAAAGCGCGGAAGAGCAGAAAGAAGAGTTTAGCGCACTCATCGACAAGTTAAGCCTGGCAGATGCAGAAGATACTATGGAGGAATATGTAAAAATTGCAAAAGCGATTTCTGCTCATCCTTATAGAACAACATTTTTTAGATATATTGGGCGTGCGAATGTCCCGGAAAAAGATTTTGCGCTTTTACTGGCAACACACTTTGATCATGAAAATATGGTAAAAAAGCTTTTGCAAGCTGGAGCAAATCCAAATGTTCACCAGCGAGCTGCGCTGAATGCTGCTTTGGAAATGGGTTATATAAATAATGCCAGATTGCTTGTTGGTGCCGGTGCTGAAATTGATAATAACCATTTGCTTACTGCTGTTATGAGAGCCAGCCAAAATGGCGATTATTCGTCTTTAATTTTCATAAGTCAAAATAACCCAACGGTATTTGTGGACCATTATCGGAATCTTGTAAAAAGTTATGGCTCGATCAAAGTGGCGGTTAAAAATTATTTATTGAAAAAAGGGGAGGAGCTTGAAAAGACCACTAAAATCAAATGATTCAAACCGAGTAACTTGTGTAGCCACGAATATCTTGTAAAGTACTTGCGAAATAATGCCTTAGAGGGCCAAAAATAAAAGAGGGACTGATATATCCCTCTTTTTATATTACATTACTTCCATTGCATTATTACTGCTGCGCTTGCTTCTTTTTATCAAGCCATGCTTTAAGAAATATTACCACTGCGGTATGCGCTGCATCAGAAACTCCAGCATCTTTTTTTACCGTCAGTGCTGAATGGTCATCTCTATTTGTATGCTCTATGTTTGCGCCTTTGTTTACCAATTCTTCAGCCACGCTTGGATATCCGCTGCGTGCAGCTCGTATAAGAGGAGTATTGCGTAAATAATCAAGGATATTAACGGGAACTTTCAATGCTAATAATAGTTTAACGGCTTCGATTTGTCCCGTAGCAGCGGCACAGTGCAGTGGCGTGCTTCCCCATGCATTACCAGCAGTCAAGATCTGACAATCTGCCAAACGTGCATTGTCTGGCTCAAGTGGTTTAACATTATTAAGGAGTGCCTTCATAAATTCAACGTTATGCATTGCAGCAATATGCAAAGCGGTATTCCAAGGTTTGAAGATATCGCGGGCATGAAGTTCAACGCTCGGGGATTTTATAAGATCATACGCTAAGCGGCTACGTGTTTCTATTGCGTCAAGATAGAGTTGATTATGATTGATACTTTTGTCAACCTCTAAAAAGTAATCAATTACTGCTTTATTATTGTGCAATAATAATATTTTTAATGCGGCCCTTTTTATGTCAGGGGGGTAATCTTTAGTAAGGAAACGAAAGTTGTTTTTCCATAAAAGATCTACCATAGTTATATTATTAGTTTTGGAAGCGGCCAGTAAAATTTCATGCTTGTCCTCATCAGAGATTTCTGGCTTAACAGTACGGAGCACTATTTCAAGATTTGTCACAATGTTTGCTTGGCAAAGTTCTTTGAAAAAGGGAACGACTCCTACTCCTTCCATTAAGGTCCTCGTATGGGCTATTTCTGCATTGCTTACATTAGCCGTTCTGTTATTCGCAAGTGCTACAGAAACGTATTCTTCAGGTTTTAAAGCTGAAACATTCTCTTCACCGGTCTTGCATATGCGTGAAAGTTCTTCGATCATGCCGCGGCAGTGCATTGAGATGCCACATAAAACTGCTATTTGAAGAAATCTTATTCCATTCATAGGCCCTCCATTAGTATGTTAAGTCAGATATCTGCTCAAGTATAGAGGAGATTTATTTTTTTAAGAAGCTGCTAGGCAAAAAAAAAGAAATTGTTAACCTATACGTATCATACTATAAGCTCAATTCAATTCTCCCAAACATCGTTAGTCTCTTTTTCATTATGTATAACTGCCCAAAAGGAGCATGTATGCAAAAGAATATAGGTGCGCAGGACCGTTTTATACGAGCTGCGATTGGAGTAGGTTTCCTGGTTCTTGCTTGGTGGTTCTCAAGCTGGATATTACTGGCCTTGTCGATCTTTTCATTCTATGAGGCATTAGTCGGATGGTGTGTATTATATCAGCTTATAGGGAAAAATTCCTGCCCTTTGGAATAAAGCCTCACATTTTCTCGTCACTTTTGTACATTTATATGTCAGACATTAATAACCCTAAAATAAAATAAAAAAATATTCTTGACATTGACGCCACGTCATACCTTACTGTGGTATCTGAAAGGACGCGAAAGTAGCAACCTAAGGAACCACATGCAAAAATGGTACGTTAAAGAATTTAGCAAATTAACCAAGGTAACTGTACGCACGTTACATCACTATGACCAAATTGGTTTATTAAAGCCATCTTTACGCTTCCCTAATGGATATCGGGTATATTCCGAAGCTGATCTGATGAAGCTGCAGCAGATTATCGCGCTGCGATTTTTTGGCTTTTCCCTATCAGCTATTAAGGACATAATGAAAAAAAATGTGAATGTGATAGAGCATCTTAAGGTACAGTGCGAATATATGCAAAATCAGATATTGCATTTGCAAGAATCGAGTCAAATTTTGAACTCTATTATAGATGACATTATTCACAATAAAGAACTGAATTATTCACCTGAACATTTGCGTCATTTTTCACAGCTGCAAAAAAGCTACGTAAAGCGGGAAATTGCAGATTATAAAAAGCGCTGGGAAATGCTTTTGGCTGAGATACAGAGTAATATCGATGAAAAACCTACCGGGCCAGTGGGTAAGCGCCTTGCAAGGCGTTGGACCAGTTTCCTAAATGAGCTGGAAAATAAAGATCCCGAATTCAAGGCAGCACTCGCATTGCCTAAAGAATCTAAAAATTCATCCGGTGAAAGTCCATCAGATGAGCAATCGCTTACTCAATCGGTAAACCAAGAAATCCTTACCTGGATTGAAAGGGCTTTAGAATAGATTTTGATAGTAGCCCCGTGCAGCAATACAGTACGTGGGAAACCACACACAAGCGTTGATAATGCCGTATATCTTCCTACTTAGTTTGGGTGTTTGGTTTTTATGGCATTTTAAAAGATACATCCATAATTTTTGGCCGTCACCTTGGGGATCTTCATCACCTTTTAAAAGCGGCATTACGGAATCTTCTTTATCAATTCCAATAGGAAGGAAACCGTATGCAGCTTGCCTAAGCATACTCGAGCAACAGAGTGATTTCATAAGGTGTAAAAAGAATTCTCTACCAGGTGTCAAAAGTTTTCCGCTTCCCCTATATGCATCTTTGTAAAGGTTGAAAAGAAATGGTAAGGGCGTATAGGAAAAAGAAGAATTCCGATCAGAAGAATGGTTCTTCTTTTGTTGAAGCATCTCAAGATATTCTAAAATTGAAAATTGCAGTTGAGAGACAACAAGACCTGCAAGGGGGCCTGCTGCTGTCCGCAATGCATTTCCCCACATTGGTAATGATGTTTGAAATTTTGTGACCCCACACCAACCCCAGCGACGCCACCTCAGTTCTATCGAGATTGGATCTCCTGTAAGCAGCTTATTGGTAAGTGCATGGCCAAGTTCGTGGGCAGCAACTTGTATTCCTGTAAGTGCGATACTACCAACAACAGTTGCAAGGTAGATACCTAGTCCTTTTATGACCTCTTGTGGCACACTTCCAAAGGCATCCGTGACAAAGCAGCAGAAAATCAGAGTGCTTAAAACAAATTTTTTCATATTTTTTTCTCCAAGTAACGCCTTATTGGATTATAAATGAGTGTTTATTCTTTGCAAGAGCTCTGGTTTGAATTTTGCCTTGAAAAAAAATGCAAAACCTTCATGCTAGAATCAGAATAAAATAAATAAATGGAGGGTGTATGCTCATTGTAGAACGTAAAACATTTTTGTTTTGTGCCATTTTTCTGGGCTGTTTGTTTTCAACCAATGTACATGGTCAAGCAGGAGTTCAATCAATTTCCTTATCAAAAGACAGCGAGCTTATTAAACTGTGGGAAAAAGATCATAAAATCGAAACGCTTGCTTCTCTTATACCTCTTTACTTATGGGGATCGGCTAAACAGGGTATTGCCCAATCGCGTGAGAAAGCATTTTTCTGGTGTAGAATTGCTTTAAACTCCGATTTTATTAAGCAAGATGGCATAACTTATTTTAAAGAGCGGGGCATTTACAAGGAGCTTAAAAGACTTGCAGATAATAATAACCCAGAAGCCTGCTATATAATGAGTGGTTTATTATATGCCCAATCGCGTATCTACAAAGCCAAACTATCGACAGATATCATAAAATATCTGGAAACGGCCCGTTTGGTTAATCCTTTGGCATATCCCTTACTTCTTGATTTGGTTGGTCCTGAGAGGATGCTCCTTTTAGGAGAAGAAATGTATCAACAGTTCAATGAGTTTGATCCTAAACTACAAAAGGTGCTTATACAAAAAATGAAAGAATGCTGTGACAGAGTTTGGTCAGCAAAAAAATTCCTTACTACCAAATTGCTTGAACAGATTTTTCTTTGGTATATCAAAGCTGAAGCACGGCTAGAATCAATTATGAGCATAGTGAGTGAAATTCATAACCGCAAGCTTTTTCAAGAGTTTGCTTGCGTAGATAAGACTGTTCTTACTGCTTTGAAAAGGGTTTGCCAAGGGGATGCGCAAGCAACGTACACACTAGGGTCGTTATTTTTAGATGCATCTAAGGCTCTTCCAGAAAAAGTGCAACAAAATAAAGATCAGGCTATTGCGCTCTTTAAAGAAGCTGATAAAAAAGGTAATCTACAGGCCTCTTGGATCCTCGAAGCTCATAAGCAAAAAAAAATTTCCCATGATTCTCTAAAAAGCCTTTTAGAGCGAACTAAAAAGGCTGCTACAGAGAGCAAACTTACCAAAGATTTGCAAACGCTTATTGGTTCAGCATTGGAATGTTACTCAGCGCAAAATTTACCAGCTGAAGAATTATACTTGTTAGGGGATTATTATGCTACAGGCATTAAAGATTTAGTAGAGCCTGATCTGCAAAGTGCTTGCACTTATTATAGGGCTGCGTATGAGAAAGAGTTTGATGAGCAAAATGTTTTGCCTATTAAAAGGGTCAGTACAAAAATACGCGAAAAAAAACTGTCAAAAGTCATCTTCATTAAAACAGCATTAGAAAAATTAAGTGGAGCACAAGAAAGCCCGAGAAAATCCATCCTGCTTTCTATGCTTGATGACTACCCGGTAACAAAAATGAGTCTTGATGATGCGATTGCTTTATCTGATCTCTATTTGCATGGTATTCCCAACATTCTCGAGCCTTCAACTGCAGACCTGATACGTATTCTTAGGCTTGTGAGCGACAAATTTGGTCCGGCCGATCTAAAAATATTTATGAAAAAGACACAGGTGGCTCAGTCGCACACTATACATAAGCATCAACGGGCCCATCATTTGATTACCTATCTTATGATCAACATTGAGCAAAAAATTAATCCGATCAAGATGATGAGTGAGGAAGGTCAGACAAGAGTTGCTGATTTGGTTCGCGTGCATGCGCCATTAGAACAAACCGTACAGCTTTTAAGTGAGATTATTAAGCGGATAGAACACGATGAAAAAGTATTAGCAAAAGAAGGACCCAATATCGTGTCGCTCTGTCATTGCCTTACGGGATTATTGGAGCGATGTATGGTAGACCGAGATCCATTTTTCCCCCAGGGGATACAGCAAGCAGATAAGTTCAAACAATTGCTTAAAGGGTTCATCGATAGACGCGCAAAAAATGGTGAGCATCTTCATCTAGACATCACCCTTACAAGGACGTATGTGTTGATATGTCTTCTGATCAACTCAGGTTTCATGTCGCCATCTTTTCAAGAAGGGCTGAAGTACCTTGGCCACATATCTTCAGATGTCGAGACTAAGCGTCTAGCTTCTCTCTTTTGTATTAATGCTCAGCTGTATATTCATCCTGAAAATGATAGTCTGGCGGTTATGTTTAGTATAGCTCTTGTGTCTGCTTTCACAAAAGATTATCTGACAGCACAACGGATGCTCCGTCAGTTAGTTGCATGGGGCAGGAAAACAAAATCAGTAAAGTATGTGGAATTTAGCAAGACGTACAATCCCTTATTATATGTAAACCAGTTTATTACTAGCCCAGAAGTCAACAAGGCTGCAAAAATCTGGTTATGTGTGTATTTTTTTGCACATTATCAACTTCTGGCGGTGCTCGGCGAAAATGATGCAAAACAGCATTCCTTAGCACAAGCATTTTGGGCAAAAGGCGAAGCCATACAGCCTGCGTTTATGCAAATAGCGCTTGGAACGGAGTATATGGTAGGCACTCTTTTTGATGTAGATTTTAAAAAGGGAGGAGAGCATATCCTCGATGCTGTTAAGAAAGTAGATCTTAAGACTTGTTCTTCTGAGGATTTTTCAATAGTGCTGCTTATGCTTAAAAATATCGTACAAATGCTCGAAGGTGGCGATACAAGCGCTAATGAAAAATATAGTACCCTTTTTCGATCAATGATAGCGGATCTTCAGGGTATGTGGGAAGTTGCGAATCAAGAAAAAAGAGAACAGGTGCCTTAATAGACGCGATCAAGGATATCCAGATAGCTTTTGAATTTGAACACCTTGCCTCGATTTTTTTGTGGTTCTTTTACCAAGAATCCGAACTTCATAAAGTTTTTGATAATGCGGTTTGCTGTATTATAAGAAACTGAAAGCTGCTTACTCATCTGACCAATGCTAATGACAGGGTAGGAAAAGAGTATAGAAAGTGCATGAAATCTTAAGTCACGCATGGCAACAGAATATTTTTTTTCGTGGATAATAAGATCATTCAGATCTTTTTCTAATGCTTCTATATCCTTTGCTCGCCTGTGAGCGTCGATACAGCTACATTTAATTGCTTTTAAATAAAAAGTGATCCAGCCCTCAAAATCCCCATGTGTGCGCACTCTATCAAGCCGTTCATAATATTCCATATGATGTTTTTTAAAATAGTAGGATATATAGAGTATAGGTTCTAAAAGAATGGCTCGCTCAACTAATACGAGGATAATAAGCAAACGGCCGATTCTTCCATTGCCATCAAGAAAAGGATGGATGGTTTCAAATTGTACATGTGCAAGACCTGCTGTAATAAGGGCAGGAAAGCTTTGCGTGTCATTCATAAATTTTTCAAGATCTCCCATAAGGTCCAAAAGATGCATGGCAGGGGGAGGAACTAAATTCCCCACCTTAACAGCAAGACGCCGATAATTGCCCGGATTAGCTTTATCCCCATCCCCCATTTGCATGAGGGTTTCGTGAGCTTTAAGGAGTATGCGGGAGGTAAGCGGCATATTTTCATCCCGAATCATAGAAAGCGCTCTAGAGAGGGCTCTTGTATAATTCATGACCACTCGTGTGTTTTTATCAGGCTTATGCTCAAAGGTCGGTTGCGTGAATACATCATGTAGCGTTGTATTTATGCCTTCAATGGAAGAAGAAAGTAATGCTTCTTTAATGACATACGCTTTTATAAAGCGATCAACGTTTGGTAAGCGATTGGCCATCTCATTAAGCTTGCCGAGCTCAAGCATTGCTTCACCGTATAATGCGAGCATCTGTGCATCTAAGACAAAGGGGGGATTTAGTGGGGGAAGCGCCGACGGAATAAAATAGGTGGTGTTAGCAATAGTTTTATAATGGCCAGTAATGCGCATTTAAGCATCCTCTGCTCTTGGAAGTGATCTTTTAACCGCTTTTATCATAACCAGAATTTGCGCTTATTTCAAACGAATGGCAGATTTTACCTGGAATTTGATCATTTTTTGTACAAGTGTGTGAAGCACAAGAAACCATCGTCATGGCTCTTGATATAGATTTCTATAGAACTCGCTGCTCACGCAAGTGCCTTATTTTAAAATTTTCTTTAAAATGACACGCGAATTTGGAGGTGTATTAAAGATTTTTTTAATAGGAGAGGACAAACTTGATTAAGTCCAGCCCTTTTTAATGGAAAAAATTATTTGTTTTTAGATAAAATTAATGCTGCAATCTGTGCATCGGCCTTACTTTTTTCTTGAGCGTCGCGCTCTTTTGCTTCTTGAAGTCTTTTTTCGATTAAAGCATCCAATTTTTTATTTTCTAGGGTCTTTTGTTCATTGTAATCACTGATTTTTTTGTCTATTTTGGCATTTTCTTGAGCCTTGCGCTCTTTTGCTTCTTGGAGTCTTTTTTCGATTAAGGCATCCAATTCTTTATTTTCTAGGGTCTTTTGTTCATTGTAATCACCGATTTTTTTGTCTATTTTGGCATTTTCTTGAGCCTTACGCTCTTTTAGTTCTTTGATTCGTTTTTCCATGACGTCTGCAAATTTGTCAGCTTCTTGAGATTGGCGCTTGATTTGAGCGTTAACGATAGCTTCGTGATTCCCAAGATCCTGTTCTTTGTTTTTTGCGATGGGTTTATTATTTTCCATAGCCAAGAGAGGTATGCTTATGAGACTGAGAAAAATAAGAGTAACTTTCATAAAAATTCCTTTAAGATAAGTATATTGTTTTAAAATTTACTATTTGATAGTATCGCGTCAAAAAAGTATCATTGCCAAGATACATTTTCATTTTTCGCCCACAAGCCCACTATTTCTTTTGTTTTTGGGTGACTCAGCCCTATTGGTCGTTGCACATACGAAAGTATGAGCATTACAATCTGATGAGGTAAAAGTTTTAGTAAGCATTTGTAGACGCAATATTTGGTCTCAATTTCAAATTTGATGTCGTCGTATTTTTTCAGCTGAGCAAAACGGAGAGCTGTCTGCCCCGCATCATTTTTCGCATAAGCATGGCAATCAAGGTAATAAAGAAGGCATTTTATTATTTTATCAGAACCATTTTGTACCGCATGATGTAGTGGGGTATTTCCGTATTCATCCGTCAAATCGAGAATGTCTGCATCACTTGTCTTGGCCCTTTTTCTGAATGCTTTGACATAATCACAAAAAATATTTGGGATATTATAGGCTGTCGCTCTAAAGAGGACTGAACAATCGTTAGGTCCTTCTATGGCGCTCAGGATCTCATTAAGGAGATCGCATCCATCCTTTTCTCGCTGTTGAGCATTTTGATCTAGAGCAAATAAAGATAAATATGATTCACCCGTAGGAACTTTAAGAAGGACTTTTGCACCATATTTATAGAAAACATCGACTATTTCCCATTTGCCCTGCCGTGCCGCCTCAAGAGCGGGTGTTCCACACAAGTCAGTGGTGTCCAAATTAATGTTGACAGCTTTAAAAGTCTGGAGAAGAGCCGCGACATTTTTTTCATACGTGACTATGAGATGAAGCGGTGTTTGTCCATCTTTTCGGTTTGTTATTTTCGCCCCTAATGAAAGAAGCAATCGGACGGCTTCACTCATGCCCTCTTTCGCGGCGCGATGTAAAGCAGTCTCTCCTTCTTCATTTTGCTCATCCAATGGCATTTTTTCATTATGAAGGTATTTAATGTTTTCTAAAGCTCCAAATTCAGCAGCGACGTGCAAAGCTGTGTTCCCCTTTCTGTATTGAGCTGACGTTTGGATTCTTTCATTCAAGTTAGCTCCTATACTTTTGAGCCACTCTAATATTCCATTATCGTGCCTTGCTGCTAAATGTACAACAGAAGCTCCCTTGTCGGTCTTACAATTTAAACATTTTAGCACTGATTCCTTTTGTTCATTTTTAGGAGGATCAATGCACAGATGCTTGCAAGCTTCAAGGTGGCCGTTTGCTATAGCCACATGAAAGGGCATGTAATGAGGTTGATTAACTGCATGTATATCAGCACCTTGCTTTTTAAGTTCTGCTATAAGTGCAATATTGCCATGCTTTGCCGCTAAATGCAGAGCTGTCGTGCCATGACCTGTTTTAGAATCAACGGGCGCACCTAAAGAAAGCAGCACCTTGCACGCGTCTGTTTGATTGCTTTCTGCTGCCTTTAGCAGGGGTGTTAACTCCATATCTGATTCCGTTACCAGAGCGGGATTTTTGGATGCTATATATTTTATAATATTTATTTGGCCTATCGTTGCAGCAAGGTGCATTGCTTTCATAAGATTATGAGTTTCCTTGCCCTTGCCCGAGAGTTTTAAAAAATATTCCAAAGCAACGATATCGCCTTTATAAACGGCTTTCCCGAAACGGGTCATGCCGGTGTCCATTTCCTGTTTGGTCGGCTGTAAAGTCTTTAAACGTTCTTGAGTAGGGGTAGTCGCTCCTATCTCTTTGGGCTTAGGAAGCTCCATGGCGCAGAGCGAAGTAGTAAGTAAAATAAGAATGCTGGCACTATATTTCATGTGCGAATCCTTTTCTTTTGTAAACAAAGAGTATTTTTTTACATAATATCAAGCGCATAAAAAATGTCAATAAGAAATAATAGTGAACATGCTTTTGTCTAGCGGCCTCTTTCCTTGTGACATTGTCAATATTAGAAAAAATGCTATACTAAGGTGTAAATAATATCATAAATTCAGTTATAAAGTTATTAAGAAGGTCTTCATGGTTACAAAAAAATTTTTACTTATGGTGATGCTCAGTTGTGTTCCTACTTCAATGTATGCCATGGAGGCGACAATTTCCGGCAAAATGAAAAGCCTCTTACGGGTAGTGGACCAAGAAAGGGAGGCGACAGTTTCCCGCAAACGGTCGCTAAATCAAGAAAATGAAAAGCCTCTTCATGAGACGAAAAAAATTACTCCTGTGAGCCCAGGAAAAGAGAACCAACCAAGTGCTTTTGCCCCTTACAAAAAGAAGAAAGCTGAGGTGCCTGCCACCCCAAAACAGCAAATAAAGATTGAGGATTTGGTAGCGGTAACTACTTTCTGTCATGAGCAGAAGAATTATCTTGTTCTCTTAAAAAAAAACCGAGTAGAGATTAGTGATTTAGCCTCAGGTGTCGTAGTTCATATTCTTCTTCCTGATGGGAAGGATGACTTGCCGCTTTCTTCTGTGGGTGTCGATACTTCGCAGCAACGTCCTCTTATTATTGCGTATTCTCCAAAGGATGAGACGCATCGGAGCTCAACCTATGTATGGGATTTTAAGTCAGGTACACTTGTTTCGAAGCTGCAAGATCCGAGCCATGGACAGCGTGATCAGATACGATTAGCAGTTTCACCAGATGGCACACGTACAGGAATACGCATTATTACAAGCCCCGTAACTACCGCGCTTTACGGACTTGATGACCAACTCATTCATAAGTTTGCTCATAGACAAGAGGGCTCTTCTTGGTGGTTTGTGTTCAAAAATGGGCCACTCTGCTTATCCGATGGGAACTTGTTTTTTGAAGATATTAAGCATGGCTTGATGCAGCTATCGAACAAAGGCGAAATGAAGGCATTGGGCCTTAAGTCAGAAGATTTTTGTGCCATTGCCCAGTTTTCTTACAAAAATTCAGAATATCTTATGACACGATCATACAACACGGTTAGTATCTGGGATTGTACCAAAAACGAAATATCGCTTAAGCACTCTTTTTCGGCTCCTCACTCTCGGCTGGGCACCCTGTGTTTTGAGGTGGTGCATAACAATCAAAAAGAATATTTTGTGGCATGCCCCATCGAGATTGATACCTATAAAAAATTTGGTTCTAAGGTAGGCATATGGCATGCACTTTCTGGAAAGCAAGTAGCCGCTCTTACCGTACCTAGAAAGCAGCTTGTACAATCGCTCCATATAGTCAAAAGAGATTCTAAGATAGAACTGCTTGTAGCTACCCGCGATACTATTGCCTTCTGGGATATATCATTTTTGGCTGATCTTGATCTTGGTCACTCACTCGCTTGATTGTTGCGCTGTCCTTTTTCAAAGAAGAGTTTTCTTTCAGCTTCGCTTAAGTGGGGTTCTCCAATAGCAATGGTGAGTTTAATAAGCTTTCCTGTAAAGGTGAATGGAATCTGATAATCCTTGTCGTCTACGGGCGTTCCTGTATCGCTTGCGACATCAAATGTTTCATCCCATTGTAAGATAAATGGAATGGTTCTTTTCATATGCTTTCGATCTACTTCTTTGCCATCGATACTTAAAACACCAAGGCCTGCTTTGCCAAAGCCAGGACCATTATACGTGAAATCAAATGCAAGGGTATGGTTTCCTGGAGAGAGCGGGGTTCCTTCCCAGCGGATCCGTTCAAGACCTAAAAGATTCCATAGGAAAACCGGTCTGTTTTTTAAAAGATAAAAGCCATAACCTCCAAAGCGACCACCCTGTGTTACCATCATTCCTTCGGCTCCCTTTTGTGGAATGTGCACCTGAGCAGTAATCGTATACGATCTATTAAGGAGACTCGGTGCTGCACCATGGGGAATTCCCACCACCGGACCATAATACACAAATGTAGTACGTCCCGCTGTTGGGCTTGGCCGTGGTGTAAGAAGCCGTTGTGGTCTTGAATTATCTAAGGGGAACACGTTATATTTTGTTGCTTCCTTGATAAAAAGATCTTTCATGTACTCTAATTTTTTTGGCATTTTAGATGCTAAATCCCTATATTGCGTCGGATCTTTATCTATGTTATACAGTTCCCAGGTATACCCATACATGACATCGTGAGTCTTTGGCAGCGCGCCTAATGACCAAGGAAGTGTTGCAGGCGTTGTTGATGCCATCCAGCCATTATGAAAGAGCCCTCTGTTGCCCATCATTTCAAAGTACTGAGTTTTGTGCTTTGTGGGAATCTGTGCATCCTTTTTATCCCAGGCATAGGTCATACTTGTTCCTTCTATGGGCTTTTGCGGGACGCCATTGACCATCACCGGCTCTTGAATGGCAGTTGCTGCAAGAATAGTGGGTACGATGTCAATGACATGATGAAATTGGGTTCTAATTCCTCCTTCGTCTTTGATACGCTTTGGCCATGAAATAGCCATACCTTGGCGTGTGCCTCCAAAATGAGATGCAATCTGCTTTGTCCATTTAAAAGGGGTATCAAATGCCCATGACCACGCAGCTGCCATATGAGGATATGTTTTGTCAGAGCCCCAGGTGTCATAAAATTTCATTTGCTCACTTACTGGCACAGATCCTCCATTAAGTGTAATGATTTCATTGTGAGTACCCGTAAGTGACCCTTCCGGACTACTGCCATTGTCTCCACTTATGTATATAATAAGTGTATTATCCAATTTGCCCATCTGTTGTATTGCATCTATTACCCGGCCTATTTCATGATCGGTGTAGGCAAGATAAGCTGCATATACTTCGGCTTGACGAGCAAAAAGTTTTTTTTCTTGATCATTAAGGCTATCCCAGTGAGGAAGGTCTGAAGGCCAGGGAGTAAGCAGCGCATGTGAGGGTATCACTCCCAACTTTTTTTGCCTTTCAAAAATAAGCTCTCGTTGCTTGTTCCAGCCATGGTCAAATTTCCCTTTAAATTTTTTGATCCAGTCTGGGGTAGGGTGATGGGGCGCATGGGTCCCACCTGGAGCATAGTAGACAAAAAATGGCTGATCGGGGTTAATAGCATTAAGTTGTCGTAAATGATTGATAGCATCATCAGCCATTGCTGTTGTAAGATTCCACCCAGGGTTGCCCACATAGGGCGTAAGAGGCGTAGTGTTTCGAAATACGTTTGCTTGCCATTGATTGGTATCTCCCCCTGTAAAACCATAAAAATACTCAAACCCATAGCCAACAGGCCAGTTATCAAAAGGGCCCGCCTGACTGCTTGCCCAATCGGGAGTATTGTGATTTTTGCCAAACCATGATGTTGCGTATCCGTGCTGCTTGAGAATTTCGCCAATAGTTGCGGTATCCTTGCCAATAATACAATCATACCCAGGATATCCGGTGGCAATTTCTTGGATGACACCTGTATGCGCTGTATGATGATTACGTCCTGTTATAAGCGCTGCCCTTGTTGGGGAGCATAGTGCAGTCGAATGAAACTGCGTGTAGCGCAAGCCATTGCTTGCAACTCTTTCAAGCGTTGGCGTTGGAATAGTTCCTCCGAATGTACTTGGTGCACCATAGCCGACATCATCGGTAAGAATGAGTAAAATATTGGGAGCATCCTTTGGAGGGACGATCTTTGGTTGCCAATAAGGCTTTGAATCCTTAGCATTGAAATGAATAACACCTCCAAATGGCCGTGGCAATACGGGAAGGTACTTTGTAGTAAGCGACTCTGTCCCAAGAGGAGAGCCCGCCGTGTGGGCAGGCTCTTTGGCAATTATCAAACCAATGAATGCTACACATGCAACGAGGGTTGTTCCTCTCATGAGCATGAGTGAGCTCAGTTATCTATGTTCCAGGAATCATCCTTCTCATAGCCAAGCTCCATGAGAAGATCTTGGCCTACAGCCTTAAAGAGAGCTACATGCTCTTTAGTAAATTCAGTTTTCCAAGAGCCAATTTTTCCGTTTCTAAAGGTACCAGAACCACCATAGAGCTTAGAAATAATGTTTGTCATTTCTTCTTCAGTGAGCGGTAATTCTAAGAAATTGGCAATGTTTCGAATTTCTTTTCTTTGCACAGCTGCGTCACCTCCACCCTTTGGCCCAACAAGCTTTTCATAAGTGGTAAGGTAGGCATTGGGGCATTTCTGCCAATCTAGAAATGCCTTGTAATAGGCTGTCATAGACCCATGAAGGGACTTCCTGCTCTGTACTGCCCGATCTCCAGCAGCGTACCAATTTTTTATGATAGCTGTTATGAGTGTATTTTTTTCCTCAAAAGGAATGCCCAGTTGGGTTGCATATCCCTTGCCAAAGTAATAATACATTGAAACGACGGCATCGCGAGGATCGCGCAATATGCCAACGACCCTAAAGTTACTATCTGCAGCAAGCGTGCAAAATCTATCAGAAAAATTTGCGTGAGCAACAATATATTCACCATCCTTTATCTCGGGAAATGAATTCTGTTGTTTTCCTTCGAACTTAGGAAATTTGTATTGCATACTGGTGATGAGCTTTGTTAAAAGCCCCGTCCCGCATTTAGGAATGGAAACGGCATAACAGCCCCGGCCTTTTTTGGTCTCCAAAGCGATTGCTTGTTGATTGAGTGAAAGAAATAGTACGTAGATAAGACCAATTTGTATGTGACGAGAAAATTTTGTTACCATAGTATCCCCCTTTTTCATAATCCTATCCAAGCATAGGGAATGAAAGCAAGGATTTTACTTTTTTTCCGTTAATCTTTTAAGAAGATTACGACCAAAGTTTGTAAGCGGACCGCATGGTTTATTTGCAAGGAGTACTATACCAATCTGATCTGCGGGAGCCCAGCCAAGCCAGCTTGAATAGCCAGGGACTCCGCCATTCTTATCTATAACCTTAAGGCCGTCCTTGGTAAAATTTTGCCAACCAAGTCCTTGAACCATATATTCATTTGCTCTAAAGCGTCCCTTTTGAGCAAATTTCATGGCATTTTGAAGATGAGCTGGCCCATAAACACCCATGTTAGCCATCAGAAATTTCATAAGATCTGCGCTGCTCGATTTCAAGCTCCCGGCTATTCTATCCCTTTGTTTGGGTAGTGGGCGATTAGATTTATCAAACCTGCGAGCGAAACGATGCTGTAATTGTGGGGGTACGTGAAGGAATGTGCTGTTCATTCCCAATGGACCGGTTATATCATCTCTTAAAACCCTATTGAAAGGTTTATGTGCGCTATTCTCAACAGCAAAGCGCAATAATTTATAACCCAAGTTTGAATAGAGAGATGTAGAACCTGGGGGACTGGCCGGATACCAGCGTAACAAGGAACGTAGAACTCTTCGCTTTGTTTGTCTCCTAATCTTTGCTTCTCTTGGAAGACCTGAGGTATGGGTAGCCAATTGTTCCAATGTAAAATGCCCAACAGGAGCACTAGGATGATTTCTCAAGAAAGGAAAGTGCAGCAGAAGTGGGTCACTCAGCTGCATCCGATTCCTTGAAACCTGTACAGCCAAAGCCGTGGACACAAATACCTTGGTTATCGATGCAATATCAAAAAGAGTATTTTTTGTGACTCGAATTCTCCTTCCAGGATGGGAAAAACCGAAATTGAGAAAGTAGGGTTTTCCTTGATAATAAATTGCCACAGCAAGGCCGGGAAGCCGATGTTTTTGTTTAAAATGCCTACATGCTTGACGAATGCCTTGGGGAAGCCTCTCAACGGGAACGCCTATAAGCTCATCGCACGCAAGGAAAAGGAAGAGAAAAAATGTGCTTCTAAGGAGCATTGTACACCGTTATTACCATCCTCATTCTTACATCTTTCACTTATTAAAAGAAGTAAGAAGAAATGCTATTTATTTTATAAGCTATTTTTCTTATCTTTTTCTAGTATGCACAATTTATTTGCGCAATTGCAATAATTGCAAAATTTTGATAGAGTAAAGTGGCATGATTGGCTGCATGCTCTAGCTTTTAAAGATCCAAGGGGAAAAAATGAAAAAATGTTTTGAAAAAATGATGCACAGCTTGGTTTTGGCAATGTTTTATTGGGCAATAGCGATCTGTCATGGTTTTGATGATGCTGTTCGTTGTCTTCTCCATGAAAACGGTATACATTTTGCTCAAATAATGGAACATTTCAGCAAAAACCCATCATTCGATGTGGACGCGGTGATAACTACTGATCAAACATTTAAAGATTATACGCTGCTTATGCTAGCTGCATCTCGAGGGAATATCAGTGCTGTAAAGCTTTTGGTGGAAACGTATCACGCTACAATTGATCTTAAAAGCAATGGGAAGTCTGCACTTGACATGGCTCGTGAACAATTATTTAAAATTCCGGCCAGCATGCCTATTGTGGCCTATTTGGTCAATAAGAAAAAAGATCAAGTAATCCGAGCAAAGGGTATAGCAGTAAGAAAGTCATTTTCTCCTCTTTTTCAACCGGTGCAAGTTACACGATCAGGTATCCCCAACATTGATACTGTCATAGACGCATTAATTAAGCAAACAGAATTTGCTCAATCAATGAAGAATGTAAGTAAATCGGGGTCTTTTAACATAAACGTCCCAGTTGATGAGCAATCTAAGCATAGTAAGCTTAAAGGCTGTACACTTCTTATGATAGCTGCAGCCGCAGGCGATCTAGCGGCCGTGACACTCCTTGTTGAAGAGCATAAAGCTGATAAAGAAGTAAGATTCAAGAATAAAAGGGCGGTAGATTGTGCTCGTGAATTGATAAAAAATGGCCTACAGTATAAAGAGATTGTACATTTTTTATCTAAGTGAGCAGAAATCCTTGTAAAATATCATATAAAATTTGGAGAACTATGAAAAATTTTTTATACACTTTGATAACAGCGGCTGCGGTTAGTGTAACTGGATTTTTATGTAGTATGCAGTTGCCAATTGACAAAAACGCTCATTGTACGCGAGAGCTTGAAACAAAAGAGAAGTTACTAAAAGAGATAGATACACTTCATCAATCGGGCGATCTGGAAGTTGATAAGAGGAAGGGCTATCTGTGGCTTGCAAACGCAGCGGTAGGTAGCCTTTACTCATATGATCTTAAACAACATGTTCTACAGCACATCGAAAATTGTTTAGGGTCCGGTAAAATTATTCATTTAGCAGCGCAATTTAATGATTGTGTCCTTTTCCCTTATCTCATGGGAAGAGTTGGGGTAGCCATCAATGAAAAAGATAGATCGAGAAGATCTGCACTGGCTTGGGCCGCGCAATGCAATGCTCTTGATGCGATGAGATACCTTAGAAAATGCGGGGCGAGACTTAATTGCGAATTTAACGACAATCAGACCCCATTATTTTATGCTGCTCACGACCAGGCAATTGAAGCGGTAAAATTGTTCAAAGAATGGGGTGTTATTGATCTAAAGCATTATTCTGAGGCTCCTATACTACATCATGCAGCTGAACATAATGCGATAAAGCTTATGGGTGTTCTAATCGAAGAATGGCATGTTGACGTTAACAGTATCGATTCAATGGGCGAACTTACTATGTATGCCGCAGCGCAAGCCAATGCAGTTGATGCTTTGAAATTGCTTAAAAAACATGGGGCGAACATTTTTGAAGTTAAAATTGGCGTGAAGCCTTTATCATGCGTACATATTGCCTTCTCAAATACTGCTGATGCATTTGCATTGCTCAAAAAATGGGGTGTTGATATCAATGAGCCTGAGCAAGGCATGACCCCTTTGCTGGCCGCTTGTAGTTCGCTTAGTCAAGAGACAATGGACATGCTTTGTTTCTTAGGCGTAAAGGTAACGGACGATTTAATAAAGAGGCTTCGCGAGGATGAGCGCAGTCACGCGCTCGCATCTCTTGAACTTATTACAGCCATACAAGAAAATGTTACTGATGAAAATGCTTTTGAGCTGCTCTGCAAGGCCGTCGAACGTGGACTGCACTGCTCTGTAAAAAGGATCTTAGATAGTAAAAGAATCAAAGACGTTACTCAAAAGATTGATGATCAAGGGTCTATTCGTCCCGTAATCGATCAGCACTCTGCCAAGGAAAAAGTGGCTGGTATGAGTAAAGGAATCAAGGTTGCTCATCAGAAAAAGGATGATAAAGGGTTTACTATTATCCATTATGCGGCATCCAGACATTCGGCATTTAGAGGAGGACTTAACCTGATGAAAATATTTCTTACGTGCCCAGAAATCGACCCGTACTGCAAAACATATGGGACCAAAGAAACTTGCGGTACGTGCAAGTCAATAACCCCAAAAAATAAAGTACGCAAAGTTCCACTGATTGCCGGCCGAGGTTGTAAAGAATGTGGAGCGCTTACTCCTTATGATGTCGCAACAGAAGAGGTTAAAGCGTTGTACGATGAGATGAGATATAGAATAAAAATTATACTGGCTTTAAAGTGTAAAGGGCCTTCCAAGGCACAACTTCCCAAGGAACTCGCCTATATCATATTCAAATTTAGTCATGACAATACTGCAAAGTATTGTTGGCTACCTACTTGCTTGAAAGAAAAAGTCGTTGTGGAAAATATTCAAGATGAGTTTTATGATGATGGGACAGATCAGCAAGGAAGCTGGTGTTCCATTTCATAACCATCATCTAATTTCCGCTTGCAGACCTCGTAAGTGTTTTTTTTTTAATATTGCTCTTTTCTCTCTTATATTTCACTTAACTTTGCTTACACGATTCATGTGCTAATTTTTTTACTTCATCAGACTCAATACCAGGTATTCTGGTTTTTCTAACTGAGCCCGACCGAGGAGATCTCTTTTCGAATCCAGTGGTTACTAAGGTGCTTGTTTTTCCTTCTATGAATGAACCGGACCTGCGTGGCGTCGAATTAGGAGAATTACCAGTTGCTGCTTCTTCTATAATTGAACCAGGCTTGCGAGGGGAGGAAGTATCAGAGTTATTAGGTGCTGTTGGGTTTGTTTTTACTTCTATGAACGAACTGGACTTGCGTGGATTTGAATTATCAGAATTACCAGTCGCTACAAGGTTTGTTTTTTCTTCTATAATAATTGAACCAGGCTCGAAGTGGGAGGAAGTATCAGAGTTATTATGTGCTGTTGGGTTTGTTTTTACTTCTATGAACGAACTGGACTTGCGTGGATTTGAATTATCAGAATTACCAGTTGCTACAGGGTTTGTTTTTTCCTCTATAATTGAACCAGCCTCGAGTTGGGAGGAAGTATCACATGAAGCTGAGTGGGGTGCTTTATCTAGCTCATCGTTTATAACTGTGCTTACCATTTTTGCGATAAATGAGCCTCTGCGAGGGGATCCTTCTTTAGGTGAAGGAGGCTCGATAAATGATCCATTTCTGGAACGCATTCTGGGGGATCCATTTTTTGGTGCTAACGATATTCGATTTTTTCGTAATTCCGTCTCAAAACAAATCCGGATAGCAGGTTCTTTAAGCATTGAAATCAGTGCGTCGCAATCTTCCGCTTTAATCATTTCTCCATCGTTTTCTTTTCGCTTATTAACCTTCTCAAGATAGGATAGTACAGAAATTAAATCATTATTATCAATCAGGGAGTTGTTTAAGATTTGTAATCTGAGATTTTTTATCGCCCTCTCTAATTCTATTTTATTAAAAATAGAAGATATATCGATTGCGGGCGTTTTTTCCATAGCCTTGGAAGAAACGATATTGCCGGCCAATGCTATGGACAGGAAGATTGAAATGAGGTGCACTATGCTCTCCTTTATTTTTTTTCTAGTATCACGCAGAAGAAATTGTGCGTCAAGCAGAAAGGGTGCAAAAAGCTTTGTTCATGGGTTCACTTCTAAAATACGTTGACAACAGAGCCAAGAATGCTATAACGTTTGTATGCTTTATCGAGGTGGTTAGTTTATAAAATGCTCCTAGTGTAAGATGTTTCAAATAAGAAAAATCCATTATTGTATTTTTTTTCTATTCTTGGTCCACTTGCCGCTTTTTTCAATGAGTGTGGAAATGCGGAAAAAATTATCCCAAGACATTAAAAATCGCGATGATATTCATTTTAAGGAAGTGATGAAGAACGCCACGGCGCGTTTCAAAGAAAGACTGAAAGATATCGCATCAAAATATGGCGCTCCGGCTCAGTTCGTTATGTATGCTGATACCTTCATGCTTGCGCAGATAGCAAAATTTTATAAGGATCAAATATTAGCAAAGCCTATTCCAGAAGCTCATGCCAAAAATAACGGCGAAAGTTCGTATCATTATGGAACATTTAGGTCACCATGGAACATAAATAAAACGGGCGCATTGGAGCTGCAATTGGAATGTGAGAAATGGCAGGAAGATAGTGAACGGTTGTTGGGACGGACTAAACATACAGCACACTTAGCGAGATTTCTGCAATTGATTTACCTGTTTGTCCTGCCAGCAGGCATTATTAGTATGTTTGTCCTACTTGCCTGTGAGCAGCCGCGTGGGATGAGCAAGGAAACGTGGGTAAAAAAATTTGAATCGCTTGACGCTGTGCCGCTTTATATAGTGACCGGAATCTTTTTTGTGTGGGCAATAGCTAAGCTTTTTCTGCTTGGAAATGTTTGCGGTAAGCACTGCAAAGAAATTTTGGAAATGTACGAGCTGCTTTCTGATTCAAACACATCTCTAAAAGAACTCATCAAAACATTACAAGATTTTAAGCCCAGAGAAGAAAAGCCCCAGGGTGTAACTATCATTTCCCTCGAATAAAAATATATCAGGTCCGGGTATTTGCTTGCTGCCAAAAATTCAAATTGACAAAATTAAAAATTATCGCTAAAATTTATAGGTCTTATAATTATTAATTAAGGGTTATTATATGAAAATTGTTTGTTTAGTGCTTGCCTTTTGCGTGATTTCAGGTGCTTCAGCCATGGAAAGTAAAGTTTTAAGTAAAGAGCCTGAAGAAACAACGATGCAGGACGTCGTAACTAAGTTTCCAGCAGTTGGAACTATTTTAAGTCAATGGGGCTTTATTGAGACATACTACTTGCCACCAAATTCGAATAAAACGATCACTACGTCCTTTCCAGTCACCTCGGAAGCTGCTTCTTTACTCATGCATGTGTTATCTTGTTGGGATGTATCAGATGATGAAGATTTGGTTATTGATCTATGTACGTGGGTTTTTGCAGATACTGAGACTATAAAAGCTCTTATCGGTGGCGCTAAGAAAAATGGCTCTATTGACTATGATCAGCTAAAAAAGCTGCTTAAAAGGGACTTTGAGAGCTATCGTTCGAGTGCCTTCACTATGCTTTCGCAAAAGGGTTCATGTATCCTCTGGGATCAGCTTGTCTCATTTTTCCCGTTCCTGAGTGCTTGCAAAAATTTTGATGGTACGTTTTCGCTCAGTGAGCCGGTAAGCAAACAGGCACTTATTTTTTTAAAAAAGTCACTTGCTATTATGTATAACTTCAGTACGTTGCATACTAGGACCAAGAGCTCTTTTGATGAAATAAATGAATTAGTGGGTACTAAGCGGGAAAAATATCTTAAAAAAAAGCTTATATCGGCCTTATTAGGCGCTGGATTTGATCCTTTTGAGCTCGGGCGAATCGCTCATTTTTTGCAGATCAAGCCTTTGAGCAAAGCACTTTTAAAACTATTGAATTACCATGATTTTGAAACAGCTCGGGCCATCGTTTCAAACATCTCCATGGTTCATTTTCCCCACATTGTTGAACTCATGGGCAAGAGTAATTTTATAGCCTGCCTCATTGCACTCAAGCTCTCATTGGAGAAAAATCAAGGTGAGACGCCTTTCATGAGCGAATTTCTCGAGGCTCTTGTGGATAGTATCTACCGTCTGAAGCTTCAGCCCGGGATTGTGCATCCTCTAGTTCCCGCAAGAGGCAAAAAATTATTCGAAAAAATTCATCAATCTGACAGAAAAAAAATCTTATTCTACGAAATATTTGATAGCCAGATGCAGGAGTTATTCAAAAAGTTGTTACTCAATCGTTTTAGCATCCCTTCTCATAATTTTCATATGGATGCAGAAGTTGATAAGTGGCATCCCAATCTGCTTAATTTGCCTAATGTATGTAGGGCGGATCATGCGATCGATAGGCAGAATGGTTATGAAGATATATATTTTTTTTCAGGTGATGGCCAGTTCATACCCTTTTTTGTAGATGCACAACGCTTGGCAGATGATGGACCTCGCATATTGAAGGATATTTCTCCTGTGTCATGTGCGGGCAGATTTACGCTGGGAAATACATTTAAAACAAACTGGTATATGGTGGGTACTATAGGGGGTGAAGTGCATATTGGTATACTGGGATATGGAGGGAACAAAGGAATTCGCGTAACAATTTATCCCCAATCTCACTGGGGAGCTGTAACCGCTCTGTGTGATACAAGTAGTGCCTTAATAGTAGCTTATAAATCCGGTGCTGTCGAACGATATGACCTTACCAAGTTTTCTATTGACTATGAAAGTCAGCCTATTACCTTGTACGCGGATGGCAGGGACAAAAAGTGTCCACCGTATTGCTCGCAATTAGAAAGCGGATCACTGTCTATAAACGAAGGGAAAAAAGCTATGAGCGAGGATTGCTGTCACCTTCTCCAGGCGAATGATACCTATAGTGTTGGCGCTTATGCTAAAGGACGTTTGAGAGTATGGAAGGATAACAAGCTAGAATCGTTAGTACAGCTTCCCGGTTCTCGTGACATTACCACTATCCGTTTCTTAAAAAACAATCAAGTTGCCGTTGGCTGTGGTGATGGCACGGTATATGTCATTGCTCTTGAAGATGGGAAAATTGTTACTACTTTTGAGGTAAAAAATACATTCTATAAAAAAGCTGTTACAGCTCTCTGCTGTTTAGGGGAACAAGGGCGGTTTCTTGCTGTTGGTTATAAAAATGCTCGGGTATGTATTTGGGACCTTGAAACAAAAAATTTGGTAACTACTGTCGAAAAAAATACCGACGCAACAGTTGTAGGTTTGTTTCAAACCGAGCGGGGATCGTCTACTCTTGAAATTATATATAGCAATGGAGTTATTCAGCACTTTTTTATTATGAAATGTGCATCTTTAGACGATCTTATAACGGAATTAAGGTACACAAATTTTAGATGAAGCTCGTTTCAAAAGGCTTTGATGCAAAAAGTAAAAGAGGGAATGATAAAATCATTCCCTCTTTGCTATATGATCTTAAAATTTCAGACAGCATGAGGCTGTAACATTCGCTACTCCTACTAATTGAGCAGATGGCTTTAAAATACCAGGCTGCTTGCAAATGAGTTTGACAGTGAGCACAAACCTGGCAGAAGTGCCTGCAGCCAATCCATTAGGGTTTGCATAGGTTGCCGTGATTGTTTGGCCTGACTGTGCAAAAGTCCACCCAGCACCAATTTCATCAACCAGTTTCAGGCAGCATGGCAATTGCTCAGCCACCACTAATGGTTCAGTAATCGGTTCAGTTCCGGTATTGGTTACCGTCACCGTGATTGTTGCATAATTATCTTGTAAAACCGTACAGCATTGACTTAGTGCACTACAGCTGGTAACAGTTAAAGTTACCGCCGGTGATGGTGCACTCATGCAGCCATTATTATCGGTTGCTGTTACTGTATACATGCCACTTTGAGTTGCTTGGTAGATAGGGCCTGTTGCTCCGATAATCGCCACACCATTTAAGTACCATTGATAGGAGGTAATCGAGGTACCAGTGCCTTGCTCAACCGAGGTTCCCAAAAGAACTGGTCCACAACTTGGTTGTGTTCCTTGCACGATGGTAACTGTTGGAGGTTGATTCTCAACCACCGTTACACTAGCAGTTCCTGTACATTCTTGCTCGCCGACTTGGGTGATAACCACATAATAAGTTCCCGCTTGAGACACAGTCAATGTTGGATTTGTTGCTCCAGAAATAGGGTTTGAAAGACTATTAAAATACCATTGATAGGTGAGGGTTCCGCCTCCTCCGATGGTCGCTACACCTGTCAATACCGTAGAGGATCCAGTGCAGAAGCTCGGACTTGCTGGCATAATTCCTGCAGTAAGTGTGTCATTAATCATGATGGATGCTGGAGTGCTCATACAACCGCTTACCGTATCGGTAGCAACCACCATATATAGACCAGCCTGGTTAGCGGTAAGAGGATTTGAGCTGCTAGCAGTGGAATTTGGAAGAGTCCACAGAATGCTATATGAACCAGATCCACCAGCCGGCAGTGCCGTTAATACGGGAAGGCTTGCTCCACAGATATCTAAACTTGTTGCTTGAATAGTCACCGTTGGTGCAGTAGCGGTGCCCAATGTTATTGAGGTATGTGTTGCTGGGCAGCCAGAAGTGTCGCGAAGATAGACTGTTACTGAGTTACCAAGACCTGAAATCTTAAATTGGTTGGAAGGCACCGTAGAATAATTGATGCCATCAGTTGAGTAGAAAACCGATCCAACGCCTCCCATATAAGAGACTTCTACTTGCCCTGTACTGCCATTGCTGCATGTAGGGGATACAACGCTCAGGCTCGGTTGCGAAAGCGGATGAGAGAGCCCGGCGAGGTTGAAGGTTCCATGGGAGGATACAACGCAATCGTTAGTGCTTGATGCTGCAACAGTCCAGGAATAGGGTCCTCCGCATAAACCGGTGAACGTGTATGGATTGGCTGAGGTTGTCACCATCGTCGTGCCATTGGGGCCCGAAAGTGTGTAGACATAAGCAAACACCGTAAAATTAGTAGTTGGGCTTAATATAACTTGTCCCTCACACACACAGCCAGAAGGTCCATTGATTGGCGTGACGTTAACTGAAATGGTTGCTTCGGGTATAATAATGTTTGTGGTGGAGCAGCTTTTATCACCGGCAATACAGTTTATGGAATATGTGCCATGGGGCAGACTGTTAATCGTGAAAGTTGCAGTGGGTGATGAGCCACTAAAACTTTTAGGTCCAATTAAAAACCATAAAAGTGGTGAAAAAGTAACAGGAAATGTGACTGTCATTGATCCATCATCTAGACCAGGACAAGCAGGCATTACGCTTACGGAACATTCAAAAAATTGAGCTTGAATCGACATAAACAAAGTACTAAGTGTTAGAAAGTAGTATGCTTTCGACTTAAAAAATAACATATTTTCCCCCATTTGTTAGACAGATCATTAAATACCCTTCTTTACCTACGTTAGCATGTAGGGTGAGTAAACAACAATAGTATTGTGACGACTCAACAAATCCAACAATCTTTTTTGACAGCTTACAGTCAATGGCTTTTTATTGTTCTGGAATAGCGGCCGGCCGTCATCGGACTTAGAATTAAGGAGGGACTGGTTGAATTCGGTTTAAGCTAATGGATAGCGTAATCAGAACGCGAGCAAACAATAAGCAGCAGATGTTAACACAAACCAACCATGATCGCTAAGTTCTTTGATGGTGTTAACATAATTTAGTGATGTCATGGCCCAGCAATGGATGATAGCATCATTGGGGCAAATACTGCGGCGAAAAACTGGAACGACTCAGATACATTTCTGTGTGGGAGATCGAGAGTGACTAGTCGTCACTCCTCCTACCCCGATAATTATGTAATTTTAAAATTTCAGACAGCATGAGGCTGTAACATTCGCTACTCCTACTAATTGAGCAGATGGCTTTAAAATACCAGGCTGCTTGCAAATGAGTTTGACAGTGAGCACAAACCTGGCAGAAGTGCCTGCAGCCAATCCATTAGGGTTTGCATAGGTTGCCGTGATTGTTTGGCCGGACTGGGCAAAAGTCCATCCAGCACCAATTTCATCAACCAGCTGTAGGCAGCACGGCAATTGCTCAGCCACCACTAATGGTTCAGTAATCGGTTCAGTTCCGGTGTTAGTTACCGTCACCGTGATTGTCGCACGTTTATCGCACAAAACGGCGCAGCATTGATTTAGTGCAACACAGCTGGTAACAGTTAAAGTTACCGCCGGTGATGGTGCACTCATGCAGCCATTATTATCGGTTGCTGTTACTGTATACATGCCACTTTGAGTTGCTTGGTCGATAGGGCCTGTTGCTCCGATAATCGCCACACCATTTAAGTACCATTGATAGGAGGTAATCGAGGTACCAGTGCCTTGCTCAACCGAGGTTCCCAAAAGAACTGGTCCACAACTTGGTTGTGTTCCTTGCACGATGGTAACTGTTGGAGGTTGATTCTCAACCACCGTTACACTAGCAGTTCCTGTACATTCTTGCTCGCCGACTTGGGTGATAACCACATAATAAGTTCCCGCTTGAGACACAGTCAATGTTGGATTTGTTGCTCCAGAAATAGGGTTTGAAAGACTATTAAAATACCATTGATAGGTGAGGGTTCCGCCTCCTCCGATGGTCGCTACACCTGTCAATACCGTAGAGGATCCAGTGCAGAAGCTCGGACTTGCTGGCATAATTCCTGCAGTAAGTGTGTCATTAATCATGATGGATGCTGGAGTGCTCATACAACCGCTTACCGTATCGGTAGCAACCACCATATATAGACCAGCCTGGTTAGCGGTAAGAGGATTTGAGCTGCTAGCAGTGGAATTTGGAAGAGTCCACAGAATGCTATATGAACCAGATCCACCAGCCGGCAGTGCCGTTAATACGGGAAGGCTTGCTCCACAGATATCTAAACTTGTTGCTTGAATAGTCACCGTTGGTGCAGTAGCGGTGCCCAATGTTATTGAGGTATGTGTTGCTGGGCAGCCAGAAGTGTCGCGAAGATAGACTGTTACTGAGTTACCAAGACCTGAAATCTTAAATTGGTTGGAAGGCACTGTAGAATAATTGATGCCATCAGTTGAGTAGAAAACCGATCCAACGCCTCCCATATAAGAGACTTCTACTTGCCCTGTACTGCCATTGCTGCATGTAGGGGATACAACGCTCAGGCTCGGTTGCGAAAGCGGATGAGAGAGCCCGGCGAGGTTGAAGGTTCCATGGGAGGATACAACGCAATCGTTAGTGCTTGATGCTGCAACAGTCCAGGAATAGGGTCCTCCGCATAAACCGGTGAACGTGTATGGATTGGCTGAGGTTGTCACCATCGTCGTGCCATTGGGGCCCGAAAGTGTGTAGACATAAGCAAACACCGTAAAATTAGTAGTTGGGCTTAATATAACTTGTCCCTCACACACACAGCCAGAAGGTCCATTGATTGGCGTGACGTTAACTGAAATATTAGCCTCAGGTACAAAAATACCATTGGTGGTGCAGCTTCCCAGTCTATTTACGCATGTTACGCCGTACGTGCCAACTGGCAAGTTGCTAATGGTGAAAGTTGATGAATTTGACACACCACTTCCACTCTTAGGACCACTATAATGATAAGTAAGCGGTGCTGGCACTGGAGCGACAACCATGATTTGTCCATTATCCTCACCAGGACAAGCTGGTTCTACGCTTACGAAACAGGGCTCTATTGCTTGAATGGACATAAATAAGGTGCTAAGTGTCAAAAAGTACGTTTTTGCCCTGAAAAGTAACATATTTCCCCCTTTGTTAGACAGATCATTAAACTACCATTCTTTTCCTACATTAGCATGTATACTAAGCAAACAACAATAGTATTGTGACTGAAAACCATAGGCTGCTAATCACTGCACTTGCACTAACACTCCTTCTTTTCGGCGAAAGGTTACAAGGGTTTTTAGATGCAGAAACGAAGTCCGGGAAGGCCGAGGGGTTTTAATTACAAAAGAAAGTTGCTAGAAGCCAAAGGGGCTGCAAACCCCTTTGGCAAATGGAGCTTAAGATAAAGGAAGCAAAGGGAGATTTGGTTTCTCTGTTGGTTCCCACATGCGCTTAGTCGAAGCAGGGTTTTGAGAAATTTCTTCTCGCTCAATTTTTGTATGAACAAGTATAAGCTTCTTTAAATCCGTAGGAAGCCATCCAGTTTTATTAGGAAGTATAGTTTCTTCCAATTTTAACTCTAGTGCGCGTTTTTTCGATTGCTTATCTAGTTCTGCAAATCCCCATAATAATTTTATTTGGTGGTCGTACGTATCAAACTCGTCTATAACCGGCTGATTTTTGAGACTGATTGCAAGATCACGCGCTGTCTTGTTTTCATAGTTTTTGCGCAAAGTATCAGTATAAGGGTACCAAAGTAGTGCACGCACTGTTGCAGTTCTTCCGCCTATAACTGCCCTGTGGAGTGGTGTGTTCCCATCGCTATCGGGGAAGTTAACAAAGGAGAGTGTTTTATTGCCAGCTCTAACTTCGGCTTTCTTAAGGTATTCAATCAGTAGTTTGGTAAATCCAAATTGTGCCGCAGTCATAATCGTTGGAATTATTGGGCAGCGGTTATTCATATCAGGCATTGAGAGCATATTTGTTACTCCATGAACTGGCTTAGTGAGAGTGTCAACCAATTTGAGAAAGTTTTTTTTTCTGGCATTTTGAGTAATCTCTGCAAGCCTTGACAGTGCTGTTACACCATCGATTAAAGAGCTTTTTTCTATTGGTGCTCTTTGAAAATCGGCACCATATTTATGGAAGCCTTCAACACTTTGCACGCTTTCTTCTCGAGCCGCAAACAGGGCGGGAGTAAGGTGCAAAGGCGTGGCAATGAATTCATCTATCGACCAATTTTTATCTATTGCAAGCTCATGCTTGCAATACAGGTCTAGCAAGTCACGTCCGTTAAGAACTTGTCCGATCAAATGAAGAGGGGTCAAGTCGCTTGCATTTTTTATCGATTTTTTTGCTCCTAATGTAAGGAGAAGTTTCACAGCATTCAATTTCGCTTTCACTTTCTCATCGCCTCCCTGAGAAAGTGCATCAGCTGCGCTTTCAATCGCACAGTGTAAGGGCGTGTTGCCTTTGCCATTTTGGTCATCCAACCCTGCGCCTTGTTGATGAAGATACTCGATAGCCTCAAGCGATCCATTTTCAGCGGCGAAATGCAATGGCGTATAGCCTTCATAACCATTCTGATCGTTGTCTGTTCTTATTGCTTTTTGTTGAAGTTTTTGCGTTTCAATAAGCCATTTTAACATATGAACTTGATTGTACTGGGCAGCCAAATGCATAGGTGTACGTCCATCTTCAAGTGATGCTTCTAGTAAACTTTCCTCGTAGTAAAGGGCTATGCAGGCGTCATAGTTTCCTTGCAATACGGCTATATGAAATGCTGTCATACCACTAGGCCCTGCAAGAGCACGGTTTGCACCCTGTGAAATGAGAGCTTTCACAAGAGCATTCGACCCCACAGCCGCTGCATAATGAAGAGGTGTCCATTGTGCTGCGGACCTTGCATCTACCTGAGCGCCATTCTTTAAAAGGCACAGAGCAGCCTGTTCGTGGTTATGCATTGCTGCGATGTGTAATGATGTTAATCCATGCATAGCACTATCATTGACCTTATAGCCTTGGTTTATAAGGCTTTCAATGACCTTGGCATGTCCGCCCTGGGCAGCAAAATGAAGCGGTGTCCACTTTTCTGCTGTCCGGCGAGGTTTTTCAAAACCTGCAAAATATTCAACAGCTACTAAATCCCCTGAAGCTGCAGCCAGATGCACAGGCTTTATGCGCCTTGCTACTTGCTCGGGTGTTATTTTTTGAGTTTTCAAGCGACCCTCTAGTTCTAGAAGATCGTATAAGAGAGAGTTTTCATTTTTCTTTTCAACGAGGCTCTTTTCTGGCACTTCCATACCCATAAGCATGCAAGGCAGTAATAAAGAGGCTGATAGTACTGTATATTTCATCACAATCCTTAGCTTAGAAATTAATGAACAATTTTTAGTATTACTATAAACGGAAAATGCAAAATTGTCAAAAATAATTTTCTTTCTTTCCTTGGTATGAATGAGGTTCTTTTTTCAAATGGCATAAAAAAATGGCCCGCAGCATAAAATTCAAGAAACGAATTAAATAATTAATTTTTGATTCTTTTTAAATACTTATAAAAAACACTCCTTGCAAATGTTTTATAATTATTTTACCATTATCTCATAGTATTATGTTTATTTTCACACTACAAATCTTAATTGTATGCTAAAGAAAGTTTTTTTGCTCAGCTTAAGTACCTTTATAGCCTGTGTATGCATGGAAAAACAATACACCTCCCTCAAGGAATCCCAAAATGCGAGGAAAAAAACCCGCTATGAGAACTTTGCAGACAAAACTATAATGGAAAACTATATCCAATTGATTAAACGCGCGATTCCACGCTCCCTTGCAAAAAAAAGAGAAGAGGAAAAAACGGTTCAGCCTCCCAGCCCACCGGCCAGTGCCTGCAAACTCAAACCTCGAAGATCACAACTTTCGCTTGCTGCGGTGTACATAAAAGTCATGGAACCTGCTTTTGCTCAAATAAAGGTAATGCCTAAACATCCTGCATCACCATTCATAAGTTATGAGACTGCTATTTTTAACACGCTCAACCGAGGGGATTTTACAAGCTTTTTTGCTAAACTGAGACGGCTGATCTTTCCACAACAAAAAAGCTTTGTTGAAAAAAAATGGGGATCCTTTGAACAAACAGCTCTTCATTTTGCAGCTTGTTTTGATGATATTCGAGCCATCGATACATTAATAAAAAGCTACGGCGCAGAAAAAGAAGCTTGTGATTCCAATCAGCGCACTGCTTTACACTACGCTGCTGCGTTTGGAAGATGCAGTTCGATCAATACTCTTATTTCAAATCATTATGCTAATACAGAGGCAACCAACAAAAGCTTTCAAACGCCTCTCTTTGCTGCCGCAGAACGAAATCAGCCAACCGCAGTAAATACATTGATTAGAAAACACGCGGCAACTATTGATCCCCGCGATTTAGCTCAAAGTACACCATTACATGTTGCTGCATTGTTTGGACACTTGAATGTGGTGGAAAGCTTAGTAGGAAAAGGAGCAAGCAAATCTGCTCAAGACATAAACGGTAATACGCCTCTCCATCTTGCTTCCTTGCAGGGGCATGTACGTGTTGTAGCTTTGTTACTCCATGGTGATTATAAACTTGCAGAGGCTAAGAACCGCAATGGTTTAACACCTCTTCATCTGGCCGCAGAATCGAATCACGATGAATGCATTCGCTGTCTCTGCGAAGCGGGAGCTAACCCTGAAAATTCACAAAATCTCTTTAACGCAACGCCTTTAGAACTTGCCATTAAAAGGGGTAACATTGAAGCAATGAAGCAATTGCTTTTCCATGGGGCTGTGATTAACACTTTTTTGCTTTTTAATACAGAGGGGCTGAGCTGCGATGGCAATAAAGAACTCATTGCACACATCCTCAAAGACAGCCTCGCGTCAAATCAGGCTTTTTTAGAGAGACTGAGCGAGCCGTGTTGTATCTGCCTTGAAGCTTTCTTGCCAAGTCAGGGCTTATACGACGTCATTGAAACTGCCTGTTGTAAGAAATTTATTCACGGGGATTGCCTAGCGAGTTGTTTCAAGAAAAAGGTCGCTTGCCCATTATGTAGGGGATATCCACTCGTACCAGGTGTTTTCCGCGCTGCCGCTTTGAAATAGAGCTGTAAATGTTTTGCGCATCATATCAAAGCAGAATCAGGTGCAGCTCATGGCCTGGAAAATAGTAGTCATTTCTCAATGAATCTCTCATACCGTATGTTTAAAAAATAGTATGATACTAGTCCGCAAAGTAGAAGAAACGAATGCCCCCCCTAATTTATGAGCGAAGTTGATTTTCTGCTAAGTCGTAAACTTATATACTAGATGCTTGCTGGAAGAAGCTCAGTTTTTGTACAATTTGGTTATACAAAAGAAACTGTCATTTTGAAAGATCGTTCTATGATTACTAAACATCTACCCCTTATTGTGTCTCTCCTAGCAGCACTGGGACTTCTTACTTTCTTTATAATCAATAAACAAAAACGCAGCGCCCACATTGAACGCACTTTTGCTATTATCAAACCAGATGCTGTGGCGGAAGGAAATGCTGCTGCAATTTTAGGTATGATTAAAGAGGGTGGGTTTACCATTGTGGCTCAAAAAGAAGCTACTTTAAGTAAAGAGCAAGCGGAATCTTTCTATGCAGTGCATAAAGAAAAGCCCTTTTTTAGTGATCTTGTACAGTACATTACCTCTGGTCCTGTTATTCTTCTTGTTCTTGAAAAAGAAAATGGTATCAAGGCATGGCGTGACCTAATGGGTGCGACAAATCCAGAAAAAGCAGTTGAAGGAACAATACGGCATCGATTCGGTAAAAATATTCAACAAAATGCGGTACACGGCTCCGATTCAATAGAGAATGCGAAAAAAGAAATAGCTTTCTTTTTCCCTACCTTGTAACTGCTAAAAGCCTCGGGGGCTTCTTCCACTCGCGTGTCTATTTCTTGACAAGTGTATCAAATACAAACTAGCCTCTTGCGAAGAGCGCCGTTTCTTGCTTTTATAGAGCAAAAATGGGGAACCGATAGCTTCATGGTGAGTTGAAAATAAAAGATTAAGTACACCTATAAATAGGGTAATACCGTCATGAATAGGGGCTTTTTGTTAATTACTCGTATTTTTTTGCAATCTCCAATGCATGCGAGTGAACTGATGATTGTGCAGGAGAAGCAAGAGAGCACGATGGAGCAAGTTTTAGAGGGTGAGTTTGATCCCCCAATGGCTACAGATGTCGTTATTATAACTAACTGCTTTGAAATAGCCTTTTCAAAAAACATTTTCTTGTTTCCCGCGATGGGATTTCTTCTATAAATCTAAAAGAAGGAACATTCAAAATTATCGTTAAGGGCCTTTTTGAAAGTAGTCCACAGTGTACAGTGGCATTTAATAAACGGTACCTAGCAGTTGGTTTTTCCGATGGGACGTCTCATCTTTGGGATTTTAGCACTGGCAGTTTGATTACAAAGATTGTTAAAGAAGGCCCGCCTTGTGCTCCGCTTCAAATTTCAAAGACAGAAATAAACTGTTTAAGAATTTTATATGCTGATGGTTCTGCTTATCTCTATTTCATCCCCAACATAGCAAGTTTGCAGGATATCTGGCGCATTCTTAAAAATAACTCTGATGCTAATATCGATTCATCAAGCGATAGCAATACCGAAACTGATTTTGATTATATCAGCGAAGATAGCTGTGATTGCCTTGATGAAGCTTGATTATGGTCTGTAATGGCCAAATATAGTGCCAATTTTCTTGGTTGATAATTTCAAATTGACAAATTATGGGTTTGTGGCACCCTCTATATATACGTATATCACAAAAAATATTCTAGGGGTCGCACATGAAAATTGGTTTAGCTCTTGTTTGTCTCTTAACCATGAATGCTTTTGCCATGGATGTTCCGGTTTCAAAAAAACAAACAACCAAACAGATAGCCGATCAAGAAGTTGCAACTCTTCTGACTCAGTTTCCCTTAGTTGCGGATGTTTTAAAAGATTGGGGTTTTATTGAAGTAAGAAATTCAACTCTCATTACTGCATTTCCTGAAAATGGAAATGCAGCAGCTTTGTTAAACAAGGTATTATCATACTTGCAGCTACCAGAGGATCCTGTAGAAAAGGAAGATATGATTGCTGATCTGTGTACCTGGGTTTTTGAAGATACCCCTGCAGTTAAGGCTCTTATAGATATGGCAGCAAAAAAGAAAGATGGTTCGCTAAAAGGGGAGTTAAAAAAGGCCTTTGATGAATATCGTGCTCATTCTTCTGCGGTATGTTTTGGTAAAGAATCACGAATTTTTACTACCAAGCTCGTTTCATATTTCTCTCTTAAAATGGAAGAGCTGAGCCATTATATAACAGATCAACAAGCTCAAGAAGGGACTCTTTTTCTTTTGAAAAAATCGCTTATGATTATCTACAATTATCATAGGTGCTCATTGCCAAATCTTTCATTTGATCAGCTCAATGAATTAATTGTAACGGGTGGCGCGGAAAAAAATTTCAAGAATAACCTTAGAAAAGCTTTGTCTCATGGTTTCAATTTGCCACTGTGGAATCTGGCTTACTTTTGCAAAATTAAACCATTAAGTAAAGCACTTTTAAAGGCGCTTGATGAGGAAGGATCCCACAAAGCGAAAGAAATCTTATCGGCCCTGCCGTTTGATCATTTAAGGTATTTTATTGAGCTCATGGGAAAGAGCAATTCTGTTGCCTGTTTGGTTGCCCTTAAGCTTTCTCTTCTTAATGTGAAGAATCCATTTTTTGATCCACGCATTTTTCCTTGAAGCTCCTTCAAAAAACACTGGTCGCTCTACGGAAGATTTTTAACTCAAAAAAGTCATCATCGAATGGGCCACTGGACGATTTTTTCATGCTTTGCTAAGAAATTGCAATGATATTTCTCAACTGCCTCGAGTCGGTTTGTTAATTTGTCCATGAGTAACTAATAAGTCAACTTATTAGTTACTCACTTATTAGTTACTCATTTTTTGCTTTTTATCTAGAAATACAACTTAATGGTAGAAACCCTGTGCCATCATTGCTTTTTGAAAATCATGTACATGTTTCCAAAGAGCTTCGCTAAAATCTTTTTTATCTAAATTTGTTGCGTGATTAGCGGCATCTCGTATATGGTCAATAATTTCCTTGTCTGCTGGATGAGCTTTGATCCATTCTAATGCTTCCGGCGTACCGATTTCCACTGCTATATACCAAAGGTTTTTAAAGAATTCCTTTAGATTATTTTTTTCATCTTCGGTTAACGTTCTGCCAAGAAATTGAGCTTCTCGCTTGACTGCTGCTGCATGCTCAGCAGCTGCAATAGTATTTAATGCCAGTACAGTAAAAGATTTAAATTTTGGGTCTTGCAATAATGTCCTTAAAGCATTGTATTTTTCTGGGCCTTCATGTCTAGCAGCACTGCTTGCAGCAACATATTCCAAAAGCATTCCTTTTAAATCAGCTGGTAATGATTCAACTCCTGGTGTTCGTTCCATCGCATAGATTGCACACGGCGCAAGGGCAATGGATAGATACAATAATTTTTTCATGGAATTACTCCTCTTTTTGTTATTTTTTATATTTCCTTCAATATCATATTAGAAAATTACAAATAGAAAAGTCAATGCCTGCCTAAAGAAGGTCGGCAAAGTCCTTGAGGTCTTGGGTAATTTCTTAACGTCTCTGTTGTAGCGATAGGTCGATACTGGAGCTTATATAAAATTTCTATGTGGATTAAGGGCAATAAATATGATTAAAAAAAGCATTTATATTATTATTGACTTTTGACTCCCCGGCAATTTATTCTATTTGAAAAGACGTGTGGTTTTTGCGCAAATAGTAGGGAGGTCCGATGAAAGTGTATAAATCTTTGATGTTGTCGCTCTTTGTGTTGTGCTCATTGAGTGCCATGGAGCAAGACGAATTGCCTTCTTGGAAAATTCGACAGCAGATTCTTTTAAAAAATGAAATTGAAAGTCTCTTTTCTAAAGTTCCCTTGGCTGACATCAGCCAGTTAGAAAATGAGATTATCGCACTTGGGCGGGAGCAGGGAATTAATAACTGGGAAAAAAAATTTGAGCAGTATAAAGAGACTCTTGGTTTGATTGGCGGTCAGCTAAAGAAATATTTTAAGGTTGAGTATCTAACGCATAAAGACTTTTTTCATTTTTACTACACGATTGAGAACCTATTTCCATTGCTTACAGTGCTTGGATTAAAGCCGGTGACGGCAGAAGAAGGAGTTACGCATCTTAGCGAACTTGAGAATACATTTGCTCAATTAGAACGTTCTATCCCCTTGAGGTACAAATTTTATGATAAAACTGATAATAATTCTGGCAAGGTAAGGATGTATGCCCAGCCGCTTATTCCTCTGTCCAAGCTTATGGAATGGTATAATGCTCCGCAAGAATGGACGACTATTAAAAAAAAGTTTTTTCAAATAGCTGAAGAGCTGAAGGATGAAGATGCAATTAAGTTTTATTCAAAAGCCCATGAGATCATGAAACAGATGAAGAATACAAACCAGCAGGAAGTTGATCTTGACTTTCTAGGGGAATGGGCGGATTGGTTTGAAAAAACAAGCAATCATCCTATAAATCAGAGCGCATTATTATTAGGCTACCAGCCCTATGCGTATAATCGATCGCTCTATCCAGATGAATCTCGCTGGGAAAAGTTTTATGATAATCAGATTAATTACCGCTTCTTGCTTCAACCTGAATTTGTCTATTTAGATGATACGACACCCTATGTACGTTTATATGGCAGACTCATGGAATATACCTATAGAAAAGCCTTGGGAGATGCCTTTTATGTTTATATTCTTGCTTCTACCATCTTTACTTTTATCAAGGAAACTCAAATGCAAGCTGCACCGGATGCCCAACGGGCTCTTGCCGACGCTCAGGAAATTGATGAATTTATGAAAACGTATTTTAAAGTCCGAGATTTGCAAGGGTTTAATCTGGATTCATTAACTCTTGGGCATATAGCATTCTTCATGTCAAATTTTCTTGAAAAAAATGGATGAAGGGAGGTTGCAGGTACGTATATGATAGACAATCCCACTGTGCATTGGGCTGTGGTAGCACGGTAAAAAAAATCTTAATGAGAATTAATCCAGGCAGCTAGTAGCCCAAATATTAAAGAGCTTTTTTTTCGTAATCGATAGTAAACTCATTTTCTTTACGATTAAAAGAAATACCGAGAAGCACTATTTTTTTACCTTGTCCAAGATATTTTTCATAATATTTTTTTGATTCTATTTGTTTGAGAGCTTTTCTGGCAGAGTGATTGAACTTAAATTCCAGGAGATACATATATTTTTTAGTAACCAAAACTAAATCAATTCTTCCTTTGTTCATTGCAACTTCTGAATGTGCATCCATGCCCAACAAGTATGCCATGCATTGAAAAATTGAATGATAATAACGTTCCTCTTCAAGGTGCAAATGATAGGGGATATTTGCAAACAAACTTTTCACATGTAAGCAAAATTGCTCAATGTCTTTTTTTTCGAGCGCTTCTTTGATTTGTTCCAGATAGTTTTCTACATCGGGCTCATCAGCGTAGGTGAAAGCGGACAAAAGATTTTTTTGAAATGAAATAAGCACTTCTTGATTTGGGGAACCTAGCGTGAACTTACGTGTTTTATGATTATAATCTTTGATGGTGAGATATCCTGCCTGGAATAGTATGGTTATTAAGGGAATATTTTCAATGTTAAAGGTTCCCAGGCTTGAAACGCTTACCTTTCCTCGTTCAACATTTTTAAGGGACCTATATTTTTGCCTTATGATAGTGATAAGAAAAGTGGGAGTTCCACTCTCAAACCAATAATTCTCGATTTCGCCACTATCTAGATACAATAAGACTGAGTAAGGGTTATACACATAGGTTTCCTCTTTTGAGAATCTATAGCCATTGTACCAAAGCCGTACATCCTCAATAATAGCTGCGGCGTTGCTTTTTTGCTGGTGAGCAATTTTTTCAATATGCTCTTGAAAATAAAATTCGACTTCCTTTTGTGTGTAGCCTAGTAAGGACGCTCCCTGTGAAGTATTGGTAATATCTTTTAAGTTATTAAGTCCAGAAAAAACTGAAGTGCGCGAAAATTTGCTCACCCCTGTTACAAAAACAAAATGAATGTAAGAATTCAAACTTTTGATAGCAGAGTAAAAGCTACGTAAGAATGCCTGCTTTTCCTGAGCACTTTTGATATCATGCAGATGTGACAAAATAGGATAATCATATTCATCCACGAGAATCACTACGCGATGAGGCCGATATTTGCGAGCGAGCTGACGAACAAGTAATTTCAATTGTGCTTGAATAGAAGGAGTTGAAGGGATATCCAGGCCATGGTCCTGCGCGATAAGACTAAGCGTCCAAGAAAGATCCTTTTTGAGCTCTTCGATTGTACCATGCTCAACTCCCGAAAAATCAATATGTATAACTGGATGCGCATCCCAATCATAATCGCTTTTGCCTATCCAAAGATCCTTAAAAAGATGCTTATTCCCTAAAAAAATTTCTTTCAATGTAGAAACAAGTAAAGACTTACCAAAACGCCTTGGACGAGCCAAAAAATAATAGCGAGATTTTGTGATAAAATGATAAATTTGCTCAGTTTTATCTACGTACAGGTATTTATCATCAATGACTATTTCAAATTCTTGTATACCTATCGGCAAATGTTTCACATCAAGCCCTTTAGAAAGATGTCATTCAATCAAATGATTCATGCGACAGGTGTAGTATAACCAAATTACAGCCGATTAAGCAAATTGTTTGCCTTAATTTCTCAGGAAATTGCATTTTTCGAACAACGATAAGCGAATCTCGAAAAACGGTTATAAAAATGCCCATTGTTACCGAGTAACTTTTTCATGTTTGAATTGCAGAGATTGCAATTGCATCATAAATAGAAGTACTCTGGAGTCCTATGGATATACTATTTGCATTACATTCTGTGATACATTAAGGAGAATATGGAGATTGCGATACTTGGCGATGGAGCTTTTGGTACTGCTCTTGCACAATTATGCGCTCTCAACGGGCATGCGGTGACTCTCTGGTGTTTTAACCACGATGTTGCCTCTATGATCGAAAAGAAGCGGTGCAATGAGATCTATCTTCCATCTATTATTTTACATGAGGGCATAACTGCTGTTACTTCTATGGAAAGTGCCGTACGAAACGCCCAATGGATTATCGAGGCCATACCGACGACATTTATGTATTCTGTAATTTCATTAGCCAGACCGTACGTACAAGATTCAACTCCTTGGGTCATTGCAAGTAAGGGAATAGATGCGGAAACTATGAGGCTTCCTTCGCACATGCTCTATCATGCTTTAGAAATGGAGGTCCCATTTGTTATTCTTTCAGGGCCAAGCTTTGCAGATGAGCTTGCAAAGGGACAGCCGACCGCGGTCATGCTTGCAAGCAACGAGCTGGATTTGGCATATCGTTTTAAATCTGTGGTGGATAATGAGTCCTTTTTTACACACATAACTCAGGATACTAAGGGAGTGGAGCTGTGCGGCGTTTTTAAGAATATTATTGCACTTGCACTTGGCTTACTAGAGGGTGCGGGCTATGGTAAAAATGCGCGGGCTCTTGTTCTTGCGCAAGCCATTAACGAAGTATCCCAGCTCGTGCTTGCTGCCGGCGGAAATGAAGGTACGGTCATGAGCTTGGCAGGACTGGGAGACATAGTGCTTACTGCATATAGTGAGAAAAGCAGAAATAAAAGTCTTGGCATTCAGATTGGAAAAGGGCACTATGAGGCATTAAATGGCAGTTATGTTGAAAGTATACAGAGTCTTCGTGCCGCAAAAGGGTTACGCACATTACTGTTCCAGCAAGGGACAACACCTCTTAGTAGACTGCCATTTTTTTCAGCACTCTATGATGTGGTATTTCATAGAAAAAATCCGGATGAGCTTATAGCCGCTTGCAGTTCGGGGATGATAGGCTCTTGAAATTTAGTTATTTTTGTGGTGTCATAGTACTGCGTCGAGGGAAAGGATTTTATCCAACGTTAAAAGAAAGGAAACGCTATGAAACTGACTACGGTTCTAGCCGCCGGCTTATTTGGGTTACTCACCGCAAATGCATCCCTATACTCGTATCAATTTGCTGCGCAAAGCGGTAGCAAAACAGACTGCCCTTGCATTGGCTGTAAGTGTAGTAATTGTGATTGTGGACAGTGTCCAGGGTCATGCCGTGGCAAATCTTGCAGAAGATAGAGTAACTTTTTTTTGAAGTCTGGTCGCAAAGTAAAAAACTTTGCGACTTTTTATTTTCTATAAACCTGTAATGGTTTTTATGTCTTGGCCCAATTTTTTTATTACGGTGTCGATAGTATTATATTTCTTGTATTCATCACTTGTAAGCGGTAAAAATGCTTTCGTCGAGAATGAGTAAATTATGGGGCATTTTATTATTTTATTAAACGGTTGGGGATCAGAACTCTCGATTTCAGCATCATCGTAGCGAGTGCCAAGGGATATTAAAATTTTGTGAGGAATCTTTTGAGCTCCGGGTTGCAACTCGCTGAGCACCCCTGGTGCATCAATACGGCCATCAAGATGTGAAAAACAGACAAGAATGTGCGCACTTTCAAATTGATCACTCTCAGCTCCTAATGCAATTGGAGTTTGAATTTCTTTGCTTATTCTGGCAAGAAAGTCTTTCACATAGGGGAGGGCAGCGTCGAATTGCTTGTGGGTCACAGCAATAATTTTACCCGTGACGGCCGCTTTCATTTTTACCTGAGGTGCAGGGAGATTCGGGGCGCCTGTATGCTTTGGTTCACCTTTCAAAGCTGGTACACTTGGCAAACTGGCAGGAGTTGTATGTATTTTTAAGTTTTTTATATCTTGGCCCAATTGTTTTATGACTGTGCTGATATTTTTAAACTTCCTATATTCATCGCTTGTCAGCGGCAAAAATGTATGCGTCGATAGTGAATATATTATGGGGCATTTGATTATTTTATTAAAAAACGGCTGAGAATCAGAACTGACGATTTCAGCATCATCGTGGCGAGTACCCAGGGATATTAAAATTTTGTAAGGAATTTTTCGGGCTCCATCAGGGCGCAACTCATCGAGCACTCCTGATGCATCAATGCGACCATCTAGATGTGAAAAACAGACTAGGATTTGCGCATTTTGAAAGTGCACATTCTCAGATCCTAATTCAATGGTAGTTTGAACTTCCTTGCTTATTCTTGCAAGAAAGTCTTTTACTAACGGTAGAGCCGCGTCGAACTGCTTATGGGTGATAGCAACAATTTTACTAGTAGCTGCCGAAGTTGCGACATCCATCGAATAAAGTGTTCCTCCAATCCCTATCGATAGAATCATGCTTAAAAAGCATAGAGTATTTACATTCATAGAGTTCCTTTCTGGTTAACAAATTACTTAATAAGCAGGATAATCATCCCATCAAAAAGCTGGGCAACTTGAGAGGCGGTTTTCATCTAATAGGCACATGACGATCAGAACCGAATAAAAACAATGAGCCTTTTGCCCAAATGAGTCATAATTAAGTATGCTAAATTTTAAAAAAAATGCAAAAAAAATTTAATTGCTGTTTTTCGTGAAGCTCCTCAAACAGTCAAAAAAAGGGTATCGTTTTAGCTGAATTAAGCGAGAAAATGACGAAGCCGAAAACCGAATATACAAATTAAAAAGAGTGGACTGTGTTCTTTTATGATTTTGTGATATCAACGACGATGCTATTGGGTATCTTTATTAAATCTGCCGTTTTATATTGTAGGGTGCAGGTGAAACTGCCAGAACCGCCATATAAATTTTCTTTTTCAAATACGTGTTTGTCTATGAAAGTTCTTAAGCCAGGATTATAGACGCGAGCCGCACCTGGAGTTAAACCTGTAAGTTCAGTAAATTCCTCCCGGGTTGCCATACGTATATCTTTTGCTCCAACAGCCTTTTTTATTTTACTAAAATCCATTCTGCAATCTTCGCGAAGAAGCACAGCAATAAATTCATTCTCGGTTTTCATGATCATGGTTGGGATTCCCTCGCCGGGGGTTAATCCAAAGTAATTTTCGACCTCAGCGGGCGTCTTCATTTCTGGGTGCTCTAAAATTTTGTATTCAATTCCCAGGGCCGACAACGCCTTACAATAATCAACAGTGTTCATGGTTTTTTCCTCACTATCTTTGCGATAACAAAACGCACGGGTAAGATTGGTGGACAAAATAGCATGCAATATTGCGCCTACCTTATTACTTTGTGAGTTACTATAATACATATAAAACGTTCCAGTCAAACGGCAGCCTTTTGCCGCTAGCGCCGATCCTCACGCAACGATTGATGGGTCGTATAACGCGATAGTAGAATTACTTGATGCGGGCGCTTCGATAGCGGCGTTGGATGATCAAAATAACACTGCTCTTTTTTACGCGAACAAAACACGCAACAACGAGCTCATTTCGCTTATTGCGAATGAACAAGATGTAATAAACAGGATACAGCCGCTTTTGCCGCTTATGTGGAAAAGAATATTAAGGAAAGAGATTGGCTCATCTAAACAATAGCGATCACGGTAAAAGGCACTATTGTCTTCCTAGTTTGTATCTGCTAGTGTGTTACGTAGTAACCTTTTTTGGGCAGTGTTGCTTTTTTTAAGATGTTAAGGATGGAGCACTTAACAAGATGTCTATCTCGATACGTACATTCATAATAATTTTTTTTATGCTGGTGGTGCCAAGCAGAGCATTTGGGGCAGAACTTAGTTTGCCAAAAGATGAGGTAGTTCAGACGTATGAACGAGATTGGCAGACTGCCTTTAAAAAATTAGCTCTAGCTACTAGTGCTTATGGGATCTGCGAGTATGTACCTAACACGGTACTTGTCGAAGGAGCTCGATCTGCCGGTTTGGGTCTTGGATTAGATTCAATCGTCGGCCTTTTAAAAAATATTCTTGAAGCATATGCCGAACAAGTCGGTATCGCCGGCGTTCCAGAGAGCAAGAAATTGAGCAAAGCGAAAATGAGTGATCTTAAAGAAAAATATGTTCATTCAAATATTCGTGCAGTGCGTTTAAAAATGAGTCAAGTTACGCACATATTCAATCTTTTCTTTCACTTCGTGATGTGGTATTGGATGGTAAAGAGTGTATTTGCAGACACCGGATACCCTGTTGAACAATTTGCTTTTTATATGACATGCATAGTAACGAGTATCCTCTACAATGCTCATGAGCTTCATCATTTGTATAAAACTGAAAGCACACGCAATGATCGCCCGATAGCCAGAGTGGCCCAAGCTTTTTCCGCGGTGCCCTTATTACACCAACTGCAAAATTATTTTGATAGCCTCTTATCGATACAGAAGATAGTGACCGAAGGCTCAAAAATAATCATTCAGGTTGGCTGGACGAAACAACAGCTTGCTCTCTACCTAATCATCGAGATGCTTATAGCCTATGAAATTGTAGTGGGGGCTGGACAAGTAGTTTTTAACACTACTACGTATATACATGATTATAAAAACAAAAGAGCTTTATTAGATAAGCTTCGGCTCATGATTACGCGTATGAGTGAGCAGAAAAAAGAAGAACCAAAATGTGCTGGGCAAAATCGTTTGAGATACAATGTGGCAGAAAAAGATGTCCAAGGAGCGCCTGTGGGTCAAAATAATGAGGCTCAGTCTCTTTTAGAAGAAAAATCTGAAATAACCTTAGAATTAACAGTCTCCACGGATCCTGGGCCTCCGGAATTACCCATTGCTAAGAAAACTAAAGAAAAAACCAGAAAACCTGGAGATCCTGGGCGCTCAAAGAAAAGTAAGAATGAAAAGAGCGATCCGGTGTTGAATATTGGTGAAACTGATCATGATCTCCTACGACGCCAGGCTCTTGAGCGTTTAGACAAGCTCAGTAGCCGTCAAACTCTTAGTGAAGAGGAAATCAATGAGGAAATAAATGCCCTTTTAAGGTTTCTGCCCACTGCCAGACTCCAAGAAGGGGGGCATAACAAGGGATCTCTCATTTTAAGCTTTCCGGATAGCAAAAAATATCGATTATCTTTTGAAACTCCTCATCATCAAAGAGGTGCCGAATCAAATGAATACAAAAAAAGTCGCAAAGAAAGGGTCCTGGATGTATTGCGTCTGGGGTATCTTTTTGGTTGGAAAGAGGAACGGATTAGAGAATACATGGCAAAGAATGATATTGTCAGCTTTTACAATCTGCCAGCATTCTTGGTTCGCATTTTATGGGAGCGTGGAGTCGAAGGCAATGCCTGATAGTGGCGCTCTCATACAGGCCAGCTACAAGCTGACGATGGATCCACTCAAGATGCGCACTTTACTATTAATTTTATTTTGCACTAATATTAAATTATTGATTTATGTACCGAGATCCTGTTATAATGACAAATAGAATCAAAAATTAATAAGGAGGACCGCATATGAATTCACACCTATTTGTAACGAAGTTATTGATCCTTTTTTGCTGCATAACGAGTAGCGTACTATGGGCTATGGAAAAGAAAGAGGGCAGCCCTGGATTAATCACTATTGAGGATATATATGGTGGTAAACAAAGTGTGAGGTTTTTCCAAAAATCTATGAATGGGCAAGAGGAGCAGCTTATCTCCGGTGCAATATATTTTCATGATGGTACTCATGAGGAACTAAATGATATGCCGTTTGGTAAATTTAAAAAGCTTATTGGCCTCAACCAAATGTTTTTATCATCTGACGAATTGCCGTTAGATGAGGAAAAAAGAGTTGAACAATTAAATAAGAGCATTCCCAATCAGACTGATACTGTAAAGCTTCATACAAAACTAAATGAAATTCAACGGCAACTAGATCGATTACGTAAGGATGTCGCAGCCGCAAGGAGTGAAGAGGGAAGACATGAAGTTTCAGGTGAATTCATGCATATTATGAAAAAGTTAGAGCCTATGATTTCGGGTTATCCGCAAATAAACGGATCAGAAGATGAGGTAGCCTATCAACTTGCAAAGGCGCTCAGCCTTTACGTGCTTGCAGAAAAGGGATACGATAACTCGAACGTAGCACTTTATTTCATTGACAGGCAGACAAATATTCAAAACCGATTAAAGAAAATTGACGTAGCTCCTTGGTTTAATGAACTGCGCAGATTTTTTCTTAAGCTTGCGCCAAAAAAAGCAGAGAAATAACTATTCAAAGCGATAAATGGGGGTTTGGTGTTGCAAAAGTTTCACCAGGTTTATGTACACAGAGTCTTTGGATTTAAGACTCTGTGTGTCTCACCTCAGAGCTGGAGGGGGGATGGGAACTTGTTAAAGAATCAACAAAGGACGCAGAGACCTCTAAGGTGGCGGAAAAAATACCATTGAATCTGTATAGTTTTTTTAAAAGTCGCAGAATCTTTTATTTTTTTATAGATTCGGCTGTTTTGTAACAAATCCTGCAGAATCTTGTTAATTTTTATGGATTCTGCTACTTTTATATTAAAAGCTGCGGAATCTTATTTTTTTCGTACGTTCCGCAATATTAATAAGGATTGCTATGATCACAGTTTTTGCAAGAAATCGAGAATTGAAGATCTTGGAACAGCTCTATCATTCTGGAAAACCAGAATTTTTGGCAATCTATGGCCGCAGACGTGTCGGAAAGACATATCTAATTCGAGAATTTTTTAAGAACAAAGGGGTCTATTTTGCACTTACCGGGGTCAAAGGAGCAAGCACACGTAAGCAACTTAAAAACTTCACTGAGGAATTGGCACGGGTATTTACTCTCCCAAAAGATTACAAAGCTCCCAATGACTGGTTTGAAGCATTCGTCCAGTTGAGAAAGGCTATTGCTCAACTAAAAAGCTCCGAGCGTCTTATTCTTTTCTTTGATGAGTTACCGTGGCTTGCCACACCCCGCTCTGGATTTTTGGAGGATCTTGACCACTTTTGGAACCGCTATATGTCCGAAGATAATAGAGTAATTTTGATAGTCTGTGGATCTGCTGCCTCATGGATGATAAGGAAAATAGTCCATAATAAAGGAGGATTACATGGTCGCCTTACTGCTACCATTAGGCTTTTACCATTTGATCTCAAGGAAACGGAAGAATATCTCAATCAACGTGGGTTAGCCTTGAATCGCAAGGCCATTATCGATATTTATATGGCAATAGGTGGGATTCCTAAGTACTTGAATTACGTACAGAAGGGGCAATCCGCTATTCAAATTGTTGGGCAGCTCTGTTTTGGAGGGCCTCTCGCCGATGAGTTTGATGAGCTTTATGCCTCTCTTTTTGATCGATATCAACGTCACATCAGCACTGTAAAAGCATTGGCTGAACATCCTGGTGGAATGACGAAGTCCCAAATTTCAAGTGCTACGCGCCTTTCTGCTGGCGGAGGAATGAATATATTACTTGAAGAACTCGAACAATCAGGTTTCGTCTTAGCAATCAGGGATTTTGGTAAACAAAAAAAAGATAGTCGCTATATATTGGTTGATGAATTTACTTTATTTCATCTCAAATGGGTGCAAAGGGCTACCGAAAGAAGTTTAGGAACCAATGATGCTATGTTTTGGATGAATCTTTTCAATAGTCCTATGGGACACGCTTGGGCAGGGTATGCTTTTGAAATAGTTTGTCTCAAACATCTTGCTAATATTAAGAGGTCATTTGGTATTTCAGGGGTTATAACAAGCGCCTCCAGCTGGCTTTATAAGCCTAAAAAGGGTACTTCCGAAAAAGGGACTCAAATTGATTTAATAATAGATCGCGCGGATAATGTCATTAATCTTTGTGAAATCAAATACTGCAATGAGGAGTTTCTCATCAATAAAACTTATGACAAAGAGCTTAGAGAAAAACGCACCGTTTTTTTAAATCAAACTAAGACCAAGAAAAGCATATTTCTTACGCTTATTTCGCCCTACGGAGTCAAAAAAAATGCTGGTTATTTTGGGATCGTGGATGTTGTTGTAAAAATGGATGACCTTTTCAATTGACGACGATATGCAACCCTGCCCAGCAGAAATTGCCAGCTGCATGGAATTGCTGTGGCCTTAAAAGCAACCTGTACGCGTCTCTCATCCGCATCGTCGAGACAACGAGCCAAAGCAATTATTGAAAAAGCCTGCGGATCAATAAGAAGCGGGGCAAAGCTATAGCGTATCCGAGGGATTTTTATTGGCTACAAAAATGGAAAATCTTGATATTCTGATTAGGCTCCATAAGGCCGGTGTGAGCAAAGCAGCTGTGGCAAGTGCTCTTAGGCACGCGATGTTTAATAAAAGCCTAGTTCTGAATTTTTTGATACAAGTTGCTGATATCAGCTTGATGCGTGAGTGTGCCATGGCTTTAGATGACGAAGTAGCTGTATTTCCCATTTTAAAACGCGTATATGAAGCAATTGCCAAGAATACATGCATAATTAAAGACGTACATAAACGTATCAGCGAAAGAGCCGACACTCAAAGCGATAGAGCCGCACGCCGTAAGGCAGAGCAGCAGATTGAAATTGCGAGCAATGCACTAGAAGAAATACGCAAAAGGGCTGTTGAAAAGAAAGAAGAAGGAATAGTTGCTTTACTGGCTTCAATGGAAGCGAGCCTATTTCGCATTTAATCTCCCGGTTGACACATATGAAAAAAAGCTTCCCCTCCCATCTTGCCAGTATTTCCCTCTATAAAAGCTGTCCGAAGACACAACTTGCTCTAGCCCTTGTCGTTTCATGATTTCCCGATAGAATTTCCAGCTTTTTGGCGAGTGAGAATAATTTCTTGACAAATTCCAGATGCGACTTAGAATTTTTCCAAATAGCTTATGAAAGCTTTCTTATACATCATTATCCACTTTAAGAAAGATCAGTTCTACGAAACAGTTACTATTCTCGGTTACCGTACTGTCATTCTGCTTTACAGTGTCGCGCCTTAGTGCAGGGGGCGGAGAGCTGGAACTTGTTCAAGAATCAACAAAGGACGCCGCAAGCTCTAAGTTGTCAGAAAAAAATAACATTCTCGAAAAGCTTCGATTCGATTTACTGGGCAAAGAGAAACTTCTAGAAACAAAGAAAGAGGAACTGAGTCAATTAAAAGCAAATATCGAAATTATTAAAAATTTAAGCGACAGCCCCGATTTAACAGATTCTTTAGAGGCTACATCTGGTGAATTAAAGGCCACGGTTGAAGGTCTTATCAAAGAATGGGACAATTTAAAAACCCAAATAGTCCAACTCGAAGATAGTATTCGGCAGGAAACGGCAAAACCAAGTGTAGCGAGTAACGAGGAGTTGTTAGCCTTAAAAACAAGTGATGATAAAACTTTCTTCATGGTTGTGGCCAAATCAGAACTGGATAGTAATGAGGATTTTGTTATTATGACTGGTGCATATTCTCAAGAAAACCCGTTAGTCGTTCCTTTTGATTATTTAGAGCTTACGGCTTTAGAAATGGTCTACAAGGCATTTTGTGCACAGAAAAGCAGCGCAGAGCCACCGCTTTCTAAGCTTGTACCTCATAAGGAAAATTTAGTTCGATTAGCACGGCGTTATAAAGCATGTGGCCAATTTTACTTTCATTGTAAATTTTATGCGCTAGCTCAAACCTGTTTTGAAGCAGTTATGCGCCTTGATACTGATGCAAAAGCATCAGCTGAAGCTGCATGGAAGAGG
>CAVXAV010000002.1:0-476663 GCA_963759865.1 uncultured bacterium | reverse complement strand
TATTCAAGTTTCATTGAAACGAGCAGTTTATCTGCATTACGGGTTGATGAATCCATAGAAAGGAAACGAGCTGCTTGTTCAGCAAGAAGCGAATCGAAAAGAAGTTCTTCTAAGCTAACGGTAAGCATAAGCTGTAGTATTGTTGCGCTTAATTCTTCGGGGGTTTGTTCAAAAAGATATCCATGATCTTGTGTTGGCTCTTTGTACTTACTATTCTTTGGCAACGGATACAATTGGGTTGCACGGGGCTTTTGTAAGAAAAAACTTTTTTGATAATTACTTACCACGACTACCTTGTGATACTGCGGGTGTTTTTGTAGGATAAGATCAGTGATGGCGCGGGAAATGGCTACAAAATTTGAAACCGTAAAATTATTATAGGAAGCTAAAGGTGTTTTTTTCTGCGCAGCGAGATACTCATGAGCATATTTCCCAACGGCTATAAAATGCATGCTTTCTTGTAAGGGAATCTCTTGGTGAAAAAATTTAAAAAGCGACGAATTAAATGTGCCGCATAGCCCTTTTTGAGATGAAACAAGAATAATAAGCTGGTAAGAATCTGCTAATGAATCCTGATGCACCCCTTGAGTGAGGGGGGCAATTTTAGTCCATAAATTTTCAAAAGCTTTCTTATATTCTTCAAGGTGGACTTTTTTTTGGCGTAAGCGCGAATGGGATGACATAGAGATCAAACGCATTGCATGCGTAATCTTTTTAATAGTTTCAACGGCCTTGATCCGCTGTCGCATGCTAATAAGTTGTGCCATGAGAAAGCCTTTAAAGAATATATTTATAGTTGAGTGTACAAAGAGCCTATTCCTTTTGCAAGAACTACTTGTCTACCTTTTGGTGAGTTTGGTATGGTTAACTATTCATTCATTCTTTTTTTGTGAGCGGTATGAATATTATTATTGACGGCTATAACATGATTAAGCAGATTTTTACTAAAAATAGGGTGCTCGAATCGGAGGTTCGTGGGTTCCTCAACCGGCTCACCCAATACGCCTTGCGAAAAAAGCACACGATATACGTTATTTTTGATGCTGGGCCTTATGAAAGACCAACAGCGACAAAAAAAGGCCCACTTATACAGGTCTACTCAGGTAGGCATATGAGCGCAGATGAAGTAATTAAAAGCTATATTGAGGAACAGGTAGTACGGCCAATGCTCATTGTAACGACTGATCGCCAGATTAACGCTTTTGCAGGCCGCCATAGGATTCCCTCGATTGATTCTTTAGATTTTTATAAGCTGCTAAGTGCTGCAGAGGTTGCCCCTTCTCATGGATCGAAAAAAACGGCTGGCAAGGTACATAAGTTGCATGAGCAGGAGGGGTCTGCCGAACTCGATGTCCTTATGCAAGAGGGAGCGCATATGGTGTATTATAAAGAAGAAGACCAGGAGCAACGCACAGATAAAAAAAATAAGGAATCCAAAGAAGAACGACACATGCGCGCACTCATAAAAAAGCTTTGAAAAGGATTTCTATGCATGTACCTAAACGCTATTCACTAGATACAATCGATGAAGTAGTTGAAGTACTCTATGGGCTCCTGCCTCGTTGCGCAATAATGACTTTTACTGGCCCTTTGGGTGCTGGCAAAACAACGCTCGTCAAAAAATTGCTCAAGCGGTGTGGCGTTGATGTGCTGGTTACAAGCCCGACTTTTACTTATTTTATTACCTATCACAATGATCAGCTGCAAACGTTTCATCATTTTGATCTTTATAGAATGAAAAGTCTTGAGGAATTCCAAGAAGTGGGTTTTGATGAATATCTCTATGTGCCTCATAGCTGGGCCTTTATCGAATGGTCAGAAATTATCATGCCATTGCTTACCCATCAGGTTTGTCACGTTACCATTGATTACGCAAATGAATTTGAAAGAACATTAAGCTATGTACTCATCTAAGGCAAGACGCTGCAAGTATGGCATCAGTCTTTGACTACCTACGCGGATTTGGACATAAACCATTGACTTTGCTTTTAAAGCAAAAATACACTTGCAAACGATACACTATTCTAAACGAGTGCACTTAAAGTGTGCTTTACATAAAAAAAGGATGAGCTATGTTAAAAAAAAATATGCTAATTGCTGGATTTTTTCCTCTTTTCTTGGTATCGAGTTTTGTACAAGCAAAAGTATATGTCGGAAAAAATGAAAAAAAATCGCACTTGTCAGTTGAAGCAGGGTTACAGCTTGCATCGCTTGGCAGAAGCAAAGGTCAGAAAAGTAAAAAAAATCGCAGCATATACGAAATTTGCAATGTTCCCGTGGTTATTGACAGGCCTGGGAAATGGTTTGCCAAAAAAGAATTAGTATATGGCGGCTCAGGAGCCGCAATTATCATCGCCGTGGATGGTGTTTCCATTGATTTTCTTAATCACGATCTAGTGCTTACAGATCCGGCGGCAACGGGTATTCTTGCTCAAGGAGTTCGTGAGATTGTTATCAAGAATGATGCGATTACCACACCAACGCAATCAGATATTTCAACAAGCAATGCTATCCTCCTGCATAATTGTGAAAAAGTAACTATAGAGAACATTTTTACGTCAAATACTTTTGGTGGTGTAGGAATTGATAATTCATCATCTGATATACATTTTTCTAACTGCCATTTTAAGAATCACACGGGAGGTTCAAACGGAAATGGAGCTGCAGTATATGGCTTGAATTCAGCCGCAATTTCTTTTGATGGGTGTACTTTTGAGGGCACAACAGGCAATCCGCTTACGACCTCGCAATGTGTGTTTTTAGAAACAACCTCCAATGTAAGAATTAGCTCATGCATTTTTAACAATTGTGATACAGCACTGCAAGCTCTCAACAATGCGCAGGGAATCCTTTTGGAAAATTCTCAGGTAACATCCTCGCCAACCAATGCCTTTAATATGATACAATTGGGGGGCCAGATATCTGCTACTGAGGCGGCAACACCAGTTTTTGATGTAACGGTGAGTAATTGTTTTTTGTTTAATCATGCTCCAAATAACGCAGAATTTGACGCCTTTACTGCACCAGCAGGATCGGGTCTTATAGTAGATCAGGTGATTATTGATGCTCAAGCTCGTGCTGACCAGTTTTACCCAGTTGTGGCGGGACTGCATATAGGACAGGATCAGGGGTATTCATTTCCAGCATCTTTTAATAACGTTATCGTGCGTAATACCTTGATTAAGAATGCTAATGATAACGGCATTGTTGCAGAGGCCAATTCTTCTGGAATTTTGATTGATACTTGTAATATCGAGCAAGCGGTGGTCGCGGGAATACATCTTTATGGAAGCCAGGCAAGCACCATTAAGAACTCGCTCATTAGCCTCGGCTCAGGCAATGGCATCTTATTAGAAGCAAATTTCACTGCACCAAGTGTAGGTGCTACCGCGAATACGATTCTCAACAATACAGTGAGTAGCAACACGGGAAGTGGTGTTGTTTTGGCTGGTGGGGCTGCACCAACAGCTTTAAATGCAGTTCAAAACAACGTTCTTACCAACAACGGGACGCCACAGATTGTAGATTCAGGAACCGGAAATATTACCGCTCCTAATCAAATACTTCCATAATGTTACCGGAGGGCAGTGAAAATCTGCCCTCCTACCCAAAACCGATTATCCTTTTATTGATTGCCTTTTCCAAGCACCGCTTTTAAACCGGAATAAATAGACAAGCCCCATCAAAGCATAACTGAGATGTACACTGGCATATAATAAAATGAACTTAACAAGAAGATTGTTGACAGGAAGTATGGTTATAATAAAGGCCAGTGGTACAAAAAAGAGACTGGTTACGGCTATACGGGTCCACATGACCGTTCGCACATCTGCAGCTCCACGTAATGAGGCTGAAAGAATAAGCTGCAGGACATCGAAAAATACCAGTATAGCTATGTAAGGGAGTGAATAGCTAATAAAGTCATTGTAGGCTTTACCCTTGCCCAAAATTTCTAAAAAAAAGCACGGTGCCAGGCAGAAAATGAAGGTGAAAAAGCCTACAAGAGCTGCTGAAATGAGCAGAACTCTTCGAATATTACTTCTTATGGCTTTAAAATGGTGAATTTTATAGTCATTACTTACTAAAAATGTAATTACCTGAGCAAAAGCGACCGCTGGGAGTATCCCAACCCGCTCCATAATTCGAAGGACTGCATAGCTATCAAATAGTAGGTGTTTCGTGGGGATCGATGTTGTCTTTGCAGCGAAAGAAAGCATTTTTATGAGCCAAAGAGGGCATAATGCAATACTGGCTTTGTCGATCATAATAGGCCAGCTCAGATGGATAAGATCACGAACATTCGACCATTTGATGGGGGAAAAGAGGTTGATAGCATATTTACTATACTCGCGATTAGTTATTATATACACGAGTGCTCCGGTAAGCATAACTGCATACTGAATGACGCTTGCAAGTGCGGAACCTTGAAGGCCAAGAGCTGGAAATCCACAGGCCCCAAAGATGAGGCAATAATCAAAAAAGAGAAAAACTGCACCCCCTGTTAAAAAAAGAAGCATGGGTGTTTTTGTGTTCTTGATGCCGCGTAAAAAACCTATAAGGGCAAAGAAAATGAATGAAAAGAAAACGCCTAAGGACCGAATGCGTGTATAAGGCACTCCAAGATCTATTATTTCTTGGGGCAGGCCGTAAAAAGCATATATCGCAAGAGCGCTTACGTACATGAGCAAAGAGATAATAAAGCCAATGAGTGCAGTTGTCCAAAAGGTATCAGACAATGCCTTGCCCGTACGATGATATTCATGAGCACCATTATATTGGCCACATATAATTACCATACCTACGGAAAACCCTTCTGCAATTTTTGTAATAAGATGAAAAAGTTGGTTTGAAGGAAGTTGAGCAGCATTGCACAAGGCAACATCCGTGCAGGCGATAAACCGAAAATCAATGATCTCCAGCCCAATGTAGAGCAAGGTAGCAGTAACAAGCTCTGGAAAAAAATAACTCAGAAGTTGCGCGTATCCAACAGGAGAGTCTTGGTTAGGTGCTGATAAATGTTCTGTTGTTTTTGGCATCGCGGTTTCATGTTTAAACGAACGTACCATGTACTATACTACTTTTTTTCTTAAAATGGAAAAAACTTGCGAGTTAGGGCTTAGTATAGGATAAACGAATGAAAAAAAATTAATACATACTTGCAAAATAATCGTAATAGGTCATACTTATCTTAGCTGACTGGATAGTTGCTTAAAAATAAAATAAAACAGATATTAATCGGAGATCTTATGAAAAAAATAGTAGTACCTATGCTTTTGATGTGTGCTTTGTTTGGTATATCCGGCCACAGTATGGCGATGGAGAAAAATAAGGAGGATGTTCCACCGTCCCCCAATAAGATGCTGTTTGAGCAGCTGCTTATAAGTGCCGCGAAAGCGAGGGGTAAGCAACCAGAATCTCAAGATACTAAGCAAAAGGACCACATGCTACCGGTAGTAAAAGAGCAACCGGCTGACCATGAAAAAGAGATGCAAACCCTCATGAGGCAAGCATTTGAAGTAACTATCAAAAACCTCAATGAGCAACTTCAAAAGAAACGTATTACCAAAGAGGAGTATGATTCTGGTCTAGAAGCTTTCCTAAAAGGTATCAAAAATGGTATCGCTTTAGCAAAAGAAAATGCTCTCTACCCGCCCATGGTGATTCCGCCAGTTAGTCGTGCCATTCTTGATGTTTTAGAGAAAGCGAAGCATGCCGCTATAGGTGCTGTAGGTGCGGCTAACCGTATTGTAACAGCCGGTTCGCAAAACTTTAAAAAATCAACGTGGGAAGGTGGCAAATTGGGACTTGTGCCATTGGTTGGCATCATAGCACTCTATGATCAACATTATACTGTTTTAAAAAATGACGCTATGGCTTTTAATGATAAGGCTGCATATGTTGGGCAGCATTTACCAATGGTAGGCAGCGCATTTGTGTGTCAATATCTAGAGTGGCATTTAATGTGGCATGTCTTTAGTTTTATAAGTGAACATCCAAAGATGTACGTATATATGGCAGGTCTGGTGTTCGCATATGTGTTTTTTTACACGGTAATTAAGCCGCAGGTAGTTTCGCGAGACGGAGCACCAAGGGGGCCAAGGGGACCATAATGCAGCCAATCAGTGATTGCAAATGGTAAGGATAGTTCCAAACTTAAAATCGACAAGGATCTTCGGGCAGGCCTAATATTCGTTTAAACCGAATAGCGAAGGTAACTGTACTATTGAAATTGTCCTGTACTCAGCTATACTAAATACCTGCTGGCGAGATTCCCGAGCGGCCAAAGGGGACGGACTGTAAATCCGTTGGCTTAGTGCCTTCGTAGGTTCGAATCCTACTCTCGCCACCAGATATAGATTTGCAATAAAAGCTTTGTATACTAGAAAAAGTTTTTAAGCGGGAATAGCTCAATTGGTAGAGCGGCAGCCTTCCAAGCTGTAGGTTGCGGGTTCGAGTCCCGTTTCCCGCTCCACATAGTGTAGCAATAAAATGAATTGCTGGCGTAGCTCAGTTGGTAGAGCAACTGATTTGTAATCAGTAGGTCGCTGGTTCAAGTCCAGTCGCCAGCTCCATTTAATTGCGAGTTGTATATTTGTCAAATTTTCGTTTATAATATATACATATAATATTTTAAATATATAGTAAGACTGCTTTGCCCACGTAGCTCAGTTGGTTAGAGCACTTCCTTGGTAAGGGAGAGGTCACCGGTTCAAATCCGGTTGTGGGCTCCAGATGCATATTTGGATTATTCTCAGAGTGAGTAGGTACATGACGTATGGCAAAAAATCGAGTTACTACTCATTTAGCATGTGAAGTTTGCAAAGAACGAAATTATACTCATGTTTTCACTAAAAAGAGAACCGTGGTTTATTAAAATTAAGTAAATTTTGTTCGCGCTGCCGTAAGCATAATGTGCATAAAGAGACAAAGTAACATGCATAGAGGCCAGTAGCTCTAACGGCAGAGCGGCAGACTCCAAATCTGCGGGTTGGGGGTTCGAATCCCTCCTGGCCTGCCAGAATGCAGTCGACAGAAAGTAAATGTATTGGTGGATGTAAATGAAACAGTTTGTGCAATTTTTAAACGAAGTTAGAATTGAGCTTGCTCGTGTTGAGTGGCCTAAGTCGAATGAGTTTATTGGGGCTACTATGGTAACGCTCTTGCTTAGTTTTATTTTTTACGATTTATCTTGGTTTAGTTGATAAGGCTAATAAATGGGTTATTTATGAAAAAATTTTTAGCTATGATTAGAAAATAGCAGTTATGGTACATGAAAAATTGGTATGTTGTTCAGGTATATGCTGGATATGAAAATATTATAAAAGCGATATTCTTAAAGCGAATTGAAGAAAAAGGGTCTGCAGGATCTATTTGGAGAAATTCTTATTCCTTCTGCTAAAATGAAGCAATTTTTTGCAGCAGCTGATGATGCTAAAGATCAACAGCTTTTTCCTGGCTATATGCTTATTGAGATGGAAGCTGTGCCTGAAGCAATTCGATCTGGTTACGAGTACTCCGCGTATTTCACGCTTTCTTAGGTGGTAAAGAGCCGGTAGCTCTTTCTGAAAAAGAAATGAGATCGTATTGTTGCACAAATGAAGAGGTGAAGTTGTTGTTGCATCTGAGAAGACATGAATTTGAAGTAGGCAAAGAAGTTGAAATTAAAGAAGGTCCGTTTGCTGGATTTGTGGGAATTATTGATTATATAGATGAAGAAAATGAAAAACTTGACTGTTATGGTAAGTATTTTTGGTAGAATGACACCGGTAGAACTAAGTTTTGATCAAGTTAAACGATAACATAGATAGGATGATACTATGGCAAAAGAATTAAAGCGAAAATTCGCTTACTAATTCCGGGAGGCGCAGCAACGCCGGCACCACCAGTTGGTGCAGCTTTAGGACAACAAGGTGTAAATATCATGGATTTTTGTAAGCAGTTTAATGCAAAAACTGCCGACAGAAAAGGCCAAACTGTTCCTGTTGTTATAACCGTTTATACGGACAAAAAATTTGATTTTGTTGTTAAAACGCCGCCCGACTTCCGAATTAATCAAGAAAAAATTAAGCATTGAAAAAGGTGCGTCATAAGCCAAATACTGATAAAGTTGGTAAAATTTCTTTGAAAGATATTGAAGAAATTGCAAAAATTAAAATGGCTGATTTGAATGCACTTGATCTTGAGCAAGCAAAAAAAATTATTGCAGGTAGTGCAAGAAGTATGGGTATTGACGAGTAATTGATTAAGGGCATGCGCTATGACACATCATGGTAAAAAATATCGTCAAGCAAAAGAAAAGATTGCACCAGGCAAGAGCGCTGTTCTTTCGCTGAGAGGGTGTAAAAAAGTTAAAGAACTTAGCTTATGCTCGTTTTGATGAATCTGTTGATGTAAATGTTAATCTTGGGATTGATCCTTCAAAAGGGGAACAGGTTGTTCGTGGTTCTGTCTTATTGCCTCATGGAACAGGAAAGATGGTAAAAATTGCGGTTTTTGCTAAAGGTGACTATGCTGAAGCAGCTCGAAAGGCTGGAGCTGATTATGTTGGTGCTGAAGATTTGATTGAAAAAATAGAAGGTGGCTGGCTTGATTTTAATTATGCTATTGCAACGCCAGATTTGATGGGTTTGGTGGGTAAGGTTGCTAAGATTTTGGGCCACGAGGATTGTTGCCTAATAAAAAGACTGGAACAGTTACCTTTGATGTCGCAGCAGTTGTTGCTGATCTTAAAAAGAGGAAGACTCTTTTTTAAAAATGATAAAAACGGCATTGTCCATTTTTCTTTTGGAAGAGTCTCATTTGACTGCGCAGAAGTTGCTGAAAATTTATCACATTTATGAAAGCTTGCAAGCTTCAAAGCCACCATCATCAAAAGGTAAATTTATTAGAAAAGTGACGATTTCATCTACGATGGGTGTTGGTGTTCGGACTTAATCCAGACGAAGTTGCTGTAGAAGGTATAGAATGAATCGTCAAGAAAAACAGCGCATAATTGATGTCGATTAAGAAGGACTTTACGTCATCAGCCAAGCATGCTTTTGTTGTAATATGCAGGGTATGACTGTGGAAGCAGTCCAGCAGTTGCGTCGAGAGCTCCATGAAAAGAAGGGAACATTAAAGTTGCAAAAAATACTTTGGTTAAACGAGCGTACAAGTGATATTGCCTGGTGTTAATGAGTTAGCGCCATATTTTAAAGATCAAATTGCTGTTGTCTTTGCTGAAAGAAGCACCAGCAGTTGCAAAAATTCTTTCTAATACTGCAAAGAAACAAACTCATTTGAAGCTCAAAGCAGGAACGTCTTGATGCGCGCGTTATCAACGCTGAGGATATTGAGTTTCTAGCAGACTTGCCTTCAAGAGAAGTTCTCTTGGCGCAAGTATGTGGTACATTAAATGCTCCAATTCAACAGACGGCAAGCTTGCTCAATCAACTGATTGCACGCTTGTTGTATGTGCTTAATGAAATTGAAAAGAAGAAGCAAGCATAGATTTTTCGGTTGATAGTAAAAGGTAACGTTTAAACATGTGGAGAATGCAATGGCATCTAAACATAGAACAATTAATTAAAGAGATTGGAGAGTTAACTGTTTTGGAACTTGCTCAATTGGTCAAGGAGTCTTGAATCAGAATTTGGTGTTTCTGCTGCGGCGCCAGTTTTGGCTGCACCTGCAGGGGCTGCTGCAGCAGGTGCAGAAGCAGCTAAAGAAGAGGAAAAATCTGAATATAAGGTTGAATTAAGCGATGGCGGCCCAGATAAAATTAAAGCTATTAAAGCATTTCGTTCAGTAACAACACTTGGTATAACTGAAGCTAAAAAAGCTGTTGAAGAAGCACCAACAGTTATTGCTGAAGCAGCTTCTAAAGATGAAGCTAAAAAAATGAAGGAAGCTCTTGAAGCAGCTGGGGCTAAGGTTAAACTCTCATAACTTAATGCCTTGCACGATACTATTAAGTATGGGATACGATAGGTGATCGTCCCACACTAGTTTATTGAAAAAAATTTTTTATAAGGAGCAGCTTAATGTCTAGCCTGCGCATAGGCAAAGAACCGATTCGTAAGTCTTTTGGAAAAATTAAAGATATTGTTCCTGTTCCTAACTTATTGAAATTCAATCGCGATCATTTAATGAATTTGCGCAATTGGATTGTTTGCCTTCTGAAAGGCAGCTCATCGGTCTTGAAAAAGTATTTAAGGATATTTTTCCTATCGACTACAATGATAAAATGTCTCTTGAATATGTAAGCTATGAGTTGGGTTTTTGGGCATGTACGTGTGGTAAATTAACAGGTATTGTCAATCGCTATTCATGGAGCTGTTCTTCCTGCAAAAAATCTGATTGTTCACGCTTATCTGACGATCTTGAGTGTACTTTTTGTCATAAAAAAACTGCTCGTTATAAAACCTGTTCAAACTGCTTTTCTCGGGTAACGGTTCAATTGCCGATGACTTTGATGAATGTCGTTCAAGTGGTCAAACATTTGCAATGCCTTTGAAGGTTAAATTGCAATTTATCACCTGGGATGTTGATGAAGCGGCAATAAAATTGTTCGTGATATTAAAGAACAAGATATTTTCTTTGCCGATGTTCCTGTTATGGCTGATCTGTATGAAGAACATGGACAGTTTAAACTGGGTAATTTAGGAACATTTTTAATTAATGGTGTTGATCGGGTTATTGTAAGTCAGCTGCATCGATCGCCTGGTGTTGTATTTTCTCAAAGTAAAAAAGTAAAAGATGTACAGCGGAAGACCTTATTATTTAGCTCGTATTATTCCTATGCGAGGATCATGGCTAGATTTTGAGTTTGATAGTAATGATTTTTTATATGTTCGTATTGATAAGAAAAAGAAAATTTTAGTAACTACTTTTTTACAAGCGCTTGGGATGCCGAGGGAACAAATTATTCCTTATTTTTATCATTTTGATACCATTTTTATTGAAAAAGGTGAATTCTTTCAAAAGCTTGATGATACGTTGCTCGGTATACGTATTGAAAAAGGGATGCTTCCGACCTATAAGGATGAAGATGCACTTGTTGGGAAACGTTTAACTAAAGAAATAATTGATCAGTTTACAAAAAGCTGGTGTTGATAGGCTTATTTCAACGTAAAACAAGTTAGTAAACCGCGTTTTTGGTGCTGATGTTATTGATCCTGAAACGGGTGAAATTATTATTGAGCAAGGAACCATGCTTACCGAAGAGACCTATGAACGTTTAAAGAAATTTAATAATATTGCAATTTACGCTTATTAGCTCTTCTGGTTATGTTTTTCAACCAACTATTGCACTTACATTAACGCAGGATAAAGCCTATACTGAAGATGAAGCATTAAGAGATATTCATACTAAAATGTGGCCTGGAGATAGTGCATCACTTGAAAGAAGTTAAAGAACAACTGTATGGAAGCTTTCTTTAATAGTCGTTTCTATGATTTGACTAAAGTTGGTCGAATTCGTATGAATCGTAAGTTGGGACTTTCAATTGCTGAAGAAATAACTACGCTTACCAAAGAAGATATTTTTGCAACCATTAAATATTTGGTAATTTGCGTGAACGTGGCGAAGGTGAACTTGATGATATTGATCATTTGGGAAATCGTCGTGTACGTTTAGTTGGTGAATTATTAAATAATCAAATTTATGTTGGTCTTTTACGTATTGAACGCATTGTGCGTGAACGATTTAGAATTCAAGAAACGCATGGCGCATTAATGCCACAAGATTTTTTGAATGTAAAACCATTAAATGCAGTGTTGCGAGAATTTTTTGGAACTGGTCAATTGTCTCAATTTATGGATCAAACAAATCCACTTTCAGAAATTGCTCATAAAAGACGTTTGTCTGCTCTTGGGCCTGGTGGTGTTATGAAAGATCGTGCAACTTATGAAATTCGTGACGTGCATACTTCTCACTATGGTCGAATTTGTCCTATTGAAACACCTGAAGGTCAAACAGTTGGTTTGATTTCATCTCTTTCTACCTATGCGTTTGTTAATGATCTTGGATTTATCGAAACTGCATATCGACCGGTTAAAAAAGGCAAGATGGAAGATGAAGTCGTTTTTCTTGATGCTTTTGAAGAAGCAGGATAAATATATTGCTCAAGCGGATGCAGTATCATTGAAAGACTAAAGAACTTAAAGATGAATTATGTTTTTGCGCGGCATGAAGGTAACTTCCTGTATGCTGATCAGCAAAGAATTAATTATGTTGATTTTTCTCCAAAACAATTAGTATCTGTTTCAACAGCTTTGATTCCATTTTTAGAACATGATGATGCCAGTCGTGCGCTTATGGGTTCAAACATGCAACGTCAAGCTGTTCCATTTATAAAATTGCAAGCTCCTATTGTTGGTACGGGTATGGAGCAAGAAATTGCTTGCGCATCGGGTGCATGATTATTGCTAAGCATGACTGGTGTTGTTGAATATGTTTCTTCTGAAAAAATTGTTGTTCGTGTGGATGAAGATGCATTTAAAAATACTGATGATTGGATTGCACAAGGTGTTGATATTTATTATTTAAGAAAATTTCAGCGATCAAGTTATTAGCACCTGGATTCATCAATCACCGATTGTAAAACCGGGTGATCGTGTTAAGGCGGGCGATATTCTTAGTAATGGTACGTCTGTTGATCAATGGTGAACTTGCTTTAGGATCTAATTTACTTGTTGCATTTATGCCATGGCATGGATACAATTTTGAGGATGCTATTGTTCTTAATAAACGATTTGTTGCCGATGATACGTTTACTTCAGTACATATCGATGAATATGTTGCTGATGCTCGAGATACCAAACTTGGACCTGAAGAAATTACCCGTGATATTCCAAATGTAAGTGAGACTGCTTTATCGGGTCTTGATGAAGATGGTATTGTACGAATTGGTACACGTGTACGGCCGGGTGATATTTTAGTGGGAAAAGTAACCTTAAAAGGTGATATTCAATATTCTCCTGAAGAAAAATTGTTACGTGCGATTTTTGGTGAAAAATCTCGAGAAGTTCGTGATACGTCGTTACGCGTTCCGCCTGGAATTGAAGGTACTGTTATTGATGTGAAAATTTTCTCTCGAAGTGGGATGCGTAAAGATAAACGATATAAAGAAATGGTTGCAGCAAGAAACAGCTCGCTTAGAAAATGATTATACTATGCAAGTTGCAACGCTTGAGAAAATGGTTGCTGCAAAATTAGAATCTGAAGCAACGCTCCAAGAGGACAAGTAACATTCTTGCAAAGTGGTAAAAAAGCGTGCTAGATTGCATGCGAGCGTATCAAGTATCTGAAAAATCTATACACTTGAGAAAATCTTTTGAAATCAATGCGAATTTTGCAGGGGCTTAAAGAAGAACGCATCAATAGACTTAAAAAAGGGTGATCCACTGCCATCAGGCGTTATTAAGATGGTTAAAGTCTATATTGCCATGAAACGTCATATATCGGTTGGTGATAAAATTGCAGGACGGCATGGTAACAAAGGTGTTGTTTCCATTATTGTCCCGCGCGAAGATATGCCATATATGGATGATGGAACGGCTGTTGATATCGTACTTAATCCGCTTGGTGTTCCTTCTCGTATGAACGTCGGTCAAATTTTAGAAACTATTTTGGGTTTGCAGGAAGTGAGCTTGGTAAGCAAGTATCAATGAGCAATTGAAAAAGCAAGGTCTAGCACAAGCTAAAGAATTATTTAGAAATGGCTTATGGTAAAGAATTCATTGATGATTACGAAAAGAACTATGGAGCAGAAGCGCTCAATGGATCTTGCCCATCGATCAGCAAAAGCAGGTGTCTTCTTTAAAACTCCGGTGTTTGATGGTGCAGATTTTGAAACGGAAATTCAAGCCATTATTACAGGCGCTTAATATCTCGCAAAATGGGGCATTTAAAATTACGCGATGGAAGAACGGGTGATTATTTTGATCAGCCGGTGACCGTTGGAAGCATTTATATGATGAAATTTAATCATATGGTTGATGATAAATTGCATGCTCGTTCTGTTGGACCATATTCACTTGTTACACAACAGCCGCTGGGTGGTAAAGCCCAACTTGGTGGTCAACGATTTGGTGAAATGGAAGTCTGGGCGCTTGAAGCACATGGAGCAGCATATACATTACAAGAAATGCTTACCTATAAGTCTGATGATGTGAGTGGAAGACATAAAGTGTATGAAGCCATTGGTTCGTAGTGAAGACGTTCCAGAACCAGGATTGCCAGAATCATTTAATGTATTGATAAAAGAGCTACAAAGCTTAGGTTTGCGGATAGATCTCTTTAAGAGCGGCAAGGAGGAAGTCAGTGAGTAATCAACTACTTGAACGTTTTAGTGAATATATAAATACGGCTCAGTTTAATGCACTAAAAATAGGACTTGCTTCTCCTGAAAAAATACGATCTCTTTCGTATGGTGAAGTAAAAAAAATTGAAACTATTAACTACCGTACGTTAAAACCAGAACGGGATGGTCTTTTTTGTGCTCGTATTTTTGGTCCGGTAAAAGATTGGGAATGTAATTGCGGTAAATATAAACGCATGAAACATCGGGGTATTACCTGCGAAAAATGTGGTGTTGAAGTTATTCAAGCGCGTGTGCGTCGTGAGCGAATGGGCCATATTGAGCTTGTTGCTCCTGTGTGTCATATTTGGTATCTTAAAGGTATTCCAAGTTATCTGGGACTGATTCTTGATATGGCTGTTAAAGATCTTGAACGTGTGATTTATTTTGATGCTTATTTGGTAGTCAAACAAGGCAATTCGCCCTATCCCCGCAAAACGTTGTTAAGTACGGCTGAGTATGACAAGTATACCTGATATGCATCCAGAAGATTCGGAATTTTTTGCTGAAACTGGTGCAGAAGCAGTTAAGCAAGCATTAAGTCTTTATTGATCTTACATGCTGAAGTATATAGTCTTCAAGATGAATATGCAAAAATCGTCTTCGGTAGCTGCACGTCATAAGGTAATGCGGCGGATTAAGGTATTTACTGAGCCTTATTCAAGGTAATTTAAGACCTGAATGGATGGTTTTGACTGTTCTACCAGTATTGCCACCAGATTTACGACCATTGGTGCCATTAGAAGGTGGTCGTTTTGCAAGTTCAGATTTAAATGAATTATATCGACGTGTTCTCAATAGAAATATTCGTTTACAAAGACTTATTGAAATTGAAGCACCTTCGGTTATTATTAAAAATGAAAAACGAATGCTGCAAGAATCAGTGATGCGCTTATTGATAATGGCCGTCGGGGACAACCAGTTCGTGGTCCTAACCGTCGACCATTAAATCTCTGAGTGAAATGCTTCGCGGTAAGCAAGGTCGATTTAGGCAAAACTTCTTGGTAAACGTGTTGATTATTCAGGACGTTCAGTTATTGTTGTTGATCCTGAATTGCGTATGGATCAATGTGGTTTGCCAAAAATTATGGCGCTTGGAGCTCTTCAAATCACATGTGTATGCAGGCTTACTTAGAAAGAGAATATAGCACCAAATTTACGTGTTGCAAACGTATGGTTGAAGAATCGGCGTCCTGAAGTTTGGGATGTGCTTGAGGATAGTTGTAAAGGGATATCCTGTACTCTTAAACCGTGCACCAACATTACATCGATTGGGTATTCAAGCATTTTATCCAATTTTGGTTGATGGTAAAGCTATTAAGATTCATCCATTGGTCTGTCAGGCATTTAACGCTGACTTTGATGGTGACCAGATGGCGGTTCACATTCCCTTAAGTAATACATGCGCGTGAGGAATGTCAAAAGCTTGTGTTATCGACGAAAAATATTCTTTCAGCTTCCAATGGAAGACCAGTAACTGTGCCGTCACAGGATATGGTTTTGGGGCTTACATTATATGACCAAGTTGCGATAGCAATGTAAAGGGTGAAGGCATAGTATTTTTCAAGTACACGGAAGTAGTTACTGCTTATCAATTTGGTACAGGCTAAGCTTACATGCAAAAATTAAAGTTACGTTTGGAATCAGGCTAATTGTTGATACAACCGTAGGTCGCGTTATTTTGTATGAAGCATTGCCAGAAGGATCTGATTTTAATTGGGTAATAAAATTATGACTAAAAGTGATTTAACTAAGCTTGTAGAACGTGTTTATTACCGTTTTGGCAGCAGAAGCTAACAGTTAAATGTCTTGATAATATTAAGAAACTTGGTTTCTATCATTCTACCATGGCAGGAATTTCATTTGCTATCGATAACCTTATTGTTCCAGAAAAGAAAGCATGCAATTATAGAAAAAGCTGAAAAAGAAGTTCAAAAAATTGAACAGCTGTATATGGATGGTATTATTACCAATGGTGAGCGTTATAATAAGGTATTAAGTATTTGGAGCCAATGCAACTTCTGATGTTGCAGTCAAGTGACTAAAGAATTTGAAAAAGATGATAAAGAAGCTTATTTCAATGAAGATAAAGCATTTAAGCCATTTAATCCAATCTTTATGATGCTTGAATCGGGTGCTCGTGGTTCCAAAGAGCAAATTAAGCAGTTGTTGGTATGAGGGGTTTGATGGCAAAGCCATCGGGTGAAATTATGGAAACGCCCGTTAAGACTAACTTTAAAGATGGTTTGAGTCGTTTTTGAATACTTTATTTCTACCCATGGTGCTCGTAAAGGTCAAGCTGATACCGCATTGAAAACAGCAAACTCTGGATATTTAACTCGAAAACTTGTTGATGTTGCACAAGATGTTGTTATTACTATGAATGATTGTAAAACATTGGGCTATGTTGAATTCGAAGATTTAAAAGAAGCGGGCGATATTCTTATATTCACTTGTACAACGCGTGTTATGGGCGAGTGGTTGCTGCAAGATGTTAAAGATCCTATAACAGGACAGATTAATTTTACAGCAAGGTACAGTTATTGGCGAGAAGATCTAGATCGAATTAATGATTCTGCAGTTTCTAAAATTACCAGTCGTTCAACGCTTTCTTGTCAAGCAAAACGGGGTGTTTGTGCCATATGTTATGGTATTGATTTGTCAAAGCGTGAGCTTGTTGATGTTGGTACTGCTGTTGGGTATTATTGCAGCGCAATCTATTGGTGAACCAGGAACACAGCTCACTATGAGAACGTTCCACGTTGGGGGTACTGCGAGTTTGACGGAGCAATCATCTTTTATTGCTAAATATGATGGGATAGTTCAGCTCAAGGATATGCGTAAGGTTAAAAATCGTGAAGGGCCAATCAGTTGTTTTAAGCCGAAAAGGTAAAGTCTGTATAGTTCTTTCATTTGATGGACGCGAATTACAGCAAAATGATCTTGAATATGGTTCAGTACTTCTTGTTAAAGATGGTCAAAAAGTAACTGCTGGAACAAAACTTGCTGAATGGGATGCTAATAATAAAGTTCTCTTGACTGAAAAAGCTGGTACCGTTCAGTTATATAGATCTTATTGAAAATGTAACTATTCAAGAACGCTTTGATGAAGACTACAAATCGTTCTACTAAAATGGTACTTGAAGCATAAAGGTGATAAATATCAGCCTGCATTAAGTATTGTTAATGATAAGGGTGAAGAATTAGCGCACTATTATTTACCAACTAATGCTTATCTTAGTTGTTGATGATGATCAAAAGGTTGATGTTGGTGATATTTTGGTTAAGATGCCTAGAGAAGCTATCAAAGACTAATGATATTACCGGCGGTTTACCTACGTATTGCAGAATTGTTTGAAGCACGTATGCCTAAAGATCCAGCTATTCTTGCAGATATTGATGGTGAAGTTGTATTTGGTGGTATTGCATCGTGGATTAAGAAAAATTATCGTGTTGTCAATGGTGATGCAATCATTTGATTATTTTATTCCTCGAGGTAAACAGCTTAATCGTTAGTTAATGGTGATAAAGTAAGTGCTGGTGATCAACTTAACATCTGGTACTCCCGTTTTCATGATATTTTACGAATATTGGGCCTGAAGCTTTACAAAAATATTTGGTAAACCAAATTCAAGAAATTTATCGCTTGCAAGGTATTGATATTAATGATAGACATATTGAATTTATCGTTCGTCAAATGTTCGAAAAGTTCGCGTTGTTGATCCTGGTGAAACCGATTTCTTAATTGGTGATAGAGTCGATCGGATTCACTTTAAGACGGTAAATGCGGCATTCAGGCTGAAGGTAAAAAGCGTGCGACGGCAAAACCGATTTTGATGGGTATTACGTTGGCATCTTTGGGTACTGAAAGCTTTATTTCAGCAGCATCATTCCAAGAAACGACAAGAATTTTAGCTGAAGCGGCAATTTCGGGACAAGTTGATCATCTTTATGGGTTTAAAGAAAATGTTATTATTGGTAAATTGATACCTGCAGGTACTGGGATAAAATCTTTCAGGAAAAAATATTTGGATGCAAAAAATTTAACACGTTATAAGTAATAGGCGTATAGCTCAGCGGTAGAGCACTGCTTTGACGTAGCAGGGGCCAGCGGTTCAAATCCGCTTGCGCCTACCAAAGTAATAGTATTAAACATAGGAGTTTTAATTATGGCAAAGCAAAAAAAGTCGCTATCATAAAAGACTATCTAAATCATGAGAGATGATACTGGATCTATTGAGGTTCAGATTGCTTTGCTAACTGAGCGAATTAAGAACTGAATGAACATTTTAAGACTCATCCTAAAGATTTTGGTTCAAAGAGGGGTCTTAATATTATTAGTTGGTCAGCGACGTCGTTTTTTAAAATATTTAAAACGTACCGATGAAGCAAAGTATAAAGAATTTATTGACAGCGTCCTGGATTACGTAAATAATGCATATTTAGGATATGTTTAATGGAAAAAAAATTTAACTTATCTGAATTTGGCTATGAAGTTACTATTAGGAAAATTTGCGCAACAAGCTGATGGTGCAGTATGGCTACAGCAAGGGCGGAACTGTTGTTTTATCGACAGTGTGTTCAGCTGAACCTTCTAAAGAATTTCCGGGGTTTTTACCGTTAACTATCGATTATAGAGAACTTTTCGCATGCAGCAGGTAAAATACCTGGAGGATATTTTAAGCGAGAAGGCAAATTTAGCGATAAAGAAGTGTTTGTTGGCCGTCTTATTGATCGAGCTATAACGACCTTTATTTCCTGAAAATTATTTTAATCAGCTTCAAATTTTATCAACAGTTTATTCTGTTGATAAAAAACATATGCCATATACTCTGGCTCTTTTCGCAACATCCTTTCGCTTTACTATTTCAAAAATTCCTTTTTTGGGACCTGTTGGTGCTGCTGAAGTTGGACGTGTTGATGGCAAATGGGTCGTGAATCCAGTCTATAGCCAATACGCTTGAATCAGATGTTAAAATCACTGTTGCTGGTACTGAAGAAGGTATCTGCATGGTTGAAGGAAGCTCTAATGAAATTTCAGAATCTGAATTTATTGATGCACTGTTTTTAGCGCATGATGCGATTAAAAAGCAAGTTGCATGGCAAAAAGAAATAGTCAAAAGAAGTTGGTGCTCAAAAAGAACCAATTGTCGATGACATTTGACTGGGCTCTCTGGAGAAAGCGAGCTGAAGACTATCTTACACCTGAAACTGCTCGATAAGATTTTTACTGCTGATAAGATTAGCGCGCAGCTTAGCTATGACAGAGCTTAAAGATACCTTTTTTACTAAAGCATAAGACAGAAGCTGAAGAGCTGAATATATCCCGCACCTTTCTTAGCCTATGTTTTTGATGAGGTTCTTGAAAAAGTGATTACACAGGAAGTTTTTAAGCGTGGAAAGCGTATTGATACTCGCGGTTTTGATGTGGTTCGTCCTATTTCCGTTGAAGTTGGCTTATTGCCCTTTAACCATGGATCGGCTCTCTTTCAGCGTGGAAGAACGCAAGCATTGGTGAGTGTTACGCTTGGAGGCGGGCAGGATGAGCAACGTATTGAAGATATTATGAGTGAACCGCAGCGAAAGTCGCTTTATGCTTCATTATAATTTCCCTCCATTTTCCGTGGGAGAGGTACGTTCGATGCGTGCGCCTGGACGACGTGAAATAGGTCATGGCTATCTTGCTGCATCTGCAATTAGGCAAGTACTTCCTGAAAAAATTAGATTTTGCCTATACCATTAGAATTGTTGCTGATATGTTAGAATCTGATGGTTCAACTTCCATGGCAACGGTATGTGGCTCTACCATGGCGCTTATGAATGCCGGTGTTCCGATTACCATATGGTAAGTGGTGTTGCTATGGGACTTATTGCAAAGTAAGGAAGGTCGACTTTCAAGTTCTTACCGATATTTCAGGCATAGAAGATGCCTTTGGGCTTATGGATTTTAAAGTTGCAGGAACCGATAAAGGTATTACTGCAATTCAGATGGATATTAAGCATAAGGAAGGGCTTGCCACGCAGTGTGTTTGAAATGGCACTTGGCACAGGCTAAGGCAGGCAGGACTGCATATTTTAAATGAGATGCGCAAAGTCATGTCAGCGCCAAATCCTAATTATCTGAATTGGTTCCGCAAATTAGTTGCATTTAAAGTTCCTACCGATAAAATTGGGGCTATTATTGGTACTGGTGGAAAAATTATTCGTGATATTATCGATAAAACGGGTACTATGATTGATATTGAAGATGATGGAACGGTAAAGATTTTTGGTCATCCTGGTCCGAAATTGATCAAGCAGTATTATGGGTAAAAACTCTTGGGGGCTTGATTGAGCAAGGGTGCACGTTTATCAGGGACGTATTAAAAAGGTTGCCGAATTTGGTATTTTTGTGGAAATCGCGCCGGGCGTTGATGGTCTTGTGCATGTTTCACTTATGCCAAGAGACTATCAATCCAACTTTCAATCGACTATGAAGCCAGAAGAGCTCAGTGACGGTTGAAGTAGTGGATTATGATTCAAGTACGGGTAGAATTCGTTTAAAACTCCTATCATAGGCAGAGTAGTATGAACAATTATGTGCGCTCCGGGCAGCGAGCTCATGACCAGCTTCGCCCATTAAAAGTTAGGTATGATATTTTTAAATATGCATCGGGATCAACGCTCTTTGAGATGGGCAATACCAAGGTGTTATGTTCGGTTACCTTGCAGCAGGGGGTTCCCCATTTTCTGCGGGGCAAAAAAACGGGGTGGCTTACTGCTGAATATTCTCTTTTACCGGCTTCCACTCCGATCCGTACGGTGCGGGAAGTGACTGCGAATAAGCGCAGTGGACGCACTATTGAAATTTCTCGTCTTATTGGCCGATCATTACGGTCGGTCGTTAATTTAGTAGCCTTGGGCGAGCAAACAATTTTTATGGATTGTGATGTGTTGCAGGCTGATGGGGGAACCCGTACGGCTTGTATTACGGGGGCCTATTTAGCCTTAAAAGCAGCCCAAACGGTATGGCGTAATGAAGGCCTTTTAGTAGGGGATGCTTTGCTTATTGATGAATTGGCAGCAGTATCTGTTGGCATAGCTCATGGCGCACCATTGCTGGATTTAGATTTTGTTGAGGATAGTGCCACTGAAGCCGATTTCAATTTTGTGCTTACCAGAGCTGGAAAGCTTATCGAGATTCAAGGATCAGCCGAGAAGTTTCCGCTTACCTGGGATCAGTATGAGAGCATGAGAACACTTGCACTTAAAGGTGTGGATGAGTTGTTTGCTTTCTATGATCGGCATCCGTATGTGCAAGATGCTGCCCTTGCAGCTTCTATTGTACAGCCGGCATCATCGCCAGGAGCTGAGAATAATTGGTAATGGTGCAGAGTATGGATCTTAATGATTTTTTCAAGCTCCTCTTGCATACGCCAGATTTCCCGGATGTGCCGGGAATTGCTTTTATGTCTGACTCCTATCCGGCATCATTCTTTGTACGACTTATAGCCCTTTTAAAAACAAAAACTGCCTGTATGTCTCTTGATAGTGAACTCTATAAGCTTGCTGATATCAAAGCACAGCTTGAAACAAGCTTTTTAGGCAATCGGATGCTCTACTTAGTAAAGAATATTCACGAGCTTGATGCAGCAAGCAAAAGGGCCTGGATTTCTTACAGTAAGACGTACCAAGGACCTCACTGTATTCTTTTTTTTACGCAGGCGAACGTTGAAAATGACCGGATGCTTACTGTTGAACTGCCCCAATTTTGTGATGCAATGCTTTATAGGCTGTTGTATGAATACTTCTACGAAGGAGCTCAACTTGATAGCTCCTTTGTTGCAAAGCTGTTTGAACATAGCCAAAAAATTACGCTTGATCAAGCATGTATGCTTATGGGCTATCAAACAGTGATAGGGCGAAAATCGGATACGTTTTTCAAGCACTGGCTCGCTCGATTGGTTGTTCCGGAAAAATCTTTATTTACGCTTAGTCAGTATCTCTTTGCTAAGCAGCCAAGACTTTTTCTGCAGCACTGGCAGACTTTAAAAAGTGACTTTCCCGAGGAATTTTGGGTAGCTTATTGGTCGGAGCAGATCTGGCAGGCGGCTCTATTTGTAGCTCGTGCACGTACACAGGGCTTCGATGCCGCAAAAAAAGCGGCCTATCGGTTACCTTTTTCTTTCATTAACAAGGATTGGCGCAGTCATAGCCAAGAATCTTTAACACAGGCTCATCAGTTTTTATATAAGCTTGATTATAACCTTAAAAATAGCGCAGGTACGCATGGGCTTGAGCTCTGGCACCATACTTTTTTAAGAAAGTAAGAGCTTTTATGAGTCCTGCTCATAGTCCTAATGAGGATTGTTCTCCTCGAGAGTTAAAAGAGTATAGATGTCTACTTGCTTTTGAGGTGTGCTACTTGCAGTCGTTAGCTCACTTTTTTCAATGCATCACGTTTAGCTTTTAAATAATCCACGACCCCCTGCTTCTGGGCTTGTTCTGCGAGTTCTAATGCATTTTTATGTGGCCACCAAGCAGTAGTTACCGTTAAAGATGCTCCATAGCTCTCGCAGAGCAGCTTGACAGTATCAAGCTGACCAGCTTGTGCTGCAAAAAGCAGAGCTGTGCCTGCAAGTTCGTCGATAGCATGTCTTTGATTCCAGTGTGTATGCTGCAGAACTTTGCCGTTATCTGTTTGGATCCATTCTGCTTTTTTCTTATTGATAAGCTTCTGTATTTTTGCATCAAGAAACTGCTTGATAAGCTCTGTTTGTCCCTGCTCGGCTGCGTAATCGAGCCCTGATTTATCCTCAGCATCTTTTGCAAATGGCTTAGCATTATATTTAAGTAATATTTTTGCCGCTTCATACTGTTTTTGTGCCAGAGCAAGATGCAAGTACATTCTTAATTTATAGCGAGAGCAGAGCCAATCAATAATATCGATTTTGCCAGCTTTGATAGCGCAGATAAGCGCCTGCTCGATTTCGGGTCTGTGTTGCCACATATTCGTATCATAGTATTTATCAAGAAACAATTTAAGGAGACCTAAGTTGCCATCTTGTGCTGCATATGCTATGGGAGTCATTCCCTTGCTATCCCGGTCGAATGCACGAGCTTCATATTTACGTAATAAGTCTGCTGTTCCGTATTTTTTGGCTTGCATGGCACAATTGAGGGCTGTGCTGTCTCCCCTCCAATTAACAACTGACAATGGGTGTGTTGCTTCTTTATTTTTTTCAGCGAAATTTAAGAGAGCAATGAGGACATTGTTGTGCCCATTACGTGCAGCAAGACACAGGGCATTGAGCTGGTCCTTATCACCGGTTTGATACCAATCATAGTTTTGGCATAAAAGTTTCTTCGCATAATGATCATATTCGGTAGGCAGATAGTTTAAAAAAGCTTCTGCGGCTTCTACATGACCGTTTTTGCAGGCAAGATGTAATGCATGATGCGCGTCATTGTTCTTTTCATTCAATATCTCAGAATTTTGTATTTTTTGTCCGTGTAATGCCTTCATTATTTTGTGGTTACCTAAAGCGGCAGCATGAAGATAGGGGGTAAACCCATCAACATCTTTTATAGATGCAAATACACGCTGAGTATAACTATAGGTGGAATAACGAGAATATACTTGTTGCTCAGTCTCTTCTTTAAAGCGTGCTTTTTTTTCGATAAGAATTTTTATTGGCTCTGGGTCATCGTCTTCCATACACACGAGCATAGCGGGTGTCCTTTTTCTATCATTTTTAAAGTTTAGTATGAGAGAGTTTTCCGATTTGAAATCATCAGGGTCTTGTGGTTTATTATTTTGGTTACAGCGCGGATTATTGAGTAATGCGTCGATAATTGGCATGTGCTGAGCAAACAATGCATGAACAAATGCAGTGCGTCCCTTATTGTCAGTTTCATTAATGGGGGCATTATTATTAAGCAACATAAGTACTATATCAGCATAGGCTGCTAAAAGCTTACGTGCTTTTTCTTCATTTTGTGTGTGGCAGTAGACATCGTCTTCGAGCTCCAGATGATTCTTAGAACAGGCAACAATAAGCGGAGTTTCTCCCAAGGAATTTTTTTGGGTAATGAGCTGCATTACGCTGTCTTTTGTATTTGGATGGGTGAGAAACAAGGTAACTATGTCAGGGTAGCCCGCTTCAATTGCCTCCATCAATGGCGAATTTAAAGTACCCGGTTCTTGCACAGGGAGTATATGACAATCAAGTAATGTGCGGATGAATGAAAGATTGCCAGCTTTGCAGGCAATAGTATACATAAGACAGATAAGTGAATAAGTAAGGTTCGTACTCTTTTTGGCATCTTCCAGTAGGTGAGGGAGAAGCTCATGTGCCGTGATCTCATTTTGCCCAGCCAGAGTGCATAAAATTTTTGCAGCGGGATTGGTAAGCAGAAGATGAGCATAATGACTTTGCTTGGGTGCTTCACTTTTTTCATTTATGGCTTGTTCTGCCAAAAGTTTATGGACGACTGCTTCAAAAAGAGAGCCTATGAGCGCGGCAGAAGCTTTTTCTTTTGTTATTTCTTCCTCATGCTCTTCAAGGAAGGTATTTTTTAAATGGGTTATGCGCTTTTCAAGATCACTCTCATTTTCCCAAAGCAATTGGTTAATAGTTGAGAATAAAGATTCTTCTATCTGCAACTGCCAGTTGCTGCAAAATCCATCTATTTTCTCGATAATCTGCTTCTTTTCATCATCTTTACTTTCATTTACTGGCTTTTCTGCTATCTCTTGAAAGTAGTTTTTCACGTCATCGTGCACAAGATTAAAATCTCGATCACACAACAATTTTGGATCAGCACCAGCATGTATGAGTTGCTCAATGAGCTTTAGATTTGAATTTCTTACGGCAATTTTAAGGGGGGTGCCCTTTTGATAATTAACATCGGCTTTCTTAAGTAACAATGGTCGTATAAAATCTGTATGCCCTTTTTGAATAGCAATCAACAGCAATTTGCTTGCAGATTCTGCATTGAGTGGAATCAGCCTTCCGATATCATTAAAATAGGTGACCTTGTTTTGTTCCACTGCATGAGTGTATGCATCAATGCCAATTACTTTAATGTTGGCCTCCATTGCGCTACAACTGGCATACCCTGCGACTACCAGGAGTGCATAAAATAGTACTTTCATAAAAATCCTTTGGTGTTAAAACCATCTGCTCAGCAATGAAAAATAGCTCGATGATTTTTTTTTCAAATAAGTAACGACATCTTCTTTGTTAGCAGCTACCGCAGCATCAAGGGCCGTTTGTCCTTTCGCATCGCGAGCATTCATATCAGCACCCAGTTCTACGAGCGTTTTGACAATATTTAGATGACCCTGCCCTGCAGCAAGGATCAGGGCAGTTGTCCCTTGCTGCTTCTCACTATGCTGATTAATAAGCGTCAGATACTCTTTTTTCTCATTATTTCCCGCAACGATAAGGGTATCTACCAATTCTTTATTGCCGGCATATGCTGCATGCATAAGGCACGAAAAGCCGCTTCCATCGACCTCGTTAGCTTTGGCACCCCATTGTAAGAGTAGTTTTGCACACTCCGTGTTTCCTGATGCGCAAGCAATGGTGAGGGCTGAATCGTTTTGGTGGTTTTTGTACTGTAGTACGGGACGAAAATGAGGCAAAAGGAGGCGTAGCGCCGCTGCATTCTTTGCTGCGATGATAAGCGGATGAGACTCATTTTGAGTAAACTTAAACACCTCATAACACTGCTTATCGATCAAAAATTGCAAGATAGCTTCAGGATTTTCACACTTAGATGCAAGATGTATAGCTCGCTCATAATTAGTAGTATGAGTATTCTTTAATGCATAATTTTTGTCATCATATTCGGACTTTGAGTTTGCCCAGTCATATATCTTTTGTGCTACAGCAACGTGCCCTTGGGCAACGGCATGAAGCCAGGGGCTCATGCCAGTCTCATCACCCACAAAAGGATCTGCTCCAACGCCCAAAAAGCGGCTTACTACTTTGTCGAAACCGTTTTTGGCGGCAAGTTGGAAAGGTGTTTGCTTTTTTTCATTCATCTTTTCTGCGATGCTTCTTATAGCATACTGGGTTAGATTTTCTAGCATTTGTAAGATCAAACCTTGCAACTCTGAAAGTTGCACATCAGAACATTTTTTTGAGAGTATGTGCATAATTCCAGTATAGCCACTCGTATCAAAAGTATTGTCGGTAGCACCATGTGATAGTAAAAATTCTATGAGTTCTTTTTTTGAATGCAAGCAAGCAAGAATGAGCGGGGTTCTTCCCTCGCAGTTTTTCTGTGTGATGAGTTGAGCTATTTCCTCTTTTTTCTTGCCATCAAGAACAGCATGAGCTACTTCCAGAAATCCTTCCTGGCAAGCATACATGAGGGCTGTATACTTACTCGTAGGTTCTTGACATGTTGCAGACACCCCAGCTGCAAGAAATTTTTTTACCGAGTTAACGTCACAATGTTTAGCTGCAGCTATAAGCAGCTGCTCAGCATCTTTTGCAACAAGGCGGCGCAATGCAGGCGTAGGAATGAATTTTTCATCGGTAATGGTTGGGTCAGATTGAGCAGCATCTAAAGCATCGATTGCAAAGTTATCATGCCTATTTAAATAGACGCGCAGTGCATCCTGTGGCGTAGTTATAAGTTGATCGCGAATCTTGGCGGGTAATTGCTTACTTTTGTTTTTCCAATCAAATTTGATAGCTGGGTTGTTAAGTATGGCATTACATAGTGAGAAATTGGACAACATTTTTTGGTACTCAGCCCGCTTATCCGGTTCACCTCGTAATAGAATCCCCTTAATAACTTTGGTAGCCTCATCGGTAGGGGCTCCCTCTTTTAATAAAAATTTTATTACATCGGTGCGTAGGTGCGCTGCGGCGAAAGCAAGAGCCTCCGCCTGATCGTTTTCAAATTTTTTGACTATTGCTATTTTATTATCTGTGCTGACGGTACTTTCGGCCAAATATTTCGCTATTTCTTTTTTTTTAGTATCCAAAACTACTTGTACTTCATTTTCCCCCTTAAAAACGGCTGCAACCAAATCTGAAAGTGCAGCATAATTTAGATGTACTGAAATGTATTCTTTTGGAGGAATTGCATATTTAAGCCAAAGGTAGTTTGTGAGCTGATCTCGTTCATACTGGTAATAGGCTCCGCTATATTTTCCTCTTTGTAAAAACATTTCTAGATGCTCGGGGCGCGCTTGTTTATCGATGGAAGCTCCATGGTCCAGTAAGAGCTCTATTGCTTTTTTTAAACGTGCATCATACCATGGAACATCAGTAGTGTTTTTACTTTGAGATTGCTCGAGGAGCCAATTAAGCGCTTGAGAATCGCACTGAGCGCCTGCGTGTATAAGTGCTTTCATGAGTTCAACGCATCCATGGATACCTGCGTAAGCCAAGGGAGAAATGGGGAATTTTTTATAGCCTTCTATTTTAAAGGGATAGTGCTTGTTAATTGAAATAAATTCGAGACAAGACTCTGCATCCGCCCGTATACTTTTTTTTGTATTATCAATAGTCTCGTTTAAACGAAGGATCGCTTCTTGACAGGTATTGATGTCGTCATTAACCGCATCAATTTGTTCTAGTATATCTCTTTTTGGCTTTGCCGCGATTTGACTTGTGCGAGAGAAATCTCCATTAAATGACTCGGGAGAGCTACAGTCATTTCGTCTTTTGACCATGCAAAGTCTGATTTTAAGGTCCTGTAAGCGATTTTGATAATCGTTAATTTTATTAAGATGCGTTATTATTGCAGCTTCTTTAAACTTGATAGTTTCGACTGACGCGCTATACGCATCTGCTGCTGATTCATCTTCCGTTTTTGAAGTATAAAACCTATTTTTTGCTAATTCCATACCAAGCATGGGTGTGCAAAAAACTCCACTAAGCAACAGTGACACTATTTTTCTTTTCATAGCTATTCCTGTAAAAGCGCGAATGAACATTGCAAGCGCTTATTAAGTTATTTAGTCTTCTCTATCTTCATCATCATCTTCTTCATCACCATCTTCATCTGTGTTTTTTTTGATCACAGCTTTTTTAGCAAATGTTTGTTTGAGGTGATCTTTAAACCCTACTGCCAATCTGTAACAGCAGTAGCTCAGAGCACCTATTGTTACGGGAAAGTAGAACCATTTTACTCCCGATCCATCTGAAAGTAAGTTCTTCAGTTGAAGTAGTTTAATTTTCTCACCATCGGGCATGCCATTTTCGTTGATTGTCTCTAATTTGTTTTTAGCCGCTTTAATCATTGATTCTGAGTTGATAAGACGCTCAAGAGAGATCGCTAAAGCGCCAAGAGTAGTAGTCAATCCCACGCCATACAAAAACGATAAGGCTTTGTGCTTTCTTCTATCTCGTAACTGCTTGAGGGCAAGCTCTTCAGGATCCAGCTCTTCTTCTTGATCCTCGTTTTCTCTGTCAGAGTTTTCTATGCCAGTGGCTGTCGTGCGGACTTCATTGCTTGTTTTCTCAGCCTTAAGAGCAGGGCAAAAAATACCAAGCAAAAGAATAAGTGCTAAAGATGATCTTTTCATTGTTGTAACTCCAATTACTTATTTAAATATATTTTTCTTTTATATCCTTTTTGTTCAATTTTTAATACTGAGGAATACTGCTCTTTTACAGTATCCCATTTTTTAGGGTATCTTATTTTTCTTGAAATTAACAGTGGTGGCACTGTGCACCAGCACTATGCTGATTCAAAGAGCATGCAGATAATAGCTTGACAGGATTAAAGCGACAGTTCTTTATCCTTTTCCTCAGGCGCAGGTTCCGCAGGAGCGGGTTTTTTAGCAGATGCCTTTTTTAGGTGATCTTTTAATTCTTGGAACAATTTGTACGAGCAATAGCCTAAAGACCCGATTATTATGGGGATAACAACAAATCTGACGATTGGTTCTGCGCGCTGCAAACTTTGCAGTCTTTTAGCCGCTTCTGCTGCGTCAGCTTTTGCTATGCTGCTAATCTCGTCGACAACAGAAATACCGGAAAAATAGATCGCATCAATCGTTCCAAGCAACGTCACTGAACTCCCAACGAGGCCAACTCCACATAAGAAAGACATTAACCTATGTTTGGTTTGCCGTTATTTTCCTTGAGCACGTTGGTTGGCTGATGCTTTTCCTTAAGCTCGGTCTCTTTCGTATTTTGTTCTTCTTGCTTGAGGATTTCTACGCTTGCAGGTGTTATTTGATTTTCATCACCAGTATTTCCGGCGTGAAGTGAAAGGCAAAAAAGGGAAAGCATACCTGCCAGAAAAAGTCTTTTCATTGTTGTAACTCCGTTTGCTTATTAAATAAATTTGTCCTTTGTATTTTTTATTAACTAGGGAACCAAGATAAAATACTTTTTTTAGTGTAGCCAAATTTTCTTAAATTGATAGGGGTGGCTTTAGTGCCCTTTACGCATTGGGTGGATCGTAGTATCTTCTTTGTAAATATAGATGCAGCCTCCTGAAAGATTTTAAACAAGAATACTGTATGAATGAAACAGTTCCTTTAAAAGTACATAATCTTTACAAAAGTTTTAGTTCTTTTGGCATACTCCCTTGGATTGGACGACAAAAGTTTGTGGCGGTTGATGATATCTCTTTTTCTCTCAAGCAAGGGGAGATTTTAGGATTGTTAGGCTCCAATGGCGCTGGAAAGACTACGACGATTTCAATGCTGTTGGGTATAATGTCACCATCCTCTGGCTCAATAGAATATTTTGGCAAAGATTTTGTTAAGCATCGGTCCTTAATAATGCAAAGAGTGTCTTTTGCAAGTACGTATGTGAGGTTACCGGGCAGACTCACGGTGTACGAAAATTTAGATTTTTTTGGAAAAATGTATAACATCTCTGCTTACGAGAGAGGTTTTCGTATCGAACAATCACTGAAATTTTTTGATGTATGGCATCTTAAAGACCGCAAAGCATCAGCCCTTTCTGCGGGCGAAACAACGCGAACAATTTTAGCAAAAGCTTTTTTACCCAATCCTGAGGTTGTATTGCTTGATGAGCCTACTGCTTCATTGGATCCTGACATAGCCCTTGAGGTAAGAAAGTTTGTCCTTGATCAGCGAAAGCAGCGTAATATATCAGTTATTTTTACCTCGCATAACATGGAGGAGGTGACTCAAGTATGTGATCGTGTGCTTGTTCTGCAACGAGGTAAAATCATTGCCGATGATACCCCCCATAATTTGGCTTCAAGCGTATCGCGTGCACGCGTCAGGTTGGTTGTTGATGCCGATAGGGTAGGTATACAGGAATATGCTCAACAACAAGGGTACCTCTGCCGTGTCGAAGGACATTCACTTACTATAGATGTTGATGAGCATAAGATTGCTCAATTGCTTTCAGGCCTTACAAAAAATAATCTTTCCTACGATTTTATTACCATCGAAAAACCCACATTGGAAGATTATTTTCTCTCACTCGTAGCTCGTACTAGGGGTGAGCTATGAATTGGTATCGTATAGGGGCTCTTATTCAACGTAATATCATTCTTAATTATCGGGGTATCGATCCGCTCATTGATATTTTTTATTGGCCTTCGTATGACATCATGTTATGGGGATTTACGAGTCTTTCGGTAGCCCATTGCCAAAAGGGATCAATTGCCTTGCAGTGGCTGACGGCTCTTTGTATTTGGCAAGTGTGCTATCGTGTGAATCTTGATGTTTGCCTCAACTTGCTCATTGAAATATGGTCGCGCAATGTAGTTAATTTATTTGCAACACCTTTAGAAATAAAAGAGTGGATAGTTGCAGCGATTGGGCTCGGATTGTTTAATGCTCTTGTTAGTTTGCTCTATAGTAGTATTATCATCGGGCTTTTATATCAGGTAAATATTTTTTCTATCGGCTGGATCATCGTTCCACTTCTTTTATTATTGATGCTTTCGGGGTGGGTACTTGGCTTTATTTCTGCCGGTTTTTTGATCATTTCTGGACAAAAAGTGCAAAAAATAGTGTGGGTACAAGCCTGGTTTTTTGTTCCCTTTAGCGCACTCTTTTACACCCTGGGAGTACTTCCAAGCTGGGCGGTCGCAATAGCAAAATTAGTACCGATGAGTTATGTGTTTGAAGGTTTACGTGTTTTTTTTGCACAGGGAACTTTTCCTCTCTATAATTTTGCTATGAGCTTAGCCCTCAATTGCCTCTATTTGACCTTAGCGCTTACCTTTTTTATCGCCATGTTTTACAAAAGCAAATCGCGAGGCCTTGCTCGCTTGGAGCAGGAATAGCGAAGGGAATATCTCTTTCAGTGCGTAATTTTCTTGACAGAATAAGAGAATCGTGGGATAATGATAATCCAAACACAGTGTGTCAAGTAGGATATCCTTCTTAAAGCGTAGGGGATCAGTGTATCTTTTTAAAGGCTGTAAAGAAAGGATTTTATTATGGTAGCACGAATCGTGCGGTATTTTTACCCAGATATTAAAGATAACGAATTAAGGAAATTTGTACTGCTCGCGTTTACCTTTTTTCTGATTATTGGTACGTACTGGTTATTGCGTCTATTAAAGTATACTATATTTTTAAAAGTAGCATTTCCTGAATCATTAGGGTGGTTGCCCCATCAGGGCAGGCTTTTTCAGCCGACTGCAAAATTTTGGTCTCCCTTAGTTGTATTGGCAGCGGTGCTTATCTATTCAAAGCTTATCGATATTTTTAAGAAACATCAGCTGTTTTATATTATTTGCTCATTTTATGCTCTTATATTTGCGGGCATAGCAGCGGTACTTTTTTACAAAGATATGTATGGGATTTCCTGTGTTGGTTGTGGTCCTTTAGCAATTACCGGGTGGTTAAGCTACTTTGCTATTGAGAGTTTTGGTTCGCTCGTACCGGCGCTCTTCTGGTCCTTTACTAATAGCATAAGTGATTCAACCTCTGCAAAACACGGATTTCCGCTTATTATAGCTCTTGCTCAAATGGGGGCGATTGTTGGTTCTTCTGCCTTGTTTTTTTCTGACAGAATCGGGGCCTTGTGGCCGATTCTTCTTGGAGCAAGCCTCTTAGTGGCTGCGGTAATACCTATGATCAGGTATTTTATGGCAACCATACCTGCTCACGAATTGGTTGGGTATAAGGCCGCGGCGCAGACAGAAAAGCGAAAAGAGGGCTTTTTTGAAGGCTTTATCTCAGGATTTACTCTGTTAGTCTCTCGGCCTTATTTGCTGGGAATACTTATCGTTTCAACCTTCTATGAGGCCGTGTCGCAAATTATTGAATATCAAATGCAATCCCTGGCTTCAATGTCACCAACGTATTCAGGAGAGCTGGCTTTTGCTAAATTTATGGCATCATATGGGGTGTCTATAAACGTCGTTTCGTTTCTCATCGCTTTACTTGGTACGAGCTATATTATTAAGCGCTTTGGATTGCGTTTAAGCTTACTCATTTATCCTGTCTCCTTTGCGATCACCTTGGCGGGTTTAATAAGTTATTTTTACTTCGGATCTCCAACTCCTGCGACACTCTTGTGGGCAACGTTTGGTGCCATGGTGCTTATTAAGGCTATGGCATATGCACTCAATAATCCTACTAAGGAAATGATGTATATTCCGACAAGCAAAGATGCGAAATTCAAATCAAAAGGGTGGATTGATACCTTTGGCAGCCGATTTGCAAAATCTGGTGGTGCCCAGGTAACCAATGCATTCAAACATAGCCTGGATGACTTAATGCTGTATGGTACTCTGTTTGGCTTTGGTCTTATAGGAGTATGGTTTCTCGCCGCATTGTATGTAGGTCGAAAGAATAATCAGCTTATTAAGCATAACGCAGTAGTGGAATAGGTGTTATTTTAGCCGATATCTGGTGCTTTTGCCTTTTCCCGTCTTTTCGATGAGTCCTTGGGACATAAGTTCAGCGATTCTCCTGCCCGCAGTAGTGCGTGGGATCATTGCTTGTTGAACGATATCGCCAATACTTAATTCGTGTGTAGCTTTTAAAAGGCGAAGAATATGGCGGGTATGATCATCTGTTTTTTCGGACGAAGTTCTTTTGTTTGATGGTCGTGGGAGGATACATTTTACAAAGTTGGGGCCTTCTATAACTTGCGGTTCTTCAAGTCCCCTTTCTTCATAGCTCTCAAAAAGCATAGTAAGGCCACTGCCAAGTTTTTCTATGTACCCCAGCTCATGAAATACTTTTGTAATGGCATAGTTTCGTATGTAACTTATGCCGCATCTTAATGTTTCTGTCGTCAATTGACCTGGAAAATCTCCCGGACTGAAAATTTCAATGCGATCGTCATAAAGGCCGATCTTTGTGCAAGCGCTTATATGATAGTTCCGATGAATAATGGCGTTTACGATTGTTTCGCGTAGTGCAATTTCGGGGACTTCTAGAATTTCTTTTCTTTTTGGACCTTCGATGGTGAACGAATACGCTAGTCGATCTGTAACAAATCGAAACGCTTTAAAGTACTGGTCAAAGAGAGACCCAAGACAGCTGATTGCCGAAAGGACTGTGCGCCCTGCGATTCCGCTATATTCTGTACAAATTATGTAAGATTCTGCAAGAAATCTTTGAGGATCCTTGCCAAAGAGCAAAATACCTGCAACGGTAGGATAGGTGTAGCCCTGTTCCTCTGTTATAAGATAATAAGAACGCAAGACATCTTCAATGGCAATAGGGCCCTTTGCGCCACCCCGCCTAAGCGTAAGAAAATCACGAAATTTTTCGAAATCGAGGTCATCGATTGTTGCATCATAAACAGGCATTGAATCATAAGAAAAGGAGCGGGGACCCTTTTGATTACAAAAACCGACAACAGTTTTTATAATCTGATCATTTTTGGGAAGCTCTCTTTTAAATTCGATGGTTGAGGATTTTTTGCGCGGATATTTCATGGTCGCCTTTTTTTACAAATAACCCAAGTATACTCAGATGGGTTTATATGGGTCAAATTGTTTTTGTTTTTAACCCATATAACCCAATGATCATGTAGCAATCTGAGATATTTACTGAATCTTAAGGGAGTTGCAGAAAATTTTCTCCAAATGATCCGTAAGCTAAAGGTAAGAAAAAACATCACTCCGAACCTTCTCTGCCATACGCAAAACAGTACGCTCTTGTGTATAGTCACCTATTTTTTCAAGAGGTACCCATGCAAGATCATGTGACTCTTCGCTTACTTTAAATGATGCATTTGGTGGGGCTTTAAGCAGATAGCGAATTTCATAATGCAATTCACATGGTGTGGGGATAGCATGGATGTCGATATCAAAGATACTTGGAATTACGAGGGCAAGTGATTCGATACCGGATTCTTCATACGCCTCTTTAAGAGCAACCCGCTTACTATCAGGATCACCATCGGCGTGGCCGCCCAATTGGCACCAAATGTTTAATTTTTTATGATGAGTAAGGAGCGCATGCGAAAAATCATGGCTGACAATCCAGGCTCCCCCCGTGATATGTCCTCTGGTGCTGCGATCAAAGCAAGCAGGAGTGCTTGTCACAAAATCTACAAAGCTTTTGATAAAGGGAATCTCATCATTTTGTATTAAGTGGCTTTTTCTATACAGCTCAAGGTCTGCAAGTAGTGTACTTCTATGCATGTGTCACCTTATTTTTCGTAGTCATTTAGCTCACTATACTTGATTTTTTTGAATTTCTCCAAGATGGCAGAAATTGTAGGTAACTAGGATGCAATCTTGACATCCTAGTCATCCGTGTTATCATCCTAGTATTGAATAGTGCAACTAGATCGGGAGATTCGATGATAGAAGAAGTTTTGTCAAGAGATGAGGGTAAAACGCTTGAGTTCGAAGAAAATGCACATTCATTGCCAAATATCATAAAAACAGTTGTTGCTTTTGCCAATCCAGCCGGCGGCACGATTATACTAGGGGTTGAGGATAGGACAAAAAAAATTATTGGTGTTGAAAAGCCTCTTGATCAAGAAGAGCGTCTCGTTAATTCTATTTCTGAGTCGATAGCACCGTTTTTGATTCCTAATATTGAAATTCAAACATACCCAAGAAAGAACTTATAATCATAAAAATTCCTCATGCTGCGGGCCCTTTTTATCTTAAATCGGCTGGAATGGAAAATGGTACATTTGTAAGAAGCGGCTCTACCAATAGAGTTGCCGATGCTGAAATGCTTGAATCCCTTAAACTTTTTGCAAAAAAGATGACCTTTGATGAGGTTCCTTTTTTTGGTAAACTGGATTTATTGGATTCCGAAAGCATTCGAGACGCTTTTCAAGGTATACATAGAACCATAACCCCTAAGAAGCTAGAAAGCCTTGGCATGGTTGTTTCTCATATGGATAGATTATATCCCTCAAACGGAGGGATTATTCTTTTTGGGCTGAATCGAGAAACAGCATTCCCTGATGCCGTAATTCGTTGCGCTCGATTTATAGGTTTTAGCAAATCACATGTGTTTGATCATGCCATTATTAAATCATATCCTGCCGTTGCCCTGGATGAAGCTATACGTTTTGTTGAAAAAAATACTTTTAAGGGCGCAATAATTGGTCGCACAAAAAGAATTGACATTCCTCAATATCCTACTGTTGCGGTGCGTGAAGCTATTATCAATGCTATTGTGCATGCTGACTATGCCATCAAAGGATCGTCAATTTTGATTGCAATTTTTGATGATCGCATAGAGATTACCAATCCAGGTGGGCTTCGTATGGGCATGACTATGGAAGATGCCCTTGGAGGATCATCGAAAGTTCGCAACAGAGTTATTGCCCGCATATTTAACGAGTTAGGATTCATCGAGCAATGGGGATCAGGATTAAAGAAAATTATAGAATCCTGTGAACAAAGAGGCCTTGAAAGACCTCTATTTGAAGACCGTATCGATGAATTTAAAGTGACACTTTTTGCTACGCAATCTCGCAAGACTGGCATTGATGATTCACAAAAAGCATTACTGGAGTTCTTGAAGAGAAAAGAGAAAATAAGCACCAAAGAAGCGGCTGCATTTTGGAATATTGCACCACGCAATGCGCGTGCAAAACTTAAAGCTCTGTTGGATATCGGGTTGATCGTAAAAGTGGGCACATCTCCAAAAGGTCCACTTGGTGGATATGCTCTTGTGAAAAAATAGTTTCTGATATTATTTGAGCCTGTTCACTATCTACTTATTTTTTCCAAAGAAATGTTGGCCTAGTTCAAGAAGTGCAATTGAGATGAATGCTCCGGCTGCGAAGCTTAATAGAAAGCCCATTTTCAAGCCGGAAGAAGGGCTGAGTAATCCCAGTAGCATATACGAGCATGCGGCGGCGCAACCAACCGGTATGACATACCACGCCATAGTCTTAACATGTTCCAAGTGATTCGCGCCAGTGCTTGCAGCTGACATTATGGGGTTGTCAGAAAGAATTGATAATTGAGTTCCAATAACACATCCTGAAAGGGTGGCGCCTATGATGGGCAGGATGAGTGCAACAGAATCGACGGGTGTATTAGCTTGCAAATGGAGGAGCTTTTGAAGCATATCAACTACTATGGGGAACATCAGACCTATGGTTGCCCATGCCGACCCAATCATAGTTGCTATTAATCCTGCAAAGCAAAAACAGATTACAGGAAAAAATTCAAGATTGATAAAGGAAGAAACGATGGTGGCGATATAGCTTCCTGTCTGAAGATCATTCTTTAAAATATTTCCCAGGGACCAGGCGCAAATAAGCATTACAATAGAAGGAAACATGAGATTAAAGCCCGTTTTTAAGCAGCCATAGAGTAAAGAAGGGGAAATTTTTCTTGCTACCAAAAAATAGACACTACTTATTACTAAGCTTATCATGCCGCCGGCAAAGAGTGATTGATGGACCGATCCACTTTTTATTGCTTGAGCAAAGCTGTTGGTTCCTCCAAACAAGAAAAAGCCTCCTGTATAAAGAAGCGTACAAAATACACCCATAATAAGCAGCGCAAGAGGAAAAATAAAATCAAAGAGTGAGCTTTTTTCTTCTTCGTGCAGCTCTTTTGGTGAAATGGGCTTACTTATTTGGCTCGTATCATAGGCACGCATGGGGCCAAATGAAATACCACGCAACACGATGTACCAGGTGCTTATAATAAGAAGTAGAGCGTAGAAGATAAAGGGAATAGTGTGTAAAAGAACCATATAGGGATCGGCTACTATGATGGTCGAGGGGCTTTCAGGTCCTATGCCAATTTGCTTTAACTGCAAAATAATTTCACCTACCCAGCTTGAAATAGGCGAGAGAATAGTTATTGGTGTAGCCATAGCAGTAACTAAAAAGGCAAGCTTAACGGGATGCACGCCGTAAAGCTCTGCCAAAGGGCGCATTACCGATCCAACTGTCAATGCTGAAAAATAGTCATCAATAAAAAAGAAAAGAGAAAGAATAAGGGAAGCGATCTGAGCTGCTTTCTTGCTAGTTACTTTCGTGCGAACAACGCTCACATATGCCTGAGCAGCCCCTGTTTGTGCTAGCAAAGCGATCAGAATGCCAAGGGTAATGAGAAAAATAAAGATGAGAAGATTCCAGCTTGAAAGGAATGCACTAAGAGAAGTAACATGACTCAGGCCGGTACTTGCCCACAATTTATTAAAAACGAGTATTACTGCTTGTATCATATTTCCGTGAGTTGCAATAAGAGCGCTACTTATAAGACCTACCATAAATGAAAGCAGCATCCTTTTAGTGAGCAACACGCAAAAAATGACCAATAAGGGGGGAATCGTTACCACCCAGGTGCCTAGCATAGAAACTCCTTGCAAAGAAAACTTTTCGCTTAGTTTACTCTAAATGAGCATAAAAGTCTGTTTAACGGTTAGGTGTGATTTGTGTTTGCTTTTTCATTTTCTTTTTTTGCACTAATTTTTCTTTTTTTCTTAAAAGGAGAGTGGCCTGTTATTTCCCGTTTTTTTAAAAATTCATTAAAGGAATGGTTTTGGGTTTTTTTCTCAAGCAGGACCTTGTTGATAGCCAAAACAATAGGGCGCTCAACAGTGGCTGGATCCCATAGTGTGTGGGGAATGAAATAGGGCTCGGCATGAGCGGTGGCTGCTTGTGTTTGTAAAGAGGTACTTACCGAATTTGTTTCTGCTACAAGCTTTTTATTTCCCAAATACACGAGTCCTTTTAGAATCTGACAGCTGGGATCGCAGCCGAGGCTTTTCATTATGACGGTGTTAGTAAGTTTGTCTTGTGCTAACAGATTTGTGCCATAGGATTCTAAGAAGCCAATAATAGCTAATATAGCATTTTTATCATCTATACGCTTCTTTAAAAAAGCCTTAATATAATCATCAAAGTACTCACTATTGCGATCTTGCTCAACGTCCGATTCTTCATATATTTCCTCATCATGTTCTTCACTTTCAAGATCACTTTGATCTTCTCGATCAGTATCACTTTCATTTACGGCGGTAGTGATTTCTTGATTGTTAGTTGTATCATTTTGATTGATTGGGTGAGCAGTTGGCTCTTTAAAAACGTAGATTATGTCTTCTACGTTACTTGTGGCTGCTAATAAAGGCGTGAAATTAAGACTGGTTTCTTGGGCTTCCACGTTGGCGCCCGCTCCAACCAAAAGCTCTACGGCCTCAACGGAACGAAAGAGTGAGGCAATGATAAGTGGAGTACACCCATTACCAGCTTTTGCGTCAGCTCTTGCCCCTCTGCTTAGTAACCAATGTATGAGCTTCGTATTATTTTGTGCTGCAGCATAATGCAAACAAGTAAATCCATTGCTATCGTTTAGTTCTTCCAGTTTGCATCCTCTAAAAAGAGCGGGCATGCGCATATAAAGTTTTACAATTTCAGGATGTGAAAGAATAAAAGAGTGTCTGCACGCTTGAATAACCTGTTCATCCAAGATATCGCTAGATGACAGCAAAAATTCAAAGGCAGCACAGGTACCTAAACGGGGAGTGCTGCAAGCGGCCTCTAAAAAAGAATCATAATCCATGTCTCTATCTGTCAATGAAAAAAATTGTGTCCACATTTTTTGCATGAAGTAGTGCTTTCGGTTGGCAGGCAGGGTATCTATTAATATTTTTAGGCACTCTATGTATATTTCAGGATTTTTGGTATGCTCCTCGGGATCTTTAGAAACCTCATTATTAAAGATGACAGTGAGTATAACTTCGCTATAGGAGTTTAATTCATCTTGCGTAATCTGAGCACCGTATTTTAAAAGTATTTTCGCAGAATCAGGATGGTTCAGGCAAGCGATAAGGGATTGGCCTTGCGCTAACGAAAGCCGCGGATTTACCTGGGCTTTTTGCGTAAGAAAAAAATTTGTTAGCAACCATTTTTTTCCTCGAAGCAGATGCAAAAGAGGGTTATTACTGTACTGAGGGACACCATCATTGACGTGGTTGAGTATTCCGTCTATACATGCGCCTTTTGAAATGAGCAGTTTTGCAATTTCACAACATTTTTCTTCAGATCCTTCATTGAAACTAAGAAAGCAAAGTGGATTATGATTACCCGTAACTGGCAAACCCTTATCTAAGAAAAACTCTACGATTTTTTCTTGATCATCTCGATGTAAAGCGACCGCACATTTAACTATGATATCATGTAGCATTGGTGGGCAGCTGTTTAAAAATAGGGAAGTGAAAATGGTTTTAATGGTATCCAAAGGAGCACACTTTAGAAAAAAGAGGGCTGTTTTTATTACCTGATTTTGAGGTAAATTTAGGCTCAATAGCGCTTTTTGATTTTCAGTAAGCGTTTCATCCGCCTTAAGTATCGTGCTGTACAATTCTTCAATTTCTATGACAGTCTCTCCTGGGATGCTCAAAGAGTTTGCGATAAGACTTTTACTTTCCATCGAATAAAGAGAAAAAGATGCGAAGAAACTGAGAAAAACAATCTTTTTGTTCATAAGACTCCCTTTGTTAATCGCTAAGTATGTAAAAAATATATCAAATTAAATAAAAAGTCAATCATAAATTCATGTTGAAATTTTTTTATTGGGCTTTACATCCTCTTAGCAGAGGAGCTGGTAAGTGCGGGCTTAGTTTGTCGTAAGTATTGCTAAATCACTCAGGGAAAAGCTATCTTATCGGTATGGTTAAAGTAGCATGTGGATGACCACAAGGGGGACTGGTGATGGGAAAGAGCATGATGAAAAAAGTAGAACAGGGGATTTTGCTTATTCTTTTGTGTACTACGCTTACCGCTCAAGCGGAAAAACCTTTTTGGGAACGAGCGCAGTATTTTGCCAAAGGTGCGGGAGCGTTAGTGCTAGGAGCTTGTAATGTCTATTTCTTGTTTGATTCTGCAAAGATTATCTATGAACAGGAAGATATTTTTAAAGTTATTCGAGTTCATTCGGGCAACTTATTGAGCCAAAGGCAGGCGTATTTGATGGGTGACAAGGGTCGCACGGCACTCAAGGAATTTTTAAGATACTTTGTAAGCATGATTGCGTATAGTTATGTTACCAAAAAATCCTTTGAATCGGCGAAGCTCAATTTAGAAAAAGCATTTGAAAAAGAAAAGGCCAGTCAATCAACGCAAACAGATGGTGGTACTTAACCTTTTTTAAATCGATCTGGTTGGATAATACCTCCTGAGATAATAAGTGACATAGCTTCTTGTTTTGTTAAATCGACCACTAAGCATTCATCTTCAGGAACTACCACATAAAAGCCGGTGGTGGGATTTGGGGTGGCAGGGATAAAAACGCTATAAAATGTTCTATCTTTTTTTGGTGCCAGTTCGGCCGATATTGGGCCTGTTATAAAGCCTAAACTATAGATGCCGGGCCTTGGAAACTCTATGAGCGTGATTTTTTGAAATGTGCCCTTATCTTTTGCAGTAAACGCTTCTATCAATTGTTTAATGCCAAAATACACGGGTCTTAAAAGGGGTATCCGCTCAACTGCTGACTCGAATAATTGCCAGAGCCGGTGGAGTAAAAAGAAGCGCGAAATTAATCCAAGAAGTAGTATGAAAACTACAACAAGCAAGATCTCTGAGTGAGGTATATTTTGTAAAAATTGTGGCTCTCTAATAAAGAGGGGGTGCAGCCACGATTTTACCAACTTGTATGAAAAATTAAAAAGAGCAATAGTAATTGTAAGAGGCAAAACAGTAAGCAGCCCATTAAAGAAAAGTGTTTTTATATAATCGAGTGTTTTTAAGATGCTGGGCCACGTCATATAGATTCCTTATTTGCTATGAAAGCACTGCTTGTAATTGTACGGCAAGGTCATGAGCAACTGTCTTGGTAAGTTCTTTATCACTATCCTCAACCATAATACGCACAAGAGGCTCAGTTCCTGAGTACCGCACGATGAGCCTTCCTGCACGCAAGCATTTTTTGCTTTCAGCTATGATGTCGGAAAGCGGAGGTTCCTGTAAATTTTTTTGGGATTTAATGGGAACATTGATAAGCACCTGCGGAAAACGAGTAAAGCTCTTTAGCTCAAGATTTTCTGTTAACAGGGCAGTTTGAACGATTTTAAGTGCGGCTAGGATACCATCTCCGGTAGCTATGACGTCTTTTACTATAATATGGCCGGATGGCTCACCTCCAAGCAACGAGCCCTGTTGCACAAGTGCCTCAATGACGTATTTATCTCCTACTGAAGTTCTTATTAATTCTTTTCCCAATGCTTTTAGATATACTTCAAGGCCCTGGTTTGCCATAATAGTGCTTACTAGGGAAGGCAGATCCTTATAACTTGGGTGGTGAGCAAGGAGTGCCAGTATGTCATCACCATCTTTAATCTCGCCGTTAGTATTCACTGCTATTACTCGATCCCCATCCCCATCGAAAGCAAAACCCCAAGATGCACGCTGTTTAATAACTTCTTCTTGAAGGCTTTCAAGATGCAGCGCCCCACTACGTTCATTGATATTGTAGCCATTTGGTTGGGCATTGATGACAATACACGTGCTCCCCAACGCTTTAAAAATACGTGGAGCAACCTGGTAGGTAGCTCCATGAGTACAGTCAAGAACAATGGTATGGCCCTTTAAAAAGCCTGGTGAAAATAAGGAAATTATTGTGTTGATATACCGATCTTGTGCCTCAGCGCATACCAAAGATGTCCCAAGGTGCTTATAATTAATTCTTGTAGGTCCGGCTAGCATAAGTTCAAGAATACGTTTTTCATCTTCTAAGGTAAGCTTGCCTGTTTTGGCATCGACCAATTTAATACCATTGTCTTCTGCTGTATTGTGAGAGGCTGATATAATAATGCCACCTGTGTAGGTTGGGGATTCGTTTATCAGATGAAACACCGCAGGTGTTGGGAGTATGTGAGCATCCGAAAGCTTGATCTGAGTACTCAATAAGCCACTTTCAAGGTGGGCCTTGAGCCACGAGCACGAATAGCGAGTATCGCTTGCGATGAGGAAATGAGCTTTAGTTCCATATTTTTCTTGGGCCCACAGTGCAAGAGCGCGCCCCAACTTTGGAAGAGCATCTTCTGTTAAAGGATAGTGTCCCACTTTCGCTCGGATTCCGTCCGTACCAAAAAGTCCTTTAGATGAAATATTCATGCTCACTTTCACTGTCTATCTGATTTATGAGTAGTGCGGTCACCGCCCGGCTGGTCATCCATTGAGGTGCCTATTTCTGCTGCCAATGCCTCCTTAGCATGAGCTGTCCGTTCAATATGCACTATGACATTATGCGGTATTGTTTCCCCCACAAACAGTGTCGATGGCAAAAAAAGCTGATCTGGAGTTACTTCAATACTATTGGGACCAGGTTTTAGTATTTGTGCATCTAAATGAAGAGTAAGGACTGAGCTATCGAGATTTTTAAGAAATGAGCGTTTGCCTCTCAGTTCCACCTGTATATGCTCAGGGGAGGTTATTTTCTCGTCACCTTTATTGTAAAATGCGATCGGAACTGTTACCCAGCGGCTTGAAATAAAGGAATCGCTTAAAATCGACCAAAAGAGAAAACCGATAATAAGCGAGGCCGCTTTTAAGAAAAGAGGACTAATAAATGCAGAGTTCAGTTTAGTATTCATAGTTTATACAAAAATAAGGTTATACTGTGAAAGTATACCATACTTATTAATCCCGCAACAGCCTGCGTAATTTCTGGTCCCTAAGGGTGCTTATTCATAGTTTTATCATCTAGACGTGCTTGATAAAAATGCTATGCTGGATTTGGTGTATTAACAGTAACATTTTAGAAAGGTTTTTTCATGAAGCACCATAAGATTTCGCTTTTCACTGCAATACTGATGAATATAAACATCATGGTTGGGTCCGGTATTTTGATTGGTCCTGCTGTTATGGCAGGGATTGCCGGTAATGCGAGTTTTTTGGCGTGGCTTCTTGTTGCACTTCTCTTTTTACCCATTGTTTTGAGTATGGTGCAACTGAGCCGCATGTGTCCAGGAGCCGGCGGATTCTATGCCTATGCAAAAGAGGGTCTTTCAAAGATGGCAGGTTATTGGAGCGGTTGGCTCTATATTACAGGCTATACCTTTGCGATCGTTGTCGAAATACTCGCTTTGAGGAAGACGCTCTTGGTTTCACTTGGGGAGAATTGGTTTACGAGTAATCCTGTCGTGTTTAATTTGCTGGTTGTAGGCATATGTGTTGCTCTTAATATGTTGAGCTTGAGGGTGTTTAGTCAAATTTTAAATTCTTTGACTATTTCAAAGATGATACCCCTAATTACTCTTATTCTGTTGATCCCTTTCATTTACAATCCTTCTTTTACTATAAGTACATCAGAACTAGGAGCGCTGCCTTATGCACTTCCGATGGCTATATTTGGCTATTTTGGGTTTGAATATTGCTGCTCAATTAGCCATTTAATTGAGAATAGCGAAAAGAACGCACCACGTGCGATCTTGATAGGCTTTTTTACAACAGCCCTTATCTACGCACTTTTCCATTTTGGGCTTTTAAATCTCATGGGGGCAAAGGGTCTTAGTGAGTTTGGTGCTCCGGCTTTTGCTGATTTTATTTCATTGCCGATACCCTACTTAAAATCGATTCTGAAGCTTTTAATTCCGCTTGCTTCGGGTATTACGCTCTTTGCGGCGGCAAATGGTCTTATGAATGCAAATTCAGTTATGATTCATGCAATGGCTGAAGAAAGATTGTTCAGGTTTTCTCCATTCTTGGCTTCTATGACCAGTTGGTATCGACCATGGGTTACTATCCTATTGCAAGGTATTGTTGTATTTCTCATAGCTACGCTCCTTCCGAGTATTTCGGTTATCGGGAACCTCTGCAATGTTGGTGTTTTCCTTTCATTCCTGTTGCCTCTTGTTTCGCTTATTGCATTGCAGCAAAGGTCGGGTAAAACAAGCAAAATCCCTCTGACTATCATTGGTTTGATAGCAGCTATTGGCTTAACTCTCTATAGCATTTATATTATGGCTGACACTATGCAGGAACGGTTATTATATGCGTTGCCATTGATAGGGTTACTCGTTGTTGGTGCTCTGATCATGCGTAAAGAGGCGTTTGAGAAGAACTCCTAGCACCTTAGAGCATTTTTTCAGAAGGTGGCTGCTTTTGATCAAGACCAGCCACCTTTGTTCTTGAAAGTGTTGCGTGTCTAAAATTCTTTTTAAGCAGCAATGCTGCTTGTTCGGCGCTTATTCCTTCCTGAATTTGGCCGGCTATTACAAGATCGAAGCTTCGTGTAAGGGGATTGACTTTAAACATAATCGCATCAGTTCTTGAGGTAATAAACAGCGCATGCTGTTTCCACATATGCATATTTTGCGCCTCTTTGCTAAGCCATGCTTCATCTACTTCGGTTCGCCAAATGCCATTGATAGCCACGAGCTTGCCTTGCTGATTGATCCATATCATATACTCATTATTGGGTATATGCTTTTCAAGAAGGATGTCAAAGACATCTTTTTTGAGCTCTGCGTAGATAAAGTAGGGTGCATGAATAAGACTTTTTAGATGATCATTCCGTTCGATTACAAGAATTATTTCCCTGTGCTGATTGAGTGCCATTAAGCAACATTTCATGAGTTCGTCGATCCAGTGGTGTCTTTCAGAAGGAGTCGGACTGCTTTTAAAAGGAAAGACGAAATTTTTTTGCAAGGTTTGTTGATGCATAATAATAAAAATAAGGGCGACAGCGGGGGCTGTCATAAAAAGAGTAAAGCGGATCACTGGAAAATCTCCATAATGAGCTACGAAAAAGAGAAAGCAATAGCCATAAAAACTGAGTAAAAGATTTTTCTCTGTGTCCTTACTTAACCAAACGAGCACATAATACATAACCGTTGAGAAAAAAAATATCTCGATCAGATCTTTGTAGGGCAGTGTGAAGAAGACCTGCATCAAGTATGTAAGAATTTCTGTAACCATAAGTGCCTTTTGATAGGTAGCTGTTTATAGAAAGAGTATCAAAAAAAAAATCATCCACATAGCTGAACCTTAATCACTTATTAGAATCTCCTAAAAATAGGATTTCCGATTTTTGGGAGATTCGCAAAAAAATTAGCGCCTTAAACTGGGCATTTTTTGAGTTTTAGTTTTAGCATCTGCTCCCGAAAATAAGATTTCTTGATTTTGCAAGAAGATCGTATTGAGTGGCGCCAAGAGGCGGGTCTATTAATCGCTTGGACAATGTAGGTAAGATGGTATATCTTTTATATATTTATAATTTATTTTAAGGATGGCCATATGGAACCGGATAAGAAAATAGTTGTGTTAACGGGCGATAGGCCTTCAGGCCCGCTTCATCTCGGGCATTATGTTGGATCACTTGCTAACCGCTTGGTATTGCAGGAAACTTACGATCAGTATGTGATGATTGCAAATGTGCAGGCTCTTACTGATAATTATGAGCATCCAGAAAAAGTGAAAGACAATATTTTGCAAGTAGCATGTGATTATCTTGCCGTTGGTATTGATCCAACAAAAACAACAATCTTTATACAATCATATATTCCTCAAATTGCCGAATTAACTGTCTATTACCTTAATTTGGTAACGGTTAACCGACTGCGCAGAAATCCAACGGTAAAAGCTGAGATTGAGCAAAAAGGTCTACAAGAGCACGTAACAGCAGGATTTCTTGCGTATCCAGTAAATCAGGCTGCAGATATCACGGTGGTAAAAGGGCAGGTAGTACCAGTTGGAGAAGACCAGTTGCCCGTTATTGAGCAAACAAATGAAATTGTGCGTGCCTTCAATCGAATCTATAACACAGATGTTTTGGTTGAAGCTCAGCCGATGATTCCCAAAGTTGCCCGTTTGCCGGGAATTGATGGGAAGGCCAAGATGAGCAAATCATTAGGCAATGCTATTTATTTATCAGATTCTGCTGATGTGATTGCAAAAAAAGTGATGAGTATGTATACCGATCCCCATCATCTAAAAGTGAGTGATCCCGGCAAAATAGAGGGCAACACCGTTTTTGCCTACCTTGATGTATTTGATCCTCGTGAAGCGGAGGTAGCTGCACTAAAAGAGCACTACCAGAAGGGTGGCCTTGGGGATGTTGTGCTTAAGAAAAGGTTGGTAGATGTTCTTGAAAACTTTATTGGACCTATACGAGAACGACGCCTTGCTATTGAAAAAAATCCGGATTATGTTATCGATGTCCTTAAGGAAGGGACTGCGCGTACTCGGGCAGTAGCTGAGATTACGATGCGGCAAGTATATGAGGCAATGAAGTTAGATTATTTTTGAAAAATGAAGGAGAGATTATGGAACAGCATGCACGTAAAAAAAGCACGTACTGGAAAGCCGGGATTATAGCAGCTCTTTTTTTAGGATTATTTGCTTTTATTTCGATTAGATACATCCATCAAGCACGCAAAGCAAATGATGAGCTTATCGCGCAGCATATTGAAAAACTCCATTCGATTTTTAAAGATATAAACGCCACTTGCAAAATTAATGGCTTTCGCCATACCAAGCATTATATAGATTTTCTTAATGTTGGCTGCTTTGAAGGATCAATTGTTGGTCCTATGAGTCTTTTAGAGCCAAAAAATTGGAAGGGACCCTACTTAAAAGAGAGCTTGACTATCGGTGGTAAGGAATATGAGATACTTTCAACCAAAAGCGGGTTTTACATTATTCCTGGAGATGGTGTGACATTAGCTAATGGAAAAGTTATTGGAAAAACTCTTGTTATAAACGAGAGCTCTGATATTGAAGCACTGATGCGTGATCCAAAAGCTCTATTAAGCAATGGTAAACCCCTTGCAGCCCGCATAGAAATATTTGAAAATCCAGCGCTTGCGCTTGAAAGGGGAGAAACCAAAGCTGATGTAGAGCCGCTGGAATAATGTGAATCTATCCAAGGCCCTGCATCTGTTTTTACACTCTTTATTTTTCGCTAAATTCTAAAAGATCACCGGGTTGGCATTCAAGTATTTTGCACAATGCTTGCAATGTTGAGAATCGAATTGCTTTAGCCTTTCCGGTTTTTAGAATTGAGAGGTTGGCATCTGTCAGATCAACCATTTGTGCAAGTTCATTAAGACGTATCTTACGTTTTGCCATCACCTCATCCAATTTGACAACGATCTTCATACTTCTGTACCTTTTTTTCAAATAGTTAAATCCTGCTCGCTCTTTAAACGAAAGCCTTCCTGCATTATGATGGTTATTATTAATAAGAAACCAAAAAATACAGCTTTTATAAATGCGCTATCAGTTGCATAGCCCATTGAGAGAGCAACTTGCTCTGGCGTCTCGTTTAATATGATACTAGTCATCATAAGGACGTTTAGAAGAGAATATCCAGTCCAGACTAAAGCAAGAGTTGTTAGAGTCCGCAAACGAGAAATAGTTTGGAATGAGAAAATTTCTCCCGCTCTAAAATTCTGCATTAACTGTGCACATACATAAAGGCCACCCATCACAATAATCACTGTCCCAAGATCTATAAAAAAACCAATGAAACGTTCGAGAAAAGTCATTTTTTGCAAATAATACAGTGAATCAACGCTGATACTGCCTGCCGGATAATCTAGAGAAGGAATCCAAACATTTGCTTGCTTGAGAAACGGTATTTTGTCTTGTGTCCATCGTATGATAAGCTGTATCGGTAAAAACGCCATGAAAAAAATGCATATCTTCTCTAACCAGAAAGCATAGAAGGAAATTTTTTTCATTGAATTTTTATGTAACATAGCAACTCCAGTAATAGTAGAAAAATGAAACCGTACACATTACGCGCGCAGTTACTAAGGTATACTAAAATTTATTGAAAATCAATAAAAATTTATTGATTTTCAATGTGCTATGATTTTAGAGATCCAATTGCTCATTTTTCTTCGGGTTCTCGCCGAGCAATGACTGCACCGACAATGAGGAGTGCTACAAGGGGTAAGGTATACATAAGACGTTCACTGACGCTCGTGCCAAGAGCATAGATGCAATAAGCACTTAAGCCAACAGTTACCAACAAGCCAAGCACAGTAAGAAGAATTTTGCCTGATTGTCCTCTTTTTTGCTGAATCGTTATCAACGAAACGAATGGCAGAGCAAATGAGAGAAATACTGCTGCGTTTGCTAGATTGCCAATAATGGAAAGATGGGGTATCAAGGTTGCAATCAAAAAGCTTGCTATCGCTTGAAGTACAATCGTGACCCATGGCCGGCACCAGCTGGTCATTTTAGCAAGCAATGGCCAGCCGTGAAAAAGGCGCTCTTGCGCCATTGAATGAAGCATAACCGCATTTGAATTAATAAGCGCGTTTGTGGCAGCTACTAACGTAATTGCTGATGCTACTGGGATGAGCAAACTGAGTAATGATTTAAGGTAGGGGATGGGAAGATTGATAAATTGAGCAAATGATGGTGCTCCCAACTCCGTAAGCGCCTTAATTCCCATGAGATTAAGTACCCCAAAGTGGAAGAGGGAATAAATAAGTGCAGTAGTGAAAAAACCGATCAATATTGCAAGAGGAGCATTGCGTTCACTATTTTCAATATAGTGACTTATGGAACAGCATGCCTCAAATCCTAGATACCCAAAAAGTGCAAAGGACAGGGAATAAGGAAGCAGGCTGATTTCTTGCGCTGAGATAGTAAATGACGGATTATAGATAAACGGGATGAGTAAAATGAGTACGATGAGAGGAAGTATCTTAAAAATGGTTAATGAATTGAGTAGTTTACTAAAAAATTTAAGACTAAGCATGTTGATGAGTACACATAATCCTAAAAACAGGGCATTAAATACTACGGGATTGCTCGTAAGCCAATTGGTGCCAATGATTGGTGGCATAGCCTTTTGAAGAAGAGCAACCGTTTCAACAGCCACAGAAAAGGTATAGCCAGAGATATACAGCCAGCCACTCCAGTACCCAGCAGTTTTGCCAAGACCTTCTTTGGCATAAGCATAAAAGCCGCCAGCACCTGGGCACATACCACTCAATTGCACCGTACTTAACACCACAGGTAAGAGAAGAACAGCGCCAAGTAACCAGGCTAGAAAGCTTGCATTGCCTGAAATCCCAGCCATGACCCCTGGACCAATGAGAATGCCAGAGCCAACCATGATATTAATGTTAATAAGAATAGCTGTAGTAAGGGATATCTTATGATGTGTCATGTGTGTTTCTTTCAAAAATATTTATGAGCCTGACCATACAAGAATATCATTTTGCCTAGGGGCGTCCAGCTTTGGCAGAAGATTAATATAGTTAGGTGTTCAAAGAAGGAACTATGAGCGTTTAAGCCAGATATTGATTTTTGTTATGAGTATTTTGTTAAATTAATGAGCTCATTATTTGGGAAAATAGATTTTTACATGGCTGGGGATAGCTTAAATCATTGGATGCGAATGCTCAAGGTAAACCATGAATGATGAATACAAAAAACTGCTTGATGAGCTTAAGCGAGTCAGGGATCAGCTGAGCTTGCAAGATGCCCGTATACAATCATTGGAGAAACAGATTGAACAGCAGTTAAAGCAAGAAGCACTACCTGAGATTAGATCATTAGAACCAGAAAAAATAAGTCCCGAAAGAAAGCAGATAGAGTATGTCAAGCATGATTGGCGCTCTTTGGAATCACATATTGGTAAATATATCTTGCAGTTTATTGGAGTAGCCCTTTTTCTTTTCGGGGCGCTTTTTTTTGTAAAATATGCGATAGATCGTCAATGGATTAGTCCTACTGTCCGCGTGGTTGCAACCCTGGCTGCAGGTACCACTTTTATTGCTCTAAGTGAGTATCTCAGGCTTAGTAAGAAACAATGGTCTGCCGCGTTACTCGTCGGGGGCATTATTCTTTATTATATCGGCATGTATGCGGCGTATGCTTTATATGGTCTCATTGGGGTATCAACAGCGTGCGGCGCGTGCGCAATCATTGCAAGTGTTACTTTGTTTATGAGTATAAGGTGGGATTCGCCCTTTGTTGCCTATTTTAGTTATCTTGCTGGTTTTGCTTCTGTATTTTATCTTGCAGAAGGCCATCCCAATTTAGGATTTAAAGGGCTTCTTTTTCTTTTGTTATTCTCTTTGGTGGCTGTAGGAATTTCCTTAATAAAACGATGGTACCCACTTGCATGGGTAGCTTTGGTTTTAATCCAGTGTGCTAACGGGCTTTTGCCCAATTCGACCAATCAGACAATTATAGGGCAGTGTCTCATTTTAATTATTTTTGCAGTGATTCCCGTTCTATTTGCTGTGTTTAAAAGGACAGAAGGTTTGTTCGAGTCAGCGCTTATGGTGTTTGCATCTCTTTTTAGTTTTATGCAGCTTGATTGGTCAATCATGAGTTATTTTCACGTATTCACGTCGCCTCCCGCGTTGCACCCATTTTTCCAAAACATATTTCAGGGGCTCTCTACAACTGCAATTGCGCAGTATATTTCCTTTGCTTTTGGTTCATTTTTCTTACTTGCTTTCATCCTCCTTTTTGCCGTATCTCACGTTTCACCTTACCTTTCCTTAATGATTGCAGCAGTCAGTTTTAGTTTTTATTCCAATGTGGTGGTGCTCAGCTTTTCGGGCATGGAAGCCTTTCTTTTCAATTTTGCCGCGGTGCTTCTGCTTACCGTGGGATTGCTAAAAAATAACCGTTATGTAAGCTACCTTGGCGCGTTCCTGTGGGGATTAGTTTTTGTGTCTGCTGAAAGTACACATTTTGGCGAAGTTCATCGAGTGGGGTATTTTAAGTTGCCAAGTATGATAGATTCGTATGCATCACTGATCCTTTTTGCTTTTTGCCTTGGTGCTTTTTTTTGGGTATATCGTTTTAAAGATCGTCTTGAGTTTAGAAAGATCGCAGAACTTTTTAGTGCGGGTGCATCGCTCGTTCCTCTTTATTGGGTTTATGCTTTGACTTTGTATGGACCATACAAGGCGCTTATATTCGCGCTTTATGCAAGCCTTTTATTGTTAACAGCCTTTGCCTATGATCTTATTTTTGTTGCTTGCGTGGGCTGTGCATCGGTAATTTTTGCCTGTTATTACGTTGCTATCAACTATGATGCGTTAATGAAAGCTCATGCTCTTGTTCCTTTAAGTATCGCATTGGGCGGTCTTACACTCATTTTTACTGCTTTGTATTTGCTCCTCATGCTGGTAAGAAAGAATGCTCAAAATCGCTTTTATGGATGGATAATTGAGGGTATAGGCAGCTTAGCGCTGCTTAGTCTTTTTATTTTGGTACGCGCGTACATTATTTTCGGAGTTCACTATTATGCAGTAGTAACGAAAACAAAAACTATGGTAGGGTCGCTTATTGAGTATTTTACAAAAGGGAAAGGAGCACTAGCAGAGGACACACATTTGCAGCTATCGCGTGGTTATCGAGAGTATGCTTTGGCTGTCTACTATGGAATATCCGGTTTACTCCTTGTATTGTCAGGCTTTGCCTATAAAAAAACGTATCTTCGTTATGCCGGGCTTTTCCTTTTTTTTGTGACGGTCATACAATTATGCCTCGTTATCGCAACGCTCTCCAATACGCTTACAAGAATCGCTGCCTTCATAGGTGTTGGCTGCATTTTGCTTGGTGCTTCTTATTTTTATCAACGAATGGCAAAAAAAGAATAACGAGCCAAGAGTGCTAATTACTATGAGTTTGCTCAGTATTTAAGTAGGATAAGAGCAATTTGTTTTATTACATCTAGAGATTGTCCTTTAAAAAATTGACAGCGAGTGGGATGTGTGATTTAATTAATTATTATTAAATTCTGTATATAAAATTATTTAGGAAGATCACTATGGTTGTAGTAGATTTTGGTCAACGAATTTTATTTTTACTCGTTCTTGCGTTTTTTATGGTTTCCTTTGACATGTGTGCGATGGAGCAAATCCCGAGTAAAACGCCCGAGCAAGCAGTAGCAACGCATTGTGTTGTGTGTAAGAAAAAATTGCCCATAGCAAAGAGTCGGGCCCATTCTATTATTACGTTATCGTGCTCACATGCTGGACACAAAAAATGTCTTCAAGGCTATGTAGCGGAAAAAAAATTAGATCCTGCTGGGCAACAAAGACTCTGTGCGGGGCTTGGCGATACATCTTGCGATAAATTCTATATGGAACAAGATCAAAAAAATATATACTCTTCATCCAGAATAGATAGCCTTTTAGATCTTTGTGTGAGTTTTTTAACTGAAAATCCTGAATTACTCATTAAGGTTCTACAAACATACCCAAATGACATAGTAACTAAGATACTGAGCGAGCTTCCTGCAGATGATGACTCGGTTAACAAATGCTTACAACAAGCATTAGACACCGCTGATGTTGATCGGGCCTGTTTGATTGCTCTACAAAGACCGGTTATCTCTTACGAAAAACTTTGCAACCGACTTGTGGGTCATCTAGCTGATACTACGAATCTTTCACAGAACATTATCCAATTCATAGCTCATATGCTCAACCCGGAGAGATCTTGTAGTCAGGAGTTGCTCGATGCCGTGCTTCAGCATACCTGTGCACCGAAGATAGCACATTATCTTTGGATGGCGCATCTTTTAATTTTAAAACTAAAACCGGGACGGTATGTACTGCATCCTTTGTGTTTTGCACTTACTAGTTCTTTAGAAATTTTAAATCAAAACAACAAGTATACGTTCCGTAATCTACGGGCAAAAGTTGCAAAAAAGAGGGGAAATTCCTAATATGCATTCTGTACTCCAGATTTTTGGAGAGTATGGGGAGCATCTTTTTTTGTAGCGACAGGCGATCTCCAGGATGAAAGACCCATGCCTGCTGCATTAAGCGATGATAAGCAATGGCTTGCTTTTGCAGGAGAATCACTGGTGCGTGTTCAACTAGTTGACATACAAAGTATGAATACAGATATATCGCAGACTCATTGTACCTGTGAAGAATCCCGGGCCGATTGTACCTGCCAAGAATTGTGCATCATTTTATTACCCAATTCATGTGAAGTTCAGGCTCTTGCTTTTTCGCCTGATAAGACTGTTCTTGCAATCAAGACATCAAAGAAAAATACCGTAAATAATGAAACGCTCTATTATCAGCTGCCCGCACGCTATCTTCAGGGGAAAATGGATGTTAAGCATATGAGGGCTCTTATGACATTGCATAGGAATTTATATATTTTGCCTGCTTCATTAAGTGGTATAAAGATAGCTTACCAGCTCAAAGGATCAGGTTTGCTCGATGATACTATGCCTGAAGCTGAAAGAATCCTCTTTGCTCAAGAAATCGAGAAGTATCTAGGTAAAAGTAGAAAAGCAAGGATAGACGCTATTCAGAACTTTCAAGATTTTGCGAACTTTTTACAAGCCCTAGACTATTATTTTGTGGGGGATGAAATCCAATTTCTGGCACAAGATCTTGCTGCTCTCGACTCTTCTTATTTACAAAAGAAAATTTGTGCAAAATTGTTAGAAAAACTTAAGATGATATGCCCGGATGAAGATTTGCCAAAAGTTACAGGGCACAGTGTACACAAGGACAGTATTATAGAGAACATTTGTGATGATACTAGACACATAATTTCTTTTTATACTGACGTTATGAAGAATAAGCAATCGCATGAGGAATTTAAAAAAGACTTGATCAGTATTATAAGTAACGTTGTTCGCACCTATCTTGACATCTTAGGACAGTGATTCATTGGGGTAGCAGAGTTATGGTTCGACAAATAATATCCATCTTACACGAGCTCATGTGCATCCACAAAAGCTGCGTCTAGTTTTTTAATTCCCGTCTTAAAACGAATGGTAAGATAAGTTTTCGAGCTGTTTTGTTCGATCTTTTCAATGACGCCCTTGCCAAAGGTTTTATGCGTTACTGATTGAAAGCGCTGCCAGGTAGTTTCTTCTGCTGGCTCGTCGTCAAAAGGGTCAGCAAAAGAGGATAATTTTGAAGCTGGTGAGAAATGAGTCCCTTCTGAGCCGTTACTCGATTTTGCTACTCTTTGAAACTCTTTATTGTCGAGACTGTTTGGCCATGATGCTTTATGCAGGCTTTTTTTTTGATGGCTTGATTTGGTGTGTCCTTCTCCCTTAAGCCATGCCGAAAAATACTGCTCAAAAGCCTGCTCTTTCCAGTAGCTGCAATCGTCCTGCGGAACATGATCTTCTGGCATCTCATCAAGAAAGCGGGAGGGGAGCTGATCGGTCATTTGACCGTAGGTATAGCGATATTTTGTGCGCATAAGGAGCAATCGTTCACGTGCACGGGTTATCCCTACGTAGAGCAAGCGGCGCTCTTCTTCCAATGATTCGGGGTTATATAACGAGCGTGTGCTTGGCAATATGCCTTCTTCAATGCCCGTTAATACGACCGTGGTAAACTCTAATCCCTTGGCTGCATGGAATGTCATGAGCCGCACATAGCCAGAGTTTTCCTCTTCTTCTGTAGCATTCATTTGCTCTTGAAGTAGTGCAACTTCCTGCAAAAAAGCATCTAATGTTGGCTGGTTATGCTCCTCAAAATAGAGCACACCGTTGATCAATTCCTTAATATTTTCTTTTTTAGCCTCAGCTTCATCTTTATCAAATGCATCCTGCAAGTATTTATAGTAGCCGGTTCTCTCAATAAGGCTCATAAGAACTTTGCTTGGCTTTGTCTGATCAGAAAGCCCTTCAAATGCCTGTAGAAAGGTGGTTAATGATTCTTCTTTTACCTTTGTAAGCTGTTTCCCGGCAATAAGCGAGCGAGCAATCTCATCAAAAGAAGCAAAAGGCATCATATCCCACGTCTGGTAAAAGAGCTCTTCAAATTTGTCGCCAAGCCCCCTGGTTGGTGTATTAATAATGCGAGAAAAAGCAATGCGATCAAAAGGATTAAGCAAAAGTCGCATGTAGGCGAGCATGTCCTTAATCTCTAAGCGGTCATAAAATTGAATGCCCCCCATTATTTTATAAGGGATTGAATGGCGAATGAGCGCTTCTTCTAAAGGGCGTGACTGAAAATGAGATCGATACAGTACTGCATAGTCACTCAGTGAGTGGTGATTGCTTTGACGTCTTGCAACTTTAAGCAATGAAGCAAGAGCCTCTCCCTCCTGATAGCTCGATGCGCAGGTAAGAAGTCTGATGCGATCGATAGCTTCTTTTTCTGAATAGAGTGTTTTAGGATTACGGAAAGTATTTTGCTTAATAACTTCATTTGCTACATGCAAAATAGGTTGTACGGATCGATAGTTGCGTTCAATGGTAACCGAAACAGCGCTTGGAAAGTCGCGAGTGAAATGTATAATATTGGTTACCGTCGCTCCCCGCCATGAATATATTGACTGGTCTTCATCTCCTACCACACAGAGCGAATCAAGGGCAAATTCCTTTTCCTCATTTTTTGTCATAGCAGTAAGTAAAGCATGCTGTACCTTATTGGTATCCTGATACTCATCAACGAGGATATGTTTAACGTGCTCTTGAAAGACTTTCTTAAAAAGGGAATTTTTTTCAAATAATGCAAGTCCTTGCAACAGCAGATCATCAAAGTCAAAACAATGAGCGGCCGCTTTATGCTGCTCATAGAGCAAATACAGATCACGCATAAGAAGATCGTGCCCCCAGACTGCCTCACGCTCCCGGTCATTAGTCGCTTCATTTTTAATGCGGGAAATAGATGAAAGAACCTGTTTGGGAGTTACTTTTTTTGAAAGTCCTTTTTGTTGAATGAGCGTCTTAACCACTTTTTCTTGGTCACTTTCATCAATAAGTGAAAAGGTAGAAAAAGGAAGTAAGTGAGTATTGCTCTTTAAAAGCCTTAGGCAATAGGAATGAAACGTCCCTACATACGGAAGTGAGCTATCGTCCCCAATTGCACGCATAATGCGCTCCTTCATCTCCTTTGCAGCTTTATTAGTAAAGGTAAGAGCAATTATTTCATGCGGGCGTACGGCGTGATTGAGGATAAGATTGGCCATCCGCGCTGTTATGACACGCGTTTTGCCAGATCCCGCCCCGGCAGTTACAAGCAAAATTCCCTTGTAAGGCGCCACTACTTTCTGTTGCTCTGGATTAAGCTGGTGAGTAAAGAAATCATTAAAATGGTGCTGTGTATTCATGAAATTGTATTTTGGTATAAAAAGATAGATATTCCTAGTATAGCAGATATTCTCACTTCAGCCTACTTTGCATCTAAGGTCTGCTGATGAAAGGGCTCATCATTTGGTTGCCATGAACGCAAAAAGTCAACTAAGGGCTCCAGTCCCTCTTTGGAAAGTGCAGAGGTAAATACCTGGGGCTGATATTTTTTTAATGCCGTCTCTATCAGCTCTTTGTTTTCCACCTTATCTGCTTTATTAAATACATAGATCATTGGCTTATCAACATCGAGCTCTTTAAGTACTTCCATTACTACCTGTATATGTGATTCCCAGTTAGGGTCTGCTACATCAACCACATGCAATAAAAGATGAGCATATTTAAGCTCCGTCAATGTAGATTTAAAAGCCTCAATAAGATGGTGGGGTAATTGTTGAATAAATCCTACCGTATCTGAGATAAGTCCTTTTTTTTCATGATCTATATAGAGCTCTCGGGTCGTAGTATCGAGAGTTGCAAAAGGGCGATCAGCTGCTAAGACATGACTTTTAGTCAGAGCATTTAAAATCGTAGATTTGCCTGCATTGGTGTATCCGATAATGCATATTAGGGGTATGCGTGCATTGATCCTTCTCTTTCTTTGTGTTTCACGGGTTTTTTCTAATTGAAGAAGTTCCTTTTTGAGCTTATTCATTGCCCGTTCTATGTGCTGCATCTCCTTTTCTTTTGCAGTTTCACCAGGCCCACGAGTGCCGATACGACCTGCTTGCTGGGACATGTGAATGCCCCGGCCTGCAAGGCGAGATTTTCTGTGCTGGAGCATCGCCAGCTCAACTTGGGTTTTGCCTTCTGCCGATTGTGCACCTTTTTCAAATATTTCTAAAATAAGCTGGGTTCGGTCGAATACTTTGCAATGAAAGAGCTCACTTAAATTACGTTCTTGCTGTGGATTGAGAGGTTCTGAAATAATAACCTCTTCTATATGATGATCCTGTATGATCTTTAAAACCTCTTCTACCTTCCCTTTGGTAAGATAATAGCCCGGATCTATGGCTCTGAGTCGCGTAAAGTAGGTCTCATCAAAGAGAATACCATTGGATTTTACCAGGCTAATAAATTCATCAAAATAAGACTGGATATTTTTTGTACTATTGTAAGGAGCATGAATTCCTACAAGGAGTGTTTTAGGGTGAGTGAGAGTCGGCATTTCTATGGGTTTCACGGGACCCTCCTTTGATTTTTTCACAAGTCAGCTTTTTTATGATATACTACAGTAAAAGTTCTAAAATGTCACAGTAAACACGTATGTTTGATTTTTTATCACAAAAATTTTCATCGATTTTTTCACACTTTAAGGGTGAAGCCAGGCTTACTGAAACGAATATTCAAGAAGCACTGACTAAAGTGCATGATGCCTTGCTTGAGGCTGATGTTCCCTATGAGGTTGTCGAAAAGTTTAACCAGGAAGTACGGCAAGAAGTGCTAGGCGCAAAGCTTACGGCATCGCTACGTCCGTCGGAAATGCTTTTAAAAATTGTTCATGATAAGCTTTTAGCTTTCATGGGTGGTTCATCTGCAGACCAGGTTTTTGCATTTGAGATTCCCTGCGTGGTCATGGTTATGGGGATGCAAGGTTCTGGCAAGACTACCACTATAGCCAAGCTTGCGTCGTATGCGCAGCAACAAGCTCAAAAGCGTGGGAAAACGCGTAAAATTATGGTTGCTTCGGTCGATTTTTATCGGCCTGCGGCTCTAGATCAGCTTGAGATCTTAGCAAAACAGGTTGGGGTGACTTTTTATCGATCTCCCTTGACTGATCCCGTTGCAGCAGCTCAAGATTGCGTAAAGCAATATCAGCAGCAATCATATGATATTCTCTTTTTAGATACTGCTGGCCGTCTGCACGTAGATAGTAAAATGCTTGAGGAGCTTGAAAAGATTGTTGGTTCTATTAAACCGAAATATAAGCTTTTAGTTATTGATGCAATGACGGGTCAAGAGTCGCTTAAAGTAGCTCACGCATTCAATGATAAAATTGGGTTTATGGGCGCGATTTTAACAAAGCTTGATAGTGATACACGCGGAGGAGTGGCTTTTGCCTTTCGCTATGCTTTAAAAAAGCCTATACTCTTTGTAACTGTTGGTGAAAAGAGTGGGGATCTTGAACAGTTTAGACCTGAGCGCATGACGAGTCGTATTATGGGTATGGGGGATATAGCAACGCTCATAGAAAAAGCAGATGAAAAAATTAAAAAAAGTGAACAAGATGCTCTTGCTAAATCCATGGCCCAAGGAAAATTAACCCTTGAAGATTTTGCAAAACAGATGGATATGATGGGTAAGCTTGGGTCTTTGTCTTCTCTTATGAAATATCTGCCGGGAATGGGATCGTATAAGGTCTCTCCTGAGATGATTGAAAAAGGGGAAGTCGAGATGAAAAAATTTAAAGCAATTATTAGCTCTATGACGCCAAAAGAGCGTGTGGCGACACAATTGCTTGATGGGTCACGTAAAAAGAGAATTGCAGCAGGAGCGGGCGTTGGCGTTGCAGATGTGAACGCTCTTCTTACTCGTTTTGAGCAAAGTCAGCAGTTTTTGAAATTAATGAAGAATATGGATAAAGGGTTTTTTTCTCGTAAATAAAACCTGTATGAACACTTATTATGAGCGAAAGGCTCCTAAGGAAACAGTATGGCAGTTACTATAAGACTTTCACGAATTGGTAAAATACATAAACCGGTGTATCGTATTGTGGCGATTGATTCGCGTAAAAAAAGAGATGGTGAAGCTCTTGATATCTTAGGTACGTACAATCCGTTGACGGGTGAAATTGTTCAATTTCACGAAGAACGCATAAATGATTGGATTTCAAAGGGTGCGTTAGTATCGGATGCTGTTAAAAAGATACAAAAACTTTACAAAAAAAATGCTCAAGCTGCGTAAGGTAGAGGACAATGGATATTCAAAAGCTTATTCATTTTTGCATAACCAAATTAGTTGATAAGCCTGAGGCGGTTGTCATCATACAAAAAGATCAGGACGGGAAAAGCATCTATGAAGTGCGGGTTGCTCAACAGGATTTGGCTCGAGTAATTGGAAAAGAGGGCCGCACATTTAAAGCGATTCGTTCTCTCGTTACGCTTTCAGATCCAGAGCATGTACAAGATATAGTTGTAGATGCTGTTTCTTCATAACATGCATATTTCGATTGTTACATTGTTTCCGGCCCTGTATGAACCTTTTCTACATACAAGTCTTGTTCATAGAGCAACAGAGGCAGGACAGGTTGCATTTTCAATAGAAAATGTGTTTTCTTTATGTGCACCTAAAGAACGGATTGATAGTCCCACGTTTGGTCATAGTGCCGGCATGCTTATCAAGCCTGAAATTATTGAAAAAGCTATAGAGGCTCAGGAGGAACTCAAGGGGCACGCATTTAAAATATTTTTCTCCCCTCAAGGCAAAAAACTCGATCAACAGCTTCTTAAGAAACTTCTTCACGATTTTCAAGAAAAAAAGCATGTTATGCTTTTACCTGCGCGGTACGAAGGCATGGATGCTCGTATTGAAGAATATTACGCTGATGAGATACTCTCAATTGGTGATTATGTTCTTATGGGCGGAGATTTGCCAGCCATGGTGCTCATTGAAGCGCTTCTTCGTTTGATACCCGGGGTTATTGGCAAACAGGAATCAGTTGAGGAAGAATCTTTTTCGGGACCTTTTGTGGATCATCCTGAATTTACCGCTCCCGTCGAATGGAAGGGATATGTTGTTCCCGAAATACTCAGATCAGGAAACCACGCCGCAATCGCTGCATGGCGCAGGAAAGAAGCTGCTAAAAAAACGGTCCTGCATCATTTTGAGTGGCTGCGTTCCCATGTGACCAAAGAAGAAGATATCTCACTAGCTAGCTCTTTTTATTCCCCATCATTATGTTGTGCTTATGCATAGCCACGTGATGCTCGAACAGGGTAGGGAAGGGACAAGCTCGGTTACATCGCTTGATATTCACGATATTGCACGATCAGCAGCAACCTATGGCATAAAAAAATATTTTATTGTAACTCCTTTAGCAGATCAGCAAAAAATTGTGGTAAAGCTGCTTGAATTTTGGCAAACGGAAGTAGGAGCAAACTATAACCCGCAACGTTTTAAGGCCCTCGCCGCAGTAATGTTGGTTTCCAGTTATGAAGAAGCGGTGCGGCAGATCGAGGAAGAAACGGGCAAAAAACCTTTGCTGATTGCTACTTCGGCTCAGCGGCATGAGCAGGTGCTTGCTATTACGTACTATGATCAAGAAAAGATTTGGAATATGCAAAAGCCGGTTGTTTTCTTTTTTGGTACTGCTCGAGGCCTTGCACCATCCTTGCTTGAAAAATGTGATTTTCTCTTGGGACCAATTAGGGGCTTTTCATCATTCAATCACCTGTCGGTTCGCTCGGCGGCGGCCATTGTTTTCGACCGGTGGTTTGGCATTAATGATAAAAAATTATAATTCATTGTTTAAATGGCAAACGTGGGCCGCTATTGCTATTTGTCTCAAATTTAATTACAACTATAGTGATGACGCTCTATAATGCAATAAGTGGAAAGGAAATCATATGAAATACGGATTGCTAAAATTAGGCTTGGTGTTTACAATTTTTGCCAGCTGCACAGCGATGGAACAGGTTTCAGCGAAAAATTACTTTATGAGTGGGCAAACCGTAAGACGGGATGTTTATTTTGTAGAAAAATCTCAACAAGCTGTAACGATATACGATGTATTTAGGCAGCCTCACTTTGTTCCTACTCAATTAGTTGCGGTTGGAAGTGGAAATGAGCGGGAAGAGGAAATGCGAAATCACGTAAGAAACTTTAGTCTTAGATTGACCTTACATAACTTTAGCCCCGATGGAAAATATGCGTTAGTATCCTTAGCGGGTGTATTCTATCTGCTCACATTTCAAGAAGGCTCATTTGAACAACTATCCTTAAGACCCTTCACAAAAGATGAGTTTGATGATTTTGAAAGCAACATGCGAGATCTTGTCGATAAGTGGGGAAAGAAATAACAAAAGGTCAAATTAAAGAAAAAGCTCGTTGTGACGTTTTGCAATCATTGTTGATAGTATGTCAAGTATGCATAGCCAATTGTAGGGACAGTCTTTGTGTCCGGGTGTTACAAAATATTCATTAGCAAATTTAGTTGATCAAATTATTGGGGAAAATATCCATTTTTGCCAATGCGATGATGATCAGAGAGTTGGTGCTGAAGAATGGTGACCAAAAGGGGAAGATTGGTGGATTCTTTTTTCAACATGACAAATAAGAAAAAGTAGGGTATACTAAAACCTATTAAAATATTTTTGTGCGTTTGAAGGATGATATGAAAGCAAAAAAGTATACTAAAGAAACTATTCTCAGTCTGGGAATGGTAGATCGTAAGTTCGATAAGTTTGCTGTTGGTGATGCGGTGCGTGTGTCCCAGAAGATTAAAGAAGGGGACAAGGAGCGTATCCAAATTTTTGAGGGCGACGTTATCGCAATGAGTAAGAATGGCATTTCAAGTACATTTACCGTGCGTAAAATTAGTGCAAATGCTGTTTCTGTTGAACGGATCTTTCCTTACTACTCCCCCTTAATAGAAGGGGTGCAATTTTTACGAAAAGGTAAGGTCCGCCGTGCGAAACTCTACTATATGAGAGATCGCATTGGTAAGGCTGCACGCGTTGCGGAGAAAGTACTTACCAAAGAACAAAAAGAACAAGAAAGAGCGGCAAAATAAGAGTTTTTGTATGTTCATTACGTGTCTTTATGGCATGAGAACACTAAGCAACCCTCGCATACATGATCAAGCCAAGAGCTTAAAGGCTCTCGGCTTGATCTGCTTTTTAAGTCTTTTACCAAGCTGTGCTCCTAGGCAGACGAAAATGCAAATCACTTCTCAAAAAACCTCTGGGATTCTTTTGACTGATGAAGAGATAGCGCGGTTGCATGACATTTATTTTCCAGAAGATGCGCGTCCTGAAAAGCTCGCAGGGCAACCGGGGCAAACAATTCTTGGTTTTAGATCAAAATTGGACAGAAAAGATTTAATCGAAGCGTATAAAGCTCATATGGAATATAGTGGCTGGCATTTGGTTTCTCTATTTAGTGGCCAAGAGAGCTGTCTTATTTTTGAAAAACCAACAAAACAATGTATTGTTACCTTGAGTCAAGAAGAAACGGCTATTCGTGTGGTGCTTTTTATAGGCCCTAAGCTCGTAAATCCGACATAAACAACGTTTTGGCATACACTCCAAGAAAAGATGTATATTCATTAGCTTAATGATCATAATTTAATCGGTAGATTGTGCAAAAGTGATAAAAATATGGCACGTCTAGGAGAGTTATTCGGGTTAGTTAAGGCCTTTTGCCAGAACACGTCGGCTCATGCCCCTTTCAAATAAATCTTCTTTCTGTCTCCTTTGTGAGTTTGCGTAGCTTACTGGCCTAAGCTTAATGAAGTATGTAAGGAACGCTGCCCATTGACAAATTTCGCATTGTATAATAAATTAAAAATAAACATCAATAATTTTATTGTGCCAATTGTCGCCGAGATATTCTTATGAGATTTTCCAAATTTTTTATGTGGTCAATGATAGCAATTGCCTGTGAACCGTCATTGCTAGCAATGGAATTGCCCGATAAGCCGAGTTTTGGCCTCATTGAAAAGCTTCCAAAAGATATTTGGAATAGTATTGCCTTTGAGCTGCCCGGAAATAACGATTTCTTAAATAGGTTAGCTCGTCATAAGGAGCTTAGTCTTGAGGTCTATAAAAAAATAGCGCGTGCTCTTATTCAAGCCGCAGGTTTTCCTTTTATGCATGAAATTGATGCCTTGTTGGAGTGCCATTTTAAAATTGTACATTCACCCATCATTAAACATAAAATGAAACAAGCTTTGCTACGTGTTGTGCAGGATAGCCCATTGAGTAAATGTCTTGAACCAGAAAATCCGTTTCAGTTTATTTCGACCTTTGAGAGCTGTGGGCACACAAAGCTTAACTTTGTAGACGTTACTGCTGTAGTCTTAGAAAGAGAAATTGAAGAATATGTCGCGGATGTCCTTGAAAAAATGAAAGATTGGAGAATGGAAATCAAATATTGTCAAAAAATTATTCAATCGAGGAGTGCATTTGTACAAAGGCTGCCAGAATCCGAACATGTTGTAGTAATCATCGGAATGATTCTTGCGGGTATTGAGTGTAGTATGCTTATGCATTTTGCTTATAACAAGCATCTCATTCCAGAATGGCTTGCATACTTAGGGGCACCTCTGCCATGTGTACACTACGCTATATCTAAACATCTTGCTTCTCGGTTTAGGAAATTGAGATGTGATCTATGGCTTATCGATTGTTGGTCGATGGGATGTAGAGCAATGTTGACAGGTTTGGAAAAGCTTGAGCAGATATGTAAAGAGCGTTTGGAAGTTCTTAAAGCACAAGCGCTTAAAGAGCGTTTATTAGAGCCGGTTGATTAGAATTAGAGAGATGATAGGTCCAATTTTGGTTATTTGTTATGCCTTGGCATAAATTTTCATTCCTTGTCGTTTGATTTTATAGCAGAGCGTGGTAGTATCGCATGACATCTCATTAAATTCTTCTTTAGAAAAAAGCATAATATCTTTCGGTATCCTAAATTGTGATAAGGCTAAATAGCCTTGCACAAGCATTTTATGGCGAGCATCAGCATCTTCACAATCATCGACTACAGTCAGTAGGTCTAAATCGCTCTCTTCATGAGGAACTCCCCACGCGTACGATCCAAAAAGATAGATCTCAAGGGGTTGATAAGTCTCAATTAATTTATTTTTCACAGATTCAATAATTACTTTATTAACCGTAACCAACCATTTCAGTGTCGAGGTCAAAATCTCTCTTTTCACTTAAAGTATACCAAAAATGATCATTCATTTCATCTTGACTCTAAAAAGTTTGCTAATGAAATGGCCTGAACATTGCCGGTCGTAGAGCAAAAAGCTGCAAAGAAACAAAAAAAGACGGGATGATTCCCGTCTTTTTAACACTTATTAGCCTAAGCAGCTGTGCGAGTAACAGTTTTGGTCACTGTTTCTTCGCGAATTTTTCCGTTTTCTTCTTTTTCAAGAGCCTTTGATCGTTTTTGTTCACTTTCTTTAAGTTTAAGAGCGCGTTCTTCAAGGTCAAGTTTTTTCTTCCTGTTTTCTTCACGAAGAAGCTCTTTCTTTTCTTTTATTAATTCAAGTTCAAGCTGTTTTTCCTTAAGGGAAATGTCGCTTGATTCACTTTTTGCAGGAACAGTTCTCGTTTCCACAATTGTTTTCTCAACAACTTCTTTTTTAGGAGCTTTCTCATATTTTCTTTGCTGATGTTTCATTTCTGCGCGACGTACTTTTTCTTCACGCCATGCAAGTTCAGCTTCTTTGTTTGAGCAATTTCCTTGCCTACACCTGCTTTGTGCACATGGGCGTCTGCGTACCTGTATGGGAGTTTGTTCATATACTACCCTTGGTTCGTACACGACGCAAGGTTCTTCGTACACCACAACGGGTGGCTCTTCAACTACAACAACCTCAGGTGCCGGCGCACAACGAGTGGCAGCGCTTGCAGCAATAAGCCCTGTTGCAAGACCTGCAACCCCGCCAACAATGAGCCCATCGCTAAAGTCTGCTTTTATAGGTGTACAACCTACCATTGAGCAAAGTATTAAAGGTGTGAGAAGTTTTTTAATCATAGATCCCCCCTAAAGGTATAATGGGTTTTACTCAAGCCAAAAAAAAGAGGGAGCAACCGGCTAATGATTATTTTTTATTAGTATTTTTAATTTCATGCGCCGCTTGCTCCCTCATATTTGAGCTTTTCATACATTATAGTATACGTATTTTAAAATTTTTCAACTGCTGGGGATGGGGGTATGAACTGGTTTCAAATAATTTGCTTACCAAATCACTTGAAGAAAAGAGAACTGGGGCACAAGGAATATATTTTCTGGCCGGGAAATCTATACAAAAAAAGGGCATCCCGGAGGATGCCCTTCATCGTATGCCTACCATTAATAGGCGTATTCGTAACCGTCTGGGTACATATACACAGGTACATCTACTGAGTAGGCGTAACCTGGATAATAAACATAAGCTGGATAATCATATACACCGTAGCGTGTTGTTTCTGGGTAGTACACATCGTACACAGGTAGATCTCCGTAGTAAGCTCCTTCATCATAGGCAGCATTCGCTAGGATACTTCCTGCAACTACTCCTGCAAAAAGTCCGCCCGCAAAAGCGCCACCGCGTCCTGCTTGCATAGTTTGCGTAGTGAAAATACTTGCTCCCATAAGGAGTATCACCGCCAAAATGCTTTTTTTCATAATTACTCCTTAAATTTTTTATTTAAAATTTTGTTAAGTATTCAACAAAAATATTTTAACTTAAATAATTTTATTTGTCAATCTTGCAGCGACGACTCTTCTTCCTCTTCTTCTGTTACCACTACTTCATGGCGGGGAGGGGGAAGAATTCGTTGTACCGTTCCAACGCTCACATCGAGTGCGGCATCGGTGATATCGCCAGCTGTGTCGGAGACGCTATGCACGACATCGCTGGTTATGTCGCTTGCAGTTTCGAGTGCGTCGCTAATCAGTGCCATAGCCTGGTAGGGATAAATACCGGTGAGCAGCAAAATCCAAAGATGTGACTTCATAACACACTCCTTTTTAGATGCCATACGTTATTATTCTTAGTATGGGAGCGAGATGTGCAAATAGTCAATGGTTTTTGTCTTAAGAAATAATATTTTTATTAATATTTATTAAGAATATCGGCGAGTTTATTTACTTTGCCGGCTCCTAGAAGCAATACGAGATCGTTTTCGCTAATGGAACCTTTAAGGTGGTTAATGATGTTCTTAAAGTCGTCGTCATAGGGAACATACGTTATAGGGCAAGAAGGTTGTTTGGCTTGGATGGCCTCCACTAATTGAGCGCTCGTGATAGAATGTATAGGAGCCTCGCTTGCTGAATAGATATCAGTAATAATGAGCTGATCTATGGGGCTGTAAGCAAATAGGTTAACAAAGTCGTCCCAGAGTTTTTCTGTGCGGGTATAGCGATGAGGTTGGAATACCACCACCAGTTTTCTGCTTGCTCGTTTGCGAGCAACCATAAGAGTATTAAAAATTTCAGTAGGGTGATGCCCATAATCATCAAAGAGCTCGGCGCCTCTAAAAGTACCTTTAAAGCTAAAGCGTCTTTCAATGCCTTTAAAGTTTTTCAATGCGTCAGTACAAGCTTGAAATGAAACGCCCACGTCGAGGCAGGCAGCAATTGCTGCTAGCGCATTTAAAAGATTATGCTTGCCCGGCATAGTAAGATGGAGTCTCCCAAGGGGTTCTGTTTGATTTTTGGTATATACCACGCATTCTGTATGATCTTTTTCAAGGACTATTTCTTTTGCATATATATCGGGGTGATGTTCTTCTTGCTCAGCCGTTACAAGGCCATATTTGATAGTTTTAATATGGGAAAGATGGGGTAAAAGCGAGCGTATGTGGGGATCATCGATACAGACGATTGCCTTGCCATAAAAGGGTACATTGCCCAGAAACTGTTTGAAAGTTTGCTTAATGTCATCGATAGTTGAATAGGTATCAAGATGCTCCATATCTATATTTGTCACCACAGCTAATGTTGGATAGAGGCGCAAAAAAGAGCGATCACTTTCATCAGCCTCTGCGACCAAAAAATCTCCAGCACCCCATCGTGCATTAGATGAAATATTTTTTAAATGGCCCCCTATAATAACTGTTGGATCTCTGTGGGCCTCAATGAGAATGTGTGAAATGAAAGAGGTGGTTGTTGTTTTGCCATGAGCTCCCGTAACGGCAATACTATACTTGGTCCGCATGATTTCAGCAAGCATTAGAGCACGCTGAATAGTAGGAATGCCATTCGCTTGAGCCCGTCGAATTTCTTCAGAATCTGCTTTGATCATCGTTGAATAAACAAGCACATCAATATCGGGGTTTTTGCAGTAGGGCGTATCATTTCCCTTATAGATCTCGCAGCCTAATTCTTTAAGATCCTCAATACTTTTTTGTTCTATATCAGTGTCACATCCAGATATGGTATAGCCCTGGTACTTAAGAATTTTGGCAATGCCACTCATTCCAATGCCACCAATACCTACAAAATGGATATGACCTTTTTTATACATTAGAGACCTCAAGTTGGTAGTTGCAGTGCCCTTATAATACTAATTGTATAAGAGCCCCTTTGAATCACTTTAACATATGGATATTTTTTTTCAATAACAAGGGCAATTTATAAGAGTTTGCGGAGCTTGATTAGTTGTTTTTGTAAAGTAAGCAGGTCTTTAGTAAGCGTTCGATTCACTGTATTTGTGGTTGTAAATTGCAAGGGAAACGCTGCGGTCAGTAACGCTTCAGATTTGTTTGTGGTAATCATTTTTTTTGCAGTATCAAGATTATGGCCTTTTTCATAAATGAGTTCTTTGATCTTCTTAAGCTGGCTATAACTTTGAGACGTGTAAAGTGTCTGCCCATCGGCTGCAGCGATAGTTGCAATGCCAAACTCTTTTTCCCATAATGAAAGGATGTACGACTGAATGCCCAGTTTTTGAACAATATCGGCTCGCGTATATATCTCTTTTTCTTGATTCATGCCCAAATCGTTTTTGAATCGTTTTCTTTCAAGATCTTTTAAATTATAGAGCAATTAATTGCGGGGCACAATCTATTTTCCATAGTAGCTATTTTCAAGAATTTTATTTTTTATAAGCAAAAAAAATTTTCAGATTTTTAAACAAGTATTTTAGCGGTTGTTAGGTCGGGCAGGATAAAACGAGAATCAAAGAAACCCCTTAAGGACTTTTTCAGCACTTTGTTGGGCTAATACCATTAAATCGACTTCTGCAAAGTTAAGCATCTTTTATGCTCGTGCGTAGAGGACTTTTCCTTTTTTTTTGATTTCATAAAAAAATTCTCGCCTATCAAGTGAATATGTATCAAATTCTTTTTTATCTAAAACAAATAAATCCTTTGCAACATCAAGATCAATTAGTGCCCTGTGTCCATCAAGAACTGTTTGATAGTTGTCCTTTGCATATTTTTCGATCACGATTAATAAGTCAAGATCGCTATCTTCGCTTGGATGACCCCATGCATATGAACCGAAAAGATAAATTACAAGAGGGTTATAGGTTTTGATTAACCTTTGCTTCACTTTTTCTATCATTTGTACACTAATCATTCTGGGCCTTTTCTTTAATAGTTTTATTTTAGTCTAATACTAACATGTTTTTAAACCGAGCAAAATCCTATTCTCGAAATCTTAAAAATGATCCCATGTAAAATTTTTCTATTAGTATTGATATTGAAAAAATAATTATATTATAATAATAGGGTGGTGGTGATAAAAATTAACAATATAGAAAGGATCGAGGATGAATGCATCAAAGTTTTTAATTGCATTGGGCGCCATAGGCTGGTCATGTGCTTGCCTTGACGGCAGTTCGAATGCGAAATTTTTCAATAACTCCCCATACCAAATCTCAGGAGAAGCATATAATGACGCGAAACAACTGCTGCTCGAAGTAAAAAGTTTGACATATAAAGGGAAATCTAATCCATTAGAGTTTTCCGATAAGGACTTGCCCATCGCAATTTTCTTGGGAATAGAAAGCGGCCCCTTTTTAGGAAAACAGCAAAAATTAAAAATAACGCATTCAAGTTTTCTAGAACCCAGAGAAGGTGGTCCTAAAGGGGAAAAGGGATTTGATCTTACTAAGCCTATTGTCATAAAGCTTAATTGGGATTTGTCTAAGCAAAAGTACTATCTTACATTTTACAATGAAGAGCCTGAACCCATCACTGCAATGCCTGCATGGAAGATAACTCCAGTGCAAACGGAATTAAAAGAACTTAAAGAAAAGATGCAAACAAGGCCAGCCGAACCAAAAGAGCCTGTCAGAAAATTAAGCTCTGCGGAATTAGAAGCGCTTGAAAAAGTGAAAGCGGCTAAGAAAGAGGCACGAGCAAGAAGAATCATCCCCCTTGAGCCGCCACAAGCTGGCGAATTGCTTTCTCAGGAAGAATCTGCTTTCTTAGAAGCGATTGAAAAAGTGAAGGTAGCTAAAAAGAAGGAAGAGGCACGAAAAAGAAGAATCATCCCCATTGGGCCACCACAAGCTGGAGAATTGCTTTCTCAGGAAGAATCTGCTTTCTTAGAAGCGATTGAAAAAGTGAAGGCAGCTAAAAAGAAAGAGGTATGAAAAAGAATAATCATCCCCATTGGGCCACAAGCCCGTGAATTTCCTCTCGGGAAGCATTTGCTTCCAAGTGTCCTATGCGCTCATGAATCCCTGTGCTCCATTTGATGTGAGTAAGCCCAAGCCCAGTTATTCTGCCTAAAAATGGGTACTTCAAAGGCAAAGTGCCCTTAAAGAAACTTATCGAAAGAAAGGTGTCTGAGAATTCGCAGGCACCTTTCTTTCATCGAGCCTAGAGAATGGATCACCCAAACAAAAAGATACTTAAATCCGGCTCTTTACGCGAAAAGATTCTCTGGTATGCTTACCTTTGTAAATGAAATACCCGAAATTCTGAATCTTTCTTTTTAAAATAGCAAAGTTGAAATTATAAAATTGGCGGCTCGCATGCACTTAGCTTAAAACAATCCCTGTGAAGGATAAGCATGAAATACTTCTGGTTCGTTTTACTCATAAGTATGGCACAAAGTTTTAATGCTTATTCCATGGAAAAAAATGAACTCAAGCAAGAGGAAATGCCCTTATTTGTGCTTGTACCAAAAGAAGGGTTCAATAAAATTTTCTCTGTAGTGGAGACATGGGGATTTATGGAAGAACTTTTTTCCAAGAATCTAGAAAGTTCTGTGTATTGTATACAGCCGATACTCGGCTTATGGGAAATAGATACATTATTGCAAAGCAATAAACTTGAAGCAGAAAACCTTATTGCAGATCTTATGTCTTGGATGCATGAATCTACGTTGAAAAAACTTATTAATTCTGTAAAAAGGGATGATGGAACCTATGATCTAAAATCAATAGAATCACTTAAAAAGCAGTTTGAAGAATATTGCGCAATGGCATTTTTTATGGATTTTAAAGGAGGATCCTGTGGGCTAAGCAAGTCGGTTGTTTCTTATTTCCCTTTTTTTAAAGTAAAAAATAATTATGCAAAAAAGACAGTATTTCTTGGTGACTATTCACGAGAAACGGTTATCCTTTTAAAAAAAATTCTTTATGTGCTGTACCATTTTTCATTTTTTTCAAAGCAAAAATGGACGTATGAACAAATCGATGAGTTAAGACGTAATGGTTCTGAACTACGCCCAATTACACACGCCTTGCAAGTACTTGCTGAGGCAACTTCAGATCAGCTGTATGATTTATTCGAACTTTCATATCGTTGGGATAGTAAGCTCCTTATGGAGATGCTTTTAGATTCATTAAAATATCAGAATGTTATCACAATAAAACTGTTTATCGATCGGATTCCCCTTGATTACTTTATGACTATCAATCAGCTTATTGGGAGCAATGATTTTATAGCAAACCTTGTTGCGCTTAAGATTAACTTATATCGTAAAAGCAAGCGCTCCCGGCTTACCAGCGCAGATGAAAATGTTATTTCGGCTTGTTTGTCAACTTTTGCTTATTGGATCTACAAATCAAATACTGAGATTCGATTACATAAATGTATGAACTCTTGCAATGCAACCAACCAGCCATTTTATAAAATACTAGATTCTGACATGCAAAAAGCGCTCAAAGACCTACTGATTAAGCGATATTCATTTCCAATGCTCATGTCCTTGGATATTAACAATGATCAATCGTATTTAGTTCTGCCAGCCGAGGAATTAGTGGACTTTTGCCGAGCAGAGGGAACTTCCGATGGAACATTTTATTTTTTTGATAGGGAGGGAAGATTAAAAGCTTACTCTTTAAAAGCTGGTTCTGCTGACGATGGTTTTAGAAATAAAATTTTTGAAAGAGCCGAAAGCCATGCTAGTAATGGATGCATTATAAGGATATCATTTGGAAATAACCATAATTGGGGATTGGCGGGCGATGAAAAAGGCATTATTCGCATATATGCACTGAACAACTCAAAAAATAAAAACGGGCATCGCATAACAATCAACCCTCTTCCTCATTGGGGGACTGTGACCGCCCTAAGTGCACAGAGCAGTACTATTGTAGCTGCGTACCAATCTGGTGCTCTTGAAATGTTTGACCTCAAAGAATTTGATCATATTTTGCATGCTCACGGAGAAAAAAAGAACCATGAATTGGTTATTACTTGTACACCGTATGATAAAGAAGGGTGGCATGAATTGTCAGGTGCCTTAGCAAACTCAACAGAAAATAATCATTGTAAGCTTCTTGCAATGGATAATTGTTATGTAATTGCCGCTTACCAAAATGCTTGCATAAGATTGTGGAAAGACAAAAAATTTTATCGTGAAATCTCTTTGCCCCAAAATTCAGAAAGGCAACGTGGAATTGAAGTGATGCATATTTTTAGTGATGATCGCCTTGCTGTAGGATGTACCGATGGTACGGCATATGTTATCGACCTTAGGCGTGGGTATATTACCCACACTATTCAAAGCAAGTTTGACACCTATGAAAAGTCTGTTGCTGCATTGACAGCTATGGGAGAAAATGACCACTATCTCGTTGTTGCTCATAAAGATAGTCAGGTATATATTTGGGATCTTGCATCAAAAATGAATAAGCCATTTAAAGTTATTGGGGCTGATTCATATCCCCTGGGTGTCCGAGTAATACCAAGTAATAGAGCACTTCTTGAAATCATATATGTTAATGCAACAGTTAATTATGTATTCATACCCGAACTTGCGCAACTTGAAGATGTCATAAAAGTACTTAAAAATAAGGATTTGAGTGATTTGCAATCAAGCAAAAATTAATCCAGCCCCTAAATGTTTTTATATGTTTTGGACCAGGGCTATTTGCACATGCCTGGACCTTTTCTTTACTAGTTTTATTAGAGTCTAATACTGACATATTTCTATGTTCAGCAAAATCTCATTCTCGAAATCTTAAAAATGAGCCCGTGTAAAATTTTCTATTAGTATTGATATTGAAAAAATAATTATATTATAATGAAGGGGTAATGTGGCTTAAAATTAACAATTTAGAAAGGGCTGGGATGGATTATTCAAAGTTTTTAATCGGATTGGGCATGATTGCTTGGTCGTTTGCTGGCATTGATGCCAGTTCAAATGCGAAAATTGTCAATAGTTCACCATTCGAAATTTCTGCAGAGGTATATAATAGCAGCAAACAGCTGCTGCTCGAAGTGAAAAGCCTGACGTACACGGCAAAATCCAATAGATTCGAGTTTTCAGAAAATGACTTGCCTCTCACGGTATACTTGGGAATAGAGTCTGGCCCGTTTTCGAAAAAACAGCAAGAATTAGAAATAAGTCATTCAACTTTTCAAGAACGCAGAGAAGCAGGTCCTAAAGGGGAAATGGGATTTGATCTTAATAAGCCTATTGTCATAAAGCTTAATTGGGATTCGTCTAAGCAGAAGTACAACGTCACATTTTACAATGAAGAGCCTGAACCTACAAGTGCAATGCCTACGTGGAAAGTAACTCCAGCACAGGCAGCGTTGAAATTAAAAGAACTCAGAGAAAAGAGGCAAAAACAACCGGCTGAATCAAAAGAACCTGTTAGGGAATTAAGTCCTGCAGAAAAGGAAGAGTTTGAAAAAAGAAAGGCTTTGAAAGAAGAGGTGAGAAAGGCGCGGGTGATAATTGTTGAGCCGCGATCTGGTGTTCAACTTGAATCATCACCTGCACCCATTGCGCCAGGGCGCCCAAAAACCCCTGCCCCAGCTCCAATAATAAAGCCAGAAAGACCTGCTCCACATGTACCAAATATACCGGCGCGCCCAGTTATTGCAGCTCCAAAATGGACGCCTCCAGGTGCAAGTGCCCCTTAATTTTTTGAAACATTTTGTGAGGAAATTATGAAGATGTTAGTTACATTTTTTAGTATGCTACAATGCCTCATACTACTCCAAGGGCAGTTATTTGCTATGGAAGTACCGGTAGGATGGGAACATCGTAGTAAGGAATCTAGAATGCAAGAAGTAGGGCAGGTTTTGCAAAATGAAGGTTTTAGTAAAGCGCAAGAACTTTTAGTAAACCCAAATGTTACAGATGCAGAAGGAAATAATGTTTTGCTCTGGTTCGCGGCACATTACGGTTGGAGTAAAGATGCAGAAAGACTACTCGATACTCTCTTAGAGGTAGGTGCTGATGTAAATCACAAAAATCAAAATAATGGATATACACCTTTATTGGAAGCTCTGAGTAGGGGGGATGCCGAGATGGCTGAATGGCTCATAAAAAAGGGTGCTGATGTAAATGTACAAACACAAACTGTCGAGACGGTTGATAGACTTATAGCAAATCTCGAGAGCCAACCGGCCAGAAAAAACCTCTCTGCTTTAGTTGCTCAATTAAGACTTAAACAAGTTAACAACACCGTACACGCCAAACTTTTAAATAAATCTATATATGAACTTTCTGCCGAAGTATTTAATAAACTGAATAAGCAGCTGCTTAAGGTGTCTAGCCTCACCTATGAGGAAAGCTCACGTCCATTTAAATTTTCAATGGATGAATTGCCACTCCATGTCTCACTTGAGATGAAAAGTGGGGTTTCGCAGGGATTGAAATATGGCTTTGAGGTGACAGATTCATTTTTAAGGGAAATACAGTGGGGTAAGGGAGAAAGAATCGATTTAACAAAGCTCATTGTAGTAAGTCTTAATTGGGATACGACGGACAGAATTTTCTACCCCGTATTCGAGGTTGAGGCGACATCTGCTAGGATAGCACCACCACGTCCAACTATTCCTGCTCCTAAAGGTGCGACACTTAAAGCGCCGCCGCGTCCAACCACTCCGGCGCCAAAATTTCCTCTGCTTGTTTTGCAGCCTCGTACATAAGTTGGATCACTGTTAACTAGGCGCTTTTAGCAATTGTTCTCTAAAGCGCTTTACGGCGCAAATTTCTCTGATATGCTTACGATATGAATTCGTGAGTATTAAACAATATCTATTTTTCGACTACAAATAACAGACTGAATAGGTAAATGATGGGTTTTCTACCAATGATTGAGTTGTGATAATCAGCCCAATATTTAAAAGGATAGCGTGAAATACTACTCATTCATTCTGCTTATAGGCATGGCACAAATTTTTAATGCTTACTCTATGGAAAAGACCGCCGCCAAGCAAGAGGGTTCACATCAATGGCATCTCATACGAAGGGACCATACATTTTGTGATGCGACTTGCGAGCAGCTTCGTGCCAACTTTATCGATTTTTCTCAGAAAGGGAATTTTTCTACGCTAAGAGCACTTTTAAGTTCGCATCAGTTTCGCGATGCTACTACAACAAAACTGATTGTTGACGGCATTCCCCTGAGCTCTTTTATGCCTTTATGTAAGCTCATAAGAGATGATAATCTTATCGCACCTATCGTTGCAATTAAGCTTAACTCATACGACAACAGCGTTAATGGGAATCTATCGGCCGTGGATCAGAACGTTGTAGATGCTTGCTTATCGGCTTTTGCTGATCGCATATGCGACAGTCGCATGAAATACGATGGCTTTGAGGCTATTTTGTATAGGAAATTGGGTCTTAAAATGCAGAATGTGCTTAAAGATTTGCTGATGAAGCGCTATACATTTCCTACGCTCATGTCCTTGGATATTAACAATGATCAATCGTATTTAGTTTTGCCTGCCGAGGAATTAGTGGGCTTCTGCCGAGCAGAGAGAACTTCCGATGGAACATTTTATTTTTTTGATAGGGAGGGAAGCTTAAAAGCGTACTCCTTAAAAAATGTTTCTCACAATGGCCTTAGAAACCGAATTCTTGAGAAAGCTGGAGCCCTGGCTACGGGAGGATGTGTTACGCGAGTATCTTTTAAGAATAATCACGACTGGGCTTTGACTGGCGATGGAAAAGGCATTATTCGCCTCTATGCTCCACACCTTTCTAAAAACAAGAACGAGTTCCGTATAAGAATTAATCCGCTTTCTCATTGGGGTAGTGTAACTACTCTTGGGGCTTATGGCACCACGATTGTAGCGGCATACCAATCTGGGGCTCTTGAAATGTTTGATTTGAAAGAATTTGATGATATTTTGCAAGATCGTGGAGAAAAACAGGACCAAGAAAAGGACCGAGAATTTGTTATTACATGTACAACGCGCGATACAGGGGGGCGCTACGAATTGGCTGCTGGTTTAGAAAAAAACGGCACCAGTTTCGAAAATAACTACTGTAAGTTGCTTATAATGAATGAGACGTATGTAATCGGCGCTTACCGTGATGCTAGCGTAAAGGTGTGGAAAGACAGAAAACTATATCGTGAAATCTCCTTACCTCGAAATTCCCAAATACACAATGGAATTGGGACACTCTATATTTTTAATGATGATAGAGTGGCAGTAGGCTGCCTAGATGGAACAGCCTATGTCGTCGATCTAAAAAGTGGTACTATCCTCCATACTATTACAGGCAAAGGTCCGACCTATAATAAATCCGTTTCCGCGTTGACAGCCATGGGAGCAGAAAACCGCTATCTTGTTGTTGGTCATAAAGATGGTCAGGTGTATATTTGGGATCTTACATCAAAAATGAATAGACCATTTAAAATTATTAGTCGTGACTCATGCCCGATAGGTATTAATGTATCAAGAACTAATAAAGCACTTCTTGAGATTATATACGTCGATGCCGTAGTCAATTACGTATTCATACCTGAGATTGCAGAACTTGAGGATATAATAAAGGCATTTAAAGTGAGCGATACTCTTAGTTTTGATTAGGTAAAGAGGGTATAAGGTTTTTATTAATAAGCGCCCTGTTGGATAGCAGAGCGAAGGGCAATGCTGCCAATCTATAGTAAGGATAGCATGAAAAATTACTCAATTGTTTTATTCACGGTTTTAGCACAAAATTTTAATGCGTATTCGATGGAAAAATCATTAGTTAAGCATGAGTCGCCACCGCTGTTCAAACTAGCATCAACAAATGGCAGCAATAAAATTTTCTCAGTATTGGACATGTGGGGATTTATCAAAGTTGCTAAGAAATCAGATTCATTACTTGAGCTTCCCGCGGATCAACTTTACTTCTTACGTAATGGATGTGTCCTTTCAAAAGAGCAGCTCTTGCAAGAGGATGTGGCAAAAAATCTAGAAAGTTACCAAAATTCCTTGCAGCAGATATTCAGCTTATGGAATATAAAAGAATTAATGAAAAGCAATGAACTTGACACAGAAAATCTCCTTGTTGATCTTATTTCATGGATGCAGGAATCTGAATTAACTAAGAACCTCATAAAGTCTGTAAAAAAAGATGACGGAACCTATGATCTGAAAGCAATAGAGTCTGAGCTTAAAAAACAATTTGAAGAGTATTGTTCAACAGCTTTTTCATTGGAAGTTCAAGGAGACTCTTGTCCCAAGAGGGAATCCTGCATAGTAAGCAAAGCAATTGCGTGCTATTTCCCCTTTTTTAGCACACAAGCGCAGTATGCAAAAAAATCATTTTTTCTTGGTGATTATTCGCGTCAAACTGTTTTGTATTTAAAAAAAATTCTTTACATTCTCTATCATTTTTCTCTATTTTCAAAGCCTAAGCGGACCTATGAGCAGATTGCTGCATCGATAGGAAGCGTACGCAATCTACCTGTTCTCACTCTTGCGCTTCAGGACGTTCTGACATGTGCAAATCCTGATCAGCTGCTTGATCTCCTTGAAATCGCACATAGTTGGGATAGTAAGCCTATTATGGAAGCGCTCCTCGATTCACTAAAATATCATGATTTTGCAACAATAGAGCACTGCATCGAGAGGATTCCCCTGAGTCATTTTGTGACCATCGGGGAGCTTATTGAGAGTAACGATTTCATTGCAAATCTTGTCGCACTTAAAATTCACCTCTATCGAAATAGGAAGCTGGACCAGCAGATTGCTGCAATTGGAGGGGGTAGTGACAAGTTTCTGGAAACTGGTGATGATTCTTCTGATGAAAGCGATATAGAGGAACTATTGGAGAACTTTGCTCTTTGTATCTATACATTAGATACAAACGTTGGATTCGACAAGCTTATAAAATCGGTGAGCACTGAAAGTGAAAGCAACCAACCATTTTATAAACTGCTCGATCCTAAGAGGCAAGAGCTGCTGAAAAATAAGGTGATTAAACGGTATGCTCTTACAACAATGATGTCTTTAGCTAGTAAGAATGATTGTCCTGATCTTGATTTGCTAACAAAGGGACGACCGCCCTTTTGCCAAGCGGAGAAGACCGCGGATGGTGTATTTTACTTTTATGACGGAGCAGGCGGGGTACGATCCTATTTTTTAAAAGAACACTCTGCCAAGAATGGCTTTAAGCAAAAAATTTTTGAGAGCGCCGGTCATGCAACTATTAAAGGATGCATAGCAAGAGTATCTTTTGGTAATAATCATGATTGGGTACTTGCAGCCAGTAAAAAGGAGGTTATTCGCCTCTCTGCATTGAGTGGCTCGAAAAATAAAAACGCGAATTGTATACGAATTCATCGTCTTGCGTGTTGGGGCGAAGTGACCGCCTTATGCGCGTATGGCAGCAACGTCGTAGTTGCCTATGAATCGGGCGCTCTCGAACTGATTGACCTCACAAAATTTGCTCATTTTTTGCAAGCGTGTGGAGAAAAAGAGGCGCAGGTATTGACTATTACGTGCACCAAGGAAAACAGCGAGAAACGGCATGCACTTTCAGTTGGGTTACCAAAACACATAAGCATTCCAACTGAAGATACTTGCTGTAAGCTCCTTGCAATGAATGATACGTATATAGTAGGTGCTAGCAAAAATACTTACGTTCGAGTATGGAAAGATAAAAAATTGCTCCATTATATCTTATTGCCCCAAAATAGAGAACAGTCGCGTGCAGTTACCGTAATGCATTTGTTTGCCAACGATCGTCTCGCCGTCGGTTGCAATGATGGGACAACCTTTATTATCGATCTTAAGACCGGATATAGAGTCTCTAGTATTAAGAATAAGCATGACCCTGATGAAAATCCTGTTACCGCATTGACAAGTATGGGAGAAGATGGTCAATATATAGTTGTTGCTCATAAAGATGGGCAGGTGCATATGTGGGATTACGTATCCAATAACGATGAACCATGTAAGATCATAGGTGCACACTCTTGTCCGATTGGTGTTCAAGTAGCAGCAAGTAATAAAGGGGTTCTTGAAATCATCTATGCCGATGCAACGGTTAAGTACGTATTCATGCCTGAGCTTGCGCAACTTGAAGAGGTGATAAAAGTACTTAAAAATACGGATTTAAGCAATTTTGAATAAAGCATCCGGTTGTTTTATTCTAGAGAATATTATTCAAAACCCAGATTAATACCAGATTAATAATAGAAACGGGGTGAGACTTTCAGGTATATCTTAAAGATTAGCTTCTTTAAACCTATTTTGGGTTTCTTCAACGCGCTGAGCAAAGAATTTGATAAATTCCTTGAATCCGTCTTCCTTATCAAAATTATCGATGAACACCGGCTTAAAATCCTTAGCATGTTCCTTGGTAATTAAAGGAGGTAAATACCCATGCCCGAGCAAATATAAAGCTGCGACTGCTCGGCCTGTGCGCTTATTAGCTTCATGCCAAGGATGTATCCTTACTACCTCATACATAAGGTACGCTGCACGAGCCACGGGGTGGTCGAATTTTTCAAAATTCAGTAAAGCTTCTTCAAGTTGTTTTTCGATGCCCTCGAATGTGGGGAAAAAATGCATGCGATTGTTAAGCCATGGTTGTATTTTAAGAACTTGACCGTCACTTGCTTGTTCTTGTTTCCACCTATCAAGTGCAGTTGCAGCTTGTTCAACAGGCATGTTTTTATATTGTGGAGGTAACCTATCACTAATTTGCTCAGCATACTCGAGTAAATTCTTGATTCCCTCAAAATCACACGTATCGTTCTTGCTATCATAGTGTAAGAAAGGGTGGTTTTGCTCTAAAAGCATGGTACGATCGGCGTTGAGCGCATAAAAAAGTACTTCCTCTGGAACGGTCATTTCCTTTTTTTTCCACCAGGTTTGCATTTTTCGGAAATCACCCGGTTTTTCTTGGCCTTCGCTTAATTCAGTCATGCGCGTCAAAGCAGCATTAATTTTTTGTAGTGTTGCTCTATCGATTTTCTTCTTTTCCCGTAAGAGATTTTCGATGAGATTCATCCCATGAATCCAATCATAGCATTCGATTTTATTCGTGAGTTCTTCTTCGATCTCATAAGATGGTGGCGATTTTTTTGCCCGCTGATTATCTTCTTCGATTTTTTTGAGAATTTTCTCTTTTGTCATGGAAGGAACCGCAGCTTTTAATCTTTTAAATAGCTCAGCCGACCATTGGAGATAGGTTACTTGGGTGCAATTTGCATACACGTATTGAGGGACATGATCAAATGATGCTGGAAATGGCTTAATTCTTTCAAGAGTAAGATCATTGATTTTTGATTGAAGACTCTTAGACTTTTCCTGAGCGGATGGAAGGACTCTTTCCATAGTCCAAGACGAGCCAATACTGAAGATTACTATGCTTGCAAGAAAGCTGCATGTTCGCAAAAGCATTCTCGTTTCCTTTCTTTTATTATAAAAATCTTTTATTATAAGTTTAATCTTTTAAGATATAATTACAAGTGAGATATTTTGTATTTAAAAAATAACGCAGGCTCGCCAGAGCGTTTATTTAGATGCATGGTCAACTATTTTGCACAAGTGGTCGTTCTATGGTATTCTAAGAGTAATTATCGTGTATGGGCATCTTGTGCTTTCTCTTTAAAGAATACTAAATGTATAGAGTAATCCGAATTAATCTCCTGCATCATATTATAAGGAATGTTTTTTATGAATTTTAAAGACCTACTGCTTCCTTTAGCATTGGCGTTACTTTCAACATGGGCTATCCAATATTTCTTTTTCCCTCGCCAACCAGATAATCGTGCAGAGATTGCTACTAACCGTGGTTTTATAGCTCCGACTTCTGCACAGGTAGCAGAACCTCTTGATTTTTCCGTTGATTTTTACGATGCGCAACCAACGCGGCCAAAACACATAACTGAGGTCACATTACCGTATGGTTCTCTGCAATTTTCCAATGATGGGGCCATCATTCAATTTATGGGGTATAAAAGGGAGATTAGTGGTAAGCCGGGTATTTTAGAAACGGTTGTACCTCCGTTGGAGAAAGAATCAGGCATGTTCTTAGTTGCGCTTGATGGGGTGGGAATGACGCCATACTACTATGATTTGGTTGAAAGAAAGGATGAGGGTAAAAGTACTGTTTTGATATATAAAGCGCAATCCCCTGCAGCTACCATTACTAAACAATTTACTATTCATCATGAGAGCTATCAGATTGATGTAAAGCTTACTATTGAACCCCAAGAAAATAAGTCTGTAAGACCGCGTATTTTTTTTGAGGCTCCTCTTGCTCCTCAAGGGGCTACCCACGGGGCGGTGCAAGCAGTATTTTATTCAGATGCGGGATCAATTGAAAAAAAGCCTCTTAAAGATGTTATTCAGTATGGTAAAGAAAACCCTTCACTTTTTGGCTTGGAGGACCATTACTTTATTAATGCTCTTATTAAGGATCCTCAAGCTTTTGCAAAGCGAGCCTATTTTAAGGTAGAGGGCGAAACTGCGCAAGCGATTTTGCAAAGCTCACCGATTCAGGAGAAAGCTACCTGGGAGCTTTCCTTTTACACTGGTCCTAAAGAGATGACATCGCTTTCCAAGGTGGATACGCGACTTGAAGGGGTGCTTGACTATGGCTGGTTTGCTCCTCTTTCTAAACTGCTCTTATATCTTCTTAATTTCTTCTATGGCTTACTAAAAAGCTATGGACTTGCCATTATAGCGTTGACGGTCCTCGTTCGACTCCTTATGGTTCCCTTTACTCTTAAAGGAGAGCAAAGCCGGCGTAAACATGTAGAAGCACAAAAAAAGTTACAGTATATTGAACAAAAGTATAAGCATGATCCTGAAATGCTGGCACGAGAAAAAGCAGAATTTGCCCGTAAGCACGGAATCCCAGGACTGTTAGGTTGTTTACCCTTGCTTTTGCAGATTCCCGTTTTTATTGGATTGCAAAGGGTTCTTGCTCATGCTATTGAGCTGTATAAAGTTCCATTCCTTTGGGTGCCTGATTTATCGATGCCTGATCCTTATTATATCTTTCCAGCACTTGTTGGTATTGGTATGATGTTTCAAACATCAGTCCAAGGAAATGATCCACGTCAACGGGTCGCCAATATCGTCATTGCGATTGTGATAGCGGCAGTGACCGCTAATCTTTCGGCCGGACTTACTCTCTTTATAGCGGTCAGTACACTCTTGGGTCTTATTCAAACATACTTCCAAAAAGCCTGGTAGTACTATGATAGAGCAGAATCCAAGTCTACTAGCCCTCTTAAAGCAGTTACAGCGGGTTCCTTACCTTGCTTCAAAAAACATCTATGTGGTAGCGCAGTATTTTCTTGATTTGGATGCACAAGCTGCAGAACAATTCTGCAAAACAATTATGAGTGTTAAAGCCAACCTTGAAAAATGTACTGAATGCTGGAGTTGGAAAGAAAGAGACAAGGGATGCTCTTTTTGTACCTCCTTAAAACGTGATAAGCAGCTTATTTGTGTTGTTGAAACATGGCGGGATCTTATTGCTCTTGAAAAGACAGGTGGCTACCAAGGGATGTACCATGTCTTGGGGGGAGCATTATGTCCACTAGATGGAATTGGGCCCGAAAATCTGACTATTAAGCAGCTTGTTGATCGTGTTGATAAGGGATGTACTGAACTTATTTTTGCATTCAATCAAACACCCGAAGGGGAGGCAACTGCCTCTTATATTGCTCATAAATTAAAGGGCAAAAACATTCGCATCTCATGCCTTGCACGTGGCCTTCCTGTAGGATCTTCATTAGAAGCAATGGACCGCTTGACCGTCTATAAGGCTCTTTCTGAACGTCGACCATTTTAGATAACAGTACGGCATGTGTTTTTAGCCCCTGATGTATTTGGCTATCCCTCATTTCCATTGGGTAGAGCAAATTCATTGCAAGGCGAGTGAAATGAGGCGGTCTTTACTCGGGATTTCAAAAGATATATCATGAATTAAGGTCTTAAACACTACCATCTCATGAGTTATTGCAGGAGGGGAAAATGAAGCGCAGGGTATGCTTACTAGTGATAGCACTCTTTTGTTTTCAGGTTTTAGCTATGGAAGAACCACCGGAAAAAGTTCTTTTGTTAGCTGATTTAGCATCCGCAGGCTATGGCACTAATGTTCAGGATCGCTCTAAAAGTTTGCCCATTCTAGAAAGGATTAAGACAGTTAGTTCTGAATGTGGGAACGGAACACGGGATAGCAGTTCTTCAAAAGAACGAATTGATCTTGGCATGTGGGTTTTACCAGACGAGCTTATGCACACCATCATGGAGTGTCTTCCTGATGAAAGTGTGGCCTTGAATTTGCTTGCTCGTTATATTGTGCCAAGCAGGGTAGTTCAAAAAAAAATTTTAAGAAATTTTATAGACAAGTATGGAAAACTTCCAGCAGCGGAAATTCGCAAAAAGATGGCAAATTTTTTTAAGGTTGTTAAGTACTCAGAAGGATAACGTGATGGGCCGTATATTCGAAGGTCTCTTGGCACTCGATGAACCTATTCTGGATATATTTATGCTTCAATACATTTTACCTGTCATCCTACCGGTTATTGGTGCTTGCTCCACCAAGCAGTATCAGAAATTTCTCAAGAATAGGCTAAAATTGGTTGATTGGCGTATATATAGGAATAAGCTTTCTGCGTCAACGATGCAAGACAGAGAACAAATAAAAGCTGTATGCTCTCGATTGAAGTTTCGCGAGCCAAGAGAAATAGCGGTGCTGCCAGTTACAAACAACGTTAGATTGATAAATGAGTGTTGTACCGGCATACTGACAACTGTTGGCATACTGCTTTCGATATCCGGTGTGATTCTGGTGCCTGGGGTTTTGCCGCCATCTGTTATACCTTTGAAAATTGCTCTTCCTATTTTGGCAGTATGTTTTTTTGGAGTCACAGTGGTCTTTCTGTCTTTAGTTATAGAATGTTGCTGCTTGGAGAGGACAACCAATGTGTTCGTTTCTTGTTACGAAAGAAGGAAGCAAAAACAGATGGCGGCGGTCGATGTAATTGCGAGCAAAACGCTCTTAGAATCAGCGGCAGATACCTATGAAATCGTATGAGTTGAATCGCTAAAAGGACCTATCTAAGTGCCGGGCAAAGATATGGTTTATCTCCGGAGCAAGATTTTTAAAAAATCTTTTGGTATGATAAAAGCCTGATTTTTCACAAATTCAACAATTCCTTGAGTGCTTTTTATGAATGAAAATTATACTCCTTTTATTAAACGCCGTTCACTTTTGACCGAAGCGATAAAAAAGGCTTATCCTACAAAAAAGGGACCGGTCCTTCTACTTTCCGCTTTTGAAACAGAACGGTATCCATTTAGGCAAGACAGCTCTTTTTATTATCTCACCGGTCTAGAGGAACCAGCAGTTGCCCTCCTGATACAAGAAGGAAGGACAGCACTGTATGTGCCTCAATATGGAACCCCTCGCACTCACTGGGCTTCATCTATCGTTGCTGCAACAAAGGAAGAGCTAACCAGGTATGGTATTTCGGATTTACAGTTTTTAGGACAACCGTGCAGGGGCTTTTCTTTGGCCCCTGCGTGCGTGCCTACTGAATATGAGCACTTGTTAAGTTTGTTTGAAACCCAAGTAGCGCGGGGTGAGGTAGTTTTTACCATCTATCCCCAAACGAGTTTCAACGAGCATACGCTTATTTTAGATAGGCTACTGCTTACCAAACCGCATTTGAAAGAAGCGCTCGTTGATATATCGCCTTTAATTGAGGCATTAAGAAGAACTAAGTCAAAATATGAGCTGGAATACATATATGGTGCTATTGATTGTACCATGCAGGCGCTCGAGGCTGCTGCCGGGCGCATTGAGCCGGAACTATACGAGTATCAGATACAAGCGGCTATAGAGTTTATTTTTACCGAATCGGGAGCCTTACCAGCTTTTCCTTCGATAGTTGCGAGTGGCAAGAATAGTACCGTTCTTCACTACAATAAAAATAATCGCAAAATGGTTACAGGCGATCTTGTCGTTGTCGATATAGGGGCGGAGATTGCCTACTATTGTGCCGATCTGACAAGAACATTTCCTGTGTCAGGTGTCTTTTCCGCACGACAAAGAGATGTTTATACCATGGTGCTTCAAACACAGCAGTACATAGAGTCGCTAGCAAAGCCGGGTTACTGGATATCGCATAAAGACAATCCCGAAAAATCGTTAAATCACCTTGCTCGTGCTTATTTAAAAGAGCAGGGCTATGATAAATATTTTCATCATGGCATTGGTCATTTTTTAGGTCTTGATGTGCACGACGTGGGCAATTATACAGAGCCTCTCAAGGAGGGTGATGTCATTACCATTGAGCCGGGCATCTATATTCCAGAAGAAAATCTTGGGGTTCGCATCGAAGACGATTACTGGGTAACTTCTTCCGGTCTTGTGTGTATGAGTGAAGAGTTTCCAAAGGATTCTTATGCGATAGAGGAACTTATGGCGCAAGAATTTGAAGAAGCTGAGGATGAGTAGAATAATTTGACGCTTTTTTGATTTTGGCGTACTATTAAAAATACTAGAAAAATTACTTCGTGCTGACACATTACTAGGGCATTTTTATGAATATGAACAAAACATTCTTCCTAAGAACCGAAGATCAAAAACCCCATTGGCGTGAAATAGATGCGCAGGGCCAGATCGTAGGTCGCCTAGCTACGCTTATAGCAAATGCATTGCGAGGAAAAGATCGTGCGAAATATACTCCTCACTCTGATGCGGGTGATTATGTTGTGGTAGTTAACGCTGATAAAATAGTTTTTAGCGGTAACAAAATGCAACAGAAAGTCTATGAGCGGTATACTGGGTATATAGGTAACAAAAAATTTCTTACTGCAGCCCAAGTGATGGAAAAGCACCCTGAACGCATTATTGAGCTTGCAGTAAAAGGCATGCTACCAAAAAACAGGCTTTCTCGGCAGCTTCTAAGAAAATTACGCGTATATGCGGGAACAGAACATCCTCATAAAGCACAAATTGCTGGCTTTGCAGAAGCATCTAAGTAAGCGTATTGAAATATAAAAGTTGAGCCCGTTGCAGAGTGTATGCTTTGCAACGGGTTATTTTGATTTTGTAAGGGAGAGTAATGGTTATACAAAAAGCGGCAATGCTCTGTAGTCTTTCTTTTTCTTTCATCTGTAGCGGTTATCAAGAACCTTTGGATCCTATCGCTTTTAGGGCAGGCGAATTAGTCGGGGAGCTTACTTTTCAAAGTTGGATTGAAGCTGCTAAAAAAAATCGTTCTGGTGTTATTGAACTCGCAAAAAAAATAGCTCAAACAGGTTATGATTATTCAGTCAGTTATAACCGAAGTTTCCTTGAAGGTTATCAGTCTTGTCTTGTGGAGAAAGATGTGGGTATGCAGCTTGAATATGCTCAGCTTGATAGGTTTGGCTGCGCGCTTGTACTTGCAAGCTATTATTATTGGACCTATCAATTACTGTATGCTCTTGAAACACATAATTATGCTTTTCTGCCGAATGAATCTATCGAGGATCAGGCTCTTGAAAAGGCAACGATGCTTGCGTATGGTTTTCCTTATCCTGAGATTATAAAAAAATTGAAATGGATGCTTAAAGAGGATTATTTAGATTTGGCAGAACATGAATGCACAATGAGTAATGTGTAATAACTTTAAAACCAAAGGAAGTCTCATGAATCACAAAATTACCCTTTTTATAGGTTTGCTAACCCTGATCGCGAGCGTATATAGTGTCCAATTGCCCAAGATAGATGATCAGGAAGCCTATCGGGCTGGTTTGAGCGCTGGTGAGATGCTGCTCGGGCAATGGATTACTATTGCCAAAAAGGATCGAGAAGCTAGTATGAGATTGAGTCAGGAATTTAATTCAAGACAAAAAAAGTATATGAAAGAGACAAATAAAAGTTTTCTGCTAGGAACTCTGGATGCTTTAAAGAAGAAAGATGTGCGTGCGGTAGCGCAATCACACAAGCTTGATCAAGCAGCAACCGTCTATGTGCTCAGCTGCTACTATTTTTTAAATGAGCTTGTAGCTCGGGCTTTGAGCACGGGCGAATATGACGATCTTGATGAAGATAAAGAGCTAGAAATTTTAAAGAAAGCTGCAAGAGAGGTATATGGAAAAGACTCTCCAGAATTGTTGGATGACTTGAAAAATGCATTTGCTGACTATCAGGCTATTGATGAAGATGTAGTAAGGACTCAGCTTGCAGGCTTTTTTGAACAGGACGAACTGTCCATTGAACCCGATTTTGATGCCCCAGATGCCGATTAAACTATTAAAATCTGATATGGCTTAATTGTGGCAAATACTTTTCTAATGCCCAATCGCTGCAGAGTTGGCGTATTGTTGGAACAAGCAGGAGAGTGTTTGCCATAATTTCTGAATAATAATGAAGACTTGGTGGTATTTTGCTTATTTCGTGCCCATACAATTTTTTGTACAGCTGTTTTTGCTGCAAACTAAATTCGGTTTCTTTTAGTGCATGTTCTAAGTGAATTTGTTCATTTCTTGCCATAATAAGCAATGGATAATCCTTTTGGGTTATATCTACATTAAGCTCTAAATCATTATGAATGGCATAGTTTTTTTCTAGCATTTCCAACAGATGGGGCAGGACAACAATGGCATTTTTGATCGACGAGTGATCCGTTTCATAGCCATGAAACCGTGTCCTTACGTTTACGATGCGGCCAGCGTTTGATCCTGCTGTTTGGGCAGAATGCTCTCTAAAAGGTGCTAACTGTGTAAGCTGAAGTTTGAGGCCTTCTTTAAAGGCTTTGGTTACTGTGGTCGCGGCTATGAGTTGTACGATATCACTAAGTGCGTAGAAATTGCACAGGAGTTTGAAATTATTAGGACGCCATGCTGGATGCTCAGCCATAACTGGTACCGCGTAATGGGCCATAACATCTATAGGGTTTTTTATGCTATTGCTTGCGTAATTTACTACAGTGCCCCCATGACTGTGAGCAATGGTTATGATATGAAAATTGCTATGCAGATCAATAACTTTTGCCAGGGTTTCACCAGCTTGTTTGCGAGCATCTTCTGTATTCAATCCCGACCAGCGATAATAGATAATTCTTGTGGGAGCTGCCCATTCACAGGCAAGCTGTTGTGCACACACCTGGATGCGAGTCCCATAGCTATCCGTGTACTCGGGACTTTCTGCAGCATAGGTACCGTGTACCACAATCAATGCTAAAGGTTTCTTAGTTGGATCCACGGGATCGGGAGTATGCTTAAGCAGCCGCCTGATCCCGCAGGGCGAACCTTTGGCGGACGCTAAATCACCGTATGTGCTGAGTATTTCTTCTGGACTTAGTTCGGTCCAATATGCGGCAAGTGGGCAAAAGCTGCATAAAATTGTTAGTAGTATGATAATTCTTTTCATATAATTTCCATTTTTTGTCTAAGTTTAATTTATTAACTTTCAAGGTAGCAGAGAGACGGAAGAATTTCAAAAGGTAAGCCCGTCGGTGAGCTGTTGCAATTTAGGCTAGCGCTTGTATAATTTTTGTAGCCAAGCATATCAATGTTTCTTGTGATAGGATCTATGGATTTCCTTCGAAAAATAACTCATTAAACGAAAGGGCCTACCGATGGTAAAAAAACTTTTGCTCAGCAGTTGCTTGCTGGTTTCTTCTTATGTAATCAGTAGGGATACGTCGTATCAAGATTGGCGGCGGGTTGACGGGCCGTGCAAGTGCACCTTTGGGTGGATAGATGAGGAAGAAGAAAAAAAGAAAGAGATTGCCTATAGGATCGGCGAGGATTCGGTCGATTTTTATGTTGATATAATCATTAGCCTAGGACAAGGGCGTTTGTTTCAAGACTTAAAAAGGTTGCATAAGCGATTCGAAGAATTAGTAAAATTAGGAAATTCATTAACGGGTAAGGAAGAACTACGAGAAATGATCGAAGTACTTTTTTCCAGGTTGCCGTTGCGACAAAGAGCTGCAGCCGTTAGAGGAATGATAAAAGGGATGGAGAAAATCAACGTCCAGGAGTTTGTAGAGAAAGCTCGTTTTGATGATTGGCAAGTACAAATTTTTAAACAAATGCACGAATTTTATCTAAAGCATCTACGGGCTTTTTCACTGTTAAATCCTGATCTATGGGATCATTATAGCAACGTTCATATGGTTGAATATTCCACTTTTTTCAACACTATGTCCTCCACGATTAAAAATGAATTGGGCATCGATGCGACGCCTTCGCCTTGCTTCCCTAGGCAAGAAGCTGCTCGCTAAATTACTCGATAGTACTATTTCGGCAGGGGCTATTCAGCTATGTTTCTTTAACTAGGATTAAATGTTATGCTTTTACTTCTAAAAAAAGAATTCTTTAAACGAAAGGGTCTACCGATGGTAAAAAAAGTTTTACTCAGCAGCTGCTTGCTGGTTTCTTCTTTTGTAATGGCTAAAAAGGAGTTAAAGAACGAAGCGTTTATGCATCGGCCTCGATTACAAAGCCATACTCAAAAAGAGGAATCAGAAAACAAAAAAAAGATTGCTGAGCAGATGGGTGAGGATTCGATTGATCTCCTTGTTGATTTTGCCGTTAGTCTCGGACAAGGGCGTTTTTTTCAAGACTTACAAAGATTGAATGCGAGATTGAAAAAGTCATTAAGAACGGTTTATTCATTAAACGGAGGGAAAAGAACTCTTATAAAAACTTCAAGGGAGTTCAACGATTCAAAGGAGGTGGAAAGTGCAAGGCAGATCATACTTTTTCCTGGATTACCGTTAGAATTAAAAAAAGCTGTAATAAGAGGTATGGTAAAGAGAATAGAGCAAGTCAATGTTCAGGAGTTCGGTCGTGATGCTCATTTAGTACCATGGCAGATGCGCATTTTCGAAGACGCTCACGAATTTGCCTTAAAACATCTACGGGCTCTTTCACAATTACATCCCGATGAATGGAATAACTATAACAATGCCCACTTTATTGAAGGACAAGCTTTTTTCTGCGATATAGCTAATCGTATTAATAAAGAATTGGGCAACGATGCGACGCCTTACTTCCCCAGGGGAGACGCTGTTCGGTAAATTACTATGTATTTTATTTCGGCAGGGGGTTAATCAGCTTCCTGCCGGAATTCACTATTTTTACTGAGATCCCTAGTATAACGGATGTATCAGTTTCGATGGCCAAAAAAGATATTCCGCCATGGTCATTAAAACTTTTCTATTCAATTCAATTATTAAGAATATTTCTTTATTCTACTTAAAGCTTATATGCTAATATGCGTTTTTGATAATAAGTCAAGTCCAATAGGGGATGAAGCTTGGATTAGCTCGGTTCTCTGTGATACTCTATAAGCACCTTTTTAGAGCCTCAATGAGCTTATTAAGGCCTATGAGCATGGATAGCATTACTTCATACTTATAGGTGATCGGACGGGATGAACTGTGGAATTGCTTGCAGTGTGAATCTATTTTTTTAAAGGCTAACCAATGAAATATGCCGGAGCTCTGCTTTTTTCTTTCGCTCTTATTCCTAGACCAGTATCGGCCATTTCAATGGTGTATAACTTTAGAATTGCTCAAATCACTAAACAGGCCATTTTTGCAGAATCAAAACAGAAGAATCATACCGTCGCGCTTCTTTTTGATCAATGGCGTCAAAAATATAATGGGACTCACCAAAATTTTGTCGGGGGATTGGGCTCCTATATTCGGGATGTTAGTCCCTATTATTTTCGGGTAGATTTTGCAGCTGCGCATATCCACGAAAATGAACAATGCACCACCACTTTTTCGGGGACCGAAACCGATGATCTGTTGTTTACCTTAGGCCGCAATTTTAAAATAAACGATCATGCATGGATTACGCTTTCAGGATTATTTGGGGTGCCGACACATCGATTGTATAGGCTTCAGCATATAGATTTTGGGTATAGCCTTGTTGGGGGAGGGATCCAACTTGACGGTGGGTATGATTGGAATGACGTCGATACTCTTTTGTACGGTGCACGCTATATCCATTTTGTTCCCCGTTTAGGGCTGGATCCTGAGTGTGAAAGACACCGCTTTACCTTTGGCAATATCGGCGATTTGTTTTTAGCACATAAAAGAAGCTGGGAACGATGTGGATTGGAATTCGGATACACTTTCCGAGCTCGATTTGGAGCCCAAGTCTGTCCTAGCTATGACGAGATTGTTACCAAGGCCAATTATGTACGAAGCAACTTTTACGGTGTATATAAGCATAAGTTTTTTATTCATGACATTCCAAACCGTCTCTTATTCTATATTTCCTACGGTTTTGATCACAGTCCAAAGGTATATGGGAATAAATACATCGTTACGCTTTGGACATCATGGAATATAAGCTTTTAGCAAAACTCCTTGAGTTTGAGTATTCTTACGCAAGAAGAAGCAAGTCCTATTAAAACAAGCCAGTTAATTTAATAACATCCTTGAACGTAAGGTAAATTACCAGTGCTATTACCATAAGCCAGGTGTAATAATGGATTTTATACCGAGCTTCGTCTGAGAGCGGTCTTCTGAGCAATGCTTCAATAGTGAAAAACAAGACTTGCCCGCCATCAAAAATAGGCAGCGGAAGCAGATTAAATACGGCCAAGTTTATGCTAATAAAAGCCAGCATAAAAAGAAACAGCTTCATACCAAGCCCCGCAAATTGGGTGACTTGACAAATAAGCATCAAAGGACCTCCAAGCCCTTCTCGACTTTTTGTAAGCCCTTTAATTGCGCTTGCCGTCTGCACAATTAATGACCAGGTGGCTGACCATCCCTCTGATAGGGCTTGAGCAAAAGGCATTTTTTCGATCTGCCAGGAAACTCCCAGAACTGGTTTTATTTTGGCACCCTGTTTTTGAAAATCGGGGGTTATGACTACTTCTTGCGGCTGACCATTTCTCATGACTTTGAGCAATACGGGCTCTTTGCCTTTTTCTGTATAGACTTTTTCTAGTGCCGTAGTCACATCGCTAATGGTAGGAGTTGGAGTTTCAAAAACATCTATGATCTTATCGAACGGTTTTAATCCGGCTTTTTCTGCGGGTGAATTCGGGTTTATCACACCTATAAGAGGGGCTTTATTAGCGCACCAGCTACCTATGCAGGGGGCGCCAAGCATGAATAACAACGAAAGAGCGAGGTAAGCAAAAAGTATATTAAAGAGTATTCCAGCCGCCATAATAAGAAGTTTTTGCCAGTAGGGCTTTGAATTGAATGAGCGGTCCCCTTTTATATGTGCTTGGGCTTGCTCACCTTGACCTACTTCCGGATTGCCAGCAACTTCTACGTAACCACCCAGAGGAATCGCTGAAAGAGCAAAAGTGGTTTCACCTATTTTTTTTTCTACAAGCCGTGGGCCAAATCCGATAGAAAATGACGGTACTAACACATTAAATAATTTGGCAAAAAGGAAATGACCGAATTCATGAAATACAATAAGAAAGCCGATGCCCAAAATAGCCAAAATAATGAGAGGCAAATTGCACCAGACGGTGCTTAACATCTGTGGCAGGGCGTTGACCGCTTTTGATAGTATAGAAAAAATGTCCATTTCGTTCTCCTGGGATAATTGACAAATGCAAACTGTTTGTAGAAGTATACCATTAAGCTTACCGCTTTTGCAGGTCTTCGCAAATTTTTTCAGCCGCTGTTCAGGTATTTTGAATTGCGGGCTATTTGGTTTAGCAAAGATCTTGACTATACATGGGTCTATGATAGTATAGAATTACTATTATTTATAAATTTGCAAAAATGAAGGAAAGCACAATGAAATATGCTTGCATTTTTTTGGTAGGAACTCTACATTCTCTTGTCGGTATGGAGTTAGGCGCTTTAGAAATGCCAATTCAACGAAAGCCAACGGAACAGCAAATTGAAAGATTTATTAAGGAGTATTGTTACACTGGTGACGCTGTAACCACTCAACATATTTTAAAGGACCTATTTCCAGAGTTAGTAAGATATATTGACGCATGGGGCCTCACGCCCCTTCATGCTGTGGTTATTGGTTTTCTCAATAAAGTGCATGTAAGTTCAGACATTGTAAGAGTTCTTATCTCCTTGGGCGCTGATGCTAACCAGGAATATAGTTTAGGAAGAATGAAATGTACGCCCATACAATTATTAGAGCATTATCTATTGCTCTATCCTCATGAATTTGCAGGGCCTTTCTGGCAGCTTAAGGTTGCGAATCTTAAGCGGGCATTTAACGGGCAAGATGACCTTCCTGATAATGAGCAAATTTCTCAAACTCATGATTTTCTTGCAGTAAATGTTGTACACTCATTAGAGCAGACTTCTTCAGGTCATGCAAAAAGTGTCGTTACCATTACGTATCCGCCTCTTGATCAATTCAAACTATTTGCAGCAAACTATAGAGCTGATTCGGCGCAGCAACCCAGATTGAAACGAACCGCTCATGGGAGTGAGGATGATACAATATCAAAAAAGCAGAAATAACAGCCATCTATTACTTTGGAGGAAATTTGATTTGATATGCAGTTCCTCTGCCGCCCTTAGTGAGTGGCTCGATGCAATCAAGTTTAACAAGTTCTGAGAGATCTCTTGTTGCGGTAGCTTTTGAGCAATGAGCTATTTTCATATATTTTGAGGCATTAATGCCGCCTTGAAAACCAGCGGCGCCTTCTTTGAACATGCGAGCTAAGACTACTGATTGCCGCTGATTTAGCTTGTTTGAATAGAGTTTCCAAAATTGAGCTTTTTTTAAAAGAGCAGTAATTTCCGTGTTGGAATCCAGAACGGCATCATAGACAGTTCTTACAAAATATTCTATCCACCCGGTAATCTCCAGTGTATCTCTGCTTGCAAGAGAAAGCTGGTGGTAATAGTCTTTTTTATGTTTCTCTATCATAGACGAAAGACTAAATAAAACGGGCCGTTGTATTTCTTGGGACAGAGCTTTTTCAGAAAGAGCTCTTCCAATTCGACCATTGCCATCATCAAACGGGTGTATACATTCAAAATAAAGGTGGGCAATAGCTGCGCGTACTGGGCCGGGCAATGGTTGTTTATTACTGCGCGGATCTGTTTCATTGAACCAGGTTATAAATCGCTCCATTTCTTTATTAACCATGGAACTTGGGGGCGGCTGATAATGAACCTTTTCTCGTCCATAGACGCCCGAAATTATCTGCATTGCTTCTTTGCCGGTCCGCCATTGTCCGATTTGAACTGTTTTATTGTAAGATTGAGGCAGAATCATAGAATGCCATGAAAATAATTCCTGTTTGCTTAGCGGCTGATCAAAATTTTGGCGTACACATATCATTAGCTGGGCTATTCCCTCCGCTCGAGGGTCTTTAATGCGTACGTGATCTTTCATAAGGCCCCACTGATTCTTAATTGATAAACGTACTTCTTCTTGGTCAATTTTTTCACCCTCTATCTTCGATGTTTTTATTGCCTCTTCCACCATTAAGTCGATGGTGGAATCAATCTGCAAATCATCAGATAAGCAATGCAACCTGCTTGTTAGGAAGTTAGTGGCAATGGCATAGCGATAGAGAAGATCCTGTATCCCCTGTAGATCGTATTCAAAATGTGGCCAGCGCTTATTTTGCCAGATGTATCTCATTGTTTAATTCCCACGTTTTGAGCCGATTATACTCTTTATTTGGCTCAGAGTATAGCTTTTTTTGAGCCGATTAAGGGTTATTGGTGCCTACGCGGCAAGCGGCAGGGATGCTGCCTGGCATCCCTGCACCCCAGGCCAGGGGCCACAGCCCCTTGGATCCCTCGGCTCGCCAACTCGGCCGATCTGCGGGTTACGTGGCACAGCCACTCCACCACTCCGACGGCCTCACATACAGGGCGAGCCAATAATGACTTCTAGATTTACCCAGTATTATCGATTTTTTTTAGTAAGGGGGTAAGAACAAATTTTAATGTGGATAAACAGCCAAAAGATTGAAAAATCCGCTTAGGGCTTAAAAAGCAATTCGTGGTTGGAACTTGGGGTTTCCAAAGGGGTTTACCCCTTGGTCAGGTGCAGGACCAGAAAGGGTCCTGCCGCTGGCCGCGTAGGCCCCGGCTACGCTGTATTTATAAAACTCTATCGCGCAAGGCGCCGACTAGTGTTAAAAGGAGACCTACTTGAAAGGTGGCAAGATGCCTAAAAAGTTATTTTAAAAAACTAAAAATTTTGAATTATAAGTAGGCGCACTATTTATTTTCTTTATTTTATCTGCCATTGCTATCAAGTTGTTAAAGAATGCTTCAATGCCCTATTTTCTTTGAGTAATCGAAGAAAATTAGGATTTTTTTCAATAAACTGTTGAGCCGCAGCCAGACCGAGCTCTTTATATTTTGATACTGCTTTCTTATCATCTAGCGGCATTTCTTCATTGAGCTTTGGCTTGATGCATTCGTAGCGAGAGATTGTTGTCTTATTTTTTTCCCAGCTAAGAGCTTCAATTTGAGCATTGAGCTGCTCTTGTTGTTTTTTTTCTTTTTCGGATAAGGCGTTTTTTTGATTCTTTTCATTGAGGCCAGAAATTTCTTCTCTCAGTTTATCTATCCGCTCCTGTAGAAGAGATGCGTTTTCGTCCAAACTGGTGTTGAGATTACGTAACTCATTATCTATTGTTTTGTGGGGGTTGACGAGTGAGTTAGAGACGCAGTAAAGAATACGATATTTTGGGGGCTTGTTGCCTGATAAAGCAGCCAATTTTTTATTAAGAAAATCTGCTGAAGCATTGCTATAACGTTCGCTTGCGCAAACGGGTTGGCCGTTAAACTCTATTGGCGGAAAATATGTCCCCTTACTATCAGCCCCCAAAATACCTGCTATGTCGCGTAAATAGTAATTTTCTTTAGTTTGCATTCCTCTCATTGCAACTTCTTCTTGCGCGCGCAAGCTATCAAATTCTTTATTGGCTCCATCAAAAGGAACGATTACTCTTGTTAATGAGTCACACAGCCGAGTGTGTTTGAAAAGGAGCTTGAGCTTTTCTTTCAGTGGATCGAGCGGATAATAAGGTTCCGTACTTTTTTTTGATTTTGCAGGAAATATTTCTTGCGCATCATTTTCAAACAATTTGATTATGTCCTTTGTTTTTATAGCTCTGCGGTTCCCATCTGCAGAAGCTACCAATGCTAGAGCAACAATACCTCCAAAGGAAGAGCCAGTTATGTAATCAAATACTTGGTGTAACGGGCCTAATTCATCTTCAAGTCTTTTGACCATTGAGGCTGTTATCAATGCTTGCAAACCTTCTCCGTCAAGTGCTAAACCTGCAGAAAAAGTGTCGGTATAATTTTCTTTCAATCGCATTTCATAGCCTATCCCATTTTCACTATGTAAATCGTTTATTCTCACAGGTGTGGGAGGAGGAAGCTCTCTTTTAGCATTCTTTCTTTGATCCAGTAATTTCTTTAGCTCTGTACGAAAAAATTCTGATTCTAGACATGTATCAATATCCGGGAAATGTAACGTCTCATTATTTTTTAAAAGCGCAGCTATGCTTTGAACTATTTTACCTTCATGCACAAGGTTAAGCATTTTTTTGTCAACACCACATTTGCCCAGCTTAATTGGTGAGAGATACCCAGCTTCTATACTGGCGTTTTTCCATAATAGCAGTTCAGCTAGTTCTTCATTTTTCCTCAAGAGAGCCCGAGTAAGGGCAGTATATCCCAGTCGATCCATTCGATCTATAGAAGCGCCATTTTCTAGGAGTATCTTCGCTATCAGTAGATGATTATAATAGCTAGCAAGGTGAAGCGGCGTTTCTCCCGTTTTCTTATCCCGGGCATTAACGTCTGCTCCTGTTTCAAGGAACATTTTTACAGCTGTTTCATCCCCTATTTTTGCAGCAAGATGCAAAGGTGTTCTGCGGAATTCCCGTTTTACCGCATGGGCTAATTCCGTCTTGCGATTAAACGCGCCATCTTGTGCGGTGTAACCCCAGTTGTTTTTTATATGAATGTCAGCACCTCGTAGAAGTAAAAGCTTGATAATTTCTACCGTGCCGTGTTGGGCTGCCAAGTGCAGTGGCGTATTGCCATATTCATCTTTTTCATTGAGCAGAGCACCACTTGAAATAAGCAATCTCACAATTTCCGTATCGCTGCTTTCAGTTGCCAAGTGCAGCGGCGTCTTGCCATATTCATCTTTTTCATTGAGCAGAGCACCACTTGAAATAAGCAATCTCACAATTTCCGTATCGCGGCTTTCAGTTGCCAAGTGCAGCAGCGTCTTGCCATTACTACCTTTTTCATTGAGCAAAGCACCACGTGAAAGCAGCAATTTCACAATTTCAGTATGACCTGCATGAGCAGCACAGTGTAATGGCGTATTGCCATACCTAGCTTTTTCATTGGGATTAGCTTTATATTCATGCAATAGTTTCACAATTTCCATATGGCCTTTTTCAGCTGCCCAGTGCATCAGCGTATTGCCATACCCATCTTTCTCATTGGGATCAGCTTTATATTCAAGCAATAATTCCACAATTTTTGTATGGCCTGCACGAGCAGCATCTAGCAGTGGTGTATAGTCATCCTTACCTTTTTCATTGACATTAGCTTTATATTCAAGCAATAATTTTACAATTTCTGTATGGCCTGCACGAGCAGCAAGGCGTAATGGCGCATTGCCATATTTATCTTTTTCATTGACATTAGCTTTATATTCAAGCAATAATTTTACAATTTCTGTATGGCCCGCATGAGCAGCAAGGTGTAATGGCGTATTGCCATATTTATCTTTTTCATTGAGCAGAGCACCACTTGAAATAAGCAATCTCACAATCTCCGTAGCGCGGTTTTTAGCTGCCCAGTGTAGCGGCGTATTGCCAAAATAATTTGTTTTATTGAGATTGGCATTATGTGCAAGCAATAGTTTAACAATTTTTGTATGACCTTCTCTTACTGCTTCGTGTAGCGGCGTATTGCCAAAATAATTTGTTTCATTGAGATTAGCATTATGTGCAAGCAATAATGCCATGTCTTCGGTATAGCCTGATCTAGCAGCCTGCTGCAGTGGCGTAAGCTTATTTTCGTATTTATAACGGAGTGAGGTCTTCCTCTCGATCAAAAACTCCATAATGTCTTTATCGCACATATAGCTTGCCACCCTCAGTGCAACTTGGCGTTGCTGATAAGTGAGCTTCCAAGTATTTAACGATTCGGGGCCCTCGTAAATGCTAAATTCATAAATGCTTAATGCCTCATAGTACGGCGCTGGATTGCCCGTTCTTTCTATTAAATCGACAAGCGCGGCGTTCTCCTTGCTCAGATTTAAAGATTGAGTCTTAATTTCAGGTATTTCCATCCCATAGATGGCTGGTATGAAAATCAGTGCTAATAAACTATGATTCAAAAAAATTTTATCTAAAAAAATCATTGAGTTCCTCAGTAATACGAGAGCCGAATTCTCTTCGGCTCTGAGATCAATTTTATGCCAACTCGAGATACCCAAAAAGATAAATCAGTATCTGCGCACCTTTTTCAGTGATATGCCAGCCATTTTCATCAAACATAATCTTGAGTAGCTCTTTTTCATGTACCGTAAGATTTACGATGTGTGTTTTAATCGAGTTTTATTCATGATCCATGTAACCATACGCTCGGGTAGGCAGGCCTCAAAGGCTTGCTTGCTCTTCTTTGCAAAGCGAAATGGCTAGCTGACTAGCAATAAAATCTTTTAACCTTTTCATATCCGAATTGTTGCATTTTTTGCATCATTTTGCAAGTTAAATGTAAATTTTCAGGTAAAAGGAAAGAGAACTTTTATGAAAATGCAAAGAGGGAGCTTCCAAAATGCCTGCTAAAAAGTTATTTTAAAAAACTAAAAGTTCTGAGTGTTTTATTATAAGTAAGCGCATTACTTATTTTCTTTATTTTATCTGACATTTGCTCTTTTGTTTCGGACTCCTGACCGTACCCCAGATTGAGAATCTCTAAGGTTGTGTTACACTTTAAAAGTTCTGCGAGGCTTTCTATAGCACGATTACTTACGTTGTCACCTCCCAAATACAGCTCTTTAATGTAGTTTCCAAGAGGAGTAGCTTTCAGAGCATTGCAGAGCTGGTTAAAATCGGCATCGGCGATTTTTTGCACCGCGGAAAGATCAATGATTGCAAGTGACTTTGTTTTTTTAAAGTTATTTTTTATGCACTCACCTAGTACGGGTGGTAGTGCATCTACCACCTTGATCGGATAGTGTGGGTCTTCGTCTGTCATCTCTGTGCGCTTGATTAAATCGCATCCTTGTAAAAAAACATTTTTTAGTGAGGGAGAACTCTGAAAAATTTTTTCAAATTCTTCATTGCTCAATTGAGGGCTTTTTTCTAGATCTAACACTTTAAGCAGACGGCTCAAGGTATTTATTTTTTTTAATGTGGAACACTCTTTAGCAAACAGCAGCATAAGCTGGGGAGTATCAGTATTGATTTCTTGCAAAGAGGGGCAATTGCTTACATTAAGCTCAAATAGATTAGGCAATTGCAGGGGGGCACTAAAAAAGCCCTTCCCTTTGGATATTCTGGTTAACGCACCTAGGCGGGATAGATTCAATTTCTCGAGAAAAGCGCATCCGTGCAGGAGCTCTATACTTGCATCGGTAATTTTTTTACATCCCGATAGGTTCAATTTTGTGAGATTGCTTATAGTGAGCGCTTTAAACTGTTCTGGAGTAAAATAGCATGCGTTCTTAATTATAAGCTCGTTCCATTGAGTATTTTTAAAAGACTCATTTTCAAAAAGTTTTTTTTGCTCTGTCTCTGTGGAAAAGTCTCGTGACTCCTTTTTCTCGCCGAAATTGATGCTTTCCAACCATTTTTCCTTTTCAATAGTCTCCATGTTTTTTGAAAAGAGTGGGTACTTTTTTTGAATTTTGGCTACTAAATCACAAGAATCATGTGCTTCTGCTGTTTTTCTTATGCCATTGAGTTCAATGAGTGCAGATCCAGGAGTTTGTTCTTTACCCGCTCTTATTGCATCAGCGACCGTTTCAAAAGGTATGTTTTGGGACTCAAGTACGCCATCAGTAAATAGCGAAAAAAGATGCCCATTTTTTTTACCAAATAATGGCTCATCCACCGTCATAAATCGTTTATAGACGGTTTGTTTTTTTTCAAAAGCAGCTTTATATTCAAGTAACCCTGGATACACTTCTAAAAGAAGATTAAGGTGAGTTATCTGCGGATCTCGTTGCAATGCATCACAAAGAACGCGGTATTTCTTATAAAGTCTTGTGAGCATACCCGAAGCAAAAGGGATTCCGATGTAACAGCTGTTTTTCTTACATATTTCAAGCATTGAATGGTCATAGGCATCTTGTACCGAGTTATGATAGCCGTTGCATTTTCGTAGCCATTGAGTAAGTACATCAAGAGGTTCTTTTTTTAAGAAATTTTTGCGGGCTTCTTCATGAACAGAATCCTTCATCTGATCGAGGCAAAAAATGATGCTCTTTACTGCTCGTATTAACTTTGAATTTTCCTTATTTGTTATGTAGGTGGGGAAAAATGAGTTTTCATTATCGATACACACTAATCGTTTTTTTTCTCCTATTTTTTGGATGTTAAAATTATCTGGTTTGCCATCTTCAGGTGCGAGCAACATTGTCATTAAAATAGTTTCTGAAATTTCTTTGGGATCGAGTTTACTAAGGCAGTCCGGGTTTGTGCCCTCTGGTGTGCCATTGAAAATATCCTGCAAATTTTCGCCTGCGGTATCTAGCGAGATACCATAGCATTCATTCTGTATCCAGATGATTTCATTTGAAGTAAAGCCATAGCCAAGAACTGTTTTTATAAGGCTGCTTACAGCATGCTCATACCCCGCGACATTGGGAAATCGCTTAAACCAGATTTTTTTGCCTTCAATCTCAACCCATGAAACTTCTCTTCGCCCCCAGTGTACGCACGATGAATCCTTGCAATTTTTGGGGTTGGAACACCGATTTTTTGGTTTAAACTTTCCCTGGTCATCCCACAGCTGAGTATGATGATCGAATGAGACAAAACGTTTTTTTAAAGGAGGCCAGCTCACGATACATTCTTTATCTTGCTCATCACTCTTTTTTTCTTTAAACAAACGATTGCGGATCTCTTCCCATGCTACATGAGCCTCTGTTTTGTCTTCTATCAGCCCGTCATGGGGTTTTAAAATAGCAGGTAGAGTGCCAAATTTAAAATGATGCAAAGCATCATCGATTTTCTGAGTTCGTTTTGCAGAATAGTACATCGTATTATTTTCACCACTAAGTACTTTAAAAATTTTTCTGCCATCTTGGGTAGGAGCATTAAGATCGAGTATTTTTTCAAGAGCTGGAGCCTCTTTTGCTATTTTGCTATAAGCTACAGAAGGTTGATGGCCGGCTCCCATTTTTGCATAATAAAGACTCACAAGCTCTTGCATTCGCTCAAATAAGTATTGATGTGTTGAATCACTCCTAAGCAGGGCTTTGAGCTGTTTAAAAGAGTTAAGCAGCTCCTCAATAAGACGAGGCTCAAATTTAATTACAAGTGCTGGTGGTGTGTTAGGTTTTGCTATCCCTTTATCAGCATCGTTTTCTGGATCGCAATTTATAGGATAGGCGTATTTTTTTATTTTGTCGTAGATTCGCTGTCGTTCTTGTAGGAAGGTGAGCCATTCTTCAATAATGATTTGCGGGTTAGCATTATGGATGCAGTCCACAATTGCTGGATGAACCTTTTTAGCCATATGTTCACGCAGGAAATACGCTATATTTTTTACGCCAACTAAATGGAAACCGTGTTTGTCTTGAACGATCGGGGGTGCAAAAACTTTATCATTATCTATACCAACAATCTGCCCATTTTTTCGCATTATTAAGTTTTCTGGTTTCCAATCATCTGGATTTATAAGAAAACTTCCAAGAACGAGAGCACTAAAGGATTCATGATCAATACTGCTTAAGTCGTTATCCTTTATTTTCTTTGTGAGTGTTTCTCCATCAATGGCCGTATTAGCCTGAAAATAGTGGGTTTCGCCATTCATGTCCTTAATTACCAATGTACAGCAGGGACTAATTACTTGTATTGTAGGAAATAAAATGCTATAGAGCGCATATACCGCGGTTTCATATTCGGGATGTGCGGGGTCCACTGCTTGAGTACATTTAAAGTACACTCGACCTGAAGACGAGCGGTAGGTTTGATGCTGTTGCCCCATGCCTGATGCACCGACTTTGTTTCCTTTCTCGTCAATGTTGGCAATCTTTTGCATCATCTCCCGGCTGATTAAGAAAAATTGGGGGCCAGCAGCCCCTTCCAAGCACATCGTTACTTTTTCTGTTAGTTGCTTGAGGGCGTTATGTTTTTCATGAGCTAGCAACGTACAGGCCTGAGTATAGTTTCTTAAGCATTCTTCATAATGAGCAAATAAGCTATCAAAATGCTCCAGAATAAATTCCTTTGAGTTCCCAACATTGCACGAATTAATTTTTTCCTGACAAGACTTACGATACTCATTAATTTTTGATTGATTACCTTCTGTGTAAAGCCCTAACTCTTTTGGGTATATAAGAAGATTCAGCAATGTTTTTTTAATCTCTTTGTTTACGCACGCGGCATCCAGTTCTTCAGAAATTTCATAGCGTATGGTGCCCACTCGATCTGGCTCAGCTTGTAAATCTTCAACAATATGACTTCTTAGGGTATGCATTGCCTCTTCAAAGTGATGTTTTTCAACTACTTTGAGGCAAAGCAGCTCACTTTTTCCCCCTTCTTTTATCATTTCCATAGCATCTAAAGAGATAGAGAATGTTAGAACTATGAGTAATAATTTTTTCATGATTTCCTTGAATGTATACTGATTGCTATCAAGTTGTTAAGGAATGCTTCAATGCCCTATTTTCTTTGAGTAATCGAAGAAAATTAGGATTTTTTTCAATAAACTGTTGAGCTGCAGCCAGACCGAGCTCTTTATATTTTGATACTGCTTTCTTATCATCTAGCGGCATTTCTTCATTGAGCTTTGGCTTGATGCATTCGTAGCGAGAGATTGTTGTCTTATTTTTTTCCCAGCTAAGAGCTTCAATTTGAGCATTGAGCTGCTCTTGTTGTTTTTTTTCTTTTTCGGATAAGGCGTTTTTTTGATTCTTTTCATTGAGGCCAGAAATTTCTTCTCTCAGTTTATCTATCCGCTCCTGTAGAAGAGATGCGTTTTCGTCCAAACTGGTGTTGAGATTACGTAACTCATTATCTATTGTTTTGTGGGGGTTGACGAGTGAGTTAGAGACGCAGTAAAGAATACGATATTTTGGGGGCTTGTTGCCTGATAAAGCAGCCAATTTTTTATTAAGAAAATCTGCTGAAGCATTGCTATAGCGTTCGCTTGCGCAAACGGATTGGCCGTTAAACTCTATTGGCGGAAAATATGTCCCCTTACTATCAGCCCCCAAAATACCTGCTATGTCGCGTAAATAGTAATTTTCTTTAGTTTGCATTCCTCTCATTGCAACTTCTTCTTGCGCGCGCAAGCTATCAAATTCTTCATTGGCTCCATCAAAAGGAACGATTACTCTTGTTAATGAGTCACACAGCCGAGTGTGTTTGAAAAGGAGCTTGAGCTTTTCTTTCAATGGATCGAGCGGATAATAAGGTTCCGTACTTTTTTTTGATTTTGCAGGAAATATTTCTTGCGCATCATTTTCAAACAATTTGATTATGTCCTTTGTTTTTATAGCTCTGCGGTTCCCATCTGCAGAAGCTACCAATGCTAGAGCAACAATACCTCCAAAGGAAGAGCCAGTTATGTAATCAAATACTTGGTGTAACGGGCCTAATTCATCTTCAAGTCTTTTGACCATTGAGGCTGTTATCAATGCTTGCAAACCTTCTCCGTCAAGTGCTAAACCTGCAGAAAAAGTGTCGGTATAATTTTCTTTCAATCGCATTTCATAGCCTATCCCATTTTCACTATGTAAATCGTTTATTCTCACAGGTGTGGGAGGAGGAAGCTCTCTTTTAGCATTCTTTCTTTGATCCAGTAATTTCTTTAGCTCTGTACGAAAAAATTCTGATTCTAGACATGTATCAATATCCGGGAAATGTAACGTCTCATTATTTTTTAAAAGCGCAGCTATGCTTTGAACTATTTTACCTTCATGCACAAGGTTAAGCATTTTTTTGTCAACACCACATTTGCCCAGCTTAATTGGTGAGAGATACCCAGCTTCTATACTGGCGTTTTTCCATAATAGCAGTTCAGCTAGTTCTTCATTTTTCCTCAAGAGAGCCCGAGTAAGGGCAGTATATCCCAGTCGATCCATTCGATCTATAGAAGCGCCATTTTCTAGGAGTATCTTCGCTATCAGCAGATGATTATAATAGCTAGCAAGGTGAAGCGGCGTTTCTCCCGTTTCCTTATCCCGGGCATTAACGTCTGCTCCTGTTTCAAGGAACATTTTTACAGCTGTTTCATCCCCTATTTTTGCAGCAAGATGCAAAGGTGTTCTGCGGAATTCCCGTTTTACCGCATGGGCTAATTCCGTCTTGCGATTAAATGCGCCATCTTGTGCGGTGTAACCCCAGTTGTTTTTTGTATGAATGTCAGCACCTCGTAGAAGTAAAAGCTTGATAATTTCTACCGTGCCGTGTTGGGCTGCCAAGTGCAGTGGCGTATTGCCATATTCATCTTTTTCATTGAGCAGAGCACCACTTGAAATAAGCAATCTCACAATTTCCGTATGACCTGCATGAGCAGCACAGTGTAATGGCGTATTGCCATCACGATTCTTTTCATTGAGCAGAGCCCCTTTTGAAATCAGTAATATCATAACTTCTGTATGGCTTGCTAGAGCAGCGCAGTGTAATGGCGTATTGTCATATCCACCTTTTTTGTTAAGATTAGCATTATGTGCAAGCAATAATTTCACAATTTCTGTATGGCCTTTTTCAGCTGCCAAGTGCAATGGCGTATTGCCATCACGATTCTTTTCATTGAGCAGAGCACCTTTTGAAATCAGTAATATCATAACTTCTTTATGGCCTTCTAGAGCAGCAGAGTGTAATGGCGTATTACCATACTTATCTGTTTTGTTGAGATCAGCTTTAAGTTCAAGCAATAGTTTCACAATTTCTGTATGGCCTGCAAGAGCGGCCCAGTGCAGCGGCGTACCATCCTCCTTACCTTCTTCATTGAGATTAGCATTATGTGCAATCAATAATTTCACAATTTCTGTATGACCTTCTCCTGTTGCTCTGGTTAGCGGCGTATTGCCAGAATAATTTTTTGCATTGATATTAGCATTATGTGCCAGCAACAATGTCACAATTTCTGTATGGCCCCTTAGAGCAGCGCAGTGTAATGGCGTACTGCCATACTTATTTGTTTTGTTGAGATTAGCATTATGTGTAAGCAATAATTTCACAATTTCTGTATGACCTCTCCTAGCAGCATTGATCAGTGGCGTAAATCCTCCGGCATCTTTTTCATTGAGTGAAGTTCCTTTTGAGATCAAAAATTTCACTATTTCTAGATGGCCCCAGTAGCACGCCTCGGTCAGCGCAACTTGGCGTTCTTCTTGAGCTGTGAGCTTCAAAGAATTTGAGTTGCTAGAATTCGAGGCGGGCCTTTCAAAAGAGTTGAATGACTTACAGTACGGCGCTGGATTGCCCGTTCTTTGTATTAAATCGACAAGTGCGGTGTTCTCCTGGCTTAGATTTAAAGATTGAGTCTTAATTTCAGCTATTTCCATTCCATATATGGCTGGTATGCAAGTCAATGCTAACAAACTATGATAAAAAAAAATTTTATCTAAAAAAGTCATTGAGTTCCTTAGTAATACCAGAGCCGAAGAGAATTCGGCTCTGAGCTCAATTTTATGCCAACTCGAGATACCCAAAAATATAGAGTAGTATCTGCGCACCTTTTTCAGTGATATGCCAGCCATTTTCATCAAACATAACCTTGAGTAGCTCTTTTTCATGTACCGGAAGATTTGTGATGTGTCTTTTAATCAAGTAAGCAGGTATTGGCGAGGGCACGGTGTTATTTATTTTATTCATGATCCAGGTAACCATACGTTCGGGTGTGCAGGCTTCAAAGGCTTGCTTGTCCTCTTCTTTGCCAAGTGAATTGTCTAAGCGTTTTGTTTCATTGCCTGATGCTGCTTTATCGCCTACAAGCTGCAATGATGTGAAGGCTTTTTCATAGAGTATGCACGTTTTATACTCTTTCTCTTTATCCTGTATATGAATAAGCTCCTTAAGACATTCTAATCGTAATTGTGCAAGGACTAGAGCTATTCTCATAGAGAGGGGAAGGTTATTCTCGTTTAAAAAGAAAGTGTCATATAAATGTTCACAGTCAAATAAATAAGACTCCGCCATTATTTTTTTAATTTTGTTCTCGCAATGAACAAACTCAAGCTCAGCCCATTTTGCTAACAGTGCTGCTTGTTCTTCTTTATTCATAATCTCGATTACTTTTGCAATTCGTATTATCCTGTTTTTTAGCGCAGGGGTAGAAAATGTTTTCAAGAAGTTTTCCAAACACTGTATGATCCTGTCTCCTGGCAGTTGGCTTGGGAATTTTGTATCACGGGCTCGTGCATCACATATTTGTACTATGGTTTTGACAGCATTGTCAAAACGTATATTCAATGAATGCTTGGCGTCACGCAGCATGTCATCTTTTACAGAGTCATCTACAAACTGGCAGTTAAAAAGATCAATGCAGAAATCCTGCAGTTTGGCCTTTTTGAATTTTTTACTTTCTAAAAGTTGTGCCAAGGAGGGGCGGTTTATTTGAAATTCTTCATTTTGAAGACCTTGACAGGGCTTCAATAAACGGGAGCCCTGTCCAATTTCTCCGTGAGCCTTCTTGAGCTCATAAAGAAGAGTTCTTGCGATAGCAAGAGTAAGGGCCCGATTTTTTTTAAATTTGCACAGTGTTGTAAGCGCCTGACAGATGACTGCCTGATCTTTTTTACTAAATTCTTTTGAAACCGTATCTGTTATGCATACCACATAATAATAAAGTTCAGCAGAAATTTTTTCTGGCAGTAAGGGAGTAATAGTTTTGAGGCAACTATTAGAAAAATCAAGCTCCTGATTCTTGCCTATCTCTTCCAAAAAATTTTGCATACGCCAAAACAAAGCATCTACTTCTGGGGAATCCTGATCAGGTGGTAAATAACTTCGGTATTTGAGAGCAAAGCTGATTAAAGTACTGATAATTTTCAGGGTTTTAAGTATACTCGGTTGTGCCTCTGTCATGAGCTCAGTCAGCGCAATTACAGCAAGGGGAAATTTATTTTTTGCCGCATTCTGATAAAACCCCATAGCCTTGCTGCTATCTTTTTCAACTCCCAGGCCATACTCGTAAGTTTGTCCTAGCATGTAGGATGCAAAAGGGTCGGCGCTGGCAAGATGTATAAGAGCCGCAAGAGCCGCAGGATGGCCTCTTTCCAGAGCAAGCTTATAATAGTGGATACTTTCTCGTCGTGCTATATCTTGTTCGTAGCCTTGTGCAAGTTTAAAAGCTGCAGACATATCACCATTTTCACTTGCTAAGCTCAATGCTTGAAATTGTTTTTTGGGATCTTCTGCCAAAGCTGCCAGATCAGCGAGTGCAAGCGCCGCCTGACTGCAATTTTGGCGCGCAAGGGTTTCCAGTCTGCATAAAGATCTGATATGCCCTTTGGATGCTGCTTGTTTAAACAGAGAGATTGCATGTCCCAAGTCCATTTGGATCTTTTTCCCATCTTGTAAAAGTTCTCCCAGAGCATAGGCTGCGTCATTATTTTCTTTGGCAACTTTGCAGAGCAACTCATACGCTGGCATATGTTTATGGGTGTTTAATATTTTTGTAAGCCATCTGGTAGCTTCACAGACATTTAAGGGTAATCCTTTTCCATCCAGACAAGCGCGAGCAAAAAAAAGCATGAGTTCTGGATCCGTCTCTGCAGCTTCTCTTAGTCTTTTAAGAGCTTTGTAATGGCCATACGCAGCTGCTGCCATAAGGAGTTCTCGTGCATGGCTAGCATCTGACTCTCCACATAATAAGGCTGCTTGATAGCGGGCTTCTAGCACCGCTGTAAGATCATCTGCGGCAATAGCTTTTTTTTTCATTCCCGCTGCGGTAAGAAAGCATTTTTGTGCCTCGGGGAGATTCTTTGCTTCTTTATGTAATAATCCTTTTTTGAGCAAAGCTCCGGGTAAATCTTTTTCTAGGGCACGAGTGAGGTATGTATCCGCAGCTCCGGGATTTCCCTCTTGCCTATAATATTCACTCAGTGCAAGAGCTGCGCGATCATAAGTAGGATGCAATTCGAGTGCTTTCTCAAAATAGGAACGGGCACGATTTTTTTGTTCCTTTTTTTCTGCATACAATCCAAGATAGTAGGCAGCTCGCGATTGACATCGTTTCATAGAACTTAGCAAATCATAATCACCAGATGGCAGTGATGATTGAAGGACTCCGTTAAATAATTGGCGAGCTGATTTAGTTTGCTTTATCCCATCGTAATAGATCGCTAATTGATATCGTGCTAAAATATGATTGCTGTTTGCCGCTTTCTCAAACCATTGGCGGGCCTCGATCTTTAGATGATCAGCGCTTTGCGGGTTAGATTCATTCGATGCTTTTTGTACCAGCAGACTTCCAAGGTGGTACTGTGCTTCGACATGGTCTTGCAAGGCGGCTTTTCTATACCATTCTTCCGCTTGTTTGTTGCGGTCGATTTGTGTTTGACTACGCTTAATGGATGGTTCATCACATGGTAATCCGGTATCCTCAAATCTGCCCATTACATATTGTGCGTGGGCATTGCCACAATGAGCATCTTTATATATCTGTTGCGTAACTTTAAGAGAAACCTCATGGTGTGCAACTGGTGGTGCTAATTTTAATTGGGAATCTTTTGGTAGTTCCATTGCAATAAGCATAAGGGGACTCAAGAAAGTCCACGAAATCACGCGTAGAAATGTAAGGATATACTGCATTGACATAGTGTTACTCCATTTGTTATATGATTGTTCATTAAAGAAATTATTTAAAAGTAGCTTTTTAAAAAAGTTATGACATAATAATAATAAAATAGCAAGAAATTTATTTTTTTACTTTAAAATAAAAGGCTGTAACATGATTTTTTCAAATAGATACTTTTGCATGATTGGTGCGGTTGTCCTTTTTTCACAAGCATTAGAAGCCATGGAAATGAACAAGAACAAAGAGCTGCCAAAAGGAGCGCAGGAAGGAAAGGCTGAATTAATTACTCAGGAGATTGTAAGTGCAGCAGAAAAAGGAGATGCAGAGTGTGCTTATCTGCTTGGTTTGTATCACGATGGTCGTCTGGGGGCGCGAGCAAAACTAGATGGGGTATCGCTTGAAAGGGATCCTGAGCAGGCGATGAAATGGTATGAAAAAGCTGCTCGTAATGGTAAGGCAGAAGCTCATTATAGATTGTTTCAGATATTGCAAAAGAAGAAAAGAGATGATGAAGCCCGCACTCATTTGCAATATGCAGAAGAATTGGGTTGTCCACAGGCCCAATTTGACCGGGCTATGCTGTGGTATGAAGAGCCTGACAAAGCTGGTAAGAAGAAAGCAGTTAGACTATTTGAACGGCTGCTGAAAAACACTTGTACCATTCAGCAAGCGTTTATAGATTCGGAATTAGCAGGCGCTATTTTAAAGGTTCAATCTGATGCTGCGTATTTTATTGGTTGCTATTATGAAGAGGCTGCTGCATTTAAAAAAGCCGCATCTTTTTATGAGGCATCGCTAGAATTGAAGAGCAATGTGAAATCATCACTGGCATTGGCCCGGCTTCTCATTAAGGGCGCACTCGTTGTAAACGAAGCGAATGAAATAGAAAAATATCTTATGCCAGCGGTAGACGCTCAATATCCCGAAGCATTGCGGTTATTAGCGCAGTATAAGGAAGCGCAGGGCAATGAACTGACTCCTGAGGTCATAAATCTTTATAAGCGAGCAGCTCATGATTATGACGTGCCGGCCATTAAGAGGATTGAAGAATTATGTCGTGCGGGGAAGATAAAAGAACCTCTCTATGAGCAGATCATAAAACTGCTTGAAGAGAAAAAAAACTCTGGCTGGGCAGTTCAACTTTTAGAAGAGATAAGGAACAAAAAATAATTCCATGCAATTGCAAAATTTGTGCGCTGGTTTTTCGTTAGTGTTTTTGGCGACGAGTATTTTACTTTGCGTTGACTCGCTAAGTATGGAGAATACGTCGGTTAAAAGTGCAGAGTATAATAGGGCCTGTGATGATGCGGATCTTGATCGTCTGAGTTATGTAAAAAAAGCCCAGTCAGCTGAACTTTTTGCCGGATTTCAGGCGGGTATGCTAGCAGGCTGTATTCCTGTGTACAGCGCACCTAAAGTGGCTGAGGGTATCTATGATGCAATAAAAAGAGGAGATTACTTGGGGAGTGCTTCGTTTGCAATGGGACATGCCCTCGGATTGCTTATTGCATCAGTAGCTCTTTACGGCACGCTGACAACTATAGCTAAGGTGCCCGTGAGTGATCTTCTTTACGTGAGTGCTTACATCGCTGGCAGAACCATGAAGGAAACAGACATGGTGCTGCGGCTTCTTGGTTTCTTCTGCCTGTATGGAATATATAAAGCAAGCGCGGTATTTCTTTCTTACGTAGACCTAAAGACTATCCTGGTACTTGCATGTGCCTTTTATGCGGTCACACGAGTGCTCCGTGCCGATACTAAGTCGAAGAAAGTGCGGCACCGCTTGTATTTTCCTTAAAATTTTCATAACTATTGAAAAATAAGACAGCTTCGTGATATTATTGCAAATAGAAAAATAATTCAGTTTGCAGAATCTGCATGCCGATTGGTACTGCTCTATAAAATTTTACTAAATCAAATAGGGCACATTGTTATAATCCTGTTGAAACATCCAATTTCTTGACTTTGCTCAACATGATGAGTAAATTTACTCAGTATATTGAGTAAAAAGGAATTATATGGAGAAAAGACATTTATTTTATGTGCTTCTGCAAAGATTGGAAGAACCGCGGAAATTCATCCAGGTACTTTTGGGCCCACGACAAGTTGGGAAAACGACTATTGCTTTAGAGGTCTCAAAAGAGCTTAATAAGCCCACGCATTATATCTCCGCAGATCTGGCGACTTTACAAGGTCTATCGTGGCTTTATCAGCAATGGGATGTTGCGCGACAGATGGCAAAGGACGGTGAGGCTCTGCTTATTATTGATGAGGTTCAGAAAATTCCAAATTGGTCTGATAGCGTTAAGTTTTTATGGGATGCAGACACAAGAAATGGGGTTAATTTACAGGTATGTATGTTGGGATCATCCCCATGGCTTATACAAAAAGGGCTTACAGAAAGTCTTGGAGGCCGGTTCGAAATTATTCCCGCAACACATTGGTCTTTTATGGAGATGCATACCGCCTTTGGTTGGAATTTAGAAAAATATATCTATTTTGGTGGGTATCCTGGGGCGGCATCATTAGCCGATGAGAATGATCCAACACGATGGAAAAATTATATCAATGATGCCATTATAGAGACTACCATCTCTCGCGATATTTTGCTTATGACACAAGTTAATAAACCAGTGCTATTAAGGAGACTTATGGCGCTTGGATGTCTTTATTCAGGCCAAATTTTGTCTTACAATAAAATGCTTGGTGAACTTAATGATACCGGCAATACGACGACTCTTGCTCATTATCTTGATTTGCTAGCGGGAACGGGATTCTTGACTGGCCTGCAGAAATATTCTACTGCCCAAATAAGAAAAAAGGCTTCTAGTCCAAAGCTTATGGTTTATAATACGGCATTGATGAGCGCGCAATCTTCAAAAAGTTATCAGGAAGCGCTGAGGGATTATTCTTGGTGGGGAAGGTTGGTAGAATCGTCTATCGGTGGCTATTTGCTCAATAGTATCCGAGGCACTTCAATCGAGCTTTATTATTGGCGCGAAGATAATAAGGAAGTAGATTTTGTCCTTACCCGGGAGGATAAGCTCACTGCTATAGAAATCAAAACTAGCATAGTTCCGTCTCGACATTCTGGAATGGATGTATTTGTTAAAAGATTTGAGCCATCACGTGTGATGCTTGTAGGATCACAAGGTTTGTCGGTTGAAGATTTTCTGAAAACTCCCATTCAAAATTTCCTGTAATGCTCAATGTGAACTACCCCGACTTGCAGAAGTCTGGGCTTTGTATCTGTGCTTATTGTAGCGGAAGAAAGCAAAGCAGATCATTCATCTCTGACGTCAAAAGTGATCTTGCAACCTTTCTGTTGACAAAAGGAACTAGAGTTTTACCTCTGTCGCCGGTAAGGCGAGCTGCACCCTACTCTATCCCCTCGATTGTGGTCTTTGCATCTTATGTTTCCTTTCAAAGTCTTCTGGCGTCAGATTATCCAGCGTTGAGTAAATTTAAGATAATTGACGTTCCCTAATTTGCCGGCTTCAAAAGTAGCAAAGTACTAAGCAATAGTTGTAAAATTTTGCTCCTTGCTGGTAAGCGCGCTTTTTTCTTCTGCGAGGACATTTTTACTCGTGACTACAAGAGGACAATATCATTCGGGAGCAACAAGTGGTAAAAAGAACTTGAAAAAAGTCATAAAACGGCTATACTTAATGTGTTCTTTCTTTTATCTCGGGCTTTTGACATTTACTGTAAAGAGTCAAAAATAGCGCGGGATCGACATGTAAGCTTTCAGCGATAGGGCTGGTTGGAGAGTGGGCTTATAGAAAGTTGTAAAAGTTTGTAGAAAAAAATATTTGTGATTATTTAACGAAGTGGATGCTATGCCTACAATTAATCAGTTAGCGCGCAAAGAACGTGCAAAGGTGAAAACCAAATCAAAAAGCCCGGCCTTGAAGGGTTCCCCTCAAGTTCGTGGTGTATGTACGCGTGTTTTCACTCAAACCCCTAAAAAACCAAACTCTGCATTACGAAAAGTAGCTCGTGTGAAACTTTCAACGGGTATTGAAGTAACAGCATATATAGGTGGAGAAGGCCATAACTTACAAGAGCACAGTGTGGTTCTTGTACGTGGTGGTAGGGTTCCTGATTTGCCTGGTGTGAAATATCATGTGGTTCGTGGTGCGTTAGACTCAGCCGGTGTAGAGAATAGAAAGCAAAGTCGTTCTCTCTATGGTGCTAAACTGCAAAAGAAGAAATAGAAAGGTTGATGTATGCCTAGACGTAAATCGGTCAATTTTGTTCGTCCTATAAGCGCCGATGCCAGGTATGGATCGGAACATGTTACCAAATTAATCAACGTTGTCATGTGGCGTGGTAAAAAAAATGCTGCGCGAACGATTGTATATGATGCGCTAGATATTTTGGTCAAAAAAGCAGGGGGCGACAAGGAAAAGGGGCTTAATCTTTTCTTGAAAGCGCTGGATCAGATTATGCCGGCTATCGAAGTTCGTGCTCGTCGGGTGGGTGGTAGTGTATACCAAATACCAATGGAAGTCGCGAACAATCGTAGCCGTGCGCTTGCAATGCGCTGGCTTATTTCTGCGGCCAAAGCTCGACCGGATAAAACAATGGGCATTCGCTTAGCGCATGAATTGCTGGAGGCTGCCGAAGGTCGAGGGACTGCAGTTAAGAAAAAGTTAGATGTTCATAAAATGGCAGAGGCCAACCGTGCCTTCTCTCATTATGCTTGGTAGGGTGTTGCAATGAGTTATCTTACTAAATATCGAAATATAGGAATTGCAGCTCATATTGATGCCGGCAAAACCACGGTTACTGAGCGAATCCTTTTCTATACAGGGACTATCCATAAAACTGGTGAAGTCCATGAAGGTGAAACCACTACCGACTGGATGGAGCAAGAGCGCGAACGAGGTATTACGATAACCTCGGCTGCGATTAGCTGTAGCTGGAAAGATTACAATGTTAATATTATTGATACTCCAGGACACGTTGATTTTACCATTGAAGTGGGTCGCTCGTTACGTGTGCTTGATGGCGTGATAGCTGTTTTTTGTGGTGTTGGAAGTGTGCAACCGCAATCTGAAACGGTATGGCGCCAAGCAAATCGGTACAAAGTTCCACGTATTATTTTTGTTAATAAATTAGATCGTGTGGGAGCTGATTACTTTAAGGTGGTCAATGATGTTAATACTAAGCTTAAAGGGAATGCTCTTGCTAATGCAGATTGCCTGTAGGTGTTTCGGATGAATTTTATGGAATTATTGATTTATTAACTCGTAAAATGGCTACATTTAGTGAGGGTGATAAGGGAGCTGTTGTTACATGGCAAGATGTTCCAGCTGAATATAAAAGTCAAATGGAAGAGTTGCGCAGTAAAGATCGTTGAAAAAGCTGCTGAGCTCGATGATAAACTTGCTGAAAAATTTTTAAATGAAGAAGAAATTTCACTTGATGAAATTAAAGCGGCATTGCGAAAGGGAACTATTGAGCGTAAAGTTGTTCCTGCATTTTGTGGGACAGCGTTTAAAAATAAAGGTGTTCAGCTACTGCTTGATGCAGTACTCGATTATTTGCCTTCGCCGCTTGATATTCCTCCGGTTGAGGGAATCGTGCCTGGAACCGATGTTAAAGAAGCTGCGTAAAGCTGATCCTAATGAGCCATTTTCAGGACTTATTTTTAAAATTATGACCGATCCATTTGTTGGTATTTTAAGCTTTGTGCGTGTGTATTCGGGTCAATTAAAGTCGGGTTCTTATGTGTATAATTCAACGCGGGGCACTAAAGAACGGGTGAGTCGGCTTTTAAAGATGCATGCAAATAAGAAGGAAGAAATTCAAGAATTGAGAGCGGGGATATTGGGGCTATTGTTGGGATTAAGGATGCAAATACGGGTGATACGCTCTGTGATGAAGCTCACGCTATCTTACTTGAAAAAATTGATATTCCAACACCGGTTATTTCAACCTCTGTAGAACCTAAGAACAAAGCTGACTATGAAAAGATGACAACAGCTCTAAGAAAAATGGCGCAAGAAGATCCATCTTTTCATTTTTCTTTTAATAATGAAACAAATCAAACGGTTATTAGGGGAATGGGGGAATTGCATCTTAGAAATCATAGTTGACCGTATTAGACGTGAGCAAAAAGTTGAATTAGTGCAAGGTAAACTCCAAGTAGCCTTTAAAGAAACCTTTACTAAGCCCATTGAAATTGAAGGTAAATACATTAAGCAATCGGGTGGTCGTGGTCAATATGGTCATGTGTGGTTCATATGGAACCTCTAGAGCGGGGTAAAGGGTATGTGTTTGAAAATAAAGTAGTAGGAGGTTCTATTCCGCGAGAATATATTCCTGCGGTTGAAAAAGGATTGAAGAGGCCAAAAATACGGGTGTCTTAGGTGGCTATCCTGTGGTCGATTTTAAGGTGAGCTTAACGGATGGGTCATATCACGATGTTGACTCTTCGGAATTGGCATTTAAAATGGCAGCCAGTATGGCATTTAAGGCTGGTATGAATAAAGCAGATCCCATATTATTTGAGCCTATTATGAAGGTTGAGGTGGAAACGCCTGAAGAATATATGGGTGATGTGATGGGTGATTTAAACTCTCGCCGTGGCCGCATTTTGGGCATGGAATCTAAAATGGGTAGCAAGCACTATTTCAGCAGAGGTTCCTCTTGCAGAAATGTTTGGTTATGCGACGATATTGAGGTCGATGAGTAAAGGGCGAGCAACCTATTCAATGGAATTTGAGTGTTATCGTGAAGTGCCAACAAGCATGCTATGAGAAGCAATTCTTAAGGGTGCTGGTGCTTAAGGAAGTGGTGTAATATTTAAAATTATGTTGTCGGGAGATAACGATGGCAAAAGGTGTATTTGAGCGTAAAAAGCCTCATTTAAATACAGGTACTATTGGTCACGTTGATCATGGTAAAACAACATTAACAGCTGCTATTACAACTGTTTTAGCAAAAAAGGGGTATGCAGAAGCGCGTAAGTTTGATCAAATTGACAATGCGCCTGAAGAAAAAGCACGTGGTATTACCATTGCTATTTCTCACGTAGAGTATGAAACAGATAAGCGCCACTATGCACACGTTGACTGTCCTGGCCACGCTGACTATGTAAAAAACATGATCACTGGTGCAGCACAGATGGACGGTGGTATCTTGGTGGTGTCTGCAGCTGATGGTGCTATGCCTCAAACGCGTGAGCATATCTTGCTTGCAAAAAACGTGGGTGTTCCAGCTCTTGTTGTCTTCTTAAATAAAGTCGATATGGTGGATGATCCTGATATGATTGATATGGTTGAAGAAGAAATTCGTGATCTTCTTACCAAGTATGGATTTCCAGGAAATCAGGTTCCTATCATTCGTGGTTCAGCATTAAAAGCGTTAAATGGTGATGAAAGCGAAATAGGTTCTCAGGCCATTATGAAGCTTATGGATGCTCTTGATTCCTATATTCCAGAACCCGTTCGTGAAATTGATAAGCCATTCTTATGGCAGTCGAAGGTGTATTCTCGATTTCTGGTCGTGGAACTGTTGCAACCGGGAGAATTGAACGAGGCAAAGTCAAAGTTGGTGAAGAAGTTGAATTGGTCGGTTTTGGTAGCAAGCCAAAAAACCGTAGTAACTGGCGTTGAAATGTTCAGAAAAGAGCTCGGAGAAGGTCAAGCTGGTGATAACGTAGGTACTCTTGCTTCGTGGTATTAAAAAAGAAGAAATTGAGCGTGGCCAAGTTCTTGCAAAACCAGGAACGGTAACGCCACATAGAAAATTTAAATGCGAAATTTATGTTCTTGGTAAAGATGAAGGTGGCCGTCATAGTCCTTTCTTTAATGGATATAGACCACAGTTTTATTTCCGTACTACCGACGTGACTGGGATTGTTGACCTTCCGGCAGGGCGAGAAATGGTTATGCCGGGTGATAACGTAGGTGTCGAAGTGGAACTCATTTCACCTATTGCTATGGAAAAAGATCAACGTTTTGCCATTCGTGAAGGTGGACAGAACCGTTGGATCTGGAATTGTTACTCAGATTCTTGATTAATAGGTAACTACATGAAAAAACAAAAAATTCGTTTGACGCTGAAATCATACGATCATCAACTCTTGATAAAGCTGTTAAGCAAATTGTTTTGACTGTTAAAAGGACCGGGTCCCATGTTGTTGGCCCTGTTCCTATGCCAAATAAGAGACGCTGTTTTACGGTACTAAGATCCCCGCATATCGATAAAAAATCGCGGGAACAATTTGAATTAACGACGCATAGGCGGATTTTAGATATTGTGGCCCCATCTGATGCTACCATGGACGCGCTTATGAAACTCAGTATTTCATCTGGGGTTGATGTTGAAATTAAGTAAAGGATAAGACATGGTGAACGGACTCTGGGGTAAAAAAATAGGCATGACCCAAGTTTTTTCAGAGAAGAATAAAGTGGTTCCCGTGACGGTTATCGATATAGCTAACTGGTATGTGACGCAAATTAAGACGCTGGAAACTGATGGCTATGATGCGGTGAAATTAGGTTGTGTAAAAAGTAAATTTGCTGACCAGCCTTTTTCTCATGATTGGTTACATGAGCCGCGCAAATATTTTAGTGCTTTTAAGGAAGTTCCTGTTGAAAAAATGCAAGGTGAAGAGCAGGTGCCGGTGGAAATAGGCGCTAAGGCAGAGGCGGGTACTTTTCTTACCGCCGGGGATACGGTTGACGTCTTTGGGGTTACCAAAGGGGCCGGATTTCAGGGTGTGGTAAAAAGACATGGTTTTTCTGGTGGACGAGCGAGTCACGGTGCGACATTTGGTCGTTTTACTGGAGGCTTGAGTTTTATGAGAAGCAAAGGTCGTGTCATTAAAGGTAAGCGTATGCCTGGGCACATGGGGACTGAGCGACGGGTTATGAAAAACCTTGAAGTTATTAGAATTGAACCGGAAGCACATGTCGTGTTAGTAAAAGGTTCGGTGCCGGGTAAATCCGGATCATTAGTTTTTTTTAGAAAGTGTAGGTAAAACGCATGGCTACGAGGAAATCAGCACAAACGGCGCCAGCAAAAGCGACAGAAAATTTGTCGAAGGTTGTCACGCCGCAAGATGTAGGCTTAACAGAAGAGCAGCGTTTAAAAATTAAAAAAGAAGGGTTCTCCCAGTGTGTACGCGCTCATTTGCAAAACTGGCGGCAAGGTACAGTTGCTTGCAAAGGACGATCCGATGTTTCTTTTTCAAATAAGAAGCCATGGAAACAAAAAGGAACGGGAAGAGCACGTGCAGGATCTGCGCGTTCGCCTCTCTGGCGAAAAGGGGGGGTGAGTTTTGGTCCTCAACCAAGAACGCGTACGATGACCATTACAAAAAATCTCAAGCGAGGCGTTGCGAATACTCTTTTATGGGATTTTTTTGATAAGAAAAAAATACTCGCATTGGATTGGACTCCTGTGGAAGGCAATCCAAAAACCGCACATGCATTTAATGCTTTAAAATCGGCTGGTTTGCTCAATCAAAATATTATTCTTTTTGTGTCGCCAACTGATCGTTACGCTCACGCTTCATTTGCAAACCTTCCTAATGTGCGCATGCTGCTTTTTGATCAGTGGAATGCCTATGATATTGCCAATGGAGAATTGTGGATGTTTTTGCAAAAAGATATGAACGCTTTTAAAGAAATGGTGAGCACATGGATTTAACATTGTATGATATTATTAAAGGGCCGCGTATTACTGAGAAGGCGTACCGTCTCAATCAGCAAGTAAAAAAACTTGTTTTAGAAGTACATCCTCAAGCGAATAAGCCGCTTATTGCAGAAGCATTAAAAAAGCTTTTTAATGTTGAAGCAGAAAAAATTGGTATAGTGGTTATGAAAGGTAAAAAACGGCGCGCTGGGCGTTTTTTTACCATAGGTAAAACGAAAAAGAAAGCAATTATTACTCTCAAAGAAGGCCAGTCGGTTGATTTGATGGGATTGGCTGAGTCGCAGGCGGCAGCTGAGGCTGGGGCTTCGGCGAAAGAATAGGTAAAGAGGTTTATAATGGCAATAGTTACAAGAAAGCCACGAAATGCATCGTTACGTTTTCAAACGTACTTGGATTCGGGTGATATAACAAAAAAGACTCCTGAGCGTAGCCTGACGGTGGGGCTGCGTAAGCGCGGTGGAAGAAATGCCTATGGGCGGATGACAATGCGCCATATTGGCGGTGGTGCGCAGCAGAGATACCGTATTATTGATTTTAAGCGCGAGCAGCGAGATGTGCCTGGAAAAGTTATGAGCATTGAATACGATCCTAACCGCAATGTGCGTATAGGATTAGTCCACTATGCTAATGGTGCAAAGGCTTATATACTTATGCCTGAAGGCTTAGAAATTGGTTCACCGATTGTATCGGGTAAAGAGGTTGAAGCAAAAGTAGGTAACTGCTTACCAATACGGAATATTCCCAGTAGGCTTTACGCTGCATAATGTTGAAATTACTCCGCTTTCTGGTGGAAAATTTGCACGCAGCGCTGGAACATCCGTTCAATTGGTTGCCAAGGGTGATACCCATGCAACGCTAAAGATGCCATCGGGTGAAATTCGAATGGTCCATCTTGATTGTTGGGCCACAGTTGGTGCGCTCGGCAATGCTGATTATAAGAATATAACAATAGGCAAAGCGGGACGTACGCGTAGGATGGGTATCCGTCCGACGGTGCGTGGTATGGCTATGAATCCAGTAGATCACCCACACGGTGGTGGTGAAGGTCGTTCTAAATCTGGTTCTCACCCGGTAAGTCCGTGGGGCAAGGGTGCAAAGGGTACCCGTACGCGTAAGCGTTCGAATCCGCTTATTATAAAAAGAAGAAAACCGTAAAGGTTAATGATCCCTGGAGGATGAAATTATGGCAAGATCAGCCAAAAAAGGACCTTTTGTAGATGACCATCTTTTAAAAAAAGTAGAGCGGCTCAAAGCGAGCTCTAAAAGAGAAGTTATCAAAACCTGGTCGCGTAGAAGTATGGTGACACCTGATTTTGTGGGCTTAACGCTTGCTGTACATGATGGGCGAAAGTTTGTATCTGTGTATATAACTGAAAATATGGTAGGTCATCGCCTGGGCGAATTTGCACCGACTCGTACGTTCAGATTGCATAGTGGTCAGCGAAAAGCAGCTGCGGCGGCACCTGGTAAATAAAAGTAACAACGAGGAATGATGATGAAAAAAGCAGCAACGGGTACACAAAAAAAGGCAACGCCGGCAAAGACGGCGAGCCAAGAGAAAGCGGCCCCTGCGGTTCCGGAGCAGTTTATTGCCCGGGCACGCTATGTGCACTACTCGCCTTATAAATTAAGGCCCATTGTGAATGTAGTGCGCGGTAAAGATGCGGTATATGCCCTTAATTGGCTTGCTACCTATCGAACCCAGCGTGCTATAGCGATAAAAAAATTGCTTGAATCGGCGGTTGCTAATGCAAAAAACAAAAGTAATGTAGAAAGCTCACTGCTTAAAATAAAAGAGATCCGTGTTGATGGTGGTCCTATTCATCGTTATTTTAAACCAGGAGCTCAAGGGCGTGCTTCGATACAACGCAGGCGCCTGTGTCATATGAAGGTAATATTGGAAACAAAAGCATAAGAAGGTGATGTGTGGGACAGAAGGTTAACCCAAGAGGTTTTAGAACAGGCATATATCGAGACTGGGATTCTCAATGGTTTGCTCGTCGCGGTAATTATGCACAATTGCTTATGGAAGATTTTAGGATACGCAGGTATCTTAGAAAACAAATTAGTGGGTGCCGAAATATCTTCAATAAAAATTGCCAAAGCTGGTGATACTATCCGTATAGATATTTATTCGGCCCGTCCTGGTATGGTCATTGGAAAACAGGGCAGAGAAATTGAAAATCTGCGTAGAGATCTGGTGAGGCTGCTCAAGCGTGAAGCTGTCGAAGTATCGGTTAAAGAAGTTGAAAATCCCGATTTGGATGCAGTTATACTTGCAAAAGTAATAGCAGAGCAACTTGAAAAGCGTGCGAGCTTTAAAAAGGTTATGAAAAAAGCGGCAACTGCTGCCATGAAAGCGGGTGCACGCGGCATTAAGATACGCTGCAGCGGCCGCCTTGGTGGTGCAGAAATTGCGCGGGATGAATGGATACGAATTGGTTCAACACCATTGCATACCCTCCGTTCTGATGTCGATTATGGGCTTATTGAAGCACATACGACATACGGGGTAATAGGCGTCAAAGTCTGGGTGTGCCGTGGTGAATATAAATTAGTTAAAGGGTAATCTATGTTAATGCCCAAAAAAATCAAATACCGTAAAGTCCAAAAGGGGCGCAAAGGCGGTCTGTCAAAAGGCGCGAGAGATGTTGCCTTTGGGGAATATGGCCTCCAGGCAGTGGAGCCCGCTTGGGTTACGGCACAACAAATTGAGGCATGTCGTGTGACCATGTCTCGTAAGTTAAAGAAAGTGGGGCGTCTTTACTTGCGTATATTTCCTGATAAGCCCGTTACCAAAAAACCTGCGGAAACTCGTATGGGTAAGGGTAAAGGTAACGTTGAATTCTGGGTTTCTGTGGTAAAGAGAGAGCGTATTATGTTTGAAGTTGCCGGTCTTGATGAAGTGACAGCAAGAGAAGTACTACAATCAGCTTCTTATAAACTACCCATGAAGACGCGTATAGTGAAAAGGGTTCTTGCTAAAACTGAGGGAGGGGCACATGAAAAAGAATAATAATGAGCTCAAGAATCTTTCAGCGCAAGAACTAGCAGCACGAGCTGATCTGTTAAGAAGAGAACTCTTTAGTGTGCGCCTACAAAAGACGACAAAGCCGTTGAAGGATACCGCTTTTGTAAAGAAGATGAAAAAAGAAATTGCGCGAACGCTTACATGGCTTGCAAAAAAACAAGCTGAATTATAAGGATAACCTATGAAAAAGAAGATTGGAACAGATCCTCAATCAGCTAAGGAAGCACCCAAAAAGGTTAGAACCCCAAAAATTGCTTCCAAAAAAGTAGTTGCGGCAAAAGCCGAGGACAAGGTGGGTAAACCCTCACGCATGCTGACAGGTCAAGTAATTTCTGATAAAATGGATAAGACAGTTGTTGTTCGTGTTGAACGGAGCTATATGCATCCTCGTCTTAAAAAGGTTATGCGAACATCAAAAAAGTATAAAGTGCATGATGATTTAGAAAGCGCATCTATTGGTGATATTGTTGAAATTTATCAAGGGCGACCACTTTCTAAAACAAAATATATGTATCTTGCGCGGATTGTAAGAGCGCATAGTTAATAGAGAGAGGTAGAGCATATGCTTCAAAAAGAATCTTATTTAGAAGTGGCAGATAATTCAGGAGCACAGCTTTTACAGATTATTCACCTTGTAGGAAGTACAAGAAAGAGGTATGCTGACATTGGTGACAAGGTAAAATGTGCTGTGAAAAGAGCGATTCCTGGTGGCGCAGTAAAAAAAGGTGAGGTTGTCACGGTAGTTATAGTACGAACGCGTAAAGAAAGCGGCGCGCCGATGGCAGCTATATCCGTTTTGGCGACAACGCTGGGGTTGTTATAAAATCGGCTGAAGATTATAATACGTTAGTGGGAACCCGTATTTTTGGTCCAGTGGCTCGCGAGTTGCGAGCATTAGATTTTACAAAGATAGTATCATTAGCACCTGAGGTTTTATAAAACAAGGGGCTTAATCGCAGTTTATAAGGAACGACTCTATGATGCGTATAAAGAAGAATGATACGGTTCTTATCCTTACCGGAAAAGATAAGGGTAAGCGGGGGACCGTTCTAGAAGTGGATTTAGATAAGGACTTGGTGAAGGTGGCAGGAATAGCCATGATGACTAAGCATTATAAAGCGCGTAAGCAAGGGGAAGCTTCTTCAATAAAGAAGCAGGAAGGGTATATACATGCTTCCAATGTTATGCTTATTTCTTCTGATAAAAAACCGTGCCGCGTAAATTTCAAGGTACTGGAAGATGGTAAAAAAGTTCGGGTATGTAATCGTACAAAAGAAGTTATTTGAAAAGGAAGGTCATGAGTAAAGCCCGCGCTACAGTGCCATCAGAAAGAGCTCGTCTTGAGGAGCACTATAAAGAGAAAATTCGTCCTGAATTGCAAAAAAAATTAGAGCTTAAAAATGTCATGGAAGTTCCGCGCATTGAAAAAATTGTCCTGAATATAGGGGTTAAGGAAGCTGTTGCCGATAGCCGCGTGCTCAATGGGGTTATGCAGATGTTTGACAACATTGCGGGTCAAAAATCTGTGAAAACTCTCGCCCGTAAATCTATTGCAGGGTTTAAAATACGTGAAGGTATGCCGATAGGCGTTCGGGTTACCTTGCGGAAAAAAAGGATGTATGAATTTTTGGATAAGCTTATCAATTTAGCGCTACCAAAAGTAAGGGACTTTCAAGGGGTGCCTACAAAATTAGATGGTCGGGGAAATTATAATTTGGGCATTAAGGAATGGTCGATTTTCCCCGAGGCAGATACCACAGCAGAAAAAGTATTTGGAATGAACGTTACAATCCATACCTCGGCACTAAAGGATGCGCATGCCTTTGAGCTTTTAAAAAGTTTGGTATGCCGTTTAGAAGAAAGTAAGGAACAAGATGGCGCGTAAAGCAATGATTGAAAAATCCCAGCGAACACCTAAATTTGCCACAAGACAACGCAACCGATGTACATGTGTGGAAGACCACGCGGTTTTATCAGAATATTTGGATTGTGTCGTCTTTGTTTTAGGACAACTTGCGCATAAAGGTGTTTTGCCTGGGGTAAAGAAAACAAGTTGGTAATAAGAAGGATGTTACATGTCAGTTGATTCAATTGGTGATTTTTTAACGATCATACGTAATGGTGTATTCGTTTCAAAAAGGCAAGTTATCGCACCTTATTCACGCTTAAACAGGAAATAGCAACCATACTCAAGGATGAGGGCTTTATTAAAGATGTCTTGTGGAAGATTTGAGAAAATAATAAGAAACAATTAAAATTCTGCTTAAATATGTGAGTGGTGAATCGGTGATTCATGAAATTAATCGAGTAAGTACACCTGGTCGTCGTACCTATGAAAGTCATGCACTTATAAAACCTGTGATTGGTAATTTGGGTATCTCAATACTAACTACCAGCAAAGGAGTCATGACCAATAAACAAGCACGTCAACGAGGTGTTGGTGGTGAAGTTCTTTGTACTGTCTGGTAAGGATAGCATATGTCAAAAATTGGAAGAAAGCCCATCCCGCTTGGGGGAGTAACAGTAGATAGTTAAGGGCAAAGAAATACATTATAAGGGTAAAAAGGCGTCAGGAACCCATGTTATTGATGATCTTCTTACTGCGCGAATTAAGGATAAGGATTTGTATATTAACGCCTGCCCGCGAAACTGATGATACCAATCGAGTGTGGGGTCTTCATCGTGCTCTTTTAGCATAATAAAATTCAAGGAGCCGATGTTGGTTTTAAGAAACAATTGCGTATTGTGGGTCTTGGTTATAAAGCAGCTTTGAGTGGTTCAAAAATACAATTTTCTTTAGGATACAGTCATAAGATTGATTTTAACTTGCCAAAAGATGTTACTGTTGAAATTGATAAAACCGGTCAAAAGATGACTTTTGATTCATTTAATAAAGATTTGCTTGGACAAGTATGTAGTGATGTTCGAGCTTTGAGACCACCGGAACCTTACAAGGGAACTGGAATTCAATATGTTAATGAAACGATTATACGTAAAGCAGGAAAAGCAAAATCATAATAGCAAGATAGGATAAAACGTGTCACGGAAAAAAGCAATAACGCTCGCAAATTGCGACGTACTCAACGGGTACGGCAAAAGACAAGAAATCAAATATTGCCTCGTGTATCGATTTTTAGAAGTTTGAAGCATATGTATGCACAGCTTATAGATGATGCACAGCAAAAGACCGTGGCAAGTTGTTCTTCTTTAGAGCTTAAAAAGCTTAAGGGAGATAAAAAAGAAGTTGCTCATGCGCTGGGTAAAGAATTTGCACAGCGTGCTTTGAAGGCAGGGGTTCAGGCAGCAGTTTTTGATCGTGGTTCCTTCCTTGTATCATGGGCGTGTAAAGGCCCTTGCAGAAGGAATCAGAGAAGGTGGATTACGTATTTAATCTAAGATTGGGAAACAATGGCAGAACAAAAAGAATATGTTGATAGCGTGGTAAGTGTTAATCGCGTAACAAAAGTAACCAAAGGCGGCAAACGGTTTTCCTTTTCAGCATTTGTTGTATCGGGTGATCAAAAGGGGCATGTTGGCATTGGTTTAGGTAAGAGCAAGGAAGTTTCTTCTGCAATTGCAAAAGCAACGATGAGAGCTCGTAAAAATATGATTACGGTTCCTTTGCGTGATACAACGATCCCTTATAATGTATTTGGTAAGCACGGAGCGACTAAAGTGCAAATAAACTCGGCTTATAAAGGGACGGGCGTGATAGCAGGTGGTGCAATGCGTGCAGTTATGGAAGCATTGGGTGTTAAAGATGTGCTTGCTAAATCAATCGGACCTTCTCGCTGCGGTCAAAATGTAGTTAAGGCTACCTTAAATGCACTTGCAAAATGCCGATCAGCATCCCATATTGCTTCACTGCGTGGAAAAACGGTTTCACAAATAGTAAAGGGATGATATGACAACGTTAGCACGACTTACTTCGTCAGGAAAAAAAAGAAAAAGAGTTGGGCGTGGTGGCGATTTGGGTGGTACCTCTGGTAAAGGACATAAAGGGCAAAAAGCTCGTTCAGGTCCACAAATTGGCGCGAGTTTTGAAGGCGGGCAGATGCCGCTTACTCGTCGTCTTCCAAAGCGTGGATTTAATAACGCTCGCTTTCAGGGTTGATTATGAAATAATTAATATTGGAACACTCAATGAGCGCTTTGAGTCTGGAGCAACTGTCGATAAAGAATCGCTTGGTAAGCAAGGGGCTTATTAAGGGCCACAATTGCATAGTGAAAATCCTTGGACACGGGACGCTCGTAAGAAATTAAGGTGCATGTTGAAGCAGTGAGTAAGACTGCTGCATGATGCGATAACAAAAAGTGGCGGTCAAATAGCAAAGGTAAGTGCAGCGGTAAGAAAGCTTGGCTGCAAGCGGTACGCAGTAAAGGAGAAGGTAAGGTCGTGGTTTTATTAAAAAATTTTGGGAATATATTTAAAATTCCTGAGCTTACACAGAAAATTGATGTTTACACTTGGAGTATTAATCATCTATAGAATCGGCTCCTTTATTCCGGCAATTGGTATTAATACGACGCTGCTTGCTGAACTTATGGCAAAAGCTTCGGCATTTAGAGGGTTTTTGGCTTTTTTGATACTTTTTCTGGTGGATCGCTTGCAGTATTGTACGATTTTTGCTTTAGGGATTCAGCCCTATATTACGGCATCGATTATGATGCAAATGTTGAGCATGACAGTTCCTTCGTTGGAAGCCATGATGAAGGAGGGTGATTATGGGCGCGCGTATGATTAACCAGTATACCCGGTATTTAGCTTTGGTATTAGCAATAGGGTATAGCTTTGCCTATGCATTGTATTTAAATAATCAGAATGCGACTATCATCGCCGGGCTTAATCACGATGCCATCGGTGGAGTTTTATTTTACTCTTTACGCTTTCATTAACGGTCGGTTCAATGTTTGTTATGTGGCTTGGTGAGCAGATTTCTCTGTTTGGGATAGGCAATGGAAGTTCGATGATTATTTTTGCAGGTATTGTGGCCCGTTTTCCGATCAATGTTTGCTCAATTGCTTAACCATTACATCCGCTTAAAGCATTGCTTGTGCTTACTTCTTTTTATTACTTATTGGCGGGTTGTATTGTGTATTTAGAAAAAGGTGAACGAAAGATTCCTGTACAGTATGCACGTCGTATTATTGGGCAGCGCGTGTATGGGGGGCAAAGTACTTTTATTCCTTTTAAGATTAATACTGCTGGGGTTATGCCTGTTATTTTTGCATCAGCTTTTTTAAATATTCCGATGTTTTTGATTGGTATTTTGGCGGATCGTTTTAGTTTTCTTAAAACAGTCGCCCAGTCCCTTGCAACAGGATGGGGCAGTCTATAATGCCTTGGAATTTGGCCTCATTATTTTCTTTACGTACTTCTATACTGCAATTGCATTTAATCCGACTGAACTTGCAGATAATATGAAAAAAAGTGGTGGATTTATTCCCGGGTATTCGGCCGGGTAAGCAAACCGCTGACTATTTCGATTATATATTGACTCGTATAGGACTTAGTTGGCGCTATTTATTTTGGTATTTTAGCTGTTGCTCCAAATATTATTACCGGTTTTTTGAATCTGCCTTTTGTTATGAGTGGTACATCGCTTCTTATTATGGTGGGTGTGGCGCTTGAAACGTCTGCTCAAATTGAATCGTATCTTATTGAATATAAGTATGGATCATTTTTAGGCTCGGGAAGAATGAAAAGTAGGGTTGCGCGGTGATACTATGGCTGACATGTTAGAGTCAGCGGTTAACCAGCACTCAAAAAGATATTTTTATTTTTCTCGGTCCACCTGGGTCTGGCAAAGGTTCACTTTCGCATTTGTGCGTAAAAAGGCTTGGCTGGCAGCAGCTTTCAACAGGCAATTTATGCAGGGAGCATATTGCTCAGCAGACTGAGATTGGTAAACAAATAGATTTTGCTATAAAATCTGGTAAACTTATTTCTGATAGCCTTATTATTGAGATGGCGAGCGGTTGGCTTGAAAAAACTTTTGATCAGCCGGGAATTGTTATTTTTGATGGGTTTCCGCGGACGGTACCGCAAGCCCAAGCTTTGCATGAGCTTATTGAGTTCATTTGATGATGTGACTATGAATGTTGTACGTATGGATATTCCTTATGAAACGGTTGTCTATCGCTTGCTGGCACGCTCAATTTGTCAAAATAATAAGTGTCAGAGCAGTGTATTCGATGCATAAGCATTCATCACAGCAACCAATAAAACATATGATATGCGACGAATGTGAAAGCCCTTTGGTACACGGCGTTCTGATGATGAAGAAAATGCTATCCATGAACGATTGAAAATATATCAAAGTCATGAACAGGAGCTTACAAGATTTTTATAAAAGTGTTGGACAGCCAGTTTATTCTCTTCAAGCGGACGTGCCGCTTGAGACAGTGTATGAGAAACTTCTGAATTGATAGGTCATGCCAACGTATGATTACGATAAAAAATACTTATGCACGGGAAAGAATGGCGGAAGCAGGTCGTTTGCTTGCTGAGCTCTTTGTATTGCTTGAGAATGGATGGAACCTGGTATGAGTACTCTTAGTGTTGATGGCTATATAGAGGAGTATTTGAAAAACAATAAGCTTATTTCAAGCACCAAAGGGTATATGGGCAAATATAATCATTCGAGCTGTATATCGGTGAATGATGAAGTTGTTCATGGTGTGCCCAAGGAGGATATGTAAAACTTCGTGAGGGTGATTTAGTAAAAATTGATGTATGTGCCTCATATGATGGCTATTGCGCTGATATGGCACGTTCTTTTTTTTAGGAACAGGCATCGCAGGAAGTAGTTGAGTTTGTGGCTGTTGCGCAGCAGGCTTGGATAAAGGAATAGCATCAAGCTCTGCCTGGTGACACGGTTATCCGATATTTCGGCAGCTATTCAGGAAGAAGTTGAAACGCATGGTTATGGCGTTGTGCGAGAATTTGCGGGTCATGGGATCGGGAAGAAAATGCATGAGGATCCAGAGATTTTAAATTATGGAAAACCTGGTAATGGGCCTGTTATTCGTCCCGGTATGGCATTTGCTATTGAACCTATGATTACCATGGGTGATTTTGACGTATATATATTACAAGATGGCTGGACTGTTAAAACAGTTGATAAAAGCCTGGCAGCGCATGTGGAAGATACGGTAATTGTGACTGAACATGGTCCAGACATTATTACGAGGTTATAGGTAGTAAGAATATGAAAACAAAAGATGATGTAGTAAAAGTTGATGGTATTGTAAAAGAAACATTGCCCAATGCTATGTTTCGTAGTTGAAATAGAAGGTGGGCATATAGTTCTTGGGCATGTATCAGGTAAGATGCGTATGAATTATATTCGAATTTTGCCTGGAGATAAGGTAGCGTTGGAGCTTTCTCCTTATGATTTTACCCGAGGTCGAATTGTATTGCGATATAAAAGTTAATGTGGAGGTATACAATGAAAGTAAGAACATCAGTTAAAAAAATCTGTAGAGACTGTGTGATTATTAATCGCTGAGGGTGTCGTGCGGGTATTGTGTAAAAAAAATCCGCGTCATAAACAACGTCAAGGATAAGTAAGAGGATAGTATGGCAAGAATCGAAGGTGTTAATCTTCCTAATGAAAAACGCATTGAATATGCATTGCCCTATGTGTTTGGTCTTGGGTTAAAGACATCACGTGATATTCTCAATAAATTAAAAATTAATTTTGATAAGCGAGTGAAAGATTTAAGTGATGATGAAATTGCTTCTATTCAAAGAGAAGTTACTGCAAATTATGTAACTGAAGGTGATTTGCGCAAAGAAATTCGAATTAATATTAAGCGATTGCAAGATATTGGCAGCTATCGTGGATTACGGCATAAAAAAGGACTTCCCAGTCCGGGCCAAAGAACAAAAACAAATGCTCGTACGAGAAAAGGTCCACGTAAAGCTGGTTCTGCAGTTGCATTTAAGCGTAAAGTAACGAAGAAATAATGATACATTCTTAGAGCATAAGGAATAGAATGAGCTATAAGAAGAAATCAAAAAAAACAAAACGACATGTTGATACCGCAGTGGCGCATATTAAATCTTCATTTAATAATACGCTTGTAGCGGTAACAACGGTAGAAGGAGATGTGCTTTTGCGTGGAAGTGCTGGTAAATTAGGGTTTAAAGGTGCACGTAAAGGAACTCCTTTTGCAGCATCCCAGATTGGTTCTACCCTTGCAAAAGAAATGTCGAGGATTAGGTATTAGATACTCTTGAAGTTAATCTTCAAGGGCCAGGAGCTGGAAGAGATTCAGTTGTAAGAGCCTTTCAATCGTCAGGATTGAACATTTCGGTGTTAAGAGATGTTACACCTTTACCGCATAATGGCACTCGAGCTCCTAAAAAACGCCGTGTATAAGAACAGGTTACACCATAGTAACGAAAGATAGGCAATGGAAAAAAGAACTGTAGGTCCTGAAAAGAGGCTGTAAAAGCAGAGCGTTCTAAAAACTGAGCGAGCTCCACAAAAGCGCATGCGTAAATTGTCGGAGTATGGACGCCAGCTTGAGGAGAAGCAAAAAGTAAAAGAGCTCTATGGAGTTACGTGAACGGCAATTTATACGCTTTTTTGGGATAGCAACTCGTTCTCAGGCCGCAACAGGTGAAAGTTTGTTAAGTCTCTTGAACGACGCCTTGATAATGTGGTGTTTCGCTTAAAATTAGCTACAACGCGTCCTCAGGCAAGTCAAATTATTGTGCATGGCCATGTCTATGTTAATGGACGAAAGGTGCATACCCCATCCTTCTTGGTTAGTGTAGGTGATGTGATATCATATAGCACCTCATGTGACTGCTAAAACCACTTTTTTAGAATCGGTTATTGATAAGCGATTTAATACGGGAATCAAGGTTCCTGAATGGATGGAGCTTGATAAAAAAGAGCGTAAAGGACGAATTTTACGTCTTCCAGTACGTACAGATATTCAAACGCCTATTGAAGAGCATCTCATTGTAGAGTTGTATTCTAAATAATATGATTACTGGTTAATGGTGACGAATCTTTGATGGTTATTGTTCAGGAGAAATTATGTCTAAAAAAAAGTATCAGCCTTTAACGATTCCACGGCTTAGTTGGAATAAGGAGACGCTTAACTCAGACCTATGCTGAACTTGTCGCTCAACCACTTGAGCCAGGGTTTGGGATCACGTTAGGCAATGCTTTACGGCGTGTGCTCTTGGGGGGTGTTGAAGGCTCAGCGGTAACATCGGTTATTATTGCTGGTGTTAATAATGAGTTTGCTCCGTTGCCTGGTGTTGTTGAAGATACCATGCAGCTTGTTCTTAATATTAAAGAGTTGGTGGTAAGTAATAAAACGGGTGAGCCAGGTAAAATGACTCTTGAAAATCAAGGGTGAAGCGACAGCTACGGCTGGTGATATTATTGCTGATGAGCATTTAGAAATTATTAATAAAGATCATGTGCTTGCCCATGTCGCCGATGCTGGTATTCTTGATATTGAATTTTTTGTTGAATCAGGCAGAGGTTATCAGCCTGCACAATGGCCAATTGGGCAAGCTTTGCAAGAAGATAATCGAATTTATTTAGATGCATTGTTTTCACCAGTTACCAAAGTAACGTTTGATGTTGAAAAAACTCGTGTGGGTAAAGAAATTGATTATGATAAATTGAATATGGCTATTACAACTGATGGTTCTGAAACTCCTGTTGATGTGCTCAATTATTCAGTTTCAGTTTTACGTACACAGCTTGAACATTTTCTTGTGACTGACAGAAATTCCGTTTAATGAAATTTCGGAAATTCCTGTTGAAGAACCTGTTAGAACAAAAGATTTCGCTGGAAGATTCACCGCTTAAAGGGAGTTCCTATTGAGCTTCTGTTTAAACCTATTGATGAGTTGAGTTTTCAGTTCGTGCGCATAATTGTCTTGATTAATGCTGGTATTAAGCGTATTATTGATTTGGTGAATTTAAGTGAAGATGAGGGACTAAAAATTAAGAATTTTGGTCGCAAATCTCTCAATGAAGTAAAAGAAGCAATGAAATCATTTGGATTGTCATTTGGTATGAATATTAAAGAATCAGATATTAAAAGATTGCTTGAAGGTAAAGATAGGGAAGGTATATGAAACATCAATCTGGTAGAAAGAAATTAAACAGAGCGCCTGCCCATCGGCGTTCAATGTTGAGAAATCAAGTAATAAGGCTTATTACGTATGGCCATTTGGTAACTACCAAGGCACGTGCGCAGGAAGTAAGGCGTTTTGCTGAAAAGTTGGTAACGTTAGCGCGTGAAGGAAATACTTTTAATGCGCGTCGACGTGCTAAGTCACTTTTGCCTTATAAGGAAGATGTTTTGGTCAAGCTCTTTGGTGAGATTGCACCTCGTTATGTTCATCGTCCTGGAGGGTATACGCGTATTATACCTCTTGGTAAGCGTATAAGCGATACCGCTACTATGGCACGACTTGAGTGGGTTCAATGACCAATGAGCAGATTTTAAGCAGGATCGAAGAGGTTATTGCTGAGATGCGACCCAATATACAAATGGATGGTGGGGATATTGAATTTGTTTCATTTAATGACGGAGTTGTTTCCTTGCGTCTTTTGGGTGCTTGTGTGAGCTGTCCTCTTTCTCTTTATACGCTTAAATTAGGTATTGAAGAGCGGCTTAAAGAACAAGTTCCTGATGTGGTTGAGGTTATCGCGGTTGAATAAGTATTGACTTTGCTTTTATAGTTTTTATAAGGTGAATGTTAGTAGAGCCAGGCAATAGCACAAAGATACCTAAAAGTTGGTAACGAAATATGATAAAAAGACTTTTTGACGAGTACAATCATTTAGAGCACCGGCAAGGTAAAACAACAATTTTTAAGGGGGGGTTTTGCTTTAGGAAAATGTGAATGCTATACTGGGCTTTATACTAGCTCTGTTACTTTTGTATAATGAGACTGAAGTATACGTAAGCTATTGACAACAAAAAAACATTCTGTAAATTTGAAACATAGAATGAAAATGGATGAATATGAATCGAATACATAATACTATGGAGGATAAACAATGAATTATGTAAAAATGATAACGGTCTCAGCATTACTTTTAGCTGTACCTGCAGCAAATGCTGGTTTAACTGACGCGCTAACAGCTCCTGTGAAATGGGTTGGAAAGCAGTTTACTAATGAAAAGCATGGGAAAGCTGTTAAATTTGGCACGGCGTTCGCTGGAAGTGCTGCTTTAGCAGGTCTTTATTTTGGCGTTAAACCATTCCAAAGGAAGGTTAATGCTTTAGTATCTGCAGGGACAAATAAAGCGAAGAAAGTAAGCCGCAAAGGCCTAATAATAAGCGCAACGACAGCTACGGGATTAACACTTGCTGGCCTTGCAACTTGGTGGCTCTATAGCAAAGGGATCCGGCCATTTGGTGCTGGTAGTGGGCCAAGTAAGGTTTATGATCCTTATGAAAACGCTTAGCAGAACAAACCAATAGAACAGAATTATAGCAAAAAGCTCTCCTTCGGGGGAGCTTTTTTTTGCTTATAAAGCAGGAACACAGATAGAAATTGAACAGTATGCCTGGCAGGGGATTGTTTTGCTGTTGACGTTATGTAAAAACTCTTTATGCTAATAGGAGGGAGAAAAAATAAACAAAAATGAAATAAAGAGGTTATTATGAATAAATTAAAGCAATTGTCGATTTTTTCGATAATGTTCTTATCTCTCACACAAAGTCCTGTTTTAGTTGCTATGGAAAAATCAGAAAAGAACGAGAGCACGGGAAGCACAATAAAATGGGGTGCACTCGGTATCGGGGCTCTTCTTAGTCTCTATGGATGGAGATGGTTATCGGAAGACGCTAAGCAGCAAATAATCGGAACACTGACAAATGATAAGACTCTTACCGCATTAGCCGTACCGGCAGGCGTAGCTGCTGTTTGGGGTTTGAATACCTTAGTTACGGATAATTCTAAAGAATATATATTAACAAGAGATGCTCAAGCGTTGCTTGCGTTAAAAAATAACGAGATCTGGCAAGCTAACTTGCTTAAAGTAATGGTGGCCTGTGTGGACGCTGAGACGAAGGGGAGAGAATTTAGCGATAAGGAAATCGAGCACATAGTAAAGACATTGGAACAGCAAGTGAGCCAAGTTGAAGATCCATTTATGTGGCTTTGTGATGAAAAAATACGAAATCGCTTTATGAAAACAGAGCAGGCACAGTCTTTCGGCGAGGTTCTTGAAATCTATTTAATTCAGTACGTCATAGCTGTCAAAGATGAGATGCTCGCATGTTTAACTGATGAGCAAGAAGAACTTAAGGAAGTGATTGAGCAAAAAGGTTTAGAGGCCCTCCTTACTGAGAAATCGTTAACGAAAACACAGCGTCAGCTACTTGAAGCACACTTGAAGCTCATTAAAAATATGACCGAACAATTGCAAGCTTTTCTTATTCTTACTGAAAAGAGTGCATCAGATAAGAAAGCAAAATAAAGAAAGTTGTGATGATACTCATGGGACTCTCCTTATGGAGAGTCTTTTTTTTGGGCTGTTGACAACAGAGCCTATCTATAAGACCATTAAGAGGGGAGACATTGATTGTTTATGATAATGAGCTAGTAAAATGAATATAAAAATTATGGTGCAGGTTTTTTGTATACTCTTTCCTGCTCTCAGCTATTGCGGTTCAGGAATAGATAAAAAAGAAGAGAAGGATCGGTCTACTGATCAAAGAGAGAAGAAACCAGATCCGGATACGTCTAAAAAAAATGGGGTAGCGGCTGCTGTGATGCGTGGTGTTACCTGGGGCTGCGTAGGTCAAATAGCGGGCACTTGTGTTATGTTTACAGTAGATCCTAAAGTGAAGACTTATATCGAAGACAGGTCTAATAAAGGAAAACATCTTTTTCTTCAAAAGGTAGCGATTCCTGTGCATCTAAAAATGCATGCAGTCCAAGAAGAAGGGCTTACAAAAAAAGATGTGCTTACTGCAATGGGTTGTGTGGGTGGGATGTATGGCTTAAAAAAGATGCTCGATTTTTTTGGTCTATGGCAGGCTCTAAAAGGAGATACATCACGAGCGGTGGAAGCTGTTAATACCTGCATCAGCTACGTGGCGGATCATAAATTGGTATGTACATTGATTGGAACGGTTTCTTTAGCTTTGTTAGCAGGAATTATCGTGTCGCAAAACAAGAAAACTCCCCTCGTTGTAACACCAGCTCAGCTTTTTGAAAGCTTAACAGATGATCAGCGTAAAAAGATACTCGAATCTCGTGAATTAGAAATTGCGATCAAACAAATAGAATCAGATCCCCTTATGGCGCTTATGCATGAAGAGCTTTTACAATTGCTTACTAAAGATCAGCGAGAGTTGCTTGAGCACATAGCGGCAGAACATGAAAAAAATAATCCTCATTTAGCATTACTTGATTAGTAGAAGGAAACATCATGAATCGAAAGTTACTCTGTATAATAACTATAATAAGTACCCTCGAGGTGCTTTGTGCTACGCAAAAAGCCTACAATTTGGAAGAAGCATTTAAAGATAAGAATCCTACTGCTGTAGTAGTTATTGGTGGAGGATCTGCCGGATATAGCGCAGCTATAGCAACGACACGTGCAGGTTGGCCGACGCTTGTTTTTGAAGGGTCACAGCCGGGAGGGCAGTTAACGGGCACATCATTTGTTGAAAATTATCCTGCACTTAAAAAAGTACGAGGATCAGAAATTCCAAAAACGATGAGCGATTCAGCACGTGAATTTGGAGCGGTAATAAGCAATGATACCATAACCGCTGTTGATTTTAGTTCATGGCCTTTTGTGCTTACTACGGCAAATGGTTCTACGTTCCATGCTTTTAGTGTCATTATTGCCACAGGTGCTACTCCACGAATGTTAGGGATCCCGGGTGAGGAAAAATATTGGGGCAATGGCGTATCATCATGCGCATTATGTGATTGCATGTTTTTCAGGGACAAAGATGTGTTTATAGTAGGTGGGGGAGATGCGGCTGTTGAAGAAGCTTTACAGCTCTCACCATTTGCAAAGACTGTCACAATTTTGGTGAGAAGCAATCGCATGCGGGCTGTGAATCACATGCAGGAAAAGCTCAAAGATTATGAGCAGGTCAAAATTGTCTACAATAAGCAAGTGACAGAGATCCTTGGAGATGATGAGACGGTAACTGGTCTTGAATTATATGACACGCGTACGCATAAAAAGGAGCACATCAAAGCAGATGGCCTTTTCCTTGCGATCGGGCAAACTCCTAATACGCAACTCTTTGAAGGCCAGATAGAATTGCTTCAAGGAGGGTACATTGCTGTAGAAGGTCGCTCACAACAAACATCGATTCGTGGCGTTTTTGCAGCTGGCGATGTGGAAGATCCTGATTTTAGGCAAGCAATTATTGCTGCTGGCCACGGTTACCAGTCAGGGCTTGAGGCAGGACAGTTCCTTCACGCGATTGGGTTAAGTAAGCACATGATTGAAAGAAACAAAAAGAATCTAGATCTGCACCAATAAGGCTACTCGGTTTCTAAGGTAAACGTGTCTTGTACGCGGGTTATGATAATTGATTCTGCTTCTTCATTAACAGCGTCTTGCCAAGAGTCAATCAAATCCATAAGGGTATCGATGGTAATGTCTGTTTGAAGTACATGCTCGGGATTACTCTTATCAAAGAGTTTGATAAGTAAGCCGTATTCTGGATCCGGACTCAAGCGCATTTTATAGAGCTGCGTTTCATATTCTTGGTGTTTTTCAAGGCCTATTTCCGGTGTATATTCAAGTGATTTTTTTATTCTTACCCGCAAATTGTCATCAAGAAGAATTTGACCGATGCAAAAAAGCCGCTCATCATTCTCTTGTACTATCTCATAGAGCCCATCTTCAATTCGCGCAAATTCTATAGTATACATGCCAAGCTCCTTTTTGACTTCTAGATTAGCGATGTGCAGTTACAAAATAAAGAGTTTTCAAGATTCTTGTGAAACAGTGCAATTTACAAATGTCACATGTTTGGTTATTATAAATTATATTCAAAATTGTAAAACAAAATTTTACGTGAGCTCAATGATCTCTCTTTCTCATGTGACCATTACTTTATTAAATCAGCCAATTATTCAAGATCTTTCCCTTGAAATAAAGCCGGGATCTATTCATGCGCTCATGGGGCCCAATGGATCGGGTAAAAGCACGCTTGCTGCAACCCTTATGGGTCATCCGTCTTATGAGGTTATAGGAGGGTCAATTACCTTCAATGGTGAAAATCTCCTTGCATTGTCAGTAGAAAAGAGAGCACGGGCCGGACTTTTTCTCATTTGTCAGTATCCGCCCGCGATTGCTGGGGTGCAGGTTCTCACCTTTTTAAAGGAATCGCATCGTATGCTTACCGGCCAGGATATTTCAATGACTGCTTTCAGGCAATTGGTTATAGGAGCTTTTGATCTGGTCAATCTTGATCATAGTTTTTTGTATCGCTCTGTACATGATGGCTTTTCAGGTGGTGAGAAAAAAAGGTTTGAAATGGCCCAACTTCTCCTTTTTAAACCCAAGCTAGCGATTCTTGATGAGCTTGACTCGGGGCTCGATATAGATGCATTAGCTACCTGTGCAAAGGTACTGAATCAGCACACACTAGAAAATCCGGCTTCGTCACTGCTTATAATTACTCACTACACCAAATTATTCAACTCAGTTGAGCCTCACTATGTGCATATTCTCTCAAAAGGTAAAATCTGGGTATCTGGAGACAAAAATCTTGCTACAAGTATAGAGCAACAGGGATATGATGGATTATTATTTTAAAGCCGAAAAAGGACTGAGCAAAGACCTTGTCGAACAAATCTCTGCAAAAAAAAATGAACCCAGCTGGATGACCGAATTTCGCTTGAAGGCATTGGAGCACTGTGAAAAGATGCCCTTACCATCGTGGGGACCAGATCTTTCAGGGCTTAATATGCAGGATATCCACTACTACATTAAACCTATTGAAACTCAAAAAAATCAATGGGACGAGGTACCTACGGAAATCAAGGAAACTTTTATGACTTTGGGGATTCCCCAAGCCGAACAAAAGATGCTTGCAGGCGTAGGTGCGCAATTTGAATCTGAAGTGATCTACAAAAGTTTAAAAAAAGAATGGGTTGCCAAGGGGGTCATTTTTTGTGATATGAATACGGGATTGAGCGATTATCCTGAGTTGTTTAAAAGTTACTTTGCAACGGTGGTGCCCCCAAACGATAATTTTTTTGCGGCTTTAAATTCAGCGGTGTGGAGCGGGGGCAGTTTTGTGTTTGTGCCCGAAGGTGTCCATATTGATCTTCCTTTACAAGCCTATTTTCGTATTAACGCTGCAAGTATGGGCCAGTTTGAAAGAACGCTCATAATAGCGCAAAAGGGGTCTTTTGTGCATTACATTGAAGGCTGCAGTGCTCCCACGTACTCAGGCAGTTCCCTCCATAGCGCTGTGGTAGAGATTGTGGCTCATGAAGGAGCTGACGTTAAATATACCACTATTCAAAATTGGGCTCCCAATGTCTATAATTTGGTAACGAAGCGAGCAGTAGCTTACCGCAATGCCCAGGTTTCCTGGGTTGATGGTAACTTTGGTAGTAAAGTGACCATGAAATATCCGTCGGTCATTTTAAAAGAAGAGGGTGCTCGTGGGGAAATACTTTCAATAGCGGTGGCAGGAAGGGGACAGCATCAAGATTCTGGTGGCAAAATTATTCATTTGGCTCCTTTGACTAGCTCAACTATTATCGCAAAATCCTTAAGTAAGGATGGTGGACGTGCAAGTTATAGGGGCTTACTTAAAGTGGTAAAAGGTGCCCATTCAGTTCGATCCCGCGTTCAATGTGATGCATTACTTGTCGATGCCCACTCAAAAACGGATACGTATCCAACTATGCTTATTGGTGAGTCCCAAGTAGATGTTGGTCATGAGGCATCCGTTTCAAAAATTGCCGATGATCAGCTTTTTTACCTAAGTTCCCGTGGCATTACTAAATCTGCTGCAAGTGCAATGATTGTAAATGGCTTTATTGAGCCTTTTATAAAAACGTTGCCGATGGAATATGCTGTAGAACTAAATCGCCTCATTGAGGCTGAGATGGAGGGCTCCATTGGTTGATGATAGTTTTCTTGATAGGTGTATACACGAGAGAGCTCCCGACAACGAGCAGGTGAGGTCTTGGTACACTCAAAGCATCTCTACGCATGATTTAGGATTAAAAAGTAAAGCTGTGGAGGCATATAGCAAGCTTACGACGTATGCTTATGATAAAGAGCTTGCACGATCCATGCCAGCGCGCATACCTTGGCAGGAATACAGTGCTCGTCCTTTTGAGAGTTCCTTATATGATGAGCTGGGTCAAGGTGCTTACCTTGTAGATTTATTTCAAGTTCTTGAATGTAAAGCAAAAATGCTCAATATGATGCCAGCTACGGTTGATAGCGCGAACGTGATCGATGTACTTTTACATTCCAGTTCGTGGCTGGGGCTTTTGGTGCTTGCCACCTGCACTAAAGCCCAGGTTTTGTATGTTCCTAGACATGCGAGGCTGCCAGAGAGTATCAAGCTCTCATGGAATCAAAAAGTACCTTCGTATAGCTCCCAGCTGCTGATTCTTGTGGTGGAAGAGGGAGCAGATATTACAATCTGTGATCTGCAGGAAATACACCAGGGTGTTCATACAAGCCTTATGGTGGGATTCTTAGGCAAAGCTGCTCAGGTTAAAGTAGTTCGTGAGCAGGCCTTTGGAGCAGATGCCCATGGCATAGCTCTTGAAACATGGTACAGTGCTCAAGAAAGCAAGCTGACAATCATAGAAGGATTAACAGGGGGTAAGCAGACGGTGACGCTAAAAGATTACAGATTAGAAGGTAAAAATGCGTCTATTGAGCATCTTGCATTAAGCTCGTTGGGTCTCAATGAACAAGCAGCGCTTATTACCCGTCAGCAGCATCAAAGCCCTTCAACCAAGAGCTCAGTTCATGTAAAATCGCTTCTGCGTGATGCGGCTCAATCATTTTATCGGGGAACAATACGCATAAAAGAGTCCGCTGCCGCGTCCGATGCAGATCAACAGCAAAAATCTCTCCTTATAGGTGTTCACGCACGGACGTGTGCTATCCCTTCTTTGGAGGTGGCGACTCACGACGTTCGCTGCCGCCATGGGAGTGCAACGGGTCGGTTTAGTAAAGAAGATCTTTGGTATGTAGCAAGCCGTGGACTTGATGAGCATACAGCACGCTCCTTGCTCATAGATGGCTTTTATAGTGACCATCCTCTTGTCCATGAACATGCACAGACGCTTAATGGTATGATTAAACGATTGAGCAACGGTTAATTCTTAAGTAGCAATGGCATAATCAATGGAAAAGTCGGGAAAGAGTTGTTTAATTCTAGCCAACATCTTTAAAGTTGGGTTGCATTTAGCCGTCTCTAGTCTTTGGTAACTATAGATTGTTTCAAAACCCATCCTTTTAGCAGCTTCTTGCTGCGTTAGGCCAAGTTTTATACGATTATAGCGCACAAGAAAAGCAAATGCTATGTGAGGATCTAAGGGAACTTGAACAATGTTTTTAGACATTTCGATTGATTCGTTAGGCAATGGCGCTAAGTCTGTGGAATCGGCTGATTCACTTACATACTCATTCAAGGCATCTTGCATATTTATATAAAGTTCTTCTAGAGTATTTGCTTGCGTCAAACAGTACTCATATTCAATGCATTGTGCAAAATATCCATCTTTCTCTTTATAGATTTTGAAATGATATTTCATAATTTTAAACTTTCTTTTACAAGTTTGAGGGCTTTTCTTAATGTGTGCTCAGTTTTTTTGGTCAATTGGTTATGTCTGGGAATAATGATGGTAGGACAACCATCTTTTTTCAGTTTTATATGACTTCCTTTGCCTCCGCCTGGGACTATGGTATATCCCATTTCCAAAAATAACCTACACATCTCTTTCCAGGAAATAGGCATTTCTTCTCCTTGAGTTTACCAAATATAGTTGGTTATAGCAATTGTCTTTTGGTCAACGTTGAAATTTTATGAATTATTATTTATATCGGTAGCCATAATAGCCAATTATGCGTTTTGGTTCAAACGTGAATGCAAAAAAAATTATTTTTAATTTTCATAATCGAATTTTGTATTGTAAAAAAGCATTTTTCTTCTTATACTAATGAGCATGTTTGTTACATGGCGCACCTGTTTGAAAGTTAAAGCTGATGAGTATCGACAAAGCTCATTTTCCGTTTTTTAAAAACAACAAAGACCTTGTATATCTTGATAATGCGGCGACCACGCAAAAGCCGCAGATGGTCATAGATGCAATAACAGACTTTTATACAAAGTTTAATGCTCCGGTACATCGTGGTGTCTATGCCTTAGCAGAACATGCTACGGAAGCGTACGAGCAGGCCAGACATGCTCTTGCACAATTTATTGGAGCGCATGATGATGAAATAGTTTTTACAAAGGGGACAACCGAAGGGATCAATTTTATTGCGTCTAGTTGGGCTCAAAAACATCTAAAGCCTGGTGATGAGATTATCATTACGCAGCTTGAGCACCATTCAAATATCCTACCTTGGCTTCGGTTAGAACAAACCAAGGGAATTATACTCAAATATATTCCCGTTACTCTGCAAGGGAAGCTGGATTATGAAGCCTATCTTACCCTGCTTACCCCTCGTACTAAGCTTGTTGCCTGTACCCATACATCAAATGCCCTAGGAACGGTGGTGGATCTCCCTTTTATTATTGAGCGTGCCCATGCACAGGGAGCATATGTATTGGTAGATGCGGCGCAAGCAGCGGGAAGAAAGCTTATCAATGTATCCACGCTTAAAGCCGATTTTATGGTTTTTTCTGGCCATAAAATGGTTGGACCAACAGGTATTGGTGTACTATACCTAGCGCGTCATTTGCACGAATTTGTCGAGCCTTATCAAGAAGGTGGCGGTATGGTGTATTCAGTCGATCTTCATACAGCCACTTGGCGACAGGCTCCCTTACGGTACGAGGCGGGGACGCCTCCAATCGCTCAAGCACTAGGGTTAGCAGCTGCTGCAAACTACATTCTACAAAATATCGACGCTCAAGCTTTAAAGCTCAATGAAGCTGCTTTATGCTCACTTATGGTTGAACGTGTAAGCACACTACCTTCACTTACTCTTCTTGGCCCAGTAGATGAACTTACATCTTCAGGCCATATGGTAACCTTTGTAAGCACCAAATACCATTCGCATGACATAGCTGCGTATCTTGATAAGTATGGCCTCTGCGTGCGCGCGGGGAATCATTGTGCGCAACCACTTCACAAAGCCCTTGGTATTGAAGGATCGGTAAGAGTAAGCTTCTATGCCTATACAACCCGTGATGACGTTTTACTCCTACTAGATCACTTAACACGGATGCTGAAAATCCTGTAAGCAATGAAAAGCTTGCCCCTTTTTTAGATTCTGTTATATTAAAAATCAGCGATAATTGCAAACAAGCAATAACAAGAGTCTGTTTTGAAGCCAAATAAAAAAGAGTAAAAATAGTTTAGCTTGAAAGGTATGTCATGACGGAATGCTTGTCATTTATGAATCTTAACATGATATTGTCGTTGATCCTCTTTTTCCTGTCTTTTGCTTTTCCTATACTTCATCTACTCTTTGGTCCTTCTCGCCTTACCTGTGAAGGTATTGCTGAAATGTTTCTTAAATATTCTCTTTTTTTTAATGTAGGATGTCTTTTCATCTTAGGTTGTCTGGGGCAGTTTTTATATGCTCCTGAAATAGCTCAGTGTATAGGATGGAGCTGGTCGCCGTTCCAGTATGAATTGGCCTTTTCAGAGATGGCAATAGGTCTGCTCGGTTTACTTTCTCCTATTTTTTATCGGCAATTTTGGTTGGCAACTATTATAGCGACAGCCGTGTGGCTTTTAGGCGCGTCTGCTGTGCATATCTATTACTTGCTGGTTTTGGGCAATGTATGCATTTTAAATGCTAGTTTCGTAATTGGATGGAACATTGTCATAGCAGTATGGTTGCTCAGCCTCTACACCGCTTTAGCAAAGCCGCTGGCTAAATTGTTTAAAGTGCTTGATATGTGTTATTCAGCCAGGTCTTAGGAAGCTGACTGCAAAAAATATGCAAGATCTTGATGGCCGTTTTTTTGTGCAAGGTCACGAGGGGTTTGTCCCTCATTATCGGTGGTATTTAGATTTACCTTTTTCTTTACCAGAGCTTTTGCAAGAGTAAGATAGCCATTTTGGGCAGCATAATGAATGATGCTCCTTCCTTTTTTATCCCTACCGTTTAAAAGAGCTCCAGGAAGTTTGTTGACGATGCTCAGAGCTACAGTGGGATTTTCCTGAGCTGCATACATCGATCCAGCTTTTGCCAGAGAAAAGAGTGCGAAGCCCGTTATAGTAGAGGAATTTATAGATTCCATGGCGCAAAGATCAAAAGCTGGTATGAAAATAAAGCAGAGCAAGATTCTTTTCACAATTAATTCCTTCCTGATATAAGGGTCATTTTAAAATGAGCCAATCATCAATTTCTTTCCAAGTATAAATATTATTTTAAAATAAGCCATATCAAAAAGTCAATAAAATTTCTATTAGAAATCATTGGCGTTTCGATTTGGTTAACTATCTTTTTCTTTTTTTTGCTTACTCAAATGAGTTAGCATTAATGCATACCACTCGGGAGCTCTTATTGGGTTTTAGAGTAGGAGAAACATGAATCTTTTCACTAAGGGGGGCGCTATGACTACATTTCTTCGTTCTTTATGGTTATCACAGCTTTGTATCTTTTCGCTTGCGGCATATGGGCCGTGTCCGATTTCCATTTCTACTATTGCTGAGAGCTCAGCGGGATGCGATGATGGCGCTATAGTAGTAAAAACGCGACCATCGGGTAAGCGAGTCGATGTTACTGTTAATCCGGGAGATTACACCTTTTGGGAGGTGACTCCTGCGATTTTACGCCCTGAGGGGACCTACGGATTTGCTGCGGGTACTTATTACGTTAAAGTGTGCACCAAAACGCATAAATTAAAAAAAACTGTCAGGATACCAGTAGCACAATACAGTGTTACGGTCCCTCCGGTACAGGACGCCCAATGTGGCTGCAATGGCTCATTTTCCACGATTTTTAATAATCCAGATCACGCCGATGTGGATGTCACCTTTATAGCCACCCAAGCAGCGCCGATGTATGGCACCATTATCGGTACAAGTGGAACCTATACTGATCTCTGTCCCGGAACGTACCATTGGATGGTGCAGGCGCGCAGTAAAAGTGCCACATGCAATCATCAGATCGTATTTCAAGACTCAGGAACAGTGGTAATAGGAGGAACTGTTCCAGTACAGACTCCAAAATTAACACCAGCGACGCAGACGGTGCCCCTCAATAAGCCTATCATCTTTTCAACGATTCCTGTCGTTTCAAATGCTACCTATTCACTGTTCCAGGTAGTTAATGGCAGTCCGGTTTTAAGGGCGAGCCAGAATAATGGCAACTTCCAAATAAGTTCTGCACGTGTTTCTGATGCTGGTAGCTATTTTGTAACGCTGCAAGTAGAAAACTGTCCAACAATGCAATCAAATCCTGTTACGGTCGTGGTGACAACCTCAAGTTGTCCTTTATCGCTTGCATTAACCCCAACTAATGCATGTAATCCGAGTACTACAGGAAGTATTAGTCTCAACTATACGGGCAGTGCTACCGGAACTGTTGATCTGTTTGTCAATAACGTTTCCTTTGGGACAATAAGTACTTCACCGTATGTAATTAATTCTCTTTCTGCAGTGCCTTCACCGCAGAGCTATACCGTGGCAATTTCTGATCCTGCTGTTACCAATTGTTCTGTTCAAGCAACAACACAGCTTTCTGTTAACGCGCCAACACAGCCTACATTGGCTGCATCTTCAACCACGTGTTCCGGGCAGCCATTTTCTATAACGGTCTTACCAGAGGGACAAGCAACGTATACTCTGAATCTTCCTGATGGTACACAAAGAGTTCAAGAGGGCAATAATGTATTCCAGTTCTTTAATGCAAGCGCCTTGGTGAACGATGGAGTCTATACCGGTACGTATGTTGATAGCAATGGCTGCACAAGTGCAGCATCAGCTCAGCTTACTGTAACTATTTTCCCGACACCCGTTGCTCAACTCACCCCAGCGGTTGAGTCTGTGCCACAAGGCTCTACTATTTTCTTCTCAGTAAGCCCGGTTTTGGCGGGAGCAACGTACTCGCTCTTTGTGCCAAATAAAAGGAGGGGAACTCCTCCAGGAGTAATAACACAAAGTAGCCCCGACTTTTTCCTTCAAAGTGCAGGGCCTGATGATGAAGGATCTTATTTCGCTCAGGTAAAAACAGCAGAAGGTTGTACAAGCGATCCATCAGCAGCTTCTTCGGTAGCAATAAGCGGAACCTGTGATTTAGTTCTTGGATTAACACCAATCCCAGCCTGCCGTCAAAATGGAACGGGAAGTATACTTCTTGAATTTACTGGTGGGTCGGGTAAGGTTTGCGTAACAGTAAACGGACGATCACTTGGCGAGGTAAGTTCCTCTGAACTTCCCTTTACGATACAGAATTTGGCTCCAAATACAGCCTATACGGTAAAAATTACCGACGTGTGCAAAAAAGGTTGCTGTAACCAAGCAACAGTTGATATAGGAGTAGTATCTCCTGTTACGCCAACCCTTATTGCCTCATCTACGTGCGAAGGAAATCCTTTGACCATGACGGTATTACCTGCAACAGGAACAAGTTACACGTTAAGTTATAATGGCACACCTATCATCAGCCAAGCTTCCAATGTATTTGTGGTAACAAACAGTGCAACTCCAGCAAATAATGGAACCTACACCGCATCATTTGTTGATCAGTATGGCTGTACGCATGGTCCTTCAAATACGGTAAATGTTACCGTAACTTCGGTGCCTCTTGTGACTCTCAGCCCTGTATCTCAGACGGTTCCACCAGGAGGAGCTGCTTTCTTTACCGTGACGACCAATGTGTCGGGTCCAGGTGTACTGTTTATCTTAACTGATCCTAACGGCAATACGCACACGCAATCTAATGGAAATTTTGTTATTTCTCCGGCAATAGCGGGTACCTATACAGCGCAAGTATTAAGCACTGCATGTCCAAGCCCAGTTTCCGACCCAGCGGTTGTTTCTGTGGGTGGTTGTCTTCCTTTCACCGCGACCCCAACTCCAGCCTGTGTAAACAAAACAACCGGGAGCATAATTATAGATGTGGCTGATCATCTCGCTCCGTTTACCTACAGCGTCCAGCCAGGATCGATTACAGGTATAGGGACTACATCGCCCTTTACCATACCAAATTTACAGGGAGGATTCTCCTATACGGTAACCGTGACAGATGCCACAGGTACTTGCAGTGGAACGGCTGGTCCGATATTTATTCCTCTTTTACCTACCCCACCTCAGGCCACTCTTGGTCCTACAACTCAGCTCTTTGTACCCGGTGGAACGTTAACTTTTATGGCAGGGCCAACAAATGTAGGACCAAACTGTGTTTTTATATTCACCGTGCCAAACAAGGCTCGAGGCAATAATGGGGTGATAACGCAAACGAGTCCTGAGCTTGTGCTTACAGATGCTACAACTGCTGATATTGGTACCTACTCAGTGATACTCAATTGTGGTGGATGCCCAAGTGATCCATCCCGTCCCGTTAGCGTTATTCAGCAATGCAATCTCTCTATTGTTAGCGTAACGCCAACATCATCATGTGGTACTCCAAGTGTAGGCACAGGAGCTCTTCAAATTACCGTCTCTGGAGGAACCCCGCCATACTTCTATTCAGCAGATGGCATCCATTTCACTCAGCCAATTGATAGTACAACCGCCGTTATTACAGGTCTGCCTGCTGGGACGTATAGCAATGTCACGGTAATGGATTCAACCCCTGCGCCAGTTGGGCCCTGCAGCGCAGTGAGCACGCTACCAACGGTGATCCCTGCAATTACGCCACCTTCAGTTTCAATACAAGGGAGTTCATTTGCGGCATTGGGTAGTACCATCATGCTTGCAGCCACGAGCTCGGCAGCGAATGCATCTTTTTCATGGGTGGGGCCGGCAAACTTCTCAGCATCTACGGCTGCAATAGCAATACCAAATGCAACCGCTGCTAACTCTGGATTATATACAGTAACGGCAGCAGCCGCCGCAGCGGCAGGGGGGGGTTCACAACAAACCGTGTGCATAAACCAGGCAAGCATCTATGTTACCGTAGGTCTGGCACCAACTCTTACCTTGGTCAATGCTTCAAGTAAAAAGATATGCAGTGGGACCTGTACCTCATTTGTTCTTACCGTACAAAATACAGGGGCAGCACCGGCAACCAATCTGGTACTAACAGATAGTTTCCCTGGCTTTATAAGCGTAGTAAATGCAACGGGAACTGGCTGGACTATTAGAACTAACTCATCAGGTTTGAGAGCTACATTACCTGAATTAGGGGTAGGCCAATCTGCGTCAATTACAGTAAATGTAAAATCTCTCGGTAGTACACCAGGACAACAATATCAGTCAGTTGCAACAGTGACGAGTGATACAACACCCGCAATCACTGCTACAGCAACCATTACCACAGCCTGCTGTCCAAAGCGGTGCAGATAGTTAAAGGGGAGCTTTAAAAAGCTCCCTTTTTTAGTAATGACCAAGAATGCCCTTCTTTTGGGCCCATTTTTCACAATAAATGAAAACTGCCGTACCTAAGGTGATATAGACCAGAGAATTAACGAGCAAAAGAATGCAGCTCCCATCAGCGAGTGCACTTGAAAGAGATTGATGATTGAAGGTGAGATTCCTCAGGACAGCAATTCCCTGGGTAGTTGGAAGTGTCTTACTCAATAGCTGTATTGCTTTGGGCATATTTTCAAGCGGCAATATCGAGCCGTTGAAGAAAAGCAGTATATTATTAAGAAGGTAGGCAAATGGTTGTGATTTTTTAAATATAAGGCCCATACCAGCTAAAATAAGCGCAAATCCAGCAATACCTATAAGCGTGAGGATGAAAGCGATGCATGCTGCAAAATTTAAGGGGATATACACCGGGCAGAAAATAAAGAGCGATGCTATGACAAGGGTAAGTTCAATGCTGCAGAAAACCGCTGCCGCGAAAAATCGGCTCATCAATTTGACGCAAAAGGGATAGGGTGTTAAATACACCTGCTCAAGTACTCCCGTTTGTCCTGCATCAATAATAAAATAGTTAGCGTCATATATTATATAGTTGGCATAGACCCACATAACGTACCCCACAACAAGGGGAGCTATTTTTTCGGGGATGAGAATGCCGCCATCAATGAGAAGCATCCACCATATGAAATCTCCCGCGGTTGTGAGTGCGTTTATAAGAGAACTCCATTTATAATGCCAATACATTATGCCCATAAGATAAATTTCATTGAAAATTATCATCGGGATGTAACTACATACTGAAATAAACGTACTCATACAGCATTATACCTGACTATCTGTTTTATGTGTTAATTGCATGAAAACCTCTTCAAGATTTTGTTTTGTACGTGTTACCGAAATGAGAGGTAACTTTAAATCGTGGATACGTGTTAATTTCTGATATAGCTCATCTTGATTAACAATTGCACCAACAAAGAGCGTATGATCTTCCTTTTCTATTACTTTCATTCCCGGCAAAATACTGGTGTGTATTTTACCCGCAATGGCAATTTGATAGTGTTCCTCGTGAAATACCTTCAATAAATCCTGTGTTGGTTGATCTGCGATAAGCTTGCCTTTATTCATAATAACGATCCGCTCAGATAATTGTTCTGCAATATCAAGCTGGTGGGTAGTAAGGACGATGGTCTTTTTATGTTTTTGTGCAAGTTCCGTGATCCACTGTTTAATGACGCGTGAAGCCTTTACATCCAATCCAAGGGTTGGCTCATCAAGCAAAACAATAGGAGGATCTGTAATGAGCGCACAGGCAATAGCTACTTTTTGTTGGGATCCTCGAGAGAGGGTTCCCACCTGCTGATTCCTCTTGTCCCATACATCAAGGGCATGTAACAGATACTCTGCATGCTGAGTAAGTACCTTCGAACGGACTCCTTTTAGTCGGCCAAAATAGGCAAGATTCTGCAAAGGTGTTAATTGCCAGTAGCTATTACGTGTTCCTTCAAGAACTGCCCCAATCTGCGAAAGTGCCTTGTGCCTTTGATCGGCAATGGAATAGCCATTTAAAGATACAAAACCCTCCGTTGGGCTGATGATATCGCACATCATCTTAATGGTCGTTGTCTTTCCAGCACCATTAGGCCCTAGAAAGCCGATGACTTGGCCTTCGGGAATTTCAAGTGTAAGAGTATCAACAGCTTTAAAAGGGGTGCCATTGGCAAGGTTATAGACTTTACTTAATGAGTGTAATTTTATTGCTAATCCCATGAGAGGGTGTCCCTTTACGTTTTAGTTCTCTCACTTTTCAATATGCCAGAGCAAAATGGATATGGCAAGAACTCGAAAATTATGTAAAAATAATTAAAATGTCCTTTTGGGGAGAATTACCACTGATGATCCTATTAATTGTGATGAATCTTGCTTATGCACTTCTTTTCCCTTTAAGTAAAATTGCGCTCAACTATTCATCCGCAATGTTCTTAACGGGCTTTAGGATGACCTTTGCAGGTCTTCTAGTGGTTTTGTATCAGTATGTAGTTAGGCGCAACCATTTTCACCTGCCCACAGGCACTCTCTCATTATTACTTTTAAAGTCTGCAGTTACTGGCATTTATGTGACCAATGTGCTTGATTTTTGGGGTTTCAATTATATGACAGCAACAAAAAGCTGTTTTCTGTATAATTTATATCCTCTTGCAGCCGCTTTTTTTGGTTGGTTCTATTTCCATGAAACACTTACGCTTAAAAAATGGGCTGGTCTTGGTTTGGGTTTAATGGGAGCTTTACCGATGGTTTTTGGCAATCAGGCTGAGCAGATGCCAACTGCTGTTAATAGCTATTTTCTTGCAAGCTCTGGCATCCCTTTACCCGAGATTGCTGTACTTACAGCTATTATTTTTAGTACGTATGGCTGTGCAGTGACACGACACATTGTCTGTGAAAAAAAGTATGACTCAGTCATGACCAATGGTCTAATTATGCTCATAGGCGGCATCATGGCACTTATTCATTCGCTTTTTGTTGAGACTTGGAATCCCGTACCTGTCAGTGATATGAGGGGATTTCTAGCGAGCTCTTTTGGCATGATGCTTGTATCTAATGTTATTGGCAACACTGCCTATATAGAGCTCTTAAAAAGATATTCAATGACATTTTTATCGTTTACTGCCTTTAGTGAACCTTTGCTAACAGCCGTACTTGATCGCCTCTTTTTTAATGTGCATATGCCTCATACCTTTTATCTTTCGGTAGCAATTGTATTTTTAGGTTTATATCTTTTTTACCAAGATGAGCTGAGAAGAAAAGTGTAGGATGTTGAGATTTAGAGTATTGCTAATTTTTTAAGATGAAGCTTCAAATCATCATAATTTTCATTTTCAAGCAAAAGGCCAATCATTCCTTCATTTTGTGCTCCGATAATGTTTTCAATTTGATCATCTATAAGTATGCAGTTCTGGGGGACTAGTTTATACTTTTCCATAAATTTCCGGTAGATGCTCGATTGTGGTTTGATTGCACCCAAATCAGCTGAAATTGCTATGTTGTGAGAATCAAAAAAATTAAAAAGGGAGGATTGATAGATTTTTTGAAGGCACCTAAAGGATGGGGCATCCCAATTTGATAAGATAAAAAGCTTATGAAGGGGATTGCCGTGATCATCCTTTTGTTGGGCACATTCGTGTAGAAGATCAACTCCACTTTTAATTGGCTTCATACACTGGGCAAATCTTTCCGGATCAAACAGTATCTTAAAAGTTCGGCTTATAAGGCGTTCTTGGCGGACGCTTTTAAACCGGCCTTGAGCTTTCCATTTTTCATAAGAATGTTCAAATGTTTCACGTATTTGTGTATAGTTTGTGTTTCCTGCAAGTAATTGACAGAAAATGGGGGGAAGAAGAGTGCCTTGTGCAGTTGCATACGGGTACGTCTGGGGGGCAATATCAGCTTCTGCTAGGAGTTTAAACACATATTCATGAATCTTCTTGGGATTTTTCCAATCAAGCAGCGGATACAGAAGAAAGTCTTTCATTCCTATGTGCGAAGCAAAACAGAGCGTATCCGCTTTAATAAGCGTATTGCCAAGATCCCATATAAGAGCCATGCTCCTTTTCTGCTGCATCTATGTACCTCATGGTTATTATTGATTATTCTTGTTTGGTCTCGACTAAGCGGGAATCAAAGAAACTAGAGTCACCAGCGCCTCCGGCAATGAAGTTACTGATATTCTTTCTGCCTGGCGGCTATGCGCCGAGCACCAGGAGCCGCTGCGCACTCCTGGACCTGCCCAAAGGGCGTCCCCCTTTGGAAACGCCGCAATGCAAATTTTACGTTTCTTGGCTATACTGCTATCCCTAGCCAGATACCGCTTCCATTAAACATGGTAAATAATGCAAAAAAAATATACAATAGTATTATCAATTATTAGGTGAGCCATGGACGAAACGCTATACAAAGAAGAATTACTCGATCATTATAGATATCCACGCAATTATGGTATATTAGCTGATGCACAGATTGCGACAGAGATCTTAAATCCCTCGTGTGGGGATCAAGTTGCACTTCAAGTAACTATTGAGAATGATTGCTTGGCTGCTATACGGTTTCAAGGTAAGGGCTGTGTCATAAGCCAAGCAGCAGCGTCTCTTTTGACCGAAAGTAGTTTGGGCAAGCCAATCGAAGTTCTTGAAGCTTTAACCAAGGATGATATGCTAGCCCTTATAGGCATCTCGCTCGGCCCCACCCGTCTTCGATGCGCGCTGCTTTCTTTAGAGGCTTTGCATAGGGCCCTGGCGCAGTATCGTGCGTCATTAAAAACCAATTGAATGGAAGAAACGTATGCTTGATAAACAAAAAGTTATGCATGAGCTTATAAAAAGCATGCCGACGGTTTTTAAAGAAACGAACCAAGAGCGCGCTTTGGCTCATGAAATTTTTAGTCGGTTACAGCAAGATCCCGATGCTCAAGAGCGGGTGCAAAGAAGCGAGTCATCAATCACCATTCCTTCATGGGAAGGCCCTTTGGATGAGGCCAGAGCTGTTACTCAACATGAACATCCCTACCAAGTAGTTGCCGTAGACGGCTCACAAATTTACCCCGATAGGCACCAAGGAATGGCATGCTATCTTTTAAATAGCGGAGTTGCGCATTTTGCCTATGGCGATACCAGCACTGTACGGCTCTTTTCCACACCAATTGTTTTTAATCAACAGCAAAGCGTTGATATGTCCGAAGAGATGGTTAATTGCCGGAGAACCGAGCTTGAATTTGAAGTGGGATTAACTGAGTCAGTCAAAGCAAGATCTTTATATCCGGAGTTGCCGAGTCTTTTTCTGTGCGATGGCTCATTGATTTTTTGGCATCTTGAAAGTAAACATCCAAGGATTAAAGAGCATTTTTTAAAGCGTTATATTGAGCAACTCGGGGCTTTTTATGAAGAGCGAATTCCCATTGCCGGATTTATTAGTCTGCCTAAAAGTAAAGAGCTTGTTTCCATTTTAAGAAAAGCTTGTGATCTTAATCTTGTAAAGGCTACTGTTCCTTGTTCATTTGATACAGTGGTTGATACAGATGTTGTACACTTTTATCTTAAGAGAGATGAGTGTACAAAGATATTTATTCATAATTCCACACTGGCAAATGCCTATCCCCCTCATTTAAGACCTTGTTTTTTCTATATGCTTTGTGTCGATGAAATCGCGCGCATAGAGATTCCTTCTTGGGTTGCTCAGGATGAAAAGCTGTTGAATAGAGTGGTCAGTATTGTGCTAGATCAGTCTTACAAGGGCAATGGCTATCCTATAGCACTTTCTGAAGCTCACGAGCAGGCTGTGGTTAACTCGGCTGAGCGCCAGTTCTTTTTAGAGATGCTCTACAAGATGGCTGTAGATCAAAATTATACGCTATATTCATCACAAAAAAGCCTTAAGAAAAAATTTGTAAGTATTTAGTGATGAATGGCCCATGTGCATCATAGCTAAAATCTTTCATTTTCGTCGGCACCAGAATATTTAGATCTATGAGCTACCGAAGATATACCATAGGGGGACTGAGAATAGAATTACCAAATTATTTAAACAGCCGCCTCTTTCAATGAGCAGGTCATTAAAACAACCGGCATATATATTGATTTATTAGTTTTTCTGGGTTATTCTTGATTAAAAAAAAGGATTTTAATGTACCGATCCGCTATGACTTTTCTTGATGATTGGCTTATTTCACGCAACCGAAAGCCTCTCGTTATTAGAGGGGCGCGTCAGGTCGGTAAAACTTGGATAGTGAGACACCTAGCGGCGACACATGAGAAAAGGCTTGTAGAAATAAACTTTGAGGCAAGGCCCGATTTATTTAGCAGTGCTTTTGATACAAATGATCCGAAAGAAATACTACTAAAGCTTAGTCTGGCATTGGGGCTAGGGGATATTAATCCAGAAACCAGCCTGCTTTTTCTTGATGAGATTCAAACCGCTCCACAAATACTTTCAAAACTGCGGTGGTTCGCCGAAGAAATGCCCTTATTGCCCGTAGTTGCTACCGGTTCACTTCTTGAATTCCTTTTGGCTGAGTACCCATTTAGTATGCCCGTTGGGCGCATATCTTATATGCATCTTGAACCATTGTCATTTGAAGAATTTTTAATGGCTCAGAGCAACCGAGTTGCAGTTGACTACCTCAAGGATTATAAAATCGGAACCGAGATTTCACAGCCTATTCACGATTTATGGATGAAACGCTTTAAGGAATACATAATCGTAGGCGGCATGCCTGCGGCAGTTGAAAAGTGGGTAAGTGAACGGTCTTTGGATGGGCTTTCTACCGTGCAGCGTGATATTCTGGCAACCTACAGAGATGACTTCAATCGCTATAAGGGGCGTCTTGATGTCGCACGACTTGATGAAGTTTTGCTATCAATACCTAGGCAGTTAGGAGAAAAATTTGTATACAAAAAAGTTAACGCATCAGTTCAGTCAACCCCAATAAAGCACTCGCTGGATTTATTATCGAAAGCGCGTCTTTGCACTAAAGTAAAAGCAACGGCTGCAAATGGTATGCCACTGGGGGCCGAAATCCTGGAAAATTTCATTAAGGTGGTATTATTGGATGTTGGTTTATGCTCAACCATTTTAGATCTTTCGCTGGCTTCATTCGCGAATATCCACGAAATAACCCTAGTAAATTCGGGTGGTATAGCTGAACAAGTAGTGGGTCAACTGTTAAGGACGATTAACCCTTTTTATGTTGAACCTTCATTGTACTACTGGCAGCGACATGAGAAAGGCTCTCATGCTGAAATTGATTATCTTATATCACACCACGGACAAATCATCCCGATAGAGGTCAAAGCGGGAACGGCAGGCAGACTTAAATCATTACATTCTTTTATGAGCTTAAAAAAATTAAAAATTGCAATACGCATATATTCCGGCCTGCCTTTGCTTACTGACATAAAAACAGTCAATTCGCAAGGAAAATTTGTGAAATATACGCTATTATCGCTACCTTTTTATATGATTGGGCAGATACATAGATTACTAGAAGAAATTAAAAAATGAGGTTCTTCTGATATTTATCTCCGGCCTTAAGAAACCCCCGCTCCTTAATACCACCCTTCATAATTTCTTAAGGGTAATTTTTGAGCAAGAATTAACTTTAAAAATATATTTTTATTATAATAGAAATATTTAAGGGGTTTTGGGTTTTTTAAATGCCGGCAGTGCGGTGTAAGGAGCAAACAAAATGGCTGTGGATCGGGCATCTTTGCTCAAAATTTGAGTTCGCTTCGTATGAAAATTATTTTTCGGTTTCCTGACGCCCTGTTTTAATGAGGCTGAGGAGCTCTGGTATGCAAGGCCAAATTTTGGCTGTATGGTCCATAGAAGCCGTAAGGATTGTGGAGCCTAGAGGATCAAATTGCGCCGAATTGACGGAGTTGTCGTGGCCGCTAAGAAGGCCCCCAAGCGTGCGTACTAGAGTGCCGGTTTCTACGGCCCAAATTTTAGCAGTTTTATCAGAAGAAGCAGTGACGATCTGAGTACCCTGAGGATTGAATTGAGCACAATGAAGCTGGCTGGTATGGGCTTTAAGAGTGTGAATAAGAGCGCCGGTTTGGGCATCCCAGATTTTAGCAGTGGTATCGAGGCCCCCACTTGTAACAACCCATGTACCTTGAGGATTAAATTGAGCAGATGTGATCCAGCCTGTATGGCCTTTAAAGGTGTGAATAAGAGCGCCGGTTCTTACATCCCAGATTTTAGCAGTCATATCGTCAGATGCAGTAACAATCCGTGTACCCTGAGGATTAAATTGAGCAGATGTGATCCAGTCTGTATGGCCTGATAGGGTGTGAATAAGAGCGCCGGTTTCAACATCCCAGATTTTAGCAGTCATATCGTCAGATGCAGTAACAATCAGTGTATCCTGAGGATTAAATTGAGCAGATGTGATCCAGTTTGTATGGCCTGATAGGGTGTGAATAAGAGCGCCGGTTTTTACATCCCAGATTTTGGCATTATCTTTGGATGCAGTAACAATTTTTGTACCTTGAGGATTGAATCGAGCAGAGCTGATGTAGGAAGTATGGCCTGTGAGGGTGTGAATAAGAGCACCGCTTTCCACATCCCAGATTTTTGCAGTGATATCGTGAGATGCAGTAACAATTTTTGTACCTTGAGGATTAAATTGGGCAGATCTAAGCCAGTCTGCATGGCCTTCAAGGGTATGAATAAGATCGCCGGTTTGGGCATCCCAGATTTTGGCCGTAGTATCGTCAGAAGCAGTAACAACCTGTGTGCCGAGAGGGTTTAATTCAGCAGAATTGACTTCTTCGGTATGGCCACTAAGAGTCTTTGGGTTAAATTCAGGCAGCCGGTTTATATATTCTTGCGTTAACAGAATTAAATCGTGTGGGAGCAATGTGAAATAAGTTGAATTACTTGTCTTTTGTAGTTCCATGGCACTTATAGTAGCTCCTATAAACAAATGGGAGATAAAAATTATTGCACAATATTTCATAAGTAACAACTTTCATTATTTCTGTAATCTAGTTTTTATTGCTGACTCCCTGTTTCAACCAGGCTTAGAAGTTTTAATAAGGTCCAAACTTTGGCTGTTTTGTCCAAAGAAGCCGTAACAATTGCTAAGCCCGCCGGGTCAAATTGTGCCGAATTGACTGACCCGGTATGCCCCTTAAGAGTGCTAATGAGAGAGCCGGTTTGGGCATCCCAGATTTTGGCAGTCTTATCGTAAGAAGTTGTAACAATTTTTGTACCTTGGGGATTAAATCGAGCCGCTATGATCCAATCTGTATGGCCTGATAGGGTGTGAATAAGAGTACCGGTTTGGACATCCCAGATCTTGGCAGTGGTATCGGTAGATACAGTAAAAATCCGTGTACCTTGAGGATTAAATTCAGCAGACCTGATCGCACCTGTATGGCCTAAAAGGGTGTAAATAAGAGCACCGGTTTGGGCATCCCAGATTTTGGCAGTCATATCGTAAGCGGTAGTAACAATTTTGGTATCTTGAGGATTAAATTGAGCATACTCGATCCAATTACTATGGCCTGTCAGAGTGTGAATCAGATCGCCGGTTCTAACATCCCAGATTTTGGCAGTCATATCGTAAGAGGTAGTGACACTTTTTGTACCTTGAAGATTAAATTCGGCAGACCTGATGGACTTTGTATGGCCTGTTAGGGTGTGAATAAGATTGCCGGTTTGGGCATTCCAAATTTTGGCAGTGGTATCGTTAGATGAAGTAATAATTTTTGTACCCTGATGATTATATTGAGCAGACATTACAAAGCCTCTATGGCCTGTTAGGATGTGAATAAGATTGCCTGTTTGGGCATCCCAGATTTTGGCCGTAGTATCGTCAGAAGCGGCAACAATCTCTGTACCATCGGGACTGAATTGAGCACAATTAACCTGCTTTGTATGGCCTGTTATGGTGTGGATAAGATCACCCGTTGTGGCATCCCAAATTTTGACAGTTTTATCGTTAGATGCAGTAACAATTTTTTTGCCTTGAGGGTTGAATTGAGCCGATCTGACTTCGTCGGTGTGACCAGTAAGAGTCTTTTTGCCAAATTCAGGTAGCCGGTCGATATATCTTTGCATTAACAAAATTAAATCGCGTGGGAGCAGTGTGAAATAATTGGTAGTACTCGTGGTACTGCTTGTCTCTTGTAGTTCCATAGCAGCTAGATTGGCTTCCTTAAACAAGAGAGCTATAAAAATTATTATATAATATTTCATAAATACACTTTCATGGTCCTCTTATTTTCTCAAGGGTTTATTTTATTTAGTACAGATTTTAAAAATATATTTTTATTATAATAGCAATATGCAAAAGATCAATGAGTTAGGTTTTTCTGACAACACAGTAAAAATTTGGTCCCTCAGGCGGCTAGAGCTTTCACGCCTGCTTGAAAAAGAAATGTGGCAAGCCGAAAAATAATCTTCCTGCTTATGGCAGACGCTGTATCTTTTGTAGATGGATTACTCCAAAACCTAATGTCGGATAGTTGGACAAAAACAGTTAGAACCTAGATGCTTTTTGAAATGAGAAGATTTTGATAAGCTTGGGTCAATCTTAACGTAAGGGATTGATTCATGAAAAAGTTCTGCATTGCTGGCCCCGTGGATCCTGAAAGGCACTACTTTGTGCCAAAGCGGCTTGATTATTCCTACCTTAAAGGTCTTGAGCAAACAGCACGGTATGTGGATACTTGTGGTGCAACCGAAGGCCATTTAGTTATTTTTGATAGGGATCCTTACAAAAGCTGGCAAGATAAGATTGCCTATGAATGCATTACTGCCTATGATAAGCAAATTCATATATGGCAGATGTGAGCATATCCTCTCTGTTTGGCGGTTATGCGCCGAGCGGCTGCGCATTACTATTGATCTTTTTTCTCGAGCTTGTTAATATCCAAGATAAGGAAATTTTTCTCAATGTCCTCAATAGAAGGGCAATTTGACACGGCAAAACTCCCCATAGGCATTAGTGACTTTAAGGAAGTCATTGAGGAAGGCTACCAATATGTTGATAAAACCCTTTTAATTGAAGAGTTAAAACGGACAAATGGCAAGGTACTCCTGCTCCCACGGCCACGGCGTTTTGGCAAAACGCTCAATCTCTCTATGCTGCGTTATTTTTTCGAAAAAAGCGAGACGAGCAACGCTCATCTTTTTCACAAAACGCTCATATGGCGCAACGAACAATTTCACAAATTCCAAGGCATATACCCGGTTATTTTCTTGACTTTCAAAAACGTAAAAGTGCGTGATTGGCCGGGTGCTTATGAGCGTATGCAATTAGTTATTGCTGATGAATTCAAAAGGCATAGATATTTATTAGAAGCTCTCGATATATACGATCGCAAAGAATATGAGGCCATTTTGGCAAAAGAAGCGAGCAAGGCCCAATGTGAAGAAAGCTTATTTTTCTTAACTCGCTTACTGCGAAAGCATTACAAAAAAAAAGTTATTGTTTTAATTGATGAATACGATGCGCCAATTCATGCCGCTTATAACAATGGCTACTATAAAGAGATGATCGACTTTATGCGATCACTTTTAACTGCCGTTCTGAAAGATAATAGCTATTTGGAGCGGGCAGTGTTAACAGGCATTTTAAGGGCGGCAAAGGAAGGTATCTTTTCTGGCCTTAATAACTTGAGAGTGTATACACTTTTACAAGAAAAATTCGCCGACAAATTTGGTTTTACTACTTCAGAGGTTGATGTATTATTAGCACATACTCATCTTACCAGAAAGAATGAGAGTATTAAGGATTGGTACAATGGCTATACATTCGGCAAAACGACAATCTACAATCCCTGGTCATTGTTGGAGTGTATTGATCATAAAGGTGTTGTTGACCCTTACTGGGCAAACACGAGTGATAACGAGCTTGTCCGAAGGTTAATTGCCCAAGCCGATGAAGCAGTAAAATCAGAATTAGAACTTTTGCTTAGCGATAAGCCCATAGTCAAAGAAATAGATGAAAAAGCTCTTTGGAGCCTGCTTCTTTTTGCAGGGTACGCAACCTTTAATAGTCTGCGAAAAAAAGCTGGCAAAACTTTCTGTTCACTTATTCTTCCAAATAAGGAGATTAAGTTTCTTTATAGAAATCTGATCAGCAGTATTTTTGATGAATCTTTAGGAGGCTCTCGTATTCAAAACCTAAAAGAGTCATTACTTGCAGCAGATTCTGAACGCTTTGAAGAAATGATGCAGGATTTTGTTCTTAAAAGTATGAGCGCATTTGATATTCCCGAAAATGAGCCTGAAAAGAGCTACCATCTTTTTGTTCTGGGACTTTTGGTTACGTTTAGCGATCTCTTTGAAGTAAAATCAAATCATGAAAGTGGCTATGGAAGATACGATATTCTGCTTATTCCGCATGATAAGAAGAACTGGGGCCTCATTTTAGAGTTCAAAAAGGTTTCTGCACGAGAAACTCTTGCTGATGATGCTAAAAAGGCTCTCAAGCAGATCGAAAACAAAGAATATGTTCATGAATTGGGGGCGAGAGGTATCAAAAAAAAAGCAGCGTTTGGTATAGCCTGTAAAGGGAAAAAAATTTTGGTTAATTCAAAGATATTAAACTAAAGCCTCATTGAGTAATCTGTGAAACATAAGCTCATATTTCCTAGTTTTATGAGATATCTGAGCTCAGAATACTTAAAAAATGAATCTTCTTTAAGGGTATTTTCTTAAGAACAAATCAACAGCGCCTTCGGCGATAAAGTTTCCTGTATTCTCTCTGACTGGCGGCTATGCGCCGAGCACCAGGAGCGGCTGCGCACTCCTGGACCTGCCCAAAGGGTGGGCCCTTTGGAAACCCCTTCATACGTATTTTGCTATGGTAATCTGTGAAGCCCAAGCTCATATTTCCTGGTTTTATGAGATATCTGAGCTCATAAAACTGTTCTTTTAATAGAGGCAACCCGCCGGGTCGTTATTTGAGAAACTTCTTAAAAAAGCTTTTAATGCTACTTTCAGAATTATCAGTATTTGTACCGATAATGTCTGAATATTCTTTAAGAAGCTTTTCAGCGTTGGCAGGGAGCTTTGTAGGAATGTCGCATTTTACGCTCACAACTAAATTACCCCGTCCGCGGCCTCTAATTTTTTGAAAACCTTTACCGGGAACCAGTATTTCCTCATTTACGGGAGTTCCCTTACTTATTTTGATAGTTTCCTTGCTTCCGTCAATACTTATGACTTCAACCTGGCTACCAAAAACAAGCTGTGGATAGGTAAGCATGATAGAACAGTGCAAATCGTCATCTATGCGAGTGAATTTTTTATCAGGTACCACATGTATATGTACATACAGATCCCCGGCTTCACCCCCAAAAATACCAGCATCTCCTTTTCCTTGCACGCGCAGTTCAGCTCCATCGTATACTCCAGCAGGAATATTTATACTGACTGTCTCATACTGCTGTACCCTGCTTTGCCCTTTGCATGTGGGGCAAGGATTGCTTATAGTAAAACCTTCTCCATGACATGTTGGGCATGCTTGGGTATACATGAAAATGCCATGACGATACCCAACTTGGCCGGCACCTTGGCATTCAGAGCATACCGTAGCTGATGTACCTGCCGGCATGCCCCGGCCGTCGCATGTTTTGCATACGGCAAAACGGTAGAGCTTAATATCCTTTGTTACTCCCAGAAACGATTCTTCCAGGGTTAGACTCAGTTCTTTGCTTAAATCATGACCGCGCTTTGGCGTAGGGCCTGCTTTTTTTGAGCGTCTTTTATGGCTTTGCGCTTGTTGGCCAAAAATATCACCAAATATATCTTCAAAATTGGTGAATATATCATCCATGCTCATACCCTGACCACCAAATCCCCCGGTAGGACCTTGATGCCCAAACTGATCATACTGCTTACGTTTTTCTGGGCTTGAAAGAACTTCATAGGCAGCAGCAGCTTCTTTGAACTTTTCCTCTGCGTCTTTATTTCCGGGATTACGATCGGGATGATATTTCATCGCAAGCTTGCGGTAGGCTGCTTTGATCTCATCCTGCGTAGCGCTTTTTGAAACACCCAGTACCTCGTAAAAGTCTCTTTTATTCATAGTTTTAGTAAGTAACTTTTGTTGATAGTTTAGTGCACTATTATCAGATTTTATGAGTTTAAGTATACCAAGATTCAGAAAAAATTCTAGTCAGCGGAAAAAAGGGGCTTTTGAAAAAAAATAGTAAACGTATAGCATTTGTTCAATCGGTAAATCATAGATTTTAAAGAACATATTTTTAAATTGCAAAGTGCGAAAGGCCATCGGGAGGAAGATATGAATATTAAGAAGCTTACAGGTGTTCTCGTTGTTTTAGGTGCGGCTTTTATTGTGCAATGCAGAGGTGCTGATTCAAAATTACCGTTTGATTTAGATTATTATTATCGACTTAATACTATACTTGATAAAATTAGAGCACCGCTTATTGAGAGACCATTGATTCCAGATAATTCAACGATAGAGAGTGGGAAGCGATACCTGTATGCTTTTCCGGTACGGTATGATAAAGCCTGGGACTGTTTTGAAACAGTACGCGTACGAAGTTTGAATCCGGTTCAAAAGGCACGAGCTGAACTCTTTTTAGCGCAGATGTATTATGTGGGCTGGGGCGTTCCCGTCGATTATGCAAAAGCATATGGCTATCTTCAAAATGCTGCTCATCAAAAGTATGATGATTGGTCCAGAATTCTTGCCATTCTTGGTTTAGCTGAGATGCTGTATCTTGGGCAGTTTGTCGAAGTTGATTATGTCAAATCTTTAAATTATTTTTGCATAGTTTCAGAACAAAAACATATTCCCTGGGCAAGAGCTCATGCATGGATTCGTTTAGGTCAGATGTATGAAGCGGGGAAAGGAACTTTTAAAGATAGGCCCATGGCTTTTAATTATTACCAAGAAGCATTTCGTCAAGAGGTGAATATGTGGGCAAAAAGATATGCCGAACTTTTACTCGCAGATTATTCGTATCGTGCAGGCAACCTTGAAGCGGCTTATAGATATTATGAACATTCAGTAGAACAAAATGGTATTGGATGGGTGGTTGCTCACGCACGATTAAAGTTGGGTGAAAGATATCCATTTGACGGTAATTATGGTAAAAAGAAGTATTTTTTTGAGTTAGCTGCATCGCAAAATGATGCCCCTGACGCCCGTGCAGCTGCTTGTGTGCACTTAGGCGATCTTTATTATACTGGCCAGGGTGTGGAAAAGGATATGATGAAAGCTCTTAATTATTATGAGCAAGCTGCAAAGCAACAGAGTTCCCCTTTCTGGAGATTGGAAGGTTGGCGAGGTGTGTGCAAGGTGCAGTATGAAACGAACCCTTGTGGGTCAGAAAAATATTTTGAAAGATTTATTGAAGGCGATGCTGATGCAGAATCATACGTTTGCGGTCTATTACGGGCAGCTGATGATTATAAGTCTACCGTGGATTTTCAAGGGTGGTATGATTGTCTTACTATTGCTATAAATCAGAAGTTTAATGAAACCTTAAAGGTGCAGGCTTATACCGCTTTAGGGATGACGTATTTTTATGGCTTTGGGCCGTTAAGAAAGCCTGACTATCAAAGGGCCGCTGACTACTTTAAGCAAGCGATAGAGGTGAATGCTCAAGGTAAGAAAATTGCCCCATATACCTATTTAGGGACGATGTATTTAGAAGGCTTAGGTGTTGTTGCAGATTCAGCTCAAGCTATTTCCTATTTCAAACAAGCAATCAGCTATTATGGGAAACCTGAAGAAAAAATTCGCGCTTATGGCTCGTTAGCTCGCATATATTGGCATGGTATAGGGGTAAGACAGGATTTAGTATTGGCAAGAGAGTATGAAGATTTAGCAAGGGCAGGTATGCTTGCCGCATAAACCTATGCTTGTAAGAACTTACATTCAATACAAAAAGATCCTATGAAATAAAAATATCTTTCTGGAAAAGATGAAGGTGTTGTTTATGAAATATTGTGCAATAATTTTTATATCACTCTTATGTATTGCCAATCTAAATGCTATGGAACTGCAAAAGACAGGTAATACTACAAGTAATCCCACTTATTTTACACTGGTTCAACGCGATTTAATTCTGTTAACGCAAGAATATATCAACCATCTGCCTGAATTTAGTGAGAAGACTCTTGGTGGCCATGTTAAGGCGATCAAATCCGCTCGATTCAATCCTCAGGGTACAAAAATTGTCACTGCTTCTAGAGATAACACGGCTAAAATTTGGGATGTGAAAATGGGCGCTCTTATTCACACCTTGACAGGCCACACAGGTTTGATTAATTCCGCTCGATTCAATCTTCAAGGCACACAAATTGTTACTGCATCGAATGATAAAAAAGTGATAATCTGGGATGCAAAAACCGGCTTTCTTATTATCATTCTGGATGGCCATGCTGACTGGGCAAACTCTGCCCAGTTTGATCATTTAGGCTTATCAATCGTTACGGCTTCTTGGGACGGAACAGCAAAAATTTGGCCCTTCGCAGCACCAAAACTTCTAAGCCTCATTTAAAACAGAGAGTCATGGACACAAAAAATAATATTCATTTTCTCAATGAGCCTTCTTGCCTTAATGTGCCATCAGGGTGCTGATTGAAAATTACCTTTTGATTTAGCTCATTATTAGCTTGATAGTATATTGATAAAACTGAAGTGGGGTGTTGAGAGCAATCGATCCTCATGACTCAATAATGGAGGATGTGAAACTATGCTGTTATGCTTTGATGTAATAAACACTCATTGATCTTTTGAATATTTCTATTATAATAAAAATATATTTTGAAATTTATGCTATGAAGATGAAATTATCACCAAAAAAATTATGAAGGGTATATGTATGAAATATTGTAAAACAATTTTTACCTTTCTCTTGTTTATTTCAGCCAATCTACATGCCATGGAACTGCAAAAGACAAGTGATACTAATTATTTCACTTTGTTCCCTCGCGATTTACTTCTTTTTCTACAAGAATATAGTAACCAACTTTCTGCATTCAAAGAGAGTGTACTTACTGGTCATACCCAATCAGTTAACTCTGCTCGATTTAACCTTCAAGGTGCACAGATTGTTACTGCGTCTTTAGATACTACCGCCAAAATCTGGGATGCCAAAACCGGCTCTCTGATTAACACGCTTCAGGGCATGACCGCTTGGCTCAATTCGACTCAATACAACCCTCAGGGTACACGAATTGTTGCTGTTTCTCCTTCAGATAATGCCGCCAAAATCTGGGATGCGAACACCGGCGCCCTTATTATTACTCTCAACGGCCATGCAGGTTGGGTTTGCTCTGCTCACTACAATCCCCAAGGTACAAAAATAGTAACTGCATCTTACGATAAAACCGCCAAGATTTGGGATGCCAACGCCGGCTCTCTTATTATTACTCTCAGCGGCCATGCAGGTTGGGTTTGCTCTGCTCAATTTAACCCTCAAGGGACAAAGATTGTGACTGCTTCTGCCGATACTACTGCCAAAATCTGGGATGCCAACACCGGCTCTCTGATTCACACGCTTGGGGGCCATACTCATTTTGTCAATTCTGCTCAATTCAATCCTCAAGGGACGCAGATTGTGACTGCTTCTGCCGATACTACTGCCAAAATCTGGGATGCCACTACCGGTTCCCTTATTGCTACTCTCAAGGGCCATCCAACTGTTGTCCGCTCTGCTCACTATGATCCTCAGGGGGCACAGATTGTCACGACATCTTTAGATAACACCGTCATACTATGGGATGCCACTACCGGTTCTTGTATTGCCAAGCTTGAGGGCCATACCGACGCGGTACAGTCGGCTCAATACAATTCTCGAGGTACAGCTATTGTTACCGCGTCTTTAGATAAAACCGCCAAAATCTGGGATGCTAAAACCGGCGCTCTTATTACCACTCTCGACGGCCATACCGATTGGGTCAACTCGGCTGAATTTGATTCTACAGGCCTATGGATCGTTACTACTTCTAAGGACAAAACGGCCAAAATTTGGCCATTCCCGGCGCCAAAACTTCTAAGCCTCATTAAAACAGAGAGTCAGGAAACCCAAAAATAGGCTACATGTTGAAAAAAAGACGTCCAGGCAGGCATTTGCGGTTATTGAATTACGAAAAGAATTGGTAGTTATAAGGACAAAACAGCCAAAATTTGGCCTTTCCCCGGAGCAGAACTTCTAAAACTCAAAAATGCTCCATCTTATTAAAATTAATCAAAATAGAGCAATGTGTTGGGGTCTTAGCAAAACGGCAATGTAAAAGCACTTATTGAAGCAATGCCGATCGACTATTTTGCCAAACCATGCCCTTCAATCAAGTGGGCTTTTGAAAAAAATACATGTGCAGTTAGAATGGTAACTGTTCAGGGAACACTGACTCTGGTACTTTTTCAAGAATGTTTCACTGTCTGTGTAGGGACAGACTATGGGGGTACGATGCTTAATAATAAATCTACAATGCTTATAGTCGTTTGGGGGCTGGTTTTAGGGGTATGCTGGTCCATTCGATCGGAAGCGCTCTTTGATGGCGATGCCCATTTTCGTCTTGACAAGATACTTGAAGGAATTGGCCCTCAAGTGATTGAGGCGCCTTCTATCCCAGATGGCGAAACAATAATGCGCGGTAAAGAATATCTTTACGAAGCCCTTTCAAAATCTGCTCTTTGGGATAAGCAAACTCTATTTCTGATGGCTAAAAAATGTTTTGAAACAGTGCTCAATCGAGAGGGTGATCATGTGCAAAGAGCTCGTGCGAAGCTGTATCTAGCGCTGATGTATTATATGGGGTGGGGCATTTCTTGTAACCCCGGTATGGCATATAAGTATCTTAAACCGGTTGCGAAACAAAAATACGATGAATGGTCAAAGGTTCTAGCTCAACTTGGTTTAGGGGAAATGTTTTATTTAGGGCAACTGGGGGGTGCGAATTATAAGAAAGCCTACGAATATTTTACATTTGTAGCACAACAAGAAAGTATTATTTGGGCAAAGCAGCATGCGTTGATTCGATTGGGCCAACTATATTACTCGGGTAAAGGGGTAACTGCAAAGTATGCAAAGGCAGCCTATAGCCGCTATATGACGGTGGCTGATCAGGATAAAAATACAGCGGCACGTGCGTACGCTTTTCTGCTGTTGGCTGATTATTGGGACCATAGAGCTCATCTTGAGCCGTGGGATATAGGAGGCAAGGCATATGGATATTACGAAAAAGCGGCAAGCCAGGCTGAGGTTGGATGGGTACGCGGGTATGCATGGCTAAAATTGGGCGAGATACATGCATATGAGCATAATTACATTCAAGCTCGGCATTGTTTTGAGTTAGCTGTATGTCAAGACGCCAAAGATGCCCGTGCAGGTGCTTGGGTACACTTAGGGGATCTTTATTATGCAGGCCAAGGTGTTGAAAAGAATGTGGATACAGCTCTCGCCTATTACGAACGAGTTGCAAAGCAAAGTGACTCTTACTTCTGGAAAATACAAGGTTGGCGAAATTTGTGTGAGATACACTATGATACTAATCCTCAGGGCGCTCAAAAATATTTTGAGTCTTTCATTCAAAATAAGGAGGATGCTCACGCTTATGGTAAAGGCTTATTACAAGCCGCTGATGATTGCATGCACAGGATTAATTTTCCAAAGTGGTTCAAATATAATGAGATTGCACTAGCCCAGAACTTAAATGAGGAAATTAAAGTTGAGGTGTATATTTCTTTGGGTATGAAATATCGTATTGGTTTTGGTGAACTACTCCCTGCGCAGCCAGAAAAGGCAGTGGAGTATTTCAAGCAAGCGGTGCTATTAAATGTACATAACGAGAAAAAAGTATTTGCGTATATCTCTTTAGGTGAGATGTATTTAAAGGGTTTGGGGGTTAAGAAGGATGAAGCTCAAGCAGCTTACTATTTTTTGCTTGCTCTACGGACTCATGCAAAACGGGAGGAAAAATCCCAAGCATATGGGTATTTAGCGTATATGTATAACAATGGGATAGGCGTTAAACGAAATGCAGAACGCGCTCGAGGATATTTCGATTTATCAGCAGTTCTTCCAATTTAGCGCAGTGTGTAGTAGTCTGTAACTAAGTAGGTACTGTGGGGGACTATAAGGAAGATTTCTTTATGATAGCAAGACTGGTCGAGTTTCTAAAGAGGTTGTGTGCAGGCATAACTATGCCAGTGATCAACAGTTTGCGTGCTGAAAATTACATTCTTGGTGAAGAAGCCAAAAGTAAAAAGTTTGATTAACTAAAAAATAATTGCAAAGTGAACTTAAAGATTGAGAATTTTTCGCGTACGGCTCTAAACTACTGCGCGCACCTATCGAAAAAGTTGTATGATTACTATTAAGCGTAAGCCTGATTTTAAAAGGCACATGTACGAGAAAGAGGCATGGGAACGTGCTGAACTTGTATGTGGCATTGATGAGGTTGGGCGGAGCTGTTTTGCGGGCCCTGTGGTTGCAGCGGCTGCAATATTACGACCAAAAGCAAAATTTAAATATCTCAAAGATTCTAAGGTTCTTACCGCCGAGCAGCGGGAGCTTGCTTATGAATGGCTCATGAAAAACAGCACCTTTGCTGTGGGGATTATGCATCACCGTATTATCGATTCAAAAAATATCTATCGGGCAACCCTTTGTGCGATGAAACGAGCGCTTATACAGCTACTCGCGCACACACCAACGTTACCGTCGATTGTTTTAGTAGATGCAATGCCGGTTGATGTAAGCCACATTGATATTCCCGTCGTTCATTTTCCCTACGGGGAAAGGCAATCAGCATCTATTGCAGCAGCCTCGATTATTGCTAAAGTAACACGAGACAGGCTCATGGCTCGACTTGATCCGGTTATACCCGGCTATCTTTTTGCAAATAACAAAGGATATGGGACTTTAGCTCATAGAAAAGGGATTAAGGAGCACGGCATAAGCTTTATTCATCGGTTGAGTTTCGTGCATGGACAAGACGAAATAATTAAAAATCTTGAGCTTGAAGAGGGTGCCGAACTCTGGGTAGGAGAGCCAGCCCAAAAGGCAAAGCAGAAAACTAAAACCAAGAAAAAGAAAAAATCCAATAAAGTGACTCGAAACTCGCTAAGGCCCTGAGTTTTTTATCGTGCTCTTTCGGCTTAAATAGATCTTTTAGACCCGCACTACTGCTAATAAGTTCTTCAGAATACAGTGTTTTTTGGTACCATGAGCAAAAACAAGTGACAGGAAGATTTGTTGATCAATACCGTTTTTTTAGTGCTTTTTCAAATTTGGGACACATATAATGTTGGTATACTTGTCCCAAAAATTTTTACTGAGCTCATCACTCTCCGGCTGACTAATCCAAGCTTGGTTTTAAACACACACACCGGAAGGGGCCATGGAAAATTTTTTACTTCTTAAGGACCGCATAATCCTCACTATGAAAATCGGGAGTATCCCATTCTTTGATTATCTGGAAGTACATTTGTTGCTCAATCAGGAAAAAATCCGCAGCGATGCCCTTGGCTACCTGCAGTGCGCCACGGCTAATGCCAGGAATGTCGCTACTGAGGGGCCCATGGCTTAAGTAAGCTCCATAATTAAGGCAATAGATATTTTTCAAATAGGGAGCTGTGTCCGGCTCAGCTTCTAAAAACTCAAAGTTGGGTCCTAAATAAGGAAAATTTCCAAGTCCAGGCACTAACTGTAAAAGTTCCTGAGGCACATAGTTTTTCCATAATCTGATATCACGCTGTATTATGCCTAATTCAGGGCGTTTTGAAAGATCTACTGTATAACCGGTACCTAAGAAAATGAAATCCGCCTTAAAAGTTCCTTGATTCGTTTCAATACTTACACTCTTTTCAGCCTCAAGAACATTAAGAATCTGTGAACTATAATGTACATGAAAATTTTTAAATTTCTCGATACGGTCTACCGCAGCCTTACTTGGATCAATGCCGGCCAGAAACGCCTCCACAAAAAAGCGGCAACGCATTTCATCAGAAAGCAGGTAAAACCCGTTATACAAGCCAGGGTAGGCAAACAGTCCAAACTTGTTGATTTGGGTAATTGATGAGCGCCGTACAAACATATCAACTCGTTCTGCAGCATTTTCCAATGCAATGCCAGCGGCATCGAATGCTGATGAAGCGCCCCCAAGTATTGCTATGCATTTATTTCTCAAAATATCGGGATCCACTTTCTGAGCAGTATGTGCATAGAACTTTTTCGACACTCCCTGCAAGTAACTAGGTATGGTAAGCCCACCCGCTCCTTCTCTTCCCGTGGCTAGGATTACTTTTCTTGCATAGACAGTGGTGTTATCATCTTTAGTAGTAAACGTAAGCTCTAGTAGATCTTTCATTGGATTTAATGTGATGAGCTTCATGTTATTGGCGATTGGCATGTTAAGAGCTTTTCTAAACCAACCCAGGTAGTCCTGCCAGAGCTTAGTAGGAGGCATCTTAAGCTGTTCCCACTTTTCTTTTCCATAAAGAGCCTCATACCAACTCCAAAAAGTAAGGCTGGCAACGCCCATTGCAGGGCCCATATATCTTTTACCTGATCTGAGTTCATGCATACGCGCACAATTCAACCAAGGCCCTTCATACCCTTCATTATTTTCATCAAAAATCTTTATATTCGGTATACCCTCTTTCATGAGCGCAAATGCGGCTGTCATCCCAGCCATGCCACCACCAATGATGGCAACGTCCAATACCTGAGCATAATTACGAGAATGCAGAACCCATGGGAAGGGGGGAATATTGATTTTTAACAAATCTTGACGAACCTGGGATTCAAGTATAGAAAGCCTTTCTGAGCTATCTGATAGCTGAAAATGCTCAGTCATTCTGCTTTGCCCCAAAAGTGATGGGATCATCATTATATGGGCAAAAAGCCTCGCTATTTTTTTATTAATAAACATGTGGCCTCATAGTATTGCTTCGGATTGTATTTTCAGCCTACTGTATTAAAGCGCTTACCTGCAATGTTTACGATTGATCATCCTCAAGAAGTGATGGACTGATTTTTTTTCGATTGGAACCATCCAATAGGCAATAATACTTTGGATTCCTCATCAAATGCGGGCCGCTGCTTGATTACCATCTGCGTACCCGTCTTTATTTGTACTTATTACTATACAAAGCCATATGGATATGCATTTTTAATTTTTATTATTTTATTTATACTATAAAGGAATCTTTAAAGGATGCCTCTATGGTTAAAAAACGAACCCTTCCTCTTTTTGAATCGCCTGTTTCTGCAGGTTTTCCCAATATTGCTGAGGATTATGTAGAAAGAGCTTTGAATCTTAATGAGCTCCTTATTAAGCATCCTGCAGCTACTTTTTTTGTGCGCGTGAAAGGGATATCTATGATCAATGCGGGGATCCATTCGAATGATATTTTGATTGTTGATCGAGCATTAACTCCTACGCATAATAAAATTGTTATTGCTCGTATTGATGGGGAGCTTACGGTCAAACGACTGGTGCTGGATAAAAATAGGACGTTCCTTGTGGCTGAAAATGATGATTTTAAGCCTATTGAGATAACGCCTGCTATGGATTTTGAAGTATGGGGCGTGGTAACCTGTGTTATCCATCAAGTATGAAACGTTTTATTCTTGTTGATTGTAATAACTTTTTCGTTTCGTGTGAGCGGGTTTTTAATCCTAAGCTTATGGGAAAGCCTGTTGTGGTACTTTCAAATAATGATGGGTGTGTTATTTCACGCTCAAATGAGGCAAAGGCATTAGGTATAGGTATGGGTGCTGCTGCTTTTGAGTGTGAAGCCATTTTTAAAAAGCATAATGTATTTGTGTATTCATCAAATTTTACCTTGTATGCAGATATGGCTGCTCGAGTGATGCAGACACTTGCAGAGCTTTCAACTGATATCGAGGTCTACTCGATCGATGAGGCTTTTTTATTTATATCGTCGTATCGGGATGTGGTTGAATATTGCCATCATATGAGGGCCGTAGTTAAGCAGCGCACAGGGATCCCGGTTTCTTTGGGTATAGGGCCTACTAAAACGCTTGCAAAAATTGCCAATAAGCTTGCCAAAAAGAGAGCTGCTTATAATGGGGTGTTTGATATTACCCATCATCCTGATACCGATGAGCTTTTAGCATCCCTTCCTGCACGGGATATATGGGGAGTAGGCCGTCAGTATGAAAAATTATTGCTCAGTGCTGGTATAGCCACCGTCCGTGATTTTAAGTATGCACCAGAGGGGTGGGTACGGAAAAAAATGACGATAGTAGGCCTCAAGACCCTTCTTGAATTACGAGGAGCTTCGTGCATTGATCTTATAGACAGCATTCCCGCAAAACAGTCAATTACCGTTTCGCGTTCTTTTGGGCGCAATGTGCACAGCAAGCAAGAGGTACAAGAATCTGTTGCTGCGTACATGATTCGTGCTGCACAAAAGCTTCGAAGAGAAAAGCTCTTAGCATCGGTTGTAACGGTTTTTATTGTTACCAGTAGATATCATGATCAATCCCGCTCATTTAATTCAGCAAGCTTTGCGTGTCCCTTGCCAACCGATTATACACCCCATTTACTTGAGGCAGCTAAAGCATGTCTTGATGTTCTCTATAGATCGGGATATGTGTACAAAAAGACGGGGATCCTTCTTAGTGACCTTGTTTCATCCGACCACATGCAGCTTTCTACGTATGTTCCTTTACCTGATGTGCCTAAGCAAAAGAGCCTCATGAAAACGTGTGATACCATTAATGCTCGCTTTGGCCAGCACATTCTTTCCTATGCTTCTGCAGGTGTTGATCAATCCTGGAGGGCTAAGCGACTTTTAAAATCGGCCCACTATACCACAAGCTGGCACGAGCTTTTTACGATCACTATTTAAACGGCTCTGTATGAGCGCCTTGCATACAAGCATCATCCGAGTTAGCATACAAAGACACACTAATGCGCTTAAAGAGATGCCCATATATAAAACCTCCAAAAAATAATTAATCATAGGGTTCCCTTTGTAGCACGTTGTTATCACAAACATTATTTTCAAGATAGTAGTATACTAAGATTGGTGCAAAGTGCAGGGGGGCAGATTTGGATAATGAGAGAACTCAAAACCGAGAGAGGGTAAATAATTGACGTTTGAATTTTTTTAGGATAGTATGGTTGCTATAATATTCAAAATAAAATTAATATCCGTTTTACATGCTCGTAAATGCTGGGTTTGCTTTTGGTAGTGCTTATCTGAAGCACCGTAGATTTTAGCGAGAAACAAAATTGAAGAATGAAAGGTTTTTCTCATGACAAAATATTTCTTGAGACTCATGATACTTGTGTGCTCTTTGGGTAGCTATAGAAGCATGCTATCTATGGAGGCGACCGCGCAGAAGGGAATATTTCTAAATCCTCATTCTAAAATAACTCATCTTATGCGGGACGCCACGATTTGGGATGTAGAAGGTGTCAAAGAATATATATATGAGGCGGGTACACAGGATATAACGGGAAAAACGGCCTTAATGCACCTATTTTTTAAGAGTTCCTTTTTTGAGAAGGAGGATCGAGATGAAATAGGGCCTCTTTTGATCGAACAAGATGACATTAATGCGGTGGATAATGAAGGGAAAACAGCTTTAATGCATGCAATTGAGGCTATGTCAAAAGTTGATTGTCGAGGCGTTGGTTCATTAAGAGAACCACAAAATCTAGTAAGGCTTATAGCACACCTTCTCATTAAGTTATCCCCAGAGGTATTAAATGTGATTGATAAAAAAGGTGAAACTGCATTATATAAGGCAATGACGTTAAAAGTGCATAGAAGTGATGTACAAACGATCGTAAAAAATATAGTAGATACTTTGATGGAAAAAGGGGCTGATATTACCCTCGTTCCTCAATCAGGCGATACCCTACAAGATAGTTATAATAAAGCTTTTAAAGCGATCTACCGGGATGGTTCGGAGTTTGCACCACTGTTTTATGAGAAAATAACTGAGCTAAAAGGCATAACTCCTCAGCTCGAATTTCAATGTACAAATTAAGTTAGTGCTCTTCAAATCAGCTACTCCGCTATTCTTCAATAATTTAAAACTATTTATTTTAGTGTAAAAATCTTTGTATAATTACAAATATAGAAAAATATATATTCATTATGCAAAAAATTTAAGGAGAAGCTATGCACTGTATAGGGTATGTACTACTTGTAAGCTCTTTGATTCCTAGTTGCCTCTACGCAATGGAAGCGGTATTTAAAGAGCTTTTTAAAAAGAGATACGAAATCGAAAAGATAAGATCTACTAATCAGGAATTATATGAGTCTGCGCGCAATGGCGATGTCCAAAGAATTAATGAACTGATACAGGACCTGGGTGATAAAGCTGATCTTTGTGGTGCCCTTCTAATGCCCGATGTCGCAACGCAGGGCGACATTATTAAAATCTTAGGGGATGTGTGTTGCTGTAAAGGAAAAAGAAAAATATTCGGCCATCCAAGAAGTGCTGCAGATCTATTGATAGGGGTTACGAGAAAAGAGGCAGGCAGCATGGCTTCGGCTTATTTGCCGCCAAAGGGCCCTTCAGTGCAAGTATATTCATTCGATCCAGAGGGTGCGTTACAAGCTCAAGAGTCGCAGAACAAGCCAGGGGCTGCATTGATACACGCTCTCATCAATGGCAATGCAGATGAAGTGCTTAACATTACGCGCGGGGGTTTTCCAGCAAATGCACTGGTCAGTGTCAAAGATTCTTTGGGTGAACGTGTAGAAAGTGTCCTCCAATATGCACAACGTTTGAGGAACAATGATTTGATTGATATTCTCATTCAAGCTGGAGCAGACGTGAATTATGGTAACAAAATGGTCGTAGGGACGCCATTGCATAGCGCGGTCTATAATTTGGATCTTCTGGCTGTCGAGAAATTACTTGCCCAGAGGGCAGATCCTAATAGTGTGGATGCAAGTGGCACCACACCGTTACATAGTGCGGCTTCATTGGCGGCACAGCCAGCAGCAGTGCAAATTGTGAAGGCTCTTCTTACTGCCGGTGCTGATAGAGGTATTAAAAATAACGCGGGGCTTCTTGCGATCGACCTGCTTGAAAAAAATAAAAATACTCAGCCAGTGGCAGAACTCCTCCAGCCTGTAGTCGAACCCGAGGAACCTGAGGAAGAACTTGAAGAGCTTGACCGGCCACATTTCACTCTGCGGCCTGTAGTGAGCTATCCTGTTGTGATCACTGGTGAACAAGAAAAACCAGTTACTCTATCTAAAGGCAAACAAGTTGAGAAATTACTTTTAGAAAAATAGCCCAAAGTGAGAAGGGTTGGTTTAGTAATTCTTGCTGTTTGAGCATCATATTAAGCATACTTTTAGTATATATAAAGGAGTATGCATCATGACCGCTCGAGCATTATGGAAAGGTTCGCTACATTTTGGGTTAGTATCAATAGGGGTAGAGCTTTTTACGGCTGTGCAGCCACATGTCATAGGTTTTAAGCTCTTACATAGCGTCTGTAATACGCCTATATCAAATAAGCGCTGGTGTTCCCATTGTGATAGGGAAGTTGGTTGGGATGAGGTTGTTAAGGGGCTTAAATTGACCGATGGGTCTTATTTTATTATAAGTCCTGAGAATTTAAAAAAGCTCAGAGCAACCAAGACGGACACAATTGATATTGTAGAATTTGTCGATGTGGAGGCCGTTCCGCCGTTATATTATGATCAGCATTATTATGTAGCTCCTGCCAAGGATACCGATAAAGCATTTTTCCTGTTTATCAAAGCTCTTGCAAAGCTCCAACAAGCTGCAGTTGGGCAGTTTGTTATGCGTGATAAAGAGTATGTGTGTTTGCTGCAGCCGTACCTTAATGCACTTTTGCTTACTACTCTTAATTATGAATATGAAATAAAGCACATCCCCCAGGTTGATGAGTTGGTAGCGCCCGGAAAAGTAAATGAGGAAGAACTTAAGTTGGCGCAGCTTCTCATGAGTAAATTGTATAAAAAAGAATTTGATATGAGTAAATTTAAAGATACCTTTGCAACTCGTTTGGCAGAAGCTATTAAAGCGCAGAAAAAGGGTAAAGTGATTGAAATAGAAGAAAAGAAGCCTGCACACATACCAGCCCCTTCCTTGATGGAGGCACTTAAAGCGAGCCTAGGTAAGTATGAAAAAGTTAAGAAAGTAGGAAAAGTAGCCGCAAAAATGCCACGTGCTCGGGCAGCAGATCATGCTCAGCGAACCAAACGAGCCGCATGAAAAAGGCCGCTTCGATACTCAAACCAATGGCAGCCTACGTTGGTTCTGAAAAAGATTTGAGCTTACCGCATAGGATATTCGAGCCGAAGCTTGATGGAATCAGGGCGCTTTGTTATGTAAATAAATCATTACATTTTTACTCAAGAAATCAGATTACTATTACTGCCGATTACCCCGAATTTGCGTTTAGGCAGTTAGTAAAAGCAAAAAGCGCAATACTCGATGGTGAGATTGTGGTACTTGATGAGCTGTTAAAGCCTCGTTTCCATTTGTGGCAGCTTGGCCATACTGCGGTCTACATCGTTTTTGATATTCTTATGGTAAATGGAAAATCGCTCATTGACCTTCCCCTACTGGAAAGAAAGAAGATTCTGGAAGAAACAATAAGCAATGGGCCATTCCTTGAGAAAATACTCTACACCACGAATGGCGATGCGCTCTGGAAGGAGATGCTCAAAAGAGATATGGAAGGAGTTGTTGCAAAGGATGAAAACAGTCTTTACTATCCAGGAAAACGAAGCCGCGCATGGCTTAAGATAAAGGCCTATAAAACACTAGAGGCGCTCATTACAGGCTATATACCAGGAAAGCGGCCTATAGGTGCATTGGTACTTGGTATCTATAATGAGCAAAAACAGCTTGTTCCCATTGGTAAGGTAGGAACGGGGTTTTCTGAAAGTTTTTTGCAGGAGCTCAAAAGAAGCCTGAAAAAAAGAGAAGTTAAGCAAGAAAAAGGTGTTGTATGGGTCAAACCTGACCTTGTATGCGAAATAAAATATTTAGAATTTACGCCTGGGGGGATAGTGCGAGCACCCGTTTTTCTCAGACTGCGTCCTGATAAAAATCCCCAAGAAGTGACATTTAAAGAGCAACAAATAAGGGTGTGATTTCCACACCCTTATTTTAAAAGTGATAAAACGTTTTCTTATGCGATGCTTTCCTATAAAAAGCGGGAGGATGTACCAGCGAAATAGTTATAATTTTTGGACTGTTTTGCTTTTTTTCTCTCAACGTATATTTTTTTTGCAACGCCTTTCTAAGGGGTATCTGTACAAATATCATTAGGTATTCCTTCCTTAGGAGTAATTAAGTACTTTACTTATCTTACCCTACCTGCCCAAAATGTCAATAAATATTCTATTATTGAATAAGAAATTAGAAGCTCTCTTTAAAAAAGTGCTTGCAAATGGCCAAATTCGAGTTTTTTGTTTTATATCTGTAAATAATTATGACACGCTAATATAGCCGTAATTTACCCCCTTCTTAAGGGAAACATTGAGCATGGTTCTCAGGACGAAGCGATCTTTATTAAATCGTTTAGGGATAGGGGGAAAGTCGGCTTGTTTTAGGATATTTTTTAAATGTTCGTCCGCTTCTTCAATGCCCGTGATAACGTCCGCCAATTTTCCTAAGGCCCCATTCTTTTCGATGGGGATTTCTAGTGGCACACTTCTATGGATATCGGCTTGCGAATTAAGAATTTTGGACGAGAAGCGGGCAGCTTTTTTAAGAGCGCGGTAGATTGACTGTATATAATGAGCTTCTGCCCACTCCTCTAGCCTTTCCTGTACAGCGGAGCTTGGACTGTCGCTATATGAGGATCCCCCTGCCATTTCTTCCCGCTCAGTCCGCAAAGATTGCTTAAAGGCATTCATAAATGCTGCCCCCGAAATCGATGACCTGCGGCGCCTCTTTTTGCCTTGGGAAGGAGCCTCTTTGTGTTCAGTTGTATCTGCTATAGAAGAAGAGCCGATGCCGAGTGAGATTCCATTCCTACTATGAGATTGTGCCTCTGCTGCCTTGCCTTGGTCTTTGCCAGCCTCATTCATTGCGGCAGGGGCCTGCGATTGGCTAAAGGACTCTGCCTCTTCTTGGGCTTCTTGTTGATCGACCTGCTCTGTTACCTCTTGCTTTGTGGCTTGAGAATTTGGTTGAGTTAGAGGGTTGAGCCCTGTTGTAGCCGGGGAACTTTGCGGGGTGATTGGTGTTGGGGCAGTTGGTGTTTGCTGCACGTAAGAGATTTTGGTTGGGTTTGAGCGCTTTGCCTGAGGTTCTTCTTCAAGAACAAGATGCCGATGCATTTTTATCATAAAAAAAAGCAAGAATAAGAGAACATGCAAAAGGAGCGAAAGGATTAATGATGTATATTTTTGATAAGACGAACTGGAGTGCATGATATAATTCCTTTATGACGTTCCACTTTTAATAATAGCCGAAAAGTAAGGGAATAGGCTACCAAATACTGGCGTATTTTGACTTGAGATCTGCGTAATGTTACTATTAGAAATAGTAATAAAACCTAAGGGAGATTGTTTTCTATGAAGATTTTGCCTCGTAATTTTTATGATCGAGATGTCCAAATCGTTGCACGGGAGCTTTTGGGAAAAAGGCTCATACGCTCAATCGATGGACAGCAATTTTCAGGCATCATAGCAGAGACAGAAGCCTATCGGTCCGATGACCCTGCATCCCATGCTTACCGGGGCAAAACGAACAGGAATGCTGCTTTATTTGGGCCTGTTGGTCATACCTATGTATACACATGTTATGGCATCCATACTTGTCTTAATATCGTATCGCGTGATACGAAGAAATTTCCTGCAGGGGGTATTCTGATTCGGGCACTCATCTCTTTGGATGATGATTCACTATCACGAATCGATGGTCCGGGCAGGGTGGCAAAAATGCTCAAGGTGGAATCATCTGAGAGCGGAATCGATGTTACCCGCGCACAATCTTCGCTTTTTATAACCGAGGGAGTAGCTGTTGATGATGCCGATATAAAAACGACTGGCCGTATTGGGATCTCGGTAGCAAAAGAGGTTCCTTGGCGCTTTGTGCTTAAAAAAGGAGTCTTAAAGCCCGATTTGATAGTGTTGAGAAATAAAGCGTAATCTTGATAGACTAAAGATAACGAATGAAGCTTTATCAGATTAAAGGAGATACTATGATCCCAAAGGTTTTTAAAGAGCTCATAGCTGCCTGTAATGCTTGTATACTTGCCTGTGAAGAATGTATAAGAACTGCTAAAAGGTGCGAGAAAAATTCTGCCTCAGATAGCAGTTGCAAAGAGTTTATTGAAAGAACGAAAGACTGCACTGCTTCATGCGAAGTATGTATAAAAGCCTGTGATGCTATGATTGCAGAATTTAACAATGAAGGGCATGACGAGCATAGGGAAATTCTTTCTACCTGCGTAAAAGAGCTTGGGGAGAATGTACGGATATTGCGTGATAGCGCAAATAAGTGTTCTGTCGATGCAGGCTGCCGAGTTGGCGCTCTAGAAGCTCAGGAATCATGTAATAGAGCAATTAAGGCGGCTGATGAATGTATTGAGTCATGTCAGAAGCATGAGGTCTATTATCTTCATATAACGAAAATGTGATTATACACTAAAGGCATGAGCGGCTAAGAGCGTACATAAATGATCTTCGAGTTTTTTCTTAAATTCGATCGCCGATTTATTTTTTCTATTTACGATAATAACAATGAGCAGAGGATTGTCCTTTTTTGTTGTTATATAACCTGCTAAGGAAGAAACTCCAGGGAGGTTACCTGTTTTTGCTTTTACTTTTGAGTGAACTGCTTTATTCTTCATACGATGTTTGAGGGTCCCATCAACACCCGATATGGGCAGTGCATCAATAAAGAAATCTCTATAGGGTGTCTTTTTGTAGCACCAGGTGAGTAGCTGCGCGAGATGATTAGGAGAAACGCGATTGGCATGAGAGAGCCCGCTACCATCAAAAAGTTCTAACTCAGGATCGGTTATTCCTACATGGGTGCGTAGAAATAATTCGAGAGCCTTTTTGCCCGTGAGCCAGCTACCCGGTTTACCAAAAGTTACCGCGCCCATTTTTTTAAACAGGGCATCAGAATAAAGATTATCAGATGATTTTAACACCGTACGTATTAATGAGCTGACGGGCTCGGAGTAATGGCGTGCTACAACGCGTACTTTGTCCGGTGTAGTGCCCATAACAATAGCACCTCGGCAGGCAATTTTATATTTCTTGAGGAGCAGTTGAAGGACATGGGCTGTATAAAGATGGGGATTATCAAGGACGACAAGATATCCTTTTTGCTTACTTTTTTTAGCTATGGTGCCCGTAATAAAGATTTTTCTTTCCACCTGACGCGAGCGGAAAACGTGCAGAGAATGCTTTTTTGCCGTTTGCGTTGTCCGCGCTTTATTTACTACGGTTATATAATCGACTGCAGGGTCAAGCGAAATACGAGGCTTATGCCCAGGAATTTTTGCTGGCTGTAAACGAACGGTAATGCAGCTGTGATTGATCATAAGCCCATTTACGGGGGATTTATCAAAAATAGGACCATCCGCTTTATTCCAGCCAGGGGCTTTGGCAGAAGAATCAAAAATGCTAGCGTCAATGACGATATTCCCTCGAATTTCCCTTATGCCTTGTGCTTGAAGTTGTTTGACCATCTCTTCCAAATGCATCGTTTCAAATGAGGGGTCCCCGCCCCCTTTGATATACAGATTGCTGATTTTTCTTGAGTGGCTGATAGTATTTGTTGCCAAAATCGTTTCAAATCGATAATGAGGGCCGAGTAATGCAAGAGCAGCGGCAGAAGTAAATGCTTTGGTATTGCTTGCGGGAATAAAAACTTTGTTGGGATTTTTTTCATAAAAACATCGGTCCGACTTGAGGGACATAATTTTGATCCCTACAGCCGCTTTACGATGAGCAAGCTCGACTACTTCATGAATCGTTTTTTTTAAAAGCTCGGTTTGCGTTGGCTTAGGTTGGCTTCCAACAGCTAGGGAGGCAAAAGTGGTGCACATTAAAAAACATTTTTTTTTCATGACGCTAACAGAGGTTCTTATAATTTTTGAATTAGCCTACCATAAACGCCATGAAAGTGTAATCCTCTACCATTCTCCAGATTGTTAACAAGACTGGCTGAAACTAAGAGTGAGCTTTTCGGCTAGCTGACTATTGAACATAATAACTTTGCATGCATGGGGTAATAAATGAAAAAGGCAGGTATAAGTACCTGCCTTTGAAAAAAATTGCATAGTTACTTTTTTTTAGCCGTAAGTAACTTCTTGAGATCCAATTTTTCGGTTACTGCACATGCAATGGGTTGTGTAGGTTTGTAACAAGGACAGATGCAGCACGCTGCATTTTGAATACTCAAGCTGCTTCCTGGTGTAAGATGACCTCTTAAAAATTGTTTAAGGAGTTTGTTGAAGTTTTGATAGTCAGTTATTTGCGGCTGTTCCCCTTTGCCCACAAAATCAACTAAGATCGAGTTTGGGATAGTGTTAAATAAGTAGATTGATGAGCCTGTGTTAGTATCTGATATATCTCCATAGCATACAAGTGTTGGGATAGTTATAGTTGATACTATTGGTCGAAGGTCTTCAGCAAGCGCATTGGTATACAGATTTTCTTGAATAACGCCCGTTGTCTTAAGGAAATCCTCGGTAAATGCCTGTTGCGCGTTGCTAAGACCGGCACAATTTTCGTTAAACACGTTTAACCCGAATTGACACGCCGTTGCAAAGTAACTGTCCGGCGTTGCAAATGCGGGCTTGAGGAAGAAACAGTATCCCTCAGTGGTAACTGATGGGAATTGCCAGCAGAGAGCGCACGGGCCAGTTGAAGTGCACGGTTCAGCGTTACAGGTTGCTGGTTCAGGAAGTACCGCACAGGTATTGTCTACAACCGTACAGGTGCTGGACGTGGCGCAATCAGGAACTGTGGTAAGTCCAGGTCCTGAATTGATAAGCACAAGCTTACAAACGGGCCTGGTTTTATCAAAATAAGGTGAACTTGGATTGTTATACAGATCTAGATATTTAAGGGCGACGTAACCACCGCTGACAGAACCTATAAGAACAAGAGGCCCGGTAACATTGAGTCTTGTAAGCACTTGATGCAGATCGCTTGCCAGTGCTTGATTGGTGTAATTAAAATTTAGAGCAAAAGTAAACGGAGAGGTTTTTGAAGAATCTCCTCGTCCGCGTAAATCAATGGAGAGAGTCCGATACTGCTTGGAAAATGCGTGTTGTTGGCATACGAAAGCTTTATGCGATCCTTCCAGATAATGAAGAAACACGAGTGTTGGATTTCCCGGACTTCCCTTGCCTTCTAGATTGTAAAATATGGATGCTTCAGGGACAAATTGGCCATTTATTTGAGTAGGATACACAGTCGCAAACCCTTGTTTTACGTCATGGGCCCGCGGTGCTTTATTAGAGGGTAAGCATTCGTTTCCTGCCTGAATGCTTAGTAGAGCAGTAAATAGCAGTCCGCTCAAAATACGTAGTTTCTTCATTACAGTCTCCCCTTTTTAGGTTAAAAGATATTTGCCTTTCCTACTTTCAAGAAAAGCATTAATAGCATTAATTTGTCAAAGGTATGTGGTTTTTTGATAAATTATAATTCTATATGTGTTTAAAATTGGGCGCTAACTCGTATTCCCACCAGTACTATTGCATTTCGAGTGAGTGAGCAGAGATACTAAAGGTGTGGTAAAAACGCAATGCAATTTTGCTGCAATAGTTTGCCCAAGATTGCATTCCAAAAAAACATTACATTACGAGAGGATATGATGGTACGTCATCAGTATTTTATGATTGGCTGTTTAGTAACTATGAGCGTAGTACTTATGGCATCTGTTGATAAAAAAAGTATATCTCATCTTATAGGATACAAAACCAAAATAATGCAAGAAGTAGGTAAGGCACTTGCTAAGAGCGTGCCTGTTTCTCCCTTAGCAAGATATAAGCATTCTCGCCCAAAAACAGTAAACACGCCGTGTGGCTGTGTGACTCTTATTACGCCTCATGATATTAATCCTAACGGATGTGTCATTACAAGGCCAGGTCTCTACAATCTGGAAAAGAATGCTCAATTTAATCCATCTGCCCCAAACCTTTCAGCTATCGTAATCGACTCAGACAACGTAACACTGAATTTATGTGGAAGAACACTCTCTAATAGCGGTTCTCAAGCTGGTACGGTTGGTATATTGGTTAATGGAAGAACAAATGTTGTTATTCAAGGAGGTACTGTTACTGGCTTTAATTTATACGGTATTAGGCTCAATGGGCAAAGCAGCTACGTAACCTTAAAGGACCTTGCTGTGGTCAGCAATGGAGCTGCTAACACTCTTGGTGGCGGTATTAGCATTTCTAGCTCAGATGCTACTGCGATAACGCATGATATTGTAATTGATCAGGTAAATGCATCAGGAAATATATTCAATGGCCTGAGCCTTGGTGGGGTAAATGATGTCGTTATTGTTGACTCTAAATTTAATAATACCCAAGGAACGGTTAGTCCATTTGGGGTAAGCAGCTGGGGTGTATTTGGTACAGCACTTCCATTTGGGGGCTTTTCGGGCATTCCTAATAACAATATAAGTATTAGTAACAGTGAAGCAAGCAATGGTACGAGCCTTGGGGGAGCAATTGGTATCGAATTTCTTTCGGTAAATGGCTTTGCACTTAATAGCAATATTACTATTACTCGCTGCATTACTAACAATAACCGTGGTGGTGGCGATCCATTGGCTATTAACGAAGGAGAAGGAATTGTTCTTGATGGCGTACAAAATTTCCTTGTAAAAGATTGTGTATCAAGTGGCAATGGCATGAATTCTATCATCGGACCAAGTGGTATATCTGGACTCTATGCATCGACGGGATTTGGTCTTCCCTTTTATTGTTCTAATGGCCGTTTTGAAAATTGCACCGCGCAAGGAAACTTTGGTAACGGCGATGTAAGCGATGGATTCCGTATCATAAGATCTACAAGTATAACTTTAGATCATTGTGTCGCCGTCGGCAACTATAATACCTCAGCCGGTGAAGCGTGGGGCTTTACTACTGATCCCGACCTTGGTAATGATCTTGGCATATTTGGTGCTCCTGTCGGGACCGGTTATGTTATTACCAATTGTCTTGCAGATAGCAACTTCTCGCAAGAGGGTATTTGTGGCGGATTTAAGTTTATTTCACAAGTTAACAGCACGCTTTCTAACTCTACCAGTGTTTCAAATGGCAGCAATGGTAACGGCTATGGAATCTTAGTAGGTGATCCAGCATGTTGCATCACTAATACGTGCTGTGCTCTCGATCCAGTCGTATGCCAAGATGGTTCTGGCAACTGTTTGCCAGCTTCAGCTTGTTGCCCAACCAAGAATAATGTTATTAATAATAACCAGGTAGTTGGTAACTCACTTTACGGAATATTTGATCAATCAAATAGTAACGCAAATAATGCTTATTATGCAAACGTGGCTCGTGGCAACGGCACCAATTATGCGTACCAAGTAGGCCTTGTGGTAGCGCCAAATGCTCTTCCAGGAGCTCCGATTCGCAACTGGCCGTTACCTAGTCTTCCCGCTACAACAGATAATAATGGTGTTCTTGATGCTCAGCTTGATAACATAAGCATCACTCCATAAGAGTAAGAGTGTTGAGGGTGTACCAAAAAAAGTACACTCTCAACCTCTGTGTTCCTTCTATAAGTGCAATTAGGGCAAATCTACCAACCGCCTTCCTAGGAGCGGAGATTTCTCATAATTTTTTTTTAAAGTGTGCTAATCTATAAAAAAACATATTAATCGGTTGAGATAAAAGTATATGAAAAACACTTTTCTTTTTTTCATCTTGTGTCAGGTGTCTTCCGCTATTGCTATGGAAAAAACTGTCCAGGCGGATTTAGGTAAACAAAGTAACCAGCCACAAGACATTTTTAAAACGCCTCTGCCAGTTACTCAAAATGTGGTTGCGAATGCCGAGCAAATGGACCGGGAGGGTAACAAGCACTATCTCTATAAACGTTATAAAGAGGCGCTGAAATATTTAGAACCCTTAGCTGAGTTTGAAAAATATAAGCCAGAAGAGCGTCTTAGTTGCATCTCCGCCTGTCTTAAATTGGGTATCATCTTTTTTTACGGTGGGGGAGGTGTTGAAAGAGACTATGCTAAATCACATAAATACATGAGCATTGTTGATATCCATCCACCACATCTTATTCTAGAGAAGTGCGTTCAAAAAAACTATTTAGCCTGCATATACAAAATAGCACGATGCTTTTTGGCTCATATTTATTATCATGGTTGTGCGGGGGTACCGCCAGATTTTGCTCGCATAGAATTCTATTTGAACAGCATACATCGAGTCACCGATCAGTATTTAAAGGCGTCATTGGCACTCCTTGGAGGAAAAATATTCTTGGAGGGCGGCCATGGCGTGGTGCAAGATTTTTGTAAAGCAAAGACTTATTTAACCTCAGCACAAAATTTAAGCCGGCAAGCGTATGAACACATTCATCAGGAGGCGGAGCTATTATTAGCGCAAATTCCTCCATTGAATGCAATTCTGAGAGTAGATTATTACGGTGAAAAAGGTGAAGCAAGTTATGAGAAAGCAGTTGAAATTCTCAATGACGAAAAACTGAGTGATGCAGAGAAATGTAAAAAATCACTTCCTTTGCTCTGGGCTACGGTGGGAAAAAAACAAGACAGGGTTTTGCAAGCACAAGCCTTCCTTTTGCTTGGCGATTTATATTATCAAGGTGGTTATGGCATAATAAAAAATTCTAAACTAGCATTGGACTTGTTTTCTCATGCACAAGAATATACTCCATACAGTGCAAAAGCTTTGGTCAGGAAGGGAAAGCTCTATTGGTACGGAAACTCTCTCCAACAAGCGCAGGCATGTTTTATAAAAGCTTCTCAGAATGATGAAGATAAACAAGCAAAGCTTGAGGCTCTGCTCAATTTGGGAGAAATGTTCTACTACTATGGAAAGCTCCTTATAAGAGACAATGATCTCGGTAGGGCATTTAAGAATTTTACGCTAGCACGAAATAGTCTTGAATCGGTGGTTACCATGAACCAAGATATAAGAGCTACAAACCAAGCTCGGTGGCTTCTTGACGAAATACTCCCTTTCTTAGCCCACTGCACTACTTTATGCTTACCTGCCCAGCCTTCTTAATAATAGCCCAAGACTTTTTTGGCCGATGTTCCGAAGCTGGATTTTTAAAAAAACGCACTATTTCTTCAAAAAAACCTGTCGATGGAGTAAAGGGGACACCTGCGGCGCACAGCCATGCAAGTATAATTCCATGATGCAAAAAAGGGTCACATGCAAAAAATTCCTCAAGTGAGAGCCAAAGTTCTCCATCGAGAGAGTGGGTCATTTCTGCCAATTTTTTTTGTGTCAGGCGTTGTATAAACTCATTGGCCTGCTTTATATGCTCATGAGTTTTTTCAAAAGAGCGATCAAACCGTGAGTCGCAACTCCTTAGCGCTGGGAGTGCTTTTAAGCGCAGTGCATTACGTAAAAAGGTGTCGCTTTTATTTGCCTGATCCTGTACAAACGCAATGGTATGTTTGGTAAGGTAGGAAATGGTTTCATCTTTGGAGCAGGTTAGAAGAGGCCGTATATACGGAATTCCTCGTATCGTTTCTCGTGGTTTCATACCGGCAAGTCCTGCAATACTAGCCCCTCTGATCAGTCGCACAAGAAAAGTTTCTAATTGGTCATCCTTGTGATGGCCGAGAGCCAGAGCGTCTGCCTCATATTCCTTGATTACTGACTGAAAAAAAGCGTGTCTTAAGTTGCGCCATACCTCTTCTTTTGATCCGTTATAGTGAGGCTGCTTTATTTTAGATGCTTGAGCTGCGACGAATGGTATATTGAGGGATTTTGCAAGTTGTTTACAAAAGAGTGCATCATCTTTTGAAGTGCTTGGCCATTCATGGTCAAGATGGGCTGCAATAAGCGTAAGATTGTACTTTGGTTGTAGCTCTAGGAGCAGATGCAGCAAACAAACAGAATCCGACCCTCCTGAAAGACCCACTACGATTGTTGAATTGGGCTGTATAAGGTGCTGTGCATCTATAAATAGGACGACCTTGTCAATCATGCGGTTACATTGTCCATACATGTATCTGTTTTTCTTTAAACGAAATTATTTCATGGGAAATTTTATGCTCCCAAGTAAGACAAGGATTCCTGTCAAAGATAACTAAATGGCCCTCAGCTCCTGATAGGTTGATATAGTCAGCAATTTGCTCAATTCCCTCTTTAAGAGTTGCTTCTCCATACTTTATTTTTAGTTCAATAACAAATGATTGCTTATTTTTCCAAGTGGCATAAATATCGCACCGCTTTGTTCCTAAGGCATATTCTCGATGAATAGTTCCCCCTCCATTTACTATTCTTTGGAGAAAGGCCATAAGGAGTAAATGGGGCATCGATTCTTGATAGAGCATCTTGTCGGACCATGCTTGTGAGTTTTCCCGGAAAAATTGAGTGAATGCCTCGAGCAATTTGTTCATATTAAGCTTATTATTTTCTATATACCAGAGTGACTGATAGGGAATCATCTCTTGTATTATTGAAGTAAGTGAGCGAGGGATTATTTCTTGATATATGGGATTGGCTATTGCAAATTCATTGTTTTTTATAAGTCCTAAATCTCGTACATATTGTACGTCATCATTATCAAAGACCTCTATTTCGCTTTTGCCACAGATAATGGGATCGATAATATTCCTTACTCGCCGTTCGTTAAGTTTATCCAGTAATGAGTCAAGGTGGGTATCTTGCCGCGAAATGAGCTTTTCTTTTGCTATATCGAGTATTTCTTTGGTAATAGGTAGCTCTCTATCAAGTATATCTACAAAGCAGGCTTGATAAGCAAGTGCATTTACCAGCCATGGTTGGCCTTGTGTTAAATAATAGGCATATTCTATTGCATCGTCAGTAAACTGTTGCCCAGTGAGCTGCGTATGCTGAAGATAAAGAGTTCTGACATCGTCCAGCGTAAAATTAGTGAGAGTTAGTGAGACTGCTTTGATGTTAAAGGGGCTGCTTGTTGAAACATAGTAACCCTGCTCTTTTGACCATACTCGGTAATCTCGAACATCACGAAGACCGATTAAACAAACTGATTGAGGATACCGTTCTGGTCTTTGATTAAAGCCGGTCCTTAATTGACGTAAAACAGAAAGCAGCGAATCTCCTATTAAAGCATCAATTTCATCGATAAAAAGGGCAATTGGTTTCTTTGCTGACTGCGATAGGAAACGCAACGCATTTAAAAGCAAATTAAGGGTAATGGGGTGAATCTTTATCATCTCCCTAATGTGAGAGGCTAGCTCATTTTGCTCGGGTAATTGATGAGCAACAGCATCAGCTATTTCTTCTACAATGCTTAATAACGCTTTTTCCACATTATCACGCGCTGCTTGAGCAGATTCTATGTTTATATAAAGTGCCCAATAGGTTCCATGATGATTAAGATGCTTGATAAAAGCCTGTATCTCAGTTGTTTTACCGCTTTGTCGAGGCGCATGGAGAACAAAATAATACATGCGATCGATATACTTTTGAAGTTCATCCCAACGTAAGCGATGTGGTAAGAAATAATGGTATTTCTCAACAATTGGTCCTGCGATACAAAATGTTTTATGCATCAAGATCCTGGCCTGTTAAATATCCAAGTTTTTCACAAAATGACCATTTTCCTCAATAAATTCGCGCCGTCCTTTTACTTCACCGCCCATAAGTGTATCAAACCAAGCGTCTGCTTCTAATGCATCACCGATCGATACTTGGGTAAGGGAACGAGTCTTTGCGTCCATCGAAGTTTCCCACAGCTGTTCAGGATTCATTTCTCCTAGACCTTTGTATCGCTGGACGCTCATATAGGGTTTACTTATTTTGGTAATGGCTGAAATGAGTCCTATAATGCTAGTGCCAATCATCGATTTATCTTTATCTTTTATCCGAAGAATCCATGGGACCTGCAAGAATGCCAGTTCATTAGTTTTTGCAAGGAGTTTTTGTGCTTCTGCATTGGTGAAAAAGTCAGTACTTACTTGCCATTCATTGTTAAGAAGTTTGAAGGTAATAAGCGTTTTAGGGACACTATCCTCGGTTGCCTCTGTCTGTTTCGTCCCTACAATAAACCGCTTAAAATAAGTTCCCAGTTCTTCAAAGAGGACATCCAATCCTTGAGCTTCTTGCCACTTCATCTCTTTTAAGAAGGTAATAAGCTCATGACACTGCTCATACGTTAATTTAAACTTGTGAGCTGTTTCTTCCAGTGTTGCATGATAGGCAAGAAGTTGCTCAAGCAATGAGGTCCACGCAGCGGATTCAATTTCTTTGCCATCTACAGTAAGGATTGCATGATCACGTACCCAATCAAAGAGGAACTGCTTAAAGGAGCGTTCGTCTTTTAAATATTCTTCGCGTTTACCAATTTTTGCTTTGTAAAGCGGTGGCTTTGCTATGTAGAGATATCCCTTTTCAATAAGGGGCTTCATGTACCTAAAGAAAAAGGTAAGGAGTAATGTTCTAATATGAGCACCATCAACATCGGCATCAGTCATAAGAATAATTTTATGGTAACGGGCTTTGTCAACATTAAAATCAGCTTCCCCCACTCCCGAACCAATAGCAGTAATTAACGAACGTATTTCTTCATTAGAAAGAATTTTATCAAGGCGGGCTTTCTCAACGTTGAGTATTTTACCACGCAAGGGCAATATAGCCTGACTATGCCGATCCCGTCCCTGCTTTGCAGAGCCTCCTGCAGAATCACCTTCCACAATAAAGAGTTCGCTGTCAGCGGGAGATTCATTCGAGCAGTCAGCTAATTTACCAGGAAGAACAACCGTTTCAAGGGCAGTTTTTCTCCGGGTAAGTTCGCGAGCCTTGCGGGCCGCTTCACGGGCTTGCTGGGCAACAACCGCCTTTTGCAATATTTTCTTAGCAACGTTTGGATGCTCTTCAAAATAGGCATCTAAGAAGGCAAATGCCCAAGATTCAACGATCCCCTTGACTTCGCTATTACCAAGCTTTGCCTTTGTTTGGCCCTCAAATTGAGCTTCAGCAATTTTAATGTTAAGAACACAGACTAAGCCTTCGCGCACATCCTCGCTTGAAAAGCTTTCCTGCTCTTTTAATAAATGATACTCATGAGCCCGTTTATTGCATGCTTTGGTAAGCGCACCCTTCAAACCTGCAACGTGGGTTCCTCCCTCTATGGTGTTTATATTATTCACAAAGGAAAAGAGCTGCTCACCATACCCATCGTTGTATTGGAGGGCGCATTCAAGAACATACGTCTCTTCTTCTTTAAAACCGTAAATGACCTCGGGGAAAATAGGGGTCTTTTTTGAGTTTATATGTTCAATGAAAGAGATAATACCGCCTTCAAAGTAGAAATCATGACTTTTATTTGATCGTTCATCTTCAATGGTTATGCGCAGGCCCTTATTGAGAAAGGCAAGTTCGCGTAAGCGGGCCGATAGGACATCAAAATTAAACTCAACTGTCTCTTTAAAGATTTCGGGATCCGGGGTAAAACGAATGAAAGTTCCCCGTTTTTTTGTTGCTCCTATAGTATGCAAGGAATCAAGAGGTTTTCCCCGTTCATACGATTGCGCATGAATTTTGCCATCTTGGTAAATTTCAAGATACAATTTGGTTGATAAAGCATTGACAACGGAAACACCCACACCATGAAGACCGCCAGAATATTTGTAGGAAGCCTTATCAAATTTACCCCCGGCATGGAGTTTGGTAAGAGCCACTTCTGCGGCTGAAATACCTTCGGTCGGGTGGATGCCCGTGGGAATACCCCGTCCATTATCTTCGACTGAACAGGAGCCATCAGAATGCAATATGACATTGACCGTGGTTGCAAAACCTGCAAGTGCTTCGTCAACGGAGTTATCGACTATTTCATAGACAAGGTGATGTAAGCCTTGTGGCCCCGTAGATCCGATATACATCGCCGGCCTTTTTCGTACTGCTTCAAGGCCTTCTATGACGCGAATAGATTCAGCGCCGTATTGCTGCGGGTTGCCCGAAGAATTTTTTTTGATGTCATCAGACATAAGAGCTCCATTTTTCATAGGTAGTGTATTATATCAATTATAAAGCAAAATGAGCTTTTTGACAAGGCGGAACAGGCTGCCATGCGAAATATTTACTTGAGGTATTTGATTTGTCTATGCTTTGAAATACTATGGGCATGTGGGTACTAACTAGTGGTAAGAAAGTTTTTTATGACGAACATTCCAGCTCTTGCAAAGGAGCGCGTAATTGATTACTGTGGCGCAAAAATGTATCAGGTAGGTAAAGAGTATTTAAAGGATGAGCCGTTTTACGTATTTTATTATGAATGGATGACCCTGCGGGCTATTTGTGAAGGCTCAACAAGCCCGAGTTATAGTGTGCGGATTATTTTTAATCAAAAAGGTATTGCTAATTCATGCTGCACATGTTATACAAATCGGGTTGTTCCCTGTAAACATATTGCAGCACTGCTGGCTTTGTGGAATGAGCAACCGTCCGAATTTCCCGATAGAATGCAGTGGAGCAGAATGTTGCAGGACATGGAAAAAAGGCAGCTTATAGCTCTACTTGAGAAAGTGGTTGATTTGTATCCAGATAGCTTTTTAGGGTGTGATCCGTGTTTGATAAGAACATAACTCCCACCATGGCCTTAGTTGATGAGTATTATATGAAAAAGGCTTTGGTAGGGGCAGCTGCAGCGGGCAAAAGGGGAGAAATACCTGTAGGAGCTGTCATTGTAAGTAGCCAAGGCGAGCTGCTAGCGGGAGCCTCTAATATGAGTAAGGCACTGTTTAGTCAAAGTCGCCATGCAGAGGTACGTGCTATTGAGCGTGCTGGAAGAAGGCTAAAGGATTGGCGGTTGGAGGGATGTACATTGTATGTTACTCTTGAGCCATGTATTATGTGCATGGGATTGATATGTTTAAGTAGAATAGAGCGCTTAGTCTATGGGGCAGAATCGCCACTTTTTGGCTATCACCTTGACAAGGAACAGCTGCCTTATTTATACCAAAAACATATAAGGGGAATAACGGGGGGTATTTTGGCTGAAGAATCTAAAAAATTATTAGAGAAATTTTTTAAACAGATGAGGAAAAAAGGTGAGCAATTTTGAAGCAATAAAAAAACAGTTGCTAAATAGAAAAGCAGAATTAGAAGTGGCAATGTCCTTGCTTTATAAGGAGAAGGTATCTGATGATCAAGTCCAAGATACGGGCGATCAGGCTCTTTCATCATCATTAGAGGAAATCAAAATTTCACTGCATAATAATGAGCTCGATGAATACCAGATGATTAATAAAGCTCTTGAGATGATCGACAATGGTACCTATGGGCTTTGCACCGAATGTGGCAACCCTATTTCGGAAAAGCGTTTAATGCTTTTTCCAAATGCTACGCGTTGCCTTGCCTGCCAGGAAGCCTTGGAAGAGGGTAAAGAACGGTCGATCTAGACTTGCATCCTCTCGCGCAGCACGAGCACGCGCCTGGTCCAAATTGGAGCTGCTCCTAAGATTCCATAAAAAGAAAGAGGCTCAGTTTCCGACTGAGCCTCTTTCTTTTTATGTCAAGATACGCTTAGTGTTTCTTACTAAGGCGGATTTTGCAGGTTGTAGATACCGGTGTTGGTGTATGGTCACTTACTGCAGAGGTGGTGAAGCATACTTCCTTCTTATATTTGCAGCAGCATTCTGCTTGCAAGTTAAGAGTGAATGTAGCAACCTGTCCTGCAGGCAGTGGGTTATTGTACGTAGCAATAACTGAATTACCCGATGGTGTGAAACTCCATCCTGTTCCTGATCCGCTTACAAAGCTTAAGCAGGACGAGAATGTTTCGTTGAGAATAATACCCGTAGCATCTGCAGTGCCTGCATTTCGTACGCTGACCGTTATCGATGTTGTGCCATTGCACGGTATTTGACATGGGCAGCATTGGAAGAGGGCAAGCTGTGTAACACAGGATGGTACGAATACAGAGCCATTTACCGATGTACTGCAGGTAATTGGTTGTGTATTAGTTGCCGTTACCGTAAAGGTATGGGATCCTGGGGTTACACCAGTGATAGTAATCGTGAAGTTACCTAAAGAATCAGCCACGCCAGTTCCTGTCAGACCATTAGAGGCGGTAATGACATCAAGTGGATTAGCAGTACCAGATATGGTCACATTACCCAAACAGTCAGCGGTTGCTGGCGCGAGTGTCAAGGTAGCTTGGCCAAGGGTAGCGCTGGTAGTTGCTTGACAGTCTGGATGTTCAGGATCTTTGATGGTAACTGTGTAGGTACCAGGTTCCGTTGCCGTGATCGGATTAAGACTTGACGTTCCACCGCCAGGTAAACTCCAGCTATAGGTATAATTACCCGTGCTAGGCAGAGCGGTGAGTACCACAGAACCACCCTGAGGTATGCAAGCACTTGCAGGCGTAATAGATGCAGAAAGATCATCATTCACTACGGCAGTCTGGGAGCCTTGGCATCCGGTAGTAGTATCTGTGACAGTCACGCCATAGGTTCCAGGGACGCTCACCGTTATGGTTGGTGTTGTTTGACCATTTGGTGTCCAGAGATAGCTGAAAGAACCAGTTTCATTGGTTACGGTAGCTGTTAATTGAGGTGTAACAACACCGCAAATATCAAAATTACCAATTATGGCAACAATTGGTTCTACAGGTACAACTACCGAGCCAGTAGTATGCGTGGTGCAGACGATTGGACTTGGAGTTGTCGCAGTTAGCACAAAATTGTACGTTCCCGCAGCTTTTCCAGTGAACGAGAAGCTGAAATCACCCGTAGTTGGATTAGCAGTCGTTGTTCCACTTAACTCGCCACCGCTAAGCATTACAGTGTCTGATGGATTAGCGGTACCCGCTATGGTTATGTTGCCAGAACAATCGGCTATAGCTGTGAATGTTAAAGTAGCCTGAACGATCGTTGCTGATGCAGTTGCAATACACGCTTGATGTTCTGGATCAGTAATGGTAACGGTGTAGATACCAGGTTCCGTTGCCGTGAGCGGATTGCCAGTTGCGGTGCCACCGCCGGGTAAGCTCCAGCTATAGGTATAATTACCTGTGTTAGGTAGAGCAGTGAGCAGAACAGAACCACCCTGAGGGAGACAAGCACTTGCAGGCGTAACAGACGCAGAGAGATCAGCGTTTACTACGACAGTCTGAGAGCCTTTACATCCGCTAGTAATGTCTGTGACAGTCACGCCATAGGTTCCAGGAGTGCTCACCGTTATGGTTGGTGTTGTTTGACCATTTGGTGTCCAGAGATAGCTGAAAGAACCAGTTTCATTGGTTACGTTAGCTGTTAATTGAGGTGTAACCACACCGCAAATATCCAGGTTACCCGTGATCGTAACATCAAGTCCTGTAGGTACAACTACCGAGCCAGTAGTATGCGTGGTGCAGACGATTGGACCTGGAGTTGTCGCAGTTATTACAAAATTATAGGTTCCCGCAGCTTTTCCAGTGAACGAGAAGCTGAAATCACCCGTAGTAGGATTAGCAGTTGTTGTTCCACTCAAATCGCCCATAAGTACTATAGTGTCTGATGGATTAGCGGTACCCGTTATAGTTATATTCCCCGCACAATCGGCTGAGGTTGTGAATGTCAAAGTAGCCTGATTGAGTGTTGCTGTTGCCGTGGTGGAACATTCAGTAGCGTGGTTAGGGTCAGTAACGGTAACCGTATAGGTACCAGGTACCGTGGCTATTAGAGGGTTGCCTGTAAATGTGCCGTCTCCAGGAATTGACCATGTGTAGGTGTAGTTCCCTGCAGGAGTTGGATTAGCGGTAAGAGTTACAGATCCTCCTTGTGGGATGCAAGCAGGTGAAGGAGTAACGTTAGCACTTAAACTTGACGTAAGATTAAACTGTGCTGTTACGATACAATTTGGCATTTCTACTGAGGAAACATGAACTGTATACAAGCCAGTCTCTGTAACACTAATGACATCACCACTGCCAACAAAAGTGCCGTTTCTTGTCCAGGTGTAGTTATATGAACCTATTGGCGATACGTCTGCCGCTAATGTTACGGGATTTTGACCACAAATATCACTGCTACCAACGATTTTTACAACCGGTCCAACGCATATACTCGTGCTGATGCTGGCTGTCTGGCAAGGTTCCGTTGCGCATCCTGTGCCATTTTCTTCATTGGTAACGGTAAAGGTATATGTTCCCGTTTGACCTAATGTTTGAGCGAGGAATGAAACATTTTGCGTGGTTTCAGTAAAGCTAGGTCCGGTCCACATATAACTAAATGGGCCGCTTGATACAGGCGAAGTGGTAAAATTCCCATTGAGCGAGATTGTGTCTCCTATTTGGTAAGGACTATTGTTTCCGGTGATGCTTAGATCAATGGGTGCTGGCCCTCCTCCGCAAATAGCAAAAGTGCCGCTAAGAAGGATGCAGGCCTCAGCTCTAAATTGAAAGATGTAGTTCCCTGCGCATAAACCGGTGAGAGTAATGGTCTGAGTCGTATCGGCAGCTACAGAGTTAAGGCTCGTGTAATCAGGTCCGGCTACATATAACGTTATATTATCTAACAGCGGATTGACATTAACAAATGAAGCAATTCCACTACATGTGCAAGGATTTGCAGGTGTAAGAATAAGGAACTCATACTTTACTTTTGTTTGATCGACCTTAATGGGGTTGGAAGTGCAAATAACGCCATTGTTGCCCATAACATGCAGAATATAAGTGCCACCGGGAAGGTTCATTATAGTAAAAGTCGAAGTCATACTCGTGTCATGCCGAGTTACCGGACCCGTTAGTGTGTATGTTAGAGGAGTTGTCGCGTTGCTGCTGACTGTAGCGGTAATTGTGCCATCGGGGCTTGACGGGCAGCTATTGTGCGTTGTGCTGATATCACTAAATTCGCAAAATAAGGCAGCAGCTGGGGCGCTGGCTAAAGAAAAGAGTCCCAGCACTATAAGATGTAAGAGCTTATTTTTAAAAGCCGCGGCCCGAGTTTGTTGAGTTGAAGTTGTCATACGTACCCTCTTTTTGGTGTCTAAGCAGAACGAATGATTGCCCTTCAATCATCTTCTTCCGCTTGCTTTTTTTGCTTATGAACGTGTCGTTATTTTCAAGATAGCGAATTGCTGATAAAGATAGCAATAATTTATGTTTGCATTATTTCTCCTGCGTGAGAGGGGGAAGATTTTTAAGGTGGTGGGGCTAACAGCTCTGGTTTTCAACTTGCTCTTGTGCAGCGCTTTGATATACTTAATATTATTTGGTAGCATGTGCCGATGTAGCTCAGCTGGTAGAGCAACTGATTCGTAATCAGTAGGTCGTCGGTTCAAATCCGATCATCGGCTCCAGGCGTACATTATATATAAAGGGTTTTTATGGTAGTAAAAAAAGAATCAAAAATGCAAGCAGCTCCCAAAGCTGTAGAAGGTAAGCCATTGGCTCATGGTGTTGGGCGTCGCAAAAGCGCTATTGCTCGTGTATGGCTACGTCGTGGAAAGGGTGGATTGCTCGTTAATGAAAAAGATTATATCGAGTACTTTGATACCGAGACAGCTCGTAAAGAGGCAAGTCTCCCTTTTGCAGTGTATGCACAGGCGTCAAAATATGATGTAGCTGCGAATGTCGTCGGTGGTGGTATTTCAGCTCAGGCTGATGCTGTTAAGCTCGGTATTGCGCGTGCATTAGTAGAAATCAATCCTGAGTTGCGCTCTTTACTTAGGGATCATGGTCTATTAACAGTTGATGCTCGTGTTAAAGAGCGTAAAAAATATGGTCGCAAAGCGGCACGTCGTAGATTCCAGTTTGTAAAGCGTTAATGGTACGAGAGCCTCTATGTGCAGTGTTGTGGGCTACATTGGTAAAAACATGAGTCGTTCCTTTGTTCTGGAAGGATTGACACGCTTGGAGTATCGAGGATATGATTCGGCAGGGTTTGCCTGTCTCCATCCTCAGGATCACCATGTTATTTATACTAAATCACAGGGTGGGGTATCAAATCTTATTAAGAACTTTGACAAATCCCCCATTGATGGCCATGTAGGAATGGGCCACACACGGTGGTCAACGCATGGGGTCATTTCCACAGAGAATGCTCATCCCCATTTTGATTGCCATAAAAAAATTTCAATTGTGCATAATGGCATTATCGAAAATTATCATGAATTGAAGCAAAAGCTGCAGGAAGAGGGGCACATTTTCCATTCGCAAACCGATACTGAAACGATAGCGCATCTTTTTGAGTCTCTGCTTGCACGTCATAAAAACTTGAAGTCAGCACTCGTTGATTTAGTAAGTAAGCTTGAAGGTGCCTATGCTTTTGCACTTCTGCTTTCTGCGTATCCAGATACCATGGTGATTGCACGTAAACGGTCCCCGTTATGCATAGGGAGTGGCGATGACGAGATGTTTGTTGCAAGCGATTTGCTCGCATTTGCTGGCAAAACGAACAAAATGATGTTTTTGCCTGACGAAAGCTTTGCTTTTCTTACTAAGAATGCTGTGGAGCTCTATGATTTTAAGGGGAATGCGCTACCTTTAAGTTATCAGATTGTGGATATTCCTTGGTCTTTTGATATGAAGCAAGGATATGAGCATTTTATGCTTAAAGAGATTTATGAACAAAAAAAGGTCATTCAAGATACTGTTCACAAATATTGTGCTCAGGCCGAGCATATAGCGACACTCATGGGGCTGACTCATCAGCAATTAAAGGACGTTACTCATATAAAGTTAGTGGGGTGTGGAACATCGTGGCATGCAGCCCGCGTTGGCCAATTTTTCCTGGAGTCAGTTGCTCGTGTAAAAACTGAAGTTTCATTGGCCTCGGAGATGCGCTACATGAATTTCTTCCCTGAAAAGCATGGTATTGCACTTGCTATCTCGCAATCGGGTGAAACAGCAGATACACTCGAGTCGGTAAGATTTTTGACTAGTGCTGGTATGCATACTATTGCCTTGGTTAACGTTCTTTCAAGTACCATGGTACGCGAAACCAAGGGATATTTACCAACCTATGCAGGACCTGAGGTGGCGGTTGCATCAACAAAAGCTTTTTCAGCGCAGGTTGCCGCTCTCTATTGGCTTGCTCATAAAATCGCGCTTGAAAAAGGACTTATTACACCACGGGCTCTTAAAGCTGCTCAGGATGAGCTTTTAGTGGTGGCCGAAGTTCTTGAAAATTCGATTGAACAGTATAAAAAAGATATCATTCAAAAATATGCTCCTTATTATAGCCAGTTTAAACATGCTCTTTTTCTAGGAAGGCACATAAGTTATCCCTTCGCTCTTGAGGCGTCACTCAAGTTAAAAGAGATATCCTACATTTTCACTGATTGTTATCCTGCCGCCGAGCTTAAGCATGGACCCTTAGCTCTTGTGGATGCACAGATGCCCGTATTTATTTTTTCGGTGTTAGATCCGGTTATTTATCAAAAGCTCGTATCGAATGCTCAGGAGGTCAAAGCCCGTTTTGGCCATGTGATTGTGTTTGCTTTTGAGGGGCAACAAGAACTTATAGAGTTAGCAAATACTGCCTTTGTTATCCCTCGTGTAAATCCTCTTTTGGCGCCCCTTGCCATGACGGGGCTCATGCAATTTTTTGTGTATCACATTGCAAAAGTGCTTGATCGTCCCATTGATAAACCCCGTAATCTTGCAAAATCACTTACTGTTGAGTGAGTGAGCACCGCTTTCCCCAGATGCCTTTGTTGATTTCTTGTTTCTTGCATTAAAGAAAGCCTTTTAAGTAGTCTTAAATAAGCAGTTTTTTAATATCTTAAGTGAAAGGCTTCCAATGAATCGAACAAGATCGGTCAAAATGCTCTTTGTATCCGCGCTTATTGTCGCTGCATACAGCAGGGCAGATCATTCATCTCTGACGGCAAAAATAGCGAAAATTATTAAGAAGCACGAAACGAAAAAGAATGAGCGGCTCTTCAAAGGACAGCCTGCTTTGCCACCACAGGTTCTGTCGAATGTAATTTCTGGAAACGGCCAAAATGGTATACGGATTACCAATTTTTCGTCTGGTAACAGGATTCAAAACAATAGTATTGGCGTGAGTAACGATGGAGCTCAGCCATTGGGAAATCGAAATGATGGGGTTCTTATAGAATATAATTCTGATAATAACATGATAGGGGGGCTCTTGGGCCAAAACAATACTATTGCATACAATAAAAAGGGCGTGGTAATAGGTCATAATCCATGTGATGAGAGCATCAATAATTCTATACTTTCAAATTCAATTTTTGCGAATAAAAGTATTGGTATAGATCTTGGTAATAATGGCAGGACGCTTAATCATAGCGAGAATCCTGTACCGGGGCCAAACAATTTTCAAAATTATCCTTGTATTGATTCAGCCGTATGCCAAGACGGATCTTTAAAGATAGCAGGCATCTTACACAGTGTCCCCAATAGCACCTTCCTGATACAGTTTTTTAGTACAAGGAAGAAGACCCTTGAGGGAAAAACACTCTTAGGGAATCTCACGGTTTTAACTGATGGTGCGGGAAGTGTGAGCTTTATAACTGTTGTTCCGTCTACCGGATGCAAGTACCTTACCTCAACAGCAACGATGTTTACTGCTCAAGGCTTACCCGGCAACACTTCAGAATTTAGTTACCCTCGTGAAATCAAAAAATACGCACATAAAAAATAAAAACTTTATGCTCATATGAAGGAGAGTTAGTATGAAACGAATTGAAGTGACGAAGATTATAAGATTAACCTTGTTTTCTTTTTCATTGCTTATAGCCCCCTGTGCGAGTGCAACCGTCTTTTATGTTCAGACAACAGCCGATAGCGGCGCCACGTCATTACGTGACGGAATCACTCAAGTTAATCTTGGTCTTTATAATGAGATTGATTTTCAATTGCTTACGTCCGATCCGGGCTATGATCCGCTTACAAACACGTGGACAATTCAACCACTGAGCGATCTGCCCTCGATTTCTCAACCTGTCTTTATAAATGGGTATTCACAAGCGGGTTCACAAAAGAATACGTTAGCAAATGGCGATAATGCTATTCTTACCGTTATCCTTAATGGCAGCCAAGATGCACAAGCTGATGGTATAACTTATGGCAATGGGTTAGATTTTGTCGCTGGATCAGACAATTCTGTCGTTTCTGGGCTTGTTATTAATGGTTGGTTGGCAAGTGGCATATTGATTGATGGCACTCTAGCGTCGATACATGGTATTCAAATTTTGGGGAACTTTATTGGCACAAACGCACAAGGGAATGCACAGGTAGCAAATAGAACGGGGATAGGTATCTCTGGAGCGGTCAATCCTATTACCAATACGGTTATTGGTACTCAAAATCCGGCCGATCGCAATATCATAGCAGGGAGCTTTGCCTACTTTATCAATGATACCTCGTATTCTCTTCGTGGCGCCTGCATTTGCAGCTCATATAACCAAAGTACCCTGATTCAAGGAAATTATATCGGCCTCGATGCATCCGGTACGTACGCACTTACTAATTCACTCGCAGGGGTGCTTTTGGTGAGCGAAACGGGCTCAACGGTGGGAGGCCAAGGTGCGCAAGGAAACGTTATTTCCGGCCATGAACTTTATGGAGTTTCGCTGACGGGTCTTCTTCCTTTTACATTTACAGCAGCTCCCGGATGCAGCCAGTGTACGATCGAAGGGAATTTTATTGGCACCGACTATAGTGGAAATAACCGAGTTCCTAATGGGAATGCAGGTATTGAAGTTGATTCATACGCCACAGATAATTTCATTCTCAACAATCTTTCCTCTGGCAATGGAACGGGTATAAACGTTGGTAAATTAGATTTGCCAGGAAGTTCATTTAATACAGTACAAGGAAACTACGTTGGAACGAACGCTGCAGGGAGTCAAGCATTGGGGAATTGCCGTAATGGCATTGTGGTAAATGACACACAAAATATCATAGGGGGTTCATCTTCTCTTGGACAAGGTAATCTGGTTTCAGGTAACGGAAAAAATGGCATTCTTATCTACGGCCAGACCGGAACGTTTACATCGGTAACGGGAAATCTTGTTGGCACGGACGTGACCGGTACCCAGCGGATACCAAATAAAGAAAACGGCCTCCAAATAGGACTCACAGGAGGTCTTGGTGGTGGATCGAATAATGCAATAGGCGGATAATGGTTGTTACAAAAGGAGATAACATGAAATTATATGTATTAATGGCAGCTATCGGAGTGGGGATGCACCTCTATGCTGTGGAGCCTCTTTCATCAAGCTCAATAAAACGAGAGACTTTTACTACTGCTCAGCTCGTACAGCGAAAGGCAGCTATATCAAAGAGAGCTATCGGAGCACAAGGGACCTACAATACCGGTCGGGCTCAAGAAATAGGCCATTTGTTCATAGCTGCTACGGTAAAAGATGTACCGGCGCATTTCCGGCCTCAACCAAATTGTAGTGGGTGGGTTGGTCCAAAACAATATATTCTCATAACGAATCAAGTTCTTCGTAGTTTTGATAAGAGGACGGGCCAGCCTGATGGCGTTCTTAACATCGATTCGGCAAGTTTTTTTGGTCAGCCCTGCGTTGATGTTCGCATTAATTATGATCGATTTGCAGGTCGCTGGTATATGTCATGCGAGAATAATGATTATGCACAAAATGGCTGGAGTGGAGTTATCATTCTTGCAGTAAGCAGTGAGAGTGTGATCACAGAATCGACAACATGGGACATCTATACCATTCCTAATGACCTTATAAATCCTGAATTCACTGCAACCTTTGGAAGTCTCGATTTTCAGCAATTAGCAGTCAGTGAAAACGCCGTCTTTATTAACGTTTCGACGTTTAATGACGCGGCTGAGGATTATTATGCTGGTTCTTCGCTCATTGTGATTCAAAAGAGTTCATTGTTAGCGGGAAGTCCCATTATAACGGTATTTCCTTACTTGTGTCCTGGTGCCAATTGTAGCCCGAATGTAAATGTTGGATGCTATCCTTCTTGTACAACGGGTTTTGAAAATACTATCGCTCCTGCTGATATTTTTGATCCAAATCCTCAATACGGTTATAGCATTCATGCGAGTAATTATATCTGGCCGGAGGCTACAAGCAACTATGATCAATTCCATCTCTATCGGATAATAAACCCAGGGAGTGCTTCTCCAGTGCTTGGGCCTCTCGTATATATTCCGGTTCCTACCTACGCAGATGCTGCGTTCGCGCCTCATAAGGGCAATTTATTCCCAGGAACTGTAGGATTCTTGCAAACAGCAGATTTTATTGCGGCTACCCATGTTCGCGATCATCAGATGTATGTCGTTATTGATACTCAGATGGATCAATTTGGAAATGGCGTTTATAACGGCGACCGTGTGGGCATCCAATGGTTTCAATTTGATCTCACTGGTGATCCAACTGGTCAGGGCAAAGGAATTGAGCTGCCCGATACCGTTCCTGCACTCGTTCAATATGGTACCATTTTTGATAACTCGCCAACTAATCCTAAATTTTACATAACACCATCTATTATGACCAATAAATGTCATGATTTAGTTATCAGTGGAACAGTGTCTGGCGTTGATGACTACATAAATGTGTTCTTTGCAGGCAGGAAGGGAACAGATCCACTCAATACCCTACGAGAACCAGTATTGGTTACGGATAATACGTCGCTTTCCTATAATTACGCGCCAAACGTTTCATTGGCTCCCGGGCCAAATATCCAACGCTGGGGGGATCATGGTTCTTTAAGCCCAGACCCATGTAATGATATCGATATATGGTTAACCAATGAATCGGTAGACTTTCAGAATGCGTGGGGCATAACGGTTGCTCAGCTAAAACCTGCAAAATAAAATCTGGATTAAATCCAGATTTAGATCCGAGTAAAAAAGCCCCCTTAAGTGGGGGCTCCTTTTTTATGCTCTTTTGATTAGTTCAGATCCTGTATACTAAGTGCCGTAGGGCACGTAAAATGTTGGCGCAGCCAGGTAAGCATTCGGTCATGGGTACCAACTTCCCTTGGAGTGAGTGTTTTTGCAAGATCTACCAAAAGGAGCAGATTACAGGCGCACTGCACTTGATAATCTTTTTTAAGTGCGTGTTTCCTTTCATGATCCACACCTTTAAAAGCTTTATCCATGGATCGGTTTTTTTTCTTTGCATGTTTTTTTTGTTCCATTTTTTCAATAAGCTTCATTTCCTCTGTCTGAGGATATTTTTGCTTAATTACAAAATCTGGAAGTATTCCCTTCCCTTGGATAGACGTGTTATCAGGAAGGTAATAGAGTCCCGTGGTAACTTTTAGAGCACACTGATTGCTTAATGGTTTTACTTCCTGAATTGAGCCTTTACCATAGGTTTGAGTTCCAAGGATGAACACATACGGAGAAATGGCTCTTCGGCCTTCTTTTGAATAAATACGAAGCGCTTGGGCAAAGAATTCAGCGCTGGATGCGGTAAGACCATTTACTAGTATAATGATGGGTATGTCATTCTTTACCAGGGGATCGCTCGTCGTATAATGCTGTTCTATAATGCGATTTGATCGGCCGCGGGTAGTGACCACGAGGCTGTGTTTTGCAAGAAATGCAGCTGCGCATTCAACCGCCGCCTTAAGAACGCCTCCCGGATTATCTCTTAGATCCAGGATTATACCCTTGGGCTTTTTTGAAACCGCTTTCATAAGGGCAGCTTCCAATTGTGTTCTTACTTCTTGCGTAAACAGTGAGAGGGCGCAATAGACAATGCCTTGATACGGCATGTAGTAACACCAGCAATGCTCTTCAGGAATGAGATCACGTTGAATCGTTGCTTTTAACGCTCCCTTGTGTTCTCTGATTATATCGAGCGTGACCAGTGAATAGCGCTTTTCACCCTTGAGCTTATCGATACAGTGATCTATGGAAAGACCTGCGACAGGGACTCCATCTATTGCAACAATTTTGTCGTACCGCTGTAATTTTTCTTTATGTGCAGGGCTACCGGGCTTTACATTCAGTACCATGACAAAATCATCATCGTTTTGTTTGGGTGCCAACTCAACACCTATACCATAAAAAGTACCTGCAGCTTTTTTGCGCAGTTCTCCATAATGCTCCGGACCTAAAAACTGATTATGTTCATCAGCTTCCTGGGCAAATGCATCAAGAGCCTTAATCATGGCAGGTTTGACCTTGATGGGAAAATAAGATTCTTTTTGGATAGTATGATACACCTCGGCCATTGTTTTTGACCAGTCTTGTACGTGCTCGGCATCCATATGCACTGTTGTAAAAATAAATAAGAAAAGGTGTACGCGCTTCATCTCTACCCCCGGTATCTAAAGAGAGCATACTGGTTTTTCAAAGCAGATGTGAAGAAAAAGAAAGGTGCTCACAAGCGTGAGCACTTGTACACTTTAGGGCTTTGCTAAGGGACCTTGTTCTTTTTGTTTTGCTATCTGTAGTCGTACTTCATCGGGCAATTGTGCAAGTAGCTCAGGATCTGCCTGGGTTCTTTGTACCAGTTTTGCTATATAGTGAGCAAAATTGAACGCACCGTCTACTTTGGAGAAATTATCTGAGAGCTGCTTCTGAAATTCTTCGCTGTCTTCCTTGGTTATTAAAGGAGGAAGGAAGCCATTTTGGAGAAAAATGATCGAGGAGAGCAATCTTCCAGTTCTTTTGTTTGCTTCGCTAAACACGTGAATTCGTATGATATCAAACCAAAGGATACATGCTTTTAGAAAGGGACAAAAATTGGTCATCTTTATGGTAAGAAAGGTTTTTTCTAGTCTCTCTTTGACGGTGGCGGGGTTAGGAAAAAAATGGCAACGCCTTGTAAGCCAATCATTAAATGAAATACTTCCCTCAGGAGCTTTCCCCTCTTGTTCTTTCTTCCATTCGTCGACTATGTCGGGGTTAATGTCCCCTTCAAGAAATTTTTTTGCAGTTTCAGGGTCGCGCCATCCTTTTCCCGCGGCTTCTCGGGTTTCAGGATCGTTTTTATAAAAACTCAGTAATTTTTTTATGCTCTCGATTGTTATAGTACCTGTCTCTGGGTCGCCGATGATAAAGTGTTCGCCATTTAATAATTGCTTTGGAAGAAGGAGTTTTAGCATGAGCTCAAAAAGGATGCACTCTTCAACTTGTAGTTTATAATGTGCCCAGAAAATAACCTCTGTTCTAAATTCGCCGGGAATTTTAGCAGTTAATCGTGTAACCTGTGCATTGATTTTTTCCAGATCATCGAAGCTCAACTGCATAATAGCCTTACCAAGATACTCTTTTCCAAGCAATTGCAGTGCATTGACCCAATCGTAACCTTCTGCCGTACTGGTGTATTGTTGGGCCTCAAACACGCCATTTTTGGTATATTTTTCTTGGAGTTTTTCTTTTTTTATTGTCCCCACGGCATTTTTAAGCTTTTCAAGATGATCGGGGCTCCAGGAATAACGTGTAACTTGATTGCAATTTTCATAAAGATAGTGAGGAATTGTACGTATTGGTTGGGCCGAAAGGGGCTTGATAGAAGAAAATGCTGTAGCCCGATCTTCAAAACTCTTTTTTAGAGCGCTCAGATCCTGTTCCATAGAAAAAAGACTAGAAACACAGAGTATTACATACAAAAATAGAAAACGCGTTACGTGTGATTTCATGGTAATCCTTTACAAAAAGATAAGTGCTCACGCAAGTGAGCACTTATACATTTAAGGTTTCGTTGGGGTATCTTGTTTTGTTCGTATTTGTCGTTTTACTTCGTCTGGTAATTGCGCGAGTATTTCAGAGTCTGATTGGGTCCTTTCTACCAGTTTCGCCAGATATTCAGCAAAATTTAAAGCGCCATCTTCTTTGGTGAGATTATCTTTAAACTGTTTGAGAAATTCTTCATTATCCTCCTTAGTGATCAAAGGCGGAAGAAATCCGTTTTCGAGGAAAATAATTGAAGAAAGCAATCTGCCTGTTCGTTTATTAGCCTCATAAAAAGCATGAATTCGGACAAGCTCAAACCAGAGTATACAAGCCTTTGCAAATGCCGAACGTGGTCCTTTCAACCCTGTGCAAACCCGGTTTAAAAGGGTAGGAAGTTCCTGGTGACTTGGAAACATATGAATTCGGGGATTTAACCAAGCCCTATATGAAAAACTCCCTTCTGGAGCGACTCCTTCTTGCTCTTTTTTCCAATTATCCACAATATCTGGATTAAAAGATTTATCAGTGATTTCACCAAACATTTTTGCTGCTTCTGGGTCGATGCAGCGGTGTGCAACGCTTTTTAATTGTTCGGCATTATTTTTATAATGCTCAAAAAATTTTTTTATGCTATCGATTGTCAAGTTTCCGTTTTTTGGATCAACAATGATATGGTGCTCTCCATTGAATTGACGTTCTTGCATGATTACTTTATCCATAATTTCCAAAAAGACGAACTCCTCAACTGATAATTGACGCATATTCCAGCGAATGTTTTCGGTCCTGATAGCTCCTGGATTTTGGCCAGTTAAGCGAGTTACTAATGCATTGATACTTCTAATATCATCACAGCTAATAGCTGTTCTATCTTTACCAAGATACGTTTGTTCAATACATTGCAGTGCATTAACCCAGTCGTATGCTTCGCCAGCAGAGGTATATTTTGAAGCGTTATTGCTGCATTTCTTTTCTAAATTTTCTTTTGTTATTCCAGGTACGGCCTTCTTGAGCCTTGCAAGATGGTCAGCACTCCATGTATGGCGTGTTACTTGGTTGCAATTTTCATAAAGATAGTGGGGAATGACCTTTATGGGTCCTGCCACGAGAGGTTTAATTTTTGCGAGTGCTTCGGTTCGTTTTTCAAACTCCGCTATTTTCGCGGCCCGATTCTGTTCCATTGCGCCAATGGTAGCAGCTGTTAATACACAGCAGAACCAAACCAGCAAACGTGGTATGTGTAACGTCATAGTTGCTCCTTTATTTATTTGAATACACTTTGCGATTAATTCTATCATAAAAAAAATATTAATCAATGAGGCTTAATAAATTCAGGCTGGAGGGCTGTTGCGCGATTTTAGCAAGTTACTCTGGGTTGCTACCTAGTGATAATTGATCTAGAAAGTACTTGAGTGTGGCAAAACCATTTAAGGGTAAAGCTCCATCTGTAGCTGAGTCTGGAGTACGTCATTCACTAAGATGGTGCTTGGCCTATCGAATACTTACATAGCCGCCAGGCTCGCCTTTTTTAGAAAGTACTACCTGCCAAAGTTGTATGCCCCGTGCCCGAAACATTCCAGCGCATGACAGCAGATAGTATTTCCACATGCGATAAAAGCGATCGCCATAGTGGGCCTTAAGTGATGGCCAGTTTTTATCAAAATTGTTAAACCAGGCCATGAGTGTTTTATCATAGTCTGCTCCGAAATTGTGCCAATCTTCCATAACAAAAAGTCCCTCAATCGCTTGTGTAATCTGGGTTAGTGAAGGAAGCATACCATTGGGGAAGATATATTTGTTTACCCAGTCGTCGCCGGTTACCTGTGAACTATTTGAACCGATGGTATGTAGAAGCATCAGTCCATCATCCTTTAAAAGCTGGTAGGCCTTGTGCATGAAGGTTGCATAATTTTTATATCCTACATGCTCAAACATCCCAACGCTTACAATCCGATCAAACGTGTCTTCGACATCCCGGTAGTCTTGAAGTCTGATTTCAACGGGAAGACCAGCATTATTTTTTTGTGCTGTGTGGGCTTGCTCTTTCGATACGGTAACGCCTACAACACAGGCACCGTACTTTTGGGCAGCATGACTGGCTAGCCCGCCCCAGCCACATCCTATATCAAGGACTTTCATGCCCTGTTGTAACTGGAGCTTTTTGCATATCAGATCAATTTTATCTTCTTGTGCTTTTTCAAGGCAGTCTGCATTTTTCCAGTATCCACAGGAGTACATCATGCGCGAATCAAGCATACTTTTAAAGAGATCATCGCCCAGGTCATAATGTTGTTCTCCCACTTTGAAAGCGCGGCTTTTGCTTTGCATGTTCATAATTTTTGCTGTAACGAGAGCAAGAATGCTTGTAAGGTTTGTGGGCCATGCGTTATCGATATGTGCATTAAGGATCTTATAGAAAAATTGATCGAGTGCTTGAGTATCCCACCACCCATCCATGTAGGATTCACCAAGCCCTAACGAGCCCTCGCTGAGTACTCGTATATAGAGATCTGGATTGTGTACTTGTATATCCCAAGGTCGAGAGCCATTGATCTTGATATCTGCAGCAGAAAGTACCTTTTGAGCAAGCTCTTTTGGATCGGATAGCGCATAATTTTTATGGAGGAGGAAAAGAAGAGTACTCAGGCACAACATGGCGATAATGATTAAACGTTTCATCGTAGCCCCCTTACTCACTTTGGTAGTAGTTTTGTTTATCAGCCCTGATAAAGTAAAGAGATTGACACTTTTCTTGTATTACAAGATGATTTTATATAGAGTTTTTCTATAACTTTTTAGGAACTAGTATGAAAGATATTAAACGTAAAGCGCTCAAAATTTTTCTGGGGGCTGAGGTGACATTCATAGGCCTCTATTATCTCGTAAGCAGCTCAGGCTTGCATGCCTTGCGTTCAGCTGACATTCATAACAGTCAGTTACTAGAAGAAGTCAAACTTCTTGAAACTGAGGTTACTGCTTTAGAACTAGACTTAGAAGAAAGGAAAGATAATCCTTTTTATAAAGAAACGATTGCGCGCAAAGAATTGCAAATGGCTTACGAAAATGAGCTTATATATTTAATTGATAAGAAGGATATTCATGTATAAACTGCCACCATTACCGTATGCTTATGATGCATTGGAGCCGTATATTGATGCTCGCACTATGGAGATTCATTACACCAAGCATCATCAAACCTATATTGATAATGTAAATTCTGCTCTTGCGGAGTATCCCGAGTATCAAAATAAGCCAATTGTCGAGCTTTTAAAAGACATAGCTCAGTTGCCAAGGCCCATTCAAACAAGCGTACGTAATAATGGCGGCGGTCATTACAACCATACCCTATTTTGGACCTATATGACTCCAGCAACCACTGAGCCAAAAGGCAAGCTTAAAGACGAAATTGTAAAGAGATTTAGAAGCTTTGAAGCTTTTAAGGATCAATTTAATGACGCAGCAAAGGGCCGCTTTGGCAGTGGTTGGGCATGGCTTTGTTTGAACCCTGAGGGAAGTCTTATTATTCATTCTACACCCAATCAAGATTCTCCTATATTAGAAGGGCTTACCCCACTTCTTGGTCTTGATGTATGGGAGCATGCTTATTATCTTAAGTATCAAAACCGAAGAGTAGATTACATACAAGCTTGGTGGCACGTCATTAATTGGGATAAAATAGAAGAAGATTTTCTTATCCTTCATGGCTAGGAACGGGGTGTTTTCGATGAAATTCTTCCTTAAATTGTCCATGACCCTCGTCTGCTTTAGTGTGCTCTCACTTATTTTTTCGATGGAGATTGAAAAAACCAAGAAAAATATACAATTAAAATCGGTACCATTAGAAATAAATCAAATGGGGCAAAAAGTTTTTTTTTACCAGAGTCTGCCAGTAGAAATCTGGCTTCTTATTATGGATATGCTTGCAAATGAGGATTCTGGGTATAAATATTTGCTCATGTTTTTTCCGATTTGCCAACAAAGAGCGAAGACTCTTGTTGACAGCATAGAATACGATGTATTTCGCAGTTCAAGCGATATGATACAAGCAGTGGCAGACATTAAAAAACTTGCTTTTTTTGGCAAACTTAGATTGGCTGCTGTGTACAATTTAGAAGGTAGTATATCTGTTCTCCAGCGATTGGTGAGGCTCCCACCCATCAATCAAAAAGTGTCTTATGAGATGGTAAAACAACTTCTAGAAGCACGTATAAAAGAGCTGGAAAAGTTTTTACAGGAGTTAACACATTTCGTGTATTCATTGGGAGAAATGGAGGTGGATGCAAGGTACGATAAGGCGGCAAGATTTTTTTCTGGCTTTATTAAATCCGAGCTGTTGATGAATGGGTATGATCAAGAGCTTGCTTCTTGTATCTCACAGCAAGTTGCAAGGGACGCCACGCCCGTTGGATATCAGGGTTCTGTTGGACCTGAGTTGATGAAAAGTTGGAGTAATGAGTTGGACAAAACAATTGTGCAAAACTTTAAAAGGCTCATCCGTTTAAATAAAATGGTCAGGCTTGAGAGGGTTTTCTTCATGTTTAGATCTCTCATGCGTACTTCTAAGCTCCTTGTCAAACAGCTGGAAGATCCTGATAGAGAGACGTTTCTGCAGGCAAAACGAAAATGGGGGCTTTTGCTGGACTATGTGGCAATACCTTGCGGGTCTCTCTTCGGTTGGGCTTTAAGCGGCGATGAAAAATTCTTACTACTCAATAGTATTTCAGTTTTTTCTTTTGGCTTTATCTTGAAAGTCAATTATAACTGGCGATTGTCAGAGTATTGCTATGATATTGTCCGAGAAGCAAAAAGTATGTTTGAGTTAGCAAAGCTCAAGCCATTAAAAAGTCCCCTTACGTACGATAATTATCTTATGGTTCCCTATATTGGTTTTCAGTATCTCTATTTGCAGCGTGATCAAGCGATAGCAGCTGTTGAGCAAGAACGAAAAAACGTGACCGCGTGGCTTTTTGACAATTTGGCAATTCGAGGCTATGCTAATTTTGTTTATAATGGTCTAAGTATTTTTTCTTAAGGTGTCTCATGAAATTCTTCCGTGAAGGTCTTATCGTTATGACTTGTCTGAGTGTCTCTGTTCCAGTCTTCTCGATGGAAATTGAGAAAAATAAAAAATTAATTGTTTCTGAGCTTATGTCTGAAAAAAAGTTTTTTAAAGAAGTTCTTCCCAAAGATATTTGGGTGCTTGTCATGGATATGCTACCAAGCTCAGATCCTGCTTATAAGTATCTGCTGAGGTTCTTTGCTATTTCTCCGGCTCGAGCTAAGGCTTTTGTTGATAGCATAGAAGATCGTCTCCTATCTTCATATAGGGCAAAGAGTCTGCAAACAGCAGTTAAATTACTGAGACAATTAGCTACTTTGGGGCAGTTAAAAATTCCGGCTGGGCAAGCAGGCCAAGATTATCTTATTGTAAAGTTACCGCCGACTAAGCAAGTGGAGTCTCGTAAACTTGTACAAAACTTCTTGAATGATTGCGTAGAAAAATACGATGAGTTCCTAGGGAACTTAGAACAATCACTCTTTGAGGTATCAAAGATCGAAGAGAATAATGAGAAGATTGTTGCTATAAAAAGTTACTTTTGTGCCCTTTTTGTACAAGAATTGAGGGAAAGGGGTTATGGTCCGCAGCTAGGGCCTCTTATAACCACAATTTTATCTAGACAGTCAAATTTGCAACATCCATTGCCATTAGTGGAGTTGAAAGAATTTAAGGATAAAATCAAGCCGCTTATCAAAAGTGAAGGCATAAAAAGAGCTCAATTACTAGCGCAAATCTGCTTGAAATTTGAAAATAGTATAAATACATACAAGCATCTTCTTTTAGAGATAGCACATCCGGAACATGTTTTTTGGTGCGTCGAGAAGCGGGCTGGCTTGGTTTTAGCAATTTATTGTGCTCTACCGTCTGTATCGTTGCTTACCTGCGCGCTGTTGCGCGATAAAAGAATGTTTTTAATCAATCTGGTGCCATTAGTCCATTTTATGATTTGGTCAACCGATGTCTATAAGGGGCAAAGGCGGGAACTTTGGTATGATATTTTTCAGGATGCGAAAAAAGGGTTTGGCTTGATCAAGCGCATTTTTCTAAAAAAAGATCTTGGTAATATGGAAGAAACAGCAGAATTAGCGTGCTTTATGGTTACCGAAGTAATAAAGGCGATCAGGGAACAAGCTGAACTGGTGCTGCAAGAAAACGCACAAGAGCAATCTTCCTCGAGTAACGGCTAAACCTTGCAGGTAATATATTTTTTTTATACAGTAGTAGAAAAAATATCTACCAGAGGTGTGTGATGAACGTTGGACATTCTAAGAGATTGTTTGCTTTTATTTTTTGTGTTGTTGTTGCCGGGTTGGCTGTGTATATTTTTGCTCTCCCTTTACTAAGAAACAGGGCAAAAGAGACTCTTATATACCCTTTTGTCCTTCCTCCTTTACCCTATGCGTATAATGCCTTAGAGCCACATATTGACACGCTTACGATGGAAATCCATCATACAAAGCATCATAAAAAATATGTTGATGAGCTTAATAGTGCGCTTAAGGATTATCCTGAATTACACACAAAGACGCTTGAAGAACTTCTAAAGGATCTGGATGCCATTCCCGAATCTATTAGGACCGCGGTGCGAAACAATGCTGGGGGTCATTATAATCATTCATTTTTTTGGAAGATCATGTCGCCTGATGGCGGGGGCGAGCCTCAGGGAGAGCTGTTAGAAAAGATGAATAAGTATTTTAATGATTTTAAAAGTTTTAAAGAACAATTTACTGCTGCCGCAAAAAAGGTATTTGGTAGTGGCTGGGCATGGTTATGTAGTGACAAAAAGGGAGATCTTTTGGTAACAACGACTGGAAACCAAGATAGTCCTATTTCTCAGGGATTGGTTCCTTTGTTGGGGCTGGATGTATGGGAGCATGCGTATTATCTGAAATATCAAAATAGACGGCCTGAGTATATCGATGCCTGGTGGAACGTTGTTAATTGGAAGCTTGTTGAAGCGAATTTTAAGAAGGTGGCTGTTACATAAAATCGAAGGGGAGCCATTTTAAGGCTCCCTCCTATGATTTACGCTCCTACAGCAGCTTCATCCTCACTCATTCTTTCTTTGAGTTCTTCACCAAATTGTTTGAGTTCTTCAACTATTTCCTCTGCTTTTTCTTCAGCAGCTTCTTTTGCAGGTGCCAAGAAATCTTCAAGTTCTTTTTCATGACGTGCATGAATTTCTAGAGCTTCTTCACGATGTTGTTCGCGGAGATTCTTCCATTGTTCAAGATGTTTTTTATGTAATTCCACTGCTCTTTCCAATTCATTGGCAAAAATTTTCTCTTTCCCTTCTAAAGACCAATCAGTGTTGTTTTCCCAGGCACGTGTATTTTCGTTACCATAATCAAACCATTCATTGTGTATTTCAATTAACAAGTTATATTTATCGTTATGCAATTTCTTCATATGCTCAAGCCATTCAGCTTTATGCCCCTTTTCCATTGTTCTAAATGCAATGAGTCTTTCCGCAGGGTTTTCTGCAGCAAGGCATACATTTCCACTGATCAATAGCAGGGAAGCGAGAATTAAAGATATATTTTTCATGATTTAACTCCTTTTATTTTGTTTGAATTATGCCGGTTCATTATACTCGTGAATCTATTCTACCAGAAATGTCCGGATCGATTCAAGTATTTTTTTATTTTAATTTTTATTTCTATATGGAATTGCTGGTGGTGCGCACTGGCATGGGCGCCTTCGGCGAATTAGTTTTTTGAAATAATTTATTGCTGGGGCCTACGCGGCCAGCGGCAGGACCCTTCCTGGTCCTGCACCTGACCAAGGGGTGAACTAGACCACATCGATTTTTAATTCCGTTAGGAACAAGTACTTTGGAAAGAACTTTCAGGTCACCCAAGTGCCTTAAGCAATTATACGCCAATTTTAGATTTTACATGTTTTGGCGCCTTCGGCGAATTAGTTTTTTAAAATAGCTTCTTTCTGGGGCCTACGCGGCCAGCGGCAGGACCCTTTCTGGTCCTGCACCTGACCAAGGGGTAAACCCCTTTGGAAACCCCTCATTAAAGCCCAAAATTCTATTTTCGCAAAAAACTTACCCCATTACTAAAAAAAATCGATAGAACTGGGTAAATCTAGAAGTCATTTATGGCTCGCCCTGTATGTGAGGCCGTCGGAGTGGTGGAGTGGTCGTGCCACGGAACCCGGAGATCGGCCGAGTTGGCGAGCCGGGGGATCCAAGGGGCTGGGGCCCTTGGCCAGGGGTGCTAGGGGTGCCGGGGTGGCACCCCTGCCGCCTGCCGCGTAGGCATCTTTACTATTTTAGAGTAGACTATGGGTTATGGAAGCTGTACACACTTATTATGGAATGAATTATGTCAAAGACAAACAATGAAGAAACGCTCCATGAGCTTGAACATCATGGCAGAGAGCAGGAATCAGCTGAGCATAAGATTCGTGTTGAAAAGGTTGAAGAGCTGCGTAGACTGGGTATTGAGCCGTGGCCTGATGTCTATAAGGTAACAGCTCATAATGTGGATGTTATTGAAGATTTTAAGGATGATGGGGCTGAGCGTCATTACGCAGTTGCAGGGCGCCTTATGGCGTTGCGTCTTCATGGTAAAACCGCGTTTGCTCAGCTCATGGACATGACGGGTAAAGTCCAACTTTATTTCAGGCACGATGTGCTTGATGACAAAGCGTTTAAAGAGCTTGAAAAGCTTATTGACGTGGGAGATATTCTTTGGTGTGAGGGAACCTCCTTTCGAACGAAAACAGGCGAAATAACATTGAAAGTCCACAAATACGTGCTACTTGCTAAGTGTTTATTTCCATTGCCTGAAAAATTTCATGGCCTCCATGACATAGAGACGAAATATAGGCAGCGGTATCTCGATCTGATGACGAATGATGACACGCAGGAACGCTTTATAAAAAGAAGCTTGATTATAAACGCGCTTCGTTGTTATTTAAATGAGCGTAATTATTTAGAAGTTGAAACTCCGATGCTTCATCCCATTGCGGGTGGAGCTACTGCGAAGCCCTTTATTACGCATCATAATGCATTGCACAGTGATTTTTATTTACGTATAGCACCTGAGCTTTATTTAAAGCGATTAGTAGTGGGTGGTCTTGAACGGGTATATGAGATTAATAGAAATTTTCGTAATGAGGGTATCTCAACCAAGCATAATCCTGAGTTTACCATGCTTGAGTTTTATACAGCCTACCAAGATTATCACTTTAGTATGGATCTTGTGGAAGATATGCTTAAAACAATCGCTCAGAAAGCATGCAATGCTACAAAACTCCCTTACGAAAAATATGAAATTGATTATGAATCGCCTTTCAAACGCATTTCCATTCATGATGCAGTGCTAGAACATTCAGGAATTCCAAGAGACGAATTAACCGAAACAGCTATTGACAGAACACTCTCAAAGCATGCTATTAAGGTGCCAAAGGAAGCTTCGTACGGTCAAAAAATGTATGCGCTTTTTGATGCATTTGTTGAATCAAAGCTTATTCAGCCGACGTATATAATTGATTTCCCTATAGAAGTATCGCCACTTACTAAAAGAGATAGCAAAAATCCTGCACTCGCACCTCGGTTTGAGCTTTTCATTGCAGGTATGGAAATTGCTAACAGCTATAATGAGTTGAATGATCCTTTTGATCAAGCGCAGCGCTTTCAAGAACAATTAAGAGCTCTCGCTGCAGGGGATGAAGAGGCTCATCAATTTGATGCCGATTATATACGTGCCTTGGAATACGGATTGCCTCCAACGGTGGGAGTAGGGATCGGGATTGATCGTTTAGTGATGCTCATGACTAACACTCCATCAATTAAGGAAGTAATTTTGTTTCCAACATTGAAAAAGAAGCTGGAGTGACTCACAGTGTCGTTTCAGGATTTCCAAACTATTCCCTCATTCAGAATCATTGCTTTCATTTCGGCGGGGATGTGATAGAGATCAACAATGTCCACTGGTTGAGGTATATTAAGTGCATCGATAATATTTCTTGCTCGCGCTAGATCAAGCGCAGTTACGGGACGGCGAGCATCAATTGCAAGGTCGATGTCAGAAGTAATTTTCAGAGTTCCTCGCGCACGAGAGCCGAAGAGATAGATTTTTGCTTCGGGAAAAATCACTGATAGCAGTCTAACTATGGTTTCTTGTTCTTTAATCATTTTTTTTGCATTAAAAAAATCCCAATAAGAGTCTACAAGATTATCAAAAAAATATCTATTTTTTTGAGTGCGTAGTTTGCGAGTGAGTGATTACCGTGTTATTTATCGGATTGATAGTTCAAGGCATTTAGTCATTATTATTGCCATGAAGCATCGCAAGGAAGTCTATGACGAAGAATTTATTTAGAAGCAATTATTGCTATCATTTCATCGATAACGTCTTGCACACTCATTTTCGACGAATCAATGATCAAAGCTTCATCTGCTGGTTTTAAGGGAGCTATGCTCCTGTTTGTATCTCTGTCATCTCTTTCAATGATAACCTGCTTAATTTCCTCGAGTGTTTTATGGCTATATTCTAAAGGGGCCGAGCTCTTAAGGCGCTGTGCACGCACTTCTAAACTGGCGGTAAGAAAGAATTTAAAATCAGCATGAGGATAGACCGCTGTACCACAATCGCGACCATCTGCTACTACGTTGGCATCGTCGGCTAATTTCCGTTGGTATTCAAGAAGTAGCTGCCGGGCAGAGCGATAGGTTCCTATGATCGAAGCCACTTGGTCAATAAGAGGAGCTTTTAAGAAAGGAGTTATACGCTGATGATTCAGATACACTTGAGGGCCAGTATCTTGCACCCATCGGTAATGGAACTTATTAGGACTCATCATTTTCTCAAGAGAAGAAATTTCCAGTAATTCGGGTTTATCAACAAGCGCCTTTCTAAATTCTAAAATGCTTAAACTAAAATCAGCTTGTTTTCTAGAAAATGTTTTTGTTTTTTTTAGAAGAATGTAGGCAAGGCCCCTAAAAAGAAGACCGGAATTGATATACGTGAACCCGAGCTGTTCAGCCAAAAGCCTTGCTACCGTTGATTTGCCACTTGCTGTTGGTCCATCAATAGTTAGTATCATACAGAATATCCAATCCTTGGAGTTCAACTGACGTGCGCCCATTAAAATGATTTTCGGTTACCTGTACCGCAAGTGAGAAAGAATCATTCCTGTGTTCGAGTAACTGGGTATACACATCGGGGCGATTAAAAAAAATAACTGGCTTGATGATCCCATCTGCAAATACCATGCATCGGGTGTGTGCCTCCTTAAGGAGCTGGGGAGCTTCAAGGAGTGTAACTCTTTCAAGATGAAAAAGGGGCTGCGTATTTTCATTGCCAAATGGCTCTAGCAAGGCCATATCAGAAATTAATTTTGTGTTTACCTCTGGAAGGGTAATATCAGCATCGAGGGTAATTCGTGGCTTAGCTTCAAATTCTGGTATGCTTCGTGTAATTGTTGCTTCTAAGCGCGCTTTTAGCTCGGTTAGCCGGTCAGCCGGTAAGGAAAGGCCGGCTGCTTGTGCATGGCCACCAAATGTGGTTAAAATATCTTTATGTTCTTGTAATGCTTCAAACATATTAAAGCCGGGGACTGATCGGCATGATCCCTTTGCGATACCTTGGCTGTTTATTGAAAATAACAAAGCTGGACGGTTATAGGTGCTTACAAGCCGCGAAGCAACGAGTCCAATTACTCCCTGTTGCCACTGGGATGAAGAAGCAAGAATTATGCGCTGGGTATCAAGAGTACTTTTTTGAGCCTCTAGCTGGGATATAACCTCGCTCAAGACGGCCTTTTCAACTTTTCTTCGGGCTTCATTGAGCTCTTTAAGCACCATACCAATACGAGTCACTCTTTGCTCATCGGATCCTATTAAAAAAGCTACCCCCTCACGTGCGTCTTCTAATCTTCCAAGAGCGTTCAGTTGGGGAGTAAGTGCAAAGCCAACATCTAAGGAAGAGAGCGATGGCTTGGCATAGCGAGCATTTTGTTTAAGAACGCGTAGTGCCAAGCTTTCTTGAGCATTGACTTTGCTCAGTCCGTGCCTAACCCAATAACGATTCTCGCCCGTAAGGGGTACCACATCAGCAATGGTTCCGAGCATAAGTAACTCGTATACCTTTTCAGGAAGGTCCTTGCCAATGTGCTCATAAAGAAGTGAAATAAGTTTGAAAGTGACACCAACACCTGCGAGCGTTTTATAAGGGTACAAGCAGTCAGCCTGATGGGGATTAACAATGGCATAGGCATCGGGTACCGTAGCATAGGGCCTATGGTGATCGGTTATAATGAGATCTATACCAAGCTCTTTTGCTCTACTTGCAGCATCAAATGCAGTAATTCCATTATCGACCGTTATAAGTACTTTGTACTGATTTTGGGCGGCCCGTTCGACAGTTTTTGTTGATAAGTCCGTAGCCATCTCTTACGCGATGGGGTAAAAAGAAATTGATCTGGCATGTAAAGGCAAAAGGCAGACCATCATCATTGCGGATGAGGTAATACCATCAACATCATAATCACCACAAATGAGAATTTTTTCTTTATTTTTTATGGCAGCTAGTATGCGATCAACTGCCTTTTGTGCATCTTTTAAGTGGGAAGGATGTGCTACATCTCGTTCAAATGTGCTAAAAAGATAGCTATCAATCTCTTCTTTTGTCTTCATACCACGAGATATAAGGGTATGCATTATAGGAACTGATAGATTATACGCTTGCGCCAAATCGAGTACTGATTGGGAAGGGCTTGTCGGTAAATGCCAGATATATTTTGCACCGTGAACAAAAGGATGGTGTGTATGCTCTCGGGTCAACGATGATGTTTGCATAAAGCCCTTGATCCTCGTGTATTGGCGGTTTAAAGCACTATAGCATACCCAATTTTAAAAAACCAGCGCCCCGCGTATGTCCTGCACAGTCAAAAAAAAGCTGCAGGAATTTTTCCTACAGCTTCTTTTTAAATGAACTTTACTTTATTTTGTTTCGCTTGCTTCATCAAGCTCGGCTTCTTCAAGGGCTTCTTTGTCTGATGCAATTTTTTCACCCTCTTGCGCATCTTTAACAGCTTGTTCAGCTTCTTGCTCGGCAGCTTTTTCAGTTTCTACAGCTTCTTCTTCCTCAATAGCTTCTTTCTCTTGAGCTTCCTTTCCAGTCTGGGCAGCCTCTTCTTCTAACTCAAGAGCTTCTTTTTCTAGTTGCAGAGCCTCTGTCTCGGCAGCAAGCATATCTTCTTTGCTTGGTTCTTTTGGTTCTTCAAACTCTTCAGGTCCTTCATAGTCTTCTGCTTCTTCTACGAACGCTGGTGCAGTGGCAGGTGCTGTTATTACCTGCGGGGCTTCGGTAACGATTTCTGTAACTGCATACGGAGCAGGAGTTGCAGGTTGGGTGTCACAGCAGCTTGTTACGACAGGGCAGCATGACCTTTTTTGCCCGCATGATGGCACAAGGGCAAGTAAGCCGCATAAAGAAAGTACCGAAACTAACTTCATAAAAAAACTCCTTACGTGAAAGTTAATGTAGTTTGAGCTATTCTAAAACAAAACAGTGCATTAAGGCAAGCATGTCTTGCTAAAGGGTGGTTATTTTTTCCTCGGGAATACGTGTGGTTTTCAAGGCATTGTCGATACAATCAATGATCATCAGGTGCTTTTCATATTTTTCTTTATAACATGGGTTTAGCCATTCATAAAAAGCAAAATAGGATGCCAATACGGGTATTGAAGCTATCCCTCCCGTTAATCCTGCAGCCCAGTGTAGATAGGATCTATCAACACCAAATTTTTGAGCTAAAGCTTGATTATTTTTAAAGATCAAACCGGCGCCTAAAAGGCCTATGCTCCCGAGTCCAACTTCTACCATGCCCTTAAGCAGGGCTTGGGGATCACGTTTTTGATTTAATCGCTCTTTATAATACTTAGCTTCTGCTTCTATCTTCCTTTTGAGCTTTTCAAGCATATTTTTTTCCAAAATAAGATTAAGGACTGCAGTCGTTCTGGTCTTTTTAATAAGATCGTCGAAGTCTTCTTTTATTAAGCTAAGACAGCGTGTATGGAGCGTTTGAAAGCTTCTTGAAACAAGAGCTTCTTCGGTAACCAGATCGATCTCATCTTTGGTTATAATGATGGTAACTCGACCAGATCCGTTTCTTTTAAACATCGAATAATCAAAATCCTGTTTTGCATAGATAACGCACTTATTGGTGCACGATAGGGTGCCTCTAAAACCAAATTCATCGCAGCGAATGATAACTCTTCCGCCACTAATTGTTCCCGCATCATCAATTTTTCTTGCCGTGATTGTACATTCAGTATTTCCAGCTATGGTCCCGCTTACTTTACATTCATCGCAATTGATTATTACGTGTTTACCTCTGATTGTACCGTTTCCCGACAGCGAAGTAGCCTTAATAGTCATTGTCTCAAAGCCTTCTAATATTCCTTCGTTAATACATTTGTATGCATTAATTGTATGATCATAGCTTGCTCGGTAACCATAATTAATAAACATCATCGCATATGTGGGTGAATAGATAAGACACAGACCAACTAGAGCAAGGTAATTTTTTGATGCTATCATAAACGTCTCCTTTGATGTAAAACACTGCTTGATTACATGCACAGTATATACAACAACAGGTGGCTTGTCTGTAGTTTGCAAAGCTTTATACTAGATTGCCAAAGTTCAAGATAAAAACTCCTTATTTTTTTGGTTCAGCTAAGCCGGAGTCTTTCATTTTTGTTACGTATGCTTGCAATGGATGTGTTGGATTGTCTGGATAGAGGCCTTCCAATTCACCCGACTCAATCATGGGCAATAAATAAACATTGCGCACATGATTGGGATTTCGCTTTAACAAATGAGCAATTTGGGCAGTGGTGAATGCTTGAACGGAGCATAAGCCTCTAATTATTTGTTTTATTGCTTGAGTTGAGGTTCTTTTTCCTATGCTTTCAATTTTTTTGGCTAAATCATCTGGTAGCATATCATGTAAGGGGCTTATATGAGAAGCTGGCATATCATGTAAGGGGCTTATATGAGAAGCTGACTCCCCAAAAAGTTCACCCCCCGCCGCACCACGAGAAAATTCTGTTCTCCCCGCTGCTTGAGGATTTAGCAATCTTTTGGTAGGAACATAATAGGTAGCATTCCCCCGGCCTTTTTGTTCAACAAGTCCAAAGTCGCGCAAACGTCGCAACCGAAAACTTGCGGTAAGCGTATCTACGCAGTTTAATGTGCGGTAATCGGCATTGGTAATAGCTCCCATTTCCCTTAGGATTATAAGTGCGCGAGCTTCTTCACTCGTAAGATTTAGTATTTTGAAATGACTGAGCCATTCAATATCTTTTCTATCAAAAAGATGGTGAGGCAAGAGTGTTAGTGCAAAATAATTGCCTGCCCATCTGATTCAACCAAAGGTACCGATAGATTTGCATTTCGCATATCTTCACGCATTGTACTCATGCCAGTCCCTTTTGTTTCTGCGAAATTGATATCGCGAAAAATTTTTGTAAGAATTTCATTTCGTGGCATAGAGCCTGGCAGCCCTAATTGATCATGGGGCTTAAGGGAGAAGCCTGGGTTGCGAAATTCAATGCGATTGGCATACCTTATGATTTGCAAGGCACTTATAGTTCGATAGTCTCTATGCATGATAGCATTCACTAGGGCTTCCCGCACTACTGCTCGCGGAATGATAGGCTTATCCATTCTTTGAAGGGTATCATGATTCAAGCTAAAAATTTGATCAATATCATTCATAATTCGATTAAGAATCCTTGGAAAGCCCAGCATAAGGGGCTCACAAAATTCGATCGACGTGAAACGTCGATCTGGATCGGGCACCCACCTCGTTCCTTCAACAAGAAGATAATCTATGCGGCTTCGCATGGGAAACAATCGACTGAGCGCTGCGACAGTCCCAAAAAGCAAAAGTCCTGCTACAGTAGGATACGTAGCACCCTTTTCCATTACTGTAGCTTGCACCGAAGCTAATAAATCCACATCGGTATAAGCTAACTCTGCAGCATCTGCTTTGAATTCTTTTCTAATTAAACGGTAGGCTCTGATGGCCTGGGGATCGAGATCATCTAATGAGGCACGCTCAACGGCCATTTCATCGTATTTTTTTTCTGATCGCGTTTGATAAAGGAAATCCAAGTCTTCTGCCGTACATACTTGATCTGTAGGACCTATGCGGCGGTAGGCTCCCGACTCAAGGCCTCGCTTTTTAATATATATGGGCTTTAAATAGGCGCTTACTTCAGGTATATAAACTAAGATGACGGTTCCTTCAGGCTGAGGTACGACATGTATAGTTGGACTTATAGGAATGTTGAAATTTTGCCGACATAGCGTAGCTATTTGTTGCTGAATTTCATCTGGATTTGTAAGTCCGGAAATGATATATCTAGGTTCTAGGGCTTCACTATTTTTTGTAATGCCAAGCAGAATATATCCACCGCCAAGCCCAGGCTCATTGCTGAAAGCACAAACCGTTTCAAGAAAGCTATCTCCCAATCCATGAGCTGCTTTCTTAGCTTCCATGCGATCTGTTTCGTCAGTGCACTGAAGCAAGCTAAAAAGCTCACTAAACTCCATTAAAGTTATGCTGTCCGCCGGTTTTGATAGCAAAAGCTGAATTTTGAGCATTGAGATATTAAATAAATTTAATCGTGACCTTCTCGACAGATTGAAGCATATCAAACCCCCAGATTAAAGCAATAGAAATTTAGCTTTGCTTTTGCCAGGCGCTGTTGGAAACAGAATTAACATGCGAAGGAAGATCTGTTGTTTTTTACTTTTTCCCTCTAAAAAAATCCTCTTGGCAAAGAAGTAAGCGTTAGTAGAATTCTCTACTAACGCTTAGCTTGTACGCAGGCAGTTGTCTTTATGTAATTCGTATTTTCTTGACCTTAGGCTTTGAAGTGGACTTCTTGCTTTCTTTTTTTTGCTTCGTCTCTTTCTTTTTCTCTGATTTTTTTTCATTTTTTGTAGAATGGAAAGGGTCTCGCATGAGTGCCATTTTTAGGACCTCATCCATATTTTTTACCAGAACGACATCAACGGAATCGCTTTTACCGATTTCTTTCATGGTCTCTTCTAAGTCGTCTCGATTTTCTTCTGGAATAAGGACAATTTTTATACCTTGTTGGCGGGCTGCCAATATCTTTTCTTTTAAACCGCCAATGGCAAGGACTCGGCCTCGTAAGGTGATTTCACCCGTCATAGCAACATCGGCACGAGATGGATTTTTTGTAAGAGCTGACACCAAAGCCGTACACATGGTGATACCAGCTGAGGGGCCATCCTTTGGGGTAGCTCCTTCAGGAATATGCATATGTATATCTTTAGATGCATAAAAAGATTCCTTAAGGCCCAAAATTTCCGCTCGTGATCGTATGTAACTCAAGGCAGCATGTGCCGATTCTTGCATAACATCACCCAGCTGTCCCGTGAGCGTGAGTCCACCTTTGCCTGGTAAAACTGTTACTTCGATTTCAAGCATGTCGCCACCAACTTCTGTCCAAGCAAGCCCGGTAGCAAGCCCTATACGTTCAGTACCCTGATCAAGCGCGGTTTTTTTATACCGTGGATGGCCAAGCCATTCTTTGAGCAATTCCGCTGAGACGGTAACGCTTTTCTGGTCTGGATCCTTAAGTAGTATCTGTATTGTTTTGCGCATCAATTTTGCAATAATACGTTCAAGCTGACGTACACCAGCTTCTTTGGTATATTCGCTTATTATTTTTTTAAGTATCTCATCAGGAATCTTACATTGTTTTGCTTTGAGGCTATACTCTTTGAGGTTTTTAGGTATTAAGAAAGAACGGGCAATTTCTGCCTTTTCGTTTTCTGTGTATCCCGCAAGCATGATGCGTTCCATCCGATCAAAAAGCGGATACGGAATTCCCTCTGTTGTATTAGCGGTTGCAATAAACATCACTTTAGAGAGGTCATATTCAATTTCTAAAAAATGGTCAACAAAGGAACGATTTTGCTCAGGATCCAGTACTTCCAAGAGTGCTGCTGACGGATCTCCGTGAAAATCACTCGACATCTTGTCAATCTCATCAAGCAGAATGACAGGATTTGAAGTCTTAGCTTTTTTCATAGCTTGAATGATTTTACCGGGAAGAGCACCAATATACGTTCTTCTGTGCCCACGTATTTCAGCTTCGTCCTTAACGCCGCCCAATGAAATACGCACAAACTCTCTTCCTAAGCTTTCAGCAACTGAATGGCCAAGTGAGGTTTTTCCAACCCCCGGGGGGCCGATCAGGCAAATTATGGGCGACCGCTCAAAGGTGTGGGAGAATTTTTTTGCTGCCAAGAATTCGATGATACGCTCTTTCGCCTTTTTAAGGCCAGCATGATTTTTATTAAGTATCTTTTCCGCTTGTTCAAGACTAATAGTATCTTTTGAAGTCTTGTTCCATGGCAAAGAAATGATCCAATCGATATAATGTCTGCTTACTACCGCTTCGGAAGATAAAGGAGGCATCTGTTCGAGCCGTTTAAGTTCTTTTTCTACCTTCTCGAGCGCCTCAGGACTCAGGCCCAGTGTTTTAATTTTAGCACGAACTTGAAGCACTTCTGTTTGTGTATCATCGCGGCCAAGCTCCTTTTGAATAGCCTTCATCTGTTCGGTAAGGTAATACTCACGCTGGTTTTTTTCAACCTGCTTTTGGATGCTCCCCCGGATGCGCTCTTCCGTTTCTAAAATATCAATTTCCCGTTGCAAAAAGGCACAGAGTTTTGTGATGCGATGCTTTAAATCAGCGGCTTCCAAAATGTCCTGCCTTTCCTCGAAGGACAAATTTAAATGAACCGCGAGAGTGTCCACAATATTATCCATATCTTCAGGACTTTTAACAGCCGTCATTAAATCGGTTGGGATTTTAGTGTTCATTTGGGCATATGAATTGTATAGATTTTTAAGCTGGCGCCACAATGCTTCGAGTTCAACCGTATTATCAAGACTCGTCGTTGCCAGATCTTCCACCTCTACGGTGAGAAAGCCCTCGGATGGCTCGGTTTTAACAATTTTAGCTCGATTAATTCCTTCAACAAGTATTTTCAGTGTTCCCTTGGGCATTCTCATAACTTGCAAAATGACTGATCGCGTTCCATAGTGGTACACATCGGCCTCGGAAGGCTGTTCAACATCCGGATGCTTCTGCGCTGTAATGAAGATCGATTTGTTATGGCGCAATGAATACTCAACGGCAGCGACCGAGGATGCTCGACCTACGATGATGGGAATGATACTTTTAGGGAGTATCACCACATTTTTTAACGGTAACAGTGCCAAAACAGACGGTTCTAGAGTTTCTATATTTTCAATCATGGTTCTACCCTCTTTTACTTTTAATGTATAGCAGATAAGTTTAGTCTAAAAGAGCATTTCCTCGCAAGGATTCTTTTGCGATACCTGAGACGGTTTAGCCACATCTTATGGGACAAGCTGTAAGAAATATGCAAAAAAAGACTAATATTATCTTAGCATACTTGACTCAACTTGTATAGTGCCCTCATTTTTGAAATTGGCTATATGGTAAAAAATGGGTATACTAGTGATAAATTTTGGGAAATTAAGAATGGTCTCTTAAGGAGAACGGTCCATGGTATAGCAAGCAAACAGAGAGAGCCAGACACTATTGGTAAACAAAGAGCATAATAATTTTAGGTACATATTTTCTTAGGATAAAGGGATTACTTTCATGTTAGGTGCGTTAAAAAATTTATTCAAGCTTAGCTTTGGCGAATTTGAAAAGGAAGAGCTGAAAAAATTTCTTCTGTTAGGGCTCATTTTTGGACTTATTATAGGGATTTATTGGACTCTTCGACCTATGAAAGATTCCCTTTTTCAAGATATAGTGGGGGCTACGTGGCAGCCCCGTGCAAAAATGCTTTCTCTGATAACAGTTTTCCCCCTGGTTATGATTTACAGTAAGCTTGTGGAAGTGCTTCCTCGGCATGTGCTGTTTTACGTGCTCAGCTTAGCCTATGGTATTGTTACTATGGTGATTGCTTGGTTTATGTTTGATCCTCATATAGGGCTTGCCAACATAAATGCCGATCCGTCCCGTATTTTAGGCTGGGTATGGTATGTGTTTGTCGAAAGCTTTGGATCGTTGGTTGTTGCACTCTTTTGGGCATTTGCTACCGATATTACTACTGCAGATTCGGCTAAAAAAGGCTTTTCGCTCGTGGTGATGCTTGGCCAGATTGGCGGATTTCTTGCGCCTGCGATTTTCTGCAAAATTCCATTCTGGTTTGATATAAGTAATGCCTATACTATTTTGATATGCGGAGTATTGATTTTCATGATTATTCCGCTGGTAATGTTTTTTATGCGTACGGTTCCAAAAGAGCAAATGAGGGGGTTCCATGAGGCCGGACATAAGGAGGAAGTTGAACCAGGCTTTATGGAAGGGCTAAAGCTGATGCTGTCACAGCCATATTTACTTGGCATACTCGCCATCATCATGTTTTATGAAGTCATTGTGACGGTCTTTGATTATTATTTCAAAATCATGGTGGATGCCCAAATCTTAGATAAGAAGCTTAAGTTTGCCTATCTTGGAGAGTACGCATCATATGCTAATTTTGCAACATTCTTATGTCTTCTTTTTGGTATAAGTAATATCCAACGAAAGCTCGGTCTTACGACTTCATTAACGCTTATGCCTTTGATCGTTGGTCTTGCGGTCTTAGTATTCAAATTTTATACCGCTATCCGTCCATTATTCTGGTTAATGGTTGCCTCAAAGGCAATTAATTATGCGCTTAATAGTCCTTCTATGAAACAGCTCTATATACCGACAACTAAGGATGTTCGGTATAAATCTCAAGCGTGGATCGAAAGTTTTGGCTCCCGTGGTTCAAAAGCCGGAGGCTCTGCTATTAATGATCTGCATAAAAATGCCTTACAAAGCAATGGACCAGAATGGGCAGATAGGGCTTTTGCAAAAGCAAATATGTTTGGGCCACATGATATAGGAACTTACTGGCATATTGCCTTAAGTTGTTATCTCTTTTTTGGCATTATAGCCCTCTGGATAGTAATTGCCCTCTATATGGGTAGAACGTATCAGAAGCATGTTGATGAAGGTAAAGTAGTTTGCTAACGTGGATTGTTCCCTGGACCCTCACCGAGGGTCTAGGGCTTGATTACTTAAGGAGATGCGAAAGAATGCATTCGGGGTGTTAATCCAACTAAAGGAGAGTAAGACTAAAAGTCTTTAAATGAAGCAAGCGTGATAAAAGAGGGTGAAGAGGCAATTGTTTTCAAAGGGGGCTTGCTCATGAGTTCGAAACTTAAAAGAGTTTTTAAATTTCTTTTAGACGTGGATCGAAGTGAATTGCTTAAAGTAATGCTTTTAACCATCACCTTCTTTTTAGTAATTGGCGCTTATACCGTCACGCGCGAGTTAAAGGATGCTGTTTTCTCTACGATAGTAGGCCAAGATCGAAAACTTCTTGCTTATGCAAAAATTTTTTCAATGCTGTATCTAATTCCTGCAATTTTTTTCCATTCCCGTTTAGTTGATTTGTTACGAAGACATTATTTGCTGTATATTTATTCGTTGGCATATGCTCTTCTAGGTTTCGTCTTTGTGTATTTTCTTGGGCATCCCACTATAGGTCTTCCCAATACTCTTAATAGTCCTTACAGGATTTTTGGGTGGATTTTTTACTTTTTCATAGAAGGATACGCGCCATTGGTTGTGAGCGTTTTTTGGGCCTTTTCAAACTCAATTACTTCACCAGCCGCGGCCAAGAATAATTATCCCATTATGATTGCTGGCTCCAAGCTTGGGGGTATACTGTGCGCCGCTGCAGCCTGGATTTTGTTGGTAAGCGGAAAATTTTCCGATGTCGTTAATTTGCAGGTTCTACTGGCAGTGTGCTCAGGCCTTCTTTTCATCGTTCCTTTTGTGGTCTATTTGCTGGTTAAAAAAGTTCCTCATAAGGAGATGCATGGCTACGAGGCCGGCTATAAACTGGAAAAGCAGGCGCATAAGGTGGCTGAAGAAGAAGGTGTACTCCAAAGTATGCTTTCAGGTTTGATTTTGCTTTTTAAATATCCCTATGTAATGGGCATCTTTGGCATGGGTTTTTTTTACGAATTGATTAGCCAGGCTCTTAAAGTGGAAAATATCATATTCATTAAAAATACGGCCACCTCAATTTCTCAGGTTACTGCATTTTTGATCTGGCAGGCCATGCTCGTGCATGCTGTCGCCTTCATAGTAGTTGCATTTGGTACCCGGCCGCTCATTGCCTGGCTGGGAGCGCGACGGTCATTAATGCTTATCCCTACCGCTACGGGATTGTCAATGATAGGCTTCATTTTAAGGCCATCCTATGCAACTGCGGTATTTGCCTTTGTTGTAAACCGATCTATTAATTATGCATTTGCGGCTCCCTTGCGTGAAAGCCTCTATATTCCCACAATTAAGGACGTGCAATTTAAATCAAAGTCATGGATCGATGGCGTGGGAACGAAGTTTGCGAAAACGTGTGCATCATCGTTTAATATGTACACCGATGGTTTGGCGGGCTCGGTTCTTCTCTCGGTACAAACGACATTCTTTAGCTCTGTGGTTATGCTGTGGTTTTTAGTAATGTGGGCTCTTGGCTGGCGTTTTGAGCGTGCTATTAAGCGTAACGAGGTAATTGGCGCACAAGAGGTAACGACGTCTTCAGTTCACTAGTAGTGGTAGCTCTTAGTGCATGTAATCGTAAGCTTTTCCACACAAAGAAAAGCTAGATTTGTATAAAAATAAGAATTTTCTTGAAACTTGTTTACTCTTTTTTTTAAGGTGGGAAGAGTTATCTTCCCTAATCTTTTTAAAAAAGGAGTGTTCCATGTATTTGTTTTTTTGGTTGCTTGCTCTCTTGGTAAGCTTTATACAGACTGGCTACGCTAATGATGGTGAAGCCGTTTTGCGTCATCGTTTAGAAAAATCGTGTGACCATAAGCATGTCATCTGTCAGAAAGACTTGCCTATCGAGATAAAATGTCCGGGCCATTATTGCCTTGCATCAGAATTACGTCCAGAAGGTGCGGGGACCGTAGCAATAACCATCAACTCGGGCGACGTAGTTTTGGATCTTAATGTATTTGAAATAGAGCTTAACGATGCTACTCAAACGGGTATTTTAGTAAATACAAGTACGAATGTGGTTATTAAAAATGGCTCTTTAAATAACGCTATCCCCGTAAGCAATCCGCGTGCGAAGCCTCAGATAAGAATGTTGCCCTATGGCAATGGGATAAGTCTTGTAGGCGCACAAAAAGTGGTTATTGAAAATGTAACTGCATCAGGGAATTTTAATGGGGTTAGCGTGCTCGGCTCTGCTGATGTCCGCATCCTAAACTCTAGTTTTAGCCAAGCAATCGATGCCGGTGTACTAGTAGCTGGCTCTGGATGTGTGACCATTGATACATGTACCTTTGTAAGCGATGGGTACGGAGTCCTTATCTCAGATGAGCAAGGAGTAAACAATACCGCTAAAATTCTTAACAGTTGTTTTTCTGATTCAGCGCTCCAGGGCATACTTGTTCTGCAAGTGAATGGGTTGGTAGTAGACGGATGTTCTATTACTAATGAAGGTACGTTTAATACTTTTAATCTTGTTCAATTAGGTGGGACCAGTAGCGGGCAGATCGTAAGCTCTGCGGTGGTCAAAAATAGCACATTTATTAATTTAGCCGTAGCTGGGGGTACTCTTGAAGGCTTAGCAATTCCCCAAGCTCAAAACTTTATTGTAGATTCATGTCTCTTTATTAACAACAATAGTGGTCAAGATATTGTCTGTAACGATTTTTCTGCAATTCACCCGGGAGGCGCTGGCTTTACGGTTTCTGGGTTTACTATTAGTAACAATGTAATACAAGGTCCAGCAATCGATGGCATTTATCCTGATATCGGGTCTACAAATGGATTAATCGAAAATAATCGTGTTTCGGGTGTTCTTAAAGATGGAATTCTCGCTGATGGCACCACGTATACTACCATAAGAAATAACGCATCAAGCAACAATGGCCGTAATGGCTTTGGATTGGCGCAAACGAGTAGCTATAATGCCATCATTGATAATGTGGCGAGCGGTAATGCTGCTGATGGCATTTTTATTGCGGGAACACAAATATTTCCCATAGCATGCCCGGGAACTTTCTTAGCTTCGACAAACAACACAGTCCAATATAATGCTTCTTTTGGTAATGGTGGATTTGGCGTGAATGATGCCGCTTCTGCTGAGCTTGGCGTAGTACTTAATGAAATCTTCTATAACACGGCATACACTAATGGTGCCGGAGATTATAATGGGTTCTTCCCTTACCAACAACCCTGGTAAGCCCAGGTGTGCCAGCGGTAGCAGGACAGAATATTACAGCGGGAGCGATTGAAAGTGCGCTTCAGAAAAAGTCTGTTGCAAGTGCCGTAGTTAAAAAAGTTGACAAAACTCTCGTAGCTCAAAAGGCTGCGTTGGCAAAGCATAGATAAAGAGTAATCAATGACTAATCGGGAGCGAGTTCTTGCTCGCTCCCTCACCCTCATCGCTTTTTCGCGCAACTCTGCGCTGTGTGAGTGTTCTTAGTTTCATTCAATTAAAAAAGTTACTGTTATTATGAAAAACTCCTTCTTGCCCCTTTGATTTGCAATATGAAATAATTATGATAGTATTAAAATTAATAATGTCAGAATAACAAAGGAGGTTCTCATGCATATTCAAAAATTATTGTGGCTGGGGTTTCTGTTTTGCGGTTCAGCGCATGCTATGATAAAGCATGAAAATGAAACAGAATCGCTATGGAACACATTAAAAAAAGAGGGGCCTGTAGCTTCGTTGGCGTTTACCCAGGATGGTGAAATGTTTCCAGGTTTTGAAAGGGTAGAGATAGATAAAAATGGGCGCGTCCTTGGGTGGCTGACGGTGAAGGGTGAGCTTCCGCTTGGACCAGAAATGCCTGAAGGGATTTTTGTGGCCGTGAAGCTGCATACAAGTGGCTACAGTATAACATTTGTGGATAAAGAGGGTAATAAGCTTCCTGATGGACTTTATTTATGGCGATCGAGCGATAAAGTAAGACTATTACATCCTGATGGAATAGCCTATGCAGCAGAAAAGGCCTGCTCATCGATCTACTGGCGTAACCAAGAGGGAAAAATTGCATCCGACGTGCGTTATATGAAAGGCCGTTTGACCAAACCTGCTAAAGATGCATTTGAAAAAATACCATCGATTGTTGAAGCATTTGGTGGTAGTTATAGAGTATTTCTTTGCAATATTACACCCCATACAGTAAGAGTTCCCGCTGTTGCAAATTACTACAAGGATATGACTGACGAGGAAAGGAATAGCTGGTTTGCTTTGTATCCACCGCAAGATTTAAAGATCTTAATGGAATGGCTTGAGGAAAAAATGAAATCTTCAGGCTTGACCAAAGAAGAAATGCATCAGATAGGTAGGCAGTATCTTGTCGAGCGTCTTATTAGTCAAGTTTTCTTTGCAAGTGGCTATCCGGTACCCCATGAAGTGGATATCTATGATTTGCTTGCTGACATTGATGATATACGGGAATGTTCCCCAGAACAACGCAAAGCATTCAATGAATATTTAAAGTCTGATGACAGGCGTGATGCTATAACCGGATATTCAAAGATCGTCTGTGTTGGTGGTATGTATCAGTGGGATTGAGAGGCCTACATAGTCCAGACGTCAATCGGCTTATTTTTGTAAACAATTGTTTCATGCGAAATTTTTTCTTCCCAGCTTTTGGTGGCATCTCTATCGAAAATGATGAGGTGCCCTTCTTTTGCTCCAGAAATGTCGCTATATTCAGCGATCTGTTCAAGCCCTTTTGATAAACTTTCTTCGCCGTGTTTTATTTTTATTTCTATAACGATCTTCGTTCCCTGCCGGCATATAAGAAGGTCAGCCCGTTTTCTATCAAGTGCATATTCACGATGGAGTGATCCGCCTCCATTAATTATACGTTGGATAAAAGCCATCAGTAAAAGATGGGGGCCCGATTCTTTATAACTAAAACCTTTGAGCCAACTTCCCGAGTTTTCCCGATAGAACTGAGTGAATTCTTTTAAAAGGGCCTGCATATCGAGTGTGCCATCAGCTTTTAAAAAAGAACGAGTTTTCTGCCACATGCGTTGTTGGGTAGTCCAAGTCAGCTCACGCGGTATAATTTCTTGATAGATTGCATTTGCAATACGAAAAGTATCTTTCCCGATAAGGCCTAGATCACGAACATACTGCACATCATCGGATTTAAAGTCCTCAAATGAACTTTGCCCACTAATAATGGCATCAATAATAATGCTCACACGTTCTTCTTGAAGTTTATCAATGAGGGAATCTATATGTGTGTCTCTTCGCGCAATAAGAGTTTCTTTTGCCCTTTCAATGTCGCATTGTGTAATAGGTTTTGTGCGATCAACCACGTCACGAAAGCAGGCTTGATAGGCAAGGGCATTTACGAGCCATGGTTGACCTTGAGTTAAATAATAGGCATAATCAATTGCTTCATCGGTAAATAGTTGGCCGGTGGCTTGTGTGTGCTGTGAGTATAATGTTTTTATATCCTCTTTTGAGAAATTAGATAGTGTGAGGGATTCAGCTTTTATAGTAAAAGGACTGCTTGTTGATATAGAGACATCCTGCTCTTTGACCAAACACGATAATCCCGGACGTCGCGAAGGCCAATTAAGCAGAGGGCTTGGGGAAAGCGTTTAGGTCTTTGGCTAAATCCAGCCCTGATCTGGCGTAATACTGAGAGAAGTGAGTCGCCAATAAGTGAATCAATCTTATCTATAAAAAGGATAGTAGGTTTATCGGCTAACTCTGCCCAGGTTGTGAGTGCATCAAAAAGCAAGTTTATTGTCACGGGTTGACGTATCATTTTGTACAGCTTTTCCTCAATGTGGTGCTGTTCTTTGAAATTGAATGAGATATTGCGAGCAATGAGTTCTACGATGGCAATAAGGGCCATTGGTACATTGTCTCGAGCGGTCTGTGCCGTTTCAATGTTAACATAGAGTGCATAATACTTCTGCGTAGAATTGATGTGCCGGATATATTCTTCTATAGCCGTTGTTTTGCCACTTTGGCGTGGAGCATGCAATACAAAATAGAATTTCGATGAAATGAAGAAATCGATTTGCTGCCAATTAAGCCTATGAGGAAGAAAATAGTGATCTTCGGGAATGATTGGACCGGCGATACAAAATGTTTTCATAATACTTTCGCAAGCTATGTATTGTTCAAAAAGTATACTATTTTTTTGCTGTAATCAAAACATCAAGTATCGAAAATTTTCCCAAATCTCTTATAAAAGTAGGGGTACGTTTTTTGCCTTTTTGGCATGTTTTGCTATACTGTAGAGTACGTATTTCTGGTCACTTATTTCCCTTACTACAGGGTGGCTGATGATTTTTTACAAATCAAGCCGGGAAATAATTGTTATAACCCTGCGAAAGAGTATCCTATGTCAGTAGATTTGCGTTTACTTATTAAGAATGGCGTGCATTTTGGCCATCAAACATCCCGCTGGTGTCCTAAGATGGAGCCTTACATTTGGGGTTACAAAGATTATTGTAGGCCAACAATTAGTGGTGAGGCTGGTTAAGAATAGCCTCTATCGCAATCTAATTTTTCCTGTGTACCTCTTATCAGGAACTGGCGGTTGTGGTAAAACGAGCATTGGTAGGATATTTGCAGCAGCTCTTAATTGCCAAGCTATAGAACAATTTCAAAAAAATCCACAAAATCAGCAAATACCTTGTTTGATGTGTGCATCATGTCAAGCAATGCAGGCAGCAAAACATCCTGATTTTATAGAAATTGATGCGGCATCTCACACGGGCGTTGATAACGTTCGTGCCATTATTGATGCCTCTGCATTTGTTCCGGTGTTGGGCAGCAAAAAGATTTATCTTATAGATGAAGCTCATATGCTCAGTAAGGCAGCTTTAACGCCTTTTTAAAAATACTTGAAGTGCCGCCTCTTTCCGTTGTGTTTTTATTAGCGACAACCGATCCCCATAAAATATTAGAAACCGTTACCTCACGCTGCTTTCAGCTCTTTTTCTCGCCTATTGAATCAGGTGAGGTTGTTGAGCACCTTGCTCGGATTTGCTCAGCTGAAGCTATCCCTTTTGAAAAAGAAGCGCTTATTCTTATAGCTCAGGAAACAGAAGGATCAATGCGCGATGCATTAAATCTTGTTGAACGTGTGCGGATTGCTTATCCATCCATTACCCGAACAAGTGTAATCGAGCTTTTTGGAAAGATTGATGATGAACGCTTATGTGAGCTTTTACGCGTTGTGCTGTATGGATCAGGTGCGGATGTTTTAGGGACAATGCACCAGATGAACCTTAATAACTATGCTCCTATTTTCACTTCTATAAATATTTTCTAGCATAAAATTATTGTAACTCATATTGAAAATAAAAATAAATAGCCAAGAAGAAATTTTTTTAATTGAATTTACAAGTCGTCTCTTCACAGTAGTTACGCTGTGTTCTTTGAAATACATAAAATATTGAACAGGTCTTAACATTTGTAAAAAAATTGGTTCCAATTTGTGAGGTTTATTGACCAATCCACACAAAAAGGAACCAACATGTGGTAAAGTTACAATACCATTAGACTTTCAATGCTGGTACAAATGGGAAAATAAAACAAAGCTAGATCTGGCTAGAGAAATGATCGCATTTTGGAAAGAAAGAATCGCTGTTGATTGGATTCTGATGGATGGCTTGTATTGTTCGGAGGATATGATGAGCTTTTTAGATAAGTTAAAAATCTTTTTTATCATGAGATTGCCGAAGAACAGAATAGTTCAAAAAATGAAGGGGCAGCTAAAAGCTAAAATAGGGGATCATTGGCAGTATAGGTTGCAAAAGAATTCGAGAATAGGCCTTTTTAAAGGCTTGATTAATGGAAAGCGCCGTTTTATAGTTGCAGCAAAGAGACGAGCGAGAAATGGCGAATATCGTACCATTTATATGGTAACCAACTTAAAACAATCTGCTGAACGTATCTTAGAAACTTATAGTTTGAGATGGAATATAGAAAAGTTCTTTAGGACGGCGAAAAAAAAGTTAGGCCTTCAGGATTGTCAGACTAGGAAGATAACAAAGCAAAATATTCATACATTAGCAGTATTTGCTGTTTTTGGGATGGCTGATTCAATAAGCGCTTCCTATGGCTATGATAATGTGGATGAAGTTATAAGAATGATTAGATCGAAAAAAATAGACTATAATATCTTTAACCCATCAATCTGGAGAATATTTTATGTTATAGCGTAACTACTGAATCCCTATCTAGAATGGAAGCAAAACAATCTCTGCAGATGAATGATGTCTTATCGTAAACTTTTTTTCAGGAGGCTTGTTTTGGAGTTTCATCTTCTACAAGGCGCATAAGTTCTGGAACCGGCGCAGGCCAGATTTTGGCGGTGTTATCGCTAGAAGCAGTTACAATCTGTGTTCCTTGGGGATTAAATTGAGCAGACCGGACCATCTTAGTATGGCCAGTGAGAGTGTTAAGAAGCTGGCCGGAGTTGGCATCCCAGATTATGGCAGTCTTATCGCTAGAAGCAGTCACTACCTGTGTGCCTTGACTATTAAATTGGGCAGAATTGACTGCACGGGTGTGGCCAGTGAGGGTTTTAAGAAGCAATCCGGTATTGGCATCCCAGATTTTGGCGGTGTTATCGCTAGAAGCAGTCACTACCTGAGTGCCTTGACTATTGAATTGAGCAGAAATGACCCAATTGGTATGGCCAGTAAGAGTTTTGAGAAGCAGTCCGGTATTGGCATCCCAGATTTTGGCCGTTTTATCGTAAGAAGCAGTCACTACCTGTGTGCCTTGACTATTGAATTGAGCAGAAAAGACCATGTTGGTATGGCCAGCGAGGGTTTTAAGAAGCAGTCCGGAGTTGGCATCCCAGATTTTGGCCGTTTTATCGTAAGAAGCAGTCACTACCTGTGTGCCTTGACTATTGAATTGAGCAGAATAGACCATTTTGGTATGGCCAGTGAGAGTTTTTTTGCTTAATTCAGTTGACTTGCTGAGATATTCTTGAAGTAAGTTAATTAAATCGCGGGGTAGGAAGTGGAAATAAGTTTTTTCGCCTCTTCTTTTGGTAGTTCCATAGCACTTATATTGGCGACACTAGCCAAAAGAAAAATAATTGTAAGATATTTCATAAATAATGACTTTTTTCACTTCTATAAATATTTTCTATTATAAAATGATTTTAGCTCGGTTTTGAGATGAAAGTCAATGGTCAAGAGGGTATTTTTTTAATGGAATTTGTAAGCCTTCTATTCAGATAAGACAGTTGCTTGCTTTTTTTGCTTTTTTGGCCTGTTTTGCTATACTATAGAACACATATATGTATGGTTTTTATTTCTAGTCACTTATTTCCCTTACTACAGGGTGGTTGATGATTTTTACAAATCAAGCCGGGAAATAATTGTTATAACCCTGCGAAAGAGTATCCTATGTCAGTAGATTTGCGTTTACTTATTAAGAATGGTGTGCATTTTGGCCATCAAACGTCCCGCTGGTGTCCTAAGATGGAGCCTTATATTTGGGGTTACAAAAATGATATTCATTTAATTGATGTTTCCAAAACAGCGCATCAATTGGAACAAGCTTCAAAGTTTTTAGAGTCGGTTGCTGCTGATGGGCGGACTATTCTGATTGTAGGCACAAAAAAAGCTGCTCAAGAAGCGGTTGCAAAAGTGGCTAAGGAATTGAATCTTCCGTATGTTATGCATAGATGGGTAGGGGGTACGTTTAGTAATTTCCGTCAAGTGCGTAAAGCTATTGCTAATATGCTTCATTACGAAGATATTTTAACAAAGTCGGAGCAATTTCCTTATAATAAGAAAGAATTAAACACGCTTAAAAAGCGCGTAGGGCGCTTAATAATATTGTCGGGGGGATCCGTACTCTCAGCTGGCCTGTCGGTGCCGTAGTTGTAGTTGATGTTAAAAAAGAGCATGTGTGCGTAAAAGAAGCAGCCACAATGGGGATTCCTGTGGTAGGAATTGTTGATACCAATAGTGACCCCGATATGATCAAACATGTCATTCCTGCTAATGATGATGCGCCTCGTTCCATACAGATTCTTATGGATTATATGGCTGAAGCAATACGCCGTGGACAAGAAGTTGCGGCTACCAAGCCTAAAGAACAGTTGACTTTTGCCGAGACTTTTGAGTCGGGCATTGAGGGAATGGTATTTGAGCCTGAAGAAGAAGATGAGAGCCTCTAAAAAACGTGCTGCAGCTCGTCGTACTAAAAGGGTTGTTGGCACAAAACAAAGAGAAGGTTCCCGCCAAGCTCAGCGGACCTGTCAAAGCTGAGCAAGCCGCAGGCGAGACAGCTGAAAAGCAGGAATCGTCCAGAAAGGGAGTTATTCAAGAAGCCCCTGTAGCAAATGAACCGAGCGTTCAAGAGTAAGGGCGGAGAGGTGTCTGAGTGGCCGAAAGAGCGTGATTGGAAATCACGTATATCCTGAAAAGGGTATCGAGGGTTCGAATCCCTCTCTCTCCACCAAAATGACCTAAAAGTTGGAAGCTTATAAGAACTAGATGCTTACTGTGTCAGGTCTGAAAGGAAGCAGCACGAGTAGCGATGTTCTGTATAAGCTTCCTTAATACATACGATGTAAGGAGCGCATCCCATGCATCTTAATCTTGCCCGTAAATGGCGATCACAGCATTTTGATGAAATTGTAGGCCAACAGTTAGTGGTGAGGCTGGTTAAAAATAGCCTCTATCGCAATCTTATTTTTCCTGTGTACCTCTTGTCAGGAACCCGCGGGTGTGGTAAAACGAGCATTGGTAGGATATTTGCAGCAGCTCTTAATTGCCAAGCTTTAGAACAATTTCAAAAAAATCCACAAAATCAGCAAATACCTTGTTTGGTGTGTGCATCATGTCGAGCAATGCAGGTATCAAAGCATCCTGATTTTATAGAAATTGATGCGGCATCTCACACGGGTGTTGATAACGTTCGTGCCATTATTGATGCCTCTGCATTTGTTCCAGTGTTGGGCAGCAAAAAGATTTATCTTATTGATGAAGCTCATATGCTCAGTAAGGCAGCTTTTAACGCCTTTTTAAAAATACTTGAAGAGCCGCCTCTTTCCGTTGTGTTTTTATTGGCGACAACCGATCCACATAAAATATTAGAAACTGTTACATCACGCTGCTTTCAGCTCTTTTTCGAGCCTATTGAATCATGTGAGGTTGTTGAGCACCTTGCGCGGATTTGCTTAGCTGAAGCTATCCCTTTTGAAAAAGAAGCGCTTATTCTTATAGCTCAGGAAACAGAAGGATCAATGCGCGATGCATTAAATCTTGTTGAACGTGTGCGGATTGCTTATCCATCCATTACCCAAACAAGTGTAATCGAGCTCCTTGGAAAGATTGATGATGAACGCTTATGTGAGCTTTTACGCGTTGTGCTGTATGGATCAGGTGCTGATGTTTTAGGGACAATACACCAGATGAATCTCAAGAATTATGCTCCTACTCTTGTTTGGAAAAGCTTTGTTGAGCTTATTCGTCTCTCTTTATGGGTAAAAAATGGAGTTGATCCTCAAGAGGGTACTTCTACGCATGTTTTAAGGGAGATAACGAAAAATTGTTCTCTTGATCAGTTATTGCGCTTATTTGAACTATGCTATGAGTATGAATTGGCATTTGCTAAAACAGCAACTCCGGAATGCATGCTCGAAATGATGCTTTTAAAGATGGCACAAAATGAGCAACCAAAAAATCCACGGGCGGCCCGAGAGAGCAGGGATGAGACTCGTCGCACAAGCCCAATACAGGAGAGTGCGCCAGATCTCATAAACAAGGCTGAGCAAAGAGCTGTAGCTGCCGTCGATCAAGAAAGTAAAGCTGTTTCAGCCTGGGATTCCTGCCTGCAAGAGATTGAAAAATTACATGATCCCTTAGTAGTATCTATTTTTAAACAAGGTGTTCCGCATGCCTGCGATGCACAAAATAAGCGTCTAGAAGTTACATTTTCTCAGGACCTTCTTTTTTTTAAAGAATGGCTTGTTAATACGCAAAAAGTGTGGCAACCGATAATTAATCGCTTTTTTTCCCCGGGGGTAGAACTGGTGCCTCATTTTACCGGACCAGCTAAAGAGCGTGTACCTAAAGCAGTCGAGCCAGTCAAATTGCCTGGTAGGCCTGTGCCCCAAAATACTCCCCTGCCTAGTAAAAAAGAGCGTATTGCTGCGCAGAAGGTTGTTACTATTACTGATACGGAAAAATGGCAAAAAGCACATGCTTTATTGCGTGTATTTCCCGGAACATTAAGCGTCAGTCAGGAAAACCCCGAAAGTGAGGGGGTATGAAGGCGGCAGGATCAGTAGTAATTGTGGGGCGTATGAACGTCGGCAAGTCAACTCTTTTTAATAGCATAAGCAAAGATGTGAAAAGCATAACACTTGATTATGAGGGTGTAACAAGGGACTTTATTAAAGAAGAAATTGATTGGAAAGGCAAACGGTTTGATCTCATCGATAGTGGCGGGATCCATCTACGCAAATCTCACGATGAACTTTTGCAAGCGGTGCGTAAAAAAGTTCTAGATCTTATAGAAAAGGCAGATGTTCTCATTTTTATGGTAGATGGTACCACAGGGATTATCCCAGAAGATCGTGAAATCGCTTCATATCTGCATAAAATGAATAAACCAGTTATTCTGGTCATTAATAAAATGGACAGTAAAAGAGCGCAAGAAGAGCACTATGAGTTTGAACGCTTAGGCTTTGCGCACATGATACCGATTTCTGCAGCCCATGCACGAGGAATTGAAGATGTGCTTGATGCCATTATTGAAGCACTTCCAGAAAAGTCTGGCCATCCGGTTGAAACGGCTCCGGTCTTTCGGGTGATGCTTTTGGGAAAGCCTAACGTAGGAAAATCATCGCTCATGAATGCTCTTTTAAAAGAAGAGCGGGCACTTGTGTCTGAAATTCCCGGTACAACAAGGGAAGCAGTCTCGGAGCAAATCATGTTTTATAAGGAAGCGATCGAACTTACCGATACCCCGGGTATACGAAGAAAGCGGGCCGTGTCGGGTGAACTCGAGCCGCTCATGGTTAAAAGTGCTTTTCAAGCATTAAAAAAGTCAGATATTGTGGTCCTTTTAATAGATGGCAGTTCTCATGAGTTAGTAGATCAGGAGCTGAAGTTGGCTTTTTATGCTTTTGCAAAGCACTATAAGGCACTGATTTTACTCATTAATAAGCAGGATTTGATTAACGATGTAAGCAGACAAGATTTGGAAAGAAGCTTTGAGTACTATGAGTTCCTTATTAAAAAGATAGCCGTCTTACAGATTTCTTGTAAGACGGGTAAAAATGTCGGGAAGGTCATGCCTCTTATACAGGAAGTATGGCAACGTTATAATCAGCATTTTGATGATGCAGAACTTACTAAGCTTTTTATGGGGGCCCTTTTTAAGAAACCATTATATAACAAAACTCGTTTATTGCGTTTATATAAGGTTAGACAGGTTAAAGCAGCTCCGATTACTTTGGAACTACGGGTAAATGAACCAGAGTGGTTTGGCGAATCGCAACTAACTTTTTTTGAAAATCTTTTACGTTCCGAGTATGATATGATTGGTGTACCCGTGAAGTTCATTGTTAAAAAAGGTACAAAGATAACAGAGTAAGCCTAAGGAGAGGACTCATTATGCAAAAACGCATTGCTTTTAGGAATATGGAAAGCACGCCGGTACTTGAAGAGTTTGCAAATAAGCATCTAGAGAAAGTAGAAAAACTACTAGAGCATGAAAGAACTCCCATCTATATTGATCTTGTACTCGAGGCCTCCACCGTACACGCTCATAACAAAGTTGAACTTCGTGTTAAGACTCCCCATTATGAATTGATAGCCCATCATGAGGGACCTGAAATGTACCAAGAAATTGATCGAGTTACCGACAAGATGATCATCGAAATTCGTCGTGCAAAAGAACGCCGTGTCGATGAAGAGAAAAAAGGAAATTCTTTTAAAAGCGCTTAAAGAGCTTACGGTAATTTTGTATGCGTAGTAGGTGTATGGGAAACTCGTAGCTTCTCAAACTCATCGATGATACCTTCCAGACTCAGGGAATCGATTTCCACACTCCACTTCTTAAGGACTTCTTCAGATGTAGGATCTATAATAAGGTAGGTTGGAAAACCGTGTATAAATGAAGAATATTTTGCCTTAACTTTTTCGTATGCAGCTGTATGGACATCTGAGTCAATTTTAAGTTGCACAAATTTTGAAAGCTCAGCCATAACTTTTTCTTGCGAAAAAATTTGACTATCGAGCGCCTTACAAGCACCGCAATACGTAGCTCCAATATCAATAAAACAAAAGTTTCTGTTTTTTAAGAGCGTTTTCTCGCGCTTTATCATAATCAGTGAGCCACATAGTCGCTTTATGGGGATAGAAATGGTCATAGAGGGCTTTCTGGCCTTGGACCATCATAATGCAGGCAAGAACTATAAGGAGCGTTCCCATGGCGTTTTTGTAGCGTTTCATACTCGGGCGATCGTGTGTACCCACTGTTGCAAAATAATAGATGCCAAGTGCAAACAGGCTGAGCACAATTACCCAGACAAAAAGGTACCAGGGTAGCAAGCGCTCGAGGTGAGAAAGTTGATAGAATGCCATGAATATAAGCATAAGGCCCACGAGTTTTTTGATTTCTACCATCCACATGCCTGCTTTGGGCAGAAAATGTAAGGAGGTTGAAAATGTACCGATGAGTAAAAGAGGAAGACTTGAACCTACACCGAAAATAAACAATAATAACAACCCTTCAAGGTAACCTGCAATTGCACTTGCACCTGTGTATTGCGTGCCAATGGTGGTTACATAATTTAAAATAAGTATAAGGCCAGGCGAAAAACACGGGGATGCTATAGTCCCGCTTATTGCGCCAAAAAGATATGCTGAAAGAAGTGAGCCTCCTTTTACTTTGCTCGTTTTTGGTTGCAAAAATTTTGGTACATAGAAATGAACCCAGTCAAACATAGAAAGACCAAAATAGATAAGCAGCGCTGCTAAAGGAATGACGAGCCACGGGCTTCCTTGGAGTTCACCAAAAACACAACTGCCAAGAGCAGCAATAAAACCAAGTAAGGCAAACGTCGTTGAAATGCCTAATGTATAACTCCCTGCAAGTAAAAAATTTCTAAAACCTGATGAGGTCCCATTTGCTTGTAGGATCCCTATCGTGATAGGAATCATCGGATAAATGCACGGGGTAAGACTCAATAAAAGCCCTAACAAAAGTGCAGCCACGCAGCGAATGAAGCGAGATCCCGTTGAAGTAAAAAGTGTTGTTGAGATTTCTTTTGCATGAGAAACCTGTACCTTGATCCAATTAATTATTTTTTGCACAAAAGAGCCAAGAAGTGAGGGTTGTTGTGGCTCACAGGAAGGCGTGTGAGTAACAAGAATTTGTTTAGATGGGCTAAGGGGTTCAAGGACGGGATTTGCGGAACTTTTTTCCTGTACGGGCTTGCTAAATTCAAGCGTGATACTTTTTTCTTGAGGCTCGGTAGTGGTAGTAACAGCAAAATGCATGTGGAAATCTGCTTGGTGTATCGTCTCCTCGGGTGCTTTTTTAGCAGTAAAGGTAAAAGTTACGCTATTTTTGTATCCTTCCCTTTCCTTTTTTAATTGCTCGTCAAAAAAGGTAACTGCTTGAGATGAAGGCGAGGATGGTGTGAGGATAATATGGGGATTATTTATGCTGGCAATGATACTTTCTTTATACAGATATTCCCCAGGCTTCAATGTAAAGGTGAGCGCAACTGACTGTGTATTTTGATCAAGTTTTTGTACCCTATGGGTAATTTCATAACCAAAAAGAGGTAGAGTTGCAAGATATGCACATAGTAGAGAAAAAAAATAATTCACGCTCACTCCTTAATACAAACAAGTATGTACTTCTATTCTACAGCATTTTCGATTTTTTCCCTACTTGCTCTTTCACATAAATTTCTTACACTATCAATGTTGGGGTTGTAGCTCAGCTGGCAGAGCGCATGGATGGCATTCATGAGGTCACGGGTTCGACTCCCGTCAACTCCACCAGTAACTAAGACGGCTACGCGAAATTTAAGCGGCTACGCGCCGAGCGGAAGGACCGCTGCGCGCAGTCCTTCACCTGCGCCGGGGAGCACCCCTGGACCCCCAAAAAATAAACTTGTATCCCACTTTTTAAACTCTCGCGGACATTGTACCTTCGAGATGCACCATCAACGGCAGAGAATGCTGCAATGTTTTAGTTTGAAACTGAGAATGCTCTAGATAAGTATTCTAATCAACTTTTAATGTGATCGATCCCTTCGCGGTTTCTAGAGTAATGGGCGATCCACCCTCTACTCCCCCAAGTGATCCTTCAATATCTTTTTTAATGCGATCCCAAGCAGCATCATTAAGGGGAGAGGTAACCGCAAGTGTTACCGGGTGATCACACTGTATCTTTCCCGACCCTGTTTTAGCGTGAAGAAGTGCACGAGTTTCCCTTGGTAAAAGGAGCGTTATGTTTCCCCGATCAGTTTTTAGTATGAGGCTTGCGGTATCATCAAATTTCTTCTGATGAACCGTGATGTCTCCTAGAGGGGTGATTGCACTCACGACGTTTGCGCTATCGATGATCTGTATCGAACCATTTTCTGTGATTGATACATCGAGTGGTCCATTGATTTTTTTTATAGTGACAGATCCTAGAGTCTGTGTAACCTTGACTGTTGAATCCTCTGGTACGGTGAGGGTATACTCTACCTTAGAAGATTTTTGATCGGGAGTTACTCGTGTTATTATACTTGCTTGAGAACCGGAAATTTTAGCAGAAATTTGCGTGCTTTTTTGATTCTCATCCGTACCTGTTTTTGTAGCTTCGATGAGTATTTTTTTTTGTGGCCATGATTTGACCGTAATGCTACCCTCTGTATTGTGAATGGTCATGGTGCATTTTTCAGGAAGGTCTTCATATTCTTTAGTAATGGTCTCTGTTGCTTGTTTTTGCCAAAGATTAAAACCAAAAGGGGCCAGCAAAAAATTTTGATAGAGGAGGCTGATGATGAGTAGGGAGAAAAGTGTTTTGTTCATAAAGATACCCTTATACTTATAACATTTTAGGCCACAATGCAGTATAACCCAAATTTAGATAATATTAAACAAGGCCCCCTTAAAGGAACGCCGCTCGGGTATAAAGTAGAGGAACTTTTGCATGACTATTCTCCTATTTTTTTAAGCATAGATGCTCATGGGGGGAGAGCTTTCTTAGTCGGCGGAGCCGTTCGTGACCTTATACTTGGATTACCCATTCATGATGTAGACCTAGAAGTTCATGGTCTTACCATGGAGCAATTGCAGGCACTTTTACGCCAATTTGGGCCAGTAAGCACTGTCGGAAAATCATTTGGTGTGTTAAAAATGCATGATATTCCCATAGACTGGGCATTACCGCGCACTGATCAGTCAGGAAGAAAACCTGAGGTAACGATTAATCCGCTTATGGGTATCACAGAAGCTCTCTCAAGACGTGATCTTACAATGAACGCATTGGCAATCGATCTTAAATCTCAGGTATTGTTAGATCCCTTTGGGGGCATTTACGATATAAAGGATAAAATATTACGTTCACCTGCAATTGATTTTTTTGCTGAAGATCCGCTTCGTTTTTATCGGGTGATGCAGTTTATTGGCCGATTTGAAATGTATCCAGATGATGAATTGCAAAGAGCGTGTAAAATAATGGATATCTCTGCTGTATCCCGTGAGCGTATAGAAGATGAATTTGAGAAACTTATTTTAAAAAGTAGGTGCCCTTCTTTAGGTATTCGCTGGTTAGCAACAGTAGGGAAGTTGCAGGAGATAGCGCCTGAGCTTTATCAGATGCATGCTATTATGCAGGATCCTCACTGGCATCCCGAAGGAAATGTATTTGAGCATCTCATGCAAGCCTTAGATGCTGCAGCAGTTCTTGCATATAGTTCATCAGTTGAAAAGCTTACTCTTTGTTATGCCGCTCTTTGTCATGATTTGGGGAAGGTTTCAACCACAATTGAAAAAGATGGCAGGATAAAAAGTCCGGGTCATGCAGAGGCTGGAGTTCCGCTTGCCCGTTCATTGCTCAGGCGCATTACACGCAAAAAGAGAATAATTGATACGGTCTGTCTCCTAGTAAAATATCATATGCAGCCAGGCCAATTTATCCAATTGCACGCCACGCAAGCTGCCTACCGCCGTTTAGCGCTTAAACTTTCTCCATACGCCACTATAGAGCAGCTTGGCAAGGTAGCGCTTGCGGATCACTCGGGCCGTAATGGCGCAGGGCATCAACCACTCTGCGGCATCCCTCATTTCATTAAGGCCTTCTTAAAGCACGCGCAAGAGGCTCAAGCGCTCGTTGCTGCTCAACTACCAATTCTGAGGGGCAGAGATGTGATGGATCTGGTAAAACCAGGACCTGAAATGGGAAAAATTTTAAAACGGGCTTATGAGATTCAGCTTGAGGAAGGAATTAAAGATAAAGAAATTTTAAAAAGACGTGTTTGTAAAGAAAAAGGGACAAAATAAAAGCCGGGTTTTATCCCGGCTTTTTCTAAAAAGTTACTTGGTCTGTGTTTCCGGTTGTGTAGTTTTCTTCTGAGCTTCTTCTAGAGCTTTCTTTCGAGCTGCAAAGTGTTTGTAAACATTTGCCCAGAATAATTTCTTATTCTTATCTAATTCAGGTAATGCGTCCAATTTAGCCTGAAGAGTAACCTTTTTCTTCAACTGCTCAAGAATAGCAACGTCATACTTGTGAGTCTCTGCTTGAGCATTCTTTGCGTATAATTTTTTCTCAATGGCATCGATTTCATTTTCAAGTTGTTCTATTTGTTTTGCTAGACCCTCTTGAATCTTTAAATTATCGAGATCAGCCACATTTTGTATAGACTTAAATTGCTCTTTAGCCTGATTTACTCTATACTTAATGGTTTCATTTATAAACTTTTCAGAAACTTCTTTCTTCAATGCAGCTTCAGCTTTTTTGTCAAAGATCTCTGGGGTGACCACTTTGGTGTCTGTCAGTAGTTCAGCGTCTAGCTTCTCTTTTGCTTTCGTAAGAACTTCGATGTCCGACTCATCTAGGGCACCTAGGAGTCGAAGGGGTTCAACGGTATAGGATTCCTTATTATAGGATTCCTCATAAAAATCTCCAAAAACAGAACTCTTATTTTCATTTTTATTTTTTTTATTTATTTTTTCTTGAAGTCTTTTATTTTGCTCTTCAAGTTCTTGAAGTCCTTTATTTTGCTTTTCAAGTTCATCGAGTCTTTTATTTTGCTCTTGAAGTCTTTTATTTTGCTCTGTTTCAAGTTTCTGTAAATTTTTTGTTTGTTCAAGAGCTTCTTTGGCAGCCTTCAGTTCTTCTTGTACTGCCTTTAGTTGCTTTTCAAGCTCAAGCCTTGGTGCTTGCTCTTCCAGCTTCTTTTCACTTCCAAGCCTTTTATATAGTTCGTTGTTGCTTCTAAATGAAGTAGTAAATAACTCGGCGGTTTTATCCGACAAAAGCATAAGATGTGTGTAGTGAAATCTGTCAATATCTAAGTTCTCTACCTGCTCCTTAGTCAACTCGGTATCTTGTTTCACGATCAGTTTGTCGGGGTCAAGTTTTTGCTTTGTTTCTGGTCCGGTCTTTGCAAGGGGCAGTACCTCCATTGCGCTCAGCCAGGGGGTCGATAGCAATAAAAGTATTGTTAATGAGAGATTTTTCATAGTATCTCCTGAATAAAGGGTTAAAAACTAATTCATACATATACTACCTTAATCCATAAAGAAATAATGTCAACATCCCGGAGACTTAATGATTTTTGAGGGACCTTTGCTTTCTTATGTTTGTTTTGTACACTTAATAGCACTATAAAGTTAAAAACAAGGGGTAAAAGATGAACGTAAGCTTATGGCAGATACTTAGTACGACTGATCTTATGAGCAAAGGGGTATTGCTCGTTCTTGTAGGTATGTCAATTGTATGTTGGGCATTTGCCTTTTATAAAAGAATGGTCATTATGGCGAAGCTTAAACAACTTAAGCAAGCAATGACACTTCTTCAAAATACTAAGGGGATTGATGATTTTTTGGCACGTACCTCCGTTCTCCACAATACTTTTGCTGGCGAATTGCTTGCTCTTTTTGTTGTCGACTTTAAAAAAGTGCTTAAATTGCAAGAACAGGGCGCACAAGAAAAAGATGCACTTTCTTTTGCCTTGAGTCAGCGGGTTGAGGAGGCAATGGCCCAGGAAGAATCTCTTATACCCTTGCTATCTACAAGTGCTCAGGCAGCCCCCTTAATTGGTTTATTTGGTACTGTATGGGGCCTTATACATGCATTTATGGGAATTGCAGAGCAACGGAGTGCTGATATTTCTGCGGTTGCCCCCGGTATCGCAGAGGCGCTTATTACAACGTTGGGTGGATTGGTTGTTGCCATTCCTGCGCTGGTTCTTTTTAATTATTTGCAAGGCTTAGTACGAAAATTAGAATCAGCTCTCGTAGAGCTTGCTGATAGTTGCTTATGGATAATGAAGGGTGTGCTTTCTTCCACTGCTCCTTACACTAAAGCAACGCTTAAAGAGACTTCTCGAGAAATTTAGAGGAAAAATATGATTCAGCGAAGAAAATTAAGCAAACGGGCTCTTGCAAAACATATGCCAGAGATCTCTCTTACTCCCTTGATCGATACGGCGTTGGTTTTGCTTGTCATTTTTATGGTGGCAACCCCTATAATGAAAAATTCCCTCACCATTGATTTGCCAAAGGGAAATATGAAGGAAGCGGCGGTCCCGACGAGCACACCAATAATTGTCTCTATTGATGCTCAAGAAAAACTACGCTTAAACGATCAGCCTATAACGCTTGAAGTGCTTCTTGAAAAATTGAGTACTCAAGTTAAGCGCTCAAAAGAAGGTGCGGTCTATGTTCATTGTGATAAGAAAGCCGCTTCGGGGACTCTGATGCATGTTATTGATTCGATAAAATATCTAGCGGGAGTCGAACATGTGGTTCTTTCAACAGAAAGAGCTTGACAAGGATGGTTCTTTATTTATCAAAATTATCGCTGTATCAGTGGCATTTCATATCGCCGTTATACTGGCGGTAGTTATAGGCGACTTTTTTGCCTCCACACAAACGCTTATGCTTGGTAAAAAGGGTGGGGCCCCTGTACGTATGGCCGGGCCCCGTGCACAAGCAAAGCATACGCCTGTTCCCGTTGCAGCACTTGCTGCTACTCCAGTGGATACCACCCCAGTAACTACGACCGCAGCTCCAGCTGAGCAGGTGCAACAGTCCCGGCAGGTCTGTGCAAAAAGTCAGCCTCAAGGTAAGAAACAGGAAGTTTTTCAAAAGCAGAAAGATGAGGGCAAAGCGCAGCCAAAAAGTGACATGCCTTTATTTTCCAAGCTGCAGAAAAAATACACGACTTTAAAGAAAAAACCTGGGGCAAAAGCAGAAAAAAAGGATATACCCGTTCAGGTAAAAGAGCCAGCTATGCCAAAACAAGAAGATGTTACAAAACAAGAGCCTATCAATAAAAACGTGCAGCCGATTCTTCCTGCAAACCAGATACAAGGAGCACGAGGGCAAGATGAGCCACTTGCCGAGCGCTTAGAATTTGTCAGTGATGAGTCTGGGCAGGCAGATAATGGGATTGTCCAAGAAATACAACGGCATTACCGTAGGCCCCCCGGATTTGATGATCATGAGAGTTTTGTTATTACGTTTGAAATTATACAGGGTAAGGCCACGGCGATAAGCCCCAAAGGTTCAGAGCCCTTGGCAATCTATAGTGCTATCAAGGATGCCCTCTTAAAGGGGACTTTCCCAGTCACAAAATTTGCAATAAAGAAAGAACTAATAGTAAGCGCCGGTGGTTAAAATGAAAAAACTCGTGTTCATTATGCTTCTTGTTTCTGCGCAGGAGCTTTTGGCTCCTCTAGAAATAAGTCTTCCTGGTGAGGGGACTGAACGATTACCTCTCCTTCTTGCGGTGACTCCTGCGGGTGATAAAGAATTGGCAGATCTTGCTCATTTGCTGGCAAATAATCTTGAAAGGAGCGGCCAGTTCAAGGTTTCGGTTAAAGGGTACCAAGTGCCTGCTACGCAGGCCGATTTAAGAAAACTTTTAGATCCTAGCTATCCCCTTGAGATTTTTTTAAATCGGGAAGACAATTCCCATTTTTCTTGGCGTTTGTACGATGTCCATGATGCCCACCTTATAAAGGGAATGAACTATGCAAAGAGAGGCACCTTTTTGCATGGCTATGCAGATAATCTTGCTGATGAGCTGTGGCCCATCCTTACAAAACAGCCGGGGTCATTTTCAACCAAGATAGCTTACGTAAAGCGAAAGCAATCAGCTTCAAAGCGTCAGCGACATGTGGTTTGTGTCATTAATAGTGATGGATCACACGAACAGGAGCTCATCGATAAGATAGGTACGTATGTCGGTCTCTATTTTGATAAGGGAAATAAAGCTGAAGATAATCCGTGCCTTTTTTGTTCTGAATTTACGCGATCCAATGTCCGGCTCATTTCAACCAATTTTCAACGAAGAAAAAAAATTGTACTCAATGTTCCAGGAACCTGTGTGGGTATTTCTGTTGCACAGGATAACAATAAAGCAGTCTATTGCCGTTCAGGGACCATCTGGCAATACTCCTATGATCCAACTGCAATGCGCAGCGAGCATGCTGTTCTTATAAAAAATGAGGGAAATAATGTTTCACCGACATTACTTGAAAATGGTGATGTAATTTTCTGTTCTGACTCCCGAAAAGTCCGAAAAAATCACCCAAAGGCAACGGGGCCGCAGATCTGTCTTTATCGTGCGCAGGATCGCTCGATAAGCCTTCTGACCCAGGAAGGATACTGCGTCGGACCAAGTTATTGCCCGCGCACAAAAAAAATTGCTTTTTCAAAGAAAGTACAGGGAATAATGCAATTATATACCTACGATATGCGTACCAAAGACACGAAACAAATTACTCATGATCAAGGCCATAAAATTGATTGCTGTTGGTCCCCCTGTGGCAATTATATTGTATATTGCCATCAGCAAGGCAAGGAAAGTCGCATTGCAATCATTCATGCAACAATGAAAAAAAGGACCTTCTTAACCCCTGCCAATGACTATTGCACCTGCCCTGCCTGGTCGGGTGTCTTCGAGCGGGTGCCCATGGTTGGAGCAGTATCCCTAGGGTAGCTAAAAAAGAGGCGCTCCTATCGACAAAAAACTCTATTAGTTGTATACTGATACAAATCACAATTCAGTTTTTAAATAAAGTAGTAGGTTTCGCATGAAAAAAATAAATATCAAGCAGTTTAGGGGCGGACCAGGAAATGTATTCCTCGTGGCCTTATTCCTTGCCCTTACGTTATTGGCTGTTTTAAAACTAGCCGATTTTAGTCATAGGACGGAAAATATTAGTTATTCAGCGTTTTTAAAGAAGCTTGAGCAGAACCAGATTAAAGCAGTTGAGGTAACGGGGAACGAGGTTAGAGGGGTATACCGGGATGGAAGGACTCGCTTTGAGGCGGTAATTCCTAATTCACCTAAAATTTGGGATTTACTCAAAGAACATAATGTTGAAACCAATATTGCTCCTGCGGGAGATTTTGGGTTCTGGCAATTTTTATATCTCCTGTCTTTTCTTTTTACTCTCGGTGCTCTGTGGTACTTTTTTAGGCAATCACGTAGTTCGGGGGGAAATGGGGGCAACATTTTTAGCATGAGTAAAAGCAAGGCTAAAATGTTTATGCCAACGCAAATTAAGGTAAATTTTGATTCGGTTGCGGGAGCTACAGAAGCGAAAGAAGAATTGTCCGATGTAGTCGATTTTTTAAGGCATCCGGATAAGTATAAACGACTTGGAGCAAAGCTTACCCGTGGAGTACTCTTGGTGGGTGAGCCTGGAAATGGTAAGACGTTGCTTGCAAAAGCAGTAGCAGGAGAGGCAAATTGTCCCTTTTTTAGTGTCAGTGGATCCGATTTTATCGAGGTATTTGTAGGGGTGGGCGCTGCACGTGTAAGAGACTTATTTGCTCAAGCGCGTAGGCATGCACCAAGCATTATATTTATAGATGAAATCGATGCTGTTGGTCGTCAGAGAGGCGCGGGTCTTGGTGGCGGACATGATGAGCGGGAACAAACACTTAATCAACTCCTTACCGAGATGGACGGATTTGATACGAGTAATACTTCTGTAGTGATTGTAGGAGCAACTAATAGGCCTGATGTGCTTGATAAAGCACTTTTACGGCCGGGGCGGTTTGATCGCCGCGTGCAGGTGCCTTATCCAGATCTTACAAGTCGTGAAGCTATTTTAAGAGTACATGCACAAGGGGTTAAAATTGATAAGAGCGTTGACTTGCATAGAATTGCTCGAGGAACACCTGGATTTACGGGTGCTGATCTGAGCAATTTAATTAATGAAGCGGCGATAAACGCATCGAAAGCAAATCAAGCATCAGTTTCGATAGCGGATTTTGAAGAAGCTCGTGATAAAGTTACGCTTGGCAAAGAAATGAAGACGATTATCTTAACTGAAAAGGAACGGGAAGTTACTGCCTATCATGAAGCGGGCCATACCTTGGTTAATCTTTTATTGCCGGCAGAGACTGATCCTCTTCATAAGGTTACTATTATTCCTCGAGGAAAGGCACTTGGTGTGACGTGGTCATTACCTGACAGAGAAAAACATTCGATTTCAAAAGATGAAATGACAGCAAAAATCATGATCGCTCTTGGTGGGCGTGCTGCTGAAGAGCTGATATTTAATCGTCTTGAAACAGGAGCGTATAGCGATTTTGTATCTGCAACCGATATAGCCAGAGCTATGGTTTGTTCATATGGAATGTCAAAAGCGCTTGGCCCTGTTATTTATCGACAAGAACACGGTGAATATACCTACTCAGAGGAAACTGCACGTAAGATTGATGAGGAGGTCCGTTCTATCATGGATAGCTGCTATAAGCAGGTGGTAAGTTTGTTAACAGAGCATCGTTCTAAGCTGGAAACCTTGGCCCGGGCGTTACTTGAAAAAGAAACATTGTATGCTGGGGAAATTTATCAATTATTGGAAATTACCCCACGCGAAGAATTTCTTTTTCAGTAACATTGAAAAAAGCGCTAGTTCTAGTACACTAAGTAATTATAGAGTTCAGAAGAAAGGTCGGAAAATGTCACGTATATGTGCGGTTTGTGGTAAAAGGCCACAAGTGGCCAATATTGTAAGCCACGCAAATAATAGAACAAAAAAGTGGGTGTACCCTAATGTGCATAAAATGCGCTTTACCTTTGCTGACTGTGCTGATAAAAAAGTGCATGCGGGCAAGGTATGTACAAAATGCGTAAAAGCACAAAAAGTTCAAAAAATCGTTTAACGTAAGAGCAATCCATGGCAAATACTTCATCTGCTAAAAAAGCAGCAAAACAAAATGAAAAACGACGCATTCGTAATCTAGCTCGCAGAACCTCAATTAAAACAGCGATTAAGAAAGTGTTAGCTTCTCTTGAAGGGAAATCAATCGATGTACTTAAAAGCCAGGAGCTTTTAAACGATGTAGCGGCAAAACTTGCTCGGGCTAAGGGTAAAGGCATTATGCATAAAAATACGGCTGCTCGTAAACTGGGTCGGTTAGCTAAAAGAATTAATCAGGCAGCTCATCCTGCATAAACGATGATACGATTCTAAAAAGAGGGCGATACTTACTCGTCCTTTTTTTTATGCTCATGCGGCTGCGGGAATGTGGGCAGTGCGCTTGTCCATAAGATGGGCAAATTTTGTAAGAAATCGTTGTGCAATACGTAGTGCTACCAAGGAAGAGCCCGCATGTTCAACAAAGATCATAAGAGTGCGGGGCTTTTCTTTTTTATACTGAAAGTGAGCAACAAAATAGCCATGATGCAGATGCCGTTTTGCAAGGGTCTGCTTTTCAAGAGAGCAGGTTTGAGCCGTACCTGTTTTGCCGCTTATTTTAAAGTTGTTAAGATGTTTAAGATGAGTCGCTGTTCCTTGTTTAATAACTGACGTAAGGCACTGTTGTAAGAATGAAAGCACTGATGCATCTAAATCAAGTGGCTCTCTCACCACTGGTTCTTCTACAAGAATGCGTGGACGTACCTTGTAACCGGTAGAAAGTGCAGATATCATGGTCGCTACTTGGATGGGGGTTACCAGTAAGGAGCTTTGCCCTATTGCAGCCGAAAGAGTTTCACCCGGCCACCACGCTTCTTTTTTTACCCTTTTTTTCCACGCGCGTGTGGGAATGAGTCCCGTTTTTTCGGGAAGTAAGAGCCCCGTTTTAACGCCCAGCCCAAGGCGGTTGGCATACTCAGCCAGGGTATCAATTTTGATTCTTTTACCTATATCATAAAAAGGGATGTTGCAGGAATGCGCTAAAGCCTGTTCCGTTGAGACGATGCCATGGCCTGATCTGTTATTGCAGTGGTAATTGCGTCCTTTAAATTCTGTATGTCCGATACAATGCCAACGCTGACTGGTTAAGATAAGGCCCGTTTCAAGAGCAGCAGACAAAGTAACAAGTTTAAAAAGGGATGCGGGAGGATAACAGGCACTAAAGGCACGATTGATAAATCCTTTTTTTTCTTGAAGGTGGTGCCATTCGGGTTCGCTTATCGATCTTAGAAACATTGAAGGATCAAAAGTTGGTCGAGAGAGCAGAACTTCAAGACCTCCTTGGTCATCCATGCTTAAACAGCAGCCCTCATACTCTTGGGGGAAAACTTCTTCAGCAATCTGTTGAAGCTCAAGATCTAATGTTGTTTGGAGTGTTTTACCGGCTAGTCCGCTATAAACCGTATGCGCATCTATGTGACGGCCAATAGAATTTATGATTTTTATTATTTTGCCCGATTGGCCTTTAAGTACTTTATTGCATTGTAATTCGAGACCCATCTTTCCTGTTGATTCGGGGTCAAGACCTAAATATCCCACAATATGGCATGCTAAATCTTTGTAGGGATAGCAACGCTTGTAGGACTTTTCAAGAAAAATATTCTTTTCATGTGGAAATTTTTCAAGCAGGCAGGTGAGCTGGTCAAACGTAATATCGGCTGCAACGAGTATACGAGTACATTTGTGTTCACTACTACGTACTTGAGCCATAAAAGAGTGCGGTAACTCAAAAAGAGAAATCAGTGTCGTAATGAGTTGCTGCTGAGTTTGGGTCAGATGTTTTTCTCCCGTCCCTTGCCAATAGACTGTATAAACAGGCCGATTCGTGGCCAGGATAGTACCATTGATATCAATAATATTTCCCCGCGGGCACGCAACTTTTTCCTGCCGGAGAAAATTTTTCTGCGATAAGTTAAAAAAGAGCTGCATATGCTGTATTTGTAGATGAAAAAGATAGAGTGCTATGCTCACAAACCCAATAAGAACGAGAGCTGTGACTATTTTAAGCCGAGCGCTTAAGATTCGAGGAAGTAATTCCATCTAGGTGCGTACCTTTTTATACCGTTGTGTACTTATACGTGTTTTATGACCCAATAATTCCTGTACTTGTTCTAGAGGTGCCCCATTCGTGATCAAGTGTGCCGCACATGAGGAACGAAGAACCGAGGGTGTTACATTCCGTTTTTTTTCCAATATCTGTCTAAATAAAAGGCATATTCTTTGAACCGATCGGGGCGTTAATGGCTTGTTCCTGTGGTTCAAAAAAAGCTTCTCGTGACCATTTTGTATGGGTTTTCTTTCGTTTTCTATATAAGCTTTTATGCTTACGGCTGCCTGTGCACCAAAAGGAACGCTCCGTTCTTTTTTTCTCTTATTTCTTATGATAATGGATTGTTCAGTAAAATCAATGCAATTTATTTCTATGGTCACCACTTCATGGCAAGTAATTCCTGTCGCATAAATAACTTCGAGCAGTGCTGTATCTCGATAAGGCCTTTTGGAGGGGATGTCACCGATGCCTACAAGATCGAGAATAGTAAGAACGTCCTTAAGGGGAAGTGAAAGGGGATCTGCAAGCAAAACGGGAGGGCGTTTGACTGCCAGGGGAAATGCAATTCCTTCTCTTTTGAGATACTTTTTGAAAGAATTGAAGCATGAGATTTTACGTGCAATCGAGCTTGCGGTTATTCCTTGAACGGTGAGCGATGCAAAAAATTTTTCTGCCGTTTTTTGAAGATCGTGGTAGTTGCTTGTCGTTGCGTAATGAAAAAATTGTTCAAGATCCCGTTTATAGGCAAATTGCGTATGCTCGCTCGCTCTTTTTTCTTGTGCGAGAAAGGTGATGAATGAAGTAATAAAAGAGAAAGAGGGATGCTGCATTCTTGAGCCTCACTGTTCATTGATCCTACCTACTATACACAAGGTGGGGAAAAAAGTTAAATAAGCAGGCTCATTTGAGATTATATTCTTGGCATCTACGATTGACCGACGAACGGTTGCATCCAAGCAGGAGAGCAATTTTATTTTGGTTTTTGAACTTATTCCAGAGGAGTGTCATTATTTGAGGGTCCTTAAGTGCTTTTTTCCCAAGCCGTACGGCATGTGCTATATCAGGCTCAGCGACATCATACGCGGGATCTAATACTATTTCACTGATGTTATGTTTGGTAGATTTTTCAACGAGCAAGTGGTGAACGGCTTCCTTAAGTTCTTTTAAGCTTAAAGGACGATCGTTTTGCAAGGTGAGCTTATCTCTTTGTGTGAGAGCAAGCAAACTTTTATACGTCTGACTTGTTTCAATTTGCTCTGCAAAGCCTTGAGCAAGTTCGTGTAGTTCAGATTCTGAAAAGCTTTGGAGTGAGGGGAACGCTAAAGAGGTTTTTTTAAGCTCGGTATAGAGACTATGCGAAAAGGTTCCTTCGTGTACGAGCGTAGAGAGATTTTTTGTGGTTGAACAAATAATGCGTACATTGCTAAACACTTTAATATCGCTTTTAAATAGGTAAAAATAGCCAGAGGAAATGAAGTGTGCAAGTGCATTTTGTGTTTCAAGGCTAAGATATTCGATGTTTTCAATAAAGAGTGTTCCCACATCATGCAATTTTTTAAGAAGCGACTGGCTATCTTTTTCAAGAAGGGGGTTGAGCCCAAAGAGAATGACCGCTATTTCATTATTTTTCTCAGGCCCTGTGAGGGTCATGCACTGGAGTGTTTGTCTCAAGCTAATATGATGCAGAATTTCAACAGTTGCTGCAGTATCTTCAGGAGGCATATCAAGCAATGTTGCTTTTTTTGAAAGTGCTGTTGAAAGCAGATCAATCTTAAACGAGAGAATTTTTTCGGATGAACCGGCTATGAGCCTGTTGATAAGCTGCCCCGATTGTGTTGTTTCAAGATAGAGAACATAGTCCCAAGCGGAAGGATCTTTCAGTTGATCAAATTGGGCTTTAATAATATCAGATACTTCTGGATAATACACGAGTAAAATCACGGTCGAATCTTCCAGGCTGGGAACACCTGCTATGATGATGCGGTTGCCTTTGCTATCATGCGCCGAGAGCGTATAGGCAGTTTTATATTCCTGTACATGGTGAGCTACGGTTTTAAAGGTACGGCTTACCGTATGACCTGCCTGGGTATTAAGATCCATACCCACCAGTTCTTTAGCCGCTTGATTTGCGAAGCTAAAGTGTCGTTGTTTGAAAAAAACAATCCCGATTTTGCGGTCATTGCCTGAACGGAGGAAAAAGCGTAGTGCTTCTTTGTATTGATTAATTTCTTGATGCTTGTGGTAAAGCTCATCGGTAAGCTCTTTATGCCTTTGCCACATTGTTTCAAGCGTACTGTATTTTAAGATGGTAGTAATATTGCCCAAATAGCTGGTAAACACGAGCATCTCATCCCGTTCTTTATTTGTAAAAAGCTTATCAGGGCGAGCATTGCGCTCGATTATGCTGTAGCCAATGATGGTTGTACGTTCGTAGATTGGTAGAAAAATGTCTGCATTGATAGCATCCATGAAAGCGAGAATTTCTTCGTGAATTGGGTCATTTTCATAGAAATTGTTAAAAGCAATCTCATCTCGAATAAAAATTTTTAGACTGTGAAGAGTTGCTAACGATCGAGCTTCGCGTTGTTCTAGAAAGGATTCCACTGTGGCGCCTATCTGACTATCATAATAAGGAATCTGAGTGTCTGTTTTTCTAAAATAAAGCTTTGTTCTACCCAAGGGGACTGCAAAGGCCGTATGGAAAAATGTTTGATTGAGCTGCGCTAGCTCTTTCAAAGCTGTCGCATAATTTAATTGATCGAGGATTTCTTTAAACCGAGCAAGAAAATTAAATTTTTCTTTAGATTCAACATCTCTACGCAAGTTCAAAAAGCGCAACCCAAGGATTCTTTTGCCCACTAAAAATAGCGGGTACGTACTTAAAAGTGAGCTGAGGGTGAAAAATAAGTATTCCCATGATTTTAGACAAGAGAATGTGAAGCTCGCAGGGATGCCAGCACAATTGCTGAGCGTTTCACAGATAAGATAGGGGATAAAAAAATAGGAAAGAGATCGCAGCTGATGCGTAAGGATACGGGGGATATGCTCATTAGGGTTTCTTTTTTTAAAGATTTTGTAAAATATCGGTATAAAAAGAAATGGCGTATAGAGGTAGATAGTATGTATAAGTGCAAGTTCTCGGGGCAAGGTCTCAGGGCTTGCTCCTGAAACACCATATTTAAAAAACGCATGGTACATAAAGATAGAAGAGATCCCAGCATTAACGAGAATATGAGGAATGTACCAGTGCTTCCATTCTATTTTCTTACGCATCAGAGCCATCAAAAAGAGGGCAATAGCTTGATACTGGGTGACTGCAAGGCCCCATACAACTCTTAGAAAGAAAGAAAATAAAGGAAAGTCTTGAGTGATACCAAAGATTCCCCGTTTGACTGTATATATAATGTTAGCACAGTCGGTCAATAAGGAGAGGGAAAGAAATGTCATCAAGACAAAAATGAGTGCCCGTTGAGTTGCCGTTTTAAAAATAAAACGTATGCACGTGAGCAAGATGAATAATTTACAAAACAAGGATAAAAGTTCAATGCTCAAAAAAAGCTTCTTACTCCTTATTAAGGCATGCAAAAAGTCTAGTACGTATGACATGCTCCCTAAACCTCATGAAAGAACCCATAAGACACTGCTTGTATCTACAAATAAGAGTATAGGGTTTTTTGAAAAAGTGTCAATTTTTCAAATAGGAAAATTTAGTGCAGGTCATACTCTTGACAACGTCTGTTCACGGATGAGCGATTAACACCAAGAAGGGTGGCAATCTTATTTTGGTTTTTAAATTTTTTCCAGAGCATAGCCATGATCTGTGGGTCCTTAAGGGCTTTTTTGCCTAAACGGACTGCGTGAGCAATATCGGGTTCTGTGACATTGTAGGCAGGATCGAAATTGGTTGTTTCATGAATTTTGTGCTTTGTTGATTTTTGTACAAGGAGTTGATGAATTTTTTCTTTAAATTCTTGTAAGCTTAAAGGCCTATCGGAGCTTAATTTATGCTTATCTCTCTCTGTTAATGCAAGTAAGTTCTTATACGTTTGGGTTGTCTCGAGCTGTTCTGCAAAGCCTTGAGCCAGTTCATTGATTTCAGATTCAGAAAAGCTTGAAAGTGAAGGAAGTGTAAGTGACATCTTTTTGAGTTCGTTATGCAAAGTCTTTGAAAATTTTCCTTCGTTTACTAATTCCAAAAGGTCCTTAGTTGTCGAGCAGATGATGCGTACATTGCTAAATACCTTATGGTCACTTTTGAATTTATAAAAGAATCCATAGAGAATGAATTCTGCAAGATAGTCTTGTGCTTCAAGGCTTAAGTACTCAATATTTTCAATAAAAAGGGTCCCCACATCGTTTAATTTGGCAAGAAGGGGTTCCGGTGCGTCTTTTTGGAGCAATGGATTGATGCCAAATAATTTAAGCGCAACCTCGTCGTTCTTTTCAGGTCCTGTTAATTTAATGCAGTGAAGCGTCTGTCGTAAGCTTATATGATGCAGTATTTCAACGGTAGGGAGTAGATCATTTTCAGGCATGTCAATAAGTGTTGCCTTTTTAGAAAGAGCTGATGAAAGGAGATGAACTTTAAAATTAAGGATCTTTTCACCCGATCCTGGTATGAGTTGGTTGATAAGCTGGCCAGATTGGGTTGTTTCTAAATAGAGTACATAATCCCAACTTGATGGGTCTTTAAGTTGGTCAAATTGGGATTTAATTATATCAGAGATTTCTGGATAATAGATGAGCATGATCGTGGTATACTCCTCTAGGCTTGGAATGCCTGCGATAATGATCCTGTTTCCATCGCTGTCGTGAGCAAACGTTGTTTGGGCTGTTTTAAATTCTTGCACACGGCGTGCTACCGTTTTAAATGCTTGGGTAAGCAGATGGCCCATATTTGTATTAAGATCCATGCCAACAAGCTCTTGTGCTGCTTCGTTTGCAAAGGTAAATCGCCTATGCTTATAAAAGAGAATGCCAATTTTTCGTTCTTTATTTGAACGTAAGAAAAAGCGGATGCTTTCTTTATATTGATTTATTTCTCGATGCTTATGATATAATTCCTCTGTAAGTTCTTTGTGCCTGTGATGCATGGCCTCAATATTGCTATATTTCAATATATTGATGATATTGCTTAGATAGCTGGTAAATACAAGCATCTCATCCCGCTCTTTATTGGTATAAAGCTTTTCAGGCCTTGCGTCGCGTTCGATAATAATATAGGCAATAATTGAATTTCGCTCATAGATTGGCAAGAAGATATCAGCATTTATGATATCAAGAAAATCAAGAATTTCTTTGCTTACCTGCTCATCATTATAATAATGCGAAAAATCTATCTCATCGCGGATAAATATTTTTGCAGAGTTAAGCATGAATAAAGCGCGATTATCAGCTTTGCTGATGAAATTTTCGACTTTGGAGCTGATATGAGCAATATCATAATATCCATGCTCATCTTTTTCTGGTTCTGTTTTCCTTATATACAGCCTCGTTCTGCCAAGGGGGATATTAAAAGCAACCTGGAAAAATGTTTGATTGAGGTGTGCTAGTTCTTTTAATGCCGTTGCATAACTCAATTGTTCGAGAATATCTTTAAATTGTGAAAGAAAGTTGAATTTTTCCTTGGATTGTACATCTTGCCTTAAATTTAAAAATCGCAATCCCAACATTCTTCTTCCTACAAAAAACAAGGGGAAAGTGCTAAGGATGTTGCTCAGCGTGAAAAAGAGGAATTGGAAGGATTTTATTTGTGGAAAGAGCGTTGTAGAGCAATTGCCAAGCATATCAAAAAAGAGATAGGGAACCACAAAATTGGTTAAGGATCGTAGTTGATGAGTTAGAATTCGCGGCATTACAAGATAGCCTGTATTGTGTTTGAAAATTTTGTAAAATACTGGCATAAAAAGTACAGGAAGATATATGTATATGGTGTGTATGAGTCCGAGTTCCAATTTGAGAGTTTCAGGATTTGCGCCTGGTATTCCATATTTAAAAAATGCTAAGTACATGAAAATTGACGAGATGCTTACATTAAAAAGCGCATGTATTATATAAGTCCATTTAAAATGTACCCTCTTTAACATGAATGTTTCGATGAATAAGGCGAGCGACTGGTACTGACTTAGATTCAATCCCCATACAAAGCGCATCAAAAAAGTAAACCAGGCAAAATCTTCACTGATATGGAGGATTCCTCGTTTTACAGTATAAATTATATTGACGGCATCATTTAAGAATGAGCAGGTAAGAAAAATTATAAGGAATACCAACGGGAGCTTATGCGAGGTGATCTTAAAAGTAAAATGAATGCAGGTTAAAACAATAAGCAACTTACAAAAAAATGATAAAAGCTCAATGCACAAAGGCAGCTGTTTGCTGCTCAATATGTCGATTAGAAGCACCAATGCATCAGACATTTTTTTCCTAAAAAAAAGTGTTGACATTTACTAAAACTGTACTATTCTTAGGTCTTAGTTAAAGACTTATTCGAGCAATTTTGTAAAATTATATTGTCTCGAGTTTTAAATAAAGTCAAATTAACTGAAGCAAAAAAAGGAAAAGGGAGTAGTGTTTTAAACAGAGTTGTAGTGGTTGTTTGACAGTTTAACTCTCAAGAAGGAGTCGCAATGGCAAAGCTATGCTTAAGCGCACTTTTAATGGTATTACTTGCATCTGCAAGTACGGTAATTGCCCAAAAAGCAATAAAGCATGACACAACAAAAAAAGGAATGCTTGCACCTCCTCCAGGGTGATATACTGGGGAATGCTCATGTGATTGAGCACAAATACATTTAAAGATTATAGACTAACCCGTATGGTTTTCCCCATACGGGTTTTCCATTTAATAGCGACAGTGTGACTCATGGATGTATCTGAACGTCGTCAACATGTGCTACAAGTACTCGCACTCTTAAAGAAGGCAACGGTTTCTTTGCATAAGCCGATGTCTGTTATGCTTGTTGAACTCTATGGACGCGATCCTTTTTTAATTTTGATCTCTTGTTTACTCAGCCTACGCGCGCGGGATCCGGTTACTTTCGAAGTTTCAAAAAAGCTCTTTGCGCGAGTGCGCACTCCTGAGCAGCTGCTGCAGATGCCCTTGCATGAACTTGAAGAGCTGTTTTATCCTTTGGGTTTTTATCGTAAAAAAGCTCAGGTTGTGGTCGAGGTCTCTCGCGTACTTATTACCCGTTTTGGCGGCCACGTTCCTTCAAATGAAGCTGATTTGCTTTCAATTAAGGGTGTGGGCAGGAAAACGGCGAATCTGGTTCGTGGAGAAGCATTTGGTATACCGGCTTTGTGTGTTGATACTCACGTACATCGGCTTTCAAATCGGCTTGGTTGGGTGAAAACAAAAACGCCCGAGCAAACTGAACGCGAGTTACAAAAGATTGTACCTAAAGATGAGTGGATTTCATTAAATCATCTTTTTGTTATGTGGGGTCAAAATGTATGCCTTCCTGTTTCACCCTGGTGCTCTCGCTGCGTTTTAAATTCTTTGTGCCCTAAAGTAGGGGTTACTAAAAAAAGATAGTTTGAAAGTCCTTGACGGCAGTTGGCGGGTAGGCTATACTTAAAGCAGTTATTTTTAGTGATCTCTTCTGCTTGGGTTCTTCTTTTAGGCTGATCTTCTTATCAGAAGTTATTTGAAATAATTGGGCTTATGTAAAAAGTCGTTGATTTTTTTATAGGCTGAATGTGGTTACATATCTTTTTTTATTCATGGTGAGGTATTATTTAATGAATATCTATGTGGGAAATCTTCCCCATTCGACGTCGGAAGACACATTAAGAAAAACGTTTGAGCAATTTGGCAAAGTGGAAAAAGTCAAAATTGTTTTCGACAGGGAAACAAACAGATCTCGTGGATTTGGTTTTGTTGAGATGCCAAATGATGAGGAAGCTTTGGCAGCAATTGCAAAAATGAACAATCAGGAACTAGAAGGACGCCCGCTTCGTGTAAATGAAGCACGAGCAGAAGGGGATAGGCCGCCGCGCCGTGATTTCGATCGTGGGCCTCGCCGCACTAACGGTAACGGTAATGGAAATGGCGGTTTTCGAAGCAGATTCTAAATATACAGTTTGATCTGATACACGTATCTCACGAGAATATTCTCGTGAGATATTTTTTTTATACGTCTATAGTTATATCACCATGCATTAATTTTCTATAATAAGCAGATGTATTTAAAAGCTCTTGTGGCGGGTAGAAATGCATATCTTTTTCTTCATCTAAAAGCGAAAAATCTAAAATACCCAGAGCATCGGTGAGGGTTTTTAACCGATGTGCGATTACAATAGTAAGGGATCGTTCTGCAAGCTGTCGTATCATAGCGGTAATTGCACGCTCACTTACTTCGTCAAGGCTACTTGTAGGCTCATCTATTAAAATCAAAAGAGGCTTATAATACGAGGCACGCAAGTACAATGACGCAAAGTTCAAGCGTTGCCGCTGGCCACCTGAAATGCTCAGTCCTCCCTCGCCTATGGGGGTTTCTAGACCCTCTTTATCTTCAAATATTGGCCATATTCCCACTTCTTTAAGGATGGTGATAATTTCTTCATCACTGTAGATCTGCCTATCTTGAGGTAAGCCAAGAAGGAGATTACGTAACACCGTACCGCTTAAGTTACTCGCCTGTTGCCCCTGAACAGCGATGAGCAAGCGTCTCATACTATCATCAATAGCATAAATCGGAATCCCATTAATGGTTATTTCGCCCCTTTCTGGCTTTAATTGACCGCCAAGCAAGGAAAGCAAGGTTGTTTTGCCCATGCCAGAGGGGCCTATAATGCCATACAATTTTGATGGCTGATTAACGGGCACTTCTAAAAGTAAGTTATGATTTTCAAAGATCTTTGCTTTAGGATTGTAATCAAAATGAAGGTCTCGAGCTTCCACCGTTATGACACGCTTACTCATGGCTTTGTCGTACTCTATTTCTTTACCATCAGCGAGTACGGGGAATGTTTGCTTACCAAAATGACGAATAAAGAGATAGAGATCATTAATCCGCGTGATAGATTTTATGAGCTTTCTCAATCGTCGACCAATTTGGATAATCTCGTAGGTTCCGTTGATGTAGGTAAGCAGCAGGGTGGTACCGGCAAGCATGCTCAGATGGCCATGAAAAATAAATGAAAAGATGAGGGATCCTAAAACAAAAATGCTTAATAAATAGAAAAGCCGAGAAACTGAGATGGCTGCGGCAAACGCGAGCCATGCGGTGCCTTCTTTATACATCATTTCTTCATTGCGTTCTTTAGCTTGCTGGGCAATCTCATTTGTTGCAAATGATGTACGTATTAATTGAGCTTGCGTCAGGCTTTCGACGCTTAATACCTTTACTGCATCATCTGCATCGATAAGTCTGCGTTCAAAAGTAGCACTCGTAAATAGATTGATAGCTATATTAATGAGTGCGATAATGAGCAGCAGGATAAAAGCAATGAGCCCTAAGTAAAGGTCGGTAATAAGAAAGGTGATAACAACTGTTGTGATCCCAATAATAATGGGCAAGAGGTCCCACAAAATGATATCGAGAAAGTCTTCGTAGGATCGGGCACATCGTTCAATTTTTGCAAATAGCTTTCCACTTGCTTTCATAGTATGATACAGTGGATCCACAGTCAGGAAAAATTCAAATGCATCATATTGCACACTATTGATGCATTGTATTTCAAGCAATGCGCTAAAATACACCGAGACGTATTCAATGCAAATAATGCATAGCCACAAGGCGATAAGATAGAGAAAATAGGTGTAGTTTTGTTTCTCTATAATAAAACCTATAGCTAATGGGTAAAGGGTATAAAATGTTTGAATGATGATCTCGCAAAAGAGAGCAATACTTAGATATTTTTTTTGAGACGTAAGTATTTTTATCCACGACTGCTCAAAATCTATGGGCAGCAGTCGAGCTCTTGTTTTTAGATGTCCAAGTGCTAGCCAAAAGGCATAATACTTATCGGTTAATCGTCTGAGTCGTAAAAACATAGGGTTACCCCTTATTGTAGAGCCTTTATGATCTTGATTTATAACATTGCAGTATACTACACATTGACAGGAGGAGTATAGTGATGGCGTATTTCTCTCAAATTCTATCTATGGTATCCTGAGATTACTCTATTAATGGAGATTGGTGTATGGTGTTTGAAAAAGTAAAGGTATTCTGGTCTGAAGCACTCCACACCTGGGAGCTGAGAAATCTTGGGTTCCTCGTATTGGTGTCTATAAGGGCTTTAAAAGATATGTATAAGGCACTTATCTACGCTTGGTTTTTGCCGACGGCTTTGTTGGCGGGTTTAGTGCTTGAGGTAAAAAGTTTAGTTATGGCCTTTTATACGGTCCTTCTCATGCGGGCAGCACGCCCTTCACTCGATCTTAAGAAAGTAAGCTATTGGAGGCCGTTTAATCCTGTAGACTGGATCATTTTTTTTATTCTGCTGTTACTTGTAGAAGGAATTCCTTTTGTTATTAAAGAAAAAGCAGGAGCCGCTGTGCTCACCCTGTATACTTTTTTTCTTAAAATCCTTTTTTTAGGTAATTTTATGTGGCTTCCCGGCAGCAAATGTTTGGGAGTTGCAGCCTATTTTTTATCCCCTTTTATCATTCTCTGTGCCCTGTTCATGCTCGATTCGCAAAAGACCGTCTGGGAGTATATAAAGGCTTGTGGCAGAGCCATCTTAATGCTGCTCTATAACTATCCATTCTTTCTTGGTTCCTATCTGATTTTAAGGGCGATTGTCAGTATTTCGTATCTTATTTCCCAACCATTTATTGAAATGTATCCTTCTCTGCCTTTAATTGGTTGGATCCTCTTATTTACTTTGCTTATCCCTTTTTATATTTGCTTCATCATGAGCTTTTACGTCAAGCATCTTCATGCACAATTTGCGTTGTATTATAAGCCTTGAGCTGATTTTGAATGGATTTTATAGCTTTCTACTAAGCTGGTAAACTCTAGAGCAGAGCAGGGTAAGAGAGTTTCAGGTACATTCATAACGGGTAGTTTTTTTGTAAAGGGCTGCACGAAGGTGCTATTCAGGTTAACCCACCACTTTTTCAGCGATGACTGACGGTTGTAGATCTGTTCATAATTCACTGCAACGATGCCCACCCATTTTTGATTTCTCATGTTGTAAATGATTATCTCCTCAATTTCATCCCATGCAATGAAATGGACAGCGCCCATGAGATTGTTCGATATTCCTTTTTCATCAATTATAACCATTGCCTGGGGATAGATAAGGTAATAAAGACCAGCCAGAAAACAGAGGGAGAAAAAGGGGAGAGAAATAAAAACCATGAAATTTTTTATCAGGACATTTTTTACCGGAATGATCTCTAAACCGACTGCTAGGGAGAAAATAACAAACAGGAGGGCTGCTAAGGCCTGTAGGATAAGAGTTCTTTTTTTTGTATAGATAAGTAGCTGTTGCATGGGGTCTTGGAAGAGAAGTGTTTTTCTGTATAGGTTCCTGTAAAGAAATGATATTAGAAAATTGCCTACGCGGCAAGCGGCAGGGATGCAGCCTGACATCCCTGCACCCCAGGCCAGGGGCCTTGGCCCCTTGGATCCCCCGGCTCGCCAATTCGGCCGATCTCCGGGTTACGTGGCACAGCCACTCCACCACTGCGATGGCCTCACATACAGGGCGAGCCATAAATGACTTCTAGATTTACCCAGTTCTATCGATTTTTTACTAAAGTGCCAATGACAAGTTTGCAATTTATAGCGACCCACGGCCATTTTGCAAAAAATAGAATTTTAGGTTTGAACTTGGGGTTTCCAAAGGGGTTTACCCCTTGGTCAGGTGCAGGACCAGAAAGGGTCCTGCCGCTGGCCGCGTAGGCCCCAGCAATAATTTATTTTAAAAAACTCTATCGCCGAAGGCGCCCAAAGAAATACGCATAATTGCTTAAGGCACTTCGGTGAAGGGTAGGCCCCAGAAAGAAATGAGGTTGTTTTCATCTAGAAATACACACGCCAGTCCATTGCAATCTGAAAATAATTATAGTAATATTATTAATAATAAAAGATATTTTTTTTCAAAAAAAAGGGAAAGTATGTTGTATAAGTTGTATAATTGGAATATAAAACTCATCGCTTTAGTCGTTATAGCTACTGCTTCGCTGTATGGCATGGAAATGCCCAAAACTCCTAAAACTAGGGAGGAGCAATTTATTGGTGCAGCTGCTCATGGAAATCTCAATAAGGTTAAAGAGTGGTTGGCAAAAGGGGTAAACATAAACGCTCGGTACCCCTACAAAAAAGATGACAAGAAATCTGGCCAGACAGCCTTGATAGCTGCAGCACGATCAGCTCATGCGCAAGTAGTAAATTTTTTACTTGATAAAGGTGCAAATACAGAAATTGCAGATGTCTCTGGTCTTACACCAGTAGCTTGGGCAGCGATTCAGCTTAATAGAGGTGCTCCTGATGCACAGTCTAATTATCTCAATATTATCGGCGCATTGAAAGTAAACGGCGCTAATCTCCGTTCAAAAGATATAAATGGCATAACGGTTCTTCATCATGCAGCGGCAGCGGGTGACCCAACAATAATTCAATACTTGCATGACAAAGGTGCTTGGAACGATATAAACGAACCGGGATCGAAAGATAAAGGAAGAACCCCCATTGCCGAAGCCGTGCGGGCATCGCAAGATGCCATTGTTCACGTGCAAGAATTTGAGGACAAAGATTTTGCCTCCCCTGCAGCTCTTGAGACTGCTCTAAATAAAGCAATTGAAGCACTCCATAAAAAAGTAGAAAAGAAGCTATCAACCGAGCAAATCATCGCTACGGTGAGCTTGTTAAAAGATTTGGGAGCAAATTCACAAGTAGTGGATGCGCTTGGCAACACGCTTGATTATTATATAAATGAAGTGCAGTTAATTTCAGAACCTGAAAGGAAGGGCCTGCTTAAAGCATTAGGTTTGCCTGAGGGTCACCGAATTATCCACTATACAGAGAACGATTTGCCAGAGGCAAAATGGCTTTTAAAGGTTCTCGATGGTCTTTTACAACAATATAAGGTTGGCAATAAAGTTGACATAATCATATGGACAATTCAAGCAGCCGAAAAAGAACATGACCCTAAAAGCAAATATGATATTTTGCGCCTTGCTATGGCCCTCATCTCAAAGCTCAAAGAACAAACAAAAGAAAAAGTCCAAGATCTAGAATATTTTAAGGACATTGAAGATCGTATTAATAAAATCCGAGTGATCTTGCGCGATGCAGCCTTAGTGATAAGCCGCAAAGTTTCATTGAAAGATGTTAAGCCTATCCATGCACCTGTTGCAACGCCGGTACCTTCGCCTGTTAAAAAATTGCAACCAGCAGTACAACCATCCACTCCCTTCCAACTTACTACACCGCCCCCTCGCCCTACAGCCCCAGCGCCAGCTTGGCCTGAAAAGTCGACAAGACCTGCTGGAGTACTGCCGACCACACAGATTGAGCCTGTCACCTCTGCACCACGGCCCGTTATGCCAGCTCAAAAATGGATAGCGCCACAGATTGTTTCTGCAGAGGTACCAAAACAAATAGCACCGATGCCTGTAAAATCTACTGGGATTAAAATTTCAGATATCGAAAACCAGTCCGATGCAAAAGTTATGTTGAGCATTTCGCACGGTAGCAGCAGAGAAACGCTGCGTCCGTTTCAAGATCTTGAGATTTTTGCCGGCAAACCTGGCAAGCCTTTTGTTAAAACAATTGATCTGACTCTTGATCCACGTATGGGAATGGCAAATCTTACGATTATATCAAAAAAAGGGTTTGTGAACGTCGAAGTTACTGATGGACTTCAATTATCTTCTGCAACGGGAATAAAACAACTGTCAAAAAGCACCTTTGAGCGCTCGAGGATTTTTATTTATCCCGATGGCAGGATTGAATTAGTTCCAGTAAGTCCCTAAAGAGCGACTTGTAGGTTTTCGTTTAAGCTTCTTTTATTGTTTGCTTTTGCGGGTATAGAGATTGTACCATTTGTCTGATACAATGTGCTTAAACCTCGAAAGCTTATGAAAAAAAATTTTAAAGCCTATGACGGTGAGGAATTCACCATTGAGACGGGGACTTATTATGGCTAAAAAAATGAAATCAACGAGTGAAAAATTTATTGAATCGTTAAGCCCTGAGCAACTTCAGGAATTTGAAGAAGGCTACAAGCAATTTGCACTGTCAGAGCTTATTCTTGCTTTAATGAAATATGATGAAATTTCCGTAAGGAAGCTTGCCAAAATTGCTATAGATTTATCTCACTTGAGCAAGAAGTAAAGTGGTTAAGACTTTACATACGTGCACTTTTTAGTAAACTAATCCTCATAAATAAATAGCTACACTGGGGTCTTCTATGTCCAAAATTTTGTTGACCATAAAAAACGTCAAGAAGCGCTACGGTGAAAAAGAGGCACTCAAGGGTATAACTCTTGATATATATGAAGGTGAAATTTTTGGACTTCTTGGGGTAAATGGTGCCGGGAAAACAACACTTTCATCAATAATAGCGACTTTGCATCCCGCTTCATCGGGCGATGTGCTGTACAGGGGAAATTCCATTTACCAAGATCTGGTATCGTATAGATCGCAACTGGGATTTTGTCCACAAAAACCTAATCTTAATGATATGCTTACGCTTGAACAAAATCTTTCGGCTGCCGGCCGCTATTATGGTATGGATGAACATGCTATAAAGGAACGGATTGGTTATTTGAAGGAACAATTTTGTCTGGAACAGTATTTTAGTATGACTTCAGCAGAACTGTCAGGCGGCTATAAGCAAAGATTTATGATTGCGCGCAGCTTGATGCACAGCCCTAAACTTTTGCTTTTAGATGAACCGACAGTTGGTCTTGATCCCCAGATTAGACGACAATTGTGGTCCATAATACGTGAGCTTAAAAAAGAGGGCGTAACGATTTTGCTTACAACGCACTACCTTGATGAAGCTGAGCAATTATCCGATCGCGTCTGCATTCTTGATCAAGGTCTGGTTAAGTTAATAGATACCCCTGATAAGCTTCTAGCAGATTTTAAGCAGAAGAACCTCGAGGATGTTTTTGTAAGTTTGATGCAAAAGGAGAATGATTCTCATGAATAATGCACTTTCTTGGCGCGTTTGCTTTGAAATTTTAGCAACTGAGCTTGTAGAACTTCGTAAAACATTTTTTGATCAAGCGCTCAACCTTGCCATATGGGTTTTTTGCACGGTCATTGTGATGGGCTATCTTACAAAATTACAATTCAATATTACTAATGAGGATTTTGGTGTCTTTAATCTTGCAGGCTGTGTTGCAACAGCAGGTTTTTTTGAAGTATACCCCCGATCATTCAATTTCATTGCTGACCTTGAAGGGCCACAAATCATTTCCTACTATACAACACTCCCCTTGCCAGCCTGGATGGTTTTTGTTTCAAAAATGATCTACTGGTTCATCAGCTCGTCCCTACGGAGCCTTATTGTACTTCCTCTTGGTAAGCTGATATTGTGGGACTCGTTTTCGTTAAGCGCAGTCAACTGGCCAAAATTTGCACTTATTTTTCTTGTAAGTAACTTCTTTTATAGTGCCCTAACCCTCTTTGTTTCTAGTATCGTTCCAAACATGGCAAAAATGGAAAATGTGTGGATGAGGATCATTTTCCCCTTATGGTTTTTGGGCGGTTTCCAATTTTCATGGTATTATCTCTATTCCCTTTCACCGGCATTTGGCTCTATGGATCTTCTTAACCCAATTGTCTATGTCATGGAAGGCATGCGAGGAGCTATTCTTGGGCATGAGAAAAATTTGTCCTTCCCGCTTTGTGTGGTTATGATTTTTCTTTTCGCTGTTACGTGCTTAATTTTAGGTATCAAGCGACTTAAAAAGAGACTCGATTGTGTCTGAGAGTACCTCATCACAAAGAAGGGGCAAACTTTTCTGATTTTGAAAATTCTGGCATACTTATTAGTATCGTATTAAGCTTTTGATCAAAAGTAGCTGTTTTATATCATTATGAAAATTTTTGAATTTCTAAAAACGTTTATTTCTTATGCCATCATAGGACTGGCTTTTATTTTTTTTATGCTTCCGGGATACATTATTGCATGTTTCCCTGCGCGATATCGCTATGACAATAGGCTTTTTTTCTTTTTTGCTGATTGCTTTTATAAAACGGTGGTTTTTGCATCATTAAGTAAGCATGTTAGTAAGGGCGAGGAAAATCTGCCCAAAGTTCCTGCAATTTTTGTTGCAAACCATCAGTCATCTTTTGATATACCGGTTTTGGGATCACTATGCAATGGATATCCTCATGTGTGGCTTGTATTGGAATATTATCTTCAAAAGCCGATTCTCGGTTTTTTTATACGAAGAATGTTCATTTCTGTTGATCAATCCAATCCTGCAAAAGCTGCCCGTTCATTAATTCAAGTCTATAAATTTATTCAGGGGAAAGATCGGCACTTGATGATTTTCCCTGAAGGCGGACGCTTTACTGATGGAGTGGTTCATAAGTTTTTTTCAGGGTTTGCTATTATTGCAAGAAAGACAAAAAGGCCTGTTATTCCTGTATTTATGCCCAATAATGGCAAAATATTTCCCCCTTACAGCTTTCTCATTCATTCCTATCCGGTTATAACAATCATAGGGGAGCCTTTTTTTGTGCAGGATGAAGAAACGGATCAAGATTTTGTCCTGCGTGTTCGCCAGTGGTTTCTTGATCAGCAGAGTGGGTTGTAGGTATGATGCATATAGTCTATCCTCTTGCTCTGTATATCGGACTACCAGCGCTAGCGCTTGCGAGCTATTGGTTTTGGTTTCATTATAAGAATCCCGTGTATGTTTTTTCATCGCTGTTGCCATTACAATCATTAGAAGCTCCATCCCAATGGCGGCGCATTCTGCTATTTTTAACGAGATTGGGTCTGCTTACGTTACTCTGTTTAGCTATCGCTCGATTTCAATCTCCCGATGAGCGATCCAAAATACCTGTGCAAGGTATTGATATTATGCTGGTACTTGATGCCTCCGAAAGTATGAATATGCAGGAAGATGATTCTGATAAAACAAGAATGGATAGTGCGCGAGAAGAAGCTCTCAAGTTTATCGATAAACGGGACAATGACCCTATTGGATTGGTCATATTTTCGGGTGCAGCGGTTTCTCGTTGTCCGCTTACACTTGATAAACGAGTGCTCAAAGAAATACTCAAAGAAACAACGACCCGCACCATTCCAGCACCAGGCACCATGCTTTCTCGCGCGATTCTTACAGCAGCAAATCGGCTGAAGAAATCGACTGCTAAAAGTCGAATTATGATAGTTCTTACCGATGGGGAGCCAACACCGGGAGATATTGATCCACAAGTTGCATTAGATATGGCAAAAAAGCTTGGCATAAAAATATATACCATTGGTATAGGATCGGAAGAAACGGAATGGATACATCATCCTTTTTTTGGGAAAATCCGTACCCTTAATATTCCTTTGCTAAAAGAGATTGCTGCGCAAACGGGAGGGCAATTTTTTCTGGCGCGTAATGCAGCTGAAATGGAAGCTGTCTATGATACTATCGATAAGCTTGAAAAAACGGAGTATGAAACTCCTATTTTTGCCCGCTATTTTGATTATTTTATGCCGATGCTGTGGCTTGCATTAGGCGCACTCCTGCTTGAGATACTCCTGAGCTGTGTATGGTGGGTGCGGTTATGATATACCACGCATTTGGGATAACTTGGTTAACAGCGCAGTATGCCGTATATCTTTTTCCGTGTATAGTGCTAGCAATCATTCTTTTGGTACGCAGAGTAGTGTGGCAAAAAAAACTAGCCGCTGTCTTGGGTACCGTCCGCAACTTTTCACTTAGTAAAAAGATTATTAAGACACTTTTGCTGAGTGCTGGGCTTATCTTTTTAGCGCTTGCACTTTTAAGACCTTCCTGGGAAGATGCTCATGAAGTGGTATCTCAAGAAGGGCGGGATATCATTATTGCTTTGGATATTTCACGAAGTATGTTAGCGCAGGATATGCCGCCTTCCCGTTTAGAGTTTGCAAAGAAAAAAATTAAAGATCTGGTGAGCCGGTTTAAAGCAGAACGTGTTTGTCTTATGGCTTTTTCAGGGGTCCCTTTTATACAGTGCCCTTTTACCACAGATGTTGCAGCATTTTTAACATTTCTTGATCTTATTGATGTTGAATCTATTTCAACAGGAACTACAGCTCTTGATAAAGCGCTTAATAAAGCGGTGGAAACATTCCAAGAATTTCCCGCAAAAAAGCATAAAATAATGGTTATCTTCACTGATGGTGAGGACTTTTCGCCTTTATCAGAGAATACAGATGAAAAAATACAGAATCTTGGATTGAGCGTTTTTGCTGTCGGGGTAGGAACTGAGCAAGGAGCACCAATTCCTCTTACTGATGAGCAGGGTAAGCCCGCGGGCCATGTAAAAGATGAAAAAGGCTCGATTGTGATCACAAGACTTAATGAGCCCTTACTTAAGAAGATAGCAGCGCAAACACATGCTCAGTACCTGCGCGCATCAGCTGACGATAGCGATATTGACCAGCTTGTTGCCGATATACAGCATTTTGAAAAAGAAAAATTTGAAGATAAAATGATAGCAACAAAACAGGAAAAATATTTTATATTTGCTGCATTAGCGTTTTTCTGTTTTTTACTTGAATGGATTATATGATGATTACTCGTTTTAGCCTCTTGTTAGTAACTTTGAGTGTACCTTTTTGCTTGATGGCGGCTCCTTTTAAATCTTGGCAGGCCGATCAAGCATATAATGAGGCAAAGAACACAAATGGGGACTTTACAACAGCGCTTCGATTATATGAGGATGTAGTGGCGGCCAATCCTCATGATCTTGAGGCTCTTTACAATGTAGGAAAATCTGCTTACCAGCTTAAAGATTATGGTGCAGCACAAGTTGCATTTGACAAAGTAGCTCATTCATCCGCAGCGAGCAGCAAGCAGAAAGAGCAGGCGTTTTTCAATCAGGGCGATGCCTATGCGATGGACAAGCAGTATCATAAGGCCCTGAGTTCCTATGAATCGGTTCTTAAAATACGTGACGTGACAGAGGCCGCTAAGCTGAAAACAAAAGAACGGATCGAAAAGATCAAAAAATTGCTTGAACAGCAAAAACAACAGGAACAAAACGATCAAAAAGAAAACCAGCAAAATAAAGAAAATGAGTCCCAAAATCAACAACAAGACGAAAAGCAGGGCTCTTCGCAGAAAAATGATTCAAAGCAGAAAAATGAGAGCTCTCAATCTAAGCCCGATCAGTCATCGTCTAAGGGAGATTCTTCATCAGAACAATCGTCTAAAGATAAACAAGATAACCGGAAAGAGCAGAGCAATAATTCTTCAACAGAACGGTCGCCTGAAGGCAAGCAAGATCATTCTAAAAATACTGAGCAACACAACAAAAATAAAGATCAAGGGCAACAGAGCCAAGGCACACAAGAGAACAAAGAACCCAAAAACCAGCATGAGGCTGGTAAGCAGGAGCGATCCCAAAGCCAAGGTACTACGGATGCTGATAAGAGAAAGCAGCAAGAGCAAAAAGATACTCAAAAACACAGTACCGATAAAGGCGAGCACCATGACTCATCTCCTCCTTCAGATGCGGAACAAAAAAGTTTTGAATACAGTATACCAGAAAAACAGTTAAGTGACCAGGAAAAAAGAAACTTACAGATTATAGAAGAGGCTGATAAAGAAGCCTACAGGGTCTTTTTTAAGGGGCGTGTTAAGGGTGGAGAAGCTGATGGTCAAAAAAATTGGTAGAAGCCTCTCCTGCCTCCTTTTGTGCGTATTTTATTTGGAGGCGGCACCGGCTTCTCTTGAGCTAAGTGTGGAAAATAAACAGGGGATAGCCCTTGGAAGTATTGGCTTGGGTATACCTTTTTCCATCCTTGTTACCGTAAAAGGGGAGGACGAGATTCGATCTCGACCTTTAGTAGGCGGTCTTGATAAGTTTAAGATAGTTGGCCAACGTTCTGATGTGAATATGGTAATGCAGGGGGCAAAAGGGTTACAAGAAATACGTTTCCTTTACACGGTAATCGCTGACACAGCCGGAGAATATACTATTGGGCCAGCCCGTCTTGAAAAATTGGAATCCAAAACCGCCCAGGTGAGCGTTCTTAATGCTCGATTAAATCGCAAGGAAGAGTATCCTACTCCCGTGTACCAGTGTATCCTTGATAAAGACCACGCGGTTGTAGGAGAGAAAATTCCTTACACTCTTCGCTTTACGTATCAAGATCCGGATATCACGCTTACTCATGTAGAAAGCCCACAGGTTCAGGGTTTACGAGTAGGCCCTTTAGATGGGGGGCACGCAGAAAGTAAGATCGTGAACAATGAACTTTTTCAAACGATCGAATTTAAAGGATTTTTGTATCCAGAGCGTTCTGGGGTGGTAGCTCTATCTCGTTTGCGGGCCGATTATACAGAAAAGACTAGGAATCAATCCTGGGGCTTTTTTGGATTCGGCGGCTTGGCACAAAAAAAGTCTGTCTTTTCTCAGCCGGTCTCTTTAAGAATTGATGAGTTACCCCATGTTCCTGCATTACAATCGGTTGGGACGTTTACTCAATTTACGGCACAGCTGAGTAACACGCGTATTCCCCTGGGAGAAGCTGTTATGCTTACCCTCTCTTTAGAAGGGGATGCAGATTTTGAAAAAATTGCTGCACCCAAGCTTGATCTGCCTGAAGATCTACGAAGCTATGAATCAAAAGCGAGTAGTGAAGCACGAGGGAAACTGAGTGTCAAAAAGTGGGACTATGTTATTCAAGGGTTAAAGGAAGGTACCTATACCATTGAAGGACAAGTCTTTACCTACTACGATACAAAGTCCCGTACGGTGAAAAAACTGAAAACAAAACCGCTCAGCCTTACGATTTTGCCGGGAGTACAGGTGCCTGTTTTGCAGCCAGAAATGCATACAAGTGAAGGAGCAACGGCTGCTCCGCTTCAACAAGAAACCATGCCATCACGGCCTTATGAGATACCTTGGGCGCTTTTTATTTTGCTTTTCCTTCTACCACCCCTTTTTGTGGTTGCTCAGTGGCTGCTACCACAGATGCAGCCCTTACGAGGAGCGCTCGCCAAGCGTTGGCGCTCATTAAGAGCCTTATCACGGGCCTCTTCGCAGATTAGAAAAGTGTGCAAAACAGGCGACGTTTCTCGGCTTGCAGACATTATGCTCACTGCGTGTTGTGAGTACTACGGTGAAAGCGATGGTTATAGTGAAGCACTCCTAGAAGAGCATGGATGGTCTACAAAAACCGTTGCTCAATGGAATGCTTTTCTCCATGAGCTTTTAAACTACAGCCATTTTGCTCCAGCTCAGGAAATAACGCAGGATCGTAGAGAAAAAATGTGTAGTCAGGCACAGTCCTGGTTAAATCGTATAAAGAAAGGAACAATGACATGATTCGCTCTATTCCTTTTATACTTTTCCAAGTAAGTGTGCTTATTTCTTGGTGGCTGCTTTGGAGTGTGCTTATAAAAAAGAAAAAAAGTGTAGGCCCCATGCAAGGTGTGTTATTTCTTCTTTTTTGTTTAGCGGCAGGTGCCTGGGGTGTGCGAGCATATCGTCACTACTGGCCTAGGGCAGTCATTATACACGATTCTGCTGTCCTTTTTGTCGGCCCTGAAACAAATTTTCCCAAAAGGGGAATTCTTAGTCGTGGTGAGCATGTGGTTGTTGAGCAAAAGAAAGATGGGTGGTATTATGTATCATCTTCTCAGGGTAGGGGGTGGGTGCAGGCACAGGATCTGGCGGATGAAGGGAATACATGACATTACAAAGGGCCAGCATTTCCGTATGGACGGCATTTGTGCTTTTGTTAAGCGGCTTTGTTATTGCAGAGTATCACTTTCTAAAAGCGTCTGCAGCCTCTAAACCTGTAGCAACCTCGGCCCCAGTGAAAAAAGTTGTTCTCGATTATACAACCATTGAGCGTGAGAAGGCCCGGTTACAAGAAAAAAATACATTGCTTACTCTTGCTTATGCTCCAGCAAAGCCGTGTCCCACTCAGCAGGTACCTCTGCTTCAATCAGATGTACGTAAAACAGTTCAAGCACCAAAGAAAAAAAAATCCAAACGTCTTCATGCAAGACGCCGCAGGCGTATGTCCGGTGTTCATAAAAGGTCCCGTACAACAGCTTCTACAAGTTCGGTAAGCAAAAATGCAAAAATCGAAACGACTTCCAAACCATCAGCGGCTCAAGCGACTCCCTCTAAAACTCTATCAAAACGACGAACAGCTAGAAAGTTGCACCGATCTAAGCGTGGGTATGACCAAGCAAAAAGCTCTCCTCTTAAAAGAAAAGCTCTAAAAAATGCTACTGTACAAATCACCCGTATAAGGCCTGCCACGGCGGATGTATCTTGGAAAAGATTGCAACGTGAAGCCTTGTTTGCCTGGCCTCTTAAAGCAGAGGACTTTTGGGTGAGCTCATTATTTGGTCCTCGTAGGCTCGGTGGCAGACAAGGTTTTCATGCTGGCGTAGATTTAGCTGCTGTGCGTGGAACTCCGGTATACGCAGCGAGTGCAGGTATAATTCTTGAGGCTTGTTATTCTGCAGGCTATGGTAATTATATTTTGATAGCGCATAATCGGAAATTCAAGACTAGATATGCGCATCTTGATAAAATACTTGTCTATGAAGGCCAGAGTGTCTCTTCTGGCGATTGTATTGGTCGAGTGGGAGCTACCGGGTTTGTACGGAAAAGCAGACGAGGAGGCTCCGCCTCTCATCTTCATTTTGAGGTATATATGAAAGGTAAGCCAGTCAATCCATTTTTTTTTCTTGCATAGATTCGTATAACGCTGTATATTCATTTTCTGGTTACTCTGCTATTAAAACAAATAAGTATGTATTCTGAGTAGTACAGTATTTACAAAGCTGCTACTATATATTATAAAGAATAGAGCGATGTCTTAGTTGAAAAAGCACAGGCATGCGGCATGAAGAAAGGTAAAGAATGCAACTATCAAAACGTATTTTAGGCAAATGGTACGATGTGCCCGCAATACGGATCCCCTTCGAATTAATTTTTGTCATTTTGCCGATTGCTTTCCTTATAAGGACTGTTGGTTTTGGTCTCTACCAGGTACCAACGGGATCCATGGAAACAACGTTACTCGTGGGAGAGCGTTTTTTTGCAGATAAGCTTTCTTATTGGTTTAGGGAACCCAAACGAGGCGAGATTATTGCTTTTAATGATCCTCGGTACTCTTATTCAGCAAATCCCCTTATAAATCTGTGGCAGCGCTATGCTTCATTTAATGTTTCTAATTGGACCAAACGGGTTATTGGTATACCGGGAGATACGATAAAAGGTGTCATAGAAGAAGGACGGCCGGTCATCTACCTTAATGGGAAGAAACTTGATGAAAGTCGCTATATAAATAAGTATCCTTTGATTTTATTATGGCGACACTCTCCTTATGAATCTAATCGTTTTACCCAAGAACGGGATTGGGATTACCGATCATTTGATCCACAGGTTGCTTGGGAAGAACAGCGTTTTTATGCGATAGACCCTCATCTTATTATGATTAATCCGCAAACAATGGAGCCTCAGTCGATACTGTATCCAGGAACTCCACACAGTGGTGGCAAGGATATTTTTGAAATAACTCTTGGTAAGACTCAGTACTGGGTAATGGGTGATAATCGATTAGGAAGTTCTGATTCACGAGAATGGGGCGTCTTAGATAGTAAGCTTATTCATGGCAGGATCATTTTTAGGATTTGGTCGATGGATAGCACTGAATCTTGGTGGTTTATAGACTTATTTAAGCATCCAATAAATTTTTGGAAAAAAATTCGCTGGTCGCGTTGCTGCCAGCCGGTTACATAGGAGGTGCATTGGCGTAAGGATAGCGATAGTTGCGAAGAAACGAATTTATGATACATTTGTATTATCCACAAATTTTTTAACAGGAAAGAAATGAGTAAAAAAAATACTATATATGGCGCATTTAGTTTGTTGTTGCTCATGGTACTCGTCATGCCTGCGTGTGATTGGTTCAAGAAAAAGACAGAACAAGCTGTTTCGCAAGTAAAACAGGAAGTTGGTGAGCCTAAATTTCATCTTCTTGATGTGAATTCGTCAGAAATCTTCAATGATGCGCATATACCAGATGCTGTTCACACAACGATTGATGGCGTGGAAGAGCTTTCAAAAGGATTTAACAAAAGCACGCCCGTGGTAGTATATTGTTCATCATATGAATGTGGTGCAAGTCACCTCGTCGCCGATAAACTCAAAAAGCTTGGGTTTGAAAATGTAGCTGTATACTCTGGTGGAATTCAAGAATGGTATAAATTGAGTAAAGAAAATAAAGCAGCATATCCTCTTGAAGGCGAGGCAAAACAAGCATTCTTGGAAAAAGAGATTGTAAAAGTTGCGCCTAAAGAAGAGGAAGGTATTCGTTCAATAAGCGCCGCAGAACTAAGTAAGCTTATTGAAGAATCAAAAGCTCCTTCTGCTGAAAAAGCATAAAGAAATGATGGCGGCATAGCCAAGTGGCAAGGCAGGGGTCTGCAAAACCCTCATCCCCGGTTCGAATCCGGGTGCCGCCTCCAAAATAAAGAAAGGCCGAGGTGGCGGAATTGGTAGACGCAAAGGACTTAAAATCCTTCGGGTTATGCTCGTGCCGGTTCGAGTCCGGCCCTCGGCACCAAGGGTAAGTAAGAGGTCACAACGCTGCAAGCCCGCCAGTAGTGTTTGCTGGGGGTATGAAATTGTAGCAATGTATTTTTAATTAAAGGATGATTATGAATAAGGCAAAATTGATAGAACAAATGTCAAAAACGTCTAAGCTCCCTAAAGCTACTTGCAAAAAGGTTCTTGAATCATTTATTAAAACAATAGGTTCTACCCTTAAAGCAGGCAAATCAGTTGTTCTTACGGGTTTTGGTACCTATTCAATAATGAAAAGAAAAAGCCGTGTGGGTATTAATCCTGCGACAGGCAAAAAAATGCAAATTCCAGCTAAGAAGGTGGCTAAATTTAAGCCAGGAAAAGCTCTACGTGATCTCGTGGCTTCTTAATAACGGAATCGAACAAAAACAAAAGAAGGCGCTTAATTACTAAGCGTCTTCTTTGTTATAAGGAGAACATCAATGGTTGCAGAACAAACAGGATTCTTAGGAAATTTGCAAAAAAGTTTAGAATCATTCAACAAACCAGCAAATTGGTATGTAGAGCTGGCTGGATTTCTTATAGCAGGTTTTGTCATTGGTTTTTTAATAAAGCATGGGGGACGTTTGTTTTTTTGGCTTATTTTGGGCGCGGCGCTCGCCTTGTGGGCACTTGAAATGATGCATGTTATCTCAATTGATTATGGAGTGTTAAAAAGCCTTTTTGGATTAACCGCAGACATGAGTTTATCGGATGTTTTCAATACTATGGTTGGCTGGGTGCAAACACACATCATTGAGTGTCTTGCCGGATTATTCGGCTTTATCCTTGCGTGGAAATTTGCATGAGGGAGGATGGGCACAGTCACGCTCCCGCAGTAATGATGCTGGACCAACTCTTACAACAAGCAATCCATATACGTGCATCAGATATTCATATAGAACCAGCACCTGAAAATTTTCAGGTGCGTTTTCGTATTGATGGGCTGCTGGTCATGCAAAGTCCTTTGGAAAAAGAACTTGGACTGCAGGTATTGTCGCGCATTAAAGTATTAGCGTCATTAAATGTAGCTGAACAGAGAAATCCGCAAGATGGAAAGCTGGTCGTTACTTTTTTTGGGTCTCACTTTGATGTGCGCGTAGCTTTTTTCCCCTGCTTATACTCACAAAAGGCAGTTTTACGTATCTTAGAAAGAACAGCTACTGCATGGAGTTTAGAACACCTTGGGTTTGAGCAGGTGATGTATGAAGAGATAAAAAAGATAGCGGACGCTGCTCGAGGTTTTTTCTTAGTAACAGGACCTACAGGTTGTGGAAAAACAACGACCTTGCATGCTCTCCTTTCTTGTGCAAATGGGCTTGAAAAAAACATTGTTACCCTTGAAGATCCTATTGAATATACGCTTAACGGCATAAATCAAACTCAGATTTGTCCGGAGATAGGTTTTACGTTTGAAAAAGGCATACGATCGCTCTTACGAGCTGACCCTGACGTTATTATGGTTGGCGAAATACGAGATAGAGAAACGGCTCAGGTGGCTCTTCAGGCAGCACTTACGGGCCATTTTGTCGTGAGTTGTTTGCACACTAATGATGCGCCAAGTGCTCTTATTAGGCTGGTTGATATGACTGTTGAGCCATTTCTTATTAATGCTGCGCTTACTGCGGTTCTTGCCCAAAGGTTAGTCCGAAAACTCTGTACGTCGTGTCGCTTTCAAACTCTGCCTCACGATCAGGAGCAGAATACTTTGCAGCAATTGGGACTGCAGGTAGAAGCTTTGTATAAAAGTGCTGGCTGCCAAGAATGTCTACATACGGGTTATGTGGGCCGCATAGGAATTTTTCAGTTGCTGAGCATGTCCGATGCTCTCAGAGCTCTTGTTACCAGACAGCCCAACTATTCCTTGCTTTTAAGGCAAGCATTACGTGAGGGCATGCAAACTCTTGCGCTTGATGCCCAGGTGAAAATACGCACCGGTGTAACAAGCTTAGCTGAAGTAGTTCGTGTGCTTTGATACAAAAAAAAGCCGCCCAGAAAGGGCGGCTTGTAGTGTTTTATTTGCTTAGGCAGCGGCGGCCGACGATAGCCAGTTTTTGACATACTTATATGCCTCACCCACTGGAGGTTTGCTTACCTCAATCGTTTTATCAACTGCTTTTCCAGCAATACTTGTCATGACGCCATGACCAAATGAGGAGAGGGCTGTTACGAGCGCACTCTTTAATTTATGGCGCCATTTAAGTTTCATCCACTTCATATTTGTATCATTCTCAAAATCACGATTTTCTATGTCATGTCGCACTTTCAAAACGCGCTTATACTGTGAATACAAATGCTTATCAATGGTACTTACTTGATAGCCGCCTAGCAAGTGTACCACCGGAACATACGGATTCTCTGCAAGCCCCCATATCGTATCAGACCAGGGCTTATCTTTTTCAAAACTACTAAACCAGAAGCTCATATCCACATTTTCTTCGGGTGGTAATTTTGCTTTTACATAGAGATTTGCTGTAGCAATCAGGTCTTCAAGAGCATCGCCGCTAAAGCCGTACGTGGCATTTACTAAGGCGTTAAAGAATTGAGGAGATACCGCATGTTCATCCCCCTCTTCGATTCTTAAATCATTCTCTCTCATATAATGCGTGAGTATCTGAGTTCGCGTAGCGTGGTTTGGAAGAGCAACTTCTCGTGAGTAAAAACGTCGGGCTATCGCACCATCCATTTTTTCAGGATGGTTTGTTGTGGCGACTACATACACACCAGGGTTATGGCGTATTGAATCAAGCAAATCAATAAGAACTTTCACAGCACGGTTATCCTCTTGAGTGCTATTATGAGGCTCAAGTTTTGATCCAAGACAGTCAATTTCATCCAAAATAATGAGGCATTTTGGTGTTTTGAGTGCTTCATCGAAAAATTCCCTCAATAATGCATAGGAAGAACCTTGGTAGGCAGTTCTAAACCGGCCACAGTTAGCAAAAACTATACGCCAGCCAGCCATGCGACCAATGAGCTGTGCAAGAGTACTTTTGCCAGTTCCTGGAGGGCCGTAGAGGAGTAAGCAGTTTTTTATTGATGTCTTTGCAACCTTAGCCGGGTTATCTGGCGTATCAATAAGGAGCTTGAGACGTACCATGACATCATTGGGTGTTTGACCCCCAAAAAACTGTTCCAGCTTTGGTAATTCTTCTAGAGAAAAATGAGCAAGCGGTGCATCATAATTAGGCTTTTCTTTTTTTTCTTCATTTGTATGCGTCGGTGTTTCTTCGCTTACTGCATGATCTTTCTTTACGGCAGGATCTTTCTTTTTTGGTTTTGAAGGAGGAGTTTCTTTTTTATTAAATTCGAATGCGAGTGTTTCAGTGATTTTTGTAATAGCAGGATCAGTAATGCGATTTTTATTAAGCGAATCCGCCACGGTAAGACTGAATTCATTATCTCTTTTTGTGATAACGCAGGTAAACCAGTGATCATCGCGATTAATAGGCACAAATATGGTTGATGCACCTGCAAGTTCTTGCGTAATTGTTTTCATCCCCGCATTCAATTGCAAGTCATAAAAAAGATTTTCTTCTTTCGAGAGTTCCAAACAAACAGTCCTTGTGTTTGCAAGCTTGCGAGAGTTAAAAAATGTATGAGGATTTGCTATCTCTTTCTCAAGTAAGGTAGTAATATCTTTTCTTTTTCAGCCAATCGCCATCAAGTATATCGTTAGAGGCAGTTGCATCAGCGGCTTTACTTGTGTCATTTTGGGTGGTATATGTCCGCGTATACTGTTCTGGAGAACCAGTAAGCGGATTTATTGCGTCAAGTGAATTTTTGTTCATTTCGCTTTTGATGGTAAATTCCAAGGTAGTAAGGGAGCTAAACGATTGTTCAATTATCTCTTTTTGTTGTAACTGATCAAAGAGACCATGTTTCGTATTTTTTGCCAGCAGTGCTACCTGATGGATGATTGCTTCAATCAAAGCATCGGCAGTTACTCGATACCTCACTTCATCATCGGCTGTTTTTACTGTTTCAAAATTCAGGCTTTCAACTGCAGACGGTATAAGCGCAGTAACTACCTTGAGCGTTTCTTCTGTGTTTTCGCTCGTTACCACTGATGATGTATCCAAATTAAGCTCAGCAATAGCAGTAAGTAGATTAAAGAGGTTATTCTTATCCGCTTTTGTTGCTCCTTTTAAGCTTAAAAACAGGGTATCTTTTACGTAATCCGTTGCAAGTTCCCGCTTACGAGACTCTATGACAGTAAGCCGCTGGGGAGAATCAGGCTGCCTAAAAAGTATGTCAGCGATTCCTTGATCGGTGAGTTGATCAATGGTTACCGCTTGCGACAGGCCGGTTTTTTCTTCAATTTGTGCAATCGCCAATGTATTATTAACTGCTAGGTAGCCCGATTCAGCCGGTCTTTTAATTTGAGTTACCGGATATTGCTTATAGGTTGTTTTCTCGTCGATTTTTACCAAGACAACTGATTGTACCTCGGGGAATTTTATTTCCGAATCGGTTGAAGTTTGTCCCAGATCAAAAAGTGTATCATGATTGCGCGAATCATTAACATTTGTTGCCAAAAGGGGGAAAGAACTTAAAAGAATGCCGATGCGAAGATATCTTTGTATCATAGGTGTCCTCGAAAGATTAAATACCTGCCATTTATTTTTACTTGCTTCAATCTTAGCACATCTCACTTTTTTTTAAAAAAGGGCAAAAAACTATATCATATTATTAGTAAATAGTCCCGGTTATACCTTAACTTCTGTTTTTCTTAAGGGCGGAGTCCCTCATAAGAAGAGACCACAGAAGGCCCACACCGACAGCCGAAAAGGTAAGAATTTTTATTTTGTTGGTCTCTATAAATTCGGCGACGGTGATTTTTAAACGATTCTTATCAACTGCACGTCGCTTGGTGTGTAGCTGAGTATGAGCAGAAGCATCTGATGAAGTATTCACTTTAGTATCAATAACAGACTCCGTTGGCTGAGTATCCTTAGATGGTACAAGAGAAGTAAGAGGATGTTTTCCTTCATTCGTAGTAAGCAGTTTTAAAAGAGGGTCCAGTTGTGCATGCACTTTTTCCTTAAATGATTGATCAGTGGCATAACGTTTTGTCTGAATTTTTTTTGTAGCAATCGTTGTTCTAAGATCATTTTTGATGTTTTGTTCCAGACTATATTTATCGACAAGCATTGAAATCATATTGGAATCAGTACACTTGCCTTCAAATACTTCGTCAACGGCTATGTGGAGCAATGTTTTCCCATCACTATAAAGAAGAGCGGGGTTTTTTGTTGCAATATATGTTTCGCAAGCTTTGACATGGTCACTTTTTATGAGGGTTACCATTTGATCAAAACTAGGTTGAGAGGGCTTTCTGACAGCTATCTGCATAGCTACGCTGTACTGAGTTACACAGATAAGAAGCAGAAAAGTATATTTTTGCATGTAAGCCTCCTTTAATAGCATAGAGCAATGTTTGGCGGCACTTCATGAAGTATGATACTCAAATTATATACCATAAAGTAAGAAGGCTCAATAGCTAAGAGATGGTTTTTGGTTGTATCGATCTGGCAATGCATATCGTTGACTCTCCGATAGCACACATGCTATATCTAGATACAAGGGGGACAACAATGAAGAAATTCATTTCATCATTTTCACTTTTTCTATTCAGTACTGGTATACTGCTTTCGCATGAGCCGTTACTTACGCGAGCGCAGTTGGAAGATCGCATAGGTGGTGCTCTTCTAGGCTCAGTGCTTGGGGATGCTTTAGGGCGTGTTACCGAGCCTCTTGAAACGGCTGAGCACATTACTCAAAAATATGGTAAAGAAGGTCTTACTTCCCTTACACAGATCAAGTCATGTGATTGGTTATATGAACCTTTCAAACATAAAGTGGCTGCGTATAGTAGTAACTCTGTTTTGGCATTGCTTATGTATGAGGTGTGCTTACAAGGCAGGAAACAAGGACTGAGCGATCAAGAAATACTCATGCAGGGTGCCTGCGGGTATATGGAGCTTTTTGGTCCTAACAACTATGTGCTTGATCCCCATTATAGTTTCCGCAAACATTCTGCAATAACCATAAAATCCGCTGACTATCTAGCACAGTATCTTTGTCAAATGCATGATGAGGGGAAAGCTTGTAAAAAGAAGGCGCCTCGCTTTCAAGAAAATGAAAGCAGCATAGTACCACTATTGTGGCCTATTGGTTTGGTGTTTGCTGATCATTATGAAAGAGTCCGTTTCCTTGTAGAAAAGCAGGTGCTTATAACTCACAAGCATCCAGCGGTTCTTGCAGCAAGTGTTGCTCTGGCAATTGGTATAGCAGCTTGTGTGCAAGGAGAGCCTGTAGAGCAGGTGGTTGAGAAGATGATTGCAGCTGCTAAGTGGTATGAGCAACTGCCAAGAAAGCTTGGTTCAGACGAAAAATCTACAAGCGATATGCTGCGCGATGCTCAAAAGATGGCTCCCGAGTATAAAGGCTTTACAGCTGATGAAGCTATTGCGTTAGCGGTGCATATAGTTCTTGCCTATCCCGATCCAAGGCAAGCAATAACTGAGGCAGTAAACAGAGGTGGGCGTACTGCACTTGTTGCCTCCTTGGTTGGCGCATTAGTAGGTGCTCAGTGTGGCCTGACCCGCTTAAAAGAAGCATATGAAACTGAGGTACACCTTCTTGAAAATTACGATCGTATTGATGCAGCTGCAAGAGATTTTAGGTCTGTGAAGAAGTTTGGAGGTGTTGCTCTGCCCTATTCGTTTTTAAGGACGGTTCTTAGCTATGGTGCGTTGATTGGTACGGTAGGTTGTATGGCTTATTATCTGTATCCATTGATCATGAAAGACCTGCAATCATGAAGCATATTTGGTGCATACCCTTCTTTTTTGTGCACGCATTGTTTGCTGGAGTTGGGTGCATCGACAATAGCTATCATGCTGATCCTTGTATTCGTTATGATTATAAAACGTATCACTATGTCAACTGTACCTGCCGTTGCCAAAGGTATGCTCATCTGCTCAGTCGGGGTACCTGTCGTAGATGCGGTCATTATCGTGTTCCCCAATCAGATTTTCACGTTTCCTGGCCAAAAAGGAAGCCTGCTTGCCCTTCGCGCAGAAGGAAGGGGATAACCGAATCAGGATTGAGTGAAAGTGCGTCAATACCATGAGCTATTAAAAAGTCAGCAATTTCAGGAAAATCGGATGGTGCTTCACCACAGATGCTCATATACGCATTGGTTTTTTTTGCGGCATCCAATGCCATTTCAAACATTTTCTTCACTGCTGGATCTGTTTCATTAAATCTTCGGCTTAATAATTCAGAATCACGGTCAACCGCGAGAGTCAGCTGAGTAAGATCATTCGACCCAATAGAAAAACCATCGAAGAAGGGACTGAATTCTTCAAGCAAAATAACATTTGAAGGAACTTCGCACATCATAAGAATCTGTAATCCATTTTCACCCCGTTTTAAGCCGTGCTGTGCAAGTGCGGCTACCGTGCAGCTCGCTTCGTAGAGGTTACGTACGAAAGGAATCATGAGCTTAACGTTAGTAAGACCCATGATATTTCGCACTTTTTTAATAGCCTCACATTCAAGAGCGAAGGCAGGTGCGTAAGCAGGATCACAATAACGAACGGCACCCCGAAATCCAATCATGGGATTTTCCTCAATAGGCTCAAAGTCTTCACCCGCAAGAAGATTACGATATTCATTACTTTTAAAATCAGAAAGGCGAACAATAACTTCCCTAGGGTAAAAGGCGGCCGCGATGAGACCTATTCCCTGAGCCAACACATCTTGATAAAAGCTAAGAGGATCGCCATAGGCAAAAGCTCGATCTTCGATTACCTTCTTTACCAAAGGATCTTTGATCTTTTCCATGTTGCATACGGCCATGGGGTGAACTTTGATAAAATTCGAAATGATAAATTCAAGGCGAGCAAGACCGACGCCAGCTACTGGAAGAAATGAAAGCTTATAGGCCCGGTCTGGATCAGCAATATTAAGAAGGATTGGAACGCGCGGGGTAGGAAGGGTAGTTAATTCCGTCTTAATGATTTCAAATGGAAGTGTTCCTTGGTACACGTATCCTGTGGCCCCTCGGCTGCAATCGACGGTGATAAGAGAGCTATCGGGTATAACATCGGTTGCATTACCTGTACCAATGATAGCCGGGATACCAAGCTCCCTGCTTACGATAGCAGCATGGCATGTTCTACCGCCCTTATTTGTAATTATGGCCGCAGCTTTTTTCATAAGCGGTACCCAATCGGGGTCGGTCATAGGAGTCACCAGGATATCCCCTTGATGAAAATCCTTATGTTCATGAATACTTTTCAAAATCCTGACACGACCGGATGCTATTTTTTGGCCAATACTTAAACCAGTAGTAAGAGTAGTGATCTTAGAGCAATCTTCTTTAAGTGTATAATGGATGAGCACTTCTTGTCGCTTTCGTTGGCTATACACCGTTTCTGGCCGTGCTTGAACTATATAAAGAGTGTTATCGATACCATCCTTGGCCCATTCTACATCCATAGGGCACCAGGCTTGGGCCAATGTACTATAATGATCTTCAATAGCACTTGTTTGCCGTGCAAGCTCTAAAATTTCATCATCGTTTAGCGAAAATCGCTGTTGGTCGCTGCGACTTACGGGAAGATTTTCCAGCGGATCTCGTTTATTATCGGTGTAAACTAATCGTAATTCCTTACTTCCCAAATATTTTTTTATTATTGGTTTATATCCTTGGGCCAGAGTCGGTTTAAATACATGAAATTCGTCCGGATTAACGACTCCTTTGACGATATTTTCCCCCAATCCATAGGATGAGGTTATAACGACGATGTTTTTAAATCCGGTATCGGTATCAAGCGAAAAAGTGACGCCGGAACTTGCTTTATCAGAACGAACCATTTTTTGCACCCCGACAGAGATTGCCACCTGAAAATGATCAAAATGTTGCTCTATACGATAGACAATAGCACGATCGGTAAAAAGTGATGCCATACATTTTTTGGTGGCGTCAAGAACCGCATCAATTCCCTTAATATTTAAATAAGTTTCTTGTTGGCCAGCAAAGGATGCATTAGGCAAATCTTCTGCTGTAGCGGAGGAACGAATAGCAACATCCAATTCTGTAGTGTCGTATATTTTTGACAAATGTACATAGGCGTTTGTAATGGCAAGAGCAAGATCATCTGGCATCGGGGCATGATAGATAAGATCTCGCAATTTTTTACCTGCCAGCTGAATAGTGGCGATGTTTCTTGTAGAATTGAGAGTTTCTATAATTTTTTTCATTTCAGGGATAAGGTGATTATGCTCAAGGTGATGCCAGTACCCCTTAACCGTGATAGCAAATCCCAACGGAATTTTAATACCCACATCTTGGAGCTGTTGAATCATCTGGCCCAGTGAGGCATTTTTGGCCCCTACAAGAGCCATATCAGATTGGCTCAGCTCATTAAAAAATTTTATATACTCCATAGGCCTAGAGGTTGTGTTCGATTATTTTTGCCGGATTATACAAGAATGATTCTGTGGTGTTGAAATCACTTAAAAACTTGCGTAATGCTGGTCCATATTCAGGATCTTGCAATGATGAACCAATAACCGCTTTGATCCAGCCTAGTGGAGTGCCTATATCATACCGAATGCCTTGAACTTTATAGGCAAAAACTCGCTCATTATGCTGCATCATATGCCCAATGGCGTCAGTGAGGGTGAGTTCTGTTTGCTCATAGGATTGCATCTCATCAAGCGATTGAAAAATTTTTGATGAGAGCACGTATCTTCCCACAATTGCCAACGAAGATGGCGCATCTTTTGGATGAGGTTTTTCAACCACGGTTGAAAGCTGAAAAAGATTTGGCGTGATACTTTTTCTGATTCCCACTATGCCATATGAGGATATGCACTCAGTAGGTACTTCCTGCACGGCAACAACACTCGCTTTTTCTTGTCGAGCCACTCGTATAAGCTGACTCAAGGCCGGTTGCTTACTTATAATGATATCATCGGGGAGCGCAACTGCAAAATATTCCTTATTAATGCAATGACGTGCGAGCCAGAGGGCATGGCCAAGCCCCAGAAGCTCTGATTGGCGAATGTAGGTAAATTGTGCCAGTCTTGCTAATCTTTCTACACTGGCAAGAAGTCCAAGCTTATCTTGCTCTTTAAGATTGGCATCAAGAGTTGCGGTATCAAAATGGTCTGCAATGGCATCTTTGCCTTTTGCAGTGATGACAATCATATTTGAAAGCTCTGAATGGAGTGCCTCTTCAGCTATATATTGAATTGCTGGCTTGTTAAGTATAGGCAACATTTCGCGTGGCAGAGTCTTACTGGCTGGCAAAAAACGCGGTCCCAATCCTGCAGCGGGTATGATAACTTTACTTATCTCCATTATTCTCCCAATTTTTCTAAAATTGCTTTAAAAATTCAAGCTTATTTGTATGTAACAACCGAATGTCTATAATTCCGTATTTTAGCATAGCTAAGCGTGTTAATCCAAATCCAAATGCGAATGCACTATATTCCTGCGGATCAATGTTACACGCCTTAAGTACATTTGGATGGGTAAGTCCTGCACCTGCTATCTCAATCCATCTTGTTCTTTTACACACCGAACAACCCTGTGTGCAAAAGGGGCATGACATAATAATATCAACACCCGGCTCAACAAAAGGATAATAACTCGGCTGTATTTTTATCGATAAATCTTCCTTTTCAAACAGATTTTGCAAGAATGCCTGAACAGTTGCAAATAAATGAGCGAGCGAGATATTTTTGCCTACTACTAATCCCTCAAGTTGCATAAACATAAAATCATGCGATGCATCTGTTGCTTCATTTCGATAGGCACGCCCAGGAACGGCAATCGCAAAAGGAGGTTTGCGCTTAATCATGGTATGAATTTCAACTGATGACGTATGTGTTCGCATCAACAGGCCCGGCAATGTAAGCCAAAACGTATCTTGCATATCACGCGCAGGATGATCTTTTGGTATATTAAGAGCCTCGAAATTATAAAAATCTGTTTCAACCTCGGGCCCTTCAATAATTTCAAAGCCCATGCTTATGAATATATCTTCCACTCTTTCAATAATATGGGTATAGGGGTGCAAACTCCCCCGTTGCTCAAATGGTTTATAGGCGGTGACATCAAAATGAGCATTGCGAAGATTCTCTAAAGCAATTTTCTTTTGGAGAAGTTCTTCTTCCTTATTTTTAAATGCTGAGTATGCACGTTCTTTAAGGTCATTAAAGAGGGGACCGAATTCCTTTTTTTCTTCCAAAGAAAATTCTTTAAGCCGCTGTATGAGCACACTCAAGCTTCCATGACGGCTTACATGAGCTATACGAAATGCTTCAAGTTCCTGTTCGGTTTTTACCCCAGCAAGCTCGGCAAAGAATGTTGTTTGATAGCTTTCGATGAGTTTTTTTATATCAACCATATGCACATATCAGCTCGAAGTGATCATATTTTCTGTTTTATCTAAATGTAACAGAGGCTTTGTTGATTGGCAATAAGGACTTCTGAAGTTTTCCTGTAAAAGCAGTACTGGCGCTCAAGCGCCAGTACATAGATTCAGTTACATATGTAATGAAAGATGGGTATTACTTTTTACCTCCGGGTTTCTTTGGGTATAGTGGACAAATCAGCGGCAAATCTTGCTTAATCAATTCGGCCGCTCTTTCTGCAGTTACATAGGCAGGTATTTGAGTGTTTGCGGTAGGCATAACTGGGAATACCGAGCAGTCAACGACGCGTAGTCTTTGAACTCCATACACGCGTAATTTTCCGTCAACAACTGCCATAGGATCCGTTGCTTCACCCATTTTGCATGTCCCCGAACCATGATGGCCCCAGACGTGTTGCAGAACCCATGATTCGAAGGCTGGCTGATTAAAGTTTGAAAGGTCTGGTAACAATACTGATCCCGAAGTTAGGAAATTTGCCGTGCCTGGTGCGACCCATGAGCCAAAGTAACTCGGAGACAGCTTACCAAGATTTTGCACCAACGGAGCAATAGTTCCGGTGAAAGCATTAACGTAATCTTGCATATCCATTGGATCAAGCAAATAATTGGTAACGATATATAAGCGATCGGTGGGATCAGCGCTACGCAATTTAACGAAGCCTGTTGATCGGAGATTAGCGCGCTTCTCCAGTAATATTGCACAATGAAGAGTTTGATCTAAAGGTGGGTCATAGCGCTGATTAGAATTTGTGCCATCTTGATTGCTAAAGACAAAGGGATAGATATACTGCGGAGGTCCATCATAGCGTGCATTAGCTGCAAAAGCATCCATAACATCCGTTCCCCCACTCCAACCCAGCGTCATCCCTCCTGGATAGAAAGCGGCCTGAAAGTCACCATAAGGTTGGGCTGCCGTTGACTTAAAATCAAAAGTTAATTTGTCAATTTGTGGCAATTGTCCAGCGACAACATCCGCGAGATAATTGTAAGGTGTATTGTGCTGCCAAACAATGTCAGTTGCGGGATGATCAATAAAATGTTGTCCCACACCGGGCAAATCAGCTATAACCGGAATTCCTAAAGCCTGCAAGTCGGCGGCAGGGCCAACGCCAGAAAGCATAAGTAATTGAGGAGAGTTAAATACGCCACCACATAAAATCACCTCTTTTAAAGCGCGTGCAAACTTAGGACGTTTGCTGAGGGCAAATTTTGCATTAGCAGTTGCATCACTTGGCGTTCCCCCAATTCCCGCGCGGGAAGTATTCATTTGTCGTCCCGTTTGATAGATGTTCCAAGTCCCTGTTGGCGTTCCCGTGTCACTTTCTAAATATTGAACACCAATTGCTCTTTTACAATCGTCAAAGATGATTTTTGTTACCAATGCCTCAGGAATAATCGTTAAATTAGCACGTGGGGTCGCTCCGCCCGGAAGAATGGGATAAAGATATGATCCTACTGCATGAACCCGCTGCGTCCGCGGCTCCATGCCAGTGAAAGGGCCGAAGGTATCGGGGAAAGCAATAGGCCCTTGTCCTGTATACGGATTGAGTGCGGGGAAATCAATGCTAAACTGATCATACAAGGTAAGTGGCGAGGAAGTAAGGTACTGTTTATTTGTCTGATTATCCGGGTCTACATCGATTGGTATCGGAGATCCTGGATACGTCCCGGCTGTTAATGCCGCTTTAATCGCTGTCGATAGTGCATCAAGGGTATAGGTATTCCATGACAACGTTACTGGCCCCCCAATGCCCTGGGTAGCTGAATCGAAGTCTCCAACGGTATTAGGTGGTTGTGCAGGATTGAAGTAGAGACCATTTGGCCGAAGTGCATCAAAGGGTGCAGCATGCATTCCTCTATTTTCCAATTTTTTAAAATAAGGGATTAATGAATTGTAATTCCATATTCCTGGACTTCCCACTAGAACATCCCACTCATTATAAATTTCACTGTGCCCACGAAGAGATATGGTACCATTATTAATGGTGGATCCGCCATACGAAGAGCCGCGAGAATAAAATATGTACCTGCTTGTAGGGTCATCCCGCAATAACGGAAGATGCTGCCAGGCAACAAAACTTTGTGCTTGGGCTGCCGCATAGAGCAACTCGCCAAAGCGAGGAAGAATCGGCCAGGGATTATTATTTTTATTTGGCAGGGGGTTGGGTAAATCAATAGGAAGTAACGGCGATAAACGCGTATCATCTCGCCCTGCTTCGATGAGTAGGACAGTTACTGTTGGATCTTCGGTGAGGCGATTGGCAAGAACAGAACCGGCATTGCCGGCACCCACAATAATAACATCATATGCCTTAGTGCATCGGTCCCTTTTTGCCTCAGCAACTGCTTGCCAGGCCACAGCTACAGTAAAAATTGGAACAAAGATTTCCGTTTTTAATAATTTCATCGGTCTCCCCATTTAGGATTGAAATGTTCGTAAATCCACCACAAGGCTAATCATATGCGCCGCATATTTTTTTTGTAAAGACTTTGATATGAATCTATATTTGCGGATTTTGATGCTCTTTTTATTTTTTATGCAAGGCGAACGGTGTCGAACAGAAAAAGAAAATTTGGATTTGAACTTGCTAAATCCCTACAACGCATCCAAATACATAAGTAAATAGTCCGTACCCGCGTCAGGGGCAGAGCATAAAAGCCCATATATGCTGGGCTTTATGTGCAAGTCATGAGAAAAAACAGTATTAACAGGGAAAAGTTGACAAAATTGCGCAAATCGGTAACCTTTTTTTATGGTTTGCCGAGGTAGCTCAGTGGTAGAGCAGAAGCCTGAAGAGCTTTGTGTCGATGGTTCGATTCCGTCTCTCGGCACCAGGAAATTTATTTATATTCCTGGTAATCGTCGCTCCCTTCTCGGTCTCGTTCAGCTTCATTTGCACCTACACCTCTATATGCTGGCATTGTTTGACCCATTTGGGCACCCTCAGCCTGACGCACAGCACCACCACTTACCGGTGCAGTATTTGTAAGGCCACCTTCCATTTGGCGTACCGAACTTCCTGATGTAACAATTGGGTTTAAGTTACCAATTGCCATTATACCAAGTACGGGCATACAAAATAAGGACAAGATAATTTTTTTCATAATTACTCCTTTGAATCTGGGAGCTACGAGTTTCATAGCTCCCAGTCAGTATGTTTCGAATTTTACCACCAGCAAGTGTTGCAGGTATCTTCACAGTCGTCCTCATAGACGTAAGTCGTTTCGCAAGAATTGCAGCAACCACTTCCCCACCATCCAAATGCATAGGCGCCAGAACTAATGGAAGCAGCGGCAAATAATGCTATAGCTAGTAACTTTTTCATAGAATTCCTTTCTTTTTAGGTGTATTATATTTTACTACCGTATTTATCTTAACACAAAAAAGTTTCTACTTGTCAATGGTTTTGAGAAAAAAATATACGGACTGTTAAGCCCGTATATCTAATAAATGATAGGTATAACTCTGTTTACGCTTCAATTTCTGCTTCTTCTTCAGGAGCCATTTCAGGTTCCATCATGGGAGCAGGTGATTGAGCTGATGTGCTTGATTCATAGGTTGATCCTTCATAACTGGATCCTGAATAGCTTCCATTATAGCTTTGGCCGGCATAGCTTGGTCCTTCAACTACTGTTGAGCAAGGTGAAACTGGTGCAGGAGCTATAACTGTTTCAGTTACGCAAGCTGGAGCTGGACATGCTGGTGCTGGTACTACGCAGCAAGGAGCTTTTGGTCTGCAGCAACGTGCACGTGGGCAGCAGCGTCTTTTTGGTCGGCATACTGAAGCAGCACGACGACGGCAACAACGCCATCTACGAGGACTGTTGCAGCAGCGACTTTGAAAGAAACGTGGGCAGCAGGTGCGAGCTCTTCTGACACGTCTTGTGCAGCATACTGGACGCGGTGCGGTGCAGCAATCGCTTGCATACACAACCTCGCTACAGCCGTTACCGTTAGCATAGACAACTGGGTTGGCACTGTTACCGTTTGCATACACAACTTCTTGGCCAAAGGCTACGCCTTGTTGAGCAAGAAGAGCAACAAGCGAGAGCGCTATCAGTCTTTTGTTCATAATATTCCCCCATTTTATTAGGTAAAACCACTTTGTTTTTTCTCAAACTTTAATGGTACTAGTACTTCATTAACAATCTTACAAAAGCTTATGATGAGAAAGCAAGATTTTTTTCAATTATAAAATTTTAATCAGGGTAAGCAAAAAATCTGGTCAGAAAAATCTACGTAAGGGATTGCATGAGATTACTCGTTTGGTGATTGACCAAAGAGCTTTTAGTAAAGGCTTGTCGCGCAATTCCATGGCTACAAATTGGGTGCATGACAAGGCAAAGCGACAACAGCCCGGTGGGCCCAAAAGGGGGCGTAAGCAAGAAATGAGTGCATTAAGCAATACGCATATCATCTATTTTGATTTTCATGGGGTTTAAGATGAGTAGAGCAACTTACAAGAATAGCTTTAAGCAGGCCAAAAGTAAGCAGGGTACTTCCTTTCTTGGCCAACACCGCTATATTATAAGGGTATGTATATAACTTTTCTTCATAGAAGATGGATTTTAAGCGTCTTTTTAATAAATTCCTCTTAGGGGCGGAACCTATTTTCTTTGGCGTTATAACAAGAATTTTGCCATAAGACTGCCCTACGCGCACTGCTTTTATACCAAGCTCGGTACTTTGATACACAGAACGTCCTTGATATAAAACAGTTTTTATCTCTAAGGGGGTAAAACGGGTAAGATCTCGTGCAGTTGCCTGCTTATGCATGAACGGCGATGCGCTTTCTACCGCGGGCACGACGGCGAGCTACGATTTTTCTTCCATCGCGTGTAGCCATACGTTTAAGAAAGCCATGCTTTCTATTGCGCTTTTTTCTTTTTAATTTAAAAGTAACTGACATGATGTATCCTTGATTCAAGCCTCGTTTAATCTACTTTACTATTTTAAAGCAAGAATGAAATTTTTTCAAATTAGATCTCATGTCTCTCAAAAACTAAATGTAAAGTCCACTTAACAAAGAGTGCGGCTAAATGTAAAGTGGATTTTACATTTGGTTCTAAAGACCCCGTTTTTGCCTAATTCTTTATGGTTCCTAGTGGCCCTTTTTATTAGGGCTATTAATGGAGTCAAGAGCTGAACAGGCCAAGGTGTACGTATGTATGCACGATGCGATTGCGGCACCTAATGAGAAACTGGCGTACACTCTTTGAAAGTCTGCTGAGCGCTCTGCGTTGCTACACAGCTGTTCAAGTAATACAAATAAGCTTGATCCAGATGAAAGTACGGTTGCTAGGGCCAAGGCACATTTGGCCACCCCCCTAGCTCGATTTTTCGATTTTTGTTGTTCTTTTGGCAGTGTGTTTATATCTCTTTTCTCATCGGGAGAATCTTCTTTTTCTTCTGTATTTGTCAAAGATTTAGCGGCTTTCTGACCAAGTTTAGCCGATGAGTACAAAAGACTGGCTATCCATGAGGAAAGACATAGTGCTTTTATAGAGCCCCCTGGTGTGGCTAATTCTTTATATGAAAGCCATTTGTTACCATAAAAATCAAGAAGACAAATAACATTGGTAAGGCATGTTACGCTCAGCGCTACTTGTGCAAGCCCCAGGATGTTTTGTGAAATGGGTAGCTTTTGTTCATTTTTATTTATCGTGTTCCATCTTTGTTTGAGAGAAATTTCTTCCTTCTTTTCTTGTCCAGGTAAGTCATCCGCAAACACTATGTGTTGACTGATTGTAAGAACCAGAACTATGTACCATATTTTTTTCATGGAAATACCTTTCAAAGGTTAATCAATCACGTGGGTAGGTTTACTTATTTTGCTCCGACGTGACCTCATTTTTTATTTTATCATTTTTTTCACCAGTATCATCTGGCTTGTTTTTTTCTAAGGCAGCTTGGAAAGAGTCTTTTGCGCCGAAGCCTAATCTACCACTTATATAAGCCCAGGAGGCGAGTGTAGCTGCGATTGAGCACAATGCAGCATGATGGTCGTAGTAAAACTTCGCCTTTTCCAGCCAAGCAGCATTGTTTGGTAGAATCTTCCACGGATAGCTTTCTATTTCGTCCATGATGGCCAAGCCTGCAGTTACAATCGGAAGGAGTGCCGATAGAGCGAGGGCAGATTTCCCAATGCCAGCCGCTATATTTTTGATTTTCTTGTTTTTGGCATGAGCGTTTGACGCTGTGTTTTCATCATCGGATGTTTTTTCGCATGGTTTTTCCAGGGAATGAATGGCCATATATGCTAACTTGCATGATGAGTAAGCTAGACCAGCAACCCATGCGGCACCTATTGCTGATTTAGGCCATTGTTTACTTCGCAAGACATCTAGCGAAAAACCATCTTTTTCATTAATCTTATATGCTAAGCAGGCGGTACCTGCAAAGCCCATTGCGCTCAGGCCACCAAGCATTGCAGCTTTAGCAGTCGGTGAAATGTCCTGCATTTTTTCATTTTTGTTGTTCTTCTGACGTGTTTCCTTGAGAGAAATTTCTTCAATTTTTTCTTGTTCAGGTAGGTCATCTGCAAGAATAGTCTGCTGGCTGATTGTAATAGCCAGAGCAATGCACCATATTTTTTTCATTTTTTTACTCCTGATAAACGCTTAAGATAGGCCCATTAGTTGATCTAAAGGCGTCTGTTAAATTCGTCTTTCTCCATCACAGAATGTATCTATCGACAATGGTTTTAGTTAACCCTTAAACTACGGTTTTTCTGCTTAACCTTATCACTGTGATTATGTTCACTATATATAAATTTTACTTGGTGTGCAAAGCGTTACGCTGGATTTTGGCCATTTTTTATAAGATTGAAGCACCTAGAAGAATACCAAGTGCAATTCTTGAGTTATAACGCTCTTTACCCTATAATTAATCGATGGATCGATAATTCGGCCTTCTAAAAAGGTTTTTTTCATGAAAAAGCTCCCACTTGATATCAGTACTTTTTCTCGCATGATCAAAGAGGGCTATCTGTACGTTGATAAAACGCAACAGATATATGACCTTTTTAAGGGAGGGCAACGCTATTTTTTCTTATCTCGGCCTCGTCGATTTGGCAAGTCGCTCCTTATTTCTACGTTAAAAGAACTCTTTCTTGGCAAAAAGGAGCTTTTCAAGGACTTGTGGCTGGGTCAGCAAAAAGATTTTGATTGGCAAGAGCACCCGGTAATTCACCTGGATTTTTCAAATGCCGATACCGAGACATCTACAGAATTCAAAATAAGTTTATGCCATATGCTCGATGATATTGGTGAACAATATAATATCGATACTTCCAAACGAATAGGTCTAAAGGCAAAACTCCATTTCCTGGTTAGGAAATTAGCTGAAAAAAATCTGGTGGTCATCCTTGTTGATGAGTATGATAAGCCGATACTTGATCATCTTCAAGATCCCAAAAGGGCTGAAGCCCAAAGAAAGGTTCTTAAAAATTTCTATGATGGTTTTAAGGGCCTTGATGCATATCTCAAAGCACTCTTTATAACGGGAGTAAGTAAATTTGCCCGGACATCAATTTTTTCGGGACTTAATAATCTTAATGAGCTATCAAATGAGCCCAAGGGTGCACAGTTACTTGGGTATACTGAATCAGAAATTATTTCTTATTTTTCGGATTATCTTAAAGAAGGGGCAAAAGAACAAGGAGTATCGTTCGAGCAGCTTCTTGGAAAGATACAATATTGGTATAATGGATACCAATTTTCGCGTATTCCTACAAAAGTATATAACCCATATTCAATTGCTCATTTTTGCGAACGGAAGCAATTTGACAACTATTGGTTTGAAACGGGGACTCCATCTTTTTTAGTAGGGCTTCTTAAGCAAAATCCTTACGAATTAAAAGATATAGAGTCTAAGGCCTTTAAAAGTACCACACTCGGGACATTTGATACAGATAAGATTCCACTTGTTACTCTTTTTTATCAAACAGGTTATCTGACAATCAAAGACTATGATGCACAATTTGGCGCTTACAAGCTTGGTTATCCTAATCAGGAAGTTAAGCAATCACTTTCCATCCTTGAGATGGGCGTTATAACCGATTCGACCTTGCCTGAGGTTGAAAATAATATTTATCGAATGAGAAATGAATTAGAAACAAGCAATATTTCAGCATTTATAACTTCATTAAGAAGTTTGTTAGCGAGTATCCCCTATAATTTGCACATAGAGCGTGAAGCTTATTATCATTCCCTATTAAAATTGTTATGTACTCTTATTTCTGTCACAAACGATTGTGAGCTCATGACAAGCACTGGAAGAGTTGATCTAGCTGTCACGACAGAAAAATTTGTATATTTTTTTGAATTCAAATTCAATAAATCGGCTCAGGAAGCTCTCGAGCAAATACTCTCTAATAGATATTACCAATGCAGTCAAACAAACAACAAAAAAATAATTCTTGTTGGTATTTCTTTCAATTTCAAAAATAAAGAACTGAGTTTAGATTGGGCCTCAAGTGAAGTATAGATACGCTGCCTTAACCAATGAGGGTAAAAGAGATTTCATAAAGCATGTTCTTTTAAATACCTTTCTGCATCAAGTGTTGCAGCACATCCAGTGCCGGCAGAAGTGATTGCTTGTCGGTATCGCTCATCTGCAACATCCCCGGCTGCAAATACACCAGGTATGGAAGTGTGTGTATAGTCCTGTACCTTAAGATAGCCATAACTGTTCATTTCCAATTGACCTTTAAAAATATCAGTATTGGGCTTTAACCCTATAGCAACAAAGACTCCCGAAGCGGGAAGTTCGGTTTGTTGCCCTGTATTTTGATTAGTTACTTGGGCACCGCTTACCTTACCTGCAGTTCCAAGAATACCAGTGACCGTGCTATTGTAGATAATCTTTATGCGTGGATCATCTATAATCCGAGCTTGCATAGTCGCAGAAGCAGTCAATTGCGAAAGGATGTGAATAACGGTGATCTGGTCAGTAAAATGTGTCATAAAACTTGCCGCTTCCATAGCTGAATCGCCTCCTCCAACAATTATTACTGGCTTACCATGATAAAATGATCCATCACAAACGGCACAGCTTGAAACACCTCTGCCCCAATACTCCTCTTCACCTGGGCAGCCAAGCTTTTTTGGTGTTGCTCCTGTGGCCACGATTATGGTGTGTGTTTCTATAGTATGTCTACGCGTCTTGAGCACAAAAGGGCGCACACTAAGATCTGCTGTAATGACAGCCTCACTTAAAAAGCGGGTTTTAAAATGGGCTGCATGATCCCGCAGCTTTTTCATGAGTGTTGGTCCTAAAATACTGATCTCACCAGGCCAGTTTTCAACATACGATGTTCCCATGAGCTGGCCCCCTGGTTCGCTTCCGTCAATAACCAAAGGATTGAGGTAAGCGCGGGCTGCATAAATTGCAGCGGTTAAGCCAGCGGGACCCGAGCCAATGATGACCAATTTTTCTACGCTCATTGTTACGTTTTTTTAGTAAGATGGTTAATAACGTAATTGAGTGTTTTTTCACGCAAACAATACCGTTTAATAAGCTCCACAGAAAGAGGCACGTCTTGGCCCAATATTTTAAATGAAGGCAAAGTAAAATACACGAATTCCTTCATGCGGGCCCGTTTCATAAAATTAAGGTATGCTCGGACATCATCGTCCGAAACTGATAATCCTTCCTGATAGGCAATGGCATCAATAATGATCGTTTCTTTCAATTGCTTTTCGGCAAGCTGCTTTATCTTTTCCTTAAAATCTGACTGTGCTTTATACACATGGTAATCAGGATTATTTTGGACAGCTGAAAGTACCATAATCCTTTGTCGATCAAGTAAATGGGCTGGCAACAAGAAAAAGTACTGCTTACACAGGAGTTTGAGTGCCGCTTCAATAGTCTCCCTACGTTGCGAAATGTCATTTCTTGTAGAAAAGACTTCTATGAGCTTTAAGTGCATTTCTTGTTCTGATTTAATACCAAAATGATGGCAAAACAGGTCGAACGAAAAGTAAGTATGGGGTAGCGAGTCCTTGATATCTACTCTGAAGGTATAATTCATATCGGTAGCAAGACTCATATATTCCTGCAAATAAATGCTCTGGGTGAGAAATGAATCGCCCACATATTTACCAAGAAACAGCTCATGCAGATCTTTATCATCTTCTTCCCCATTCATGCGAATCCAGAGACTGCTTTTATAATCGTGCATAAGAATTTTGTTATGCTTATCGACTATAGCAACATCAAAATGGACCCAATCACCTAGGGTGATAGACTGGTCGGTGTACCCATTTTTCCGTTCAGTTTCTTCCTTAATGATGAATTCCACTTGCCGATCAAGATCTTTATAATTTTTTCTTTCCGGAGCTTTTAAATGAAGCCGCTTCCAGCGTTGATCGTTGTCAAGGCTTACATTAATGAGCGAAAAAATGAATTGAGCATCCCCATCAGGTTTTAATTGTATATCGACTAAATCAGGATCTCCAGCAACTACAATTTTATTGTGAAAGAGTGATTCATACAGAAAATGAACAACACAATGAGTGAATAATAATTCTTTAAGATGCTCAACTATATTTGACCGGAAGTTCTGCTCAATGTAATGCATTGGCGTACTTCCTTTGGAAAAACCATATGTTTGAGCTTGCTGCTTTTGCGCTGCAAGTGCTTCATTATACAGAGCATCAATATGCTCTTTGCCAATAGTGATGATAGCCTTTTGTTTGTGAGGCTTTTCCTCAATTAAGCTAAAGGCAAAATTTCTACCAGATACCATCGTACTCTCCCTTTTTAGATGGTGCAAGAGGAGGGACTTGAACCCCCACCCCTTTCGGGACTGGATCCTAAGTCCAGCGCGTCTGCCAATTTCGCCACTCTTGCTTAACTTTGCCTACTCAATTAGTGGTGGGCCGCCTTGGACTCGAACCAAGAACCTGCAGATTAAGAGTCTGTTGCTCTACCAATTAAGCTAGCGGCCCTTATTTTGGTAAAAAAATAAAAACCTTTTTTTATTCTACCAAAATCTTATAGAAAACGAAAGCTCCATTAGAGAGATTTGATTTCAGCTTCTTTCTTCGCTGATAAGGAATCACATGCTTCAATCATCTTATCGGTAATTTTTTGCAAGGAGTCCATTAATCTCTTACCATAATCTTCAGATATTTTTTTTCCTTTTTCAGTTTCGCGGATGAGGTTTTGCACTTCTTTGCGCGCATTGCGTACTGCTACTTTAGCCTGTTCTACTTTTTGATTCAAGAGTTTAGCGAGTTCTTCACGCCGCGAGCTGCTCATTCGTGGCAATTGAATCCTTATGACATTGCCATCATTGTTTGGCGTAAGGCCAAGATCGGAACCTGAAAGAGCTTTTTCAATTTCTCCTATATTTGCTTTATCCCATGGCTGAATGAGCAATAAAGCTACATCGGGGGCGGAAACAGCAGCTATCTCCCGTAGAGGCATTAAGGCTCCATAAGCAGTAACTTTAACATCTTCAATCATAGAAGGATGAGCTCTTCCTGTGCGTATTTTTAAAAGCTCTTTTTCTAAGTGCTTGATGTGCGGGTCCATTTCCATTTCAACATCTTTTTCAAACTGTTTTGTGGCTGCGCCTTCAACAAGTGAGATTTTCATTCTGTTTCCTTTTTATTAATAAGCTGTAAGTGTATCAACTACTGTGCTTCCAAATGTTGGTGTTTGTGCCGCTTTGATGAGTGCATTTTTTGTAAAAATATTGAAAATACGCGTGCGGACATTATGTTGTTCTGCTAAGGCAAAGGCGGATAAATCCATAATTTCTAATCGCTTATTAAGCACATCTTGGTAGGTTGTTATTTTAACCAACTGTGCATTGGGATCTTTTGTGGGGTCACTCGAGTAAATGCCATCGACTTTAGTGCCTTTCCACAGTTCTACCGCATTGAGTTGTAGCGAGCGCAGTACCGCGGCGGTATCGGTAGTAAAATAAGGATTGCCTGTGCCTCCGGCAAAAATGAGGCATTCCTTTTCTTTTAGACCTTGGGTAAGCGCTTGAGGCGAAAGAGCGGAGCCAACCTCCGGGCAGTTGACTGCGCTAAAGAGCAGCGTGCTCAACCCTACACGTTCAAAAATATCCTGAATAATAAGCCCATTCATCATGGTGGCAAGCATACCAACATAGTGGCCTACTTGGGGAGAAAGCCCAGAACCCGGCCGAGCACCCCTAAAAAAATTACCACCGCCCATGACAATGCCAAATTGGTGAGTTGAGCGTAACTCTTTTATCTGCAATGCAATATCTTCAAGCAATGTCGCATCTATACCCTGGGTAGAATGTTTTACTATTTCTCCCGTGAGCTTTAATACAATGACCGTCCGACCTTTTAAAGAATTTGCTGGATCTGTATCTGTTGGCATGGCAGTCAAGCACCTATTTCAAATCGTGCAAAACGTTTAATTTTTATGCTTTCACCCATTTTTGCGATAAGTTCCTTAAGGACATCATCAACGGTGAGCTTATCATTTTTAATAAAGGGCTGATGTATTAAACAAATATCGGTATAATATTTTGCTAACTTTCCTTCAATGATTTGATCAATAATATTTGCAGGTTTGCCCGTAAGCTGTTCGCGATATATGGCTCGTTCTTTTTCAATCAATTGGGGATCTACTTCTGCAGAGGTTACACAAAGAGGGCGCAATGCAGCAATTTGCATACACATATCTTGTGCAAATTTAGCCATCTCTTCGGTTCGAGCTACAAAATCGGTTTCGCAATTTATTTCTATAAGGACACCAATGCGGGCCCCTGGGTGTATATACGCGTGAACAATTCCTTCAGCAGTGACATTGCCTGCTCGTTTTTCTGCAACGGCAGCTCCCTTTTTCCGTAAAAGTTCAACGGCTTTTTCAATGTCACCATTTGCTTCTATAAGGGCTTTTTTGCAATCCATCATGCCGACGCCTGTGCGATCCCTTAATTTTTGTATGAGTTCTAACGTAATTTCCGCCATAAAGACTCCTTAAATTGCAAGACACTATAAACTTCTTTCTAGTGTGCCAAAAACTGGTAGTTTCGGCAATACGCACATACGCTGCTTCTGCTTATAAAGATGGTTGCTTATTGTTGAGTGTTTTTGTAGCCACTCATCATGACCTATTTTTCTTTGGCTACGGCTGATTCTGAGATTGTATTGATGGAGTAGAATCAAAAATGTATACTTTTTTTGTATGCACTGCAAAGGAGATGGAATGTCAAAAATGATACGCATTACTGATTCCACATCTAAAACACTTGAGAAATTAGTTAAAATGATAGGTAAGTCTAAACAGATACTTCTTGAAAGGGCTGTTGAGGAATTTATGCGTGAACAATTTCTCAAGAAAACAAATAAAGAATACGCTGAGATCAAGGCAAATCCTCAATTGTGGGCAAAAGAGCTGCAAGAGCGTGAAGAATGGGATATTTGCTTAAAAGATGGGTTGGATGATCTTTCTGCATGAAAAAAAGATTTCAAGGCGACGTTCGGTGGGTGGATCTTGATCAAAGGTGAAACTTCGGTTCGTTAAAAATCTGCTTAGCAAGTAGTGCGAGCCTGCTTGTAATCATAACTAGGAATTTGCTATTGTAAATAAACACTGTATACTTATAGGTATAATTTTTGAATATCACTTTATGAAAGTAGGGTCATGTTAAGATTCGCTCTTCAATTTCACACTCTCTTGCCTCAATGCATCATGATGATGGGCTAACGCCCATATATATTCTTATTTTATTATTTTTCACCCCATAATTTCGGCCATTATAAGATTCAACTTATAAAGGCTATACATTAATTTATTGTATCAATACAAACGTGGAGAAAACCATGAACCTGATCCATCTAGCGCAATCCTACAATCTTGAAGAGATTGATCAAAAACTCGGCGAAAACTATTGGTCTCCCCTAGACGTGGCCCAGGTCAATAATTGGATGCTCAGAGCCGCAGCCTTTAAAGGAGAATTCCACTGGCATACGCATGAACACGATGAACTATTTTACATTTATAAGGGTTCAATTACCATCGATACTCAGCAAGGACCGATCGAGTTGACCGAAGGACAAGGAGTTGTTATTCCAAAAGGAATGCAGCATAAGCCGCATGCGCAAGAGAGAGCCGTAGTTCTTATGCTCGATCCGGTGGAAGCAGATCTTAAAGGCAGTATCCGATCTAACTAATTTTTAGAAAAGGAACAACATGCAAGCTCGGAATATTGAAGGTATTAGTACACTATTGAGCTTTTTCCACTTTTCAATGCCTACTCTTTTAAACATGTGCATGATGGCTTAAGGCCATCATTTCTTTATTTTCCCTCATTTTTCTCGAATAATCATTTTTATAAAACAGTGTGCCTGCTCTTTGAAGATAAAGAGCAGCAGCGCATTTTTCTGGAGTTATCATGCATAATAAAAAATTGAACGCTATTGCCGTGCCTGTATTATTTTTGGTTATTTTTGTGATTGCAATCTGTTGTTTTAACCGATTTATGAGTCATTGTAGCCAGCGATCCAAGCCAATGTTTGTGTTGCTTACCGACTTTGGCTATGATTTTGCAGTAGGGTGCATGAAGGGGGTCCTTTTAAAAGGATTTCCAGATGCAACAATTATTGATCTTGATCATTCTATTGAAAAATTTAATGTGGCAAGTGGCAGATTTGTGCTTGCGCGATCATATCGCTATTTTCCAAAAGGCACTATTTTTCTTTGCATTATTGATCCAGGGGTTGGCACAAAACGCGAGCCTTTGTGCGTAAAGACACCTGATTATGCTTTTATAGGCCCAAACAATGGTCTTTTTGATGAGATTCTTTCGTTAGAGCCTCATCATATACTCTACGAAATTGACAACTCATATCTTGCAGGCAAAGCTAATACCTTCCATGGTCGGGATCTTTTTGCTCCGGCCGCAATTGATGTGTATAAGGGACATTTGGAGCATTTAAAGCCATTTGATGCGTCTAAACTCCATCATCTTATGGCAGCTCATAACCAATCGGTAATTACGTATATTGATAGCTTTGGTAATATAAAAACGAACAAATTATTACCGGCAGGCGGGCTGCAAAGAAGGGTGGTGCTGCGCATAGCAGGGCAACTGTACAAGATACCTTTTGTAGGAACTTTTAAAGAAGTAAATGTTGGGGAATTATTGTGCTACCGGGGTAGTAACAATACGCTTGAAATAGCCATCAACCAGGGCTCTGCTGCCAAGCGTTTAAAAGCCCATGTCGGTGATACCATAACTTTTGACTATTAGGTAGTTAAGGATTTAGGCTTGCTAGCCCCTGCGACACTGAGGTAGGGGCTAGCATTGTTTCTAAGGCCTTTTTTGCAGATTATCATGCTAAGTGTGAGCTCTCATGTAACTTGCATAATAAAGAGTCGGCACTACCGAGCTTACGCTTGAGCGTTTTTATCGCCACTCAAATAGGAGCTTGCTTTGGATATTTTTTTTGAAACATAGTTCTCTATGCGATCGAGCGATGGTTTAATCAGATACCAACCACCAATAGTGTATATGGCAATAATTCCCTTTTTATCTTCTACCGGATTCTTTTTGAACCAGTCGCCCATAAATGGCGCTTTTGATAACAACTCGTTTATTCTTGGATGGGTAACAGCACCACCTACCAATGTCATAACGGGTATACGCCACGCAATACTATTAAATGATTTTGCCAAATCATCTCTTGCAATGATACCTAGAGCTGAAAAAATAGCAGAGAGTCCACAGGCTGCGCTAAATTCGCCAGCTTTTAAATTACTCAATGTTCCCAATCCTGCAAAGTAAGCGTTATTTTGCAAATATTGTGTGGCTCCCCCAACAGCCGCTGCGGCGAGTAGACCTAGCAGTGCTTTTTGTTTTGCTCTTTCTGATTCATCAAGCTTTGTTTCTTTTTGTTTGTTTACCTCTTGCTCGTCTGATGCTGACGGTACGTCTCCCGCGCTAGTACCTGCCCCCACAGGGTTGAAGGCTACAAGGGAGATAAGTAAAACTGGTAAAAGTGGCTTGAAATTCATAAGCAACTCCTCTTAAAATTAGGCTTGTAGTAATTATTAATGCGCTCATTGAAAAACTAATAACTTATCATAGACGGTGTCATCTGATTTGTAAAAGGGCTGGTGAATACAATGTAAGGCGGAGCTACCATGGAATTATTTATTAATGAAGCAATAGTTTCTTCTGTAACCAGTTTTATGTAATCTCTTTCTAACGAATATCTTCAAACGAAAAATATCAGAAATGGAAAAGACTGTGTTTATTGATTCATTTGATGAACTTGTGCATGAGCTTTCAGTTCACCATGCGCCTCCATTTCTCATTGCCATAGATGGAAGGCCGTGCTCAGGCAAAACGACATTGGCTGGGAGATTGGCAAAAGCCTTGTGCGCTCAAGTAATTTATTTAGATGAATTTTTTATTCCACAAAAAGAATGGCCCAAACATCCAAAGCCTACGTTTCCTTTTTTCTACTTGCGCTATGACGAATTTATCGAGGGGGTGAGAAAGCTGTCTGCAGGAAAATCGTTTTCCTATTGTAGATACAACTGGGATACGCACACTATTGCAACTCAGCCAACGATAGTAAAACCTGATACCACGATTATTGTTGAAGGTGTCTCAACTTTGTATAAGGAGTTGATCAACTTTTATGCAAAAAAAATTTGGGTTGATAGTGATCAAAGGACCGAGCCTGAAGCCATTCGTAAGCGCCAGAATTACAAAAATCTCGATCTGTGGATGAACTTTTATATTCCCAGTGTCAACCTCTATTTTGAGCAAAAGCCTTGGCAGTATGCTAATATCATGTACGCTGGCCGAGGCTTACAGGAAAAACACCCTTTTGGGACGAATGGAGCGTAATGCTTCTTATTTTTACATTCTGCAGGCTCTGTTTCCTCGCTTACAGCTCTTTTGGCATATTTTTATGAAGCGTATCAAAATAAGGAACTTGAAGAATGGTATTGGGATCCTTTTCTTGTAATAATTTCATTTTCAACACCAGTGATGGCAGGGCAAGGTTTTCTACATTGCCAAAGATACTGAGCTTTACAAGTTTATCATCATGTGCTAGAAGAATGTGATTTCTATCTTTACAAAAAACTGGCAAGGTACAACACTTACAATCTTCATTTTTTACCTTAATAACCTTAACTGGAAGAAAAAAATCGGGACTTTCTTGCTGTAAGTCGATCAGGATAAATGCATAATCAATGCTTGGGAGTGATTCGTCATATATAGGCAATCCTAAGATCGCATAATTTCCGTCATGGCTCATTGTGAGTTGATTGACGGGAATTATTATGTTATCGAAAAGGCTTGATAGGTTGAATTGTGCGAGAGGTTCTGAAACGCTAGCTTCTTTTTGTATGTCGTATAAAGAGAGAAGACCGCTACAAATTGCTGCTAAAAGATATTTCTCGTTCCCCGCAACGCTAGTGATAAGGCTTACTTGTTCAAATGTTTTAATTATTTTCGGGGAATCACTATCATAACTGAAGCGAACGATCATTTTCTGCGAGGAATTTACTGGTTGAACCAGCACCAAGCACTCTTCATTATTGCAGGTTATCAAGCTATAAGAACCGTCGGCAATTTCCTTCATATTAAAAGTTTTTTTTGTTGTCACCGATTGATCATTTTTTGTAAGGTCCAAGAGATTTATTGTGTCATGTGAAATCAATACAATGTGCTTGTTATCGGGTGTAAAGGCGGCTCTATAATGGATGAATTGAGAGAAAATTTTTGATGGAGTCAATGAATCGGATGTTACATCGTACAAAAAGTGTGATCCGTTAGGTAACCCAAGCAAAAGATAGCGATTGTCTTTGCTAAACGTCACTTTGAGACTGGCATAAGAAATGAATGATTGGTAGATATGATCGGGACAGATGATAGGTCTGGCTGTTGATTGTGAAAAATCCCAAAGAAAGAGCGTGTCTTCAGGAGTAACTCCCACTCCATAGTTGCCATCAGAGCTCACAGCGTAGATCATTTCCGTAATAGATACTTGCTTAAGTTCGAGTGGTGCAGTCTTGATAAAAAAGTTTTTATAGGCACGTTTGAGAGTTGAAGTAATCAAGCGCGTAATGTCAGATGGGAGCACACAGTTATTTTTTTCACTCGAGGTAAGTACTTCAAGAAGTTGTGCTAATTGCGCGTAGTTACGTTTTGCATATATATACATAGCCAGACGGAGGTTTACATACTGTAATAACCACGGTATGTCCAAATAATTTAGAGCGCATAGTAGTTGTGGAAAAGTTGTTGGATTAAAATCTAAGGGGACATCTTGCAGTTTAGACCATCGGTCCTCCCCTTGCCCTTCAAGCAGTTTTAGAATTGTTGCAAGAGTAGAGGAATGTATGGTGCTAAGAGTGATATCTTCGGATGTACCACAATCCTCGGCTAGATGCTTTATAGTATTTGAGAGACATGCAAGATGTTTGTTGACCTGAAAAGTTGTATTGTCAGCAGTTATGAGGCGAATGGTCTCATCTGTTGAACGATAGGTCGGTATTTTTACACGTGAAACGAGTAAATCGAATCGAGGATCTGCTAATGCAGAGCTGCATATCCTTGAGACTAATTCTTTGAGTAGTTCTGCGCAGACATCTGTCCTGCCCAAATCATTGCATGCTTGGGCCATTTTTGCGAGTGAATTTGTAGAATACTTTTTAATGATCTTATCAAAAAGGTCAGCTTTTTTAGAATTCAAGAGATTTTTTAACCCAAGTGTAGTTACAAAAGTATGAGCATCAAGAGCTAAATCGATTCCGTCTTTAAGATTTTCAGACGTGCTTGTTGGTAGAAGGGCTCTTATCAAGTGAAAGGTACGACCGCCAGAAGTTCTGATTGGAAGAAGAGAGTGATGTTTGAATTTTTTTGGAGTACTCACGAAAACCACCTCCATTGAGCACAGATGATTTGTTGTCGAGAGCATTGCAATTACCGGAAATAATATAGTGTTAAAACGAGTGAAAGTTGTGTTCATTTCTGGGACCTAAAATTTTTAAATCAGACAATAAATTTTCTATCTGTATTACATTGTATCTATTTTTCGTGTAATTGCAACATTTAAAAAATTATTCCCAGGACTACACTTCATGTAGGGGCTTGTAAAATCAGTCTACTTTTTCTGTATTTTTTTAAAGTAGGAATGAGTAAGAATAGAATCGTTGCCCTGATCCTGTAATAATTTAATCTTAAGGATCAGTAAGGGCAAGCTAAGGTTGTCAGTCTTTCCAAATATATCGATCTTTATAATTTTGTTTTCATCTGTAATGAGTACAGATTTTTGATCTTCTGAAAAACTGGCTTGAAAATAGTATGAGCCTGCAAGTCCTTTATTTATTGATAGAGCTTCAGCGGGAATAAAATGTACAACGTTCTGTTGCTGTAGATGCAATAAAAAAATGGCGTCTGCTAAGAGGGATTTAGAATGCATACCAATCAAGGCATAGGTATTGTCGGGGCTCACGCTCAGCTGGCTTACACTTGGATCATCAAAGAAACTATTGAGGTGAAATTCTTTTATAGGACTTAAAACGTGGCCTTCTTGCTGTAGATCATATAAGCATAATCTGCCATAAGGTTCAGCCGTTACTACATAGTTCCCAGCTTTAGTAACAAACCCATTAGATACTCCCGCTTTAGCTTTTGTCAATTTTTTATACATAGTAGTTTGATTGGTATCATAGGTACAACATACAATAGCATTTATGTAGATTGGAAGATCGTCTGAAAGAGGGGGTACGCATACTAGTACCGTTTCTTCATTCGTACACGACGCAATAATGGCGTTCGTGGAAGGCAATAGACGGCCAAATGTATCGATCTGGACGGTTTTCTTAGGTTTTAACGCGTGATCTTTGTGGGTAACATCAAAAATATCTAGTTTGTTACTACTTAAAATGAGCAGAAGATGTTTATTATCTGGCGTAAAAGCGGCTGTTCTAACAAAAGGTGCATTAAGCGGATCTTCTATAGATTGTATGAAAATTTTGCAAGGGCGCAGCTGTTTTGGTTGCGAAGTATCAAACAGTGATGCACATGCTTTTGCACCAATAAATAGATAATGATTATCTTTGCTAAATACTGCGGGAATAGTATGGTATTGTAGGTCTTGCCTATCAATGGGTAAAACTATATTAAGCGGTTTACTGGTTGATGAAGCAAAATTCCAAACAAAAAACCCATTACTCTCGCTAACACAGAGGGCATGGCTGCCATCAGGGCTTATTGCATAGATTTTCCTTGGAGCGGATAGGATCGCCTCCTTATGGGGATTTGTATGGATTAATGTACTTTTATAGATACTTTTAACCATTGACCTAATTAAATTGGTAATATCCTGCGGGATCAATGACTTGCTCTGTTCTTTTGGTGCAAATGCTTGAGCAAGCTCTGCTAATTTTGCATAATTCTTTTCTGTGTCGATATAGCAGGCCAAGCGTATAATCACATACTGTAAGAGCCATGGGATATCTAAATAATTGAGAGCGCACAATAATCTAGTCATTGGTACAACCCCGAAATCAAGGGTAATTTCTCCTCGTTTTAATCTCTCATTTTCTGGCCCAGCCAGATTTTTTAGCAATGAAATAATTGTTGTAAGGGTTATAGAATCTGGAGAACTGAGGGGTATTGCCTCGTTTGTATTACATTCCTGAGCTAGATGTTTTATTGTGTTTGACAGAAAGGCAAGGTGCTTGTTGATAGTAAACGTTTTACCTTCGCATGAGAGACTTAGAGTAGCGTCTGTCGGGCAAAAGCGTGGGATATCGATACTTTCAACAAGTACATCAAAATGAGGATAAGCAAATTTTGAGCAACAAAGCTTAATAAATTCCAATCCTTTGGTCAGATCGACTTTATACCCCAGATTGATGATGCCTTCTATAATCTTCTCGATTGCATTTCTAGGGCAATTGTGCAGAATTTTTTGAAAAAGTTCAGGCTTTTTAGAACGGGCCGCGATTACTAATTCAATGATAATTTTAAAGGTGTGGCTATCGAGGGGTATTGGTGACCCGGTACTAAGAATTGATTCAAATTGCCTGGTATTTATAAGATCTCTTGGTATGCTATGGGTGACGCCATCCGCAGTTGCGACTTTGGTAAGCGAATTGTCTTTGTTGGTCTTTGATTTAGAGGTACAATCGGAATTCATTGCAAAAAGGTGGTTTGTAAAGAAGAAAATCGCCAGAATAAGAATGCTGCCGCGCATATGATTCATTTTCTACCCCCCAAGATATAAATTTTAAAAGAGCAATCGATAAGTAATCTAATGCATTTTAAAAAATTTACAAAATTAAGTGCGCGCTTTGGCAGTTATTGCTCATGTTTTGGCATATTTTTATGAAGAGCATCAAAATAAGGAACTTGAAGAATACTCTTGGAATCTTCGTCCTGCAATAATTTAATTTTGAGCACGAGAGCCGGTAACTGAAGCTTTTCTATGGTATCAAAGATATCAAGCCTTACCAGCTTATCCTTGTCAGCGAGGAGAATCGAGTTTTTATCTCCGCAAAAAGCAGCCACGGTGGAATAAGAAGGCGCATTATTATTTCTTGTACGGATAACTTTAATCGGAAGGAAAAAATCGCTGCTTCCTTCATCTAAGTCGATCAAAATAAATGTATCAGCTTTAGAAAGCGGTTCATCAAATGTACTGATTATTCCAAGGAGTACATATTTGTTATCACTGCTCATGGTGAGTCTTGTTGTGTAGCTTAATTCAAAGAGGCTTGACGCGTAAAATGTTGCAACTGATTCTAAAATGTCCGATTTTTGTCGCATATCATATAAACAAAGAGTGCCGTCAAATTTTGCCGTGAGAACATATATTTCATTTCCCGCGGCCAAAGCGATAGCTTCTTTGTGTTCTAATTTTTTAAAAACGTCCAGGGAAGGGGTGCTAAAGCTGCAGCGAACAATACTCTTTTCCGATAATTCGCCCTGAAATAGGAGCAATGACTCGTCATTATTGCACGATATCAGATTGGCATTTTCATGCGGGATCTTACCAATTTCTTCATGAATGTTGAAAATTTTTTTCGGGCTTATTTCCAGATCTTTATTTGTAATATCGAAAAGGCTGACTGTGTTGCCTAAAATCAATAAAACATGCTTATTATCGGGGGTAAAGGCAGTTTTTTGATACGGCAATGAGGAGAGGATGTTGTCTTTCCGCAGCAAAATTTTGCAATCAGACAGTTGGGATCCAGAATGCAGAGGGTATAAAAAGCATGATCTTTGTATTCCAAGTAAAAGATAGTGATTGTCTTTACTAAAGGTAACTCTGAGTTTGCCGTAATGCACATCTGCCCAATCGAAAGTGCTAGGACAGCTAGTGCTGGGAAAGATAAAAGGCTTGCTGGTTGCTCGTTTAAAATCCCGAAGAAAGAGGGTTTTTTTGGTATTAACCCCAACGGCATAACGGCCATTAGGGCTCACTTGATAGATCTTTTCTCTTACCGGCAGCTCCCGTTTGGAAGCACACGTATCAATGAGCTGTCTTTTATAGGCGAGTTTGAGTGTTGAATTAATTAAGCGGACAATGTCCAAAGGGAATGATGATTTATTTTTTTCATTTGGAGCGAGTGCTTCCAGTAGTTGTGCTAACTGTGTGTAATTCTTTTCTGCGTGTATATGCATAGCTGTGCGCACAATTACATATTGTAATAACCATGGTATATCCAAATAATTCAGTGCGCACAGCAGTCGTGGCAAAATTGCCGGATCAAAATCGAGCGGAATATCGTGCATAAGCATCCGTTCGTTTTCTGGCCCAGCTACCTGGTTAAGCAATCGTAGAATGGTGGCAAAAATAGGGGAATCTATTTGGCTCAAAATAATTTCAGCATGCGGGTCGCATTCATCGGCAAGATTCTTTATTGTATTTGATAAATAGGCCAGGTGTTTATTTACTGTGAAAGATTTATTATCAGCAGTTTGGAGGGTAAGAGTAGCTTGTGTTGTAAGGTAGGGGGGTATTTTTATACGTGCAAGGAGTTGATTAAAATGAGGTACCTGGGGGCCGCACATCTTTAAAAGTAGTTCCGTTAGCAGTTTTGTACAGATCTCTGTCCAACCAAAATCATTATTTGTCTGAGCCATTTTTGCTATTGAGCTTGCAGGATACCGCTTAAGAATTTCATTGAAAAGGCTAGGCTTTTTGGGTAGAGGATTTACCAGCCGCAACAGAGCACTAAGGCTGGAACTATCGAGAGATACCTGTATGGTGTTCCCATGATTTTCAAGTTTTATTGCCGGGACAAGCTTCCTTGCCACGTGAAAGGTAAAACCATCGGAAGTTTTGATAGGAATAAGTGACGGGTGCTTGTATGTTTTTGGAACCTTCTCGAGGGTAGTATCCATTGCCCAACAATGAGTTGTTAGAGACAAAATTGTGACTGCCAAAAGTGAAACAGAGGTAAGCATAGAGGTAGTAGAGTTCAATTTTTTTAGTTAATTTTAAGGCACGCTGCAAATTTCATATCTGTATTATATTTTACCCCTTTTCTAAAGAATTGCAAATCGGCGGCGCTGTTTTTAAAAAATTTTTCTATGTGTTAAGCTTTTAGATATGTTGCTTTCAAACTAAGCAAAAAAAATAGTGAAATGTTTGAAAATTTGATTGAAAAGGAATACCATGCTAAAAAAATTGATAATGACGCTTTTTTTGGGGACGTTTACCCTTTGCTCTTATGCAATGCAAGAAACTGATAGACAGATACCTCGAGAAGAATTCTTTAGTAAGTATGGTACGTTACAGGCTGAGAGGTATGTTTCCTCACTAGCAGGCCAGAGTATTCCTGTGGCGCTTGATGAGCAAGCCAGCGTATCTTTTTTACGTCTACTTTCACTGTTACTAGAAGGCAAGCCCGGTGAGGAATATCAAAAGGCTCTTTACTGCTATCGGTCATATGCTCAATCAATTTATGAAAAATTGAATACTGTTGATGCTCATAAAATCCACACTGATTATCTAAAGAGCATCAAAGACGAGCAGACAAGAAAAGTAGCGCAACTCAACTACGCAGCCTTTAAGGCGGTATTTGAGCATACAAAAGCAGTTTGTACTGCTGAAAATGACCAAATGCAAGAACTTTTACTCGCCTTTGTGCATGCGATGCAGGAGCAAACACACAGGAAAAGACAATTTTTTGAGTATGACGGTGAATAAAGCTGGTATGTGCTTATTGAATGAATTCTTCAACTATGGTACACTAATACTCATCTTGTAAATTACTCTATGCAAAAAAGGTATGGCATTATGGCACAAAAAAAAGAAAAGTCCCTGTTTGATAAATACGCAATTTTCCAAACAGGGGGCAAGCAATATCAGGCTCTTGAAGGGAAAACTATTGGTATCGAAAAATTAGATGCTGCTGAGGGGGCCTCAGTCACCTTTGATACCGTCCTTTTAAGAAAAATGAGTGAAGATAAAGTTGAAGTAGGCAAGCCTTTTCTTAAGTCTGCTATAAAGGCGACGGTGGTTAAACATCTTAAAGGTCCAAAATTGATGGCCTTCAAGTTTAAGCGTCGTAAAAAATATGCCCGTAAGCAGGGTCATAGGCAGCCTATAACCGTTGTCAGGATAGAATCAATCTCATAAGGCTTTCTCATGGCATGCAAACGACTGATTGGGCTTATTTTGGGTATAAGTGTAGTTTTTACTTCTCAATTCAAAGCGCAGGAACAATCGTTTGACACAGAGCCGACTACTCAGGTTACTCCTCAAAAGAATTTTTATAATTTCTCTACCCATGGAATCCTCAACCTAGAGCATCTCTTAGAGGATCCTGCCTTAGAAGCAGCATTTGCTGAGCTTCCTCCCGATGAACAAACGAGCCTCATTGAGACGATCGATTTTTTCAATGAGGCTTTCTTACTCGCCCTTATCGAGGCGCTAGCAGAACTATAGCTTTCTTATAGAAAAGAAATTAAAAAAACAAAACTATCGATTTTAACCGACTTTATTTAGTAGGCTAATAATAGTTGAATTAGAGCTTAAATAAAGGGCTTACTATGAAATTACTGGTTAGAAGGGTAGTTTTCTGCTTAGTGCTTAGTGGGTCTGGCTATCAGGGTTTGCGAGGCAATAATTCAACTGCAAGTGCAGTCGTTATTGACCAGAACCAGAAGCTTGTGCTTGTAGGGGTTGCTGATAATGGGACAAATAACGTCTTTGCTTTAACACGCCTTAATTTGGATGCATCATATGACACTACTTTTAATCCACTAGGGACGACAGCCAATGTTCCTGGTCAGGTGGTAACTGATGTAACCCCGGGGAATGATTCTGCCATTACTGCTGCCGTGATCGATTCGGAAAATCGGATAGTGGTTGCGGGTACCACTGTAATTACTTCAACCTTTCTCAATTCAACCACAATAGGATCGAATACCAAATTCGTGGTTGCTCGATACCTCAATGATGGAACGCTGGATCCTACTTTTAATGCTAGTGCACAGTTACCTGGCGGACCAGGATTAGCTGTTATCTCGGTAGGGATTTTTGATGATACACCTTTTGGTATAGCTCTTGATAGTTTGGGAAATATTATAGTTGTGGGTACGAGCAATACTGGCTCGGGCGTTATCATGGCTATTGTACGACTCACTCCTGAAGGAAATCTTGATCCTACCTTTAACAGTCAAATTATAGCACCTCCTGTGACACTTCCTGGATTGCCTACAGTGACTCCTGGAATTGCAGTGGTGCAGCCAGGAATACAAACCTTGACAATCAATGGTGAAGACGTTGCTACCTGTGTGACGGTGGGCAATAATAATAGCATCTTTGTAGCAGGGTATACCTCAACCGATACGCTTACCGAGGTAGCTTTGGCTAAGATTCTTACTAATGGTATGCTTGACCCAACATTCTTTAATCAAACAACGAGCCCATTTCCTGGTGTTATTTTGCAAAAAGTAAACGGGGTAGATGATGAGATTAATGCAATAGGCATTGATGTAAACCAAAGCTTGGTACTTGGGGGATTTACGACCATCAATGGATTTACGACCCTTAATGGCATAAATAGTATTACGGATTTCCTTATTGTCAGGTATACGCAAGAGGGGGTGCTCTTTGAAACGGTTCAAACAAATATTAATGGCTCGGATAGCGCAATTAATGCTCTTACCTTTGACCATAATAACAATATCATTGTTTCTGGATCGTACAATACCGGCCTACAAAATTTCAATTACTTGAGTGGAACTAATTTGGCATTTGTCACTGCTCGGTATACCCTCGCAGGAAGCCTTGATCCAACCTTTAATCCACTTGCACTTGAAGGATCATTCAATGCATTGCCTGGTATTGTAATTACTAACGTTGTACCTACTACAAACATTTCGTTTGCGAGCAATGATAACGAGGCGTTCGGGGTTGTTGTTGATTCGAATAACCTCATTTACTCAGTAGGCTATTCAAATGGGGGTACGCAAACTGATTTTACTACGGTAAGCTATTTAACGGGTGGTGGGCTTAATGTAGCAGGGTTTAATGCAAATGCTCAACAAACCGGTTCGCCTGGCATAGCAGAAAATATCTTTTTTGGCGTGCAGGAGATTGGAAATGGCGTCCCCCTTATTCTGGGGGGAGACGTATCAGGAATGAGTCCTCAACTTCTAGATGAATTACGGGCAAATGCATTTAACTATGTGATACCCGTTATTTTCAGTGAAGGCCCTTTGATAACCAATGAGATGCAGCCTACCCTTAATGGGATTGCCTCTCCTTATGCAACTATTACGTTGCTAGTTAATGACATTCCTATGACAACGGTACTTGCCGATTATAAAGGGAACTGGTCTGCAACGCTTATGCCACTACTTGATGGTACGTATTCTGTAGTTGCGATTTCAACGGAACCTGTAACCGGAATCAATCTTGCTTCCCAACCAGTTTCTCTTACTATTAGTACCGAAGCTCCGGTACAACCTACTATAGAAACTCCCGCTAAGGAACAAGTTATCCGAACAGCAGTAGTAAGTATTGCGGGTACTGCGCAGCCTAAGTCGCTTGTAAGCATTTTTATTGGGGAGAATAAAATAGGGGAAGCTACTGCTAAAGCTTCGGGAAAATGGAGCTTTGAAACTGCTCCGCTTAAAGATGGTCCGCAGCAGGTGTATGCTGTGGCTGTAGATAAGGCAGGTAATGAAAGTATTCCTTCGGAAATCATCAGCTTTATGATTGATACGGGAAGACCACGAGCCCCCCGCATACTATCGCCCAAAGCAGGGGCAACTGTAAGAAAGTCTCCCTTGACTCTTTCTGGTGAAGGCAAACCAAATTCAAAGGTGAACATCTACGCGAACGAAAAATTGGTAGGAACCACTCAGGTTACTAAACAGGGCAGATGGTTCTTTAAATTTCCTGTAAAAGAAGGAGATTATGCTCTTTATGCAACTGCAGCTGCCAACAGAAGGCTTTCATCTGAGATTGTCAAAGTTACTGTTGATCTTACTCCGTCACCAGTGACATCTAAAAAAGTGGTTCCAGGTAAAGGGCTTTTTAGCGGAACCGCAAAACCAGGGACAGCTATAACACTCTTTCTTGATGGATCTCAGTTTGCAAAAGTAATTACCGATGAATTGGGTACCTGGTCTTATAACCCTCCACCAGATCATCCTCTTGAGAAGGGAAGGCATCTTCTTAAAGTAAGCATTACCGATAGTAAAGGAAATGTAACCTCCTTAGTTGATCGCGAAGTTACCCTATAAGCCGTTTGCAGCCTCGATATGCAATTTTTTTAGAATTTTGGTAGATTTGTAACCAAAAAATAAAAATATAATCGAGGAAACCCTATGTTCTCCATCACCTACCCCGTGCTAAGCGTGCTTGTTTTTTCAGCTTTTCAGGGACTCCAAGCCATGGAGAAAACTCAGACGAATATTAAACAAGCTGAAGGACTGCAACGATTAACGGAGAATGCAAAAAATCTGCGTGATGTTCCGGCACTTTGCCGACTGGCGCGCATTTTTTTAGTTAATGATCTTCCACAGGCAGTAGAACTAGCAAAAAAAGCATTTGAGAGTAATCCTGAATGTGCAGCAAGTGAATTCCATACACTCCATCAACTGGTAGCAAAATCCGACCCTCTCTTAGCTCAAAGAATTGTTCAGTTGGAGGAAGCCTGTAAAGGAGGTACTGGAACTCCTGTTAATGGCACGATAAATACCATTCTTCTAGAAGCGGCCACACGAAGGGGGGATATTATAGAGCAGACAGAAGTCATCAAAAAATTGCTCACCTCATTATCTGCTTCTGAACGGATACGTGTCGTAGATCTCATTTTGAAAAAATTTCTGTCTCTCATGCCTACAGATCCTGAAACCTTATTCATTCCTTTTTTAAAATGGTGCACCTATAGCAACTCTCCTTGGCAGTATCTTAAGGAATTTTGTGCCAGTGCCTCTCACAGCACTTTTTTACTTGATCCTTTGTCAAGAAAACTTTTTGCGCTGCTTAAGCAATGTGCTCTTAGAGATTCACACTGCGGCCACGAAATAGCTCTGCTCCTTGCAAGGCATACGACTGATAAGGGACAAGCCTGCTGGCTCTGGCGCACAATTGAGCATCCAGTAGCTCCTTGGGGACTTATTTTGTATGACGCTCAGTTGCAGCAAAAGGGTCAGTTTTGCAAAATTCTTGAAAAAGCCATTGAGCAGATTGCTCTCCTTGATCGAATGGCACTTTCAGCCGATTCAAAAGAGCTTATTATAAAAGCTCTTGCACGGGCAGAAACCTTGGCGCAAACGGCACCTGAATATCTGATGTTAGCTACATTCTATGCCCAAACTCCCCGTAATCTTGGCGAATCTGATTCCAAAAAGGCGCAACTTTATTATGAAAAAGCCTATGAAATAATGATTATAGACAAAATGTTACCTGGCACCTCATGGTGTGGTGCTTGGGAATTTTTCATAGATAGGCTCTGTGATGAGACTCAAAAATTCCCGCATGCATCTTTGATTGAAGATGCACTGATCTGCCTTCTTGAAAACAGGACGTTCAAAAAAAATGATAGTGATGCAGCCGTTTTATTAACAAAGTTCTATGCCTATGGACGAAAAAAAAGAGCAGCGGATATTCTCAAATTGAAAGATGCTTTGCCAAAAATATCTCCTCTGCTTGATGATCCAGAAAAGTTGAGGTCTTTTTTTGAGCGTACTACTATTCTGGATTTTTTAAAAAATGGACAACATGTGGAAGTTCATGCTGACATAGTTATGATGAATCTTGCGTTAGCGGTAAGTGAAAACGATTACATGAAAGAAAACGAACGGGCCAATTATTGCATCGAGATTCTGGTAGCTCTTTTAGCATCAAAAGAAGGGTGTAAGCGGCTTTACACTAATGAGGTATTCAATCATGTTTTTCTGTGTGGCTTTGCAATGCTGACGGCTAAGGTCTGCTCATTATTTACCCTTTATCTTATGGAAGAATACAAAAATGAGTGTTGCAAGAACAATCCAGATCAAAAGATAGTAAGCGAACTTTCAGGAAAGCTTGAATTTGCTCTTTTCAATCTCAATCGGCTGTTATTAAGACGTATAGATTATTTGATACCACCATTTTTTCAAGACAACTACAGTGAAGGGCTCAAAGCGCTTATTGATGCATTGTTCACTCAATCTTACCAGCTGCAAAAGGATTTGTATCCCAAGCGGCTAGAAAAAGCGATCAAGCTTTGTCAGGCGCTTATGAATTTGCTAGGAAACAGAGGGTACATGAGTGAAGATTTTATAAAAGGATGCGCACTTCTTGCTTCGGCCAATGATGGTATGAGTCTTGGAGTTCTTAAAAGCATGCTATTAAAGACGGAAGAGCACCTTATGAGCATAGAAAATCGTGAGGGGGATACCACTTAAACGAATGCGTATAACCTATGCAAAAGCACTGCTTGCGCACCATGCCAAAGATGCCTTCACCGTGATTTCAAGCTTAGTAGATACCATAAGTTTAGCTCGCTCACTTCATCATGAGGCATACATAGAACAGTGTAAGCATCGAAATGTATTAACAGATTTCAAAACTGAATTGTTTGAATGTACCAGTAAGGAAAGCGAAATAAGGGATATTCCGTTATGGGCGAATCATTTTTTAACGGCGCACTATTTAGCTCTTGCAGAGGGTTGCAGTGAGCCGGAAAAGACGTGCTATACTAAACAGGCGAATGAGGCGAAAGAAGAGACTATTAAGAGGAATGCATTTTTTGCCCACGTTCTTCTTGGTGTAGAATATGTCTTAGATGGGATAATAAAAGCTGATAAAGAGCTAGCCCTTTACCATTTAGAGCGTGCTTTTAAAGGCGGGTTCGTTTGGAAGGACCTTTCAAATGAGATGCGCGAAAAATGTTTGCAGTTGATGAGCGTCGTAAAGAATAAAATTGATCAATCTACTGAAGCGAAAGAATGGAGCACAAAAGTCAGTCAACTGTGGAAGGATTTCTCAGGCAATCCATTATAAATAAGCGCCTCATTTTTACTCCGGATCATTTGGGGAGATGTCTCCACAAAAAACAACGATTAAATCGAGGTTATTTTATTTCGCTCCTCCCCCAAAACGCCTTTTCTTGATTTGGGGAGCTATTTTTATTAGCATCTCTATTAATCTGCTCATCGATGTTTTAAGAAAATCATTCAGGACAGGATTCTTCGCTTATATTGTCGACTTTGGTCAATTGCTTAATGCTCGTCAATAAGTTCCCGCATGTCCGACATATCGTTTAATCTGTGAAAAGTCTTATTCGACCGCTATGCAAAAAATTTAAAATAGAAGAATTTAAAATTGAAAATTTGCAATCAGTGGATACAATGGACTAAGATTGTAGATAGTTTATAGTGAGAAAAAGAAATTACGTGAGGAGACTTTTGACATGCTAGCTTTTCACGCTTTAGAGTGTGCTTTTAAAAGCGGGGTGCCTTATGAGATTTTATATCCTGACTTTGTGTTCAGGACTGTTTTTCATGTGTTGTAGTTCTAATCAGGAGTTTTCATTGAAACTTACCTTCATAACAAGTAACCCTCATAAAGCCGATTACTTGCGTACTTATTTAGAGATACCGGTGCAGTTCTGCTCATTAGAGATACAAGAAGTTCAGTCTCTTGACTTGAATGAGATAGTTCAAGACAAGGCGCGTAAGGCTTACGCTCTCCTTAAAGAGCCAGTCCTTGTTGAAGACGTGTCACTGAGTTTTCATGCACTCAATGGTTTGCCTGGTCCCTTTATTAAATGGTTCCTGGATTCGATGGGAAACGAAAAATTATGCCGGCTGTTAGATGCTTTCCAAGATAAGACTGCAACGGCAGAGGTAGAATATGCTCTATGCATCAATGAAGTTGTTTACACATTTAAAGGCCGTAAACTTGAGGGTATAATTGCAGATCATCCTCGAGGCGCGTTGGGATTTGGATGGTCTCCTATCTTTATTCCCAAGGGTTACAGCAAGACACTTGGTGAGATGACAGATGAAGAGCGCCAGGAGGTCTCAATGAGAAAGCCCGCCTTAGAGCAGATAGCAAAATTTTTGGAGCTTCATAACAATTAGTTTGGCAAATATAATAAAGCATTTTTGAAAGTTGAAACTAAGTTTACAGATGGTTTGGCGGTTAGACTCAAATGTACTCTTTTAGTCTTTACAGATGATGCCACGGGTAAGATTGTTTTGGCTCGAGTTTGCTTGTTATGTAAGCCACAGAAAGCTATTGCAGCAGATTCTTGCTTTGCTTCCTCTTCAATCTCCGCAATTTCTTCTTTGGTAAGTCTTTATTAATCCGAATTTTGTATTCGTTGTGCAACTATAATTTATCAATAATTTCTTTTGCTATAAGCTCATAAGCCTTTTCAGCATCAAATTGACGTTCTTCAAGTGGAAGAAGTGCAATAATATCTTCTTTAAACTCTTTATCCTTGAGTTTCTCTTGAAGATTAAAATGAAATTCTGCTTTTGTAATTTTTTGATTTGAATGAGCCATATATTCATTAAAGCATTGAATAATTGCATCAATGTTCAAATTTGGAATCTTTAGGATGGCGATATGCAAATCATATAAATCACGGCCTTTGCGGCGCTGATAAAGCGCGCGCAACTTAGTTCCTAATAATTCTTCTATGGCATATGTTTTTATAGTTGATTCTCCAGCGAAGAATCCTGAGCTACTTGAAAATGATTGTTCTTTATATCCAAGCACTGCAAAATGTTCTCGCGTATTAATTTCTATTTTAAGCCTCATTTTATATCCGTTATCGCTTGTCATTCGATAAGTGAGGGTTGACAAGCCTTTTGAGACGCTTCTTTTTGGTAATCCTAGCCATGGGTCCATTATTTCTCGAATCATGCTTATAGTTTCACCAATTGGTTCTGAAATAATTTGAACAAGGTCAATATCTTCAGAATATCGGATTGGTGGAGAAAAATATAATTTATTGAGCGCAGTTCCACCGCGAAAGGCAATTTTTTTACGCAGATGAGGATGCTGATAAATTTTAAGAAGAGCAGTGCTGATAATGAGATCTTGCTCTATTTGTTCTATTTGTTTCCAGGAAACGATAGCGCTCCACTCTACGATAAAATTTCTTGGTATCATTCAAGCTCCAAAGTATCATTCACAATAACCATCCAAAGGTCTAATTTCTTGCCTTTTGTTCTATGAAATTCAGGACGCAATAAAACATAGCGCAGTTTTCTTTTCTTCAATTCTTGGCCAACAATATTGGCAAAATTAGAAAATCCGACAAACTTCAAGATATAACCCAATCGTTGCAATACGGGGGTTTCCTTTTCATTTTTTATGGCAATCGCTAATGCTTTCTGATCGCATTCTTCAGCAAGAGTCTTGATAATAAGCGCAACATTACTAAGATATCCTGATGCTCGATAAAATCGAATCAAATCAAGCACGGTTTGTTCTCTGCTTGAAATCTGAACATAGCCTGTTGGAACAGTATGCACAACCCTGATTGCTTCAGAACAATTTTTATAGGTATGAAATTCTATTAGTCCACGATCTAAAACAATATTTCTGAAACGATTTTTGGTAATCACCTGAAAAGACATTGGTTTTTGGTGAGTTGCGCCATAAAAGGAAGCTGCACTCAGAAGACCAACATAATAATCCTGGTTGAAATGTTTCATGAGATGATCAATAAACATAATTGGAGGCAATGTTCCCAGATTAAGGTATTCCGGAGGAATAATCATATAAAAATTAAGAGCAAGCCTTCTTAAAAAACCTTTCTGGCTCTGGCGATAGGCCTGATACTTAAACTGTTCAGGGGTAATACCAAGGATGCGCAAGGCGTCTTTCTTAAGAAAAAATGATTTACCGACTGCTTGCTGGCTTATTATAAAATCTTTCAAACTTTTCATGTCACAATTGTTGCATATTTTGCATCATTTTGCAAGTTAAATGTAAATTTACAGGGAAAGATAAAAAAGGGGTCCCTGGAAGCAAAAGGAGAGAAAGGCATTTGAGACGCCAGTTTTTCGATTCAATGGGAAATGAAAAATTATGCCGGCTGTTAGATGCTTTCCATGATAGGGCTGCAACGGCAGAGGTAGCATATGCTCTATGCATCAATGAAGTTGTTTACACATTTAAAGGCCGTAAGTTTGAGGGTATAATTGCAGACCATCCTCGAGGCACTGGGATTTTGATGGTTCCTATCGGTATTTCCTTTTGCTTCTTCGGGAAATATTATCTTGATTTTGACTCTGAAAGATTGATTTTTTCCTTTTTGTGTTCTCAGAATAGATGATTGTTATATGACTCTTTGTAATCGAAAGAATATATGAAACGTACTCTGGCACTTGTTCTGCCAGTTTTCTTCATTGTGAAACAACTCTTGTGCATGGATCGAATAAATGAAAAAGAAAAACGAGTCGGTCTGCTTGAAGAAAAGCAAGCAAATTATGGTATTCTCCTGAGAGCAGATTTAACAGCGAACAGAAGGCTTTTCCATCCATTATGGATTCATTAGTAATCGAATGCATTGAGTTGCATCCATTGAGTACGTCTCAGGATACACGGAGCGCTAAACCTACAGCAAAAACGGACGGCAGTTAATTTTTTTTCGTTTTATTAATGGCTGTTAATGGAAGGGAAGCAAACAGTGAATGTGTTACACTCTTACTTAAACATGGTGCAACCGATAAAGCAGATAAGTTCGAGCAAGACCGCATCTTCTATGGCGCTTGAAATCAATCGGTATGATTTGTATAATTTGATTAACATTAGTTTGGTATTGTAAGTTTTTTTCGCAGTAGCGGTTTCGATACATTAAAAATGAGTTTGGCTCATTTTCCCCAGGTGTGGATTGAGCTGGAAAATTTGCTTATCTGACACTTACCAGATGAAGAGTGTCCGAATGAAGCATTATATACGAGCGAAATAGAAAAATGAGCTATTTTGCTGCAGCATTGGCAAAAAGTAACTCATTATTTTAAGAGTTTTTAGACACATTATAACCAAAAGAGGGCCTACAAAAGGTCGGGAAAGGATGAATGATGAAAAAACTTTACTTTGCACTAGGTTTATTGTCTACATGTGCTATCGTACATGTTACAAAACCTATGGAAAAAGTTGCGGAAGCTCAACAGAAGGCTTTTGAAGCTGGTAAAGAAGCTACTCAAAAAAAAGACTGTTATCAAGTTTTGGGAATCGCCAGGGGGTCGTCTGCTGAAGAAATTACTTTGCAATACACAACATTGCTCCAACAGCATGCTGATAACAAAGAAAAATTAGAAGATATTAAAAAGGCATATGAAATATTATCTAATGAAAAAACGCGAGACGAGCATGATGCTTTGTTAAGGGCACGCGATGCGATGCGTTGTGGTGCAGCTTTTATGAACTTGGTGCAAAATTTCGGCTCAGAATCGGCTGCTAATGCTCAGAAAGCAGTTACAGAAACGCTTGAAGCTTACCCACAAATCAAGAGACCCGTTGTCGATTCGCTACATACTGCCGCAACACAAGTAAAAAGTGCGCTGCCTTCATTAAGCTCAGGGCTGCGTAATTTTGGCTATGAAAGTTCAGCGGGACTTGTTGACCAGGCCAGTCAGCTGCTTCAAGATCAGGTACAACGGTTAGAGACTGAAAAGGCTTCTTTACCGCCTACAGGCCAAGCAGTATTAACCGAAGAGCAGCGCAGGCTGTTCCTGCAACAACTGAGCGTGCTTTTTGCTTTCTATGCAGCGCAAGGGCAAACAGCAGCCAAGCCGGGTGAAGAGCCAAAAAGGTAAGAATTGACCAGTAATTTAAGGTATTCCAATAGTAAAAAAGCCGCTCGACCAAGCGGCTTTTTTACTCCTCATCATTTGTTCTAAAGCTTTGCTACTTTGGTCGTATCTTTGATGGTTCCTGAAAAAATAAGTTGGTCATGTTCTTTGATGATATAGTCATCTTCTAGTGGTTCTATATGATCATCAAGCTTGCGGCCTATGCAGGTCACGCCATACGTGGTAGGTAATTGAAGAGCTTTGATGCTCTTTTTAACAAAACGATCGGGTGCTTCTATTTGGCTTATACAAAAATCGCGAGAAAGTCGTACCAGGGCATTGAAAGGTAAACTTAGTTTGTCTGCAAGCTTTTTACCGACTTCTCTTTCAGGCAATATAACTTCATCGGCCCCTATAAGTTGAAGTATTTCGCGGTGAATCTCACTAATTGAGCGGGTAATAACGCGTGGGATATTAAGGCGATGTTTTAAGAGAGCGGTAACTAAGATAGACTGTGCAAAATTTTCGCCCATCGCGACGATGACGGTTCCCATGTCTTCAACGCCAATGCTGCGCAGAGATTCTTCATCGGTTACGCGCATACAGACTGCCTGACTTACTTTATCTCGTATTGAGGCAACGATAGATTCATTGCTATCAACTGCCAATACTTCCATGCCATTATCTGCAAGGGTAACAGCAACATGATATCCAAAGCGGCCGACTCCAATAACACAAAATTTCATCGTTTTACCTTTTTCTAGCTCATCATTATTCGTTCTTCAGGATATTGAAATTCTACTCTTTCCCGACCCGGTCGTAAAGCTAAAAGGAGCGTGAGCGTGCCGACTCTTCCTATGAACATGTTAAGGATAATAAGGAATTTACCTGGCAGCGATAAAAAGGGCGTTATATCGGTTGCGAGGCCCAAATTGGTAAACGAAGATACTGCTTCAAAAAATACGTTAATAAAGCTGCTTTGACTTTCGATTAATGATAAAAGAAAGGTGCTACAAATAATCCAGCAAATGCAAATACTAAGAACCGCCATAGCTTTAAAAATCTGGTCTTGAGGTATGCGTCTTCCTTTTATTTCAACAACCATTTTCCCTCGTATGACTGATCGAATGGTAGCTAAAAAGATCGCAAAGGTGGTTACTCTAATACCGCTTCCTGTAGAAGCAGGCGATGAGCCAATGAAGCTATACATGATAATAGCAAATACGGTAGCTGTCTGCATTGTAGAAACATCAATAGTGGTTAGTCCTGTACTCCGATAGGCTATGGCATTAAAAAGCATATTAGTTAGCGTGAGCCACCAAGGTCCTTGTGGAAAATGGCGTGGTCCTTCAATAATAATGAGCAATAACGTAGCAACAAGTATAAGAAGTGCCGTCATAGAAAGTACCACTCGTGTTGTAAGACTGAATTGGAATCGTTTGCCTTCCCACTTTGCCTTTGCATAATACAGCAGCTCTGAAAGGGTTATAAAACCAATGCCGCCCAATAAAATCAGAATTCCGGTAATAGCAAGCAATGGTATATTGTGTTGAAACGGCACCATGCTGTGCTGGCCAAAAACGCTTAAGCCTGCATTACAAAAAGATGAAACGCTATGAAAAATTGAGTTAAAGATGGCTGTATCTTTTGGATAGGCATGTCTGATAATCGTGTAAATACAAAGGGCTCCTACAGTTTCTGCAACGAGCGTAAAGCCTATAATAAAAAAGAGTATCCTTTTAGGGTTTTTAAGCGCTGCAAGTTCAAACACCTGGCCAATCATAAATTGTGTTGAAATACCGAGATTAACAAAAAGTGAGATGAGAGAAAGCCACAGAGTAAGAAGGCCTATACCACCAATTTGGATAAGAGTCAGGATAATGCATTTGCCAAAAAGGGTAAAAGAATCAAAAGGAATGGTTAACACACCGGTGACACAAATAGAGCTTGTTGCAGTAAACAGACAATCAATAAAGGCGATAGGAACGCGCTGAGCACTGGGCAGTAAAAGCAGCGCTGTCCCCAAACAGATTGCGATAAATATAGATAAAAGAACTGTTCGGCCGGGCGATTCAGTCAGGCGTTTGCGCAAGCCCATGTGTCATTTTCCTTTTATACGATCATAATCGCAGGAGCGAGCCTCGATTATAGTACTGAGTGTAGTTATAGAAGTTAAGCAGATGTATGATACCTATGTCAATTATTATAATTTTTTCCGACTGGCAAGGCAATGCCCATGACTATTTCTTACGTGTACCCCTCTTTGTAGTATTAGTAAAATTTATTTAAAAATATTGAATACGCGCGTTTTTTATTGGAAGACGTACTTTTGTGAGAATTGTAAAAATTCAAATAGAATTGAATATCGGGTGATATATTGCTATAGTGTAAGTACGGTCGATTATTCAGATGAAACATTTCTAAGGAAGTGGTGTATGAAAAATTTTTGTTTTTTATTGGTGCTGCTTTAATGGCGAGTGGAATACGTGCTGATAAAATAACCGTAAAAAATGAATCGGACTTTGATTGGTATGTGGGTATTTACTACTACCAAACGAAGAAAACCGAGCGGTCTGGCACGAGTAAACTCATTCCGGCTCGCACAAGTGAGGTCTTTGAACGTCCGCCAAGTAAAGGTCTGCCCCTGATCGGTCCTGAGAGGTATCTTGCGTTTTCTCTCAATCCCGGGGATTTAAAGGAGCAGTTAACCAGTAGTGAATTTCATTTACTGGGTAATACAAAAATCGGGACAGAACAAGGTACAACTTTTTATCTTGCATTGGAAAAAGGTCATTTCGCTGGTTTTAACCCCCTTGAATGGAAAGTGGTAGAGCCCTTAAAAAAGAAATTAGCAGGAATTGTAGATACCTTAGATGATCTTGTGCTGGGTCAAATTCGAAGAAAATACACTATTGGTCCCTATGCGACTATGCGAGCTGCTGTCCGCCAAGGGACATCGTTGCCCCCGCAGGAGATAGAATATCGAAATAAGCGTAAAAATACTGTAAAAGCTGAACTCGAAAACTTCCTTGGGATGAGGATTGCAGATAATGAAGTTCCTGTCATTGGTATTGCTGCAAGTGGTGGAGGGTATAGAGCGATGTTAGGTACAGCAGGTGCTGCGATCGCTGCGGAGCAGTTGTTGCGTTGTTCCTATTATATTGCTGGCCTTTCAGGAGGAACCTGGTTCATTGGTCCTTGGATGCAATCGGGTCTTACACCAAGTGCTTTTGCGGCTACTATACCCCCCAAAATTACTCGAGATTTTGTCAGTGCTCCGGCAGATGTGGTCCATTTGTTTCAATCACTTCTCATGCGCTTTGCTTTTAAGCAGCCCCTATCGCCAGTAAATATTTTTGGAAGGCTCCTAGCAGTCAACATTATGACCGGTATCAAAAATGGTCTATTTAATACCTATCTAAGCGATCAGGCTGAAATGGTTAAGGATGGCAAATCTATTTTCCCTATTTATACTGCTGTTGCAACCAAGTTGCCTTACCAATGGGTAGAGTTTACGCCCTATGAAATGGGAGGAGATTATTTTGGCGGCTATATTCCTATGTGGGCTTTTGGTGCGCCATTCCTCGATGGACAGCAGCAGTATTATACACCACCCTTTAATCTTCATTATATTTTGGCTATTACAGGTTCTGCTTTTGCAGCGCGCTTAAGTCAGGCATTAGGTCTTTTTGAGAAAAAAATTCCGATCGAAGCCCTACGCAAAGCCCTTGTCAGCGGAGCAGAAGAGCTTTCGATAGGAAAGTATCGCATAGCGGCCGCTAAGGTATTCAACTGGACGTATGGTATGAAGTCTTTGCCAAGAGCTCAACATGAATTAATCAGCTTGGTCGATGCCGGCATAGCATATAACTTACCTCTCGAGGCTTTATTAAGGAGAAAAGTTGATTTCCTACTTATTTTGGATTTCTCAGATGCTGAGTATGTGGGACAAGAGCTTGAAAAAGCTGAAAAGGAGCTGAGAGCACGTGGTTTTGCTTTACCGCCAATTGAGTACAAGGGTCTGGAAAATAATAACATTTCAGTTTTTAAAGATCCAAGGAATCCTGCAGCGCCAACTATACTTTATATCCCTCTTATTAAAAATGCTCGGTATCCAGCTCTCGATCCTAATGATTGTATGAAAACCTGGTGTGGTACTTTTAGTTTGAGCTATCCTGAGGATAAATCAAACCTATTAATGCAGCTTACAAAGCGCACCATGGAGGATGTATTACCAGTCATAAAGCAAGAGTTACGTGCCTATGTACAAAATAAACGCAAAAAATAACCTTAATGCACCAAGAACCAAAGTGCAATAAGGAAGGCAATCCCTGCGGCTACAACATAGTAAAAATATTTTTGTAAGTAATACTGAACGCTTTCACCCCAAATATAAATAGCTCCCGAAATTGCAAAGAATCTTACGCCGCGAGCAAGCATTGAAATGATTATAAAGGGGATCAGGGGGAGTCTACAAAATCCAGCAGTGAGGGTAAGAAGTTTAAAAGGCATGGGAGTTAATGCAATAAGAAAAGTTGTCCATGCCTGATAATTTTTAAATTGATCAACAAGCTTTTCAAATTTGTCCGGTGCAACGAGATAATGAATAACCGCTTTACCACCAACCGACCAAAGAATCTTGCCCAGCGTATAACCGGCAAGAGCCCCAAGACCTGACACGAGGGTTGCTAAAAGCGCATAGAATAAAGCATTGCGCCGATTTTCAAGACTGTAAAATGCAAGAAGGGTACTGACAGGGATAAAAAAGAAGCCCTCAATGAAGACAAGAAGGGCAAACACATAGTTCCCGTAGGGCGCGTGTACATGTTTGCCAAGCCATTCATAAACAATTTTCATAAAAATCCTAAGGCAGTTGAATCAAGTATGAGCGCGTTATATATGATTCTATTTCACTAATAGAAATCCGTTCCTGCTTCATAGAATCCCGATGGCGCACCGTTACCGTAGCATCTTTTTCGGTGTCAAAATCATACGTGAAACAGAGGGGTGTTCCAATCTCATCTTGTCGACGGTACCGCTTTCCAATCGATCCTGAAAGGTCGTACTGTATCTCATACCCACGTGCTTTTATTTCTTTATATATCTTTTCCATAGGTTCTGCTTGCTCTTTAGTTAGCGGCAGAAAGGCAGCTTTAAATGGTGCCAGTTTAGGATGGAGCTTCAGAACGATTCGTGTTTCTCCTTCAACTTCATCTTCATAGTAGCTATCAAAAAGAATGATTAAAAACAAACGGTCAGTTCCGACAGAACATTCTACCACATGCGGAACATACGAAGTTTTTGTGCTTTCTTCAAAGACCGATAGATCTTTACCCGAATGCTTCATGTGTTGCGTAAGATCATAATTGCCTCGGTAGGCGATACCCTCTAATTCTTTCCACCCAAAAGGGAAGTGATATTCAACATCGCATGTAGCGCTTGAATAATGAGAAAGCTCATCCTTCTCATGGGGTCTTAGTCGAATTTTTTCCTTAGTGACCCCAATAGATGCATAGAATTTTTTTCTGAGCGCTGACCATACGTCGAAAAAATGCATCGAATCTTCTTCTTTACAAAACCATTCAATTTCCATTTGTTCAAATTCGCGCATTCTAAATAAAAATTGTTTTGGCGTAATTTCATTTCTAAACGCTTTACCAACTTGCGCAATACCAAAGGGGATTTTAACGCGGTTGCTTGACAGGACGTTTTTAAAATTAATAAAGATTGATTGAGCGGTTTCTGGTCGTAAATATGCAACAGATGTCGCATCTGCTGATGCGCCTACTTGGGTCTTAAACATTAAATTAAACTGCCTGATAGGTGTCCACGAGAGGCCACCGCAATGAGGACAGGATTTAGAAAGATCAATATCATCTGCTCTATAGCGATGTTTACAAATCAGGCAATCTACCATCGGGTCTTGAAAATTTTGTATATGACCTGAAGCTTCCCAGACAGCAGAAGGGCCCAGGAGCGAGCCTTCAATAAAGAGTATCTCAAGGCCAGAGCCTTTTAATGATTCAATCCAGGCATTACGAATATTCTGTTTAAGCAGAGCGCCAACTGGACCGGTATCATACACACCATTAAGACCGCCATATATTTCTGCCGACTGATAGATAAGCCCGCGTCTTTTGCAAAGTGCAACGAGTTTTTCAAGGGTAACGGGTGTAACTGCCATAGCACATTCCTGTTTTTTGCGTTTCAAAACCATAGAGTAAAACAATGTTAGTATACAAGGTATGGATCTTTTTGTACAAAAAACGAAGGTGTTTGGCATGAGCGACACCCCATTTAGGGCACTGGTCTTTTTCTTATTCGTCTATAGACTAGTACAAAAATTACGTCCACAGCATTAGGGGGATACATGCGTATTAGTTTGCAGTATTTAGTTGCTCTCGTATCTATTTTATTATGTATTGTTGGGGGTATTGTACTCCATCGTTTCATGCGTGATTTGCGCCACATGGAGGAAACAATAAAACAGCTTGCTGACAAACGCTTTGTGCAGAAGGAAGCAGCTCTTATTGCAAAAGAAGAGGTTAAAGAGCTCGCGCAAGAGAAAGCTTCAAAAAAGCAACTGTGGAGCTCGTTGCAAGCAAAATTTAAAGATGCGGTACCTCAAGTGTTTGCTCAGGTTACAGAATTTAATTGGGTAGAGCCGTATAAAACACCAAGCCAGCAAGAAACAAGTGGATCGGCATTTTTTATCAATAAAGAAGGTCAGCTCCTTACCAATGCCCATGTTGTTGATCAAGCTATATCTGTTACCATACAGGTGCCTTCTGCTGGTAAAAAACGATTTGTGGTAGATGTTATTGGCGTAAGTCCCGATCGTGATTTAGCTCTTCTACAATTAAAAAAAGAAGAACTGCAGGCGCTCAAGAAAGAGCTTAATGTTAAAGAGATTCCTTATCTGCAGATGGGAGATTCTGATTCTATCAATCGCGCTGATAAAATTATGGCTTTGGGGTATCCATTGGGCCAGCAAGGTCTTAAGAGCACGACTGGGGTTGTAAGCGGTAGGGAACATTTGTTGGGCCAACAGTTCATTCAGATTAGTGCTCCTATTAACAAAGGAAATTCAGGAGGGCCTTCAGTTGATAGTAAGGGCTACGTGGTTGGAATAAACACGGCAGGCATTCCTGGCGCGCAAAATGTTGGGTACATTATTCCTATCAATGACGTATTGTTGTTCCTTGATCAGTTGAAAACGTTACCTGAAAGCAAGACACCAAAATTATTGCGTAGGCCATATTTGGGTGTAAGCTTTTTAAATAACGCTAATGAAAATCTCACTGCCTATTTGGGAAATCCGCCTCCAGGGGGGCTGTATGTGATCGATACCTATAAAGGAAGCCCTCTTGAAAAAGCAGGAATAAAAGGTGGGGATATGATTTACAAAATTGATGGCCATTCGGTTGATACATCTGGTGAAATGATGGTGCCATGGAGTAAAGAAGAGCGCATTTCAATTGCAGATTATGTGGCGCGCCTTAAGATTGGTCAAAAAGTACAGTTGGAATTTTATCGAAAGGGCAAGAGACATACGGTGTCTTTTGTGCTTACTCAAACAGAGCCACCCATTCGTTTGATATATCCTGGCTATGAAAAAATTGACTATGAAGTTTTGGCGGGATTTGTCTTTATGGCAGTTAGTATGAACCACGTGATGCTTTTATCCCAATATGCTCCAGAGCTTTTGCAGTTTCGAGATCTTAAAAAACCAGTGGAGCCTGCTTTGCTCATCACCCATGTAATGCTCAATTCTCCTGCATCGCGAGCCAGAGCTATCGGGGCAGGAGGTATTATTGCTGAAGTAAATGGCCAGAAAATAAAAACACTGGATGACTTTAGGATCGCTGTTCCTGACGCTATAAAAACTGGCTATTTAACGCTAAAAACAACAGATAATCAGTTTGTTGCATTACCATTACATGAAGTTATGGAAGATGAACCTCGTCTTGCGGGGACCTATTTTTATCCCCTTTCACAGTCTTATAAAGACTTGAAAAGTAGACTGGGAAATAAGTATGAAAAAGTAAGCGCTGCTGCAGCATAATAAACAGTATTCTTGAAGGGAGAGAACAATGAAGAATTACTTACATTGGTCAATTTTTTGCTTTGCTATACTACACTCTACTAACTTCCATTGCGCGGTTGACTATGATGGCAATTGGAGGCATGTGGAAGAGCAAGCGGAAAATGCTGTGGTGCAGATTAAGTCAGACATTGCTGAATTTAATTGGCTTCAACCTTACGTATGTGCAAAGCAGGGGCAAAAAGCTGGCAGTGGCTTTTTCATTGATGAAGAGGGCCATATACTTACCAATTATCATGTCATTAGTGGTGCTCAATCAATATCTGTGACCCTTCCCAAACTGGGGCAATTACCCTTAGGCGTAGAGGAGGTGGGGATTTGTCCAGAAGTAGATACTGCACTTTTAAGGCTTACTCCAGAAAGTTATGCTGCCGTGATCGAAGCTTGTGGCTTTATAAATGTTTTGCACCTTGGCGATTCAGATGATTTATATGCTACCGAGCCTGTATTAGCACTTGGGTATCCCCTGGGAGTAAGTTCATTAAAGAGTACTATTGGAATTATTGGTGGCCGCGATTTTCTTGAGGGTCGGTCCTTTATGCATACGCAGACTCCTATTAACCCGGGTAACTCCGGAGGCCCGCTTCTTCATAAAAAGAATGGACTCTGCGAGGTTATTGGTATCTGCACGGCGGTGATGAAAAATGCTGATAATTACGGATTGATTGTACCCATTAATGATGTTATTCCCCTGTTACAAGATTTGTATACAACAAAATTTGTTCGACGTCCTGCGCCAACTATTGGGACCAACAGGGCTACTGATCCACATGCTCGTTTACTCAATAATCCCGTTCCTGGAGGATTATACGTTAATTATGTGCAAGCAAATTCTATGGAAGAACGTGCAGGTTTGAGAGTAGGGGATATGATATATGAAATTACTTTTCGTGGTACGAGCTACAAGGTTGATCAGTTTGGTGGAGTAAATGTACAATGGCGTAATGGTACTAAAATTTCAATTCAAGAGCTTTTAGCTCGTTGTGCTATTCATGATCCGATAAACATTGTTGTTTATCGCAACGGACAGAGGTTGGAGCTATCGTGCAAATTTGAAGAGCTAACTTTACTTCCTATTAGAATTATCTATCCAGAGTATGAGCCTGAAGAACGAGATTACGAGATTATGGCAGGGGCCGTTTTTATGGAATTACGTCAAAACCATATTGATTTACTGATGAAGTATGAGCCGCTTCTTGCTCACTATGCGCTTCCAGAAAAGAAAACAAAACCGGTCATCCTTATTACGCACATTTTTCCTGGTTCGGCAGCCGCTATGACGGACTGTCTTTCTCCGGGTATGATTGTTGATAAAATTAATGGGATACCCGTTTCCACCCTTAAGACATTTCGCGAAGCTCTTTTAATGAGTGTAAAAACAAAAACTATTGCAATCGAAACGAAAGAAAAATTTGCGACAGTGCTCGATCTTAAAAAAGTCCTCAAAGATGAGCCCCGATTGGCAAGAGATTTTAAATTTCCTACTACGCCGCTAGTAACGAAGCTGCGGGAATTACTGAGCAAAGGCGATGAGCGCTAGCCCTATTCCTTATTTTCAGCAAACACTGTAAGGGAAGGCTTCCTGTTTCGCTGCGCGATTCAGGTGGTCTTGTTCGTCTTTTGTTGGTTGCTTATTGTGACTTTCTTAGTTTCTTCGTAGAGTGCTTGTAAGAGTTCTTTCGATTTTTTTAGCTTAATTGCTAAATCGATAGGGTTTAAGCCATCTTTATTTTTGGCGATAGCTGTGCGAGGCTCACACTGCATTATATACTGGGCTATGTCTGCACGGTCATGTAAAACTGCAAGGTGAAGAGCATTATGTCCAACACTATTTTGCGCGAGTAAATCGGCGTCCAATGAAACAAGCTGCTTTAGCAACTCTAAGTTTCCTAAAATGGCTGCCGTCATGGCAGGTGTCCTCTTAAAGGCTGCATTCTGCTCATTAAGGGAGTTTTTCTGCAACTCTTTGATTGTTTTATCATTTACGGTATTGCCAAAGAGTGCGGCCTCCATAAATTCTTTATTCTTTTCATTTTTTTCGGCTTCAAGTTTTAGACGTTTCTCTTGTTTAGCTTCGTCTTCAGCTTCTTTTTGTTGTTGAGCAAGGTTAGCTTCAATTTTTAGGCGCTCTTGACCAGCTTCATGTTTTTTTCCCTGCACCTTTAGTGCCTTATGGAACAAGCCCTTAGGCAAGAAAGTATGTTTAGCTGCATAGTTACTAAGCCTAAATAGTATGTAGGCAAGTTCTTTTGGAAGACCGAGTTTTTTTAAACAGCAAATAATAGCTATTCTTGCTCTCATCTCATGATAGATCTCTTTTATCTCTGGGCTTGCCAGATCATAAGGAGTAAGTGAACCGCATGTTTGGCATCCCCCTCTAGGATGAGTTTTGAGTATTTTATCGGAATGAGTTTGAGCCTTACAGGTGTCGCATTTTTCTAAAGTCCCGTATGTTCTGGAGTAGGGATTTATTTCTGGGGTTGTGAGTAATATTTTTACTACATATATTTTGTTTTTATCGACGGCTTCATGAAGAATTGTAAATCCTCTATCAAAAAATGTATATCCTGTATCAGTTTTTTGATTAACGTCTTTAATTTTTCCTAAGCTTAATAATTTTCGTACAGAGCAAAATAGTCCTTTTTGGACCGCCTCACGGAGCAGCTCAAATACATCATTAGCATCCAAAGATTGCGTCGGCTTCATTTGGTTTATTTTGGAAATGAATTCAAAACACTTCCAACCACTATGCCCATAGTTCGGATTCACTAAATTGCTATTTGCACCTAAGAAGTAAAGAAAGTCCATAGATTCTTTTTTATCGTAGCTACTAGCCTTATCCAAAGCAGTATTGCCATTCATTTCTTTTTCCTCAATATTTGCGCCCCAGTCTTTAAGCAATTTCATCGCTTCAATCGAATTCGTTTGAACTGAAAAATGCAGTGGAGTTTCTCCATGATCATTTTTTGCATTGATGTCAGCGCCCCAATCTTTAAGCAATTTCATAGCTTCAATCGCATTCGCCTGAGCTGCGCAATGAAGTAGAGTATCGTTTGTATTGATGTGAGCGCCCCAATCTTTAAGCAATTTCATAGCCTCAATCGCATTTCCTTCAGCTGCATAATTAAGTGGCGTTTTTTCAGCCGAAGTCTTTGCATTAATGTCAGTGCCCCAGTGTTTGAGTAATTTCATGGCCTCAATCGCATTCACTTTAGCAGCACAATGTAGAGGAGTTTCTCCACGATAATTTTTTGCATTAATATCAGCGGCCCATTCATAGAGCAACTTCATGGCTTCAATCGCGTTTGATTCAACTGCATAATAAAGTGCCGTTTTTTTCGCGCAATTTTCTGCATTAATTTCAGCGCCCCAGTGTATGAGCAATTGCATGGCCTTAATAGCATTCCTTTTAGCAGCAAAATGCAGTGGAGTTTCTTCTATATAATAATTTTTTGCATTGATGTCAGCGCCCCATTCTTTGAGCAATTCCATTGCCTCAATTGCATTCGCCTGAGCTGCGTAATCAAGTGGAGTTTGCCTAACACTATCGTTTGCATTGATGTGAGCGCCCCAGTCTTTAAGCAATTTCATAGCCTCAACTGCATTCGCCTGAGCTGCGTAATGAAGTGGAGTTTCTCCACGATCATTTTTTGCATTAATGCCAGGGCTCCAGGACCAGCCTAGATCTTTAAGCAATTTCATAGCTTCAATAGCATTCGCCTGAGCTGCGTAATGAAGTGCCGTTTCTCCACAACGAGTCTTTGCATGAATGTCAGCGAACCAGTGCATGAGCAATTTCATAGCCTCAATCGAATTCGCTTGAACTGCAAAATGAAATGGGGTTGCGTCTAACCGATTTTTTGCATTAATGTCAGCGCCCCATTCTTTGAGCAATTCCATTGCTTCAATCGCATTTGATAGAACTGCACCATGAAATGGGGTTTCGTCAAACCGATTTTTTGCATTAATGTTAGCGCCACAATCTTTTAGCAATTTCATTGTCTCCAATGCATTACCATAAGCAGCATAAAATAAAGGAGTTGCACCTCCACCATCCTTCAAATCTACAACGGTATGATTCCCTTTTAAATATTTTAAAAGCTCAACATCATTGTATTGTGCTGCTAGGTGAATGAGTTCGCAAGAATTAGGGCTATCGTGTAGCAAAGCTTCTATGCGTTTTAATATGTTTAATGAGCTTTCAGGCCGATTAATGCAAAACAATGCCTCATGTGCAAGAGTCCAGTAGTGCCGATTTTTTTCTTTTTGTCCCTCGATGTGCTTAAAACATTCATCAATTTTACCGGCCATTAGTTGGGCCTTAAAACTCTTCTGATTGTCATTATCATATTCAATGGACAGCTCCATAGCGTATACTGAGCTAACTAAGAGTAGGCTCATTGCCATGGTTTTCTTAATGATGAGCGTTGACGGTTTCATGGGCGTTCCTAAAACTGAGACTTTGTCAGATTCCTTTGTCAATGATTTAATATTTATCATCATATCAAATTCCACAATAATGACAAATTTGAATAATGGGAACTACAATGCACGAGTCTTTCGCGGGCACTCCTTGTTTATGGATTCTTCTGGCCACAATTAGAGCGCATGCTGTAATTATAATCGTACATGGGAAACGAGATTGGCTATTGATGAGTATAAAATGAAAGCATTGCTAGAAACAAAAGAAGAATTTGCTACGGTGCTCGCTCTTGAAAAAGTCCTCAAAGATGAGCAACCGATTGGCAAGAGATTTCGAGTTTCCTCTGACGGCCCTAGTAAACAAGACTGCGGGAGTTGTGAGCGCTAGCCTTATTTCCTATTTGCAAACACTGAAGAACAAAGCTTAACGAATGCTTGCTGTTTCGCTGCGCGATTTAGGTCTTGTTCGTATATTTTTGGTTGCTTATTGTGACTTTCTTAGTTTCTTCGTAGAGTGCTTGTAAGAGTTCTTGCGATTTTTTGAGCTTAATAGCTAAATCGATAGGGTTTAAGCGATCTCTATTTTTGGCGATAGCTGTGCGAGGCTCACACTGCATTATATACTGGGCTATGTCTATATGGTCATGTAAAACTGCAAAGTGAAGAGCATTATATCCCCACCAATCTTGCACGAGTAAATCGACGCCCAATGAGACAAGCTGTTTTAACCGTTCTAAGTCTCCCAAAACGGCTGCCATCATGGCTTGAGCTTCCTGTTGTTCTCGCGCGGTTTCAGCCCTTTGAGCTTCAAATTTTAGATGTTGCTCTTCGCCACCATTCTGTTTTTCTTCTTGTACTTTTAGTGCCTTATGAAACAAGCCCTTAGGTAAGTGTGTACGTTTAGCTGCAAAGTTACATAATCTAAATAGTATGTAGGCAAGTTCTTTTGGAAGACCTAGTTTTTTTAAACAGCAAATAATAGCTATTCTTTCTCTCATCTCATGATAGATCTCTTTTATCTCGGGGCCTGCAAGATCGTAAGGAGTTTGCGAACCGCATATTTCGCACCCCTTTCCAGGATGAGTTTTGAGTATCTTATCGTAAGGCGTCTGCGCTTTACAGGTAGGGCAATTTTCCATGGTTCCGTACGACCTGGAGTAGGTTTCTATTTCTGGAGTTGTGAGTAATATTTTTACTACATATATTTTGTTTTTATCGACGGCTTCATGAAGAATCGTATATCCCGCATCATTTTTTTGATTAACGCCTTTGATCTGTCCTAAGCTTAATAAGCTTCTTACAGAGCAAAATAGTCCATTGCCAACTGCCTCACGGAGCAGCTTCATTCCATCTTTATCATCTAAAGATTGCGATGGCTCCATTTGGTTTATTTTGCAAATACATTTAAAAGACTTTAAACCATCCCTTGTAACTTCATGCACAGGGACTGTGTTCACTAAATCCTTATTCGCACCTAAGAAGCAAAGAAAGTCCATGGATTCTTTTTCATTGTACCTGATAGCCAAAGCCAAAGCAGTATTGCCATTCATTTCTTTTTCCTCAATATTTGCGCCCCACCTCACAAGCAACATCATGTGCTCAATTCGATTTATTTCAGCCGCATAGTGAAGTGGCGTTTTTTCAGCCAAGTTTTTGCATTAATGTCAGCGCCCCAGTCTTTAAGCAATTTCATAGCTTCGATCGCATTCCCCTTAATTGCATAACTCAACGCCGTTAGCCAATTACTTTTTGCATACATGTCAGGGCCCAAGCCCCAGTGTTTGAGTAATCTCATAGCTTCAATCGCATTTGCCCAAGCTGCATGGTCAAGTGGTGTTTCGCCACAACGAGTCTTAGCATACATGTCAGCGCCCCAGCCCCAGTGTTTGAGTAATTTCATAGCTTCAATCGCATTTCCTTCAGCTGCATAATGCAATGGGGTTACGTCAGACCGATTTTTTGCATTACTGTCAGCGCCCCAGCCCCAGTCTTTGAGTAATTTCATAGCCTCAATCGCATTTGCTTTAGCTGCATAATGAAATGGGGTTACGTCAGACCAATTTTTTGCATTACTGTCAGCGCCCCAGTTTTTGAGCAATTTCATTGCCTCAATAGCATTCCCTACAGCAGCATAATGCAGTGGAGTATCTCCACGATCATTTTTTGCATTGCTGTCAGAGCCCCAGTGTTTGAGCAATTCCATTGCCCCAATAGCATTGCTTTTAGCAGCATAATGCAGTGGAGTTTCGTCAAACCGAGTTCTTGCATTGATGTCAGCGCCCAAATCTTTAAGCAATTGAAACCGAGTTCTTGCATTAATGTTAGCGCCCCAGTGTTTGAGTAATTTCATTGTCTCCAACGCATTACCATAAGCAGCATAAAAAAAAGGAGTTGCACCTCCATCATCCTTCAGATCTACAACTGTATGATTCTCTTTTAAATATTTTAAAAGCTTAAGATCATCGTATTGTGCTGCTAGGTGCATAAGTCGACAAGAATTAGGCCTATCGTTTAGCAAAGCTTCTATGCGCTTTAGTATTACTAATAAGTTTGCGGGTTGATTAATGCAACTTAGGGCATCATGTGCAAGAGCCCAATAGTGCCGTTTTTTTTCTTTTTCTTCCTTGATTTTTCCCTCGATATACTTAAAGCATTCATCAATTTTACCGGCCATTAGTTGGGCCTTAAAACTCTTCTGAGTGTCCTTACTATATTCGATGGGCAGCTCCATAGCATATGCTGAGCTAACTAAAAGTAGGCTGATTGCCACGGTTTTCTTAATGATGAGCGTAGTCGCTTTCATGGGTCTTCCTAAAACTAAGACTTTGTCCTTTGTCAATGATTTAATATTTATGAGAATACCAAATTTTTAAATAATGACAAATTTGAATAAAGCGAAGTGCAAAGTGCTAACTGTCTTTCTCGGGTGCTGGCCTATGAGAGTTGCTTCCCAAAAAGTTAATTGGGTAAGCTTTACAAAGCCTATTCAGCCTATGCGCATGCCTACTGACTACAAAACTGGAGGGTATCAGGTATCGCATTTACTATAGCCCCATACGTCTCGCAGTAAGGGTCTATTGTACGGGGTTATTTTTCAGGTAGATGGATTATAAATCCCCTCGTACAGTTTGCTTGGACAGCCTTAATGACTGGCAACTCATAATTAACAGAAGAGGGCACTGATAGTCTCGCTAACCCAAAAAAATCTGCACCCTTTATTTATAGATTCTTCTGGCTACAATTAGGTGCTATAATCCCTGAACAAGATTGGCGATTGATGGGGGTAAATAAAAACCATTGCTATAAAAACAAAAGAAAAATTTGCCACGGTGCTCACTCTTGAAAAAGGCCTCCTTCTTATTTTCAGCAAACACTGACGAATGAGCTTAAGTAAGGCTTCCTGTTTCTCCGCGCGATTTATGTGTTCTTGTTCGTCTTTTGTTGGTTGCTCATTGTGACTTTCTTGGTTTCTTCGTAGAGTGCTTGTAAGAGTTTGTTCGATTTTTTCAGCTGAATAGCTAAATCGATAGGGTTTAAGCCATCCATATTTTTGGCGATAGCTGTGCAAGGCTCACACTGCATTATATACTGGGCTACGTCTACACGGTCATGTAAGACTGCATGGTGAAGAGCGTTATCTCCACAACTATCTTGCGCGAGTAAATCGGCGCCCAATGAAACAAGCTGTTTTAGCAACTCTAAGTTTCCCAAAACGGCCGCCATCATGGCTTGAGCTTCCTTTTGTTCACAAGCGATTTCAGCCTTTTCAGCTTCAAATTTTAGATGGTGCTCTTCGCCACCATTCTGTTTTTCTTCTTGCACTTTTAGTGCCTTATGGAACAAACCCTTAGGCAGGTGCGTATGTTTAGCTGCATAGTTACTTAGCCTAAATAGTATGTATGCTAGTTCTTTTGGGAGAGGGAGTTTTTTTAAACAGCAAATAATAGCTATTCTTTCCCTCATCTCATCATAGAGCTCTTTTACCTCTTCAGTTGCCAGATCATAAGGTGTAAGGGAACCGCATGTTTGGCATCCCCATCCAGGATGAGTTTTGAGTATTTTATCATAAGGCGTCTGAGCTTTACAGGCAGGGCAATTTTCCATGGTTCCGTACGACCTGGAGTAGGGATCGATTTCTGATGTCGTTAGTAATATTTTTACTACATATGGCACGTTTTCTTGTGCGGCTTTATGAAGAATTGTGTATCCCACATCATTTTTTTGATTAATGTCGTTGATTTTTCCGGAGTTTAATAATTTTCGGACTGAGCAAAACAGACCTTTCTTAACTGCCTTATTTAGCAGATTCATTCCCTCTTTAGCATCTAAAGATTGGTGCGGATCCATTTGGTTTATAGTAAGAATAAATTTGAAATTCTCCTTACGATCTTTTGCCGCTATGTTCACGAGGGTTTCGTTGACTAAATCACTATTTGCACCCAAGAAGCAAAGAAAATCCATACCTTCTTTTTTATTGAACCTAAATGCATTTGCCAAAGCAGTATATCCCTGATATTCCTTTGCATCGATATTGGCGCCCCAGTCTTTAAGGAGTTTTATAGCTTCAATTGCATTCTCTTGAGCTGCGCAATGAAGTGGTGTTATTCCGGAACCAAAGTTTTGGAGCAATGTCAACGTTTCAATCGCATTGTCATAATAATGAAGTGGAGTTTCTCGATATTCATTTGCATTACAATCAGCACCCCAGTCTTTGAGCAATTTCATCGCTTCAATCGCATTTTCTGCTGCTGAAAAATGAAGTGGCGTTTTTTCACCGTTATCCTTTGCATTAATGTCAGCACCCCAGTCTTTGAGCAATTTCATCGCTTCAATCGCATTTGCTTTGGCTGCAGAATGGAGTGGCGTTTCCCCCAAATGATGCGTCTTTGCACTAATGTCAGCACCCCAGTGTTTGAGCAATTTCATCGCTTCAATCGCATTTGCTTTAGCTGCAGAATGGAGTGGCGTTTCTTCCAAATGCGTCTTTGCACTAATGTCAGCACCCCAGTCTTTGAGCAATTTCATCGCTTCAATCGCATTTCCTTCTGCTGCAGAATGAAATGGCGTTTTTTCACCATTGTCCTTTGCATTCATGTCATCGCCCCATTCTTTGAGCAATTTCATTGCATCAATGGCATAATGAAGTGGCGTTTTTCCCAAATGCTTCTTTGCACTAATATCAGCGCTCCAGTGTTTGAGCAATTTCATTGCTGCAATCGCATTTGCCTGAGCTGCGTAATGAAGTGGCGTTTTTCCCAAATGCGTCTTTGCATTAATATCAGCGCCCCATTCTTTGAGCAATTCCATTGCCTCAATCGCATTTTTTTCAACTGCATGAAGAAATGGGGTTCCGTCAAACCGATTTTTTGCATTAATGTTAGCGCCACAATCTTTAAGCAATTTCATTGTATCCAATGCATTACCATGAGCAGCATAAAATAAAGGAGTTGCATCTGCACGATCCTTCAAATCTACAGCGGTATGATTCTCTTTTAAATATTTTAAAAGCTCAACATCATTGTATTGTGCTGCTAGGTGAATAAGTCGGCAAGAATTAGGGCTATTGTGCAGCAACGAGTCTATGCGTTTTAATATGTTTAATGAGCTTTCAGGCCGATTAATGCAAAACAATGCCTCATGTGCAAGAGTCCAGTAGTGCCGATTTTTTTCTTTTTGTCCCTCGATGTGCTTAAAGCATTCATCAATTTTACCGGCCATTAGTTGGGCCTTAAAACTCTTCTGATTGTCATTATCATATTCAATGGACAGCTCCATAGCGTATACTGAGCTAACTAAGAGTAGGCTCATTGCCATGGTTTTCTTAATGATGAGCGTTGACGATTGCATGGATATTCCTAAAACTGAAAATTTATCAAGATTACTTTGTCAATGATTTAATATTTATGATCATATCAAATTCTACAATAATGACAAATTTGAATAATGGGAACTGCAATGCACGAGTCTTTCGCGGGCACTCCTTCTTTATAGATTCTTCTGGCCACAAATTAGGGCGCATGGTGTAATTATAATCGTACATGGGAAACGAGATTGGCTATTGATGAGTATAAAATGAAAACCATTGCTATAAAAACAAAAGAAGAATTTGCTACGGTGCTCGCTCTTGAAAAAGTCCTCAAAGAGGAGCACCACTGGCAAGAGATTTTAAATTTCCTACTAGGCCCATGGTGTAACAGGGATGCAAGGGTTAGTGAGCAAAGGTGACGGGCGCTAGCCTTATTTCTAATTTCCAGCAGAAACTGAAGAATGAAGGCTTCCTGTTTCTCCGCGCGATTTATGTGTTCTTGTTCGTCTTTTGTTGGTTGTTCATTGTGACTTTCTTAGTTTCTTCGTAGAGTGCTTGTAAGAGTTCTTTCGATTTTTTGAGCTTAATAGCTACATCGATAGGGTTTAAGCCATCTTTATTTTTGGCGATAGCTGTGCGAGGCTCACACTGCATTATATACTGGGCTATGTCTATATGGTCATGTAAAATTGCAAAGTGAAGAGCATTATATCCCCACCAATCTTGCACGAGTAAATCGACGCCCAATGAGACAAGCTGTTTTAACCGTTCTCAGTCTCCCAAAACGGCTGCCATCATGGCTTGAGCTTCCTGTTGTTCTCGCGCGGTTTCAGCCCTTTGAGCTTCAAATTTTAGATACTTCTCTTCGCCACCATTCTGTTTTTCTTCTTGTACTTTTAGTGCCTTATGAAACAAGCCCTTAGGTAAGTGTGTACGTTTAGCTGCAAAGTTACATAATCTAAATAGTATGTAGGCAAGTTCTTTTGGAAGACCTAGTTTTTTTAAACAGCAAATAATAGCTATTCTTTCTCTCATCTCATGATAGATCTCTTTTATCTCGGGGCCTGCAAGATCATAAGGAGTTTGCGAACCGCATATTTCGCACCCCTTTCCAGGATGAGTTTTGAGTATCTTATCGTAAGGCGTCTGCGCTTTACAGGTAGGGCAATTTTCCATGGTTCCGTACGACCTGGAGTAGGTTTCTATTTCTGGAGTTGTGAGTAATATTTTTACTACATATATTTTGTTTTTATCGACGGCTTCATGAAGAATCGTATATCCCGCATCATTTTTTTGATTAACGCCTTTGATCTGTCCTAAGCTTAATAAGCTTCTTACAGAGCAAAATAGTCCATTGCCAACTGCCTCACGGAGCAGCTTCATTCCATCTTTATCATCTAAAGATTGCGATGGCTCCATTTGGTTTATTTTGCAAATACATTTAAAAGACTTTAAACCATCCCTTGTAACTTCATGCACAGGGACTGTGTTCACTAAATCCTTATTCGCACCTAAGAAGCAAAGAAAGTCCATGGATTCTTTTTCATTGTACCTGATAGCCAAAGCCAAAGCAGTATTGCCATTCATTTCTTTTTCCTCAATATTTGCGCCCCACCTCACAAGCAACATCATGTGCTCAATTCGATTTATTTCAGCCGCATAGTGAAGTGGCGTTTTTTCAGCCGAAGTTTTTGCATTAATGTCAGCGCCCCAGTCTTTAAGCAATTTCATAGCTTCGATCGCATTCCCCTTAATTGCATAACTCAACGCCGTTAGCCAATTACTTTTTGCATACATGTCAGGGCCCAAGCCCCAGTGTTTGAGTAATCTCATAGCTTCAATCGCATTTGCCCAAGCTGCATGGTCAAGTGGTGTTTCGCCACAACGAGTCTTAGCATACATGTCAGCGCCCCAGCCCCAGTGTTTGAGTAATTTCATAGCTTCAATCGCATTTCCTTCAGCTGCATAATGCAATGGGGTTACGTCAGACCGATTTTTTGCATTACTGTCAGCGCCCCAGCCCCAGTCTTTGAGTAATTTCATAGCCTCAATCGCATTTGCTTTAGCTGCATAATGAAATGGGGTTACGTCAGACCAATTTTTTGCATTACTGTCAGCGCCCCAGTTTTTGAGCAATTTCATTGCCTCAATAGCATTCCCTACAGCAGCATAATGCAGTGGAGTATCTCCACGATCATTTTTTGCATTGCTGTCAGAGCCCCAGTGTTTGAGCAATTCCATTGCCCCAATAGCATTGCTTTTAGCAGCATAATGCAGTGGAGTTTCGTCAAACCGAGTTCTTGCATTGATGTCAGCGCCCAAATCTTTAAGCAATTGAAACCGAGTTCTTGCATTAATGTTAGCGCCCCAGTGTTTGAGTAATTTCATTGTCTCCAATGCATTACCATGAGCAGCATAAAATAAAGGAGTTGCACCTCCACCATCCTGCAAATCTACAGCGGTATGATTCTCTTTTAAATATTTTAAAAGCTCAAGATCATTGTATTGTGCTGCTAGGTGAATAAGTTCGCAAGAATTAGGCCTATCGTGTAGCAAAGCTTCTATGCGATTTAGTATGTTTAATAGGCTTCCAGGCCGATTAATGCAAGTCAATGCCTCATGCGCAAGAGTCCAGCAGTGCCGATTTTTTTCTTTCTCTCCCTCGATTTTTCCCTCGATGTACTTAAGGCATTCATCAATTTTACCGGCCATTAATTGGGCCTTAAAACTCTTCTGAGTGTCCTTACTATATTCGATGGGCAGCTCCATAGCATATACTGAGCTAACTAAAAAGAGGCTGATTGCCGTGGTTTTCTTAATGATAAGCGTTGACGATTTCATGGGTATTCCTAAAACTGTAACCTTGTAGGATTCCTATTATAAAAGAGTTAATAATTAAGAGCATATCAGATTATTAAATAATGACAAATTTGAATAATGGGGGCTGCAATGCACAAGCCTTTCACTGGCACTCCTTGTTTACGGATTCTTCTGGCCACAATTAGGGCGCATGATGTAATTATAATTGTAAAAGAGAAACAAGATTGGCTATTGATGAGTATAAAATGAAAAGCATTGCTATAAATAAAAGAAAAACTTGCCACGGCGCTCGATCTTGAAAAATTCCTCAAGGATGAGCCCCGATTGGCAAGAGATTTTAAATTTCCTACTACGTGTCCTCGTTCAATACATATGAGACTGTAGGGGTCTTGATTTAATTTGATCAAAGTACTCAAAGGGAGTCAAGTACGCCAATCCCTGATGGGGGCGTATATTATTATACATTTTTACATATTCTTGAAGTCTTTCCTGTATCATTGGTAACTTTGCTGAACCATTGTATTGGTAATAGAATTCATATTTTGCTGTTCCATTACATCGTTCTACATGACCATTATACTCGGGCGAACGCGGCGGTAGTACATAGAGATCAATGATATTATTTTCACACGCTTGTTCGAATTCGCCCATGAATTCACTGCCTCCATCAACTTGCACCGACCGAACTACAAAGGGCATTTGCTCAATCAATAGCTTTAAGAAGTCTGAGGCTACATTGCTCGTTGCTCGATTGTATGCTTGTCTACGGCAATCTTTGTTATAGGACATATTGCTTGGAAGTGCTTGAGGTTGACACCATTAACAAGCTTTATATCCATGTGATCTATCTGAATGAATTCGCCAGGAATTCTCGCTTTCATCGCATGCTTCCATCGCTTTGCATGCCCATTAAACATGCGACGTCGTGTTTCTTTTTTACCATAATAGAAAGCAACGGGCTTCAATTTGCCCTTGAGTATGAACTTTCTTATAATACGGCCTACGGTGCTTGCCGATACAATCTCGTTATAGTTTCTTTTTATCATGACCGCAATCTTTTCTTTGCCCCAGAGATTGTACTGTTTGCGCATGTCTACTACCATTTTTTCTGTTTTAGACGTCCATAGAGGCATTCTTAGTTTGTTGGGACGCCTGCTTTCTTTTTCCAGGCCAGCGAGATTGCTTATTTGATATCGCTTAATCCACCTATAAAGAGTAGCTCGCGATATTTTTATTGCCTCCAAAGCAGTTTTTTCGCTACAATTTTCATCTTTTAATTTATAAAAAAGCCTTATTTTATCGTATCTTTCATAAGCTTCAGGTGAATACTCTCTGTCATTAATTCTTTTTATTTGGTAGAATGCTTTATGCAAATGCAATGTTTGCATATGGGGGTCCTCCTTGCTTGGCTGTGACCCCTTTATTTTATCTTAATTCGTCTCACATGTATCTGAACTAGAACACTACGCCGCTAGTAACGAAGCTGCAGGAATTACTGAGCAAAGGCGATGAGCGCTAGCCCTATTCCTTATTTTCAGCAAACACTGTAAGGGAAGGCTTCCTGTTTCGCTGCGCGATTCAGGTGGTCTTGTTCGTCTTTTGTTGGTTGCTTATTGTGACTTTCTTATTTCTTCGTAGAGTGCTTGTAAGAGTTCTTTCGATTTTTTTAGCTTAATTGCTAAATCGATAGGGTTTAAGCCATCTTTATTTTTGGCGATAGCTGTGCGAGGCTCACACTGCATTATATATTGGGCTATGTCTATACGGTCATGTAAGACTGCAAAGTGAAGAGCATTATATCCACACCAATCTTGCGTGAATAAATCGGCGCCGGATGAAACAAGCTGTTTTAACCGTTCTAAGTCTCCCAAAACGGCTGCCATCATGGCTTGAGCTTCCTTTTGTTCACAAGCGATTTCAGCCCTTTGAGCTTCAAATTTTAGATGTTGCTCTTCGCCACCATTCTGTTTTTCTTCTTGTACCTTTAGTGCCTTATGAAATAATCCCTTAGGCAAGTGAGTACGTTTAGCCAAATAGTTACTAAGTCTAAATATTATGTAGGCAAGTTCTTTTGGAAGACCTAGTTTTTTTAAACAGCAAATAATAGCTATTCTTTCTTTCATCTCATCATAGAGCTCGCTTATCTCTGCGCTTGCCTGATCATAAGCGGTACGTGAACCGCATGTTTGGCATCCCCATCCAGGATGAGTTTTGAGTATTTTATCGTAAGGCGTCTGCGCTTTACAGGTAGGGCAATTTTCCATCGTACCATACGTCCTGGAGTAGGGTTCTATTCCTGGGGTTGTGAGTAATATTTTTACTACATATATTTTGTTTTTATTTACGGCTTCATGAAGAATTGCATATCCCTCATCATTTTTTTGATTAATGTCTTTGATTTTTCCTAAGCTTAATAATCTTCTCACTGAGCAAAATAGTCCATTCTCAACAGCCTCACGGAGCAATTTCATTCCCTCTTTATCATCTAAAACTTGCGATGGCTCAATTTGGCTTATTTTGAGAATCAATTCAAAACACTTCCAACCATTTATTGCCTTATCCTTATAGTCCGCGTTCACTGAATCCATATTTGCACCTAAGAAGGAAAGAAAATCCATACTTTCTTTTATATTCCACCATATAGCCACTTCCAAAGGATTAGGTCTCCCGGTGTACCAATTTTGCCCACTTACCTTTGCATTACAATCAGCGCAACAGTCTTTAAGAAATTTAATAGCCTCAATCGCATTGTCTCGAGTCGCGCAATACAGTGGAGTTTCTCCATAACCATTTTTTGCATTAATGTCAGCGCCCCAGTCTTTAAGCAACTTCATCGCCCCAATTGCATTCCGATAACTTGCATGATGCAGTGGAGTTTCCCCATGTTTATTTTTTGCATTAACGTCAGCGTCCCATTGTTTGAGTAATTTCATAGCCTCAAGCGCATTGTTTCGGGCTGCATAATGCATTGGCATTCCCCAATCACTTCTTGCATTAATGTCAGCGCCCCATTGTTTGAGTAATTTCATGGCCTCAATCGCATTCGCTTGAGCTGCAAGATGCAATGGCCTTGAGCCCGAATTACTGCTTGCATAACTATCAGCGCCCCATTGTTTGAGCAATTTCATTGCTTCAATCGCATTTCCTTCAGCTGCATAATGAAATGGGGTTTCATCAAACCGATTTTTTGCATTAATGTCAGTGCCCCAGTGTTTGAGCAATTCCATTGCCCCAATCGCATTTGCAATAGTTGCAATATGCATTGGGGTTTCATCAAACCGAGCTTTTGCATTAATGTTAGCGCCCCAGTCTTTAAGCAATTTCATGGCTCCAATCGCATTCCCACGCGCGGCATAAAAGAAGGGTGTCTCATCCAGATCATCGCGAAAATCTATAGGCATTTGATTTCCTACTAAATAGCTTAAAAGTCTAAGATCATTGTATTCTGCTGCTAGGTGAATAAGTGTGCAGGAAGTAGGGCGACTGCTGAGCGAATCTTCGATGCGCTTTAGTATGTTTAATAAGCCTTCAGGCCGATTAACGCAAGTCAATGCTTCACTTGCAAGAGTACAATAGTGCTTATTTTTTTCTTTTTGTCCTTCTATGTACTTGAAGCATTCATCAATTTTATTGGACATCAATTCGGCCTTAAAACTCTTCTGGGAGTTCTTCTCATATTCAACTTTTGGTGGCAGCTCCATAGCATACACTGATACTGAGCTAACTAAGAGTAGGCTCAGTGCAATGGTTTTCTTAATGATGAGCGTTGACGATTTCTTCATGGCTATTCCTAAAACTGAAACTTTTTCGGATTCTTACTGTCAATAAGTTAATAATTCAGAGCATATCAAATTCACAAATAATGACAAATTAGAATAATGGGCAAAAAAGCCGTTCAAGGGGATTCGGACTCGTTGTGCTATTAATGATCCTGTTGAACGTTGTGGTGTGCCAGAACTAGTAAAATGTTGGTGTTTCAAATCTGAAGCACCAACGTTGCTATTAGAGTGAGATTATGAAGACGAATGTAATAACAAAAAATCATTGCTATAGAAACATAAGAAAAATTCGATAGGGTGCTCCCATATTCTAAAAAGTACTTAATTCTGTAGAGTGCTTATTTTTTTCCAGAAGCAAAAAGTTCATCCAATAATTGCTTTTTTCTGAGTCTAAGCGCTTTTTCATCATCAGCTTTTTGCTCGACTTCCAGCACAGGCTTCAGGCTTTTTTGTTTTTCTTTCTGGGCCTGATCAAACATTAGATGTCGTTCTTCCTGAGTTTCTGCTTTTGTTCCTGTAACTTGAGTTGCTTATGAAACAAGCCTTTTGGCATGTGAGTATGTTTGGCGGCATAGTTACTTAGTCTAAATATTATGTAGGCTAGTTCTTTTGGAAGACCTAGTTTTTTTAAATAGCAAATAATAGCTATTCTTTCTCTCATCTCATCATACAGCTGTTTTATCTCTGGGCTTGCAAGATCATAAGGAGTTTGCGACCCGCACGCTTGGCATCCCTTTCCAGGATGAGTTTTGCGCATTTTTTCGTAAGGCGTCTGCGCTTTACAGGCAGGGCATTTTTCCAAAGTCCCGTATGTCCTGGAGTAGGGATCTATTTCTGGGGTTGTTAGTAATATTTTTACTACATTTGCCACGTTGTTAATTGCAGCTCTATGAAGAATTGTATATCCTGCATCATTTTTTTGATTAACTTCTTTGATCTGTCCTAAGCTTAATAACTTTCGCACACAGCAAAATAGTCCATTGTCAACTGCCTCATGGAGCAGCTTCATTCCATCTTTAGCATCTAAAGATTGAGACGGCTTCATTTGGTTTATTTTGCAAATAAATTTAAAACACCCGAAACCATCTCTTGTAACTTTATGCACAAGGGCTGCGTTCACTAAATCCTTATTTGCACCTAGGAAGCAAAGAAAATCCATACTTTCTTTTTTATCATACCTAATAGCCAAGGCCAAAGAAGTATTACCTTCTTCTTTTTCCTCCATATTTACGCCCCAGCCTAGAAGCAATACCATAGCCTCAATTGCATTCCCGTCAGCTGCACAATGAAACGCCGTTTCTCCCGAACCAGTTTTTTCATGTATATCAGCGCCCCAATATTTGAGCAATTTCATAGCTTCAATTGCATTCCCGTTAGCTGCTAAATGAAACGGAGTTACTCCTGGATTAGCTTTTGCATTTATATCGGCACCCCATTCTTTAAGCAATTTTATGGCTCCAATCGCATTCCTTTCGGCGGCATAATGAAGTGGTGTTACTCCTGAATCAGCTTTTGCATTTATATCAGCGCCGCAGTCTTTGAGCAAATTCATAGCTTCTATCGCATTCCCTGTAGCTGCATAATGAAGAGGAGTTTCTTTCCGAATAAGCGTTTTTTCACTAACATATGCGCCGCGGTCTAAGAGCAACTCCATCGCCTCAAGCGCATTCGCTTCAGCTGCATAATGAAGTGGTGTTCCTTCACAATAAGTTTTTTGATTGATATCAGCGCCCCATAGTATGAGCAATTTCATGGCCTCAATCGCATTTGCTCTAGCGGCAAGATGGAGTGGCGTTTCATACCGATAAGTGATTGCATTTATATCGGCGCCCCAGTCCTTGAGCAACATCATAGCCTCAATAGCATTCGCTTTACATGCGGCATGAAGGGGGGTTACACCCTGATCATGAGGATTTGCATCAATAACCGCGCCCCATTCTTTTAGCAATTTCATTGCCTCCAATGCATTACCACGAACAGCATAAAATATAGGGGTATTGCCCTTACTATCATTAACATTTATAACCTTATCTATTGCAAAACCTATAACCATTTGATTTTTTTTTAAGTATCTTAAAAGTTCAAGATCATTGTATTCTGCTGCTAGGTGAATAAGTCGGCAAGAACTAGGACTATTGCCTAGCAAAGCTTCTACGTGCTTTAGTATGCTTAATAAGCTTTCAGGCCGATTAATGCAAGTCAATGCCTCACTTGCAAGAGTACAATAGTGCTTATTTTTTTCTTTTTGTCCTTCGATGTACTTGAAGCATTCATCAATTTTATTGGACATCAATTGGGCCTTAAAACTCTTCTGGGAGTTCTTCTCATATGCAACTTTTGGTGGCAGCTCCATAGCATATATGGAGCTAACTGAAAGTAGGCCCAGTGCAATGGTTTTCTTAATGATGAGCGTTGACGATTTCTTCATGGATATTCCTAAAACTGAGACTTTGTCAGATTCTTTTGTCAATGATTTAATAATTATGAGAATACCAAATTTTTAAATAATGACAAATTTGAATAATGCGAAGTGCGAAGCACTAACTGTCTTTCTCGGGTACTGGCCTATGAGAGTTGCTTCTCAAAAAGTAGATTGATATGCATTTTACAATGCCGATTCCGCCCATGCGCATACTTACTGACTATAAAACTCAAGCGTATCAGGTATCGGATTTACTATGGCGCGTCCTGTACTAAGGGCCCATTGCGGGTCTGTTTTCCAAGCTAATCGATCAAAATTCCTTCATCCAGCTGGCGCGCACAAGCCTTAATGACTTCATGGGCAATTTCCTAATTATAGAAGGCCCTGATTGTCTTGCTGTACAAAAAAATGAATGCTTTTTTTATAGATTTTTCTCACAATTGGGTGTGCGCAATGTAGCTATAATCTCGAATGCGGAACAAGATTGGCTGTTGATGAGTAGAAAATGAAAACCATTGCTATAAAAACAAAAGAAAAACTTGCCAAGGTGCTCTATCTTGAAAAATTCCTCTAAGATGAGCACCGATTGGCAAGAGATTTTAAATTTCCTACTAGCCCATGGTCACCAGTCTGCAGGGTTAGTAAGCAAAGGTGATGGGCGCCAGTCTTATTTCTTACTTTCAGCTGAAACTGAAGAACAAGTTTTATGAAGCCTTCCTTTTTCTCTGCGCGATTTATGTGGTCTTGTTCGTCTATTTTTGGTTGCTTATTGTGACTTTCTTGGTTTCTTCGTAGAGGGCTTGTAAGAGTTCTTTCGATTTTTTTAGCTTAATTGCTAAATCGATAGGGTTTAAGCCATCTTTATTTTTGGCGATAGCTGTGCGAGGCTCACACTGCATTATATACTGGGCTATGTCTATACGGTCATGTATGACTGCAAAGTGAAGAGCGTTATGTCCAGAACTATCTTGCACAAGTAAATCGGCGCCGGATGAAACAAGCTGTTTTAACCGTTCTAAGTCTCCCAAAACGGCTGCTGCCATCATGGCTTGAGGTTCCTTTCGTTCGCGAGCGATTTCAGCCCTTTGAGCCTTAAATGTTAGATACTTCTCTTGGCCACCATTCTGTTTTTCTTCTTGTACCTTTAGTGCCTTATGGAACAAACCCTTAGGCAGGTGCGTATGTTTAGCTGCATAGTTACTTAGCCTAAATAGTATGTATGCTAGTTCTTTTGGAAGAGGGAGTTTTTTTAAACAGCAAATAATAGCTATTCTTTCTCTCATCTCATCATAGAGCTCTTTTACCTCTTCAGTTGCCAGATCATAAGGTGTAAGGGAACCGCATGTTTGGCATCCCCATCCAGGATGAGTTTTGAGTATTTTATCATAAGGCGTCTGAGCTTTACAGGCAGGGCAATTTTCCAAGGTTCCGTACGACCTGGAGTAGGGATCGATTTCTGATGTCGTTAGTAATATTTTTACTACATATGGCACTTTTTCTTGTGCAGCTTTATGAAGAATTGTGTATCCCACATCATTTTTTTGATTAATGTCGTTGATTTTTCCGGAGTTTAATAATTTTTGGACTGAGCAAAATAGCCTATTGTCAACTGCCCCATGGAGCAACTTCATTCCCTCTTTATCATCTAAAGATTGCGATGGCTCCATTTGGTTTATTTTGCAAATATATTTAAAAGACTCTAAACCATCCCTTGTAACTACATGCACAGGGACTGTGTTCACTGAATCCTTATTCGCACCTAAGAAGCAAAGAAAGTCCATGGATTCTTTTTTATCGAACCAGATAGCCCGCGCCAAAGCAGTATTGCCATTCATTTCTTTTTCCTCAATATTTGCGCCCCAATCTTTAAGCAACTTCATCGCCCCAATTGCATTCCCTTTAATTGCATAATGCAATGCCATTCCCCAATTAGTTTTTGCATTAATATCAGCGCCCCAATCTTTAAGCAATTTCATTGCTTCAATCGCATTCTTTTGAGCTGCATTATGCAGCGGAGTTTCTCCATCGTGAGTTTTTGCATTAATATCAGCACCCCAATCTTTAAGCAATTTCATAGCTTCAATCGCATTCTTTTGAGCTGCATTATGCAGCGGAGTTTCTCCATCGTGAGTTTTTGCATTAATATCAGCGCCCCACTCTTTAAGCAATTTCATAGCTTCAATCGCATTCTTTTGAGCTGCATTATGCAGCGGAGTTTCTCCATCGTGAGTTTTTGCATTAATATCAGCGCCCCAATCTTTAAGCAACTTCATAGCCCCAATTGCATTCCGATAACTTGCATAATGCAATGCCGTTCTCCGGTCAGTTTTTGCATTAATATCAGCGCCCCAATCTTTAAGCAATTTCATAGCTTCAATCGCATTCGCCCAAGCTGCAAGATCAAGTGGTGTTTCTCCATAACGAGTCTTTGCATTCACGGCAGTGCGCCAGAACAAGACGCAGTGTTTGAGCAATTTCATCGCTTCAATCGCATTCGCTTGAGCTGCAAAATGCAATGGGGTTTCATCAATCAGAGTTTCTGCATACATTCCAGCGCCCCATTCTTTGAGCAATTTCATAGCTTCAATCGCATTCGCTTGAGCTGCAAAATGCAATGGGGTTTCATCAATCAGAGTTTCTGCATACATGTCAGCGCCCCATTCTTTGAGCAATTTCATTGCATCAATTGCATTTCTTTCTGCTGCAGAATGAAGTGGCGTTCCTCCCAAAGCCGTCTTTGCGCTAATATCAGTGCCGCAATCTTTAAGCAATTTCATTGTATCCACTGCATTACCATAAGCAGCATAAAATAAAGCAGTTTTACCTGCACCATCCTTCAAACCTACAGCGGTAAGATTCTCTTTTAAATAACTTAAAAGCTCAACATCATTGTATTGTGCTGCTAGATGAATAAGTCCGCAAGAATAAGGACTATTGTACAGCAACGAGTCTATGCGTTTTAATGTGTTTAATAAGCTTTCGGGCCGATTAATGCAAGTCAATGCCTCATGTGCAAGAGCCCAATAGGGCCGACCCTTTTCTTTTTCTCCCTCGATTTTTCCCTCGATGTACTTAAGGCATTCTTCAATTTTACCAGCCATTAGTTGGGCCTTAAAACTCTTCTGGGAGTTCTTCTCATATTCGACTTTTGGTGGCAGTTCCATAGCATACACCGAGCTAACTGAAAGTAAGATTGTTGCCATGGTTTTCTTAAGGATGAGCGTTGACGACTTCATGCTTATTCCTAAAACTGAGCCTTTGTCAGATTCTTTTGTCAATGATTTAATAATTATGAGAATACCAAATTCTTAAATAATGACAAATTTTAATAATACGAAGTTCAAAGCACTAACTGTCTTTCTCGGGTGCTGGCCTATGACAGTTGCTTCCCAAAAATTAATAGGTAAGCTTAGCAACGCCTTTTCTGCCTATGCGCAACCTACGACTGGCCCCATTCGCTATAGCCCCATACGTCCTGCAGTAAGGGGTTATTTTCCAGGTACGTGGATCATAAAATTCCTCATCCAGTGTGCTCGTACAAGCATAACGACTTTACGGGCAATTTCCCAATTATGGAAGGCCCTGATTGTCTTGCTGTACCAAAAAAAATGAATACTTTTTTTATAGATTTTTCTCACAATTGGGCGTGGGCAATTTAGCTATAATCGCGAATGCGGAACAAGATTGACTATTGACGAGTATAATTTGAAAACCATTGCTATAAAACAAAAGAAAAATTTGCCACGGTGCTCGATCTTGAAAAAGTCCTCAAAGAGGAGCACCGCTTGGCAAAAGATTTCGAATTTCCTGGTAGGCCCATGGTAACTAGGCTGCAGGGGTTAGTGAGCAAAGGTGACGGGCGCTAGCCTTATTTCTAATTTCCAGCAGAAACTGAAGAATGAAGGCTTCCTGTTTCTCCGCGCGATTTATGTGTTCTTGTTCGTCTTTTGTTGGTTGCTCATTGTGACTTTCTTGGTTTCTTCGTAGAGTGCTTGTAAGAGTTTGTTCGATTTTTCTAGCTTAATAGCTAAATCGATAGGGTTTAAGCCATCCTTATTTTTGGCGATAGCTGCGCGAGGCTGAATCTGCATTATACATTGCGCTATATCTGCACGGTTATTTAAGACTGCAAGGTGAAGAGCGTTACGTCCAGAACTATCTTGCACAAGCAAATCGGCGCCCAATGAAACAAGCTTTTCTAGTACAAGTAAGTTTCCAAAAAGGGCTGTCATCATGACGGGGGTCATGTTAAGAGCTGCATCTTGCACATTAAGCAGCGAGTTTTTCTGCAAATCTTTGATTATTTGGTCATTTACGGTATCGCTAGTGAGTGCGGTTCTGAACGCCGTCTGTGCAACTTCTTTGTCCTTATCATTTTGAAGTTTTTTGATTTGTTCTTCTGCAGCCTGTTTTTGCTTTTGTTCAAGTTCAGCTTTATCAGCATTAGCTTTGTCTTGAGCTTCTTTTTGCTGACGAGCAAGTTCGGCTTTTTCAGTCTTTAAGCGTAGTTCTTCGTCAACTTGTTTTTGCTTTTGCTCTTGTTCAGCTTTATCAGCATTAGCTTTGTCTTGAGCTTCTTTTTGCTGACGATCGAGTTCGTCTTTTTCAGTCTTTAAGCGTAGTTCTTCTTCGGCTTGTTTTTGCTTTTGCTCTTGTTCGGCTTTATCAGCATCAGCTTTGGCTTGAGCTTCTTTTTGCTGACGATCGAGTTCGGCTTTTTCAGTCTTTAAGCGTAGTTCTTCGTCAGCTTGTTTTTGCTCTTGTTCAGCTTTATCAGCATTAGCTTTGTCTTGAGCTTCTTTTTGCTGACGATCGAGTTCGGCTTTTTCAGTCTTTAAGCGTAGTTCTTCGTCAGCTTGTTTTTGCTCTTGTTCAGCTTTATCAGCATTAGCTTTGTCTTGAGCTTCTTTTTGCTGACGATCGAGTTCGGCTTTTTCAGTCTTTAAGCGTAGTTCTTCGTCAGCTTGTTTTTGCTCTTGTTCAGCTTTATCAGCATTAGCTTTGTCTTGAGCTTCTTTTTGCTGACGATCGAGTTCGGCTTTTTCAGTCTTTAAGCGTAGTTCTTCGTCAGCTTGTTTTTGCTCTTGTTCAGCTTTATCAGCATTAGCTTTGTCTTGAGCTTCTTTTTGCTGACGATCGAGTTCGGCTTTTTCAGTCTTTAAGCGTAGTTCTTCGTCAGCTTGTTTTTGCTCTTGTTCAGCTTTATCAGCATTAGCTTTGTCTTGAGCTTCTTTTTGCTGACGATCGAGTTCGGCTTTTTCAGCCTTTAAGCGTAGTTCTTCGTCGGCTTGTTTTTGCTTTTGCTCAAGTTCAGCTTTTTCAGCGTTAGCTTTGTCTTGAGCTTCTTTTTGCTGACGATCGAGTTCGGCTTTTTCAGCCTTTAAGCGTAGTTCTTCGTCGGCTTGTTTTTGCTTTTGCTCAAGTTCAGCTTTTTCAGCGTTAGCTTTGTCTTGAGCTTCTTTTTGCTGACGATCGAGTTCGGCTTTTTCAGCCTTTAAGCGTAGTTCTTCGTCGGCTTGTTTTTGCTTTTGCTCAAGTTCAGCTTTATCAGCATTAGCTTTGTCTTGAGCTTCTTTTTGCTGACGATCGAGTTCGGCTTTTTCAGCCTTTAAGCGTAGTTCTTCGTCGGCTTGTTTTTGCTTTTGCTCAAGTTCAGCTTTATCAGCATTAGCTTTGTCTTGAGCTTCTTTTTGCTGACGATCGAGTTCGGCTTTTTCAGTCTTTAAGCGTAGTTCTTCTTCAGCTTGTTTTTGCTTTTGCTCAAGTTCAGCTTTTTCAGCGTTAGCTTTGTCTTGAGCTTCTTTTTGCTGACGATCGAGTTCGTCTTTTTCAGTCTTTAAGCGTAGTTCTTCTTCAGCTTGTTTTTGCTTTTGCTCTTGTTCAGCTTTATCAGCATTAGCTTTGGCTTCAGCTTCTTTTTGTTGCCGATCGAGTTCGGCTTTTTCAGTCTTTAAGCGTAGTTCTTCGTCAGCTTGTTTTTGTTTTTGCTCTTGTTCGGCTTTTTCAGCGTTAGCTTTGGCTTCAGCCCCTTTTGCTGATGGTTTGCTTATTGGCTTTTTGGGGAGTGGCCTCGGGTTAGGAGATGAACTATTGTTAGTACTCTTATCTGTTTCTACAGATTTGTTCTCTTCTTGTAGTTTTTTACGGTCTGCCTCAGCTTTACGCTTATCTTCCTCGAGTTTAGCGCGTTTTTCAGCTTCGATTCTTTGACGTTCTTTTTTCTTCTCTTCTTCTCGTTTTTTGCGGTCTTCCTCAGCTTTACGCTTCTTTTCTTCCAATTTAGCAAGCTCTTCAGGTCCCATCTCAGCAGGTTTCGGTGTTGTTTTCAGTTTACTTAGCTGTGCTGAAAGTAGCTCGGCATGTATTGCTAATACTTTAGGTGCGGTAGGAGACGGAGATGGGGGCTTGGAGCCTTTGTTTTCTGGGGAAGAGGCAGGCGACAGCGTTGAGATTGTTTTGCTAGGTATAATTTGTCGGCAAGGTGGCGGAGGTGGTGGTAATTTAATGTTTTCTTTTTCAGAAGGTACTGCAGGGTCTATTATCGGTTGGTGGTTATTTATAGTTTCATCACCATTGTTTGGTAAGGGCATTGGGGCAGTTTGAGGCTCTGTACCGGTTATCGATTTTGGCGAGAAAGGTACTGCAGTCTCTATTATCGGCTGGTGGTTATTTGTAGTTTCATCGCCATTTTTTGGTAGGGGCATTGGGGTAGTTTGAGCCTCTATATCTGTCATCGACTGTTGCAGGATCTGTATAATACCTTGTGTCCTTGCAATTTCTTCATCGATTTTTTTTCCACTTACTTGATCGGATAATCCTTGCTTCTGTTTTAGCAAAGTTGTTAGCTTATCTTCCAAGCTACTGATATCTGATTTAATTTGTGCTAGTTGTTCCTCATCAGAAAGTTCTTTTTTTACTTCGTCATCTTCTTTTTTTTCTTCTACCATACTATTTGTCTGGGTATTGGCTGTCAGTATGGGCTGAATTGGGTTGAGGCAGTTTGTTATACCAAATTCGGTACATTTTGTACTGAGCATTTGTAAATGGTTTTTACATTTTTGTGACCACTGTGATTGAGAGTGTTCTTCTTTTATTTTGAGGGCTACCCAAGCTAACTGCTGACACTCTGTCTGATTACTAAGATTGAAATAATCAAATACTTTCTCAAAATGATTCCAGTAATTTGGTTCATAAGTAACGTCAAAAAAATTCTCTAATTTTATCTGTGCAGCGGTATCGATTTGTTTTATCCGATGGGCAATCGATTCTAACTCTGGATCACCTTTTTTCTGTGCTGCCAATTTTTCGTTGACTTCTATCATACCGAATGCTGCATTATTTACTAACATACATAGCAGAACGAGAGATAGGCGGCATGTTGCATGTTTTATCATAAGTTTGTTCCCCTGGAAAAAATGTTAGTATTTTCTTGTATCAATTGACTATTTCTTGTTGGAGCAATCCGTAATATTTTGAGGCTTGTTCATGGTTCTTAGTAATTGCATATATTTCTGCTAACTTTTCTTTTGCTAACCTAATGACTTTAGGATTTACAGATTGTTCGGCCTTTTTATACCAATTGATCGCATGATCGTAATTTTTTTGCTCAGACTGTATCTTCCCTAGGCTTAAGAACGCATCAGTTTGAATAGAAGGGTTATCATTCTGTTTTGCTGCTAGCTGAAAGCATTCTATTGCTTTGGCAAGGTTTTTCTCTCCGTAGTACATTTCGCCTAGGTAGTGGAGTGCAAAAGCTCTAGCTTCTTTATCGTCGTTTTGATTGGCTACTTTAGTAAAAAGTTCAATTGCTTTTTCCTTATTCATCTGTAAGCCTCCGCGGCCATGGTGGTACATTTCTGCTAAGTACCTCCAGATAAATGTCTGCATTTTAGCATCAAGGCTTTGCTCTTTTTGAAGATTTTCAAGTAACAATCGAGCTTTATTATAATCTCCTTTCAGCCAAAATAAAGTAACCAGAGATTTCAATTTAGTAACTTTATCCTGAAATATCTTCGCAGATTGCTTTTGGAGGTTTTGAATCCTAGTTTTTTTGGCACTATTTAGTTTGTCAATTTCGTCATTATGTGTTTTTTTAAGTGTTTCCAATTCATTCTGAGCGTCTGTAAGCTTTTTCTTAAGTTCAGTGATCTCAGTTTTGAGGTTTGTAAACTCAGTCTCTTTGGCATTGGTTAGTTCGTCAATTTCGTCTTTATGTGTTTTTTTAAGTGCTTCTAGTTCAGAAGAAGTATTCTGAGCGTCTGTAAGCTTTTTCTTAAGTTCAGCGATCTCAGTTTTGAGGTTTGTAAACTCAGTCTTTTTGGCACTGGTTAGTTCGTCAATTTCGTCTTTATGTGTTTTTTTAAGTGCTTCTAGTTCAGAAGAATTATTCTGAGCGTCTGCAAGCCCTTTTTGAAGATCTTTGATTTGCTTTTGGAGCTTTGTAAGCTCAGTGTTTTTGGCACTGGTTAGTTCATCAATTTCATCTTTATGTGTTCTTTTAAGCGCCTCTAATTCTGGGGTAAGCGCAGAAGTCTTTTTTGATTCTGTAAGCTTTTTCTGGAGCTCGCCGATTTGGTTTTGGAGGTTTTGAAGCTCCGTGTTTTTGGTATCAGTCAGTTTTTCAATCTCGTCCCTGTGTGTTTTCTTGAGCTTCTCTAAATCCGAAGGAGGAGTATTTTCTGCATTTCTTAATTTTTGATTTTCAATCTTCAATTGGTCATTTTTCTCGTCCGCTTTTTTCAATTTTTGCGCTAGGTTAGCCAGCTCTTTTTGCAATTTACTCACTTCATCTAATTTGCTTTGCTTTCCAGCAGGCTTTTCTGATGGACTTGCTTTTTGGGATGTGCCTGTATTTGAAGTAAGAAATACTGTGCTCGAATTTTCAGCGGTGATTATTTCTTCGAGCTTTGCTTCCAATGCATATTGCGATTTAAGACTCTTTTCGAGCTCAATTTTTTTCGTGTCAAGCTCACCAGTTACCATTTCTAGCTGCTCTTTTGAGTTCTCGAGCTCATCAGTTACCTTTTCTAGCTCGTTTTTCATTTTTTCAAGTTCTTTTTCGAGTTCCTTCTTGCTCCATTTTTCCTTGGTCATTGCTTTTTGTCTTTTGGCTAATGCTTGAAGGTCCGGTTTGAACACTTCCATTTTTGACGCATTTATCTGTCGCATGAGTATTTTAATTTCATCCCAAAGCGCTTTGACTCTTTTGTTTTCCTGCTCATTTGCCCAACATTTCATGCTCAATAAAGTATTTAATTGCTCTTTGCTGAGTCCTTTTAGGCGGGGCATAATCGCATCTGCAAGACTACTTAATGTGAGATTACGACCTGCTGTATACAGTTTATTTTCTTTTGCTTCGCCAACGACTTCGAAAAAGCACGTTTCCCAGGTTGTGGATTCTTGTTCGAGAGTTGTATTAACGTACTTATCAATTATTTCGCCAGTTTTTATTAGTAATTGATCGCAAAGGTCACCTATTTTGTTTTTTTCAACGTCGGTTAGAAAAGACTTACCTTCGCTTACGAGTTTACACCATGGTTGGAATATAGATAAAAGTTCTTGCAGCCATCGAAGGTCCTTTAATGGATCTTGTATGTTAAGAATTGTTATACGAGGAGTAAGCTGTTCTACGATACTTAGTAACTTGTTTTTGAAATTTATTTTTGAGTTATTCTTGGCAAACTGCTGTGGGGTGTTGGGGTCTTCATTGATTATATCTGAAAAAATTTCTACCCATACTGCTGTCGGCTGATAATCAAGGATTTGCTTAACACAGGTTTTAATCACTCTAAGTATGTCGCTTGCTTTAAGCGTGTTTTTCAAAGTTTCTACTGAGGGTTTACTATCTGTTCTTACTAAAAGCTTACTATTTTCCTCTTTGGTCATTTCCATTGAAAAAAGCACATTATGTGATGTAATTACTAAAAGGCATGAAAGCAAAATATGCTGTTTCATGGAAGCTGCTCCTTAGAACGGGGATTGTAAAATTGTATAATAACTATATCAAGGACCTTAAAAAAAACAAGAAGTTGTCCTCGTTCAATACATATGAGACTGAAGGGGCCTAGATTTAATTTGATCAAAGAACTCAAAGGGAGTCAAGTACGCCAATCCCTGGTGGGGGCGAACATTATTATACATTTTCACATATTGCTGGAGTCTCTCTTGAATGATTGGTAGTTTTGTTGAGCCAGTATACTGGTAATAGAATTCATATTTTGCTGTTCCATTACAGCGTTCTACATGGCCATTACACTCTGGTGACCGCGGAGGTAACACGTAATGATCAATAGCTTTCTCTTCACAAGCCTGCTCAAAGGCACCCTTGAATTCACTTCCTCCATCAACTTGCACTGATAGAATTTTAAAGGGCATTTGCTCGGTTAATAATTTTAAGAAGTCTGAAGCTACAGCACTCGTGGCCGTATTATAGGCCTGCTCTACTGCTATTTTGGTGATCGGGCATATTGCTTGGAAGTGCTTGAGGTTAACCCCATTGATAAGCTTTATATCCATGTGATCTACCTGGATCAGTTCTCCGGGTACTGTCGCTTTCATTCCATGCTTCCAGCGCTTTGCATGACCATTGAATATGCGACGTCGCGTTTCTTTTTTACCATAGTAGAAAGCAACCGGCTTTAATATACCCTTGAGTATGAATTTTTTTATAATACGACCTACTGTGCTCACTGATACAGTTACGTTATAGATCCTTCTTATCATGACTGCAATTTTTTCTTTGCCCCAGAGATTATATTGTCTGCGCGCATCTAAGACCATTTTTTCTGTTTTAGACGTCCAAAGAGGCGTTCTTATTTTATGGGGGCGCTTACTTTCATTCTCTAATCCAGCGAGATTGTTTATTTGGTAGCGTTTGATCCATCTATAGAGACTGGCTCTGGATGTTTCTATAACTTCTAAAGCAGTTTTCTCACTACAATTTTCTCCTCTTAATTTAAAAAAAAGCTTTATTTTATCATATCTTTCATAGGCTTCAGGTGAATATTCTCTGTCATCAATTCTTTTTATTTGGTAGAATGCTTTGTGCAGATATAATTGCTGCATTGGGGTCCTCCTTGGTTAGTTGTGACCCCTTTATTTTACCTTAAATTCGTCTCACATGTATCTAAACTAGAACAGAAGTCAAGGTAAAAAAAGCCATCCTATTTCTGCTTGGCAAGAGAATGAAACATCTTCACCTTTTCGTTAATGCCTGCTTTGCTGCAAGAGCAAGTGCATGTTTCAAACTTCTTCCACTAAAATCCCTTCCTAATTTAACAACGATTTCAATTGTTTTTTGATTGGCCTGATTTTTTGTACCTAAATAAAAAAACAAAAATGCGAGAGGTATAAAAAGTAGGCTATTTAAGCAGAGTGATTTTATAAGGATTGTGCTTTCTTTAGATTTTCTTTCCTTTGATTCAGTAGGGTAAGGTATGAGCGGCTGTGTATTTGTTGAATTTCTCTGGATAAACTCGTTCTTTTTTTTAATAATTCGGGTTATTACAGTGTGTGAATCTTGCATGGGTTGGCACAGCTCTAAAAGGGAATCGAATGTTTTTACCAACTCAGCAATCTCTTCTTCCCGCCGCACCGAGTTGCTTTCGAGCTGCTCTATTTTTTCTTCTAAAATTTCGAATTTTGTAAGGATATCGAGCAGGGTAATAGTTTCTCTTTGAATAACTGCAGTTTTCTCCATGCTGTGGAGAGAGCTATTCATAACCAATGCTATGCACATACAGCCAACACTATATTTCCAATTCATATAAAAACCTACCTAATGTTTTATTTTTTCCAAATTTTGTTACCTAAATAAGTTATTTATTACTATATAAGATTGCATCGCCATCTCTCATAGGCGGTATTTGCTCGTATCATGCTTGCGATAGTATAGGCATCTTTTGAGGAATGTAATTCGATAGCAGCTTTCAATAACGCATGGCCGACTTTTTGATTTTTTTGTATGCCTCCAAGACCTCTTACTAAGATATCGCCTAAACAAGCATGTGCTAAAGCTTCAGCTTCCCGATCTTCAAAAGTGGGATTTGCATCGGAATTTTTATCAGCGGAGACTGCTTTTAAAGCTTTTTCAAAATATTCTTTTGCTGCCTCGAAATTATCTTGAGTATAGAGTGCCGCACCGAGCCAACGCCATATCCTCTTGCGCTGGTTGTGTGAAATTAAGATATTCTGGGATTCTTCATCAGTTTTTTTATTAAGGTCCACCCCGTATGCTTCAATGATCTTATGTAAACTCTCATAGGCATCATTGACGAAGTGTAGTTTCCAGTTAATACGTCCAAGCCGTTCATTTGCCTGAATTTGCATATCAGGAACTTCTTGTATGGCAGCTACAATGGTAAGATATTTTATCACCTTAGTAGCATAGAGCTTTTCGCCCCATATGTTTGCCAAATGCACGCATGCTTTTGCTTGGATATTTTTTTGTCTTTCTAGCTTTGCCAATCTTTTGAGCATCTGATAAGCAGAGGATTTTTTAATCGTTTCCTTTTCTTTCCCTACATATGGCTGTAACGCTTTAATACTATCGGCCAATCGGTGCCTCATTAAGCCTTCATTCTTTTCATCTTCCATGTCCTTAAGCCAGTGCTCTGCTTTTAGTTTTGCTTTCGGATCAGAATTTTGGCTTGCAACTTCTGTAAAAAGCTTTATTGCTTCTGCATACTCTCGCTTTTGATAGCATTCCTGGGCTTTTGTTAAAGCTGTAGGGACGAGTAAGCTCCTGCATGTGCTTGCTATCGCAGTTAATTTATTGATATCATTACTCTGAGTTATTGAGTTCTTTTCTAATTTGGTTACTTTATGAGTTAAAGTATCCATTTTTGCGTAAATAGTCTCCAACGCTTGTGGATCGTATTCCTGTTTTTCGTTACTCAGTTCTACCAGAGGTATCTGTGTCGTAGTACCGGCAGTAGGTATCGGGCTATCTGATGGACGTTTTTCAATAAGCGACTTTGTTTTGTCATTCTCCATAGAAAGGAGCACCTGCGTGCTTAGTACCAATACTATGCATACATGAGCAGTAAATTTCATGAATCCCCCCGCAAAATAGTGTTTATTTTCTTAATCGTCCTTCTCTATCAAGCTCCCGCAGCTTTAATTTTCGCTAAGCTGTTGTTAACATATTCCTTGCAAGCAACGTCAAGGGATGGAGAATTGACAACTTTTTCAAAATATAATTTAGCACGCTGGTAATCCTGATTGACGCCCTTTCCGCCAAAGTATATTCCTCCTAAATAATACCAGGTCTTTGTCTTATCAAATCCAGGAACATCGGCACTGTCGACTTGTTCGAAAAGTGTACGAGCTTGGACAAAATTTTGTTCATAACCGTTGAGTTTACAATAATATTTTTCACCGTCACTTTGGTCTTTTGCTGCCTTATCCCAGACAACTTGTATGTTTCGCAACCAGAGAGTTATGGCTTCTCGTCCGGCTTGATTTATAGTGACCACTTTCTCTAAATAGGATTTAGCACGTGCGTAATCACGTTGTACATCGTTGCCAAAATAATAGAGAGCACCCAGAAAATAATAAGTTATCGATTTATCAAATCCAGGAATATCTGCCTTTTCAACAAGTTCTAGAAAGGCACGTGATACAGCATAATGTTGCTTGTACTCGGCCTGCGAGCCCAAATAATATTTTTCTGCTAAATCTTGGAAACGAAGCGCTTCTTGCCGCGCTGCTTCATCCTGAGCAATTTTTGCTAAACAGCTACTGACGTAGTCTTTGCCAGCTTGGTCAAGAACAGCAGGATCCTTAATTTTTTCAAAATATAATTTAGCACGTTTGTAATCTTGGGGGACATCAAAGCCATTGTGATATAATGCTCCTAAATAATACCAAGTGAATGTCTTGTCAAAACGAGGAACCTCTGCTCTCTCGACGAGCCCAAAATGCTCACGTGCCTTGGCATAATTTGGCGTGCCGGCTGTCTTGCCATGAAAGTAATCATATCCTAAATTATGATTTTGCTTGGCCTGGTTGTGCGCTGCTTCATCCTGAGCAATTTCTGCTAAGCAGCTGCTGGCGTAGTCTTTGGCAGCTTGGCCAAGAACAGCAGGATCCTTAATTTTTTCAAAATATAATTTAGCACGTTTGTAATCTTGGGAGACCTCATGCCCTTTGAAGTATATGTCTCCCAAATAGTACCAAGCCAATGTCTTGTCAAAACGAGGAACCTCTGCTCTCTCGACGAGCTCAAAATGCTCACGTGCCTTGGTATAATTTGGCGTGCCGGCTGTCTTTCCATAATAATAATCGCATCCTAAATCCTGATTTTGTTTGGCCTGGTTGTGCGCTGCTTCATCTTGAGCAATTTTTGCTAAACAGCTACTGACGTAATCTTTTCCAGCTTGGCCAAGAACAGCAGGATCCTCAATTTTTTCTAAATACGATTTAGCGCGTTTGTAATCTTGAGAGACCTCAAGCCCTTGGAAGTATATTTCTCCTAAATGGTACCAAGTCAATGACTTATCAAAATCAAAATGAGTAACCAGAGCAGTTTCTACTCGCTCAAAATGCTCACGAGCTTTGGCATAATTTGGCGTGCCGGCTATCTTGCCATGATAATAATCCCATCCTAAATCCTGATTTTTTTTGGCCTCCTCTTCTGCGGCAATTTCCCCTAAAAGGCGGATGACGCTGTCTTTTAGGTCTTTATCAATGGCTGCAAAATTTATGTTTCTAAAGTATGATTTAGCGCTCGCATAATCCTTGGGGACAACATACCCACATTTGCAAAATACCCCTAAATAGAACCAAGTAAGTGACTTATCAAAAAGAGGAACCTGTGCTCTCTCTACTAGCTTAAAATACTCACAAGCTTTCTTATGATCTTTTGTGCAATTGTTAATGCCTAAAAAATGATTTATTCCTAAATCTTGTAATTTTGTAAGCCGTGTGTGGGCTTCTTGCTGCTTGCTTTGCGCTTTTTTTTCAGACTCCCATGTTTCGTGCTTTTGGGAAAGAGCGGCTATAAGTTTTTTTAAATAAAGTAATTCACTTTCGGCCTGTTGAGCTTCCTCGTTAACTTTTTCTTGATCCTGATCGCAACTAGTTACTAGGGAATAATTTCGTGTAACTGGTTCTTTTCGCGTTACAGGGAGTTCCATGGCAAGGATAGCCGCTGGTGCTCCTATAAGTATAATACTCAAGTACAAACTAAACTTTTTCATAATGGCTCCTCTTAATCCTGCCCTTAAGCTCCTGCAGCTCTAATTTGCGCTAAACAGTTGTTAACATAGTCTTTACCTGCTTGGTCGAGAGTTGAAGAATTAACAACTCTTGCAAAATATGATTTAGCGAGCTTGTTATCTTGGGAGACACCTCCAAGACCACCGTAGTATATTCCCCCTAAATGATACCAAGTTAATGACTTATCAAAATGAGGAACCTGCGCTTGCTCGACAAGCTCAAAATGCTCACGAGCTCGGGTATAATTTTGGGGACAGTTATTAGTGCCAAAATAATAATCGATGCCTAAATCCTGATTACGCTTAGCTTGGTCGTGTGCTTGTTGATCTTGAGCAATTTTTGCTAAACAGTTGTTAACATAGTCTTTACCAGCTTGGTCGATAACCGAAGAATTAACCACTTTATCAAAATATGATTTAGCTCGCTTGTTATCTTGTGATACATCAAGCCCTTGGAAATATATTCCCCCTAAATGATACCAGGTTAATGATTTATCAAAACGAGGAACCTGCGCTTGCTCGACAAGCTCAAAATGCTCACGAGCTTTGGTATAATTTTTGGGATAGTTATTAATGCCAAAATAATGATTAAATCCTAAATATTGATTTTGCGTAGCCTTTTCGTATTCTGCTTCTTCTAAAGCAATTTGTTCTAAATAGTCGAATACAATTTCCTGGTCTGCTTTATCCAATGACTTAAAATTTACAATGTTTCTAAAATATGATTTAGCGCGGGTGTCATCAGCTGCTATCCCCCTTGCTTCTATGTACATTCTCCCCAAATAATACCAGGTAGCTGTCTTATCAAAATGAGGAACCTGCGCTTGCTCGACAAGCTCAAAATGTTCGCGAGCTTTGGTATAATTTGGTATGCCGCTCCCCGTGCCATAAAAATAATCGATTCCTAAATCCTGATTACGCTTAGCATGGTCATGTGCTGTTTGATCTTGAGCAATTTTTGCTAAACAGTTGTTAACATAGTCTTTACAAGCTTGGGAGAGACGCGAATTAACAACTTTTTCAAAGTATGATTTGGCACGCTTGTAATCTTTGAGCCCTTCGAAGTATGTTGCCCCTAAATAATACAAGGTAGCTTCCTTATCAAAATCAAAAGCCTGTGCTTGCTCGACCTGCGTAAAATATTCATGAGCTTTTGCATAATCTTGTGCATAGCCATTTTTGCCATGATAATAATTTTCTCCTAAATCTTGCAATTTTGAAAGCCGTATGTGGCGTTCTTGCTGAGCTTTTTTTTCAGCCTCGTATTTTGCAAGCTTTTGCGAAAGAGCGGCGATGACTTTTTTTGAGTAGACTAATTCATTTTCTACTGCTTGCTGAGCTTCCTCGTTACCTTTTTCTTGATCATGATTGCAATTAGTTACTAGTGAATAATTTCGTGTAACTGCTTGTTTTCGCGTTATAGGGAGTTCCATTGCAAGGATATACGCAGGTGCTCCTGTAAGTACGATACTCAAATACAAACTATAATGTTTCACGGTTGCTCCTGGGGCATAGTTTTTAGTAATTGAATTTAATTATGGATTTCTTGCGTAGCTATGTTCTTATATTTTAATGCTTCGTTGGCATTTTTTTCTACACCTTTTCCTTGCTCATACATCACTGACAAGGCTGATGCAGACTCGGTCTGAGCAGTACGGTTCAAGTTTTGGTCAGCTGCTTCTTTATAAAAGACAGCCGCTTTTTGAAAATCTCCTTTTGCATACGATATGTTGCCTTGTCTGCAACGAGCGTAAGCTGCGGTGTATTTGTCATGTTTGATAGATTGATAGAGCTCATCTGCTAAATCATGCTTATTATCCGCATAATTTTTATCAGCAAAGAAGCGGGTTGCGTAGTCTTTTACTATTAGATTGTCGTCTTGATTTTTGGCCTTTTCAAAATACCCCATGGCAGCTGGTTTATCTTCTTCTCGCTTGCTCCCAATTGCATACTGGCAGAGTTCGCCAAGATGGTACAATGCAAAAGCGCGGGCTTCAGGATCGACATCTTGGTTTTCAAGCTTTAAAAGCTCAAATTCAGCAAGGCCATAATTTTTTTCGGTACCTTTACCGTAATAGTACATTTCAGCTAAATATCTTGATACAAGAATTGAAATGAGTTTACTCGTACGTGATCTTGCTGCCTTTTGAAAGTAATCAAAGCTTTTTTTTGCATCCGCTCCAACACCATTTCCCTGGTACCACATTTTACCCAAATAATAGCAGGCAACGGCAACTCGAGCAGCATTGGTATCATTATTTGCAACGTACTCAAAATATTCGCGTGCTTTTGCAAAATCTTCATGTGTGCCTTTGCCTTGGTAGTACATTTCTCCAAGATTTACACGAGCGATTTCTTGCGATTCCTTATCAAATGTTTGGTTGAGTGCATTATTAAAATGCGTAAAAGCTTTTGCAAAGTCAGGCTGATGAATGCCAAGCCCCCGGTAATAAATTTCGCCTAAGCAGCGAGAAGCAAAAGCGTAAGCATAGGCATCGTGTTGAATTTCTGCTCGTTCAAAATTGATTCGCGCTTGTTGATAATTTTTGTTTGTTCCCAACCCAAAATAATACATTTTTCCTACTTTATATGCTGCAACTGCAATAAGTTCTGGGTACTTTTGTTGATCGAGTACTTTTTCATAGTATTGAAGCGCAAGAGGGTAGTTTCCCTTGCCGGTCAATCCATTAAAACAAACCTCAGCTAAATAGTAATAGGCTTGGGTAAGATCCAAGGTGGGTAGATCGTTGTCGGTGACTATTTTTTTTAGACTTTTTTTTGCTTCCTTATATTTTTTTTCATTATGTAAACTTATAGCCGCTTCTATCTTTTTGCCTGCTATTTTCAATAAGTATTCATATACCCCAGTCTTTACAGTAGAATCATTAGTTTCTTTAGCCTTTACAAAATATTTTTTTGCCCTAGAAGTTTCATTTTTCTTAAAATAGACTAAGCCTAAGTAGTACCAGGTGGTATTTTTTTTGTAACCAGGAACATTCAAAGCATCGACTATTAAAAGATGCTTTAAGGCGTCCTCAAACTTATCATTGTTATAGTCATCTATTCCTAAACACTGACAAGCAAAAGCTTTTGCTTCTAAATTAGCATCTTGGTTACTAATCTGCGCTAGATACTTGCAGGCTTCAGCCTTATTGGCTTCAATGCCAGGTTTGCCGTAAAAAAATATTTCACCCAGGTATCTACACGATTTAAGTTTTAAATCTTGAGGAGCATTAATAGAGCCCACAACCTGCTTAAAACAGGTAGATGCATCAACCCATTTATTCTGACAAGAGTACAACTCACCTAGACTTAATTGAGCCTTAGCAGCAATAACTGGAATATAAGTTTGATCAGCCGCAAGCTTTAAAAATTTTTCAGCCATAAGTACGTCAAGATGTATTCCATTGCCATTAAACAGAAGTGCTCCCAGATAATAGCGAGACGTAATTTTAAGCCAGTCGGGCAAATTGCTATTTTTTTCTAAGAGTGAGAAAATCTCAAAAGCTTTTTTGTGATTATTTTCTGCATAAGCTTCTGCAGCAGAACTTTCATCAAGTTTTGCTTTCAGTCGAGTGTTTTTCGTAAGTGCTTCATCTCGCTCAATAATAGCTTCATCCAGCTCAATCTTATAATTGGATGCAAGAGCTACCGCACTTAGTAGCGCATCATCCTCGATTTTTTCCTGGGTAATTTCCATTGCAAAAAGGGGAGTGGCTAGTACAACCATACTGCAATACATGAGGTAGTGTTTCATAGGTAACGCTCCTATACAAAGTTTTGAGTAATTATTTTCCTAATCTTCCTGTTCATCAAGAGCGTTTTGCGCTAATTCTCTATATTTCTCGATAGTGCCATTCCTCACTACTTTTTCTAAACAATCACGCTTCACTTTTCTATTTTTCTCCACTCCTGCTCCTTCTTCTTTATAGATAACTGCCAAAAAGAATAGCCTCAGCCTTTGCGAAGAACTCGATGGCTTTGTTGTCCTTTTTTACTCCGCATGCCAGATAGTACATTTCGCCAAGCATGGTACGCGCGTTGGCTTGAGTTTCTTTGTGTACCTCCTGTTGAGCGGCCTTTTCAAAGAATTTTTTGGCCATCTCTAAATTAACAGGCACTCCTTTTCCATAATAATACTTGTCTCCTAATCGCCCCCATTCGGGCGCTAACAGCATTATAAGTTCTTGCGACATAGTTATTGCTCTTGGATTCAGTACCAAGTCTTGAGCAAATTCCGTTTTTAGCAGCTGGAAGCGTGTTTTTAAAATTTGATTTTCATCCAACGCTTTGCTCAGTGCTGTTTGAGCTTTTGCGCGTGTGCTTTCTTCTACAACAGTTTTTTGGGCAAGCGTTTTAAGGAGGGTTTGCAAGAGCTGGACCTCTTGAGTTGCAGGGCATGTATGTTCGGCACTACCATCAGGTGCTGCTTCTAAAAGAGGTTTACTATGCTCAGCCGATGTTCCGATAGGGCAGGAACCACTGGCATTTTCGGCAGAAAATGTTCGCTTTCGTGTTTCGATATTTTGGGCTTCCATAGCACAAAGAGGTTTATATATCTGTGTAAATATAAGAAGTCCAGAGACCAAGCAGGCTTTTTTCATGATTTTTTAAGTTAAATGTGGAATTTTAATTGCATAATCTAATATATCAGTGCCACTAAAAAAAACAATAAAAATAGGAAAAAAAAGGGTGCAGATGCTAATTGGCAATTTGCTTAATAACAAATTACACGTATTTTAATCGTTTTTTTTAATGAGATGGGAATCTCAATCCTCTTCCTCTTCATCGAGCTCATCAAGACTGTTTCGTGCTAAATTTTTATATTTTTCAACCGTACCATCCTTCATTACTTTTTCTAAATACTCACGAGCCACTTTTTTATTTTTCTCGACGCCGACTCCTTCAGAATAGATTAAACCCAAATAGTAGAGCGCAATAGTTTGCAAATAAACGTTAGCTGTTTGTTGTGCAGCATTTTTATAATAACTTGGAGTTTGTGCAGATTCTTGAATAGTGTGTTTAAGATAGTAATATTCAATAACTGCTCTTAATTCAATAAGAGCATTCGTAGTAAGCTGACCTTGGTGTTCAAATTTTAATAAAAGTTCATACACTCGTTTGACCGTATTCTTTTGAGCTGATTGAATGAAATCAATGAATTGCTCGTTGTCAGCAACAGGCTGTCCCGCTTCAAGACGCTTAATATCTAATTCTCCAAGGCGCTCATGTGCTAACCGATACTGAAAACCACAACCGTTTTTGCACGCTAATTGAAAATAGATACGGGCTTGCTCGTAGTTTGGACACGGCAATCCCTTACCCCAAAAGAACATTTCTCCTAAATTAAGGGCTGCGCGGCCTGCTTCGTGCTCGGACTTCAACGCCTTAGTAAAATTTTCTTGAGCAAGCGCATAATTTTCATGGTTCTTATCAAAAGCGTACAATTCACCAAAGAAAACTAAGGCTTTGCCGATCAAAAAAGGCGGGGTTGACTTTTCAAGCAGGCGTTCCCACCATTTCTTTACCAAATGATATTTTTCAATTTTTCTTGCATCATAATGTAAATATGCGAGTCCGTTACGTGCTTCTTCTTTAGAAGACAAGTCTGAGTTTTGATGAAAGACTTTTTCGTAGAAATAACAGGCTTTTTCATACCTGTAGCTACTAGAGTATTCGTATGCGTTTTGGTAGTGGCCTGCAAGTTCAAGCCATGCTAAAATTTTGATATTATCCACAGTGCTCTGCTCTATTTTAGTAAAAAAATCTTGAGCAGCCTCATTGTCATCTCTCGTGAAACAATATTGGCCTCTACGTAACCAGGAAAGAGCTTTGTACCGATCGCTTGCATTTTCTTCGCCCTTGATGAAGAGCTCCATGGCTTTGTTGCAATCCTTTTCTGCTATTGAATTATAGTAAATGTCGCCAAGAAGTATAAAGGCATTGGCTTGAGCTTCTTTATGAACCTCTTGAAGAGCAGCTTTTTCTAAGAATTTTTGGGCGGTTTCGAAACTAAATGGGACCCTTTTGCCATAAAAGTAGTAATCTGCCAATTGCACCCATTGAGGAGCTAACAGCATTATAAGTTCTTGCGACAGTTGTATTTCTCTTGGATGCAGTACCAGTTCTTCAGCCAATAATCTTTTTATGAGCTCATTATTGGCTTTTAAATGCAGGTTTTCATCCAATGCTTTATCAAGTGCTGCTTGAGTTTTTGTATGTGTACTTTCTTGAGCAACAGTTTTTTGTGCAAGCGTTTTAACGAGGGTTTGCAAGAGCAGAACCTCTTGAGTTGCAAGGCATGTATGTTCGGCACTTCCATCCGATGCTGGTTCTAAAAGAGGCTTACTATGCTCAGCTCTGGTTCCTGTAGGGCAGGAACTATTTGTACTCTCGGCAGAAAATGTTCGCTTTCGTGTTTCAATGCTAGAATGTCGAGAGGTTTTTAGATCTTGGACTTCCATACAATAGAGTGATTTGCATGCTGTGAGCGTGAGGAGCCAATAAATGAAGGAGATTTTTTTCATGATTTTGTAGCGATATTTTTAATCGTGTAACTTTTTTATTGGAAGACCTAGTTTTTTTAAATTGTATAACTTACTATATCAGCGCCTCTAAAAAAAACAATAAAAATTGGGGAAAAAGGGATGCAGATGCTAATTGGCAATTTGTTGAGTAACCAATTCCTTCTTATTTTTAGCAAGCACTGAAGAACAAGCTTAAAGAAAGCTTTCCTGTTTCTCTGCGCCATTTAGGTGTTCTTGTTCGTCTATTTTTGGTTGCTTATTGTGATTTTCTGTGTTTCTTCGTAGAGTGCTTGTAAGAGTTCTTTCGATTTTTTGTGCTTAATAGCTACATCGATAGGGTTTAAGCCATCTTTACTTTTGGCGATAGCTGTGCGAGGCTCACACTGCATTATATACTGGGCTATGCCTATACCGTTATGTAAGACTGCAAAGTGAAGAGCATTATATCCACACCAATCTTGCGTGAGTAAATCGGCGCCGGATGAAACAAGCTGTTTTAACCGTTCTAAGTCTCCCAAAACGGCTGCTGCCATCATGGCTTGAGGTTCCTTTCGTTCTCGAGCGATTTCAGCCCTTTGAGCCTCAAATGTTAGATACTTCTCTTCGCCACCATTCTGTTTTTCTTCTTGTACCTTATGTGCCTTATGAAACAAGCCTTTAGGCAAGTGTGTATGTTTAGCCTGATAGTTACATAATCTAAATATCATGTAGGCGAGTTCTTTTGGAATAGGGAGTTTTTTTAAACAGCAAATAATAGCAATTCTTTTTCTCATCTCATCATAGATCTCTTTTATATCTGGGCTTGCAAGATCATAAGGAGTAAGTGAACCGCATGTTTGGCATCCATTTCCAGGATGAGTTTTGAGTTTTTTATCGTAAGGCGTCTGCGCTTTACAGGTAGGACAATTTTTCATTGTACCATACGTCCTGGAGTAGGGTTCTATTTCTGGGGTTGTGAGTAATATTTTTACTACATAGATTTTGTTTTTATCGGCGGCTTCATGAAGAATTGAATATCCCGTATCATTTTTTTGATTAATGTCTTTGATCTTTCCAGAGTTTAATAATTTTCTCACTGAGCAAAATAGTCCATTCTCAACAGCCTCATGGAGCAATTTCATTCCCTCTTTATCATCTAAAGGTTGCGACGGCTTCATTTGGTTTATTTTGCAAATGTATTTAAAACATTTCAAACGATTTTTTGCCTCTTCGTCTTTGTAGTTTGTGTTCACTAAATCCCTATTTGCACCTAAGAAGGAAAGAAAGTCCATGGATTCTTTTAGATCGTATCTAATAGCAAGTGCCAAAGCAGTATCGCCATTCAACGTTTCTTTTTCCCCAATATTTGCGCCCCATTCATAGAGCAACTTTATCGTTTCAATTGCATTTTCTTTAATTGCATAATGCAATGGCGTTCCCAGATAACTTTTTGCATTAATGTCAGCGCCCCAGTGTTTGAGCAATTTCATGGCCTCAATAGCATTGTTTCTAGAAGCACAATGCAGTGGAGTTTCTCGACAATCATTTTTTGCATTAATGTCAGCGCCCCAGTCTTTAAGTAATTTCATGGCTTCAAACGCATTCGCTTTAGCAGCAGGATGAAGTGGAGTTTCCCCGTAATCATTTTTTGGATTAATGTCAGCGCCCCAATCTTTAAGCAATTTCATGGCTTGAATTGCATTTTCTTCTGCTGCATAATGAAGTGGAGTTTTTTCGTTATGATCGCGTGCATTAATGTCATCGCCCCAATCTTTAAGCAATTTCATGGCTTGAATTGCATTTCCTTCAGCTGCATAATGAAGTGGAGTTTTTTCGTTATGATCGCGTGCATGCATGTCAGCGCCCCAATCTTTAAGCAATTTCATGGCTTCAAACGCATTCGCTTTAGCAGCAGGATGAAGTGGAGTTTTTTCGTTATGATTGCGTGCAGCGCTCCAATCTTTAAGCAATTTCATTGCCTCAATAACATTGTTTCTAGCAGCATAATGCAGTGGAGTTTCTCCCCAATCATTTTTTGGATTAATGTCAGCGCCCCAGTGTTTAAGTAATTTCATGGCTTCAATCGCATTTGCTTTAGCAGCAGGATGAAGTGGAGTTTCCCCGTAATCATTTTTTGGATTAATGTCAGCGCCCCAATCTTTAAGCAATTTCATGGCTTGAATTGCATTTTCTTCTGCTGCATAATGAAGTGGAGTTTTTTCCTTATGATCGCGTGCATTAATGTCATCGCCCCATTCAAGGAGCAACTTCATTGCCTCCGATGCATTCCCACGCGCTGCATAAAATAAAGGGGTCAAGCCCTTAGCATCTTTAAAATCTATAACCATTTGATTTTCTTTTAAATACCTTAAAAGTTTGACGTCGTTACATTCTGCTGCTAGGTGACCAAGTCTGCAACTAATACGGTGACTGCTTAGCAAATCTTCTATACGCTTTAGTATGTTTAATAAGCTCTCAGTCCGATTAATGCAAGTCAATGCCTCATGTGCAAGAGCCCAGTAGTGCCGATTTTTTTCTTTTTCTTCCTCGATTTTTCGCTCGATATACTTAAAGCATTCATCAATTTTACCAGCCATTAATTGGGCCTTAAAACTCTTCTGAGTGTCCTTACTATATTCAATGGGCAGCTCCATAGCACATACTGAGCTAACTAAAAGTAGGCTGATTGCCAAGGTTTTCTTAAGGATGAGCGTAGTCGCTTTCATGAGTATTCCTAAAACTGTAACTTTGTCAGATTCCTATTGTAAATGAGTTAATAATTAAGAGCATATCTAATTCTACAATAATGACAAATTTGAATAAAGGGAAGTGCAATGCACGAGTCTTTCTTACGAGCGCTGCCTGTGATTAGTCCCTAGGCCGATCTAATCTTGGATAGCCTGGCACTTGTAACCTGGTAATTTTTTCAAAGCATTCACGAGCCTTAGAGGGATTATGCTCACAACCGTTTTTTCCCGCAGAATACTTCTCTCCGATACTTTTCAACCATGAGGCTAAATATTGTTTCGGTCCGGGTGTAAGACTATTTTGATCGGGAATTTTAAGAAAGTAGTCTTTAGCGCGTGCAAGATTTATTTCTACATTAAGACCTAAGGTATGTATGGCACCAAGGTAATACCAAGTAGGAGTTTTGTCGTAGCCTGGTGCATCTAATTGTTCAACTTTTTCAAAGCATATACGAGCTTCGTCGTAATTTTGCTTACAAGTTCCATCGCCAAAATAATAGGCATCACCAATGTTTTCTAACCAATAGGCTAACCATTTTTTATCTGGACGACAGAGAGTATTTTGATTAGGAATTTTAAGAAGATATTTTTTAGCAAGAGGAAGATTTTTTTCGCTATTATGACCACAGTAATATATGGCTCCTAAATGGTACCAGGTAGTAGTTTTGTCGTACTCTGGTATATCTAATTGCTCAACTTTTTCAAAGCATGTGCGAGCTTTGTCATAATTTTGCTCGCAACCATTTTGCCCCAAAAAATATTTCTCTCCGATACTTTCTAAAAATGAGGCTAAACATTCTTCAGATTCGGGTGAAAGACTATTTTGATGAGGAATTCTATGAAGATACTGCATTGCAAGGGGAAGATTTCTTTCTACGTTAATACCAAGTTCATATATGCCACCTAAATAGTACCAGATTAAAGTTTTGTCGTAGTCTGATATATCTAATTGTTCTAATTTTTCAAAGCATTCGCGAGCTTTATCAAAATTTTGCTCACAATCATCTTGCCCCAAAAAAAAATTTTCGCCTAGCTGCTCCAAGAATTGAGCAAGTTTGGTCTTATCCAATTTATCCAGACAATCGAGATGGGTAATTTCCTGAAAACACTGATAAGGATCATCTTTTTGTACTCTCAGCAGATTATTTTGCTTAACTAAGCTTTCATTTTTTTTATAGATGGTATCAATAAGCATCATAGCTCTCCTTAATTCATTATCGGTATTGATGAGAATCTCATCTGTAGGAATTCCTTGGCTAATTGATAAGGGCTTTACGCTCGTATTTCTGCCAGCAGATGGCTGAGTGATGCCACCAGCTGCAAGCAGTTCCCTAGCAAAGAGAGAGTCGTTTTTTAAGGTCCCAAGAATGATGTGCGTTTTACCTTTATCACCTGCAAGTTGTTCAATGAGGGCGTGGAGGGCAACACTTTTTTGTCTAATCAGATGTTCATTTTGCTTAACCAAATTTTCATTTTTTTTAGATAAATCGCTAATAAGGGTTAGAGCTTGCTTTAATTTATTATCGGTATTGACTAGAATCTCATCTGTAGTTGATTGATTATTCAATAAGGGTGCTATGCTTATATTTCTTTCAGCAGATGGCTGAGCGAGGCTTCGAGCAACTGGCAATTCCATAGCCAAAAGTGAGCCGGTGGTTGCGAGCGAAAAAAATAAATATGAATACTTGTGATTCATAATGAACCTAATTCCTTTCAATGATATTCTGCCTAGCCAGGAGCGAGCAGCTTGAGAAGTTCACAAGATAGTTTGTTTCTTTTTATTCTTACTGGCCGAGTTATCTCTAAGAGATGAAACTTAATTTCATAATTTACCATATCAGTGCTACCAAAAAAAGCAATTAAAATAAGCTAAAAATCGCCATAGATGCTCATTGGCAATTTGTTCAATCACGGTCTTGGTATCGCTATGCTTATAACCATTTTTACCAAAATAATAATGTAGCCCTTTATTCGATTTATTTTCTTACCAAAAAAATATTTATCTTGTCATGCTTGGGAATATCCTGGCCTAACGCCTTAAATCCCTGGCTTTCCAACCAGGCAATAATCTGAGTGTAAAGCGGATTGCTCTTAAATCTTTCTGAAAGACTTGCTTCTATAAGAAGAGCTTTGACAGTTGGGAAAATGTGGTGCGATGCTTTAAGAACTGAAAGTTCGGCCCCTTGCATATCAAGCCAGAGAAAATCAATGTGGCTTATGTTGTGCTCATGGGCCCATTGATCGAGTGTTATCGTTGGAACTTGCAAAGGATCAAATAAAACGTTTGGGCGTTTCTGTCGATATTCCCACGGTTCAAGCAGTGAGCTTGCTGCAGTTGATGCACCAGAGCTTACATGGAGGGTAGCCATTCCTGTAGAATCACTTAAAGCAAGCGGGAAACAATGAACATTCGGCTGGCCTTTTATCCGTTCTTTAAGCTGATCAAACAATGACGGCACCGGTTCAAAAGCATAGATCTGTGCTTGCGGCCATAGGAGGGCCATTTTAAGAGTATCTCTGCCAATATGCGCTCCTGCTTCGATAATAAGAGGATGCTTTGGTAAAAATGAACCGATAAAATCTTTTGATATGGGTAACTGGGGAACATCTGTTCTGATCATAGGGCGAATTTCTAGATTTCTGTAAAAAAAGAACAATTTGCGCTATCCTAGTTGATACAGCTTTAAGTATATCCAAAAAAATTTCATTATGAAAATCAAAAAACGCTTAGATCTTCTGGTACAAGAGAAATTTCCCCACTTGTCCCGTACGCAGATACAAAGTTTTATTATGCAAGGCAAAGTCTCTATTGAAGGGAAAATTCATACAAAACAGGGTGAATTATTTTTAGTTGATTCTCCCATTGTAGTTAATGCAGAAGAACCAAAATATGTGTGTCGAGCTGGCTGGAAGCTTGAAAAGGCTCTTGATTATTTTGGTATTAACCCTAGTGGCCTTACTCTATTGGATGCGGGCCTTTCTACCGGCGGTTTTACCGATTGTTTGCTGCAAAGGGGGGCAGCGCGGATCTACGGCGTAGATGTGGGATATGGTCAGGTGCATGAGAAAATAAGAAAAGATCCACGGGTAGTTGTGCTTGAGCGCACAAACTTGCGGCACCTTGAAGCACTGCCTGAAAAAGTGGACCTAGTAACGCTTGACCTTTCCTTTATATCTCTTCTTAAGGTTATGCCTGCCGTGGTAAACCTCATGAAAAAAGATGGTCAGCTTATTACCCTTATAAAACCTCAGTTTGAAGCCCAAAGGCATGAGGTTGGCAGAGGGGGAATAATTAAAGATACTCAAGTACATCAGCGAATCGTTCATGAAGTAACGCGCGGAATAGATTCCTATGGCTTTAAACTACAAGGGGTAATAGAATCTCCTATCGAAGGAACCAAGGGGAATAAGGAATTTTTGGCCTATTTTAAAAGAATGTAAATGTTTATAGTGATAGCTACTCTGGAATTATTGCTCATTGAAATTTATTTCTAGCGTGATATACTCATATAATAATGAGATTTGGCAAAAATTTACTAGTAGGCATGTTAAGGAGTGCTGTATGGAACGATATATGCGAGTTTTTTTCATTCTTTTTTGTATGATTTTTACGTTAGGTGGTGTGGAAATACAGGGAAAAGTTCAAAAAGCAGAACGCAGCTATGATTGGAAAGAAGCGGAGGAAGCCGCCCGAAATACAGTGGTGCAGGTGTTTTCCCAGCATACATTATTTAATTGGCAGGAACCGTACAAAGCCCCGCGTCAAACTGAAGGGTGTGGGACGGCCTTTTTTATTGATTCGCAGGGGACTTTATTGACAAATTTTCACGTGGTTGATCAGGCATCATCGCTCCATGTTCAAGTCCCTGAAATTGGACAAAGGCCTTTAGAAGCAAAAGTAGTGGGTGTTTGTCCTGAATCCGATGTAGCGCTTATCAAATTAACGGATGAAGCACTGTGCGCTTTTCGTAAAAGTCTTTCTAAGGTTCCCTTTTTAACGTTGGGTGATTCTGATGCTTTATTCCCCACAGAACCAGTCCTTGCCCTTGGGTATCCTTTGGGCCAGCGGTACTTAAAGAGCACGGTTGGTGTTATTGCTGGTCGGGAATATATCGCGGGTAGTTCATACATGCATATCACTGCTCCAATAAATCCCGGTAATTCCGGTGGACCGCTTCTTAATTTGGATGGCTTAGTTGTGGGAATTAATAGTGCTGGAATCCCGAATTCCCAAAATATTGGGTATATCGTTCCTATTTATGATGCCCAGATTTTGCTTAAGGATCTTGCAAAACAGAAATTAGTGCGTAAGCCTGATTTAGGCATTCGCTATAATGCTACCACTGAAGAGCACGCACAGCTTTTAGGCAATCCTGTTCCAGCTGGTACCTACATTAATACCGTGTATCCCAATTCGATTGCGCAAAAGATGGGCATTAAAGAGGGTGATATGCTCTACGAAATCAATGGCCATCCGGTCGATTCATATGGTGATGTTACCGTTAACTGGCAAAGCTCAGCTAAGGTTACTCTTGATGAATTTTTGATAAGACTTCCTTGTAATGAAAAAATGAATGTGCGCATTTTTAGGAAGGGTAAAGAAAAGAATCTTAAGGGAACGTATTCTGAACCAATTCCGCTTCCCGTGCGCTTTATTCACCCCGAGTTTGAGCAATGCGGATGCGATTATGAAATTATCGGTGGTATGTGTGTTATGCAGCTTCGTACCAATCATCTTGATATATTTAATGATTTAATTCCTTTGCATCAGTATAGACTTGCTGAGAATCGAGACAAAGAAGTGCTTATTGTTACAAAGCTTCTTCCCGGCTCACTGGTGCATAAGATAAATTGTTTCTACGAGGGAGTGCTTCTTGATAAGGTCAACGACAAACCGGTAAAAAATCTTGATCAATTAAGGGATGCGATCAAAGAAAGTGCTCACACTGGCCTCATAGCGATACAATCAAAAGACAAAGTTGCAACGGCCATGAGTGTTGATGCTCTTCTTAAAGATGAAGATCGTATAACCAAAGACTTTATGTTCACAAGTACCAGAGCAATCAAGGATATAAAAAAAGCAAGAAAAGATTTTCTTCAATCAAAGAGGGGCGCCTCCCTTGGCAAGGTCTAAGAAAGGCTTAAACAGGAGAGGTTCAATGCTCTGGTTTTGACAAATGGTAGAATTCGTTACCCAGATCAGTTCCTGTAACATTTGGGCTATAGTAGACCATATTTTTTTCAAACAAAGGGCCATGGCTTTTTTTTAAAGCGGGAATTTCTGCGATTTTGCTCTTTTGCGTTGTATCACCTTGGCAGATGGCCATCAATGTATTTATTTTTTCATAAAACGGTGGATTTTTGCCGGTTCCTTTTGTTTGGATATCATTCTTAAAAAGTTTTGCAAGCATATCCAAGACTTTTTGGGCATTCTCTTTGCCTTGAGTTGGGCAGACTATAAGATGAGGCAATGCTTTATGCGCTAAAATGTCACTTGCTGGAATAAGACTGCAATAATTTTGCTTATGCTTAACTTTAAAACAGGAAATGAGTTTACGCAATTCCTTATCGGTACGTAACGCTTCCGTTAATGTGAGTATGACTTCAAAAATGTCAGTTTTGTGAAGCAAAAAAGCAATGTGATAGTGACCCGCAAGCCATTCGAGGTCTTTTTCTGCTTTTTTGTCACCATTTTTTGCTTGCTGTAAAAGGAGTGGCGCGTTCTTTACGGTAACATCACGGCATCTTCCTTCTTTTTTATGATAGAAAACTACATAGTCCTCATACTCAAGCACTTCTTTAAATCCCAAAGCAAAAATTTTATTGATAGCTTGCCAAATGTTCTGAGCTACTAGGCCTGAGCAGTTATTTTCTGGTCTCACTTCCTTTAATGTCCTATTGGCAAAATAAGAGAGGAGAATCCCGGCGCATGCATCGGGGATTTCGGCCGCTACAAGGGGAAAATGCTTTTCAAACTTCTCAAAAAGATCATCGAAATGTTCATAAGCACGCGTCAATCTTCTTTTTTCGGTCAAAAAAGGACTAGTGACTGGCACATTCTTTTTTTCCGCTATCCTAAAACGGCAGGCGAGTATATCGCGTTTTACTTTCTTTTTCTTAAGATGCAAAGCGGCTGTCGTTGATTGTAGTTCATGGGTTACTGTTTTTGCCTGTTCAACTTTTGTGATACGTTTTTGTATGCTGCAGCATTTTAGTAGGTCATTCTTAATTTTTTTATAGAGCTTTTGCAAATTGAAAAGATTCCTTTCAAGATCAGCTACGGTTTCTTGGAGGTATTGAGAACACCATTCTATGCGTGATCTTTCTTCAAAGACTATTTTCGAAGTAGATTCCATTGCCAACAGCGCTGGAGGATTAACTAAGGCTACAAAAATAAAAATTTTTCTTACTGATTTCTTAGGCGTGCTCATACTTACTGATTCGATTGGGCGCCTTAGGGAAATCTATACGCTGAACGCTTTGCATAGGGACGTGTATAATAACTTATCGCGTTACAAAGTCCATCCTTATAGTCACCATAAGCCCGTCGGTATGTTTTATCAAAAGCAAAAGTACTCACTGAAGAACCGTGATGAAAATTACCGCTTATCAAAAGTATAAGATCAAGCACTAGGGTAGTTTGAGGGAGTTTGTAATAGTCTTCGGCGCAATTATAGCACTGAACATCTGGAAGAGTTTGCCAGTAAAATTTGTCGCGAGAGTATGCATCAATGACTCCGACCACATCAAATTTTTTCCTGTAGAGGGCATTTTGGTACGCAATTATCTGCGCATTTATCTCTATTTCAGCGTTGTCTAAAAGATATTTCACGATGGTTAAGCTACCCGATTCTGCTGCTGCTAAAAATGCATGATCTACTGCAGCGTAGCTAAGAGTGGTATCCAAAAGAGCAGAGATAATTCGCGCACAAGCTTCAGGAGAAGAAAGATTTTTGTAATCGGCCGAAGCTGCTGCTTCTAAAGCAAACTCTCGGGCTGATTGAGTTGTCCCAGACTCAATCATTTTTTTTACTTTTTCATAATCACCTGCCCAAGCGGCTTCCTCTAACTTTTTATCAATATCGTACTGGTCTTGCGTGTATGCTTGAAACGTTTCATTAAGGACATACTCGTTTGTCGGCCGTGCAAAAAGTGGCAGGCTTACAAGAAGCGAAAAAAGGAGAATTTTCTTGGTGATCATAAACAATCCTTTCTATCATGATAAATCTAAATAAATATTTTTTAGATTGAGTGTATATATGTTAAAAATTAATTCTCTTATTGTCAAAGCCCTGTTGTTTCTCAAGGAGCTGCTTTTGTGACGACCTTTGGGATCTTCTGGTAAGCGCCTGGCTTTTTATGAGTTTTCATGCTATTTTTTTAGCTACTATACGCGCCCGTAGCTCAAAGGATAGAGCGCCGGACTTCGAATCCGTAGGCTGTAGGTTCGAGTCCTACCGGGCGCGCCAATTTCCAGATTTTGCATTTGCGACTAAAAACTTAATTGAGAATATCGCATGGCAGTTTAGTTTCTTATAATCTTCATTGAGTAAGCCCTGCAAAGGAATGATGCCATGGAAATTTTCATGGTTAGCTTTTGCGCCTGCTCCATTGGGCGCATGTGCTGCGTTTACCGATAAAACGCGCAAAAGAGGTGCCTCATTATAAAACTTACCAATTTGCTTTTTGGGAAGCGATTCTCACATTCCGATACTGGAGAAAAACAGTTTAGTGCCTTTCCTCTTGGTAATTATTAAAATTTGTCATAATTTTCAAATTTGATATAGTATAAATTATTTATCATTGACAAAAAAATCAGAAAAATTTTAGTTTCAGGAGTAGGTATGAAGAAATCAACGCTCAAAATTAAGAAAGTGGCGGTGATGAACCTATTTTTAGTTAGCTGGGTATATGCCATGGAGCTGCCCATTGAATATGAGAAGGACAATCAGAAGAGTTTTAAGGCACACTTAATGGCGGGTAAAATTGATGAATGCCTTATGTACATCGAGGGACAAAAAGAAAAAAATCAGCACTATTGGACTCTTGCGCATGAGGCATTGACTTGCATTAATCAACCTGAAAACTTATTAAACATACTAAAGCGCATAGAAGATTTGCTAAGTAGTTCCAAGTGCCCTGTTCCTTGCAAACTTATTCACTTAGCAGCAAAATACAATGATCTTAAACTTTTAAAATATTTAAAAGGAAAAGGAGATAGCCTGGACCAGACCGCTGCCCTATTTGATGCGGCTCGTGGTAATGCAGTTGAGGCAATGAAATTGCTCAAAGAATGGGGTGCAGATATAAATGCAAGACTCTGTTTCCAAGAAACGCTCATTCATTGTGCAGCTCAAGCAAATGCGATTGAGGCTATGCAATTGCTCAAAGACTGGGGCGCAGATATAAATGCAAGAAGTGATTGGGGAATGCCACTTCATTATGCTGCCGAAGCGAATGCCGTTGACGCTATGAAATTGCTCAAAGAGTGGGGTGGAAATATTGATGCTGGAAGTGATTTAGGAGAAGCGCCACTTCATTATGCTGCTGAAGCGAATGCTATTAAAGCGATGCAATTGCTCAAAGACTGCGGTGCAAGTATTGATGCAAGAAATGTGCATCAAGAAACGCCCTTTCATTATGCAGCCCGAAGGAATGCGATTGAGGCCATGAAATTGCTCAAAGACTGGGGCGCAGATATAAATGCAAGAAGTGATTGCGGAATACCAATGCATTATGCAGCCCAAAAGAATGCGCTTGAGGCTATGAGATTGCTTAAAGAATGGGGTGCAGACATAAATGCTAAGTATTTATTAACAGCGACGCCATTTTATTATGCCGCTGGAAAGAATGCGATTGAAGCGATGCAATTGCTCAAAGACTGGGGCGCAGATATAAATGCAAGAAGTAATTTGGGGACAGCATTTCATTATGTCGCTCAAGAAAATGCAATTGAAGCAATGAGATTGCAAAAAAAATGGGGTGGAAATATTGATGCTAGAAATAGGCATGGAGAAACTCCATTTCACTGCGCAGCTCGGGCAACTGCGATTGGGGCTATGAAGTTGCTTAAAGACTGGGGTTCAAATATGGAGGAAAAAGAAGAAAAAGGTAATACTGCTTTGGCATTGGCTATCAGGGCCGATAATAAAGAAAGTATGGATTTTCTTTGCTTCTTGGGTGCAAATGGGGATTTAGTGAGCGCAAACTACGAGGGTTATAAGGCAAAAAATGGTTTTGAATGTTTTAAATTCATTCTCAAAATAAACCATAGAGAGCCGTCGCAATCTTTAGATGATAAAGATGGAATGAAGCTGCTCTGTGATGCAGTTGAAAAAGGACTATTTTGCTCTATAAGAAAGCTATTAAACTTAGGACAGATCAAAGACGTTAATCAAAAAAATGATGAGGGATATACAATTCTTCATGAAGCCGTCTCTAAAAACAAGGCATATGTAGTAAAAATATTACTCACAACCCCAGAAATAGATCCCTACTCCAGGACATACGGGAGTGTAGAAAAATGCGACACTTGTAAAGCTCAAAGGCCTTACGACAAAAAACTCAAAGCTCATCCTGGAAGGGGATGCAAAACATGTGGTTCGCTTACTCCTTATGATCTGGCGAGCAAAGAGATAAAAGAGTTGTATGAAGAGATGAGAGATAGAATAGCTCTTATTGTGAATTTAAAGGGGCATATTCCAAAAGAAATAGTCTCCATAATAATGAGACTCTGTCCGGCTAAGCATACTTACTTGCCTAAGGGCTTGTTTCACAAGAAACTTAAGGTAGAGGAAAAAGAAACGGGGATAAGAAGCCCACATGCAAGCAAAGTGCCTAGCTGAACCTAAGATTATTTTGGTCGCTAAGAACTAGGATGTGGCATTTACAACAGCTACAATAGTTTCCAAAACTTACTGCTGCATAGCGACCATCGGCGGTAGTGAGTTTACCATCGGTAACTACTGGTTTATGAATCGAAATAGCAGAATCCTTATACATGTTTTTGAGGATTTCATCTTAAAATCCTTGCAAAAAATGAACGAATTTTCAAGTGAAATCTTTCTCAAACTCAACATGCTGCATCCCCAAAATGATTCACTTTGACATTTATTTTATTGAATGTATATTAAAATATGGCACTTTTTAAAGTTTTACTATCGTGGGGTCTAAAATCATGATTAAACAGATGTTTATTTACAGTATAGTGTTAACTTCAGTTACATCTACGTATTCTTCAAAGGGAATGGAGCAAAGTAAGAAAAGAATTTTAGACATGACATTCCAAGAAACCCAAAATAAAAAAGTTGCAATGCATCAGGAAAAAAAAGGCGGAGATGAGACAACTGAAGACGCCGGAAATAAAGAAATTACTCTCACGTGTGAAGATAATGGAAACGACCATTTCTTAATCATAGATGAATCACTTAATAACACCCGCAGTGCAGGGCTTGCTTATGAGGAAGAGATTACAAATAGATTAAGCAGGCTAGAAAAGATGGTAGGCTCGATTTTAACTATTTTAAAATCCAACGGTGAGTCCTCCCCAGTGAGCCCATCCTCAGATTTTATTTCAGGGATGCAGGATTTATTGGATAAGCCTCTTGCTGCTGAAAATAGCAAAGGGTTTGAGTATTTTCAAAAAATTGCGAATCAAACAGATGATACATCCGCTCAAGCGAGGGCATTGTATGAGTTAGGTGTCAGGTATAAAAATGGGCAAGGCGTGATCGAAGATCACTCCAAAGCTGTTGAGTATTTTGAAAAAGCTGCGAATCAAACAGATGATAGACAAGCCCAAATTTGTGCTTTTTATGAGTTAGGGGTACTGTATAAAAATGGGCACGGTGTATTATTCAATCTCAGTAAAGCGCGCGAGTATTTTGAAATAGCCGCTAATCAAAATGATTATAAACCTGCGCAAGCGAGTGCATGTTATGAGTTAGCACTAATGTACCAAAATGGCCAAGGTGTGTCACGTGACTTGGACAAAGCGCGTGCGTATTTTGAAAAAGCTGCGGATCAAACAAATAACAAATTTGTCCAAGGGGCTGCCTGTTACAAATTAGGACTGATGTACAGATATGGCAAAGGTGTCGAACTCCATAAGATCAAAGCTCGCGATTATTTTGAAAAGGCTGCGAGTCAAACATATAATACCTATGTGCAAGCACATGCGTGTTATATATTGGGTTGGATGTATCTGTATGGCGAAGGTGCGGCAGTTGATAAAAGCAAAGCGCGTGAGTATTTTAAAAAAGCTGCAAATCAAAATGAGCGTGAAGGCCTCAAAACAATGGCTCTCACTCAATTAAAAAATATGTAAAATCTTCTTATCTCTATCTTATGTTTCTTCACCTGCTAAGTATTTTACTAAGTGTATATTGTTTTCTTTTGCAAGATTTCCGGTTGGGTCCAGCAATCTTTCAGCTATATATTTTTTCATGTTTGGTGACGTTTGATAGCGCATATCGGGGTTGGGATCTTCGGCAATCTTAACGAGCAAGGCAGCGATTTCATAACAAGGTTGTGCCCCCGGTTTCATTGAAAGCAAATTCTGAACGCCTTGTGTTAATTTTTCATAAAATTTTTCGCCACAGGGCCGAGATCCAGTCACACAATGTTTGCCCCAGTCATTTTTGACAAAGCCGGGTTCTATGATTGAAACATTGATGTTCCATGGCGAAACGGTGGCTGCGAGTGATTCGCTCATTGATTCCAGTGCAAACTTTGAAGAGGAATAAAGCCCAAGTCCAGGAAATGAATAAACTCCTACTCCACTGCTTACATTAAGAATGTGACCTGAATGCTGCTTTTTCATTGTGGGTAGAACGGCCTGAATGAGGCGTAACACACCAAAAAAATTAACATCAAAGAGTTGCTGAGCCTCATTGATAGTTACGCATTCCTCTGCGCCGACAAGTCCATATCCAGCATTATTAACTAAGGCGTCAATTCTTCCATCTTCTTTTAAAATGTTTGCTATTGTTTTTTGAATCTGATCATCGTTGGTAACATCGAGTTCGCAGATTCTGATATTTTTCATCTCCTTTAATTCATAAGATAGCCTTCGATGCCATCCAGCCCATACCTTCCATTTCTTTTCTTGAAAAGCTTTAACAGTGGCTAATCCAATACCACTTGATGCCCCAGTGATTAGGACGACTTTTTGAGTTTTGCCCTTCAGCATTTTTACACTGACTATACCGGTAACAAGCACTAGAAGAACCAGAAAAATCTTTGAGCGGTACATTGATTTCCTTTTCTTTTTTTATGGTTTTTGAACGTTACCGCAGCTCATTTGAGCGCGCCTTGCAGCAGCTACAATTGCTTTACCAAAATTCACCAATGCTAGTGGTCCTTCTGCGGTAATGAGTCGACTATCGCAAACATGGTCTGTGAAACCAAAATAGCAGAATCTTTAACGTCGTTAGCTTGTTTTCAATTCATTTTAGCCCAAGGCCTTTTTTCGGTAAAGGCCTATTTTATTGTTGGTATTAGTATTATTGACAAAATATAAAATAAAAGGTAACCTTAGCAAAGATTAAGATTTAATTAAGTGTATACACAAATAACTGAAGGTGTTCAATGAGTTCTTTAATCGCCGCAACTCGCACATTTGTTTCTTTTAGCAAAGGCTATCCCTGGCCTAATTAAGATTCTCTGTTCTTATCTTAGTTTCTTCTCTTCTATTACTACTATTTCCTGGTGGCCCCAAGGGGCCAAATAATTATTACTCACTCATCAGAGGTATTTTAGGGTTTATGCCTAAAATAGCCATTTTTTATTGTAGTTATGTATAATTTTATTTTTTAGGAAATAGTATGAATATCAGAATATTACTCGTAATTTTTAGTTTATATGGTAGTCGGATTTTTGGAATGAATATTTCTGAAAAATCTCAGGAGATTAATGCTACCCAGTATCAGTACAGACAGACTATCCAGTCCGATGTACCCGCATTACTTGAATTAGTTAATAATGAGGCAATTCATGATAATAAAAAGATTGTCATTTTGCCAAAAAAATTCAGAGAAGAAGCACTCAGATCAGCAATACAAAAACAGCGCTTTTTCGTTGCTGAGGATAAGGGCACAATCATTGGCTATAAAAAACTTTTTATGGTCTTAGATGAATCTGAAAGAGAAGATATTCTCAAAAATGAGATTCGTTGTGTTAACAATGAACTCAATTGTACGTTTGCTGGATATATTGATGATGCTAACCGACTTATAAAAGATGATTCTGTGTTGCCCGATATGAATTATTCTTTACCTATCTATACTGGTGGAGATTTTACACGAGGTACACATCGAGGATATGGAGTTAATACGCATCTTACTAATTTTGCCTTGTTCTCTTTAGCCGATAAGGTTAAACAGCATGCGTATGAAAAAAATGCGCATTATCTGGCGCTACTGTATGGCGTCACCAAGGAGAACGCGGGAGACTATCCCGGGGCGTCCACAGATAGGACAGCCAGTATCAGTAGATCTTTCAAAGCTTTTATCCAAGTTTTAGAAAATCAAAAAAAGCCAATTGCGCTGCAGCACCGGCGTTATGGGGCATTTATGCCAACTTTTGATCCCGAATCACCAGTATTGCGCCCATTGCCCGATGAGCAGTCGATTCCTGGATTTGGGTGCATATTACTCTACCAAATGAAGGATGCTCATGAATAAACAGCTAGGAGTTATTGTATCGGTATCATTAGTGACTATTGTGACGGCTTTTATAGGGTTTTATCATTCTACAAGGGGCGATGCTCGCCCCTTGAATAAGCAATTAGTTGCTTTTTTACAGGAATATATCCAAATAAATACAGCTCATCCTCATCCTGCTTATGACAAAGCGCGCGCATTTTTAAAAAAACATGCTCAGGAAGATGGCTTTGATGATCATGAAGTGCTACTCCCATCGGGTAAAAAAGTACTTATAATTACTTTTAAAGGGGCGGATTCTTCTCTTCCTGCACTTGTCTTGAATCATCATATGGACGTGGTTCCTGCAGGTGAGCAAGGATGGATTAAGCCGCCATTTAGTGGGGAAATACATGAGGGAAGTATCATAGGTCGGGGTACTCAAGATATGAAAGGGATTGGGGCAACCCATTATTTTGCTCTAAAAGAGTTAAAGCAACAGGGCTTTAATCCCCGCCGTACCATTCATATCCTTGCCGTTCCTGATGAGGAAATTGGGGGTTTTAAAGGGACTAAGGAATTTGTTGAAAGTCTCGAATTTAAGCAGCTCAATGTTGGATTTGTAGTTGATGAAGGGCATGCGTCTGGAAATGATCAAGTACTTGATATCAAGGTTGCAGAACGAAAGCCGATTCAAATTCTTGTTACCAGCAAGGGAGAATTGGCTCATGGATCCCATTTAGAGTGTCATAATGCTATTCACGAGCTCATTCAATTTCTCCACCAAATATTTTTAATACATCGTGAACAGCAAGGCTTTATAGGCAGTAAGCAACCGGGTCAATTACTATCCTGCAATATTACTTCATTAACAGCTGGTATTAAAAAAGAGGATGGTCATATTTCATTAAACATTGTTCCTGATAGTGCGCAAGCAACCATTGATATTCGCGTTCCTCCAACAATGAAAAAACAGCATGTTTTAAAGTTGCTTGAAGAAACTATGAAAAAGTACCCGCATACAAGCTACAAGATTCTGGCACAAGCAGATGAGGAACCTGAGCTTGGTGATTATCAAACGCTCTTGTATGTAGCATTAAGTAATGCAATACAAAAATTCAATCTAAAATCACAGCCCCATTATTTTGAGGCGTCGAGTGATTTACGATTTTATCAGGCGTGTGGTATTGATGGGGTGGGGTTTACGCCATTTACTGTCGTTGATAATATTCACGGTGTTAACGAGTCGGTTCCGATTGACCAATTAATACGAGCAAAAGATATTATGGTACAATTTATAAAGGATTTTTGTTCATAGTAATTTCCGAGGAATTTTTTCCCACATGAGGTTTAGAAGGGAGGAGTTTTCACGTGAGAATCTTAGCGTATAGTATGCTGTTTCTTGCAGTTGTAAGCATAGCAGTCTTTCTTTATTTTACAAAAAGCTCGGCTCATTGGAAGAAAGTAACAAGGATCGATCTGGCAGCTATTTATAAAGAGCTTAAAGATAATCACCCTGGTTATCATGATGATCAAGATAGAAGTTTTAAAGATTGGTTGGAAAATGGGTATCAGGTAAGCCTAAAAAAAGTAGATACAGTTTCGTCCCTGTCGGATTACGCCTATGTTCTTCTTTTTTTCCTTAACGGCTTTCATGATGGGCATACTGGTCTTATGCTTAATAAAGCATTACCGATGTACTGGCCCCGGTTTACTATAGCTTATAAAAATGGGACTTTTGTTGTAGCTGAAAGTGATCTTGCATCCTTACCTTGTAACGCAGAACTTGTTTTATGTGATTCCTTGTCTCCTCGTCAATGGCTTATGAGCTATAGTTTCCCTTATGTAGGCAATCCAGATTTAGAGGCGTCTTGGATTTCACAAACTTACAGGCTGGCTATTTGGCAGGGGAGCGCCTTTGTGCCAAGGCCGTCAACGTATGAATTTAAAAGAGGAACAGAGAACATAACGATCAATCCGAGCTGGGAATTGCTGCCCTTAGAAAAAAGAACATTGATTGACAGGAGTAGGGGGATCATGGAAAATCAAGCTTATAATGTTGATGAATGGGCACCTTCTAAAATATGGATTACGCTCCCGTCATTTTGTCCAAAGCAAGAAGGAGCGCTTTCTCTCAATAAGATTATAGAAACCATTCACCAGTATGCTCAGTACAAACAAATCGTATTTGATCTAAGGGGAAATGGTGGTGGAAACTCTGATTATGGGACAAGTATTATAAAAAATCTTTATGGTGCATCCTATTATAGTCAGCAAATGGCTGAAGCCGATAAAGGTGTACATACTTTTCTAGATTGGAGAGCAAGTGAGCAAAATAAAGAATACCTGCAGGTTCTGCAAAAAAAACTGCTCGCCTGCCCCTTTGCTCAAAACGGTCTTCATATAGTCACCTCTGTTATTAAGGGCATGGAGCAAGCGCTAAAAGAGGGGGCCCCGTTTTATAAAGAAGAGCTGCAAAAATGGCGGAAACCCTTATCACACATACAGAACCCTGTTAAAGCACGTATAGTTGTGCTTACTGATAATTATTGTGCTAGCGCTTGCTTAGATTTTCTTGATGAGCTCTTTGCTATGGGACAGGTGGTGCAGGTAGGGCTGCCAACAAGCGCTGATACCGATTATATGGAAATACGATCAATTGAGCTTCCCTCTCAACTGGCAAAAGTATATTTTCCTATCAAAGTTTATAGAGGCAGAATTCGCAAAGCGAATCAAGCATATATACCACAATTTAGATGGGATGGCTGTATAAGCGATACCCAGGGCCTTCAAAAATGGATAGCAGGTTTGGCAGACGCTCTCTTTGTATAAATGCATTAGAACAGGCAGTTTAGTTTCCCGGAGTTGTAATGAAGGCAGGTAATCAATAATATCCTGTCTTTCTTTTGCCCAGAAAGTAGGAAAGGCATAATGAATGAAAAATGACTCTTGCATCGAGATCTTTATAAAGATGATTTCTTAGAAAACATGATAGATAAGTTAAAAAACAAAGAGTTTCGTGAAGACACTCTACTTAAAGAACAAATATCAGAAGACAAATTAAGATCAGTTTTGGAAAATCAACCTGGATTGGCTTGGAAACAGCGTTTAGGCTATATTTTTGAGCTAAATGGTGCTAAAAACCTAGCAAATATCGTTAAGAATTACTTGTCTGCGCTAACAAGAATCGACTACACATTACTTAATCCAAATTTAAAAAAGTTTAATAAAAAAAAGAAAAATGCGACTTGGAAAATTATTGAAAATGTAAAAATAGAAAGCGATATATGATTGAACCATTTTATCTGTCCGAGTGGCGACAGGCTGTCCCTTGGATTGCAGATTATCAAGTTGAACAAGATTTAATTATTTGTCGAGTACTGGTAGATTTGTATGAGCGAGCATATATTAGGGAAAGTCTGACTTTCAGAGGTGGTACATCTTATTGCTGAAATTCGTTTGGCATTATCTTGGTTAGGACAGCCCAAGGGCAAGCTTACCAATAGAAGTGCCAAATTGCTTTATCAATACACTTCTATTGATAATGTGCAAAGAAAACTAAAAATAGAAATAAATACCACAGAACATTTTGGCGTGTACGAGTTAATGGATCATGAATTTGCAGTAAATAGTTCCTGGTATAGTGGTAGTTCCATTGTCAGACCCTATCAACTTAATGAACTTATAGGAACGAAATTGCGGGCATTGTATCAACGTAGTAAGGGAAGAGATCTGTTTGACATTTGGTATGTGCTTAAAATGGATCTTGTTGATTGTGAGGCTGTTATAAATGTTTTTAACAAATATTGTGATTATCAAAAGTTATCGATTTAGAGAGCAAAATTTGAAAAAAATCTATTCGAAAAGAAGCAAAATTATGATTTCAGTAATGATGTCCTAAACTTAATTACTGAGCCGTCTACTTGGTCGGCAGAAGAAGCATTTCAAATGGTAAATGAAAAACTAATACCATTACTGTCTGGCAAAGCGTGGAAGGCTATAATGACCCCAAAAAATCATCTAGATGCTGTATAACATTGTAGCCTTTTTCCTTTCAAAAGACCTGTATGGGCCACTATCCAAGGCTCAACATACTTACTTGCCGAAAGGATCGTTTTGCAAGACACTGAAGATACAGAAACTAGGAATGGATACAAAAAGCCCAATGCAAATTGAGTGCATACCCATAAAGATGCTTGTTCCCCAATTTGCTAGAATTTGTAAATATAACTTCTTCTTTTGATTCAATGTCTTATTATTTCTTTGAATCGTTCCAATCTATAAGCTTCATTTTTTTCAAACATCTCATGAGGAGAAAGATCATCGTAAGCTAATTGTGCAAAAATTTTTGCTTTTTCATACTTTGCCTGAGCATAATAAATTTCAGCCAGTTCTTCATACACCAAACCGCGTGCCAAATTGAACATTTGAATAACTGGCACATCAGGCTTTCCACTATTGTTAATTTCTTCCATTTCCGCTACAAGAGACAGCAAGAGCGCCAATGCCTCATCGTATTTACCAAGTTTTCTCAAAGCATGCGCTTTTTGCCATTTTGCAATGCGAATATTGAAAGCATAGCCCTCTTTTTCCCGGCATTTGAGTGCTTCTTGAAACATTTCAAGTGCTTGCTGATAGTGACCCGCTTCTAAATAATTCCGTCCTAAATTGTTATAAAGAGATCCCAGCCAATCTTGAGCTTTTTTGTCCTCTGTTTTGAGTGCTAAATCAAGTGCATGTTTATTCCATATAATTTTCTCTTCTGTTTTTTCAGCAGCAATCGCAATCATATGGGCCGCATTGATCGTATGAAAATCAAGGTTGTGCTTTTTGCTGATATCATATGTTTGCTTATAATAGTGGAGCGCTTGTGCGATTGCATTTGCTTGCTCATACACGCGCCCTCGTTCAAGAAGGATTCTTGCATGAGCAAGATGATATTCAGGCGCAAGCTTCGCTTGCGCTGTATCAAGAGTTTTATGGGCTTCATTAAACTTTTTTTGCAAGGCCTGTGCAAGGGCGATTTGTGATAGCATTTGCAAATAGATGGATTTATCGTCTAGGACCTCAGCCTGAGGGAGCAGTTCTTTAAATTTTTGCTCAACGGCCGCAGGATCACCAAGAGCGCCCCACAAATCATCAAAAGTCTCGAGTTTAAAATCAGCATTCGATGGTAATATCATACGTACCTTAAAGTTTCTTTTCCATATAATAATTCTTAAATTGTATACCTTTTCTCTCCACCATTTGCTCTTTAATCACCACAAAACCCATGCGTTCGGCTGGAACTTTGGCAGTAATACTGCAATCAGTAGTAATTTTGGTAAGGCCTAGTTCTCGAGCAGCTTTTTCTAGAGCTCTAAAAAGATGTAAGGATACCCATCGCCCTTGATACTCTTTATGCACATACATGTGATCCAGATATCCTTCATGGGAGATATCCGCAAAGCCAACAATCATTGAATCTATTTGGGCAACAAAGGTGATGTTCTGTTCGAACTTTTTTAGCCAGTGTTCGCTGTCGATATCTGTCCAGACTGCTATTTGTTCAGCAGAATAATGCTGAATATTGATAGCAGCAACTGCCTCTTTAAAGAGTTGTATCACTGCTGGTAAATCTGATGATTTAAAAGGACGTATGGTAATAGAGCTCACGGAATGTCCAAATTCTGTCTTTATTTTGACAACGGGGTATCATTTTTGCATCCCATTTACAACGGCAACAATTGCTTTACCAAAACTTACTGCGGCATTTGGACCATCTGCGGTGATGAGTTTACCATCGGTAACCACTGGTTTATTAATCAAAAGAGCAGAATCCTTAAATACCGTAGCTAGTTTTTTATCTCCATTCCAGCCTGTGGCCTTCTTTCCTTTCAAAAGACCTGCGTGGGCGAGTATCCTTGGAGCTATACAAATAGCGCCGTAAGGTTTCCCATCTTGTGCAATTTTTTGCATAATAGAGTATGTTACTTTATTGTCTAGAAATTCCATGGCGCCGGGCCCACCGATAATAAAAGCACCATCATAAAGCTCTGGATTTACTTGACTGAGTAATACGTCAACGGAAACAGATTTATAGGCTTCCTGCTTTTCGGCTTCGCTTGTGCAATGAGGATCAATGCATGTGCGAGCATGAGAAGAGCTCGGCCTTGCAAACGCCTGAGATTTATCGCTAGCAACAACAACTTTTAATCCTGCCTCTTCTAGAACTTTTCGCGTAAGACCATATTCAAGTGGTTGATATCCTTCACTTGCAATAATAAGGATTATTGTTTTAATTACTGCGGAGCTTACAAGCATGATATTCCTTTCTTTGTATGAACTATACAACAAGCTCCAGCATACTAATATTGCACCTCTGTTGCAAATTACGTCATGGGGGTTCAGCGCAATTGCATCTAAAAACACACGACTCCTTCCTATGATACTTTTAGCAGAATGTTTGCACGAAAAATCCAAACGAGATCAGCAAAATGATATATGGTTAGCCTATTGGGTGGAAAAAATTGGAGATACCTATTATTTTGGGGAAGGAAATAGCTGTGCGCAGAAAGCTCGTAAATGCTTTGAAAAAGTTGAACAATTAGATATACCAGGTTACGACAAAACTCCTACTATGGTATTATCTTGGTGCCACATATACCTTAGGTCTTCATATAGAAATAAATCTTCCCCGCGCTAGAGAATACTTCCTTAAAATTCCCGATCAAAACATTCTTTCACCGGGCCCGAAAGAATATTGAGCCTCATGGTTGGAAAGTATCGGAGATACATATTCTGCTGGACAAAACGGTTGTGAGCATAATCCCAATAAAGCTCGCGAATGCTTTGAAAAAGTTACAAGGTCAAATGTGCCAGGCTATCCCCGATTAAATCGGACTAGGAACTAATCTCGGGCAGCACTCGTACCGCAACTTTATGAATTCTTGCAAAACCATGGCTCTTTGTAAGCAAATAGATAAATCGGAAATGCTTAATTAGCTCAAAAGCAAATCGCCAATTTGCATCTATGGCAGGGTAGAGTGACCCCCTCTGTCAAGACACGAAAATGAATTTATGGAGGTAAATTGGAAGTGTTTAAGAACAGTTCAATTGGCAAGAAGCGGGGCGTCAGGCTGAATGATGTGGTACGGCCTTTTCTTCATCAAATCTTTTTACTTTGCCAACCTATAAGAATTTATCGCTTTGCCACGACATTTATTTCTACCTTTCTTGACAAAATTATAAATAATAAATAAAATTCCTAATGATTACAGTTGGTTTATTGGTATACTAATAAAAGGAATTTTATGAAAAAACTTGTGATAGCTTTTGCAGTAGCCTCATTGTCACTACAAATCAGTGCTATGCAATCTAATGAAAAAGTTGATGAGCGTGTTTCATCAGAAGCTCAAAGAGGATATGAAGAGCGAAAAGCCGCCGTTGAGAAGGCAATGAAGAATACTCAATGGTGGATCAGATGTAGAAATTGCTCAATACTTTAGTTAAATGAAAGAATTGAAAAAAAGTTTTAGGCGGCATTCAGCGAGATGTTGGTCTTATCATAGGGAGAGCTGCATCAGAAATATAATTTCGCGAGTTCTCAACAAATGCGAATTCTGCTGTACATATACGTTATCCAATTATTTATTTATCAAAATTTAGTTGATACTATTCTCCGCGTTAACGAGTTGGTTTCTATTGACCAATTAATGCGAGCAAAATATATATGGGTTAGGGTTCACGTATAAATTAGGGCGAGTCATAACTGTTGATAAGAGCAAAACGCGTATTTATCTTGAAAAAGCCGCGAACCAAATCGATAGTAAAGATGCCCAACATAGGGCCCAACCTCGCCCACCAGCTCAATAAAGCTGATTCTAGTATCTCTATCTTACATTTCTTATACAGCTGCTAGGTGCTTGCGAATTCTCTATTGTTGTCTCTTGCAAGATTTCCGGTTGGATCTAACAATCTTTCAGCTATATATGCTTCCATACTTGGTGACGTTTGATACCGCATATCAGGGTTGGGATCTTCAGCAATCTTTACGAGTAAGGCAGCAATTTCATCACAAGGCTGTGCCCCTGGTTTCATTGAAAGCAGATTCTGGATGCCTTGTGTTAATTTTTCATAAAATTTTCCATCACACGGGCGAGATCCAGTTACACAATGTTTACCCCAATCATTTTTGACAAAGCCGGGTTCTATAATTGAAACGTTAACACTCCATGGCCAAACGGTAGCTGAGAGGGATTCGCTCATTGATTCCAGCGCAAGCTTTGAAGAGGAATAAAGACCAAGTCCAGGAAATGAATGAACTCCTACTCCACTGCTTATTGTAAGAATATGGCCCGAATTTTGCTTTTTCATTGTAAGCAGAACTGCCTGAATAAGACGTAACGCACCAAAAAAGTTAACATCAAAGAGTTGTTGAGCTTCCTTAATAGTTACGCATTCTTCTGCGCCGATAAGTCCGTATCCAGCATTATTAACTAAGGCATCAATTCTTCCCTCTTCTTTTAAAATATTTGCTATCGCACTTTGAATGTGATCATCATTGGTAACATCAAGTTGGCAGATCCTAATATTCTTGATCCCCTTTAATTCATCTGAGAGCTTCCGATGCCAACCAGCCCATACCTTCCATTCTTTTTCTTGAAAAGCTTTAACAGTGGCTAGTCCAATGCCACTTCCTGCCCCAGTTATTAAAACGACCTTTTGAGTTTTACCATTTAGCATGTTTACAGTGAATATAGCGGTAACAACTAAAAGAAGAGCAAGAAAAATCTTTGAGCGATACATCTACTTCCTTTTCTGTTTTCATGGTTTTTGAGCATTATTGCAGCTCATTTGAGCGCTTTACGGCTCCTACAACTGCATTACCAAAAATTGATGCTGCCAGTAAGGCCATCTGCCATCTGGGGTAGTGAGTCGACTACCGGTAACCACTGGTCTGTTAACCAAAATAGCAGAATCTCTACTCCTGTAGCCAGTTTTTTATCTCCATTTCAGCCCGTGGTCTTTTTTTACTTTTAAAAGACCTGTGCGGCGAGTATTCTTATTGTCTCATTTCTGGCGTATTTTTTTTGCTGCTTTAAAAATTAATGTCAGAGATTTATTAATGCAGGTACCAATTCGAAAGATTCAATTTGATATTTATTTTTTTTACATATCTCCTCATTCTGAGGTGTCTATCATGATTAACTATATGTTTCTTTTCAGCATAATGCTAATTTCAATTGCAACCCAGCATTCCATAAAGGGAATGGAGCAAAGCAAAAAAAGGTTTCTGACGTACTACTTGAAGAAGCAAAAAAATAAAAAAGTTATTAGTGATGATGAAAAAACACAAGCATGTATTAGCCAAGGGGGTAGCTGTTTTCAACAGCAAACTGCGCGAGCATCTTGAAGAAGAGGCGAATCAAATGGATAATGCATTTGCTCGAGCGGGGGCCTGTTATCCGTTAGGCTGGATGCATAAATCAGGCCAAGGTGTAACCGTTGATTACTGCAAAGTGCGCGATTATCTTGAAAAAGCTGCAAATCAAAGTCATCATGAAGATGCCAAAAAAGCCCCGCGTTATTACTTAGGGATGATGTTCAAATGAGGCTAAAGTCCTGCCAATAGAGTTAATAAAGCCGATCAATTTTTTAAAAAAGCTGCGAATCACAATGATTATATATTTGCAGAATATAAAGCCAACTTACCGCACTTCTTTCTTCTGTAAATCTAACATTTAATCTAAGATTGACACGAAAAAGAGGCTATTCTAATAAGTTTGGAATACCCTTGATACATTTTTGTCCCAGTCGTTTAGCTCGTAAATTCCTGAACAATAGTGCTCGCGTATTTTGTAATAAATAGATCTACTGTTTATTGCTTGTTCAGATTTTTTTTGTTTTGGCATAGCAACATAATTTACTTTTATGGGAGCGGACTCTCATATGCCAGTTCCCAAGAAAGGCAGTTAGTGCATCCTGGCCATTATTTAAATTTGTCATTATTTATGAATCTGATATGCTCTAAATTATTAACTCATTTACAATACGAATCCTACAAAGTTTCAGTTTTTAGGTATACCCATGGAATTGTCCCCGCTCATCATTAAGAAAACCATGGCAATGAGCCTATTTTTAGTTAGCTCGGGATATGCTATGGAGCTGCCCATTGAATATGAGAAGAACAATCAGAAGAGTTTTAAGGCCCAACTAATGGCCGGTAAAATTGATGAATGCTTTAAGTACGTCGAGGGAGAAAAAGAAAAAAATCGGCACTATTGTACTCTTGCAAGTGAGGCATTGACTTGCATTAATCGGCCTGAAAGCTTATTAAATATGCTACAGCGTATAGAAGATTTGTTAAGCAGAGGCCCCGCTTCTTGGCGCCTTATTCACCTAGCAGCACGATACAACGATCTTAAGCTTTTAAAATATTTAAAAGAAAATCACACCGTTATAGATTTTAAGGATAGTACGGACACGACTCCTTTATTTTATGCTGCTTATGGTAATGCAACTGAGGCCATGAAGTTGCTTAAAAAGTGGGGTACTGATATAAATGCAAGAAATTCGTTTGGACAAAGCGCATTGCATTTTGCAGCTATCGCAAATGCGTTTGAAGCAATGAAATTGCTCCATCACTGGGGGTTGAATATTGATTCAAGAACTTATCAGCTCAGAACGCTGTTCCATCTTGCGGCTCAAGCGAATGCAATTGAAGCGATGAATTTGCTCAAAGACTGGGGCGCTGATATAAATGCAAACGATAGAGCTATAGAAACGCCACTTCATTATGCAGCTCGGGCGAATGCGATTGAGGCTATGAATTTGCTCAAAGACTGGGGCGCAAATGTAAATGCAAAAAATGTGCGGGAACATATGCCACTTCATTGTGCAGCTCGAGCGAATGCAATTGAAGCGATGAATTTGCTCAAAGACTGGGGCGCTGATATTAATGCAAAAGATCTGTTTGACGAAACGCCACTTCATTGTGCAGCTCGGGCGAATGCGATTGAGGCTATGAAATTGCTCAAAGACTGGGGAGCTGATATTAATGCAAAAAATTTGCGGGAAGATATGCCAGTTCATTGCGCAGTTCGTGCGAATGCGATTGAGGCGATGAAATTGCTCAAAGACTGGGGCGCTGATATTAATGCAAGAAGTTATTGCGGAATGCCAATGCATTATGCAGCCGAGGGGAATGCGATTGAGGCGATGCAATTGCTCAAAGAATGGGGTGCAAATGTAAATGCAAAAAAATTGTGGGAAGATATGCCAGTTCATTGGGCAGCTCGTGCGAATGCAATTGAAGCGATGAAATTGCTCAAAGACTGGGGCGCTGATATTAATGCAAGAAGTTATTGCGGAATGCCAATGCATTATGCAGCTGAGGGGAATGCGATCGAGGCCATGCGATTGCTCAAAGAATGGGGTGCGGATATAGAAGAAAAAGAAAAAAATGGTGCTACTGCTTTAGCACTGGCTATTAAGAATGGAAAAAACGAAAGTATGGATTTTCTTTGCTTCTTGGGTGCAAATAGAGATATAGTGAACGAAAGCTACGCCAATGAGGCGGCACAAAATGGTTTGAGGTGTTTTGAATTCATTCGTAAAATAAACCATATAGATCCGTCGCAATCTTTAGATGATAAAGAGACATTTAAGCTGCTCTTCGAGGCAGTTGAAAAAGGACTATTTTGCTCTGTACGAAGGTTATTAAGCTTAGGAAAGATCAAAGACATTAATCAAAAAAATGATGCGGGATATACAATTCTTCATTATGCTGCAATTCACGACAAGGTAAATATAGTAAAAATATTACTAACAACACCAGAAGTAGATGCCTACTCAAGAACATACGGGACAGTAGAAAATTGCCCTGCCTGTAAGGCTCAGACTCCTTACGATAAAATACTCAAAACTCGTCCTCGCAAAGGATGCCAAACATGCGGTTCACTTACTGCTTATGATCTTGCAAGCCCAGAGATAAAAGAGATCTATCATGAGATGAGAGAAAGAATAGCTATTATTGCTGGTTTAAAAAAACTCCCTCTTCCAAAAGAACTTGCCTACATACTATTTAGACATAGTAACTATTTGGCTAAACATACTTTCTTGCCTAAGGGATTATTTCATAAGGCACTAAAGATAGAGGAAGAAAAACAGAAATCTGGTGAAGAGCAACGTCTAAAACTTGAAGCTGAAAAAGCCGCCGAACTTGTTCGACAACAAAAAGAAGCTGAAGACAAAGCTAAAGCTGAAATAGCTGAACAAGAGCGAAAGCGAAAAGAAGCCGCAGAAGAACAACGCAGAAAGCTTGAAGCTGAAAAAAATGATAAGAAGAAAAAAGTTATAGAGATAGCATTCAAAACTGCACTTTATAGCAATACAGTTAATGATCAAACGATCAAAGAGTTGCAGGAAAACTCGCTCCTTAATATGCAGGATGCAACTTTTAACAGGACACCTGCCATGATGGCAGCCGATTTTGAAAACTTAGAGCTGCTAAAACGGCTTGTTTCATTGGGCGCCGATTTACTCGTGCAAGACAGTTGTGGAGATAACGCTCTTCACATTGCAGTCTTACATAACCGTTCAGATATAGCCCAGTATATAATGCAAAGAGAGCCTCGCACAGCTATCGCCAAAAATAAAGATGGCTTAAACCCTATCGATTTAGCAATTAAGCTCAAAAAATCGAAAGAACTCTTACAAGCACTCTACGAAGAAACAAAAAAAGTCACAATGAGCAACAAAAACAAGAAACATCATTCCTAATAGTGCGCAAGCAACTATCGATATTCGCGTCCCTCTAACAATGAAAAAGCATAATCATGCATGGTCTGTTCTAGTTCAGATACATGTGAGACGAATTAAGATAAAATAAAGGGGTCACAACCAAGCAAGGAGGACCCCCATATGCAAACATTGCATTTGCATAAAGCATTCTACCAAATAAAAAGAATTAATGACAGAGAGTATTCACCTGAAGCTTATGAAAGATACGATAAAATAAGGCTTTTTTATAAATTAAAAGATGAAAATTGTAGCGAAAAAACTGCTTTGGAGGCAATAAAAATATCGCGAGCTACTCTTTATAGGTGGATTAAGCGATATCAAATAAGCAATCTCGCTGGCCTGGAAAAAGAAAGCAGGCGTCCCAACAAACTAAGAATGCCTCTATGGACGTCTAAAACAGAAAAAATGGTAGTAGACATGCGCAAACAGTACAATCTCTGGGGCAAAGAAAAGATTGCGGTCATGATAAAAAGAAACTATAACGAGATTGTATCGGCAAGCACCGTAGGCCGTATTATAAGAAAGTTCATACTCAAGGGCAAATTGAAGCCCGTTGCTTTCTATTATGGTAAAAAAGAAACACGACGTCGCATGTTTAATGGGCATGCAAAGCGATGGAAGCATGCGATGAAAGCGAGAATTCCTGGCGAATTCATTCAGATAGATCACATGGATATAAAGCTTGTTAATGGTGTCAACCTCAAGCACTTCCAAGCAATATGTCCTATAACAAAGATTGCCGTAGAACAAGCATACAATCGAGCAACGAGCAATGTAGCCTCAGACTTCTTAAAGCTATTGATTGAGCAAATGCCCTTTGTAGTTCGGTCGGTGCAAGTTGATGGAGGCAGTGAATTCATGGGCGAATTCGAACAAGCGTGTGAAAATAATATCATTGATCTCTATGTACTACCGCCGCGTTCGCCCGAGTATAATGGTCATGTAGAACGATGTAATGGAACAGCAAAATATGAATTCTATTACCAATACAATGGTTCAGCAAAGTTACCAATGATACAGGAAAGACTTCAAGAATATGTAAAAATGTATAATAATATACGCCCCCATCAGGGATTGGCGTACTTGACTCCCTTTGAGTACTTTGATCAAATTAAATCAAGACCCCTACAGTCTCATATGTATTGAACGAGGACATGGTCTTTCTAAATGGCATTCTTCGCGGTATACTAAGAACAGATCGCGGTACCTTGTAAGGCTGGCGCCCGTAGCTCAGTAGGATAGAGCGGCAGATTCCTAATCTGTAGGTCGCAGGTTCGATTCCTGTCGGGCGCACCAACATCAACCATCTCTGCCTAATGGGTAATTGAGATTCATTGCTGTGTAAGGTCGTTCTGCAAGAAACATGAAAAACATGCTTGCGGTAATGGCCAGTAGTGACAAAATAAGTGTTTTTGTTGTATGTGTCATTGCGCCCCCTACATGTTAGTGTAACAGGCGATAATTGAGTCGCTCAAGAAAAAAACTATCAAGATTTTTTTGATGTGGAGCGAGAAGGTCTGACCCGTGGAATGCAAAGGACTTTTGAATGGTGCACACAGGGATGGTACTACTTGAACAGTTCAAAGTTAGACGCTTGCTCATCACTTGTCTTTTCTTTAATTTCTAATATATTTATTTACATAAGAGAAGAAAAAAATCATTGCCGATCAAAAAAGTAGGAAAGGAACTTTCTATGAAACTACAGTGTATAACTATGTGCATCCTGTTTATGTCTTCTGTGGCTGCCATGGAGAAAATAGAACAAAGTGCTCCTCAGGTAGCAGAGATGAAAGAACTTACAGCAAATCAGGCTGCACTTATGTCTGCAATAGAACAAGAAAATCTAAAGGATGTGCAAGAATTACTAAATGGGGAACAAACCCTAATTTTGATGATGAAGATGGTAACTCACCTTTATGCACCGCAGCATGGAAAGGAAATACAGATATTGCTCAGTTGCTTATAAATAATGGAGCTGCAGTATCAAGGGAAGATGGAAAATATAGTCCCCTACACCACGCTTCATCTGCTGGCAGCACTAAAATGATTACTTTGCTTCTTGACAATGGTGCAAGAATAGAAGCTGTGGATCTGGAAGGCATGAGGCCTTTGGAAATCGCTCTTTATGAAGAATGTATTGAAGCAGCTGAATTACTCCTGCGCCGAGGCGGCAAGTTCGATGAATCTATGTGGTATTGCGTTAGGCTAAACACTTTAGACTTGGTACTTAGCTATGGAGCAAAAATTAATGCACGTTTAAGCAAGAATATGACACTCTTACATAAAGTTATTGAAGACTGGGCACCTGAATTGGCTATTGAGCTCATTAAGCGAGGTGCAGATACGACTTTGGTTGATGAAGAAGGCTTAACTCCGCTTCATTACCTTGCATCCTTTGAGTTTGATCCTTCTGATGCAAATGCAGCTGCCGAGCATTTGGAACTCGTTCGCAGATTAATACCTCAGCATGAAATACTTTCAAATGAGGGGCAAACTGCTCTCGATATTGCTATAAAAAATAAGAATTGGGAAACTGTGACATTATTCATCAAATCCGGTGCTATGGTACATAATTCAGATAACCCAAACAGAGGCTGGGGACTTGCAAAGGCTTTGGGAGAAGCAGAAAATCTTTTGCAAGCTATTAATAAATCTGTGGGCTTTACAACAAAAAAAGAAGTATGGAATCAGAGTAATCTGGAGCCGAAATACAAAGTTCAAAAAATCAAAAGCCGTAAAGCTTGCAGGCTTATAGATCTTCTTGCTAAAACGTTTCATAAGGACTAAGAAAGAGAATCCCTTTCTTAGTCCATGCTTTTTTAGTGCAATTTCTTGCTAGAGAGTACTAACCGGCATTGCCGGTGCTCCGCTTTGAGGATCCTAATCCCAATCGAGTTTTTTGCTGGCGACAGGAGAAAAACCAAATTTTGAGAAAGTCATTGCAAAACGACAGCTCGCCTGCTCTAAAGAGGATTCTTTATAATTACGATCACTACTAAAGATGATACCCCAAAGTTTCAAGCGAGGTCCTTTATGATTTGCATTTTCTTCAATTTCTAGTATATTTATTTATATCAGAGAATAAAAATCAAATCCAAAAATCAAAAAATCAGGGAGGAAATCCTCTATGAAATTGCAATGTATGTGTGTTTCCATTTTTTTCATGTTTTCCCTGGCTGCTATGGAAAAAATGGAACAAAGTGCTCCTAGAATAGTAGATATGAAAGAGCTCACAAAAAACCAGGCTGCACTCATGTCTGCAGTAAGAGAACAAAATATAAAGGATGTGCAAGAATTACTCAATGGGGGAACAAACCCTAATTTTGAGGATAAAAATGGTAGATCACCTTTGGACGGCGCGGCATTCAAAGGAAATACAGATATTGCAAAGCTGCTTATAAATAAAGGAGCTACAGCATCAAAGGAAGATGGGAAATACAGTCCCCTGCACCATGCTGCAGATATGGGTCACGTGGAAATGATACAGCTGCTTCTTGACAAAGGTGCAAGAATAGAAGCTTTGGATGCGCAAGATTGCACTCCCTTGGAAATCGCGCTTGATGAAAACCGTGTTCAAGCAGCTGAATTACTCATGCAGCGAGGCGCCAAGTTCGATGAATCTATGTGGCATGTCGTTAGGAGAACAACTACTCTAGACTTGGTACTTAAATATGGTGCAAATATTAATGCATGTTTAGATAAGGATATGACACCCCTACATTACGCTATTCGAGAGGGGGACTTTTATTTAGCTATTGAGCTCATTAAGCGAGGTGCAAATGCGCATTTTCGTGACGGGGAAGGCTTAGCTCCTCTTCACAGATATGCAACATCCTTTGATTTTGATTCTGATGATGAGCGATGCGCTAATGGTTTGGAGCTTGTTATGATGTTGAAAGATCAGCTTCAAGTATTTTCAGGTAAGTGGCAAACTGCTCTCGATGTTGCTATAAAAGAAAGGAATTGGGGAACAGTAACATTATTAATCAAGTTGGGTGCTACAATTGACAGTTCGGGTATACCAAATAGAGGTTTTGGTCTTGCAAATGCCTTGGGAGAAAGAGAAAATCTTTCGAAAGCTCTTAAGAAAGCTATGGGTACTACAACAAAAAAAAGAAGTATGGAATCGGAGAAATCGGGAGCCGAAATACGTAATTCAAAAAATCAAAAGCCGTAAAACGACTTGCAAGAGATCTTCTTGCTATATAAAGTTTCATATGGACTAAGAAAGGAGGAATCCCTTTCTTAGTCCATACTTTTTACTGCAATTTCTTTCTAATGAGTACTTACCGTTAGGACCTCTGTCATGGTTTGCTAAATATCGCACTTTTCCCGTCATGTGCAGTAGAGTTGTCCCTCGTTGCTTATTGGGCGATTATAAAAAATATGTTTTAGTGAGAGGCAGAAGGTGAATTCTTTCCAAAATATGGCGATAGTCCTCTATATAGTGCTATAAATAAAGTGAATTGACTAATCCGAGAAGGTAGGCATGCAATTTGGCGTTCGCCGATTTAGCAAAGACACAATGTTGGGCATGGCATTGCTCATTAGGCACATTGGCAGGACTTGATGAAAAAATAGGGGTGGATTTATGACATTTATGATACGCAAAGCCTCTGGTGAGATCGAACCATTTGTACCTGAAAAGATAGAGCGATCCCTAAGAAAAATAGGGACCCCGGAGTCACTTATAGAGGAAATTGTGCAAAAAATAAAAAAAGCTCCAGAGATAGCTACGACGCGTGATGTCTACCAGTATGTTTCAAATTATTTAAAAACAGTAAACAGGCCACTTGCTAGTCGTTACAATTTAAAAAATGCCTTGTATCAATTGGGCCCCGAAGGATTCTTTTTTGAAAAATTTGTGGCAGAACTTTTTCGGGCGCAAGGCTATGAGGCTGTAAATGATAAGGTGTTAAAAGGATCCTGTGTTGATCACGAAATCGATGTTATTGCTTTTAAGGAAGATATGCGCAATTTGGTCGAGTGCAAATTTCACAATAGTCCGGGTATAAAAACAGATGTAAAGGTGGCTCTTTATATAAAAGCGCGGTTTGAAGATGTAAAAACATCACCTGTCGCGTATAGGGGTATTCATGGAACGTGCAATAAAGCATGGCTCGCCACGAACACCAAATTTACGATCGATGCAATTACGTATGCGCAATGCTCGGCCATGGGCTTAATTGGCTGGGCCTATCCTGAAAAAACGAGCATTGAGACAATCGTCGATTCCCACAATCTCTACCCCATAACCTGTTTGGTATCTTTGAGCTATTACCAAAAGAAAAAGCTGCTTGAGCAGGGTATGTTGCTTTGTAAAGAACTTGAAGAAAATTATCAGTCGCTCGTTCATATTGGTCTAAGTATTGAACATGCACAACAGGTTCAAGCTGAATGTAAAGCTCTTAGTCCTCTAACCTCTCACGTATAATGAGCTCAGTTCAGTCACACTGCGTTACAGTATTTCATTGAGCAGAAAATTCTTGAAAATAATTGCATTTTGTGTTCTTCTTAAAGCGTGAAGTTTATTTTAACATGCAAAGGACACTCGATGAATTTCCGAAAGATCTTTGTTACTCTCGTAAGCGGATTAGTTTTAAGCAGCAGTTTCATTCACGTGCAAGCTTTGCCCTTATTAGCTGAATGTAAGAATAATCAATGTTCATGTAACCCCTGCAAGTGTAATCAATGTTCTGGCAACTGCTGTAGAAAATAGTCTTACATAATAAAAGAGTTACTCCATTTCTACTGGAAGCTTTGAGCGATCAAAGCTCCGATTTCTATGGGTGGGGCAATTTACAGAAGGCCATCGATTTGTTCGATAAGCTCACTTGCGGCATGCCAGCCAATGAGAGTTCCAGGTTCTTGTTTTTGTAGGTTTGTTCCTGCATAAATAAGAAAATTGTGGGGTTCTATTTGTTGGGAAAGTTTGTTCCAAGCAGCAAGTTTTTTAAATGCATCGGGTCCGATGGTTTCTCCTGATTTGATTTCAAGAGCTACTAAAGAAAATCCAGTATCAATGAGGCACTCCACATCATATCTGCCGTTTTGGTCTCTCCAAAAGAATAGTTTTGGCACAAGTCCGTTATTACAAAATTGTTTATAGAGATCAACTATGATTAAATTTTCAAAGAGCTTACTGCGCAGCGGATGCAATGAAAGAATTTCAGTGGTATGGATGCGAAGGAGCGCTGCAGCCATGCCCGTGTCAAAGAAGTACAATTTTGGAGATTTGGTTACTCTTTTACCAAACGTGGAACTGTGGTGATGCAGAAAAAAAGTAATGTACTGTTTTTCTAATATACCAAGCCATTGTTTTGCCGTCGCGAAGCTTATGCCGCATTCTTCTGCAAGTATATCGAAATTGAGCAATTGCCCTACCTGGCCAGCGCAGAGCTGCATAAATTTATAAAAAATTGGCACATTTTTTTCCTGAATAGCCAACGTTACCTCCCGCTCCATAAAAGAATGCAAAAACGTGGCATAGTACTGGATTGCGTCAGGTACATTTTTAGAATGTGCATGCGCAAGCATCGCCACATCGGGAGCAGTGAGCGTGCCTTCTTCGAGCGACTCTTTTAAAGAACGGGGAAGAAGGGTGAAGGTTCCAATTTTTTCACGAAATACGGCAAGTTGTTCAAGGGGTATTTTTTCGGAACTCACCAAAATACATGCTCCGGCTTTTTTATATGTGCTTACTTCCTTTTGTATATGCTCAAAGAGGATAGTTGCCCGCTGCGCTTCATCAAGAATAATTCCCACATCATTTTTATAAAAATTGAGAAACCTCTCAGGATCGCTGGTTGCAAACATGAGCGTATCAGGATCCTCAAAAGAGAGATATTTGTGGTTTTTAAAGACAGTTTTTACCAAGCTTGTCTTACCAGATTGCCTCGGTCCTGAAATGAGAACCACGGGCGTTTTCGCTATACGTTTTAAAATAAATGTTAAATCACGCGTCTGCATCGGCTCTCCCCAACTGTATGTGCATATTCTAATCAAAACTGTGAAAAAACACAACATTTTGTTATAACGCATTAATGAATAACGCTTTTTCACGATTTTTCTTGTGGGTAATTATTTTGCATCATAAGATCAATTCGTTTTTCTTGATAACATTTTCATTGTATTGTGCTCATTCATACTATAAACAAAAATAAGCACAAAATAGGTTGAAAAATGAAGGGTTTGGATCTGATTTTGGGGGCTGCATGAGCGCAATGATTGGCACAGTCATTTAGAGTGTTTTGGTAGATGCAAGTTACTGGTTTTTTTTCAAACGCTTATTCGATTTTCAATTGAACGGTGCTTAGAAATTTCTAGAGACATGGTTGAAAGCATAACGATTTGATGTCTTGAGTAACGGGGTTTTTTATGCAGGATTTGCTCGTTTGGGTCGGCAGCGGCGTGCCCCTCAAGAGAATAGTGAGAGGTTTAGGAACCATGGCAAACTTGAAATCTCTACAAAAAAAGGAGTGACGTGGAAAGTACGTCACTCCTGAAAAGTTGTGATGCTTATAATTTTACATCAAGTTTTTGAACTGGTTCTTCAAAATAATGGTGCAAGGCTTTAGGTCCTTTTTTATAATCAATAGCAGCTAATACATCTTCAAAATCGCCCGCACAGTAACCATCCCAAAAGAGGTGAATAGCTTTCTGTAAGTTCTTAGTTTTGATCATATCAAGCATTCCGGCGAAAGCTTTGGAGGTATACGTACCATCAAGCTTAATTTTGTCACTTTCATAAAGGAGTGAGCGTGCATCCATGCCCTCCTTAGTAAAGACTCCATAATCGGGTCCGCAGAACCCTTTTACTTCACTAAACCGGTTCATCGGAAAATCAAATAATGGGATGCTTGGGTCTGCGTCGTGCAGGAGCTCATTTGCATCTCGAAACAATTTTTGGATATCGGTAAGCACTTCACCTTCTTTCATTTCAGGTTCTACATGCACTGCCACAAGCTGGCAATCAAGCCCTGTAAGCATAAGGCCCAGGAGCAGTCCAGTAATCGTTCCGCCACTTCCGCGCCCGTAACCTGGTTGACCGCCCGTGCCATTGCCGATTGCTGCATAAATATAGTCTGGCTTTTCAAGCGTGCCTGCTTTTATTTGTTCATACAGTTCAAATATCGCATTTGCAAGGCCAAGCACTCCTAATGGATGAGAACCGCCGGTGGGAAGAAGGTAAGGGAACTTACCCGTTGCTGTTTTGTGTTTTAAAAATTCATCAGCATAAGCCATGAAATGACAGGCGGAGTTAGGCGCTACTCTTAAGTGAGCACCACTTGCTAGCATGAGTAAAATGTTTCTTTGCACCGTATAACAATTATCTTGTTCAGCTAAAATAAGCGTAGCATCCATTCCAAGCAGCTGAGCATAAATGGCAGCCGCAAGTCCAAAATTAGTGCCAGTTCCTCCACGTCCGATAACGGCATTATGGTCATGCCAGAGAGCATCCCCTAGAAGGAATTCAAGTTTTCTTGGTTTGTTCCCACCAAAAGGGATTTTATTGCCTATTTTTTTACCCGTTTGTCCATCATCTTTAACGTAGAGTTTTTTGATGCCCAACTGTTGTGCTAGTTTGCAGTCGATAACAGGCGTAGGCAGATCGCAAAAAGATACATACGCAATTTTTGTTTTTAAGGCAGGGTAGTGCTCAAAAAGCAAAGGAAACTTGCCATAATTTTCAAGAGGCAACTGCTTGCGTGGTGTATCCGGGTTTGCCAGCTTCTCTAAACCAGCGAATATGTCGGGTGAAAGCTTGTTTCGCGAATAAACCTTTAGGTTTTGTATAAGATCGTTTTCATGAGACTGTTTAGAAGAGAGATGAATAAAGAAACTGGAGAGTAATAGAACGAGTCCGAGATTTTTATGGATCATGGGACGTCCTTTCGATAAAAGATTGAAAAAATACATGCCGCGTATTAGTATCACACGAAAAACAGTGCTGTACAACCAAAATATGCTAGGTAACCAATGAATAAATTAAAGAGCGCCTGGTGGCTTTTAAGAGTAACCTATGGCCTTTATTGGGGTATCATAGGGATCGATAAATTTTTTGGTTTGGCTACCCAGTCGGAAAAACGTGTGAGCCAAACAATACTTTCACTGCTGCCTTTTTCATTGCCTCAGCTTTTACATATAGTAGGTATTCTTGAAATTTGTATAGCTCTTCTTATTCTTACCAAATGGCCACGTCTTGGAGCATTTTTGGGAGTGATTCTTATGGGACTTATTGTACTCAATCTCATAGTCATGGGTAGCCATTCTGATATTGCAATTCATGGGTCCACCATTGCGCTGGGTATGATCGGCTTTATACTCCTATCAGATTTTTTGAAAAAATAATTCTTTTTGCGCCAAATATATTTGACAAACAAAATATAACTGTTAATCTAAGTGATAGATAATAAACATAATTTGTCAAATATAAAGGGATCATACTATGAATTATTTCGGTAAACTATTTTTAGTAGCACTCGTTGCTCTTTCAGGATCACTATTTGCTGGATGTCGCTCATGTCGTGGCAAGCGTTCAGGTAAGGCAGCACGCGTTACCCTTGTGCGCAAGATGCAGACAAGAAAAGTTTCAGGACGTAGCTCAGCTCGCAAAATGTCCAAAGGCAATTCTGGACGTAAGATGCACAGATCAAGAGCTGCACTCGCTACATTTATCCACAAGAAAAAGGGTGGTAAATGCAAAAACGGCGTTTGCTCGCTTTCATAACCTTTTGTAGAAAAAAGGTGTCCCTCAAAGGGCGCCTTTTTTTTGTCCTTTTGACAAAATAAGATACCTGTTAAAATTGTGACATATAGAATTATAAATAATAAGTAAAAAGGGAAGACTATGTTTTTAATGAAAAGAATAATTTTATGCACTGTTGCCTTGGGGGCAACTTCGGCTTACGCTGCGCGTCCTTTTGTAAGACTTGTTCCTCCTGCAGCACGAGCGGTACTTGCACGGCGCGTAGCCGCGCGTAGGGTTCCAGTTGTAAGGGTAAGACCTCAGATACTCCCTGCATTGGGTGCCATGCGTGTTGTGCGTCCAGCATTCAGACCATTCGTAGCGCGTCCTGTAGTGAGGGTCCGACCAGTTGTACGAGTTCGTCCTATGATAAAGCCAGCTCTTGTGCCTGCACTAAGACCTGTATTTGTAGCTCGCCCGGCATTACGGCCCTATATGCTTGGCGCTGTTAGAAGAGTTTTTTAATAAGTTTGGCGGGAACGCAAGTTCCCGCCATTCTAAATGTCCAATAGAGATCTTATCTCATTGCTTTTCTTCTAATTTTTTTAATAACTTTTCGATGGCGAAGAGTATTCTTCCCACTTCCCTTGGAATTTGGGGTCCAAAGTTATCAACAATTATTGTCCGTGATCTTCGCAAAATGGGCGCAGCTTTTTCCGGTAAAAGTTGATGGCTCGCAAGAACTAATTCATCGTGAAGTCTGTTAAGATTATTAAGGCGTTGTACATCTTGTGGGCCTCTCGCGCTACTTTTTTCTAGGGTATCTCTAAGATCTCGGACAGCCCCAACTATAAGTGGTAAATTTTTTAGCCCTAAAGCTTTATCCTCCACAATTGGTAGATCTTCCCTTATCAAATGCCGTATAGCCATGATAGGCCCATAGAGATCTTGCAATTCCTTATCCTTGCTGAGGTCAAGATTATCAGCGATTAACTGAACAGCTTTGTGCAGATATTGTGCCTTTTCTTGAAGCGTTGGTTGCTTGCTAGCCTGAATTAATTGTTCAGCTACTTGATCAAGAATTTTAGAGCGCGGCGAAACTTCTCCCTTTAGCTTCATAACATTCCTAAGGCGTTCGACGTAGTTAATTGCCGTAGCAATTCTTTCAGCAGCCATTTTCTGTTTGTCAGATTCTGAAAGAGCCGGCGATGGTTTTTCTACTGTCTTTAGTTTTGGAAGGGCGGGTGCCTCTTCTTTTGTTGAGACTATTCGAATATCATTGATGTCCTTAATATGCACAATCAAGGGAGTATTAAGAGGGATTTCTCCTTCTAATGGTTTAGTATTCTCGGCAAGTTTAAGTTCTCCACCAACCATTCCCAGAGTATACTTTGGACCATTCTTAAAGGCACCAATAAGTTGGAATTGGGAAGGCGCTACATTGAGCCCATAACTAAAAATTTGGTTTGGGGCAATTACCGTATCAGTGCTTATCTTTCCTCCTGAAATTATCCTGAAGTGGAAACTTTTTTGTGAATCATTAATAATCCGATCTATGAGAATAGAGCCTAAGAGACTTTTACTTGGAACTTCTGCCAAGGGTTGAACTAAGGCGAGCGCTGTGCAAGCATATCCAAGAGAGATTAATGCAAGCATAAATGTTATTCTTTTGTTCATGGAATTCTCCTTATTTTTTAGTTATATGAACTTTTCTAATATTAATACTATTAATTTTTTTGTTTAAAAATCAACAATATTTTGTTTTTTTCTCAGTGCTATATGAATAAGTCTTAGTTATTGCAGAGCAGACTTAGCTTTTAGTTGCATGGTTTTGGGCCCTACTTACAGCCGAAAGATTTAAGAAGCAGATACGCTGCGGCCATACTTATGAAACAGGCCCAAAGAAAGGCGCTCTCAGGAGAAAAAGTAGACCAGAGAAATCCGACGATAACGCTTGAAGCAAGGTCTGCCATGCTATTTGTTATTTGCAATATACCATATCCCGTTCCTCGTGCAGCTTCAGGGAGAAGGTCGGCCGCAAGTGTTTTTGAAAGTGTCATAAAGGTTCCTGCACTGACGCCCGAGAAAAAAAAGATTGTCATAAGATAGGTAAAATTGCTCGAGGGGTACATAAGAAGCAAAGCCATGATGCCAAAAAATCCAAAACCACAGATGGATAAAGGGAGTGTTCGGCCAATCCTATCACTTAGAGCCCCCATATAATAGGCAGCAATAGTCTGCATACTATTGCGAAAAATATACAACAGAGTAGTACAACTGAGCACATAGGTTTGAGAGTGTGAATGCTCGAGGATGTTTTGAACACGAAGAATAAGGAGCGTTTTATTAAAATTGGCAAGACCAAAGAGTATCGTTATTGCTACAAGGATATAAAATTGTAGACTGAATCCTTGCGTATCAAAAAGCTTCTTTTGTGGCGAAATTTGATGGGGAACATCTTGAACGAAAAATGCAATGATAAGAAAAGCAAAAATCCCGGGAATGAATGAAAGGGAAAAGAGCGTTTTTAATGAGGACTGACTTAAAAAATAGACAAGAATGGGACCAATAATAGCGCCGAGCGTATCAAATGCCTGCCGAAATCCAAAGGCATGACCATAGAATGCTCGAGGAACGGAGTCTGCGATAATAGCATTGCGTGGTGCACTGCAAAGGCCGCGACCAAACCAGGCCAGCGATACCAAAATAAGTACTGTTTGCCAAGAATGGGCAAAACCTAAACATCCTACTAGAAGGCCTGATAAAGCATAGCCTATAAGAAGGAGGGGTTTACGATTTGAAAGCCGATCACTTAACCAACCTGAAAAGAGGATTGCGCAGCTTGCAATAAAGGTTGCAAACCCGCTTATAAGGCCAACATAGGGCGGAGCATTCTGTGAGCCCACAAGCGAGGTCAGCAGGACGGGGAGAACGAGTGGCACTATCTCATGGCTACTATCACTGCATAAGCTTGCTAAACTAAAGCCCCATACATTTTTTGTCAACCAGGGAGGTGAATTCATAAGCAGCTCCTTAGAGTGGTCGAAACAGAAGGCTTCTTACATGGGCAACGGTGGTTTGTCTATTAATGGTGTTAACCCGCTCCATCCCATGCCCCTCATCAACAAAATCAAGGCCTATGAAATTGGGTAAGCGTTGCTTACAATAACCGTCTGAGAGGCCCTTTTTAAGATGCTCAAGAAAACGATTAAGCTGAATACTATTAACAAGCTCATAGCCTCTACCAAAATTTATTTTCAAGCGAGGAAAGTAGTTTATAAGATATAAGTAGCGTGTGGAAGATCGATATGAGCGGGATTCTTTGCGTTCTTTACTTGCAAGTACCGGATTGAGTGTTCCAAACTGATTTTCTACTACATGTTCCCATACATGAAAGGTAAGTTCTGTTTCTTCAATTGAGTTAAAAATAACTAGTCTTTTATTATTTTTTTGCATCCATTCAATCGTTGGCCAACCCTGGGTTGCTGGATTCCAGCAAGATGGTGAAAGGATGGTGTGTTCAAGTCCTGCTGCTTTTATGGTGCCATCGATGAGTTCTTTCTGCCGTACGTAATTTTCTAAAAATATAGTTACTATTTCATGCGGGTTATTAATGAGAAAAGTGGCTATGGTTTGTAATGCATGCGCGAGCTTGAGCGGAGGCTTGCCACCACGGATGATTTTATCGATAGAGATATTTCCATGGCAAAGCAGAATTTCGTTATCAAGCGTATTAAGATGAGTATCCAACATAAGACCGCGAATGCCACCTTTAAGTTGATCTTCAATCGACCAGCGTTGCTGGGCATAGTAATACCCATGATTTTTTGCCGCATACGAGTTGTGTGATGTTAAAAAGCAAACCTCGTGGTACCGTAGTTGGTTGTTTGGCACTTGCCAGTTACTTACACCAAAAAGATGGAAATAATAGGCTATTAGTGCAAAAAGCACTCCCCATTTTTTCATAAACCCCCCTTAAAAGAGTATAAAATAGAAAAATGATAAGGTGCAAGAAATAGTTTTAATGGCTAGTAAGAATTTGGAGATTTAGCGATGGCTAGTCGCCTAAGAGAGTGGCTGCTCGCCAAGAGGAGTGGCTGCTCGCCAGGAGGAAGGACCGCTCCGTGCGGCCCTTCACCCGCGCCATGGGGCGCCCTGGACCCTTAAGAGTTAGCTGACACATACCTTCCTTCCCTCGCGGACATTTGATCTTTAAGATGCACCATTTTCTGCTACGTTGTATCGAGCGAGTGTTTGGAACTGGGAAAGAGAGCTCATGACTGGTTTGGGCAGCTGTGAGACTTTTTTGATTGGACTTAGATAAGAAAAGTCTATTGTGCGAGGTTGGTTGTTGTAGTAGTTCAAGGTCGTTTCAAGAAAAATCGGTCTTGAAAGCATGTGGTGTCTTGGGCTTGATGGTCCAGCGTTTTATAGCGCAAAAGTTCAAAGAGACATTACGTTCTTTCCAAGTATAAGTAAGCGGAGAATGAAGGTCGTTACAGCTGTAAAATGCGGTCAGTCCAAACCAAAAAAAATACCCATTTATAAAACGATGCTCTAATCAAATTATGCCGTAAATACGGGCTTTTCGCTTGCAAAAATTTAAAAAAAATCCTTCCTTTAGCAAAAAGTTATGGTAGAGTAATTGTACCCAAAAAAGGGGGGGTAAAAGAAACTATTTCACCTAACGATAAACGGGAAAAACCATTTTGAATGTAACTAATATTTGGCAAGAATTCTTAACCATTGTCACTCAAGAAGTTGGCAGCCGTGTCGTTGAGACCTGGTTTAAAGCCGTCTCTTTATCACGGTGGGATTCTGCTACCAAAACCGTTTATTTAAAGACGCCTAATTCTTTTATTAAAGAATGGGTGATGAGCCAATATAGCGATATTATTAAAGCTCATCTGTGTCGCTTACTAAACGAGACGTACGTCAAAATTTTGTTTTTAGATGAGAGCAAAACAGAAGTGGGACCTGTTGCTTCGGTTGTGGGAGTAGTAGGGGGAGCTCCTAAAAAGGTTTCTGGTAGATCGGTTCCTGCTCGACCTGTTATGCATCCTCGGTATCAATTTGATTCATTTGTGGTTGGGCCTAATAATATGGTAGCTTTTTCTGCGGCCCAAGCAGTAGCAGAACAACCGGGAGAGCTGTATAATCCACTTCTCATTTATGGCGGATCGGGTCTTGGCAAAACGCATTTACTTCAAGCGGTAGGCAACTACATTCGAGAATATAATCCAAAATTACGTGTTCTGTATCAATCGGCGGACCGATTTGTTCACGAATTTATTACTGCTATCCGATTCGATAAAACTCTCGCATTTGAACAAAGGTATCGTGAAATCGATATTCTGCTTATTGACGATCTTCAATGTATTGCGCGCAAGGAACAAACTCAAGAGGCATTCTGCCAGATTTTTAATGCTTTATATGAATCGCGCAAACAAATTGTTTTTTCAAGTGATACCCTGCCTGAAAAAATAGAAGGTTTAGCGCCAAGAATTCGCTCACGGCTTGACGCAGCACTTATTACAGATGTTCAGCCACCTTGTATGGAGACAAAGATAGCTATTCTGCAAAAAAAGGCTGACCTACAAAAGGAAGTCTTACATGACGATGTTGCTCATTTTATTGCTTCGCGCGTGCAAAATAATGTGAGGGAGCTTGAGGGATTGCTTATTCGAGTGCTCGCTTTCGCGGCATTTACCCAGCAGGCTGTAAATCTTGAACTAGCACATAAAGTATTGGCAAGACCCTCTTATGAAACACCGCGTTTGGCTCCTCTTGATTTCCCCGCGATAGCACAAAAAATTGCAAAACATTACAATTACAGCATGGCTGAACTGCGCTCAGAAAAAAGACATAAAACTTTAGTACTTGCACGGCACGTAGCAATGTATTTTATGAAAAAAAAGACAGGAAGATCATTGACCGATATAGCCGCATTTTTGTGCCGAAAAGATCATACTACCGTCATGCATGCCGTTGAGAAAATTGAGGAGCTTCGCACCATTGATAAACTTTTTGGCCAAGAGTTAGCGCAATTGGAATCGGTAATCGAACGATAACGTTAGCAGGGATGCAATTCAGGGGTGGGAGCGCGTTGAATATCCCGTCTTTTTTTATTTCTTAAGAAAATGTCTTTAACACATTTACAACTAAGCTTGCAGTACCAAGTAGGGTAATCATCGTATTCAATTTGTTCTTTGAGCCCCACCATTGTGGGAAAATGTTCGGTATCGATTAAAACAATCATGCCAGTTGATTTTTCAACCATAAAGTTATCAACGTGAGCATCAACCCGATTTTCAAGATAATGAGCAAAGCTGATAGCAAATTCAACATCTTCCTTGTTTGACAGACTAAATGTTCGTTCATTTTCTATATAATCTGCAATTATTCCATATACTGCAGGCAATTGGGTACGCAGTTCTCCCGAGCAGCCAATGTTCTTGCTCCTTAGTTCAATCCATCGAGGATTTTTTGGTAGCCAGAACCATTTGCGTGGTGTGTCTATGATCTCGCGCCACACGGGATCTTCGTCAATTTGTTTTCGTATCTGCTCGAGATTCTTAATGCGAGTAAAGCCTGATAAATGGCGATTAATTCCGCCACCCATACGAAAAAAAAATCGAGGAATCATTCCTTCGGACAATGGTTTTACAAACGTTTCAGGGGTTTTGATAAAAAGTTTAAGAACGAATGGGTAGTCTTTGAATTTAAGAATAATAAGACCAGAAACCATGCGTGAATTAAAGTCGTTATCTTTAAGAACTTTAAAATGCTTAAAGCTCTTTTTCTGTCGCTGCAGGTCGTTAAGCAATTCTTCCATAAGCTCTTTTAAGTGACTTCCAAGAACTTTTTTATCAGGATGATTTCTATAACTTATTGGTTCCTCTGGCAGTAAATGATTCATGAAATATTCCTTATCAAATTTATGGAAAATGGGATACTCCTCCAAGCAATAATCTCGTAAGTGATAGGTTTTACCTGAGCCAGGCCAAGAAGCAATAATTTCAGGCATAAGAGGGTCCTGAGTTCTAAATGGACTACGTGCATATCCCACAGAAAATTGCTTATTATTATATAAATAACGGTTTTTTGTGTGAAACTGGCTATCATTTTTCTCCCCCTTATTTGTTAGGCTATCACGTATCAAATTAGATGAGCAAGAGTGTTTGGAAGAGGTTGATTTTTTTTTCTTTTGTCTGATACTATGAAGGTAGAAAAGGAAAGCATAAAAAAGGAAGAGGGGACGGATGAAGCAGAATGGGATAGCGCCAGGCTATCAACAATTACTTAAATGTTTTACACATTTGCCGCAACAAATTTTGTCGTTGCATGGTAAAGAAAATGCAGCCGAATATGTCTTACATTCACTTTGTAATGAGGACTGTTTGAATTTATCAAAAGCCGCTTATTTCATTGATAATCCCGATTTTAACTGCCTTAAGGGTGTTGCAGGATTTAATAAAGATGAAGAAGTATATGACTGCGACAGGGCATTGAATGACGGAGAACAGTGTAGGGTAAGCAACTGTTCTTTCAATAAGAAAGTGCGGGACATCCTCATTCCAAGTGCGCGTCGTGCAAAAGAAGCGCAAGAACAAACGGTTGAGGCTCTTGCACACCAGCTCGGGCTTGAGCACCCACTCTTTCATACCTGGATGATCAAGCATGACAATTTCGGACTACTTATTTTTGAAAGAGAATGGGAAGAGCAAGTAGGTTGTCAGGACTTTGTAAAGGGAATTTCACTTCTTGGATTTTGTCCAGTAAGTTAAGTACAGCTAGAGTAGTAATTAAAATAGAGCATAAAAGAAAAAAATGCGGCCATCTTACAATTGATGGCCGCATTTTTAAAAACATGTCTTCCTTTTTAAGCCCAGATCTTGCCTGAAGCTTTCTTTTGCTTCCCTTTCATCTTGCGCTTAACCCACTCTTGAATATCCTCATAATGTTTAATGAGCACAAAAATTCCACAGGCGGCACCTCCAATGGCCAGATATTTTGCTGCAGTTTTTATTACAGAGCTTTTTTTATCATCATTTTTTTGCTCTTTACCAGCCAGTGCTTTAGATTCTGGTTTTTTTGGCTCGATCTGAATTCCATTTTGATGATTGTCAGCTGGCTGTTTAGATTCATTTATTTTGTTCTGTGGGCTTTCAGATGCAAGAACAAGTGTAGGCAAGTTTATATGTGCTTTCTTTTGTGGATTAGCAGAGGTCGATTTTTCCGGTGATTGAAGAGGAGCCTGCGTAACCCCACTCGGCGGCTTTTTTAGTGGAGATGTAAGCGGCGCCGGACTGTTTACGGTTCTTAATACCCCCTCTATAGCTTTTCGTGCTCCAGAAACAGTACCTGAGCTAATGCTTAGATCTGGATTCTTTGGGCTGCTTGTACCCTCCGATGCTAAACGAGTGTTTGCATTCTTTTTGGGTGTTTGTTTAGCTAGGAGCTCTTGTTCCTCTTTTTCCTTAATTAGTTCACGAGCTTTGGCTGCATTTTTTCTGGCTAGAGCTTCAAGCGATTCTTTTTCTGCCCGCTCACGAGCTGCTTCATCAAGCCTTCTTTGTTCTGCTTCTTGCTCTATTCTTTTCCTGTCTTCTTCTTCTTTTTCTTCTAATGCTTTACGCTGGCTTGCTTTTAATAGTTCACTATTCTGCTCCTGTATCTTTTTTTGAGCTATTTTCGCATCGATTTGTTCGAAAGAAAGGTCTTCCCATTTATCAACGGCAGTTCCTTTTTCTATGACTTCCGTTGTCTTGCTTGCTAAAGCTCCAATTACTGTTGAAAAGTTTCCGACTTCGTTTGTTGTTCTACCGTCGTTTACAGCATTCATTTCGTGCTCAGTGAGCTTTGCATGTGGTGAAGGATCATTGTTTTCTAGTATTGCTAGACTACCGCTGTCGTAACCTCTTTCTGTTTTTACTTCTGTTTGAGATGAACTGCAATGTTCTTTGTCTGCTATTTGGCAAAGCTTACCATACAACTCGCGCATTTTTTTATGAGCTTTGACCGCAGGGAGCAGCTCAAGGTTAGAAGCCATGATCCCAGCAACAGCTACATCCTCTGAATTTTCTTTTTTTAAAGATCCGTCTTCTATTTTCGAAAGAAGAAAGGTAGCAAGAAACTCTTTTTTCTGTTCAGATATACGAATAAGCCTTAAAGCAAATTCAAAATGTGCACCCCAATTCTTCTTGTTCTCAGCTGCGAAATCGCTCTCAACAAGATCTTTAAATGCTTGCATATCCTGGCCAGCATAACTGAATCGTTTCTGAATTTCATCTGCAGTAGTAGGTTGTGCAGCTGCATAATGATTGCCATTCTGTTGCTGAGCAATTACTGCCGGTGATAATGAACCACCAGACCCTACACAGCTGCTAAAGGCGATTAAAAGCATTACCCAACACGAGGCATAGTACTTGACCATAGTTTAATTCCTTAGTAAATCTTTAATTTCGGTGATTATTTTTCTTCGCGTAGTCTAATAATCTAATGGTACATGCCCGTAGGATTTATTAAGTATGCAATCACATGCTTTGTCCGTAAGACGGAGGCAATCCCAGCAGAAATCATGGTTATTGCTGCATGTCATATGATTACATCCATACCACTCAACGTCCACACCTTTTTCTCTTTCACAAGGAACGCCGCAGACGGGGCACGGCTTTGTATGGGCTTTTTTCCAATTTTCTACCGCCTGATCGCGGCTTCTTTTTTCTGACTCGCATGAACTCATCCAAGGATCATGAGAAATGAGGCAATTGGAACAATAGATATGATTACATTCGGGACACTGGAAGTTCTGAGTAGTATTTTTTTCATTAGAAAAAACATAATTGCAATCTGGAGTGGGACATTCTTTTATGCCTGGAATGAGCGCTATTGCTCGGCGCGCCTCTCTTTGCAAAATTGCATAAAGCACCGCTCTCGTCTTTTCATCCTTAGTGAGTGTATCGATATCATCGGTTCCCAAGCTGAGAAGACACTCGGGACATTTCAATGTTTTTGTTGAACTTTCTTTTGCAGCTACATTACTCATCTTTTCTAAGCAGCTTTGACAGTAGCTATGTTTACAGGAAAGGCTGCTAAATTCTGTCCCATCCGTAAAACAAATTTTGCATTGCTTTGCTTCTTCTTGAGGACTTTGATTTTTGAGTGCGTTTGTTACTGCTTTTTGGGCCTGTTCTCGCGCTTCGTACTCTTGGATGGCCTGTAATGCCTCATTAAGCTCTCGCTCGTCTTCAATTTTTTCACGTAGACGAATTTGTTGTAATGCGTCTTCTAATTCTTGTTCGTCAGCTTTTTTTGCTTGCTCACGAGCCTCTAATTCTTCTATAGCCTTTAGGGCTTTCTTAAGTTCGGCCTCTTCTAATGCTTTCTTGACTGCTCTCTTAACTTCTGTTTCTTCTTCGCTTTCATAAGCAGAAGGGCTGTGATCGTAAAATCCGTAGTTCATAGGATATATATTCTGCCCAATAACCAGTAAGTTTGCTAGGTAAAGTAACAGGTGCTTTTTCATTTTTTTGCCTTTTTAAATCGATTTTTTTCTCTATTCAACTATAAAGTTAAGTATAGCTATTCGTGCAAAAAATGAAATAGCTGGGATTTTAGCCCCTTTTTTCCTTATTGGTAAGGAGCGCCAGTGCTTCATCAACAATGGAGCAAGCATATCCTTCCTGGCGGAGGATATCCAGTGCTATATGCTGGGTAGATGAACCCCGTTCCAATTTAAAGGGATAATGAATGCCCAAAACCGGATCTATATCAACCGATACTTTATAATTTGAAAATGAACTGAGCTCATTTGCTAAATGGGTAAGAAGGGGAAAATGTGTTGCAAGGATACATATCGAGCGCGCAAACTGTCCAATATGCTTGCCCACACTGTAAGCAATGACCTTGCTTTCAGTCGCTGAAGTTCCATTGAACATCTCATCGAGAGCAAGGAAACTGTGTTCATGCGGCGGTGTTTTTTCGACCAAATCAACCATTTGTTGCGCTCTGAGTACTTGTGCTTTAAAAAGAGAGTTGCCGCTTGCTATGTTATCAATAACATTAAGATAGGTCCCTATCGAGTAAAAGGGGGTAATGGTGCAACTGTCTGCAGCAGCAATGCACAGGCTTTGTGCAAGAAGGAGATTTATTGCGATAGCTTTTATAAGCGTAGATTTACCACCGGCATTCGGTCCTGTGATGACCATATTCCGGTGTTCTGGATTCAAATCAAGATCATTTGCGATTACCAGAGAATGATGAATAAAAGGGTTCCAAAAGTGCTTCATGTTTATTGAGGGGCCAGATTCGCCACTATAAGAGGCAAAGCAATACTGTATCTTTGATCTTTATATTCATTATAGAGTGTTGCAACAGATACATAGGCATCTATTACACCAAGAGCTGCTAAAAGGGGCTCAAGCCTTTCTTTTACCTGGTAAAATAAGCGGAAAGCAAGAAGGACTCGTCCTTGATTGGCAAAAATAGAAGGTTTGTCCCAAAATGTAGATGTGCGAGTTATATCAATAAGCTGCAAAAATTCAGCGTCATTTTTTAATGTTTCTTCAAAAAAATCACGGATTCTTTTTGTCCGCAGGAAAATCCAAAGAAAACATGTCTAGTGTTTTCTTGAGTTCGGTGAGTGCTTGAAAAAATTGGGCAATGCCTTGCATCTTTTGCTGTAAGCAGTTATCCAAAAAGAAGTTGTCATTCATCCACTCATAGTCGTCTTTGCAGTGCATAGCACAAAATATACCAGCTGAAATTGAGGCGCTTGCAGCGATGAGATCTATCTTTGAGCTTGAAAGGTATCCCAGCATCATGCCCGCTGATCCTTGTAAGCCCTTGGCAATGCTTTTGAGCTTTTTAGCCAGTTCACTTCCGGCAAGCTTCATACAGCCAGTATACGGCAATATAAGGGCGGCAAAAATACCACTTGCTAAAAAAAATGCTCTCGTTTGATGGTTGATGATAGATTTAGCACTCAGAGCGAGCTCCGAATTATTAAAGTACTTATTTAACGAATCAAAGTAGGGAATTGAAAAATAGTGACGCTTTGTAGCCTGAGAAAAGCCGTCTTGAGCCCAAAACGAAAGCAAGATATTCTCCGTTCGTGCTAGGTTAACGAAGTCTGCCGTGATACGGGTATACAGCTCTTCTTGATCCACAAAGTTTTTTATGATTGCTTGTCGATTTTCAAGCACCTTCCTGTCATGAACGGGAGCTGCAAGAAGGCCATAAAGGTAAACTCTTCCAAACTCTGTTTTTGTACGACAAACGATATCGGCAATATAAGGATCTCCCATTTTTTGGCCGCAAAAAAGTGCTAAATCTTGGGCGGTGGTAAGATCAAAAAGAGCACTATGCTCATAGTTGTTTTGCTTAGATGCCAGTTTATCAAAAAGCGTAAAAACAAGGCGTCTTTTTTTTGCCGGTTGCATAGTAACCTGATAGTCGAGACATCGATTAAGGTATTCCCGAAAGGATTCATTTGGCCAATCTTCATCAAGCCATTCTAGCGAAGCAAGGTTTGTAGTATGGATAAGGCGATAGGGTGTTCGGGGCTCGCTGCTAGTGCTATCTGCAAACAGATGCAAAAAAACACAAATAACACTAAGATATTTTCTCATGAGCCTGCCCCCCGCACTGAAAAGAAATAAGACTCACCTAAAAAATATCATATTTAGTAAAAGGCAGCAAATTGTCGATTTTCTCTTTATTGGCTTGATTACTACATAGAAGTAAAAACAACCAAACCATTTACTTCTATTTTCTAATTGCACTAAAATAATGGTATGGTAGAAATTATTATTTATAAAAAGGAGAGATTATTATGAAAATAAAAATACTATTTTATGGATTAGTAGCGAGCATGGCTGTTGTCCCTGCCCTTTTTTCAGCCGAGGCGACCTATTTGACGGTGAAAAATAAGTATAAGCATGGCATTACCATAGCCCAAGCTTTTAAAAATCCCTCGGGGAATAGAGATGTAGAAATGATAGGAATACAAGGTGGAACCGAAAAAGGTATTAGGGTAGAATCCAATCTCATTTCCTTTATCGTTTGGTCGAGTGAAACAAAGCCTTCAGGTGAGTGGGGGGCATTTGATGATAAAAAGATGGGTCATTGTCGGACAGGCGACCATTTCTTTATTCAGGAGCAAGATTCTAAGAAGATACGTAGTGCAAAAACACTCACCGTGGATGCGAAAGATAAAAAGCTTATAGTGGCATATAACTAAAAAGAAGATAAGGAGTTGATCATGATGGGAAGGAATATAAAATTAATTGCTCTTGCGGCCTTACAACTGACACTTGGACTACAGGCTTTTGAGTTTAAAAATGACTGGGATCAATCGGTATTTCTTGTCGTGGTTCCAAACTCGGGAGAAGCTACCTTTGCAAGAGTTGATGGTAAAAATAAATTGGAGTTGCCTAACGTGAGTTCTTCCAATACGGCCATAGTGGGTGTTGGCGCATGGGTTATGAAAAGGCATGGTGAAGGCTACAGAGATCACTGGTACTATTGCGGATCTGAGTCATTTATTTTTGATAAAATAGATGGAAGCAAGTTATCGGGAATGAAGCGTGTTATGATAAATAAAAAAGATGGTGCATTTCAGTTTACTTACCAATAAAAGTGCAAAAGAGGGAGGGCTTTTATAAAGCCCTCCCTGTCTTTTTTATCAATTATGCAGAGGTAAGAATTTAGTGGGCGTAATGTATGCACGTGTCCACGGATTCCCGGCATTCCCAGCAAAATGTTGTACCGCATGGGCATGATACTCTTGGGCAACCGCCATTTTTTTCAATACGCTTGCGACAGGATGGACATGCTTTTGTGTTATTGTTTTTCCATGCTTCATTTGCTCCATCCATCTGTCTTTTTACTGCCTCGCAGCTAGAAGATTCCGGATTATGCTTAATAAGGCATGCGGAGCAGTATTGTTGGTGGCACGCCGGACAGTTAAAATTCTGGGCTCTATTAGCCGAGTTTTCAAATATAAAGGTGCAATTAGGAGTTGGGCACTGTTTCATGCCTTCCATGCTTGCTATTTTTTGTTCTGCTTCTCGTTCGCTGATGGCATTAAGAGCAGCTTTATTTTTTCCTTGAGTTATTCTGTCAATGTCATTTTGAGGTATTGCGGTTCTACAGGTAGGACATTTGAGGAATTCTGTAGAATTATTATTCGCCGCGACACTTGCCATATCGCCTATACAAGCTGCGCAGCAGGTGTCTTTACATGAAAGTTTTTCCAGATCTTTTTTTTCAAGGCAAATAGGGCATGCTTTTCTTACCCTATCATCTTGCGGCTGCTGATCATCATCAGATGCTAATCGTAGTTGAGCATCATTTAATGATGGTTTTGGTTGCAAGGATGGTTGTGATTGGCTAGGATTTTCTCTTTGGTCTGCTTCGCTTTCACGTATTGCTTCTTCAATAGCCTCTCTTAATTCGGCTTCAACTTCGCAAACAGCAGGCCTTACTGGAGCAGGCGTATCTTTAAAAGTTACCCTGGTATTTTGCCTTACGTTTGTTGTCCGCTCATCAAGGATGACTCCTGTGGTATCGGCAAACGGATCTGCTGGCACCACGATAGGGGTAGCTGGAGTAACCGCTGGCTGAACCCGGTCTACCAACTGATTTGTTGGCACGACCGTCGGGTTGGCGGGAATAATCACTGGCTGAACGTTATCTACCACTGGATGTGGCATAGGTAGAGCAGGATTCTTATGAGGAACGGGTTGTTTTACTACTGTTGGGACAGCAGTTTTAGGCTGAGCCGCTACCGCTCCTTTTCCAGGTTGTGTGTTTCTAGATGGTGCGTTTGTTCTTCTTACATTGACCGAAGGATTTTGTCTTTTGTTATGGTGATTGCGAGGTGCAACTCTTTTTCCCCTACCTGCAGCGCGCCTTGCTGTTGCGCGTGCTGCACCAATAACTGCTGTTCTCATACCACGGTTATGAGGAGCGTGTCGTGCATGTAGTGCAATTAATGCTGCACGCGATTTTTTAGCGACACGATGACGTCGCGCTGCTCCTTTGCGCAGAACATGTCGTGCTGCTGCATTTTTAACGAAGGTTCTTGTTTTGGATGCAGCCTCAAGGGTTGCACAGGAAATAGCACATCCTGCTATAATAGCCAATTTTAATAATTTCATCTTAATTCCTTACATTAAATATATTGTCTATGTAAATTCTATTATGGAATATATAGTATCATCTGGGAGTATGATGTCAAATGCACTCCCTGTTTACTTTAAGAGCTTGCTTATGCGTGCATTATGCGACAGAAGGCAGAAGTGTATTTTGCGGCTCTATAAAAAATAATTTTTTGAAAAAATTATTATATAATTATTGCAATTTGTAAAATGTTGGTGATAGTATAAGAGTAATAGGACACTGAACCTGGAGGTAGTAATGAGGCTAAAAAAAAGACTTGAATTTAAACCAAAAAAGGTAGGTTTAAGACATAAAAAAGTACGGGATGATCTTGAGAAAAAAGCGCAAAAAATTCCCCATGGGGCGCGTTTTGGGCACCGTTGGTTCCCGTATAATAAATCAGGTTCATAAAAATAAACTGCTGCAACCTATTCCCCCCCGCACAATGAATGCTTACCGCATGTTGAGCGCTGGTTTGCAGCAGTTTTTGTTTCGTTGAGAAGTATTCAATAAATATTCGTCTTATTTTTTATCGCAAGCAGGGTATTTAGCGGCACCTACTCGAGGACCAAGTTGATTGCATTATTTACTCGTCGATTAACAATGTAACCTAAAAACAGCAACCTTTATTATGAGCCTTAGTGACGCCAATAAACTACTCAAGAGCTATTATTTTTTCTTTTCGATTGCCTATTATTGTGCAGCTGTTACCTCTACACGTGAGTCTTGGGCATGAGTGCCTTTTAATTTTACTTGGACTACAAAATCTGTTTTTCCTTTGGTAAGATCTATATTTTGGATAATTGCATAGTCCGGTTGAGTATCCGTCGGTATATGATCGAGAATTACCTGAAAATCGCAAGAATTACCAGCTTGCAGTATTGTGAGCGAAATATCCGCTTCTAGCTGGACGACTCCGGATTCATCCACAAAATAGAGCTTGCGGCCAAAAAAATTAGTAAACGGAACATCGGGATTTTTCGAAAGTAAAGTAACGTCGAACTTTTTTTCCTGTCCTACCGGTATTCCAGAATCTATGGGATGTATAGTAGCTATCGCTGGTATCATATGGGCCCCTGCTCCGGCTACGGGTTCAGCGAATACGAGTTCTTGCGAAGTGGTGATTTTGTAGTTTTCATTCGTTGTATTCTCAACTCTCAAAACTACAGTGCCAACACGCTGTTGCAGGTTGTTATTTGTGTAAGTAAGTGAGGTAAAACTTAGTATTAGTACTAATGTATTCCTTATTATCTTCATGTTAGTTTCCTTATTCTTTTTTTTAGCTCATTTTTGTGTAGCACTAGCTACAACAAACGAATCTTTCAGAGAATCACCTTGCAATGTTAAATGAACTACAAAATCAGCCTTGCCTTTGGTAAGATCTAGCGATTTTAAGGAAAAAGAGTCTATTCGAGCCTGCTCTTGGTAATGAGACTGAAGCAGTAGGGGGACACGATTGAGAACTACTTTAAATTCGCAGGAGAGATTTTCTGAGCGGATAAGTTGCTCCAAATATACTTCAAGCTGAGCATTTCCGGCTTCATCTACCAAATAAGGCTTGCGCACAAAAAAATAGACAGTTTCAAAGAGGCTGGCTGCGGGAAGTAAGGCGACATTGAAGAATTTTTCCGCACCTGCAGGGATTACCCCATCTAGGGGATATTCGTTAGTTTTTACTGGAATCATAGCTTTGTATGGCTCGCCAGGAAGATAGCCGACTTGTTGTAAGGTAGTGATTTTATAGTTTTTATTTGTATTATTCTTAACCTTCAAAACTACACTGCCAACGTACTTTTGAAGGTTGTTATTTGCATAAGTGAGTGAGGTAAAACCTAGTATGAGTACTAATGTATTCCTTATAATCTTCATGTGACTTCCCTTTATCCTTCTTTAAGCTTACTATTGCACCGCAGTAACTTCGACTTTCGAGTTTTGCAGGGTATCGCCTTTTAACGTTAGTTGAACTACAAAATCAGCTTTACCTTTAGTAACATCTAGTGGAAAGTGTAAAAAGTGAGGTTGCGTCCCGGTGGGAATATGTTCAAGAAGTACTGCGAAGGTAGTAAGGACCGGATTGATAATTTGCTCAAGCGTTACCTCAAGCAACGAACCCCCAGATTCATCTATGAGATAAAGTTTGCGGAAAAAACCTTTCCCAGAGGGATCCGCTGGATCGCTTGGAAGCAACGTAACCTTGAAACTTTTTTCGTCACCCGCAGATATTCCCGAATTTATAGGATCTTTGCTGGGTTCAGCTTCAACCATATGGGGCGTGAGTGTTCCATGTTCGGATTGCTTATACTCAAGTTTTTGCGAAGTGCTGATTCTATATTTTTTATTTGTTTTATTGTCTACTCTCAGGATAACGTTACTAACAAGGTCCGGTTCATTGGCGTAATTTAATCCTACAAAGCCAAGTGCAAGTACGAGTGTGTAATGCTTCATGCTATTCATCGTATTCCTTTATCTATTAAATTTATTTTTGTCATATAAATTAATTATAATATTCTGATTAAAATAAAGTCAATGGTTCATAAATATTCAAATTGAATCAAATGTGGCTCAGGGCGGGGAGTTTTCCGTAAATGAGTAAAGAGAGACTGGCACCGCCTCCCGTGGAACAGTAGGTAATAGAATGCTCGAGATGCTTGCTATAGACAGCTGCCACTGATTCTCCACCGCCAATTATGCTGCAAATGGGCATGTCGGCTATCATTGTAAGTAATGAAAAAAGAGGCTCGAGAGTTTCTGGTCGTTGTGTTAAGCCCATAGCCCCATTTATAAATACTGTTTTGACCTGTGAAACTTCTTTTTTAAACAGTTCAAGGCTTTTAGGACCTACGGCGATTCCTATGCCGTTTTGGGGTATGTGATTTTCAAAGCTGATTGGGCCATCAAGAGAACCGTTGAGTACCATAAAGTCTATCGGTAAAATAATACGGACCGATTTTTCTTGGGCTTGTGTGAGTATGGTGCGTGCAATTTCTAAAAGAGTGTCATCTACTAAAGATGAACCGACATCAATTCCCTGTGCTTTTAAAAACGTAAAAGCGAGCGCAGGCAAAATGATCATGCAATCAACAGTATCAAGCAATTTTTCTATAAAAGGTACCTTATCCTTTACTTTTCCTCCTCCTAGTATAAGCATGAAGGGCCGTGCAGGATCTTTAAATAACTTTTCAAGCTCGTTATATTCATGCTCAACAAGGAGCCCAATTGTTTTGTTTTCTTTGGTATACAGATCGGGTAAAAGAGTAATGGAAGTATCATGGCGATGAAGAAGAGCAAAAGCGTCATTTACATAGTAATCCCCGAGTGCATGCAATTGCTCAGCAAATGCTTGGGCTACCTCTTTGACAGATGATTGTTCTCCTTGAAAGAATCTGAGGTTTTCTAAAAGCATGATTTGACCGGGGTCAAGCTCAAATGACCTTTGATAGGCTTTTTCAAGAGCAGGTTCCCATAAAACTCGATATCCATGATCTATAAACCAGTTTGTCAAGATATGAGTTGATAGCGTAGTTTCTTGCTCTTGCGGTCTTCCAAGGTGGGTGCCAAGGATTATTCGTGCTTTTTTTGCAATAAGCAGGTCAAGTGTTGGCACTAACGATTTTAAACGAAAGTCACATAGAATTTTTTCATGAGATAGCGGTACGTTTAAATCAGCTCTAAGAAATACACGACGATGTGCTAAATCTGCCGTGGAAAGATGTGAGTAGAGAGGCATTACTTTTCCTCCATAAAGGACTGTCATTTTTTGACAATGTAGCAATCATGAAGACTATTAAGCAATGTTTTTTAGAACGTGGCTAATGACCATATTTTTTATTTTTCTTGCAGGGATGTAGGCCGCAATGATGCTCACCAGAAGAGCTAATAAAGCAATTGCACACAAAATTCGACCATTTAATGCTGCTGGCAGATGTGATACATAATACACATCGGGAAGCTGTATAAAAGGGTAGTGATTGAGAAGGGCGGTGAGTGCGTATGCAAGAATAATACCGCATCCTGTAGCAGAAAGAGTGATCAATGCGGAGATAATAAGAAAAATGCTAATAAGAGAGCCGTCTGCCATGCCCAGTGTTTTAAGAATAGCTATCTCTTTTCGTTTTTGTACCACATACATAAAAAGAAGGGAGATGATATTAAGACTGGCAACCAGGGTTACCAGCAGGAGAATACCTATCATGGCATATTTTTCTAAAATAAGTGCTGACACTAATGAAGGGTATAATTCTTTCCATGAAAGTACAGTAAGCGATAGACGCTTTCTTAAAGATTCTATAACCATTTGTTCTTGGTGTGGATCTTTGAGCATAAGAGTTACTTGGCTTACTGGGGTGGGGTAGAGTTGCCGTGCCAATTCAAATGAGCAGATGATAACATGCTCATCGAAGTCATGGATGCCTGTTTTAAAAAGAGCTTCTATTCTTACTTCTTTTTCTTCCAGAGTTATCTTATGGTTGAGGATACCCTGATCAGGATACAGTAAAGTCACGGTATCCCCGGTGGTGAGATGTAATTGTTCCGCAAGAGCTTCTCCAAGCATAATGGTAGTAGTGCCTAGGTTTGTTAAATACTTGTGTTGTGAAACTTGGCTGCTGACTCTCTTGGTTATCATCGAAGGAAGGTTACTCGTTTTTTGTTCCTGTTTAGGGTCAATGGCTTTGAGTAAACAGATGGTATATTGAGGATGTTCTTGTGAACTATTTTGTATAATAACTTGGTGGATGCTTGTTGGACTTACTGCTGCAATTGTATCTGCATATTCTTCTTCTATAACTTTTTTGAGTTTTTCATAATCGATTGCCTGATCGTAGGCATTGATGGTAATATCGGCATGGATCCCTTGTAATTTTTTGTACGTTGCTTGCTCAAAGCCATTCATAATGGCAGCTACAAGAGTCAGAGCGCATGTTCCTATTAGGATGCTAAAAAAACAAATCTTGAGCATAACAGAGATTGTTTTTTCTTGTCCTGAACTGCGTAAGAAGCGAAATGCAAGCAGAAATGGAAGTGGCATAGCAATCCTTACTCTATAATGCGTCTATTGCATTTTTTCTTAAGTATACTACAAACTAGGTAAGATTTCATTGCGCAATCTCAGCTGAAAGGATAGATATGCACAGCCATCGCATTGCCATAGGTTCAGATCACCGGGGCTTTGAGCTTAAAAATTTGTTGAAAAATTTTGCTAACTTTGGGCCGCATATGGTTACCTGGACCGATGTTGGTACCTTTACAACCGAACGCACAGATTATCCCTTATACACACTCAAAGTTGTAACACACATACGACATAATGAGGCCGATTGTGGCATCCTTTTATGTGGCACAGGTATAGGGGTTGCTGTTGCAGCAAATCGTTTTAAAGGTATATATGCTGGTGTCGCCTGGAACGAAGTAATTGCCAGAAGTGCCAAGGAAGACGATAACGTAAATATTCTCTCGTTGCCTGCAGATTATCTCAAGATTCATGAGGTCGCTGCCATTGTAGAAGCTTGGCTTTCCGCTGAATTTAAAAAAGGGCGCTATCAAGAACGCCTGGATATGGTCGATTCCTTTTAACGAAGGTGCTCGGGGAGATAAGCCAGCTTCGGTTAGCATACGAGGAATGCCTTTTAGAATGACGTATAAAATCAAAAAGGCCTCCAGAGGAAGCCTTCTTGGTTTTATACTTTGTACTTTCACTAAACGGTAGTCATACAGATTTCAATAGCTTGGTCGTTGAGTGTTAGATGTTCCTCAAGTTGTTCTGCAAGCTGGGCGAGAATGCCTTTATTATTATCTATTAATTCAAGAGCTTTGCTTTCCAATTCAACCATTTTTGCTTCAACTTCTTGGAGCTTCTTTTCACGTGATTCTTCTGAAAGTTCATCCTCCCGGATGCCATTGAGCACAATCTTTTTGATTTTTGCTTGAATAAGATGTGGCTTGCTCATCTGTTGCCATTCGGTACCGATGATCAACTTTTGAGCTTGGGCTCCAGCAAAATCTATAATGCATTGTGTCTCAATCATTTTATCGGTTTGAGCGAGCTCTTCGCAATAAGAAATAAGTGCACCTGCAGTACAAGTATCCCCTTTGATTACTGGGTAAATAGTAACCTTAAGCGGCTGATCCGGAAGGAGTAGTTTATGAGCGAGCGTTTTACCTGCATAATGGGCTGCAAGTATTTTCCTTTCATGTTCATCCGGTGTTTTTACCACTATGCCATGGGCAACTTCATTGATAGCATTCTCTAAATGGCTTTGAGAGAGAATTTCTTTTGCCGTATGTGCGCTATTGAGAGCTCTATTTAATATGGTAAGCAGCTGGGTAAAGGTACAGCCTTTGGTTTCACGTGCAAGCGTTGGTATATCAAAGCGAGTTATTACAATGGATCGCTTTTCAAGCTCTCTTTTAAAATATTCTGCACGATCCTCTTGTGTTGGATAATTTACCTGAATAACCATTCCCAAGAGATCTTTATGATGAGAAGCGAGTACCGATGCTTCTTGAGCCGTTGCGATGACAAAGACATGCTTCTTGCTTACTAAAATACCACCCATGGTAGATGCAAGATCGCTCCATACTTTAGCATCAACTCGTGGTTGAGAATGAAGCCAGTCTAGATCTTTTATAAGCACAATGCATGGCGATTTTTCACATGCTTCCTTAACGATTGTTTTGAGCTCTTTACTCAATAATTCTGAGGAATGTATTTCGTAAACGGACATCTCAGTTGATTTACCCTTTGCTTTATAAAATTCGGTAACATCGCCGGCTATTGCATAAGCAAGATATTTGGAAGTATCAAGAGGACCAACTAAGAAGTAACCGCGATCAATGTATGCGCCGGCTCTGTCGTGCTCAGCACGTTTTTTAAAGTAATCAATAATAGGATTCAATGATCTCTTTGGATTTTCGGCGCCTACAACATCTTTCATACAGATTCTTGAAAGTTTAATCGGCTTGCCATCATCATAGGGCTTGCCTTGAAAATAGGCTTTTGTTTTCCCGCACTGATGACCAATCCATTCAGAGAGCTCCTCGATGTCCTTATAAAGAACAGGAGCTAACGCGCCACCGACAGCGAAATTAAAAATAGCTACCTTATTTTGCTCATGACCGATTGCAACTGTGACAAGATTCTTTAACCATTCTTGGGCTATATTCCAGGTATCAGTGCTCGTTGATGAAGTCTTTGTGGCTGTTTCTTTGGAGCCTAGGTTTGCAGGTTCAGCGTTTGCAGCACCAGCTTTTGCAGCACCAGCGTTTGAAGGCTTAGCGTTTACGGGCCTTAGAAACTCTACAGTATTGACAAAAGGGAGCGCATTATTTGCCCAAGCTAAGTAGATTCCGACTCCCATATAAGGAAGCGAGCGATATGCTAACTTAGAAATTCTTAACTTCTTATCAAAACTGGCAATACGTTTAGCAATACGATTCATGGTCGAATAGCCAATATGCTTTATTTCTTTATCGATAAGATGGATCTGATGTGCAAGAGTATCAAGTTCTAGCGTTACGTCTTTGATATCTAAAGCACTATCTAAGCGATTGCGCGTAATTAAACTACCTTCGTCGAAGGTATCCATGGAGGTAAATCCATCTTGCACGGCATTTTTAAGATAGCCCACCATGCCTTTATTGACATCTAAAAGTGTCCTTACCGAGGCTAGTTCAGGTTTTCCACGCAAAATGGTCGGACTATGAGCCCCAATGTACTGCCCAAGAATTTCACGCAAGGAAAGTACGTGTGCTGCAACGGCTTCCTTATCCTCAACTTTGGCCACTTTGCTATTTACAGCCAGACCAATTTCTTCAAGCGTATGGTCTAAATCTTTGAGCTGACTAAGCACCCGTTGGGCTACATCCAGTATTACCTGGTCTTTTGTTGATCCCGTGGTTGTTGATTGCTCAAGCGGATGATCCGTGTATTCAAGTGTATCAAGAATAGTTTCGGTCGAAACTGATTTTTTAGCTAAGATACTCATGCTCATTACGAGTATCGCAATCCCCAGTTTTTTGATCATAGCAGCCTTTCTGGTGTAGTGTGTAAGCATTTATGCCGCAGCCGCCGCTACATGAGAGGATAACATTCCATGAGCTTGTGCAGAACCAGTGGGTTTTGCAGGTAGCTTTAGAGCTTCAGCTCCGAGCTCTCGTAGCTCTGCTGCGGTTAGCAGCTCTTTTTGCTCGAGTGCACGTGCAATCTTTTCAAGCAGCGCTTTGTGTTGTGTGAGAATATCGTAGGTCTCTTTTTCACATCGGCTTAATTCACTAAGTGCTTTTTGACATCGTTGTCTTTGTTCTTCTTTAGTATAATCTTCCTTTTTAAGACCTTCAAATGCAATTTCTTCAAGCTTAGTAAGTGCCTTACGTTTATCTTTCGGATGATAGTGATAGGACGCCTTTCCTAGGAGAATTTTTTCTGCGATATGCCCTGCAAGTTTTATTTTGCATTCAAGCTCAGCGGGCGTTGCGATTTTTAAGATCTCAGATTTAGGGGAAACTATCATATGACCATATTTTGTTTTTTTCTTGGCATGCTCCTCGCGTACTTCCTTAGCCTCAAACCATTTGGTTTCGACGATTTTTTTCCATTTTCCGTGCAAGGTTACACATTCTGGAACTTCCTGAATTTCGGATTCATACAGCATGTACATAAGAGCATGTCCTGCTTGATGTGCTGCTATCACAGCTTTTTCTTGAGAGCTTAAAGGGGATTTTTTCCCTATTTGCAGGCGATAGATTTCGCGATAAATCGCTTCCTGGAAATCCTGTTGGCTCACTCTTCGTCCCTCATGCAATGCTGTAAAGCGCCCGTTTTTAAAAATGGACATAAGATCACCATAGGATGCATGATAGGTTTGTCGAGCTAAAGATTCAACATCAAATTCGGTCGAATCAATTGCGTTTTCCTTAAAATAGACTTCAAAAAATTTCTTTCTATTTTCATAACTTGGTTCTTCAAAACGTATGCGTAATCCAAAGCGATCATATTTTAGCAAAGCTTCATCAATCATATAAGAACGATTTGTCGCAGCCATTACAATAACCGATTGCCCAAGGAGTGCTTCAGCCATGGTCAAGAACTGCGTAAGGGCATCCCCTTGTTGATTTTCTTTAACTTGTAAGGCGAGATTATGGATCTCATCAATAAAGTAAATGCAAGGCGCATTTTCAGCCGCTGCTTTAATAATTGTTTTAATACCATCAGGGGTAAAGCGGATTTCATCTAATTTGAGTGTGATGAACTTGAAGCGCTTTGCATCACCCTTGGCTCTTTGAAGCTCGTTTATTGAGCCCGCAACTGCTTTTGCAAGTAATGTTTTGCCGCAACGGGATGTTCCCTCGAGCAAGATCCCTTTTTGCAAATTGCTATTAGAGCGATCATACGCTTCTGGATTGGCAATATAGTTAACAATATTGCGCGCTTGCTTTATTTGGTCTTCAAGACCAATAAGACGCGGATCATCCAAAGTGATGGTAGGATATTCGTAGCCTAAATCCTCGGCGACTTCCATTCCCTTAAGCCCACTCCACACATTGCGAAATTTAGTACGAAGATCAGAAATGCCTAGATTTTCAAATATAATACTATCTGCTGCACGAGCTGCAAGTAAAAGAGTGGCCAGATTCTTCAGTCCTTTCATGGTGTGACTATCTAAAAATCCAGAAATTGTTTTCCAATCATTTTTTTCTTTCTTTTCCGGTCCAATTTTATCCTTTAATTCACGCAAAAAGGTATTCTTATCAAACCAACTACCTGGAGCCAAAAGGATCCCAAAGAAGGCTAAACAGCCAATAGTAGGAACTTTGCTTATGATATCTGTTACATGATATTTGTCATTCCATTTGTCGAGCTTACGTGCTAACTTGTTGATGGCGGTAAGTCCAGCATTGTTTGCATCGTTGCGCAATTCTTTTATAAGGATTTCATTTGCATCAAATAATTCTTTAAAATCAAATTCTTCAAGCTCTTCATCGCTCACTGAACGCAAGAGGGGAATCTCAAAAGGGGTCCATTCTTGAAAGTCATTATGTATAATGCCCGAAAGGTGAGCACACAGCGCCTTTGTTGTTCTTAATATCTTATTGAGATTATCGATCGAGTCCTCATTAAAATCGTTTAACTGTTTTGTCTGCTCTAGGGTGTCCTCGATCCATGCCATTGCTTGCTTTTTATTGGCAACGGTGATCGAACCTTTATTAAAAACCTGAGCTAAATATTGTATTATTGCTATGACCGAATCTACTTGACGATAGCATTTCTTAAAATTTTCTCGTTTGGTAGGGCCAAGATCGCCAGCCAAATTGTTATTGCCGGTAGAATCGGAAGTTCCAGCACTAAGTGTTAGAGAGGAAAGGAGCATAAATGCACCACATCCTAGAGTGGTAAGTGATAAACGAAACATTTTTTTACCTTTGCGTAATCTCATGTATACTAAGTTTATTGTTCGTAAATTATATTTTCAGTCTATGGCTTATTGTGCCTTTGTCAAAAGCTTACAGATTAAAATAAACACTACCAGCATTAATTTTTGGGAATGTCATGAATAGAATAGTAAAAATCGCTTTGGCTTTGCTTATTTTTTTTGCGTTAGTAGCAGTGGTTTTTTATAGGAAAAAACCGATTTCCACCATTGATTTTTCACAAGCATTAGCAGCAACGCATGTAGTGCCTGTAGTCGTTATAGGATCTGGGCCTGCAGGATTAAGTGCAGCGCTCTATGCAGCTCGTGCTGCTGTGTACACTGTGGTGTTTGAGGGGAAAAAGCCGGGAGGCCAGCTTATCGAAACCACGTACGTAGAAAATTGGCCTGGGACTGCGAAATTACTTGGTTCACAGCTTATTGATCAAAATAGGAAGCAAGCAGAAAAATTTGGTGCGCTTATGGTACAGGATACGGTGGTTGCGGCAGATTTTTCAAAGTGGCCGTTTGTGCTAAAAACAGAAGAGGGGGCAGAAATTCATGCTCTATCGGTAATTATGGCAACAGGTGCAAATCCTCGCAAGCTTAACGATACGCGCAAAGTTCCTGGAGAAAATGAATATTGGGGCTATGGAGTGACTACCTGCGCAGTATGCGATGCCCCTTTTTATAAGGGTAAGAAAGTGGTAGTTGTAGGAGGGGGCGATTCGGCAGTTGAAGAGGCAACATTATTGACCGCCTATGCTAATAGCGTAACAGTATTAGTAAGAGGATCGGCGATGCGAGCTGCTCCTGCAATGCAAGCTCGATTGAAAAGCTCTCCTAAAATAACAGTGTTATACAATAAAGAAATTACTGAAATTTTCGGTACGGGAACTGTAGTAACGGGGGTACAAATCATAGATTCTAAGGATAAGCAAACAAAACGGTTGGATGTTGATGGCGTTTTCCTTGCCATCGGTCACAAACCAAATTCAGATTTAGTAAAAAATGTTGTTCAAATTGATTCAGAAGGTTATATCGTACTACCTAAGAGAAGTCAGCAAACGACGTTACCGGGAGTCTTTGCTGCCGGAGATGTTGCTGACCGCGTGTATAGACAAGCTGGTGTGGCTGCTGGTGATGGTATTAAAGCGGCGCTCGACGCGCTTGCATTCTTGCAAGAGCATGGGTATACAGGTGCGCTTGCGCAAGAGCTTGAGCAGAATTATTGGTATCCCCATGCTCAAGAAACTTTGGAGCCACTAGCTAAAATTGTCACCAATAAAGATTTTGATGCCCACGCAAAAGAACATACGTTCCTTGTTATTGAAGTGGGGGCAAAACACTGTGCAAGCTGTACGACGTTGATGCCAATTATGCAAGCAGTTGCGCGTCAGTTTGTAGGCAAAGCTTATTTTGCCCAGATCTCTTTGGATGACGAGCCAGAAGAGCTTATCAAGAGGTTTGATATTAGAGCTATACCCGTTATTCTCGTCTTTAAAAAAGATAAGCTTATTGCGCGGTATGATCAGCAGCTTTTCACTAAGCGGGAGCTTACGGCAACTCTTAATCAACTCTTTGCGGAAAGTTGATTTTGTTCAGGCTTTTTTGTGCGAGCTTTTTTAAATTCTGCAATGCTGTATTGTCCCGTCTTCCAGGCTGCATAGCAAAGAGTCGGTGTGGTAAACAGAGCTACCGCTCCTATGACGGAACAGAGTCTTTTATTAGCTTCTTTTGTTTCTAACTCAGCAGCCACGTTGGCATAAATAAAATAGGTAATCAGAGTTGCTGAAATGATTTGCATAGCGGAAATGAAAAATGTGCCAACTCCGGTTCCCAGATGGTATGCTCGTGATGAGAGTGTAAATTTCTCTTTTTTTTCATTACTCAAGGTTATGCTGGACGTCAGTACCATAAGCATGGTCAAAATAACGAATGTCTTTAGTTTCACAGGTATGCCTTTCCCTCATGTGCGTCATCTTAGCACATCTTTTTCTGGACAACAAAAGGTGCAAAGACAGCTTATCTTTTTTTTATAAAAATGTTAAAATAAATCGCTTGTTTAAAAATAATATATTTTATTATTGCAATTAGCAAATTTGTTTTGATACGCTAAAACCTATAATAAGCTTTTAGTAACAGGGGATACTGATGAAGGGTGGAGCTTACATTTTGGCAGTAGTATTCGGCGTTATTTTTTTAAATCCCCTATTGGCGCAAAAAAAAGGCGCCGGCAAATTGCTCAAATATATTGGCAATGGGACACAAGAGGAAGTAAGCTTCCCTGTGCGCGAAGGGCTTACTTCTCAAAAGACCTTTTTAAGGAGAGGTATTCTTATAAAACGGCCTAAAGCAAAAGCCACTGTTCTCATTTGCCATGGGTACATGTGTGATAAATACGACGTAAGCTTTCTTCAGGTTATGTTTAAGGAATACAATACCCTCTGTTTTGATTTTCGAGCGCATGGAGAAGATATAGAAGGGCAATGCTGCACTTTAGGTAGGGATGAATCATATGATGTTGTGGGTGCCGTGCAGTTTATAAAAAACCACCCTGATTTAAAAAAATTACCTCGTATTGTGTATGGTTTTTCTATGGGGGCTGTGGCGAGTATCCTCGCTCAGGCTCGTGAAAAAGATTTGTTTGATGCGATGATTCTCGACTGTCCTTTTGATTCTACCGATAAGCTTATTGATAGGGGCATTGACCAACTAAAAATCTGTATTTTTGGGTATGAGATGGCAGTGCCAGGATCATCGATCCTTAAAAGGTATGCCTATAATCCCTACGTTCAATCTTTTATCAAACAGATCATGAAGGCATTTACAAAGATTGATACAGTCAATGTTAATACCTGCATTAGCCCCGTGTATCCTGAAGAAGCTATCAAATATGTTACCGTACCGTGCTTTTTTATTGGCGCAGAGAAAGATGGTACGGCCCCGGCGGATGCGGTATTGGCTGTGTATCGAGGCGCAAAAGGATTTAAGCGTTGCTGGATAGATCGTGAAGGCACGAGACATTATGATACCATTTTTAAGCAGGTGCATAAATATATATATAAAGTTGACCGCTTCTTGACGAAGGTGCTTGATGGTTCGTATGTTAAAAAAAAGAAAGAGAAGGTTACCAGAGATCGACCTCTCTGCTTTTTAAATGCGGTCAAAGATGAACAAGCGGGTGAGGTAAGCTTTGGTAAGCACCTATTAATAAAAAATAAATAAAAAAAATTGCTAAAAGTTTCATATCGCGTTATGATTGCGAAAAAATCAATCATGATGTAAAATGTACATGCAACTCATATAGTATTCATTAATCAAGTCTCCTGAGTTTAAAGTATGGCTGAATACCTAAAGCGGCAAAGCTAAATTGCAAATTGAAGATAGATTGAGTCACATTGTGTTTAATGATCATTTTGGAGATCATAAGCAAATAGACTCAGAATGCGGGTTATGGGAACTCAGATGGCGGAATGGAAGACGTATTTATTTTGCTCATTTTGAAAAAAGAAAAATTGTATTGCTCTTAGGAGGGAGTAAAAATGGTCAAAAAAAAGATATCAAAGCATCAAAAAATATCCTCAAAAAAGCTGAAGGACGAATATATTTTTGAGGAGCACAATCCTCTAGAATACCTTGTTGATAGCGACAATTTAGTTAACGCTATCACCGAATGTTTGAAAGAGAAAGATTTTAAGGGAATTGCAGAGCTCATCAAAATATATCATGCCGCCATTAAGCGTTATAAGTCCTTTCAAGATTATGATGGCGAATATACTCAAACTCGTAAAAGAAGTGCGTTTTCTCCGGATTCTCGTCCTTCATGTATGGTATTGACTCCTACCAAGGCAAAGAAAATAAGCTAAAAATAGCAGTAACCATTTTTTTATGAAAAACTTTTTTATTACCTGCTTGACGCTCTTTGTTCCATTCTGTCTTCTAACTATGGCGGTATGGATAGTAGCTCATCCCTGGTTTATAGCTTTTGAATATACAAGGATTGTCTTCCCCCAAGACATGAGCTTGGAGAAACGTACGCAGTTAGCGCTCATTGGACTTCATTCTGTTATGCCCGCTGGTGATGAAACTGAATTAACACAGGCCCGATTACCTTCAGGAAAACCTGCTTTTAATGAGCGCGAAATAAAGCACATGGCCGACGTGCGGGTGCTCGTAAGAAACCTTTATATCGCTTTTTTAGTGGGATTAGTAGCTACTATCATAGCAGCAGGTATGCTCGCAAGAAAAAAGAATTTTGATTATGTGCTTCTTGGGCTTAAAAGAGGAGCGCTCTTAACCATTATAGGGTTATTTTGTGCAGCTGCGGCGATGGTTTTTGTTAACTTTGATACATTCTTTTTATATCTACATTATCTCTTTTTTAAAGATGATTCTTTTCTTTTTGATGAGGGGGATACGCTTATGCGGATCTACCCAGAGCAGTTTTGGTCTGATGCCTGTTTGCTTGTAGGATTGCTCTGTTTGGTAGCAGCTCTTATTCTTTGGTATGGTGCAAATCGGGTACTAAAGAAAAGCAAAGCTTAGCGAAGGGCTTGGTTTTTCTGAGTTGTTTTATTAAACTGAGCAGCATATTATTGTGTAAAATTCTAGGTAGAGGATACGATGATTAGCTTAAAATTGGTCACCAATCGGTTTCTTGATAGAAAATGTGATGCCTATGTTTTTATTGTAGAACATGGGTTTGACTTTGCTACTATCCACTCGGCTGCAAGTCCTCTCTATGCCCATTATGATACCGCGGCAAAAGAGCGGGGGTTTACGGGTAAAGCGGGGAGCTCATTGGTTCTTACTGGTATTCATGATGGAAGAGGTGTCTACCTTATTTTCCTTGGGCTGGGGGACCTTAAAAATGGGTATGCTAACGTTGAAACATATCGCCGCGCCATGGGGCAGCTTGTGCGAATAGCCGAATCTCATAAATTAGAGACGATAACTTTTGATGTGCCAGATCCTGCAATTCTTGGTCTTTCTTACCAACGGCTTGCTCAGGAGACCACGACCATTGCCTATAAAGCTTCGTATCATTTTGATCGCTATATTACTAGTCCAGACCGCAAATTTGATTGGGAAATTACTGTCCTTATGGGCGTGAATAAAAAGTTTGCTCAAGAAGCACAGGACGGCATTGATAAGGGTATTGCTCTTGGCGATGCGATAAATACAGCACGCTTATGGTGTGACATGCCCCCATCAGCATTAACGCCCCCCATTTTTGCTCAGGAGGCTGAAAAAATCGCTAAGGAATATAAGCTTAAGGCAACAATTTTTGATAAAAAGGCTATTGTCAAAATGGGCATGGGGGGAATTGAAGGAGTGGCTCGAGGTTCACAGCATGAACCTCGGTTAGTTATTCTTGAATATAAAGCACCTCATCCGAAAGCGCCAACCATTGCCCTTGTAGGTAAGGGGGTAACTTTTGATTCAGGGGGACTCAGCCTAAAACCATCAACGGCTATGGAAACTATGAAGGATGATATGGCCGGTGCCGCAGTGGTGCTTGCTACTATGAAAGTAGTTGCACAGTTCAAGCCCTCAGTGAATGTTATAGCGCTCGCTCCCATGGTTGAAAATATGCCAAGTGGCACAGCACATAAGCCTGGCGATATCATCACTTTTTATAATGGTAAAACGGCAGAAGTAAAAGATACTGATGCAGAAGGGCGTCTCATTTTGGCTGATGCGCTTTCCTATGCCGTGAAGAATTATAAGCTGGACGCAATTGTAGATATAGCAACCTTAACAGGATCGTGTGCTGCGGCTCTTGGTCCTTTCTATGCTGGTTTATTGAGCCAGCATGATGAGCTTGCGGAGAGAGTTATCAAAGCATCGCAGCATTCCGGTGATCGTGTATGGCGTTTGCCTATGGATGATGATTACAAAGTGGCTATTAAATCATATCTTGCTGATATGAGTAATATTGGTAATATGCAGATAAAGGCTGGTGTGATTACTGCTTCCTTTTTCTTACAATATTTTGTGGGGAAGGTACCGTGGGTTCATTTGGATGTGGCAGGAACAGCATTTGGGGTGCCTGACGTGAGCTATTTGCGACCAGGTGCAACTGGATTTGGGATACGCTTGTTTATGGATCTTTTAACGCATTGGGATGCTGACATACCTAAGAAACAAGAGCAAGCTGCCAGATCAGGACACAAGAAGAAAGTGGGTACACCAAAGAAAAAAATGACTCTAAAGGGCAAACCAAGAAAAAAATAGCTTAGTCCTTATTATTTTGTACGAAATTAATGATGAGTCCAAGCATAGCCACATTACACAGTAACGCAGAATTTCCGTAGCTGATAAATGGCAGACCAAGCCCCTTTGTGGGAACTAATCCCGTAGCTACAAAAAGGTTAATAAGTGCTTGCAGGCTGGTAAGCAGGACAAAGCCTGTGGTGGTATAGTAAGCAAATGAATCTTTTAAAGAGCTTGCCACTTTAAGCCCTGTATAAAGAAAAAGGATAAAGAGCAAAACAAGAAGAGATGCTCCGATAAATCCCGTTTCTTCTGCGATGATTGAGAAAATAAAGTCGGTGTGCTGCATGGGTAAATAAAAGAATTTTTGCTTTGATTGCGCAACTCCCACACCAGTAATGTTACCAGACCCTATAGCTATTAAAGATTGTATGATCTGAAATCCTGCTCCTTGTGGATCTTCCCAAGGATCTAAAAAAGTCAAAATTCTTTTTATTCTATAAGGTTGCATATAAATAAGCAGGCCTAGGACGGGCAATGCACTCCCGAGTGTAATAATCAGGTGCTTTGTTTGGCAATGAGCAATAAAGAACAAAAGAAAAGCAGTGCTTGTTAAGGTCACCGCTTGGCCAAAATCTGGCTGTTTAAGTAAAAGGAGAGCTGTTATGCCAACAACACACAGTAATGGAATATACCCCTGGCTGAGTGAGGTAACTTTGTATTGCTTCTTTGCAAGTAAATAGGCGACATAGACTATGAAAGCCATTTTAAGGGCTTCACTCGGTTGAAATCCAAAGCCTGCAATAGAAAGCCATCGTTGCGAGCCATGAATTGTGTTACCAATGCCAGGAACAAAGGTGAGAGCCGTTAAAAAGAGAGTGCCACAAAATACAAAAGGGGTCATCTGCTTGATAAAACTCAATGGAAGAAAGCGTAAGATGATCAGACCCATAAAGCCGAGGATAAGTCCTGCAAGCTGTTTTTTAAGATAATAATTAGCGGTCCCTATTCGTTCAAGTGCGTATACTGAGCTTGACGAATAAATAAAAATCATGCCAATGAGTATGCATAACGCAATGATTGTCAAAAACGAGTAGAGCGAGTTATTTTTGCGTACTTCAACCATTGAATGCCAAAAGGTTATGCTTTTATGTAGAATATATGCTGAAAACAGATATTATTCAAATCAAAAGAGCGGTAGTTTGAGAAACAATGGCTACTTTTACTTCCTGGAAAAATGATCGACGAATTTAAAAATTTAATGGAAACGGGTGGCTTCTTAAAAGAACCTCGATTAGATGGGCATTTTAAGAAAAGGTTGACAAATCTAGTCGATTAGATAATTTGTCAAAATAAAAAAATGTTAAAACGAAGTTATTTTGAAAACAGCCCGCAAAATTTATTCATAGCACTGTGAGTATTAGCTTTCAACGTTCGATGAGGAAAAAATAAATTTGGAAAGGATAGCGTGGAAAAAATAAGACCTAAAGTAGGGGTGGGTGTTGGGGTACTTTATAACGGGCAAGTATTGTTAGGAAGACGAAAAGGCTCCCATGGGGCAGGGCAATGGTCATTTCCTGGAGGTCATCTTGAATATGGTGAAAGCGTAGAAGAATGCGCTCGCAGGGAATTACTTGAAGAAACAGGTATGAGAGCGCTGTCTATAAAACTTGGTACATGGACATCGGATGTTATCGAACGAAACAAGCATTACATAACACTTTTTGCTTTTGTTGATCGTTTTGAAGGAGAACCACAACTCTTAGAGCCAGATAAATGTGAAGGCTGGTACTGGTTTAGTTGGGATGAGCTGCCGGATCCCCTCTTTCCACCCCTTCCCTCACTCATTGAGAAAGCTGGTCTGGCAGAGTTAAAAAAGTTTATCATAGGCTTTGATTCGTACTAATGGCGGCCAGATACAAAATAACTTTTCATCTTTGTTGGCACAACTGAATAACCTTTAGGATATCTTGCCTGTCAGATTTGCTAAAATCAACTGCTTGGTACTTGATGATGAGTTTCGTGATATCCAAAGGCAGCACTGGTAGCTTTTTTCGAAAGTCTTTTCTGTTGGACGAAAAAATAGCTTTAAGCCATGATTTATACCAGCGGGTGTATTTATTCAATTGCTCAATAACATCGTCATGATCGCGCAGTTGAGCAAGAGTAAGGGGTGTTTCGCCCTTATCATTTTGCACAATCGCAAAATCTTTGGATAAAAGTGTATTTACGGTTTCTAGGTGACCGTTGCATGCTGCAAGATGCAAAGGGGTACACCCAGTATTATTTTTAGTTATAGCCGCTCCTTTGCTAAGGAGCAACGCTACTGTTTTCGAGTGATTATTACGTGCCGCATAATGCAAAGCACTGTTTCCAAAATTATCTCTTTGGTTAATAAAATTTGCCATCTTTGGTTCTGCTAACAAGAGGTCTAGCAATGAATCATGACCGCGGGCGGCAGCCCACATAAGGGGAGTCAAACCAAAATATTTTAGGCCCAGTTCCCTTGCCCCGGCAAGATGCTGCTTGATAGTAGGGAACCTTGTTTGACCTCCATCGAGTGATTCTTTAACGCAATTAAGCAATAAGCCCTTGCTATGACGGTTCTCTGGCAATTCTAACGTCATGCTAGGTATCCTTTCTTGAATAAATTCCATCTGTTCAGGTTTGATGGTCGCTCCTAAGGCAAGAAGTGCGAAAGCAATAGATAAGTTTTCAGACCATAGATAATTGTTTTGTAAGTTCCGATAAACCACATCAAAAGCGGTTCGCTGGAACTTATTTTTACAGTTAATGTTAACTCCTCTATCAGCCAAGAGATGCATATGCTCAATTATGAGTTCACACTCGGTTTTAGAATGTGGATTATGGTCTGCTAGATTATGAAGTGGCGTGTTATACACTGCATCTGTTATATTTGGATCTATTTCTGCTTCTTGGCACATGAGTTTTGCCGTTTTAAAATTCTTCAAGGAAAGAGCCATATGTAAGGCGGAAGGGTAAACATTGAGATCTAACGATGGATCATACTGTGCTTTATTTTCAAGAAGAAGTTGAAGAAATGTTTCATTGGATTCTTGGGCGCAGTAATGGAGACTCTCACCAAGATGAAAATCGCTCAAATGCACATTGATCTCTTTAAGCGACAACAAAAATTTAGTTGTTGCTACATCACCCCTACTAATTGCCACTGTTAAAGGAGTTTTCAAATCGGGCATTCGGTGAATATTAACACGAGCACCTTCTTTATGAAGTTTTGCTAAAGCGGCAATGCGCTCCTCATCGGAGAAATGCTCATCCGTAATTGTGGCAAAAAATTGCTTATCAAGGTCAGTCAATTGGCAACTACTATTTGATTCCTCATTCAAGTCTTGATCAGGTCTATCCTCTGTAAGTTCCATGCCTAAAAGAGGCATTGAAAAAAACAAGCCGACTGCCACGAGAGATTTAATAAATATATTCATATTTTTTGGTATAAATTTAAAGATGTATGTTTGTAGTATCGCATATTCATAAAATATGTCAAATGAAATTTATTTCATAAAACAAGCGCTCAGAGCGATCTGTTGATTCTTAACGATAATTTGGGTAATCTCTGAGTGCCAGGAAAGGGAGTTACTATGCTTGATGCTGCAGTTTACGAGAAAAAATACGAATTTTCAAAAAAGCACTTGTCCGATTTTTTACAGTCCCTTGATATACGCCAGTCATCCAAAGGTACGTACCAGAGGCAGCTTAAAGAATTTTTTGGTTGGTGTACCAAGCAAAGAGTACCTCAGATTACGCGGGAACACCTTTTGCAGTATAAAGAATATCTAAAATCTGAGAGAGAGCTTGCTGCATTTACCATAGGGGGATATTTAACGGCCGTGCGTCGTTTTTTTGAATGGCTAGAATCGCAGCAGATGTATCCTAATGTTGCACGGGGTATTAAAGGACCTGCAAGAAAGCGAGGCTTTAAGAAAGATGCATTGACTGTTGAGCAAGCAAAGATGATTTTAACATCCATTAAACGTACGACGCTAGCGGGAAAAAGGGATTTTGCGTTAATTAATTTGATGCTGCGCACGGGCCTGAGAACCATTGAAGTGGCACGAGCGTTACGTGAAGATATGCATCGGCAGGGCGGAGAAATGGTGCTTTATATTCACGGTAAGGGGCGCGATTGCAAAGATGAATTGGTTTTGTTAACGCAAGAAACACTGGTACCCATTGAAGAGTATTTAAAGGCGCGCAAGAGCGTAAAAAATACAGATCCGCTCTTTGCTTCTCATAGTACAAAAAATTTTGGAAGAAAGCTGACCACCCGTTCGGTTTCGCGTATTGTAAAGACGCGTTTGCGCCAGGTGGACTTGGATGATTCTCGCCTTACCGCGCATAGCTTACGTCATACCGCAATAACACTCAGTCTTTTGGCTGGTGCAACACCTCAGGAAGCCCGTGTTATGGCGCGGCACGCAGATATTAATACGACGCTTGTGTATGCTCACAATATTAATAGAATTGAACAGGCTCCCGAAAAAAAAATCGATGAAATTTTAAAGTAGTGACATGGCAAAGAAACTACAAAAGAAAAAATACTGGGTTGCAGATGTGCAAGAAACATCAAATGCTATGGACCTTCCAGAAGGGATCTTTACCCGGTCTTCAAAGAAAGTTGCACAGGGGCTCAAGGAAGCGGTGCTTGCAAGCGATCGCACCAAAGGGACCAAGTTTCAATCAGCGATGTCAATGCTTAATTATTACATAAACAGAGCAGGAAAGAAGCTTCCGGCTGCAGATAAAAAGCGTCTTGAAGCTGCTAAGAATGAACTGAGGAAATTATTTGGTAAGCCGCATAAGTGAACCAAATACCAGAGGTTCTATGGTTTCGGTATCTTTAGTTTTGCTTATTTAGCGCTATCACTGTCAACGAAATCTGTCTTTACTTTTACCGGGGTCGATTTTTTTGGTAAAGCGATACGTACCAGGGGCTCCGCAGTTTTGGCAAAATCATCATGCAATAACTCCAATGCGTGCAATTCCGACTTGAGAATATCCCCCGTTTCAATTATTTCACTTTTAAAGGCGACACAAGGACTGCCGTTAATCAACCATTTTGCTCCAAATATCAGAAAATAAAAACCAAGGGAAATGTATAAGGGGATTGCTTGCGTTGAAAGCAATACGTCAAGCAGCTTCTCATGATGCTTTGAGGTTAAAGGTTCAGAAAGATAAAAACCAACGGTGCACAAAATAATGAGGGTATAAAAATACACATGGAGGTACTGAATCGATTTCCATACCAGACTGCGGTGCTGGGCAAAATCAACATCATTTCTGAGCGTTTTAATTTTTTTTGCGCAGAGCTCTTTAAGTGCTTCTGTGCAATCACTGTGTAATGCTTCTTGCCTTTTTACTATTTGTGGATATTCTTCTGACTTTATGCTGTCTGTCAGAAATGGCAAAGAAATGGGAATGAATGTCTGGCGTTTGAAAGCGCTTGGAAATAGTTTTGCATGAAAAAGTGTGTATAATTCTTGAAAGCTCTTAAGTTCTTGAGTCTGATCATCGCCTAAAAATTGCTGTACAGCTTCTTTATCTTCATTGAGTTCTAGCTGAAGTTTGACTTCGGCCCAAAATCCTTGGGCAATCTCTTTCATTTTATGCTTGAAATCTTGAAAATCACCATCTGCCAAAATTGCCCTGAGAGTTCTTTTGAGCGCTAGCTGAGCACTCTTTTTACCACTTAATTTTGCATAAATGGGTAACCTTTCCTGTGTTCTGGGGCTTCCAGGAGATGTTACAATATTGACTCGCTCCATTGAAAGCGTTGCCAAAGGGACGGTTATCAGCGAGTATAAGAGGATAATACGTATAGTATTCATAGGTGCTCTTTTATTATAAAGATGGTTTATTTTTTACCTATCCTAGCAAGTTTCCTTAAAAAAGAAAAACGTACTTTTGCGTGACTGCTCCAAGGCGGTGTTAAGAAGAATTTTCCCGGCAGGTCAGGCTCAAATAACCACACTTTGTACATTTTCATAAGCTCCAATACCTGCTTGAGCGTTGACAACGAGGTTTACATTTGTATAAGGCGTTGTACTTGAATACACAAGATTATGGTAAATGCTGTTGCCACTATTTGCATTGTCGATGCCGACGGCATTGCCAGTAATTTGATTATTAATAGAAGATAATATATTGTTTTGAACGCCACAACCTGTGCTATTACCGTCTAAAGATATGCCGTTGGCTGTGCAATACGAAAGTATATTATTGAGGATCGTTGCTCCTGTTACTTGAACGAGATTTATCCCATTTGGTGTATTGAGAATTTCACTTTCCCTAATGATGCAATTTTGAGTGTTTGAGAGCATAATACCATACATAGCGGCGCCCAAAATATGGCAGTGATTAACAACTATATTGTTGGACGAACTGGTAGTATTAGCAAGACAGATACCGGTAGCAGGGTTATTTGTTATCGTACACTCATGAAGAAGGAGATTGCTTACATTACCTGTTGCCAAAATTCCACATCCATTAAGGCCACTTGCTTGACTATTGACGCTTATATAACATTTTTCAAGTAGGGTATTTGCCACATTAGTAAGAGAAATAGCGTTTAGGCCTATTCCTGCAGCGAAGTTTTCAAGATTACACTCGGTCATTTTGATAGCATTTACAAGACCGGCAGAGTCTCCAATAGTTACGATGGCAGAGGTTGCAGCGGTTATATTTGAAAAGAGACTTTTTTCTATAACAGTGTTAGTACATTGTGATAGGTACACGGCACTGTTTTGCGAGTTTGTAAAAACGCTATCTCTTATTTTAAGGTGAGAGCATTGAGAGCAATAGACACTGTTATTTTGGGCCCCATCCACCGTTACGTTTTCGAAAGCAAGGGTGCGAAGGAGTTGCATAGCATTTTGATTATACGTAATAAGACAATGAATACCATTATTGCCACTATTGAAAAATTTACTGTCTCTTACATAGACGCCATAAGAATTGGTAATAGCAATACCATAGGTAGTGGTGCTTACCAGGCAGCGATCGACTGCAAGTCCTATTGTTTGGTTAACGTAGATACCAAAACTTGGATTTGTCGTGCTCGTATTAACGGTGGTGGTACTAATATAACAGTCATTGATCTTAACAGAACTGATCGTTAATGATGGTGAAGTAATCTGAATTCCTGCAACACTATTATTTATAAAAGTCGATTTAGCGATGGTATGATTCATACTGGGTGCGTTTGCAGCTGTTACTGAGACTCCTATCCATCCATTTTGTACAAGGCAGTTTTTAACGGTTGTATGTGATGAGTCTTGTATCGATATTCCAGTGTAGCAGTTTGAAATTACTATATCTTCAATAGATACTTTTGAGCTGCCAGCAACGAAGATTCCATTAGTTGTGGAGCTCTGAGCTGCTAATTGGATTGTTCCATTATAAATACGCACGTTGCAGCAATTTTGTACGGAAATTGCGCAACTCGTAGCATCTGCATTGAGCGTACGCCCATTGAGGTTCAAAAAAACATTATTGCTTTGAATGATAATAGTGGCATTGCTTGGAATATCATCTGCTAAATAATAGCTTCCTGGTGCTGTTATCGTGTAAGGAAAATCGCTGGGATAAATGCAGGTTACAATACCACAGGTGAGAGAGGAAAAAAGGTTGCTAAGTAACCCGACATCTTCTTTAAGAGTGCTTGGCAAGGAATTTTGAGTAGAAGCGCTTACTAAAGTGCTAGAAATTAAGCCACTGCACAACAAAACCACCAAAAATATTTTCTTCATGATTATTCCTCCCAACTTTCATTATATGCTCAGTATAGAGGTGTGTGAGCAGTAAAATCTAGAATATTGTGTATATATGCTCTCCAAAGCCAGCATTGCTTTTCCTATATGTCGTTTTTTTGTTTTTATTTGATTTCTTTTGGCAATGAGTATATGCTTTCAAAAAAATTAAAATTAATGTTATTATGGATACCAAAAAGAAGAATTGTCTGGAGAGAAAATGTTGATTGTTAAAGAACATGATCCATTTAAATATCTTCTTGACGAAGATAATTTTGTTAGAACAATCCGCGAATGCATCGATAATGACGATCCCAAAGGGGTCATAGAAGTTATTGAGATATATCTCGACGCCTTGGAAAGATCAAAATTTCTAAAGAATGTTATAATTCCGCAGGCAAGTGGCTTAAAAGGTTCATCAAAAATTGACACCCTGATTAAAGTAGTTCGGGTAAGTCATGCTGATACAAAAGCCTAAGTGCTGGGTTAATTTTTTATGGCGAATCTTGTAGTGTAGACATTTGTGTTGATTGTTTGGACCGTCCAATCTCTAAAGTTCTCGGCTGTTTTTAAAAGAATGCTTGTGTCGTAGTCAAAGCCCTTGTAGGTAGAACCTCCCAGATGCGGAGTGCCAAACAGACTGTCAGGTGAAAGAAGGAGTGTAAGAACCATTCCATCTTCTACATTAAAACATGCATGATTTTTTATGTCCTGCCAAAGCACTGCACAGCCTCGTGAGGCAAAGAGAAGTTTCATCAAAGGCACCTCATTATCGGGTGTATGTTGATGGGCACGTACTATCATGCGAAGTGCTGCATTTTTTGTGCTTGCAGCTTTTAGTACATCATGCGTTAATGCTTGATTGCACTGCAAACCTCTTGATGACAAAGTAGTTGGTGCAAAAGGATCAACCATAAAATCATACCATAAAAAGCCTATTGGATAGGGAAACGTAGGCGTTATTGCGGTAAAATCTCTGCAATGGGACAGCAGGGGAGAAAAAGATTCACCCAGCGGACTTTTTACTACATGGGTAGATGGTAATTTACTGCATTCTGTGCATCTATTAAATGAAGTAATACATTGAAATTCTTTTTCACTCACCAGTAGTTCTTGTGGGTTATAGCCGATTTCGATTCCACCATGACATAATTGAGCGAAATTTTTAATTGTATCAGTTCCTGAGCCAAGGTACAATACTACAGGTAATAGGTTATAGAACGTGGAGATTTTTTTGTAACAGCGCGCAAGATCCGCTTCTGTCTGCTCACTAAACTTTGAATGAAATTCTTGGTAAAAACCGTAAACGCCAGCAAGCTCAGGATCTTCATGATTCCCACGAATGAGAAAAACAGAATCCGGATTGCTCATTTTCAAGCGCATCAGTATGTATAAGACCTCAACTCCCCACAGTCCGCGGTCAACATAATCTCCATGAAAGAAGAGCTTAAATTCCGGCTTGCTTATTTTGAGAATATCTTCTCTTTGGATAAAGTTTTTTTCTTGCAAATCCTTCAGGCATGCGATAAGCGAATGCATATCGCCATGTAAATCCCCTTTACACATGTTAATCGCACCAGGCGTTACTACTATTTTTTGAGCAAAAGGGAGAAATTTCTCTTTGTGAGGATCTAGTAATTCAGCCAGAGGCTCAGCATCCAACCACTGGCCCGTACCCAGCTGTTTACTTACGATTGAGATATATTCATCCAAAGTTGCTTCAAATTCGGCAAATGAAACTACACTATATTTTTGATAGGAATCACCACTAATTTTTCCTTGGGAGTAGAGATCTCTAAAAGTTGGCAGGAGCGATGCTTTTTTGGCGAAATCTTCAAAGTTGTTTGAGCCCTTAAGCACTCCAGGCAAAAGTGCTAGGCAGAGAAGTATTCTCATTCTTATTTTCATGCGATCCTCGTTCTGGTTATTCCCTAAGTATACCCCTTTTTGTTTTTTCATCGAACGCTTAAAATGGCGTACTATCGCTGTAGTAAAAAATAATGATTGGTGTATAATTTTATGTGTGCATATAATGATATTTTAACTAATATGCGAAGAACAATGAAAACATACGCACTGGCTTTAATTTTTTTTGGCTACTCTTTAGTATCAGCTATGGAATGTGTGCAGTCAGCGTCCGATGAAACACAAACAACGTATAATGCCTCGTCTCATCAGACGCTGGTTAGATGGATCAAAAAAAAACAACAAAAGGTGGGGCTAAGATAACACACGTTCGTGGTGAAAAAGGGAGAGAACTGGCAACCTTTGAAAAAACAAGGATAGGTGAAAAAGAGTTGAACATTAGATGTAGAATTGGGGATTACCCTACATGGGCCCTTTATATGATGTAACAAGGTTCTATTTTCAGATTACCGAGAAAACCCCGAACATTATAGATATTGTTATAGAGAATGATAGTCATAGCCTTCTTTTTACCGTTCACAACAGTGAAGGGAAAGTCTTTCTCACGAATAAAGAACTAAATCCCATCGGATGGGAAACGCCTTTGTAGCATTTTATAGGTCACATTACCAGACTAATCCGAGTAGCTTCGATACGCCGAATAATACGTAATTGAAAAAACTTATCTTTTTTTTCTCGACTAGAAGTTGCAGCCTGGGGAACAAGAGCTCCGTTTTCTAGTTAGATTATTGTAAGATAAAATAAAAAATAAATCATTGATTTTTTAATGCCATTTTGTATATAATCGCAAATAGGAAAATATAACAAAATAAAGAGGAGAAGCATATGAAAGCATTTAGATATGTAGTCTTATTAATGACGCTTTTAGGCGGCTGCGCTTTGCTTGAAGCGCGGGGTGGAGGACGTGGAGGCGGTGGCGGTAGAGGCGGGGGCGGTAGAGGTGGCGGTCGCGGTGGTCATCATATGGGTGGCCGTGGAGGTGCTCGCGGTGCTCGAGGCATAGGGCGTGGCGGAGCACGAGGAGCTCGAGGTGTCCGTGGGGCCCGTGGAGCTCGGGGTGTAGGTCGTGGAGGCCGAGGATGGTCTGGACGTGGTGCTGGCTGGGGAGGCCGTGGTTATGGTGCAGGTTGGGGAGGTGCCGGATGGGGTTACGGAGGCTGGTGGCCCGGCTACTATGGTGTAGGATTTTATGGCGATGGCGGGTATGGAAACTGTTACTATGACGCCTATGGCAACCTCGTCTGCTATTAATACAGATGAAAGATGCAAAGAGCTCTCGAAAGAGGGCTCTTTATCATATTTCTAAACATTTTTTTTGAATTCTTGCACGAGATGTACAAAACTATCGCCACGCTCTTTATAATCTTTAAAAAGGTCATAACTGGAACCTGAGGGTGAGAAAAGAATACTGTCCCCGTGCTTGCATTGTTTTATGCAGCTCTTAAATGCTTCTTCCAGATGCCCATATTTTTGTGCAGGAATTTCGGCTTTACTGCATGCAGTAAATAAACTTTCAGCTTCTTTGCCAAAACAAGCGATAGAGATAACTTTCCCTTTTAGAGCTGCTATGGCCGGGGAACGATCGACACCTTTACTTAAACCTCCCAAAAAAAGGTGAATGCGTCCGGGTAATAGATGCTCAACTGCAGCCAAAGTTGATTCCGGGATAGTTGATTTGGAATCATTGTAAAAGGTTATGCCCTTCACCGTAGCAACTTTTTCAAGGCGATGACTGGGTAGCTCAAGGTGGGGGATACTAAAAGTTTCATTCAGTACGCCCAGAATATCACATGCTGCTAGAATAATGAGCCAATTTTCCCTGTATGAAAGGGTTGGTAGGGTTGCCAGATTAAAAATGAGCTTATTAGTTGTTTGGGTTATTTTTCTTACTTCTTGATTGCTGAGTATGTACAGAACATCGTCTGGTTGTAGGCTTGAATGATCTGTAACCGGCTGTGGCGAAAAAAAATGAAATGGGCGAGATGTTAAAGCTCTAAGATTATTTTGAAGCGTCCAAGGAACCAAGGCTTTTTGATGTTCTTTTTGGTGTTGCATTATTGTATATTTTGCTTTCAGATATCTTTCCATAGTCCCATGGCGATCCAGGTGGTTTGGATAGAGGTTGGTAATAAGAGCAAGATCCGGACTAAAACGTTGTGCATGTTCAAGTTGAAAGCTTGAAAGTTCAAGAAGTGCATAATCGGCTTCCTTACCAACAAGATCAAGCATACCTCTACCAATATTGCCACCAGTTGCAAGAGTGATTCCATTATGTTGCACAATGGTTGAAAGGAGATGGACCACCGAGGTTTTTCCGACGGTGCCCGTGACTGCAATCAGTGGTTTTTTCCAAGCGTCAAAAAAAAGATCGAGTTCTTCAATTATTTTATGCCTATGAGCAGATACTGTTCGCGTATCTATCCCCGGGCTTGGTATAATAACGTCATTCTCAATAAAAAAACGCTCACGCTCTTGCTCAGAAACATAAGAAACACCAAGTTTCTGTAAAAAATGTGCTTCTTCTTGAGATGGAGCACGTGTATCCATTACCGAAAGCTTGGCAACCTTACATTCCCTGGAATGGGTATACAAAAACTGTAATACCGATTTGCCTACCACCCCCAAACCCCATACACCATAATTTTTTTTCATATAAACCTCACCTTAATTTTACCATAACTTAAAAAAGCGCCAAGGAGCCCTACCGAGCCGATACTTTTGGAATTTGCAATCTATAACTCTGAGAAATACCACGAGCGGTACCATGACTCAATTTTGGCGGGGCTCAATGATTTTATCAGGATTGCTTAAAAATTTAGATTGAGAATTGCTACACAAACCGTTGATTGAAATCAATGAATAATGGATATACTGAAAATAGGCTACTCTGGGTTCTTAAAAATGAAAATTAAGTACACGTGCTTGCAAAAGAGAGATCAATTTCATAGATTATACGAGTTTAGAAAGGAAAAAAATGTATAGATTATTAGGAGTTCTTATGTGTTGTGCTACGGCATTTGGTGCGGTTAAACCACCGCAGCCGGCTTTTGAGTTACTTTCGCCTTCGATTAAAAATGGGCAACCGCTTGGTGCTATACATTCCTGGAAAGACCACAATGAAGCTCCGATACTCAGTTGGAATAACGCACCCAAAGGGACGAAATCTTTTGCCCTGATTTGTGACGATCCTGACGCACCAGCAAAAACCTGGGTACATTGGGTTGTTTATAATATTCCGGGGAGTACGACAGAAATTGCAGAGCCCTTAGGACGCAAAAAAAAGCTTAAAGATGGCACCATGCAGGGAATCAACGATTTTGAAAAAATTGGGTATGATGGGCCCTATCCTCCCATTGGAAAAGCGCACAGATACTTCTTTAAGTTGTATGCTTTAGATACACTTCTTGATCTCAAAGAGGGGGCAACGAAAGCAGAATTAGAAGCTGCGATGGAAGGTCATATTCTTGCATCGGCTCAGATTATGGGCACTTATGCTAGAAAAGCTCCCGAAAAAAAGAAATAACCTCCAACCTATAGATCACAGCATTTTGTGCCACATAGACGATTGAGCGTACAACAGCCTGGGCCACCTACGAGTATAGCAAGGGAGAAGAAAATAAGACTCAAAGGATATTCAAATCCCTCATTTTGGCTGAAAAAGCCGTGCTGCCAGTGAATGAGTGTTACAGCACCTATCATTACCGGAATAGTAAGTAATGCCCCAAATATTGCTGAACAACCCATTAAAAAAAAGAGGCCTCCAAGTAACTCTGCAAAGGCTGCAACATAAGCAAGCCAGGAAGGTACTCCATAGCCGGCAAGCCATGTCGCAAATCCTTGAAGCCCTGATCCTCCGAACCAACCAAATACTTTTTGACTGCCATGAGCTAGGAAAATAACTGCTAACGTTAAACGCACGATAGTAAGCCCCCAATCAGGGCGAAACCAGTAGCATCCTGATGATTTGGAAGTATTTTTTTGGGACGTAGTTTCTGATGTGCCGGTACATGATCCATTCTTACACATGATTTTTCCTTTTAAAGGAGCTTATCCCTTTTTTTGGCGTTAAACATTTTTTCAAATTCATTTTTTAAAGTGGTGACATACTCCACTATTTTTTTATTTTTTGCATAATCTGCGATTTTTAAGTTCCAGTGCTCAATTGCTGGACCTGCAAAACGAGTAACCAAGTCATTTTTTTTCTTAAAAAATAGACTGGGGGATTGCTGTAAATAATAATCTAGAAGCTGGTGCCAGGATTTTACCATAAAGGGATCAATAGCTTTTGCTTCTTTTTTAGGAACTATTTTTAAGGCATGTCGCGCTTGTGGAATATCAATGTCTTTATAGAGGATTTCATCTTCCACAATTTTCAAAAAATGAGTACGTGCCCCCTTTGGAATGTCCTTAAGAAGTGCATACATATTCATCCTTGTTGTTATTTCTTCTCTTTTTTCATCAACAAAGCAGTGTAATTCTTTACCTTCATCATAGGGGTTTTTGGCTTTTATTATGTCTTGTAAGCGTACATTTTGTGTATGAGTTTTTTCGCGGGTAATCTTTGCAATATAGCGGATGTCGGGAAAAAGAGTTCCCCTGATGAAAGCATCGCGCTCTTTTTGAGTATAGGTGGGCTTGCAGATGCGCAGGTAGAGCTGAGCAAAGTAGACGTGAGTTGCTTGTGAAGCTGCAAAAACAGTGCATGAATAAAAGAAGGCTCCTAACAACACCTCTGCTATTAAAACTTTCAAGGGGCTTTTCATGCAACGCGCCTTTCTTAACGCGGTAAAAGTTGTATACAATCGCCATTTAAGTTAAACTCTAGTAGGTTTACAACTTTGCTCTATTTTGTCAACAATACAACAGTAGAAATCTGAATATAAGGATCTCATGGTTCCAGAAGAATCAAAAAAGAGTTTTAAAGACACACTAAATTTACCGCATACTGATTTTCCCATACGGGCAAATGCGGCCATCGAGGACCCTCTTTTGTTAGATCGTTGGCAAAAAGAAGGGCTGTACCATGCTTCTTTTGAAGTGAACAAAGGTAATCAAAAATTTATTCTTCATGATGGTCCGCCCTATGCGAATGGCCCGATTCATCTCGGGCATGCATACAATAAAATTCTCAAGGATATGGTCTGCAAGGCGCGTCGCATGATGGGGTATCAGGTACCGGTCACTCCTGGATGGGATTGTCACGGTCTTCCTATCGAAAAAAAAGTGGTAACAGAGCAGCCGGGACTTCAGCGGAGTGCTCTTATCAAAGCATGCCGCGAGTATGCAGCTCACTGGATCGATGTGCAACGTAAAGAATTCAAAGCTCTGGGTGTTCTTATGGATTGGGATAATCCGTATGAAACTATGTCAAAAGCGTATGAAGCAGCAACGGTGCGTGCCTTTGGTAAGCTTGTTGATCATGGATTCATAGAAAGAAAAAATAAGACAGTTCCTTGGTGCTTTGTTGATCAAACGGTTCTTGCCTCGGCTGAAATAGAATATAAAGACCGAAAAGATCCAAGTTTATATGTAGCTTTTGATCTTCAAGAAGCTGATGCAAAAAGGTTATTTCCTGATATACAAAAAACGATAAGCGTCGTAGTGTGGACTACGACCCCGTGGACTTTGCCTCTTAATCGTGCAGTACTTGCAAAGCCAGGGACGACCTATGTGCTTTTAGATATCAAAGGTCATTATTGCCTTGTTGGTGCGGCAGTTGCAGATAAACTCTGTGGTTTGTTTGGTATCGAAAAGGTTATAATTCATCAAATTTCATCTGATGCATTTAAAAATATCTTTGTATGGCATCCGTTCATCAATATGAAGGTTCCGCTTATTTTGGATGAGTCGGTAGGGGTTGATGAAGGTACTGCTTTTGTGCATTGTGCCCCCGGTTGTGGCCCTGATGATTATGAAGTAGGGGTTAAGAATAAATTAGAGATTTATTCACCCATTTCCTCTCAAGGACAGTACACAGACCTTGTCGAACCAAAAGAACTTGTAGGAATGTCGATTACGGACGCACAGGGATGGGTGATAAAGAAGCTTACAGAAATGAATAAGCTTTTGTACAAGGGAAATATCACGCATAGTTATCCTCATTGTTGGCGTTGCCACAATGGTCTTATTTTCAGGGCAACTGCTCAATGGTTCTTTGACCTTGAAAGAAAAAATATAAAACGGCGTGTTTTGGAGGCAATCGATACTCTTGCTTTTATACCTGAACAAGGACGTAATTTTTTGCGGGCTACTGTGGCAAACCGCTGGGAATGGTGCTTATCTCGACAACGTGCTTGGGGTACCCCTATTCCTGCGCTTTTATGTGAAAAGTGTGATACTAGCTTTTTAAATGCCGAACTTATAGAAAGGGTGGCACGTGGCATAGAGCATGAGGGCATCGAATATTGGGAACGAGCAACAATAGGCGATCTTGGCCTTGAGGGGATATCCTGTTCATGCTGTCGCGGCACCGCATTTAAAAAAAATCAGGATATTTTGGATGTGTGGTTTGACGCAGGTATAAGCCATTATGCCGTGCTTTATGATAATCCTGAACTGTCTTTTCCTGCTGATATATATGTAGAAGGAAAAGATCAACATCGCGGATGGTTTCAGAGCTCGCTTATTATGAGTTTAGTTATAGAAGAAGAGCCATGTACAAGGGCTTTTATGACTCACGGCTACACGGTTGATGACAAAGGCCAAAAGATGTCTAAATCTTTAGGTAACGTTGTGGCGCCCCAGGATTTGATTAAGAAGCTTGGTACGGATGGGCTACGTTTATGGGTCTCAAGTATTGGGCACGAAAATGATCCTGTTGTTTCAGAGGTGCTCCTGCGCAATGTCAGTGAAGTATACAGAAAGGTTCGTAATACCTGCCGATTCCTTTTATCAAATGTGTATGACTTTGACAACTCGACTGACCTTCTTCCCCTCGATAAGCTGCTGCCCATAGATTACTATGCCCTTGTTGATCTAAGCCACGCTAATGAGGAGATTATTCGGCTCTATGCGGCAGGAGATTTTACAGGGGTGTTCCATGCGTTATCTGAGTATTGTTCAAATGAATTGAGTGCTTTTTATTTAGATATAGTCAAAGATCGGTTATATGTTGAAAGGGGCTTTAACCGCCGTTCGGCACAGACGACACTGTGGTATATTCTTGACACTTTAACGCGCTTAATAGCGCCAGTACTTTCTTTTACTGCTGAGCAGATCTCTGATCATTATCAAAAAGATAAAAAAGAATCGATACATCTGCAACCCTTTGTTAATCCTCTTAAGCTGAGAAACTTTGTATCACGGCAAGATACCAAACTCTGGCCCGATCTTGTTCGTGTCGAAATGGGCGAGTTAGTTCAGCTGCCTTACGATCTTGAAAAACAACAGGGAGAGCTGCTTTTTGCTCGGGCTTGGCAAACGCTTAAGGATATTCGGCCACTTTTGCTCAAAGCAATCGAAGTTGAACGGGAAAAAGGGTTAATTAAACATTCTTTGGAAGTGCAGATAAAGGTTTTTCTTGATAAAGACAAACCTGCGTTTGCTCCGCTTACAGATCTTTTTGCAGATATGCAGGCTCGTGGGCAAGCGCCAGAGGCTTTCTTTAAAGAATTCCTTATTGTATCGCAGTTTGAATTTGCTGATTCTCGTGAAGGGTTACATCATACAGAAGATGCAGGGGTTGGTGTTTCCGTTACCCATGCCCAAGGGCTCAAATGTCCGCGCTGTTGGCAATGGGATGTAACATCAGACCCTGATCACTTATGTAATCGGTGTCAACGCGTACTTTCGGAAAATCTTTAAAAGACCGATCTATACTATCTGTACCGTCTTTATTGAGAATGAGGGCCTGCCTTATTTTTCGTTGCTCATGGGGACGCTCACGCTTCTGGAAGTAAAAACCCATAAAACTGATAAACCTTGTATCGGGTGTGAGAAAAGCTGTTGAAATATTTTCTATTGAAATATTTTATTTTTTTTATATAATTAAAAAATATATATCAAAGTCAAATTTTTTTCTCGAGAGCAGAAAAGTCTGATTGCTTGGACGTGTTTAGTGCTGCAATTGGGAAATAGAAAGGATCTGCATGAAATTATTCTACGGTCTTCTTTTTGCGATGACTATGGCAGATGTCTGTGCGATGGAGATCCCCAAAGAAGCACCTGCTTTGCTTGATATAATCATCGATAATTCCTTGCACTCGCTGCCATTGGAACGTATCTGGGATCACATGACGCACTGTATTGTAAAAGAGAAGAAAAACGCACCGGGAAATTTCATACTATTTGGTTTTCATCATTATGGCACCCGATCATGCGATGTTACTGCATATGAAAACGGAACTCTCGTTAAAATGGGAAATGTTTGGGTTTATTCTCAAGATGATATTGATTCATTTCATACAGGGGTCGTGTTTTGTGCTGGCACAAGTTCAGAAAAAACCTTTTTCCCCTCAAAATGGACAAAAACACAGATTTTAAAGTGTATTGAAAGCGCCGCAAAGTCAGCTCGCTGCTATGATAAAAAAATGCACGACTGGGGGCGGGAGCACATTTACGAAGCTGATATTGAGCACAATGTAAAGCTGCGTTTTATATTATACAGCGATCACAATAATAAGAAAATGCGACTCATAAGCGTGTATCCGCTTGTGTCAGGTAAAAAAAATTATGAGCATAGAGTAGCAGGGCTTAAAAACATGAGATTGGATTTGGTTCGTATGCCAGAACCTACTAAAAAACCTCTTAAGGAAGATAATGAAAGTATTCAAGCATTGATGAAAGCTGCCAAAAAAGGGGAGCTCGATGAATTATGTACATTACAAGAAAATGGTGTGTGCTTGACGACTATCGATAATCTAGGAAATACTGCCTTGCATTGCGCCATGGAGTCACAAAATTACTGCACCATTTTGTTTTTACTCAATGATCAACTTATCAATCGACATAATAAAGCGGGTCAAACGCCGCTTATTAAAGCAATTTCCAGAAGAGATGCTGGAATTGTAGGATTGTTGATTAACTATGGGGCAGACGTGAATTTAGCTGATTCCTGTAAACAGACGCCTCTTATGCATGTGATCCGTTTGGTAAGGGAGTATCCAGACGATGCAGTGGTGCTTGCCCGTGTCCTTTTACAGGCAGGAGCACAGTCCGATATAAAAGATAGCCGAGGAACGGCGCTTATGCAGGCATTAGAATTTGATAAAGCTGAAAAGCTCATTCATACATTGCTTGATTTTGGGGCGGATTATCTAACTATAAAAGATTATAAGGGAAGAACAGCACTCGAGATCGATAGTAAAAAAACGGGATATATCAGGGGCTGGATTGAAAAAAAAGAACGTTGGAAAAAAGACCACGAAGCCAGCGAGTTTCAGTATTTAGTTCAATCGGGACATAGATCACAGGTAGAAAAAGAGCTACGCGCCAAAACAGGTACTTCTAAAGATTTGGAGTCCGGATTGCTGTGTGCTTTGGAAAATGCAGACGAAAAGATGGCAGAACTGCTGCTCAGGGCGGGTGCCGCATCTACGCTTGTGTCAGAAAGTTTTTTTGCCGACAGGATAAGTAAAAACCTTCAGAGTTTGCTTAAGAAAAGAAAAGAAGAAATTGAGGCGTCTTTACAACAAGAAAATGAAAAAAAGAAGTTGGAGCGCAAGGCGAGTTGTGAACGCTTAATAAAACATATTCAAGAGGGTAAGCTCGATGTTCAAGATCTATCGGCTTTAGTAGATTTTAAAAATGTGATAGTAAGTAAGGATGGTTGTACTCCATTTCTCTTTGCTGTACGCACGAACAAGCATCTAGTAGTTGAACAGATGCTCAAGCAGCATGTGGTAAATATTCACGCGGTAGATAACACAGGAAGAGATGCGCTTACGATCGCGTATGATAACAATGATAGTGCAATGTTTGGTTTATTACTTTTAGCTACCCCTTTGCAAGAAAAAAATCTTTATTTGTTATTTGAAAAAGTGCTTAATGATGAGAGTAAGACCCATGAAAGCAAAAAAAGTTTTATGGACATGTTTGCTCGTAAAGGGAATAGTGTAAAAGAAAAATTCAAGGATGCATTGCGTCGGGGTGATACACACTCTTTAAATCTTTTAAAAAACTGCGCTCAATTTTTGGGATCTCAGATTACTAGTTTTGCATTTGAAGCTCTTTTTGAGGATGAGCACTATATGAAAAACCTCGTTGAATGCTACCCTGAAGTACTAGCTGCTAAAAATGAAAAGGGACAAAATCTTTTAACAGCGGCGGCAGAAATTGACCGTGTTGACCTCGTCGAGAGTCTTGATCAGCTTGGTATTTCAGTTGCAAAGACTGATGATGCAGGTAAAGCGGCCTCAATGTATGCGTCACCAGAAGCGAAAAAGCGGATCGAGCAGTATATGATCGAAAAAAGTGCGCGTCTGATTGCCGAGCATAAAAAGCAAGAGAAGCAGAGGCTGCTCGCATTAGGGTGGCCTGCATATGCAATGTATGCTTTTTTGGATGATGCCCAGCAGATTTCATCTGACAGTGATGAAGTGCAAGATGATTCCATTATTAATAAACGTACGCCTGAAGGGGATGCGGCAATTAACATTGCAGTAAAAATGGGACATGTAAACTCGGTAACTGCTTTATGTAAAAAAGGGGCAGATGTTGATAGTATCGGTAGCGAGGGGCTAACGCCAATTGTGCAAGCTCTTAGGGCTGAGCGATACGACATAGTTGAAGAACTGCTAAAGGCGGGAGCAAGCACTCTCTGGAAGCCTGGAGCAACTATCCCTTGCAATCTGTATCTTGAAAATAAGAAAATGCCAAAAGCATTGAAAGACAAAATACGGCAGGCACGATTTACTAATTTGGAAGTTGCGTCGCAGGAATTGTGTTTGCAAAATTTTGCTTTAGAGGATCAAAGCTTAAAGGATGCATTTTTACAGTTTTCTCAGCTCGAGTTAATTTCAATAGTATCGCAGCTTCTTATGCAAGGAGCGCCGTATGCTGCTGACCTTTGTGAGTACTTGAAAAAATGTGGAATTACTTTGGTCAACGATGAAACGACGAGTTTATTAGCAGTGGCCGCAATAGCGAATGATGAACGAGTTGTAAATTTTCTATTGGATGAAGGGGCCAATGTAGACGCTATAACCGAGCCAATTGGCACTCCATTGCTTGCAGTCTGTAGCGCAAGAAACGTTGCTATGATACGTCTTTTACTAAAGCGGGGTGCATCAATTAATCTCATCGTAAATGGGGCTTCAGCTCTTATCCATGCCGCGGCAAATGGCTTGAGTGACGCGGTTCAGGTGTTACTTGAATATGGCGCTGATCTTGATGCCACCTGTATAAATAATCAAACAGCATTGTCTTCTGCGGTAAAAAATGAAGATGTTACCTGTGCGAGCATGATACTCGTTGAGTATAAAAAAAGAGGGGTGCTTAATCTTAATAAAATACCGGTTATTGAGGCGTTGTTTGATGCTTGCCAAACCATGAACGAGCAATTAATAAAGGTGTTTTTAGATCATGGGGTGCCAGCTGAAATACCCTATAAAAATGGTCTACATCCTTTTATGACCGTGGTGATGGCGGCAAAGAATCATCCCATTGAGGTAACTCTAAGAATCTTGGACCTTTTCGTAGCGCACAAGGTCAATATTGATACGAAAAATGGAGCAGACAAGGTAACGCCGCTTATATATTCTGTATATCAAAACCAAATCCACGTAGTAAAATATTTACTAAAAAAGGGTGCTCTGGTAGATAGTGTGCAAAGTAATGGATCAACGGCACTTCACTTTGCTGCATACGTAGGATCGTCTGAGCTTATAAAACTCTTACTCGATTCTGGTGCATCTGTAGATAGCTTAGATGGAAATGGATTCACCCCATTAGCATTAGCTTTTAAATATCAAGCTCCCGCGGTGGCACAACTCTTGATTTTGGCAGGCGCCAACGTCAACATTAGAATGGATACTGGTTCGACACCTCTTCATTTTGCAGTTCACGACGGGAATGAAGAATTGGTAAAGAGCTTGTTAGAAAAGGGAGCCGATGTTTATGCAGCAGATGCTCAAGGCCACACTCCAATGGATGTTGCGACTCAAGTCTTGCAAACGGGTCGTAGAGCCATAGGCTCCGTTTCACCTCGCATTATAGTAGATATGCTCCTGGCAGCGAAGACCAAGACTCATAAATAAACCCTATCAGTTGCGATAAGCGATTACATTTTTTATGGGCTTATTCCATGCGTTCTTCGGCAACGATTGGCCTGGAGTTTGCAGAGTTCATTGTCGCACTCAATAACGACATAAGCGGCAAAAGCATTTGTAATAAGTACAGCAGATGAGAAGCACTCTTCTATTGGCTGGTGATTTCTTGTGCTTTGAATGCCATGGTATAGGCTTCAATCTCGGTTTCAAGCTGCGGATTTTTTTTGGCTAACGATTCTAACACCCAAAGCCCGTAGTAATGCTTTGAAAGACTTTGTATAATGGCCTGCTTTGCATAATTTTTCCATCGAGAGATACAGCTGGCATTACGATATACCGGACCCCGAATCATCTTGTAGGCTATGCTTTCAATGAATTGTTTTTCTTCGTCAGAAAGCGTTTCCAAGGCTAGCAGATGCTCAATTTCATCTTTATACCGCTCTATAAGCGAAGTATCTATCGTTGGACAATAGGTTCCAAACTGTGGGAGGGAATGAAGAGTTTGGCATTCATAGAAGGTATACAATTGCATCAATGACTTCAGCCTTTTTTTATGAGAATCTCGCAAAGCGGCTGCACTCACAGAAAAAAGCATACAGAGTGATGCACATAAGAATACAGGTAGTGCATTAGTCCTTATCATCAGAATCGTCGCTTTCTTCCGGTTTTTCGTTTTCCTTATCTTCCTCTTCTTCATCCTTCTTGGCAGGCTGTTTTTTTGCTCCTGGTTTTGGAGCAGCAGCACCGCATCCCTTATTTATATTTTCAACGTAGGCATTCATAGCTTTAAGAGTATCCCGTACTTCTGCCAAATTAATTGCGGGGCCAGCAGGTTGAGTTGCCGTTGGCTCTTTTTTATCAGGTTTCTGCATTTTTTTGTCTTCAGGTTTTTTTCCATCCTTTGTATCTTCATCTTTTTTAAAGAAGTCTTTATCGGTTGGCTCAGGGGTATTAAGATTATATAAAATTGACTTGGTAGGATGCCTTTTGCCCAGCTGTAGGTGTGAAAGAGGACTATAGAAGGTACTGTGCCAACCCTTCAATAACTTCCCATAGGGCTTCATTATTTTTTCACCCCATTCTTTGCATAATTGGGAATCAGGTTTTTCTTTGCCAGGTGCGAGTTTTTTTAATGCTTTTGTTATATCTGCTAATTTGTTCTCTTCATAATAGCGCCTTGTTTGCTTTGCCGATTCATCAGGCCCCGGAGCTGCCCGTGTAACAGCTATTCTAAGATCCTTAGCAAGATTGATGCCGATCGTCTCATATTTAATTTGACGAGTTTTCGGTTTTTTGTCGGGCTCTTGTTGTTCTTCTTTACTCTCATCGGCGGCCTCATCAGCTTTCTCTTCCTCTTTATTTTCATCTGACGGAGTAGGAGGTGTTGGCTTCCTTCGTTTTGGCTCATCCGCCACTTCCAATGTGGTCTTTGCCTCTTTTAAGAGTTTTTCAAGTTCAGCAAGAGCGGCAAATTTAGGTACGTCCTTAAGTGAGACCTTTTCCTTGCCTTTTTCTGCTTTTTCTTTTCCCTTTTTCTCGTCTTTTTTGCCTTCTTTGCCTTTGCCTTTCTTTTTTTCCGTACCTTTTTCTTTGCCTTTTTGTGCACTTTTAGCTCCAGGACTTTCTGATGGCCCAGCCGGAGGAGAGACTGAAGGAGGAGGGGTTGGATACATTGGTCGCATATAACTTTCTTGAGCCATTTTTTGCCAGAAAGCAGCATAAGGTTCTTCCTGCATTCCCCCTCGAATGGGCGTTGTTTCAATTCTTACTGGCTGTTTTGCTCTTTCTGCAGCCTTTTTTTCAGATTCGAGTGTTTTTTTTGCAAGCTCAAGTTCTTGAGGCTTATGTTTTTCTAGGAGGCTTTTTATATCCTTGAGTAGAGCATTTGGGTAAAATGCCGTTGTAAGCGCATTAAAAATTTTATCAAAGGCCACTCGACTGGCCCGATCGTGTCGTGCTTCTTCCTCAATTTTGTTTTTTAATTCTTTTCGAGCAAGAGCACGTTGGTTTTCGTCTATAAGCGTTTCATAGGCATTTTGTATGAAGCTCCATGTTAAGCGAGCCTTTTTAATAGTTTTTTTCCTATCTTTTTCGGCAACATCTTTTAATGCTTTTTCCACAGCCTCGGGGGACTGTGTTTCTTTGAGCTTCGTATAAGTCTGAGTAATTTGTTCGGGAGTGGCATCATAGGAGATGCCAAGCACCTCATAGGGATCATCCATATCGCCCGTTTTTTGGCGTGCTAGGATGGAGGGCTCGGATGTCGCTAATGCCTTATGCAGAGCCTCTAGGTTTTTATGTAATCGCTCAAACTCTTTGCTTGCAAGTAATAGCACAAGGTCTGGAGCTTGCAGAACTTTGATAAAGTAACGAAACTCAGATACTTCTTGTGAGAGCGTCGAAAGCTTTTTTTCCAACGCTTCTCGACTTTTTATTTTGACGAGCACAGATTCTAATTTACGCTCTATTTCCCGTAAGAGTGTTACGGTATCTTTGGGGCTGCTGATGGGAATAACTGGTTTCTTTTCAACTGCAGGGGCCTTTTCTTCTAAACTTGGTGTCGTAGGCAGAGATGGCTGTATGCCTTTGGCTTCTTTTTCCTCTTCTTCCATAAATTTGACTAAGTCGTCAAAATTTGTAGGATCGAGCTTTTTGTCGCGCATCTTTTTTTCTGTTTCTTCGCCCAAGTCCTTTAATTGTTGCTTTTCATCGGGAGAAAGATTGTTAAGTGCATCGAAAAACTGGCGCAATTCGGCAGCCTCATTTTCACTAAGATTGAGCCCTTTAATGTCTGCGTCAGTTAAGTTAAACGTAAGCTCATCATCAGCCTTTTTAGGCGCTTCAGGGGCTGTGGTTGGTGCAAAAAGGGTGGGTACAAAAAAGGTAGATGCCAGTAAAAAGGTGACACATGATAGAACAAGTGCCATATGGTTTTTTTTGCTACTGCTTTTTAAAAGTTTCATAGTACTCTCCATAAAAAACTAGAGTGATGGCTTTAAAGAGCCCTTAGAATCTGTAGTAAGATTAATTGACCTCATGGGTAAAGTCAATTGGTTAGCTCTCGAACGGGTGCTTTCAATCAAAAATGGGGGTATAAAGCTCCACGTTCTAGTGATACTTCGTTTTACCGATGCTCCACGAAATAGTATAGGCAAAAAATATATATTTGTCAATTTGAGCGGGCCATGTGATGTATTAAGCAGATTTCTTAAAGTAACTAATTCACGAAACTGCGCTAAACGACTTGAAATTTCCCCGCAATATTGTATATTTGTACTATATATAAACAAAAGGTATGCATGATACGAGGGATTAAACATGAAAACAGGCTTTATTTTTCTTGCGCTTTTTATCTTTGTTGGGCCAATGCGGGCAATGGTGATTGATAAGAAGGTTTACGAGCTTTTGTATCCAGCTTATACAGGCAAAGATTTTTCTGGTGTCTTAGAATACATAAGGAATCTTCCCGAAAATGCGCGAGCACCTTTTTGCAATACCATAAAATCAAGTGTAGACGGGTCATATCTTTTACACGCAGCGATAGTTTTCGGTATGGGCGATGCTGTAAATAAGCTTATCCAGTACGGTGCGCGTGCAGATGTCATGACTAAGAACGGAAGTACGCCATTACATCTTGCGGCATTGATTAAGGATAGTAAAATTCGCAATATTGGACTCATAATAGATAATTTGATTGCGGCAGGAGGTTCGTTGCAAGCACAGGATGCCCAAGGACGAACTCCTTTGCATTTAGCCGCTTGTAATATTTCTAAAGATCAAGAAGAAGAAAACACGATAATACAGATGCTGCGCACGCTTTTGGCTTATGGAGCTCCCATTGATGCAAAAGATATGCTGGGTTCAACCCCTCTTGGTTTGGTAATTGCATCGGGAGATCAGGCAGGGATTGATCGCGTGATTGATCTTTATATTGAGGCTGCGGAGGCCAATCGTGCTGAGGGTAAATATAGTGCTGCGGTTGCCTTCTATACTCAACTGGCAGATCAAAGCTGGTGCATGGATACTGCAAATAAAGCTCATAGGGAGCTTATCTTGCTCTATCTGGCAACAGGTAGTGATTTTAGGGACAATCTGCAGCAGGCTCAGAAGCATGCTCTCATATTATTAGCGGATGATACGGTTACCGAAAAAAAGATGGCAAAATTACGTAAGGGGCTGAGAGCATTACTTCGTTTGTCCGGGTACAAGGGCATTATCCCAGGAAAAAATAAATGCGTATTTACAGGAAAAATTCAATAAGAAGGAATTACTCATCTTGTACATCAAGATAAGCTAGACAAAAATAAGTATTTGCATGATGTGTATGAAACGTTCAAAAAGAGACTGAATACAAAGTAGAAAAAATCTCGTCACATTGAGTACTATATATGCATGATTGCATCGTTTGATAGGTTGGTAAAAAATTACTAGTTACTCGATTGAAAGAAAAAGATGAAAATTTTTGTAACAGCGCTAGCCATATGTACCCTAGGAAGCATTGCGGCCATGGAACTGCAAATGGTCGAAAAGTCCTTAGAAAAGCCAGTGGAGCGGGATGCAAAGAGGCATTGTTTGGAACTATCAGGCATGCTTTCGAATTCTCCACATCCATTATTACTTAAGAGATTAAAAGCCCCAGAGATCGGCAATGATACGCGGCGATGTATGCTGGTAATGGATGAACAGGAATTCGAGATTGAGCTGAAAGCAGCCGAACTTTCGGCAACTATAAAGAACTTAATAAGCGATCTTGGTACCGATCACCCAGTACCACTTGGTTGTGTCGATCCAAAGGCAGGGAGGTGTGTTCTTGAATGTCTTAAAGTACTTGCGATGATAAAGGATTCACATTCTTATGGACAACAGGTCTATGCAGCTCTTATGTATTTACTGGGGGTGGATCTGGATGGTTCTCTCAAAATAGTCGAGGTCGATCTTCTTGGATATCTTCGTACATGCACTCTTGCCGAATTCATATGCCTGTTGCATGGGGATGAAGTGAAAGAGAATCCTTATCTAAATGATGTGTATACAAAGGCGTTAGAAAAATACCGACAAGCGACTGGAAAAAATTAAATAAAAACGAGCCTTTTCCAATTTTCCAATTTTTGCTAATATTTGGTCTCACTGTACGAGCAAGGATGTAATTAATGGTTTCAGGCTCAACTAAAGGTTTTCTTTTATTAGAAGCGTGTATAAGTGTTTTATTAATTGGACTTTTGGGGTTTAGCATAACGGCATGGTATCTGCATCTTGTTGCTCTTGAAAAAGAGATGATCCAAAGGATTCAAGCGGTTATGCTTGCACGATCGCTTCTAGAAAAATACAAAGCTTTTCTCACCGTACCTCAGGAAAAAAAAGGCAGGACCATTTTCTATTTCATGGGTTATTGAAAAGGATCGCATAAATACGGGCTATCAGCAGGTGGCGGTATCGGTTGGAATTAATGGGCTGGTCGGACAAAAAAACTACTCCTTAAAAACGGGAATATATGACCAGAGGCTCAAGTCTCATTGAAGTGCTCGTTTATCTTGCGTGTAGTGTGCTTCTTTGCAGCCTTGTTGGGCAGCTTATGCTTGGATTACGGCAAGCTGCGTATGAGCGATCTCAAGCTTTAGATGAATGGGTGGAATTAGCGATTGCCCTCAATCAGCTGCTTGATGATCTCAAGTACGCTCCTAAGGATCTTTCTTTATGGAAAAGAGCTGCAAGAAATGAGGTTATTTTCCCCTTGCGTCATACAGACTGCGGGTGGTGTATAGATAGAAAAAGGCTCGTCCGAGTTACTGGCAAGCATTTCTTTAATGGATGGTCCGGCAGAGCTACGAGTGTTGTAATGGAATCAGCACAAAAGCTGAATTTTAAGTTTGAGAAAAAGCAATCGGGCAAAGAGTTTGTTGGTGTTGCTGTTACTCTTGAAATGAAAGGGGCCCGAGGCCAAACCAAACGGCTTGAAGGTTTTACTTCGTTAGGTAGATTATGATGAATGTTCTTATTTTGGTTGCTATCACCCTGTCTGTGAGCATATGCACCATTATTATTGATCATCATTATTATCATGCAGCAACCATTGCATGCTTAGAAAAAAAATTGATTAAACAGTATGAGGACGAACGCTGCTTTGAATATGACAAAGCTTGCAGGGACCAGGTATGCTCGAGCAAGGGTTTCTAAAATCAGAAAATCTTGTTTGTTCAATCTGATTGCAGGTGATTCTTTTCTCCTTTATAATGATCAGCGTTATATGTATACCTTTTGTTTTTCGATGACCTCAATAGGTGTGGTTATTTTTTCAAGTTTTGAAGGGGAATGATGGTGCATAAAGATAGTATAACCAATGAGTTTTTCTCTTTTGCTCACTCTTCTAAGAGCAGCTACGAGTGGTATTCGTCTACTCCTCGAATGCTCTTGAAGGAAATACCTTGAACGAGAACGAGGTATATACGATTGTTGAAAAAGGTCTTACTATTGGAGGTAAAACAATAAAGGAGCATATAGAAACAGTAAATCTTGCTAGCGCGTTTGATTATATTTGGCAGAGAGCAAGCGATCCTTTCTATAAAATGACACTCCAAGATCTTTCTACCGTGCATGGGCTTATCGTGCGAGATATTGATGGGCCAAAGGCACATTTGTTTAGAAAAAAAGAGATTCGTATTACAGGAGTAAATTATTCATTTCCTGATCCCGTGAAAATACCTGATTTGATGGAGGAGTTTATTGCCTGGTTGCATGCCGCCAAGGGTGATCCAATTATTAAGGCTGCAGATGCCCATTTAAAGTTGCTATCCATTCATCCCTTTAGCGATGGTAATGGTGCAACCGCTCGCTTACTCATGAATTTTTTGCTCTTACAGGCAGGATGCCCACCTGCAATCATACTGCCAGAAAAGAAGGATACATATTTTCACAGACTTGCACAAGCCCAAACCACCGGTGATCCGGCATCTTATTACGAGTTCATACGATCATCGATTTGCTAAGGTTTTAGCATCTTTGAATAAAACTCAATCAGTTTTTTATATAAAAATTCGCCAAGGCTATCGTGATAATTCAAGCTATTATAAATGCGAATTAATTATCGCTTTTTGCCAAAGAGGAAGGATTGATTAATGAGTATAGTCACATTCAATGGGGCTGGATGGTCTGAGAGATTTAGTTGTATGTTTTCTTTCTGTGATAGCTCTTTTCCCTGAATGTATGTTAATATCCCGGCTATGAATGCAATACATCCAAAAGTTCAACTATTCGCTACTACCGAAATGGTCTGACATGCATATTAAAAGCTCACTTTTTTTCATCGTATTTACTGCATCATGTCCAGCAATGGAATTGTTGCGCGAAGCGATCTGGGGTGCGCGAGCCCAACCAGCGGCGGTAGCAACAACCAAACCTTCATTAGAGTATGTGCTTACCGGTCATACGCTAAAATCAATGCTGTTGCAGTCAGCAATGACGGCACCCTATTGTTAACGGGATCCGACGATAGCACGGCACTGTTATGGGATCTTAGTCAGTCAACGCCCACCGCGATTAAGCTAGAAGGCCATAAAAAAAGAGTATCTTCAGTTGCTTTTAGCAAAAATGGCCGGTATGCATTAACCGGATCAGATGACGCAACTGCCCTGTTGTGGAATATTGGGCAAACGCCTCCAGTCTGCGAAAAAACCCTGCAGGTCGGTGGGAGAGTATAGCATAATGTAACTGAACCAAAAAAAAAAAAAAAACCATGGCGATGAATAGAGCCACGATCAGGCCTTGGGCGTACACATGTTCTTCCGCGTGCCAAAGACAGTGGTTTACAGGGTCTAGCCGGAACGATTGGGAATAGCTTCATCTGCAGAACCCTTTGGGTCGCGAGTGAGGGCCCCGGAATGTTCTCGGTATTCTACGGCAGGAGTCGATAAATTGGCAAAGTGGAAAAGGGCCACTACGCTCTGGTACCAGCACCCACTTTTTCGGCTAGACTCATGCGCCCTGGGCGCACCACCGAGGATGAAAATCGCCGACCTTAGTCGCAAGTCTTTTACTTTCAGCGCTGGCTCGGGGTCTTTTCACAGCAGCGCGTTCATAAAGGTGAAGAGATGGAGAAAGGCGCACACAGTTCACGAAACTAGTGCTGCGGCCTTCGATGTCCGGTTAGGTGATCCTGCCCATCCGGTTGTTTCAGCAAACCGCAATCCCTTCGAGGCGTGGATTCAAGCTTGGCCGAACGAGGGAGTCTGCAAGATTTTCACTTGTCCTAGTACGATCAGGCGATGTGTCGCTGTAAACCGTTCAGGGCACATGTTGAACTCACTCGCTGAAATTGAAGAACCGACAAAACATTGACTTCTCCGTGACAACCCCTCAAGCGGCCCGCCGCTATCCTGAATTGGATGTTGAACTTCATTCGCGTTATACGGAGAAAAACGGTTACCAACGAGCGACTCGCCGGGCTCCGTGTGACGCGCATAGCCACCTCCAAGTTGTGCATTGGCACGAACAACATAAATGAAGAGTGAGGTAAGGAAAGAAATGATGGCCACCATCGGAGACAAGTATCTACTGGGTTCCGGGCGAAGCGACCACGACCGCTTGCGCGTCATCAGCGCCATTCACGACGGGCGAACTCGCGAATTGCTGCGGAGGGCCGGATTCGCTTCGGGGCACCGTTTCGTGGAGTTTGGCTGTGGGCTGGGCTACGTCACTCGGTGGGCCGCAAGTGCAGGAGCGCACGCCACGGGGATCGACCTGAACGAAGATAACCTCGCGGTCGCTACGGAATTGGCGCGCGAAGCGGGACTGGAGACCGCGCACTTTCGCTCCGCGAACATCTACGAACCCGGGCTGGAGCCGGAGAGCGTCGATGTATCGTATTCGCGGTGGCTGATGGTCCATCTGAACCGGCCCGTCGATGCCATGCGCGCCATCCACGCGGCTTTGAAGCCGGGTGGCGTGATGGTGTGCGAAGAGGCGGATGTGAGCGCGGTGTATGCGGAACCGCCCTCGGCCGCTTATATGGAACTCCGCGACATCTGCATGGAAGGCGCCCGCCAACGGGGCGTCGATTATGCGGGCGGACGCCGCGTCCATTTGTGGGCGGAGGAAGCGGGCTTTACGATCGTCCATGTGGACGCCTATCACCCGCACTACGTTACTGGCGAACACAAGGGCTTCTGGAACTGGACGTTGCGCGCCGTCGCTCAGGGGATGGTGAAAGAGGGAAGCCTGGACGCGGCGCGGCTGGAAAAGCTGGTTGCAGGAATGAACGAGGCCGACGCTTCACCCCACACGCTGGTGGCGCATAGCCGGATGCATCAGCTGATCGCGAAGAAGCCTGACATGAAGGGTGGTCTAAGATTCTATTTCCCCACTGAGTCGCGCAGCAATTTGCAAACTCTCCATTCGGCCCGGACGCCCTGCCTGAGAAGTCCGCTCCGCCGTAGTTGCTCCACAGTACCCGCCCCCGGAGATTCTGGAGGAAGATCATGAAGCTCGCCGTCCGTTCGACTGGCGCTCATCCTTGGCTGCGCGCGCACATCCTGCTGGCCGTCGCGGCGACCGTCTTTGCCACGAAGGCACTGCCCCGCGCAGGTGGTGTTTCATGTGAGCTTGGGCCAAGCCTCGGCGTCGCCGTTCTTGGCCGGCTGCCTGGTCTTCGCCAAACCGCTCGGACCCGGCTACAGGGCTCGTCGCGCCCCCGACATGGACCAGATCGATACCCACGCGACCGCCATTGCCGCTCAGGAGGTGGCGCACCTCGAGCCCGGCGCCACGGTCGAACTCGACGCGGACGTCACGGCCTTCCCTACACCTGTTCTCGCAGCTCAAGCCCGGCCGTTACGCCGTGCAGGCGGTGCTCGATCGCGACCATAGCTACAATTACACTGGACGTGGCCCTGGCGATCTGGTGAGCGGAGTCGTGGAGATGGACCTGCCCGGCAACGCAGCGCAACTCCTGACGTTTGCGACCTCCGTCCCTGAAGCCGAACCCCCCGCAGCCCTTGGTGGACGTGCTGGTGGCGCTGAGGAGGTCTATGCGGCGGCCAAGGCCGACCCCACCCGATCGACTTCAACAGCCCGGCGCTCAGCCGCTTCTGGGGCCGGCCGGTCGTCCTGCGCGGCTGGGTGGTGACCCCGCCGGACGACGCGCCGCATTCCGGCCAGCGGTATCCGACGGTCTACTACACCCAAGGCTTCGGTGGCGCCGTTGGTCCCCCCCAGCACGACACCGCCGCTCCTGGTGGACGAGATACGAAGAAGGGCAAGACGCCGCCGATGATCTGGGTGGGGATCGACCAGTCGAGCCCCACCGGCACGAGTGAGTTCGTCGACAGCGTCAACAATGGGCCGTGGGGCCAGGCGCTGACCGCCGAGCTGATCCCCCGACCTGGAACGTCAATACCGCATGGGCTATCACCC
>CAVXAV010000001.1:0-402792 GCA_963759865.1 uncultured bacterium | reverse complement strand
TAAACATCACTGGCCAGCAATCACTTCACAGCGCAACGATCCGACCACGATCAGCAGCAACCGCGAAGAAGATCGCCTCGAGGAGCGGAAGGAGCCAATGAACACATAGTTGTACATGACCATGGCGTGCACCATCCTGCCCAAGATCCAGGCCGAAGACGTCCTCGATGCTGCGGAGAGGCCGCGATTCTCTCGCGACCGGCGGGCGAATCGGGCACGGATCCGCTGACCGTCACCGCCTACGCCGGTGTATACAATGCCGAAACAAGGACCTACTCTGCTCGCCGTGTTCAGCGAGCCCATCAATCAAAAGAAATAATTCACGCTGACGCTAATTATATTTCTCAGCCTAAAAATTTGTTAGTCCCCATTGGTCAACAGCTACTCAACTGAGTGAAAATCTATTACTTCCGGACTCTACTACACAGAAAAAAATAAATCGGCGGCAAATGCTTTCCGATTTTTTAAGTTACTCATTATTTTGCACCCATTACATTTGAGTCGCCTTCCAGCCAGAGGAGTATCAAAAAATAACAAACACATAAGATCTGTTATTATCAAAAATAATGTATACTGAATACAAGCTAAGAGGTGAGGGAAAATTGTTTTTATGGAGTTACAGATTGCTTTTATACCATCGATTTGGAAAAACTCTCAATGGCTCAGAAATCGAACAGCAGGTAGACATTTTGAATCGGAACTCTCCTTATTTATAAGCATGGGGATAAGGCTGTCCGTTTATTTAGGGAAAAATTCCCCAGAAAATACTGCTCGCTGATGCCAAAATAGTTGACCGATCGAAGATGCAATAGCTCTTTTTGCCCAAGCAGGTGCTGATTGGATCACCATGATGGCTGGTGCTGATCGAACAGTCATTCATACCGGATGCACCGTTGCCCATAGCCTTGGTAAGAAGATTATGCTTGACCTTGCGGACGCAAGCTCCTCTTGGCGAATCGGCGCTTGAGGCTAAAGCAGCCTTGGGGCTCCGATGCACTCATTTTTCATGAACCCAGCATCGAGTCTGACAATATCTTGTTTCTTAGATCGCTGGAAAAGAAATGGTCAAAGGCAATAAGCCCCCTTCCAATCTTCGTTTCAGCCCATATCACCCGCGAAAACATAGCCGAGTTACTTTCAATTGGCACCACAGGAATAATTATTACAGTGCCGTTGTTAATGCAACCAACCCAGAACAAGAAATATCCTATTTTGTTCATACCCACTGGTCACCGGTAACCAAGCCTTGACTTTCATACAAAAAAATGAAATAGACTATAGTGTATATCTCGAACCAGAACGAAGGGCAGGGTTAGTTACGATATTATATTCCTGACTTTGTAGATCTATTCATCGTAAGATTCCGGATCTTTTCTAGTTTTTGTTCAAGCTTACATGAAGCATTAGAGTGAGTCTATTGATATCTACACAGCTGCCTAGTGCGATCTGCCAGAACTCCCGCGACGAACCCTCATGTAACACTCGTACCTTTTCTCGTGCAGAACTTTTGGAGTAGATCAAGAAGACATCGGATGAAAACTAATAATTATGGAGCTCACCATCAAAAATAAGAAACCGATTTCCAGAGTTTCTGGGAAAAGATTCAAAATAATGTCCACGGTTGGGCATATTAAGGATCTTCCTTCAAAGGAAATGGGTGTTGAAAATTAATAATACTATTGATATTCATTATGTAACCCTTGAAGGCAAAGAAAAAACTATCGCAGAGATAAGTAAAGGAAGCGGCAAAAGGCAGATCATATTTATCTTGTTCCTGATCCTGATCAGAGAGGGAGAAATTACTGCCTGGCATGTTGAGCAGGAAGTTGAAAAATTTAGTGAAAAATAGATAATTACAGCGTATCACATTCGAGATGAAATTACACATCCTGCTACTGAGGAAGCAATCACTCATCCCTCTCGGGTTTGAAATCTAATCAGGTTTACAGCACGACAAGCACATCGTGTTCTTAACCAGTTAGTCAGATATGAAGTTTTTCGCCTATACTATCGAAAAAATACTAAAGACTTTACGAGCAGCGTACAAATCAGATTCGGCCTCTAAACTACTTGTTACAATCAGTGAAAAAACAATAAAAAATTTAAAAGGTTAAAGAATACTGGACAATTGATCGCTTTTGCACAAAAGAGCGGCAATGTTACTGCATCTCTTCCCCATATACAAAAAAAGAAGGCGGACATTGGTACTGAGAGAAGAGGCCCACTGCTCTTGTCGAAAAAACAGAAGGAGAAGCCTATATCATTGAATCAGATTTTAAAGATACCAAACAGCTAAAAAATGCTTCGGCTCCTTTTCATGACAAGCGCGTTTACAGCAGAAATTGCTTGTTGGATCAGACTGGCTTTACGATCCAAAAAACGATCCAGTGGCGCAGAAGCTCTACGAAGGTATGCCTCTGGAAGATCCTTGGACACCTTTCACTTATTACCTACATGCGTACCCGATTCACTTCGCATCTCTGATGTTGCCGATTAAACAAGCACACACATTTATTGGTAAGGAGTATGGTAAGGATTACTTGCCATCATCTGCCCTGCTGTATTCAAAGGCCAAGGGCCAAGACGCACACGAGCAGTCAGGCCCATGATGTAGCACTTACCGGATAAGCTTCGCGCCAATTCACCAGCCGATGCAGCAAAAGCTTTATTCGGCTTATTGGTAGGTTTGTTTGCCTGTCAAATGAAACCGGCCCAGGTGTGCACAACGGCAGATTAACTATGATTTTGAGCAGACCTTATTTACTTTCAAAGCAACGGGATCAACCCTGATATTTGACAGCTTTAAAAGTTCTACGAACCTAATAAAAGTGAAAAGGAACCAACCAGCAATAACAGGGAAAGCTGCCAGATCAGAGAAGGATCTTGAAAGCAGCAGCAGAAGTCGTTATCCCAGAAGATTTAAAGGAAAATGATGACCTTGCACTTAGAACAGTAACACCCAAACAGCATTTTACTAGGCCCCAGACCCGATTATACTAAGAGCCACACTACATTGAGAGGAACTCAGAAAGGAAGGAATTCGGTGCGGCCTCAGTCCTTTATGTTACCCCATTTTAAGAACCATCCAGGCAGCAAGTCTAACAGAGCTTGAACAAGAACAATTTAAGCCAACAACAAGACTGGGATTGGTCTAACCTAAATCTAACTAAAGATATTGCAAGATTATGGATTTGATTTCACGGCAACAATAGGAAGAAAGTATTGATAAAAGTTACCAGGGAGAACTTTAAAAGAAATATCAGCCTTACTGAATATTTTATCATCATTTTGAAAAGGATTAGATGGTTTAGAGGTGAAGCTGTTAAAAAGAGCAACTGAGCAAACTGATATACTGTATCTCGAATGTCGTGAAGGTCACCTCATTGTTCGCTTTGGCAAAGCCGGCCCTTTTGCCGGCTGTAATCGCTTTCCCCAATGTACATTTACCAGCAATTTTGAACCATTACCCGACGGCTCAATTAAGCTTATAAAGCAAGAAAGCGCAAAAATTCTTGAGGAGCCGTGTCCTGTGTGTGATAAACCTCTGCGCCAGATGGTTGGCCGCTATGGCCCTTTTACCGCCTGCTCAGGATATCCTGGATGCAAATATATAAAACAGACCAAGGCAGGATTTAAGTGTACCCAGTGCGGCAAAGGAGATGTCGTCCAAAAAATCTGGAAGGGAAAAAAGTTCTGGGGATGTAGTACCTATCCGCAATGCAATTTTTCAATCTCAGGAGAGATAGAGGAAACGCCATGCGCGAAATGCAAAGCACCCTATCTTTTAAGACGGGTAGATAAAGAAGGAAACGTTACGCTCATCTGCCATAATAAATCGTGCGGATTTAAAAAAGAAATGGGCAGTGAGCAATCATCAGAAGCCCAATAAAGCCCTTTGCAATAGCGTAGAAAATAAGTACGCTTAACATACGTAATGTGATTAGTAAGTCTAGAACAAGGAGAAATCGATGAAAAAATTACTGACTATCGCTTTAGCAAGCTGTACACTCTTTTTGACTCATGCATCAGAAGATGTATCCCCAAATGACATCCTCATTTCTTCCATCCAGACGGGCGACGTAGAGGCAGTACAAGAACAGCTTACCTCATGGAATCCAACAGCTGAGCAAGCTGAAACCGCAGTCAAGGAAGTTCACCAGCTCCTTTTAAAAACATTTAGCAAAGCACCTTGGTATAAAAATTATGGAGCACTTGCGCAGGTAGCTCTCGATACCCCATTACTTTTCATCTCAGGCAGAACAGCCTTAAAATCTTTCGAGAAATTCAAAGATTTCCGGGGAATGATTGCAGAAGATATTGGTATTCTAGAGCTCGTCATGAGATTTGTTTGCGCCGAACTCCCCCTTGAAAACAAAAGTCGGCACAGTTCTCAATGAAGTAAATCACATGGATTCTTCATGTTTGGCTACCATTCAGGAAGTCTCGCTACCATAAGTGCGGGATCTCTGTTTTGCGGACTGTATGGATTGATTTCATCTAAAAATACACTCTATAGAAATGCGTTAGCGATTAAGGCGCTCATTTTTTGTGCCTTAGAGCATAAAAATATGCTTGAAAACGCAAGAAAAAATAGCCACCTTTATATGCAATAAGATCTGTAATTACTGTATGCCTGGTAATTACATTTCCCTTACGTTACTTAAGCTTTGTTCCATTGGGAACAACGCGTCCTGGGGTAATGATGGTAAGTTTTTCCTGTGCATCAAGTGCCGTCAAGAGCATCCCTTGCGATTCAAGACCCATCATTTTACGAGGGGCAAGATTAAAAACAAATACCGCTTGCTTGGTAAGTAAATCAGCTGGTGCAAAACTTTTTTTGACCCCGCAAGGATTTGTCTCTTGCCATGCACCCCAAAATCATACATGCAATTTAAGGAGTTTATCAGACCCCGGGATCTCTTCACACTGCTCGATTGTTCCTACTACCAAAGCTACCTTTGCAACATCATCAATCGTTATCGGTGCGTAAGCTTCTTGCCCAGGCGCTGCAGGTGGTTGGGAAGCTGGTTGCTCTTCAGGTTTGTGCATCTCATATTTTTCAAAAAGCGCCGGTATTTTGCTAAGCATAAATGTCTTGTTCCAAGGATTATCATTCAAATCAGCCACAACATCCCCCTTTGGAATTGACACACCAAGACTCTTAAGCAATGACTCCATTTTTAAAGGCATGACCGGGTAAAGTAGGAGTCCAATAGCATATAAGCTATGGCATGTTGCTGAAATAACCTCATTAAATTTCGTTTTATCAGTAATTTTCCATGGTTCTTGTGCATGGAAATAGGCATTTGACCTGATTAATATATTTCCATAGTTCATTAAGCGCGCGGTAATAATACCCCTCTTCCATATCGATGTTATAAAATTCAAGCATATCCCAAAAAGCATCACGTAAATCAACTTCCTTGCTACCCCAATTTGCCGGAGGATGTACCTCAAAAAGGTGATGCTTATCTGGCAAGGGTTACCATTCTATTTAAAAGGTTCCCCAAATCATTGGCAAGTTCTGAGCTGACTCGTTGCTCTAAATCACCGGTGCTAAATTCAGAATCATGAGTTATGGCCATGTGACGTACCAGATAATAACGAACAGCATCGGCTCCATAAGCCTGATAGAGCTTAAGCGGATCAACGATATTACCAAGAGATTTTGACATCTTTTGTTGATTTACTTTAAACCAGCCGTGAACTAAGAGATGCTTTGGTAAGGCAAGACCAGCTGCCATTAAAAATGCAGGCCAATACACCGCATGAAAGCGAACAATATCTTTTCCCATCACCTGCAAATCAGCAGGCCACCAATAATTAAATTCTGCACTACGCGCCTCATTGCCGTATCCAATGGCGGTGATGTAATTATTAAGGGCATCTGCCCATACATAGACCACGTGTTTTATATCACCAGGAAATGGGACCCCCCAACTTACCGTTGTTCGTGATATGCTCAGATCCTTAAGTCCCGACTTTACGAAGCTGACTACCTCGTTAAGGCGCTCGCTGGGCACAATAAAATCGGGATTCTCTTCATAAAAAGCAAGTAAGCGCTCTTGATATGCTGATAATCTAAAAAAGTATGACTCTTCCTTAATATAAGCAGTTTCTCTTCCACATGAAGCGCAAGGGGGAACAGCCCCTTGTGGCAAATCCGTCTGCTCATCCTTTTCAGTCACATATGTTTCACACGGAGTACAATAAAAACCCGTATAAAAAGATTTATAAATATCGCCAGATTCTTGCAATTGAACGATCCATTGCTGAACTGCCTTGATGTGACTTTCATCGGTGGTTCGCACAAAATGATTATATTTTATTTCATATTTATGCCACACTTCTTTATATGCATCTATAAAACTATCAACAAATTCTTTTGGATTTTTATGAGCTTTAGCAGCAGCTTCGGCAACCTTTTGACCATGTTCATCTGTTCCAGTTGCAAGAAACGTATCATACCCTCTTAGAGCATGCCAACGAGCAGCTACGTCAGCTAATACCGTTGAATAAAGATGTCCCAAATGGGGTCGTGCGGTCACGTAATAAATGGGTGTCACTACATAAAATTTCTTATGATGTGCGCTCATCGCATTTCTTTCCGTAGTATAATTTCAGTTTTATTTAAGAATAGCGCTCATTGAAAAAGAAAGCAAAAAATGTAAAAACTTGATTTTGCAAAAAAGATATCTATAATTTTTTAAATGAATAGAAGCCCAATAAGAATTATTGATTGATTTGTGTATATCATTTTGATATCATTTCAGATAAGGTTTTTTTCGCTTTTACAGGAGGCACTGGAGGTTCATGGCTATAAAAAAAATTAAACCCACAAAGGATCTTGATTATTATCTCAATCTTCCATGGACATATACTATTAAGCAAGAGGTAGAGGAAAACAATAAAAAAATGTACGTGATACGTGTCAACGAGTTGCCGGGAGTAGCTACCGATGCTCCCACACTTCATGAAGCCGCGCACTGTATCAAGGAAGCTTTGACTCTGTTCTTTCAAATGTCGCTTGATGCGGGCGATGAAATTCCCGAACCACCTTTGGCAAAAAATTTTGCAGGCAATATTGCGTATCGCACAACCCCTGAAAGGCACTCGATTATTGCACGGGAAGCACGCAAAAGAAATATGTCATTAAGCCAAATACTTGATAGTTGTGTTGATCAAATAGTCACAAACCGAAAAGCTCATTAAGCCTTAATTTGCACCCAGAGATCTTGTAATTCAAAACCATCAAGAGCCTTTTTCAATTGGTCAAAACGGAGCAAATGAAAGCGTTCAAACTCTTTTTTGGGCATGGTAAGAAGGGCGCGCACTTCTGGATCAACGGAAAGGTGGGGTAAAACGTCAGTGGTAGCAGGAAAGAACCCTATGTACTCATAACTATGAGCAACGCTCTCTGGTTTCATCATATAGTTCATAAATATGTATACCAACTCTTCCTTGTTGGTTGCTTTAGGAAGAGCAAAATTTTCAATACTAAGCAGAGTACCTTCCTTGGGTATAATAAAATCAAGATGTGGGTATTGACGCTTTGCCTTAAAAATTGATGAGCTTGAACACACTGCCATGCAAGCATCTTGGCTTGCCAAATAATAACTTGCTCGTAAATCGGTATAGGCTTCAACCAAGGGATGTTGGTTCCTTAAAAGATTTTCAATCAGCTGAATCTTTTCTTTTGTAAGAGAATGGATGTTTCCAAAAAGATACAAAGCTGCTAGAGGAATACCAATAAGCGGATCATTGGTCATCATAATTTTTCGCCAATCGATGAGCTTTTTTTTGAATATATGTCCCCAAGTTTTGTCTTTGACACCGTTATAACACTCTTTGTTCAGACCAAGCCCATAGACTGACCATTCAAAAGGAACAGAATATTCATTGGTTTTATCAAAATAATGCCCCATGAGCAACGGGTTTAAATGCTCACAAAAATCAAGTTTGCTCTTATCGAGCTTTTTGAGCATATCTTGCTTACACAATAAATAGATAGCATAATCGGAGGGCACGATAAGATCGTAGCCATGGGCCTTTGTGCGTAGTTTAACGAGCAACTCTTCGTTACTTTCATAGTAACTGATTTTTACGTGGATTCCCGTTTGCTTTTCAAAACGGGCTACCCATTGCAAATCAAACATCCCAGACCATACACATACATTAATAGATTTGCGCTCCTGGAAAAAACCCAAATGAGGACTGGTAAGAAAAAGCGTTATCACCACTAACCAAAATATAATAATTCCTGATCGTGTAAGGAGTTGGCTCGTACTCATGTTCCTACCATATTTTCGTGCGCAATGTTAAAGAGCAAAAAATAAATACTAGCAACCCGCTTATTGCAAGCAATAACGTCGAAAGCGCATTAATAACCGGAGAAATGCCTAAGCGTATCATGCTATATATATAGAGTGACAATGTTTGCGCCTCACTTCCTGCACAAAAGAATGAAACAATAAAGTCATCAAAAGATATGATAAATACGAGTAAACCGGCAACGAGAATTGCTGGTCTTAGTAAAGGAAGCGTAATCTTATAAAATGTTTGGCCCCTTGTTGCCCCTAAATCAAGAGATGCTTCTTGCATTGCAGTATCAAGCCCCTGATAACTTGCATATAAGATAGGAACTGCATATCCCAAACCCAAAACAGTGTGCCCGGCAATAAGTGCAGGAATGCCCAGTGGAATGGAGCATAAAGATAAAAAACTGAGTAATGCTACCGCCAGCACAATTTCTGGGATACACACATTAGCATAAAATAAATAGATAAAAACTCCTATGGGCCCCGTGCAACTTTGATAATAGATGAGACCTAGGCTCATTAAAACGCTAAATATTGTTGCACAGGCAGCTACGATAAGTGAATTATAAAATGCAGTCCAGAGCGCTGGTGAATGAAAAAGCTCTTTGTACCACTTGAGGGTGAAACCAACCCAGGGGGCCGGAAAGGGACCGTTATTGAATGAAAAAACAACCAAAATAATTATAGGAAGGTATAAAAAAAGATACAGGCCCGCTATTAAAAATCTAAATAACCATTTACTAAAAAATCGTTCTGTCATGGTTCCACCTTATAGCGTCTAAAAAATACCGTATATATGGCCACACCAGTAAGAACAAACGCTAGAAGAAATGCAAAGCACATAAGCGTAAATGAGGTTGCATATGCCATGGTTTTATGGCCCAAAGCGAATTGGGCAATAACCGATCCTGCAAAGAGATATTTTTCACCTCCCATAAGACCCGGGATAGCAAACTCACCAAATGAGGGTATAAACACCAGCAGAAAACCGCCGAAAACGCCGCTCATTGAAAGAGGAAGCACGATATGGTACCACGTCTCAAATCGACTTGCCCCCAGATCTCGTGAAGCCTCAAGCAATGTTCTATCAAAACGATCGAGTGCCGAATAAATAGGCAATACCATGAAAGGCAAATAACAATACACCATAAGCAAGATAATCCCGAACAGTGAATTGAGCAGGTACAAAGGTTCGCTAATAATGCCGGTAGTTCTTAAAAGCCAATTGACAATACCCTGATGATCAAGAACGAAAAACCAGGCATAGATGTGCAAAAGAAAATTAGTCCAAAAGGGCAAAATTAGCAAAAAGAGAAAAAAAGTTTTTAATTTCCCCGCCCTAAAAGCTATAAAAAAGGCAAGCGGGTAGCCCAATAAAAAGCACAAAATGCCATTGACACACGCTAAAATGAGAGACTTCATCATGATAACAAGATAGGTCATAGTGAGAAAAGGCCTATACAATTCAGTTGAAAACACGTGAGTCTTCAATGTTGGACAAAACCAAATAATACTCATACTACCCATCAAAAAGAGGGGAATATAGAAAAAAAATATCTGCCATAAAAACGCCGGCACTACATAAAAAAATGGTTTTTCCTTTTCAAGAAGGTCTTTAAGCCATAAAATCATTAAAGCTCCTTTTAGCGCTCCAAAAGCACCACATTTTCCTTCTGCCAATAAAGATACACGTGAGAATCGTAATCAATAGTATCATGAGGAAAATGTTCTTCATTTTGTTCAAATACATGCACTAATGCGCCATTTTTCAACCGGACGTTATAATGAGTTGATCGGCCATGATAGACAATTGCTTCAACAACCCCTTTTACGACATTTGAAAACCCTGGGCTTTCTTTTTTGGTAATAAATATTTTTTCAGGCCGAACACTCATGCGCGCAGTTGCTCCCTGCACTATCCATGGTTTTATCATCGGAACATATACTCTAAAAATACCAAGATCCGGGATAGCGATTTCAGCTTCTAGTGGGGCTTCAAGCAGGTTAAGTGTTCCCTGGAAAATATTTGTTGTTCCCACAAATTGTGCAACAAAAGAGGAAATGGGAAATTCGTAGATTTCTTTGGGTGTCCCTTGCTGCTCAATTTCTCCATCAAGATTCATAATGGCCATCTGATCAGCAACGGTAAGTGCTTCAAATTGATCGTGTGTCACATAGATAAATGTCGTCTTTAAGGTATCCTGGAGAGCAATAAGATCAACAAGAACTCGCTCTTTCAAACCAAAATCTAAGGCAGCAAGCGGCTCATCGAGAAGCAGCACCTCAGGCTCATTAACAATTGCACGCGCAAGAGCTACGCGCTGTTGCTGTCCACCTGAAAGCTGACTGATATATTTGTAGGCATGATTTTCAAGACGTACGGTTTTTAGGAGCTTAAAGACTTTTTCTTTGATGATATCTTTAGGCATTTTAACAATCATCAAACTATAGGCAACATTTTCAAAGACATTAAGATGGGGAAAGAGCGCATAATTTTGAAAAACCGTATTTATAGGGCGCTTATGAATCTCGAGCTCAGTGATATCCTTATCTCCTAACAGTATTTTTCCGCTTTCAACCTTTTCAAACCCACCAATAAGTCGCAATAAGGTTGTTTTTCCGCAGCCGCTCGGTCCTAAAAGAGCAAATATCTGTCCTGATGGTATGTAAAGACTCATATTCCGGAGTATGAGTTCGCCATTAAAACTTTTAGTTACGTTTTCTAGCCTAATGCTTTTCATTTTTTCTTTTTACCCCCGCAAAATACATAGGAACAAGCACGTCCGAGAAGGTACATGGAATAACTATAGCAATTACTAAGAAAAGAAAGACTATTCCCATTTGGGGGTACCAGTTATCAAAGCCATGCGATACCATATAAAAAAGAGCCGCAAGCGAGCTAATAAGAATATGCACTACGTGTGATCCCAATGAAAAAATCGGAAGCATAGCAGAATGGTGGCCCCTTAAAATAAGTCCATTGCATATTCCCACCCCAAGAAATGGCAACACGTTTTGCAACTCACGATGAAAACAAATGTGCAATTCCATCGGCACCCCAAGAATCCTTCCGGCAAGATAAGGAAAAAGAACATCAGAAAGCATACAAAAAATTGCCGGTGAAATAGTCCCTACTATAAGCGCTTTTACGATACTTGGTGAAAAACGGCTAAAGGTAATTATGGTACCTGTAGCTGCAAAAAAATATGCAAAAAATGAAAGCTATGAAAAAGCATATGATAGCCCTTGCATGCTTCTTGGCGAGCCGTATGGCCAATTGATAGAGCCGTAGATGAATAATCAAGCAAACTCAAAATTATCATCCCAAGTGCAACCGAAAAGATAGCATAGGGTAAATGATGCATCAGCTCCTCAGTAAAGCTATGCTCATGGTGATGATGATCTGCATGGACATGAAGATGAATCTTGTGATCATGCTCAACGTGCTTAGTATTTTCATCCATAATAACACACCCTCTATTGTTGCAACTCTTTTGTATGGTTACCTCAGAATACCCTAAACCATAGTTTGCGCAATAGGTTGCCCTTGCTTATTATGCCCTATTCAATTTTGTAGATTTAAGTCAAAAATATTTATTTTTGGAGAAATATATACTTTTTTACAAAAAATCAAGCTTTTAAAACGAATAGATAAAACCTGCGGCTAGCGGGCACCAATAAGATGATGCCCATTTTTCAATATCTTTTCTCCTGCAGGGAAAAAACAATAATATCAACGGGCACCTTTCCTCCCGTTAAAAAAAAACTCTTTTCGATGCTCACAAAGAGTGACATCCTGCATATGGGAGAAATTGTACAAAATCGTAATAAAAAAGGAAGAATCTTAGCACTCGAAGACCCTTTGACATTTTATAGTCAGGACCATACAATGTATTTAGAACATGCTTAAAGGCCAAAAAAAAGCCTTACTATAAGCCATATTTGATGGTATTTCAAAATCACATTACACATGAGTGGAGAAAAAGATGAAAAGTAACACCCCAAAATATTTAATTTTATTCGTTGCCTTTTTTATAACAAGCAATACTTTTGCTATGAGATGGATTGCTCTCCAAAGGGGGCCCGCACTCGCAAATCTTGCACAGGACGTCACGTGGGATAATATTGGAAACGTTACGAGCAAGGTTGCTGATGGTGGAAAAGGGGAAAACAAACTGGTTGAGGCTCGTGATCAAAGACTCGCCGAATTGAGAAGTCAGGCAAGGGAACGTATAGAGAGGATAGAAAGGGAGACAGCTGCAAAAAATCAACAGAGGGCCGTACGAATGAAGGAAGCTCTTGAAGTCATCAACAGCCAACACGCTACTCCTGAGGCAAAGAACACTGCTGCAAGAGTTCTTGAAGCGCTTACACAAGAAGAGATTGAACAGGATAAAGCTGCGCAAAAAAGAATAGCAGAGTGGGATGAATCAGAGCGCACGGTTGCTAGCGGAATTCCTGCGTTGGGAAATTTTGTGATGGACGGAGTAAAGCGAGCTCAAGAACTAGAGGCACAAAAGGTAAGCGATCAAGAAGAAAATAACAATGCGTCTCATAGTAACTCTGCAGATAGTACCAGCCCCTTTGCAATGAGCTCTGTCCCTGAGAATATACAAATGCGGCAAGAAATGAATCCCCCACTAGAACGAACTGAAGTTAAGCAGCACAACGCTGAAACTACGACTACTGAGGAAAAAGGTAAATTCGAGTAAATTGAGAGAGCGCTTACTGTCTTTGCGAAATTAAAAAGCTTGCCCAAGGGTGACAAACCACGCATAAGAGTCATCCTTGGGATTTCTTTTATGCCACTTCCAGCCAATATCAAAACGAAGCGGCCCAATGGGCGTGCAGCAGCGCAAGCCAAAACCGCTTGCGCCGAGCCATCTGTTTGCGGCAATATCTGCAAACCTATCTTGCGCTAAAACGCCCATATCGGTAAAGAGTACACCACTAAACAGCCAATAGAGGGGAAAGCGTACTTCTGCATTTATATTAACCATAGATTTACCACCTACCGGGACCCACAGACAGGTATGCTCACACGTAAGGTCGTTAAGAGGGGGCACCATATTCGTTTCATAGCCACGAAGGGTCGTTGCACCCCCTAGATAAAAACGCTCGGTTGGCAATATAGTACTAAATCGAGCATTAAATATATGACCAAATCGAAAGCGTAACGCACCAATGACATTAAAAAAAAGAGGATGGTACAATGATTGCTCAACTAAGGCCCGTACAAAGGCGCCATCTTTAATTCCCGGAGGCACCATCGCCTTTAAAGAGGCAAAGCTTAAAAATCCACGGCAGGGATCATTCTTATTATCTAGCCACTCTACTGTAATTGATGGCTCGGCATAAAGATAGGGCGTATTTTTATCAACAAGGAGTGGCTCAAATTGAATGACTTTTGCAAGATGTGCTGAAATCCCAAAAAGCTTATTTACTTCAAAGCCAACAGTAACATTGCTCTGCCACCAGGGATGAAGATGATTAAAATTAACGTACAACCCATCGTGGGCTTCTTTATATAAGCGATGCTGGCGACTTGTGCTTAGCGGCTGATCAAACCTATTGCTATAGACACTAAAAAGAGTCTTAACTGGACAGGGCCCAAGCCAGGGTAACTCATAAGAAGCAGCTAAGTTTCTGGTAAAGCGGGTAACATCCGCATCAAAAGTAAGCTGGTCAGCTATCCCACCAGGGTTTTTCCATACAAAAGAACCGCCCACCTTATACGTTGACCATGAAATGTGCGTAAAGCTCTTACTAACAAACTGCACGCCAAAGCGCGTTCTAATTTCAAAAGGATCATCCTCAACACAACGGATATTCACGGGTTGATAGAATGCTGAATCTTGCTCATCTACCCTCTTGCCTGATACCACTTGCTTACCCTCTTCTACCCTATCCAATTCCCCTGGCCCTTGCTCAATTGATACCGTTTCAAGCATGCCAAGGTTTTGCAGGCGCTTAAGAGATTGTTCGATCTTGGTAGAATTCCACAGATCGCCCTCTTTATAATACAGCTCCCGAAGCACAATCTCTGGCTTCATACGGTAGAGTCCCGACACCGTTGTTTTTCCAAATCGTACTGGTCCTCCCTTTGTATCTACATGCCAGATAAGTGCATAAAAAGCATCTAAGCCCTTGCGTCTTATAAGTTTAAGCTCATGAGAAACCCCCACTCTAAGATATCCCTTTGCCCTAAAATGAGTTACCAGCCATCTCTGCTGACTCGAGAGAGTTTCAGGGGTTAGTGGCTGGGGCATTGCTTGCATGAATTCACGAAAAGGACTTTCTTTTAAAAGTTCAGAAAAACCCTTTAGAGCAATCCCAGAAATTATTCGATGCTCACCGGGGGTAATGGTGATACTAAGATCTGCATCATCTGCGCCGGATTTGAGCAGAGGATCTTTTTTTGTCACGTGAAAATTCCAATAACCGCCCTGTATGAGATCGTCTGATAGGGCTGCAAGGGCCCGTTTAATGCATTCTTCATCAAAATAAGTAAGCGCGTATACCTCAGCCAAGGCTTTTTTAATAAGAGACTCAAGAGCAGAGGAGCTTCCCTCAAGAACTACCTGCCGTATTTTAAAACGGGGGCCTTCATTAATGTAAAAAGCAGTGGTAACGCCTCGTGTTGGAGAACTTTTTGCTTTTTTTATATGAACTTTAATCCTATAAAAACCTTTATTTTTATACAACGTACTGATTTCATCGGGCAAAAAATCTTCAGGCACTAAAAAGCCTTGTGCTTCTGATGGAAAGAGTTCCTGCATAAGCTTTTCATGAGTAAAAAAATTATTGCCCTCAAAATGGTACCGTACCTTCCCCAAGGCAATCTCGTAGGTTAAGCGTAGGGCAGTTTTACCGCTTCTCGTGGTTGTTAAATGAATACGAGAATGAACGAAGCCTTCAGCCAAAAGAAGTTTTTGTATCTTCTTTGCCGTAGCATTCATTTCTTCCTTTAGTGCTTTTTGATGGGTAAGAGCCTGCGCTACAGCCTGAATCCTCTCCTGCAGCATTTTGTGCTCTTGCTCAAAAGAGCCTTTTAGCAATGTTTCAACCGCTTCAATAGTAAAAAGGGGTCCTGTGGTGAGGGTAAGCTTGATAAGCACCGTTTTATTTTTCGTGTCATACTGTTTAGCAGCGGTAACCTTCGCATCTAGGTATCCTTCCCCATGAAGTTCCTGCTCTATTGCTTTCATAGAATGTATATGCTGTGCTTCATCAAACATCTGACCAGGTTCTAAGCTATAAGAGCGCAAAAACCGATCCTTACCCACAAAAAAGCCCTGTATTTTTACCTTTGCAAAAATCCACTCAGTTGTGTCAACGACTTGCTTACGAGTACCCAAAGCTTTGGGCAGCTTGGCATCGGTAAAAAATGGAATACATAAAAAAAGGAGAAGAACAATGAAAGTATGCATAGATGAGCGCAGTTGTTTTTTGTTAGCTTATTTAGGAACTCAGTATACCCTAAAACAGCGCGCAACTAAACGGCTCAAAACCACATGTAAAATTATTCAATTACTCTAAATACCCCGCGATAATCACGATCTCTCGAGTAGGGTACAATTTCAATTTCCTTTATCGGTGTGGAGACTGATTCCTTATGAATGGTATCAACGAAAAAATCTACTTGCTCTTTTTCACCGCACACAATAATTTTTATTTTATCCGAACTAAGCGCTTGTACGACTCCTTCAAGTTCAAACTTCCGGGCATTTTGCTGAATAACATTTTGCAAAAAACCATCTTTATGATCAAGGGTCAAAGTAATTTTTAGACATTTATTCATCGGATTTCCACTCTTCTTTTTAACACAGGAGACACTACACCAGTACCTCCCTTGATCTTTTCTTTATCATCAACCGTGAAGTACCTTAACAAAGAGCAGCATGTAATGTCAAAAGTTTTGTATGAAACAAAAACCGCCGGGTTGGCCCGGCGGTTTGTAAATCCATTCAGGGAGGCATTTATGCCGCGGCTGCTGCCACTCTCCCATCTTTCAGCGCATTTTCAGCAGCACTATTTGCTCGTGCAAGCTCGCTCTTACGCTTGAATTCTCCGGCCTCTGCCTTTTTCTCTGCAATCTTGTTATCAATTGCCATTTGTACAATATCTGCGGTAACTACGTTATCTTTTGCAAAGGCACTTAACCTCATTGCCAAGATAATTTTTGAAATGTCACGGCCTACGAAAGAGTGTTCTGTAAACGTGCGGGCGATTTCCTCAATCTTCTCATTGGTAAATACTCCGTCCGCCACAGTGACTTTCTTGGTTTCTGGTGGGTTACCAAAAAACCGAGTATAGAGCGAAACTTTTGGTGGCTGCATATCAGAACCTTCTATGAGATATTTGTTGACATAGAATTTAACCATATCAAGAACCTGCTCATAGGCTGGGACGTCCACTTGAATCATAAAGTCGCATCGGCTTCTATATGCTTCATCTAAATCTCCAGGCCTATTGGTAAGAGCCATAACAGAATAATCGCGAGTTTCTGTACCGGTATACGTAAGGATATGTGTTAAGAGTGTTCGCTTTTTGTCGGAAGTAGCCTTGCCCCGATCTCCAAGGATGGCATCCGCCTCATCAATAATAATTGTCAGTTTTTCAGGATAATCGGCAGCAAATCTAAATAGCTGGGTTAACTGCCGTACTGCTTCTTCTGTTGTGTAGTTTTCTAAAGAAGAACCTGAGAAATAAATATATTGCATTCCCCCGGTTCGAGCCATTAACATTGCAACCAATGTTTTACCCGTTCCTGGAGGTCCCCATAAGAGCATATTAGGAAGGTATCCACCATTAGCAACTATGTTTTTTAAAGAAACTGAAATATCTCTAATACGCTCAGCAAGCTTGGGTTCAAAAAAAGCATCACTTAATGAGGCTGAAGGCGGTTTCGTGCCCGTTACCCAATTATAGAGCTTTTGGTGCCAAGGGAGGATCGATGTCTTATCCTTATCTGCTAGTGCGGGCAATGCATACTTATCTTCAATAATTTTTGCAGCAAGCTTTGTGCCATGCCACAATCCAAAGATACCACCAGCAACTCCCACAATAAGATGCGGATTTCCCTTTACAAATTCTACCCACTGCTTCGTCTGACCTATAGCAGCTTCTACGTCTGCCTTACGCTTCTGATAAGCATTATTGCTTGCTATTACCTTTTGTGCATCTAGTTCTTGAGCTTGCTTCATTCCGTCCATCACAAAATTTCCCAACGCAGGAATTCCGCTATTAGCAATGCGCTCTAATTCATCCCACGCTGCTATTCTTTTTTGCGCAGCTTTATCCTGTTCAATCTCTTCTTGTGTAAGCGCTTCAAGAACTCTTGCAGCAGCGTTCTTTGCCTCAGGAGTAGCATGTTTGTTGGCGATGACATCAAGAGCTTCCTTCCTTCGTCCAACTCTCTGTTGAGCTTTTGCAGCATTCTCCTTTTCTATCCTCTCAGCACGCTCTCTTGTCTGCCTTCTTAATTCGGCGAGTCGTTTATCACCAGCATCAATCAATGTGTTTATCCCTTTTCCAAGCGGACCATCAGCAACCTTGTTCACAACTTTTCCAATATTATCCCAGGTGACATCTTTTCCAAGATTTGTTAGTGCGGGCCCCATTTGGCGCGCAACCCACTTCATAGCAAAAGTATTGCTCGTACATACCAGCATCAGTATGAGCACAACCCCTTGCTTGATCAATACATATCTTTTCATTATTATTCCTTCATAGTTATATCAAACGTATTCGCTATCATTTAGATTTGTTTTCAATTTCAGGTGTCAAGGCAGTGTTATATTTGCTATAAAGATGATATCCCACTTGAAGCATCTTTATACACATCCCCGCAACGACAACATACGATAGATACTTAAAGGATTTCATCTGACCACCTTTGAGAGTATCCCACCAACGCCTAAGCATTGTTCCTGGCATCACCGAAGGAGGGGTATGACCCCTTATAATAAATTTTCGTATCTTTTGTTCCCAATACGAAACCTCCTCGGATCCTTTACCAAGCGTTGATAAAGCTTGCTTATAATTTTCCAAAATATCCAGTAATTTTTCTTTATTTTCCACTACATACTGCTGCCAATAATAACTATTAATCTGATCGAAGATTTGTGCTGCGAAAGCAACTGCACCTAACTCACTTATGAACTTAAACTCTGGAGAGCTAATAAAGGAAGGAATCCCCACGAGAGGTTTAACATTGAGATTCATAGGACGACGAAGACAACTCATGAAAAAAGTGTTGATGGATTTCCGCCAATTTGCTAGTGAAGATCTTACTGGATTGAGCACCAGATTTGCAATATTGGTAACTGAAAGCGGCGGCGGAAACAAGTAATCTTCTTCTACAGTGCCATTCTGCGCTTCCGTCTTTATTTTAATAGGAACGCGCTTGCCAGCAGCATTTTTTTCATAAGCGTAAAAAAATCTATCATCGAGAGTATCATCGACTAAAAGACCATCAACAATCCCATTGCCAATCTTTTGCCATATAAAACGCAACACTATTGGTAGAATTGTATTTTTTGTAAAAGGATTGTAGCCAACCAGCGTATGCTTTCCCGAAACATATGACCGCAACGGGTTGAGCGCAGCATCCAAAAGTGCCTGTTTATTTGTGTTATAACGAGCAATAGGGGTAAGCTCCTCATACACACGTTCATAATTCTCCTGACCTTGTTTTACTTGTTCTAATACAGCCAAAATTTCCTGATGTTGGCCCACGATATGAGAATAGAGCGTATTGACACGTCTTTTTAGAAGATTCTTATACATAAGAATATCAGCGGCCAAATCGATGGCAATTTTTGGCCCCTCGATTAAATCACGAACATAGATACCAACAGGCCACTGACCGGGCGTTAACAGCGTATTTTGCCATTTAAGAGTCCTGCCAAACTGCTTTGATTCTTCCTTTGCGTCTAGCAGTTCCTGCTCATACTGCTCTTTTTCAATATCTCTAAAACTAATTTTTGCAGCTTCCTGCATGTCCAGGGTATACTCTTCTTCTTTCTGCGTATCCAATTGATACCCAAAGTCAATATCACGATCGTCCGGATCATCCATTGCAGCAAGACCCCCCGGGGAAAGCAAAAGAAGCCCTATACTGAATTTTATAACCTTATTCATACATTTTCCTAATAAAACAATAATCTATTTCATACTCTATTATTACATTTCTTATCACTTCTAGATTACTGTAGGCATCATTACTTATCAAAAGGCCTCTCTTTTCAATTGTTTCAGGAAATTTCTTGCAGCAGGCCTTTTGCCTGCGCTCCATCTAGTGATACAACTGCAGTATTTGATTTTTTGCAACTACGAGCTTAACTAAACGTTATGCTCTTTTTATGGAATGACTTTTAAACTTTAACCGCCTGCTTAGGCTCATCCTTTACCTTAGCATTCATTACCTCATTGAGGACTTTCTGTGCGAGTGCCACCCGATTCTTAGCTATTTTGCATAACCAACCATACGCGGCTAGAGGAACCCCGCTGACGGCTAGTGCCGCCTCGATCACCGCTACAAATGCAGCTTGATCCTGGGCATCTTTGCTTAATGATGTATTTTTATAGTCCCTATAGCTATCCCATGCAGCAAGCGCGCCAACAATTGTTGCAAGAGATCCTATTACTAAACATGCTAGATCCTTTTTACTCTTTCCTAATGATACTTTCGATTCTTTTGCATCCAATATGTCTTCGGCTGCATATACCAAATCAGCTTTTTTTTCCGCTAAAAGTGGGCAGAGACGTCGCAGATACTTTTTTGTGTTAATTGGATCTGATTCTTCAAGAGCATCATAGAGTCTGTCCTTATCTGCTTCATATTTATCTTTAACCGCTCCGCACATAATTGAGCTCGTTACAACAAGCCCTATCACAAGAAATCTTTTCATCATTGTTTTCTCACTTATTTTATACTTTTAGCCGCTTTTTGAGTTTCATCTGCGAGTACTTCATCTTTTGTTTCTTCATCCTTCACACGAACTCCCTCAATCGCTTTAATCACCTGTTCAGCACTTACTATGCGATCATGGGCAGTACTGCACCAGTAACCTTTAAGTGCAATGTAGATACCATAAGCACCAACTCCTACTAACCCGATACCTGCGATAATCTCTGGTATTTTTTTATAGCTTAAATTAGTACTTTTACCGAGTGTCGCTATGGCCACAAGAGATCCAAACACCACTTTGCTAAGATCCACTCGACTTTTTAAGAGCGAGACACCGCCTTCACGCTCATCAAGCACATCTTGTGCGATAGTGAGCAATTCAGCCTTAGCTTTTGTTGTAAGTGGTACTAAACGTCTAAGCGCACTGGCTGCAGCTTCAGGATCCGAGGCTTCTATGGCCTTATGCAATTTATTTGTTTCAGCACTGTATACCAAAGATACCGAACTTGCGATCACAAGCCCCATTAAAAGTAATTTATTCATGATATCCTCTTAAAATTTCTCTTTATTATGCTTGTGCTGCTTCTTGAGGCTGTCCATCTTTAAGTGCAGCTTTGCTAAGTATGTCCATTATTGAGTGAGCGTTGGCAAGGCGTCCACGTGCACTCGTTTTGGTAATCCCTTTATAGGCGAGGAAACCACCACCAAGTGCCACGCTCAGGGCCAGACCCATTCTTTTCCAAGGCATCCGCTCACTTGGCTTGGCAATGTGATTATTATTATGTGCTAATTCTTGTACAGTTTCCTGATCCCAAGACTTAAGATATGAATTCTGACTGTATCGATTCAATAAGTTAATTAAAGAATAATTACTGAGAACAAACAAAACAGCTCCGCTCAGGCCAAGTGCTAGATCTTTAGGACTTTTTGTAAGCGATATCTTACCTTCATTTTCATCTACCAAATCTTTTGCGGCCTGCAGAAACTCATTTTTATCGTTAAGATCAATCGGACCTAACCGTTTGATAAATTTTTGTACCCCTGACAGATCTTCTTTTTGAATCGCATTTAAAAGGTTCTCTTTATTAGCCTGATACCTTTCCGGTGAACAAAACAGTGAACTACTTACCAAAATGACCGTTGCACAAGCAGTATTTTTAAACATCTACTATCCTTTCAGTGTATTTATCAGTGATTTTTCTTTTTCTTACTTACGCCTGTTGTTTCTTTTTTTTTGTCCATTTCATCCAAAATTTTGCGAGCAGCCGTAACACGAGCGTATGCATTCTTGCAAAGCAGCCCACAGAAAGCCTTGTAAAATCCGTAGCCACTCAGAGCCCCAAACCCCACGGTTGATGGCAGACCAACTTCTATCGAGCCCTCAAGGAGCATGATTGCACCCCATATTGTTCCGATAAGAGCACTGGTGCCTATAGCCGTTCCATTGATCCACAGAGCTATATCCGCCGGACTCTTTAAAAAACTCACCCCTTCTTTTCGCAATTCAATAACTTCTTCGGCTTCCTTTACTAAGGCCTTTTTTTCATCGTTGTCTAACTCGGCATCTTTATATAATTTTGCAAAAGAGGCCACATCAGATTCTTCAATCGCTTTATAGAGCTTTCTTGTATCAGCACCTTGCATAGAATGTACCAAGGCAACTGAACCAATAATTGCTAGAAATAGTTTCTTTTTCATGCCACATTCTTTCATTCTTTTGGTAACGTTTCTGCTCCCTCTAAAGATTCTTTGGGCTCTTTTTCGGGCATTTGTGATAACTCAACTTCAATCTTTAGCAGCTCATTCCATGGTTTACGAGCACTTCTACACAGCAACCCGTTGATAACTAATCCACAGCCTAATGCTCCAATGTAAGACTTACCAAGCGCAGCTTTGAACCCTTTTTTTTGTGCCACTTCGTAGGCATCCTCACCATACGCCAAGCACAAAAGCGTGCCAGCAATCACTTGTATCCAATCCCAGCCGCTGAGTGAAAATCGCTCACTCTGAGCAATCCTCTCATCTAGAAGTTCAAGAAGTTTTACTTTCTCATCCCTCTCTAACGCACCCGCTAACACCATCCCCTTTTTTGCTTTTTCAAAACTATACTGTTCAATGCCTTTTTTAATTTTATAGGCACCTTTCAATCCTAAAAGAGGACCAGGCACCATACAGAAAAAAGCAACAAGTAGTGCATATACTTTCATCTTTGCCTCGGCCATTTTTATTTACTAAATTGACTTTAACCAAGGTACTTTTAATCTTTTTTTTCGTCAAATGGCTCTTAAATTCGATTTGTGGTATTATTATAGTAAGTTTAAGAAAAAAACGGCAATATTTAGCGAAAAACAAATATGACAAAAAGTATAATCCGCGTACGTTTTGCACCTTCGCCCACAGGATTTATGCATCTTGGTAATGTAAGAGCCGCACTTGTTAACTACCTCTTTGCTCGTCAAAAAAATGGCACATTCATTCTGAGGATAGAAGATACCGACCAGCAAAGGAATATCGACCCTGAAGGTCGCCAGATTATGGAAGATTTAAGCTGGCTTTCATTGTCATATGACGAAGGACCGCTTAAGGAAGGACCGTATGCTCCTTACTATCAATCAAAGCGGGATGCTCTCTACAAAAAATATCTAGCGCAATTTCAGGAAAAAAAGCTTATATATCGCTGTTTTTGCACCCCTGAAGAGTTGGAAAAACGGCGAGCCCGACAGCTTGCCCTTAAGCAACCCCCGCGGTATGATCGCACCTGCTTGCGGTTTAGTGAAGCTGAAAGTGATGCACTTGCTCAGCAAAAGCCTTTTATCTGGCGTTTTAAGCTTGATTATGCCGGTTCAGTGACCTTTTATGATCTTGCTCATCATACCATGCACTTTGAGCTTAAACATTTTTCTGATGTTCCCTTAACCAGGCAAGATGGCAGTTTTACCTTTATGTTTGCTAATTTTGTTGATGATGTTGAGATGAAAATTACTCACGTCTTTAGGGGTGAAGATCATTTAACAAATACCGCTGCTCAAGTTGCGATGTATGAAGCATTTGGTGCCGAGGTGCCGGTATTCTGGCATCTGCCTATTATTGGTAACGCTCTTGGCAAAAAACTTTCAAAGCGTGATTTTGGATTTTCGCTTACTGATTTAAAACAAGCAGGATATTTACCGGAAGCACTTTGTAATTATTTGGCAACGATTGGCCATTCGGTTGAGCATGATATCATGGATAGGAAACAGCTTATACAAAACTTCGATTTTGAGCACCTGTCCGCTACAGGCCAGATCCGCTATGATCTTGAAAAACTCCGCTGGATTAACCATCATTGGATAATGAACTATGACACCGAAAAACTTACCTTGTTGTGTCGTCCTTTTTTAATTGAACAGTACCCACAATTTGAAAAACTTTCATTAGAAAGCTTAAGCGCGCTTATTAAGCATATACAACCCGAACTTGTCACTCTTAAAGAAAGTGTTAACGCGCTCTCATTTGTAGTTGTCCGTCCTACGATCGACACAGAATCATTAAAGAAGTATCATTTTTTAGAGCATGTGAGCTTTTTTAAAGATGCACTCAAGCGTATGGAACCTTTGTTACACGATCCTGGCCGAGCGGCTGCTTTTTTACAAACACTGTGTAAAGAACAATCCAAGCCCATAAAAGATATTTTTTCTCTTGCACGCATCGCGCTTACGGGCAAACCAGAAGGACCAAATTTGAAAGACTTGCTCGGAATGCTTTCTGGTCAAGAGATTAAAGATCGGTTAGCAATTCTTACCAGGAGTCAGACAGCAGCATGAGGGTCAACCAACCTATTGGGCAGTTGTTGCACATCTGATACTATTCCCACTTGCTCGAGATAGTGCATAATTTCCTTGAAAGTAGCCTCGTTATCTGCAGGAACAAAAAATTCGAAAACGCTGTTTTGCTTATCAAAAGTGCGATCAAAAGCAAGATGTTCAAAGCTGCGTAAAAGAGCTACCAAGAACCAACATTCCTCGGCTTTAACATGTGCTTGATAATAGAGACCATACTGCATATGAAGCTCCCGAAGTTGAATGCCACGGCTCTGTATAAGAATTTTAACAAAAAATGGACCCCTTGTCTTTTTAAGTTGCATTGTTTTAAAGCCTCATATATAATGGGAGCGATAAAATGTAAAGCACTAGCAGCATCTATTCTTGGCATACTTGTTCTTTGATCTTGTATTTGCCTGTGAATGCTTAGAAGTGAGAAAGGGATAGTAAGTGGTAATGTTACGCTTCATGGTAAGAGGTGTCATCGTTTGCGCAACAGCGATGTGCATTTTTTTTACTGCTCGTGCTGAATTACCAAATTTATTGAGAAATGATCAGTATCCAATATTTAGCAGTTATTATCCTTACGATTTCTTAACTTTCAGACAAAAAGCAAACCTCATGCGGTTCGATTACACGTATGTACCCGCGCGTTTTAGAATAAGCGCGAGTGGCTATAGGCAATATGCGCGTCGAGCCCGAGATAGTGAGCGTAATATCATTAACATTGGTGATATTGACGGTCGCTGGAACATGATCGCTCTTTTTTACGATCCAGTGATGAGAGCAACTCTTCTTAATGCTCTTGCTATTGGCGTACCAGACGCTTGTGGAAACACCACACCTTTTCCTGAGCAATGTGCAACCTATATCCAAAATCCCGTGTACTCAGACCCCAATAAAGAGTTTGGGTTCTTTACTATACCCGCGCTGTATAGAAAATATGGTGCCCGCTTTGAAAGCGAAATTCTTCTTATAGATCGTTGCTATTATGCGGTAGGCTTAAAAGCACAATGGGGACTGGCGGATGTTCGGCAAACGGTTCTTAGATTCGGTGATTTAACGTGCCAGGCCTTGGGAATGTCCTGCCCTGCTAATGAGCGTGGTATAACGACCGGAAGCTGCCCTGCACCAAATCCCATGCCCCCTACACCTATTACTCCTCCCTTTACTGATCCGGTTACCCAGCCCCCTTGTTTTGCAGGGGCACCTGATAACAATCCTGACGACGTAGCAAATTGTGTTGAACCAATACAACCCTTTGAGCCGGCCTGTAACGAGTCCGTCAATTTACAATTTCCCGGTTCATGCAAGGAGTTTGTTATTGAGAATATTATGACCAAGAAGGATACCATTGCTCAGGTATTGGGCCTTGATATTAACAATTATCACAAGGTTGGTCTTGATGACTTGCGCCTGCTCCTCTATTGGCGTCATATTTATATCATTAATGAAGATGATGAGCGCTACGCTCGTTCACTCTTTATGCCCTTTGCAGAGGTTGGGGTCGGAATACCCATGGAAAAAGCGAAACCAAACTATAAGCCCTTTGCAGTCTCCATAGGGAATAATAACCACACCTACGTGGGGGGAACAGCAGGGTTTACGATAGATTTTCTCGATACTATTGATCTAACATTTTCCGGCGGGTTTTCTTACTTCTTCCCGCATGAATACTGTGGCTACCGATTACCAACAAGCGTTTTTGAAAGCGGTATCTTTCCTTATACTGCTGACGTTAATATTCGACCAGGCCCCACCTGGTATTTTAACTTTGGTATGCATGCTTGGCATTTCTTGGATAATGTTTCTATATGGGCTGAATATTGTATTGTAAGTCACGCGCAAGATAGAATCGAAATCTGCCGCTCATTTATTCCCCCAGAGTCCTGTTACTTTAAAACAGGCTTCCTTGTTGAAGAAGCAGAATGCCTGACCAAATGGGAATCTCATGTTGGTAACGTAGGGATCAACTATGATCTATCAGATAACTTTCAGTTTGGCGTGTTCTGGCAGGCGCCTATAAAGCAACGCAATGTGTATCGTCAGGGAACCATCCTTGGTACCATAACCTTCATCTATTAATCTTGCCTAATTTTCTTAATTTACATCCAATGGAAAAGCGCGTTCCACTGCCGTCCGTGAAGCGTCCATTTTTGTTTTCACGCAACCTACTCTATCTTAGATATCATAACCGTAGCTGAACATTCTGCCAAACCTTACCTTATTGATTTATTTAGGCCCTTAATAATATGCTGGCTTTCGTACATCTCTTTTAATTTTGCTATCAATGACAAAAAAGCTATAATGAAAAATGCGTTAATCAACTACTGTTTTTGACTGAACATGCGGGGCGATCATGTACTATTTCTTTCTAAACTTATTACCTCTTCTCTTCGTTTTCTTTGTTCATGCAACTCCGGTCAGAATCGCCGTCATGAAAGCTCTTCCTGAAAAGGCTACTGTACAGCAAGATATTGTCCCCACGCAACCACAGATACTTTCCACTCAGCCACAGCTTCTTTTCAGTTTAGGTGAAAAACATAAGCTCATATCAGATAAAGAGAACATGATCTATCTGGACAAAATGGCTGAGATCTTAAAAAAGAATGAGGCTGACGCAAAGCAAACGGTCCAGCTATTAGTTGAAGTCGCGCCTTGTCTTTATTCCCATGATGAGTATTTTAATGGTGATCTTTTGTGCGGACTTCCCGAACTTGTTGAGAATCTTCAATTAAACAAAACTACCCTTGAAAATATTGAAGTAAGACGCTTATCAGAGCTTGCCACAAACTTATTTAAATACTCACTTCTTGATTTAAAAGTAATGGAAGCTCATACAAAAGAGGAAGAATCTCATAAGAAAGCACTCCAACTATATGGCCTGCCTTTGGAAGCAATAACATTCAAAGATGCAATTGGGGAGTTAGAAATGCTTTTAAGTAAAGCAGCAGGTATTAGTAATAAATGGTCATCTCTTCTTATCAAAAGAGAGTTCCTGGAGTATGAAACATCTGCAAGAGAATACATTGAAAGCTTAAAACTTATATTAGCAGATTTTAAGATTGATGCAAAAAGTCCAATGCTTAAAACATCAATTGACTTATGTTGGGAAGATCAGGCCAAACAAGCTGAGCTGGAGAACCAAAAAAAAGTTCGGCAGAAACAAAACCAATGCGAAAATAACCCTGAACCTGAAAACGAGGAAATTTTCAGATCTAAGCGAAACCGGCTATCATGTTATTTTAACGACGCAGCAGTCAACCTCTTCGACTTATTACTTCTCGACCGTGTCTTAGAACTTCGTAAGACTCCTGAGAAAACGATCATGATTATTGCAGGTAGAAGTCATATCACGTCTGTGACATCAAGCTTAATGCGCGGTAAAGCATATGGGCATGTTATGACTCCTTACTATGCTGGTACAGCAGCCAATGTACTTCCCTTGCCGGCGGATAAATTAGATCTCCTTCTCAAGCCTCTTGATTACTTTCAAGAGAAATCTTTCTATACTTATGCAGTATTAATTATAAGCTCGGCATTCATGCAAGTAGTCCCCGTTTTTTGTCTCAAGTTTGCAACACAAGCAGTGGCCAGCGAGCCAACAAAAAAATCTGCTTCATATTAAATTAAACAAATTTTTATATCCACTATCCACTAAAATTTCTAATCATTTTTGTGCATTCAATGCTTCTCATAGAAAATTTTTATGAAATAGTTCTTTTTTAGTTATAGATAAAATTGCACACATTTGACTTGGCTGTAATTTTTTAAGTATAATCAAATTGAACAATTATTTAATGAAAGGAATTATAATGAATAAACTTTTAACTGTCTGCGCAGTCAGTCTTGCATTTATGCAATGCGCGGCTATGGAAAAATTACACGAAAAAAAGGCTCCAATATTTACTATAGAAAACCAGTTTTCAGATCCAGTACGCGTTATCTATACATTAGATACCCATGAAGGCGCAATGAAGGAGGAATATCTTGATATATGGCCTACTGAAAAAAAATCAATCGCCCAATGGAAAAATATTGAAAAATTGGTCGTGGGGCCGTATGGTGAATGGAAATCACTGGGTACAAGAGAAATTTTCGGACTGCAGCCCACTGATTACCGATACGAGCTCCGCCAAATAGCTAAACAATACCCTGATACTGACCTGGGAATGGTTATAGAATCTGGCGCTCCAAAATCACAGGCACTCTCTCTTCTAAAACCGGCCCTTGAAAAGATTCTGCCCTATAAAATCACTATACTTCCCTCTACAACAGAAATGGTTGTACAAAGGGCTCCTGAGACCAGGTTATTAGAAGATGCAATCCCACGCGTTAAACAAGCTATTGCAGAAAAGAAGGAAATACTACCACGCTATGTCATTGGCGTTGGGCTTGATGCGTCTGTCGATGCAATAAATAGAGAATATGAACGATCAGTTGAAAATTGGAAATTTCTTACACAGAGCAAGGAACCAAAGGATGTCGCTTTTGGCAATAAGCTACTCGAATTGTTCAAACTGGCGCACCAAACATTGATAGCTGATGCTCAATATAAGGACTTTATAAAAAAGAATATAATTTTTTAAATAAAAAATCCGGCAGTCAAAAAAACGGCTTGTTTTTTCAAACAAGCCGTTTTTTTGACGAAAATGGGCTCCAATAATTATCAGGCCTGCTATAACATTGTCAATCCCCAACAGCCCCCAACGAACTTCAGTCCCCAACTGCAAAACTTATAATACCTTAAAACCGGAACTTTACTTTGCTAATTTATAGGAACTTATCGGTTTGCTACAACAACAGGGGTTACAAACTGTGTTCTAGTTCAGATACATGTGAGACGAATTAAGATAAAATAAAGGGGTCACAACCAACCAAGGAGGACCCCCATATGCAAACATTGCATTTGCATAAAGCATTCTACCAAATAAAAAGAATTAATGACAGAGAGTATTCACCTGAAGCTTATGAAAGATACGATAAAATAAGGCTTTTTTATAAATTAAAAGATGAAAATTGTAGCGAAAAAACTGCTTTGGAGGCAATAAAAATATCGCGAGCTACTCTTTATAGGTGGATTAAGCGATATCAAATAAGCAATCTCGCTGGCCTGGAAAAAGAAAGCAGGCGTCCCAACAAACTAAGAATGCCTCTATGGACGTCTAAAACAGAAAAAATGGTAGTAGACATGCGCAAACAGTACAATCTCTGGGGCAAAGAAAAGATTGCGGTCATGATAAAAAGAAACTATAACGAGATTGTATCGGCAAGCACCGTAGGCCGTATTATAAGAAAGTTCATACTCAAGGGCAAATTGAAGCCCGTTGCTTTCTATTATGGTAAAAAAGAAACACGACGTCGCATGTTTAATGGGCATGCAAAGCGATGGAAGCATGGGATGAAAGCGAGAATTCCTGGCGAATTCATTCAGATAGATCACATGGATATAAAGCTTGTTAATGGTGTCAACCTCAAGCACTTCCAAGCAATATGTCCTATAACAAAGATTGCCGTAGAACAAGCATACAATCGAGCAACGAGCAATGTAGCCTCAGACTTCTTAAAGCTATTGATTGAGCAAATGCCCTTTGTAGTTCGGTCGGTGCAAGTCGATGGAGGCAGTGAATTCATGGGCGACTTCGAACAAGCGTGTGAAAATAATATCATTGATCTCTATGTACTACCGCCGCGTTCGCCCGAGTATAATGGTCATGTAGAACGATGTAATGGAACAGCAAAATATGAATTCTATTACCAATACAATGGTTCAGCAAAGTTACCAATGATACAGGAAAGACTTCAAGAATATGTAAAAATGTATAATAATATACGCCCCCATCAGGGATTGGCGTACTTGACTCCCTTTGAGTACTTTGATCAAATTAAATCAAGACCCCTACAGTCTCATATGTATTGAACGAGGACCAACTGTAGACAGGTGAAAGAAATAGAGTATACTTAATAGTAAAAACATCAAAACATGAAAGGGTCGGCAGGCACATGAGTAGAAGAGCCAATATAGCTATTAATGTCCATGATAACGTGGAACGGGCATTAAAGCAGTTAAAAAAGAAAATCGAGCGTGAGGGAATTGTTCGCGATATGAAACGTATTGTGTATCATGAACCTCCTACACAAAAACGTCGTAAAAAATTGATGCGTGCTATCAAACAAAACTGGATACGCTTGGCATCTTCGAAACTTAGTTAATCATGGCCTCATCCGTCTCGAATGTTAAAAGAGCGCAAAAAGAGTCTCTCTTATTTCGGGAAATTTCTCAGCTTTTCTTGCAGGCTACCATGGATGATCCTCGACTTCGGGGTATATTTGTAAATAGGGTGCACTTATCGCCAGATAAAGGTTTATGCACCGTTTATTTTTACACGGCTGAGGGTGAAGAGCACTTTAATCAGATTTTACACACGCTTACCTTATATAAACCATCATTACGTAAGGCCCTTGCTTCCACAATTAAAGGACGCTACGTCCCTGACCTACTCTTTAAGTTCGATAAGCAATTTGAGAAGCAACAAAGGATTGAAGAGCTTATTGAACAGGTACGAACAAAGGAATAACTCGTGATTGAACTCATGGGTGCTTTCATTGCTTTTCTCTGTTGGGGCTCATTTTTGAATGTCGTAGGATTTCGCCTGCTTGAGCAACAAAGTCTTTTTGGACGTTCCGCCTGTCCAGCATGCAAAACAAAGTTAGCTTGGTATGATTTAATTCCCGTCGTTTCATGGGTTGTATTAAGAGGGGCCTGTAGGACCTGTTCGGCTCCCATCTCATGGCTCTATCCCTTTATTGAGCTCTTAACAGCTGTTCTTGGAATACTTGTAATATTGTATGTAGAGCCGCGTTTTTGGCTTGGCTATTCTATCTTGTTTTCAGCGCTTATTGTAACCATCCGCACTGATCTGCAGATGATGCTTATTTCTCGGTATATGACCTGGGGAATACTTCCTTTGGGAGTATTCTTAAGCGGGGCTCACTTACTTCCTCTCTCTGCTTTGGATAGTATTGCAGGTGCTTGTTTTGGCTATGGCATCTTATGGGCTGTAGGTAAAAGCTTTCACGCAGTAAGAAAAAAAGAGGGGTTAGGAGAAGGCGATCTCGATTTGCTTGCAATGATTGGCTCATTTACTGGCGTCTTTGGAACGTGGATAGCATTACTTCTTGGTGCCTTTTTTGGATCGTTGGTGGGCCTTTTTTTTGTACTTAAGACAAGAAAGCATGACATCATACTGCCCTTTGGTCCATGGCTTGCTTTGGGTGCTATCATCTATGTTTTTTTTCAACATTTCTTTGCAAGCCTCATCTGGGGAGTATGAGGTTAATTAAGCGCGTCACTTACTATTTTGATGGTATGGTGCTCATCTATTGAAAGCACATCCACCTTTTCACCATAGATTGCTCCTGCAGCACAGATAACAAAACCATCTAAAGACAGCGATGAGCCTCGTAGCTCTGAGCTTGGCGTTTTTAATTGGCCGATAAAATGGGACTTCCCCGATGATCCATCGCTAAAGCCATAGGTATAATTAATCGTCCCCTCGGGCATCCAACCAAGGCCGCCTGACCCAATAAGCTTAGTGTACTTGCCATATTCGGCAAAATAGGCTTTTTGAGCATTTGCAAGCATCCGCAAATGAATATAGGCCTCTGCCCGTTTTGCTTTTGCTAAAAATTTCATCAAACTTGGAACAGAGATAACCGATAAGCACGCCACTATCGCTATCACTACCATGAGCTCAATTAAGGTAAAACCAGACGTGCTCATTATCCCTCTTTTTTCTCTGCGCATTATAGGAACCCCCAAAAAAATAGCATGTTAAAGCATTCTTCTTCAAATTATTATCAATAGAAAGGTTTTAGATTAATTTTTTTTCACACAAGTATAAGCATATTATTATTGGTGCGTCAAGTAAGTGCTATTGGATCATACAACATCTTTTCAATTTTTATTTTTTTGGCAATTTAAAGATTGCTATTGATCGAGGGAATTTATATTTTGACATAATTAGAAAATTGGTTTAGACTCAAAACAACAACTTGTAAACACAACAGTTAACCTAACTTCTAACGGAGTACAAACACGATGGACATCCGCAGACAGACGCCTTCGAAGACCTCCCCTCAACATAAAGTGCGCAGTTATAATGAGGTGGTAGAATACTTGGATACGCATTGGTCGGTCAACAATGCCAGCAAAACGCTTGATCGAATCAAGCAACTAGATGCTGCTTTCGGCTCGCCATCGAAAAAAATAAATGCTCTCCTTGTTGCAGGTACGAATGGCAAAAGCTTAACTGTGCATTTGACAGCAAAGCTTTTAAAGGCGGAAGGCCTCAAAGTCGGCGCTTTTTATGCTCCCCATATATTGACCTATAATGAGCGCTTTGCTCTTAACCAAGAAATGATTTCAAATAAAGTCTTTACCGAAATTGGTAATGATGTAATTAATATGGCCGAAGAACTGGGTATTCAAGCATATAGCTACGAATTACTCACGATGATGGCCCTTAATTATTTTGTAGCTGAGAATGTTGATGTAGCCGTATTAGAAGTCCATGAAGGTGGCGCTTATAATGCGGTTAATATTTGTAATGCATTGGTGGCAACTATAACTCGTGTAACGCCTTCTAATGTACATGTTACAGAGGATCAGCTTATTCCGCTCATCACTGAAACTATGGGCATCATCAAACAAAATACGTGGATCGTTTCGGGAGACCAAAGCAAAAACAATCTACAACTGATGAGCGATTTGACTGAAGCTCAAGGTGGCCACTGGGCAATGCCCATTAGTAAACTCGCCTCTCTTGCTTATCCATTTGAGCAACTGCATGGTCGCTGTGCAGCGTTAGCAGAACGCGTTGCTCAAATGTTTATGGAAAATTATTATAATAAGGATGCAACCATAACAGCGGATAGTCTGTTAAGTAAACAAAAAGGTATGCGTGGCCGTCCGACAATCGAAGCAAAACGCAAAGCGGAACTCCAGCCTAAAAAGACTCTTGAACAATTTTGGAAAGAAGAACTGAGTGACCTCCCTGGAAGATTCCAATTACTTGAAAAAGAAAAGCCCTCAATTCTCCTTGATACCGCAAGCAATATAGACGCATTTAAAAACATACTCCTTGGTATCCGCTTACTTCATTATCAACGCCCGCTTAAAGGACTCACTATTATTATGGCAGCCGCTAAAGATGCTATGCATAGTGAAGAATTTTTAAAACTTGTACGCTACTTCTTTAAAAAAACATCCGGCCAGCTTTTCGTTTGCCCTATAGAATCATCAATCCCAGGAGTTCATGAAGATGAGTCATGGGACATTGAACAAGTGACAAACGATATAAAGAGCATGAAAATAAAAGCACGTGCATGCAAAAACTTTGAAGAAGCCTTTGATGCAGCAAAAAAATCAGTTGATGAGCGACATGGCCTTATTGTGATTACAGGTTCTCATTCGATCATTAATTCCTATTGGCGTTCAAAAGGTATTAAAAAGTTTTAATTACTATCATGCCTGAGCTCGTTTTTTCACTGTTCGCGCTCACTATAGGCTGTATAGGTGGTTATAGGTATGGGCTCTCCCTTGTAACTCAGGGAAGAGCCCTTTCTTCATTTTCGTTTATGCCTCTGCTCCGCATTCTTTTAATTTCACTGGTGGGATTTCAACTGTTGCACTGGGGCACAATTCCCTTTATACTCTTTGTTGGAAGCTTGCTCACGACGGTGTGGGCAACACTTTTAAGATACTATTTCTTTAAAAACGAATGAGACTATGGAAGGTGGATTTGAGCATGAATGGAAATGGTATCCATTAGCTCCTTTTGGTATTACTCATCCTGCTTTCGCTTTAGAAGCAAGCACCATCATAGCAACATGGGTTGCTTTGGCCGTGATAGTTGCTCTTATCATTCTCTGTCGTTTTTTGTTGCGTCAAAAGGATTCACTTGGAGCCTATGCCGTTAAGGCCTGTACCAAAAGTTTTATGAACCTTATAGAGCAGTCTGCAGGCATGTTTGTCTATAGGTATTTTTCCTTTATCACTTCGCTTTTTCTTTTTATCATAACCTGCAATTGGGTTGCTCTTATCCCTTACGTCGAAGAACCCACTAAGGATCTTAATACCACGCTCGCTTTAGGAATCGTCGCCTTTCTCTATATTCAAAAAGAAATGATACGGGTGCACGGTTTTGGCGCCTATTTAAAAGAGTATTTCCTCCCCTTTGATATCGTATTTCCGCTTAACGTCATTGCAGGACTTGTCATGTTGCCTCTGGAGTTGCTTGGTAAAGCTGCCTCGGTAATTAGTATTTCATTTCGTCTTTTTGGTAACATTTTCGGAGGAGCTATTATTATGGCTATTTTCCGACAAAGTATTTCTAACTCGTTTATTTTCAGTGCTCTTGGAACGTTCCTGGGCATCAATCTTCTTCTTACCGGTTTTTTCATACTATTTGAAGGCTTCTTGCAAGCATTTGTTTTTTCGATTCTCACCCTTACTAACATGTGTATGGCAACTGCCATCGAACAGAGTGAGCATACATGATTTTTTCAGCCGCTATGATCCATTATGGCACCGTTGTCATGAGCACTATTTGTGCCGCTCTTGGAGTTACCATTGGACAAGGATTAACAACACAAGCTGCTTTTGATGCTATTAATAGGCAGCCGGCAGCACAGCCTGATATTACACGCACAACAATCCTTGCGTTAGCACTTATTGAAACAAGTGCTATCTTGGGCCTTCTGATGTCATTTTTGCTCTATTTTCAGGCACCCACTACTGTGTATGGCGCTCTCGCAGAAATCGGCATAGGGCTTGCCCTTGCAGTGCCAGGATTTGTCATAGGGCTTGCCGTCTCAATGCCCGCATATGCCGCAATGGGTGCCATTGCTCGCCAGCCCTTCTTGGCTAAAAAAATTGGCAACTTTATGTTACTCTGCCAATCTCTGGGCCAAGGACCGCTCATTTTTGGGTTTATTATTGCTTTGATTATCCGCACAAAAGTTCCTGAGGTCACAACGCTGAGCCAGGCATTAACGCTTATTGGCAGTGGCGCTGCTATTGCTCTTGGTTGTATAGGACCGGCTATTGGCGGAGGAAATCTCACAAAAACTGCGTGCGCCGGTATGGGCAATAATCGATTTGCCTACCAAAAACTGTTTACTTTCTCGTTTATAAGTTCTGCACTCATAGAAACGCCCATTATTTTTGCATCAATTATCTCTTTTTTCCTTATTACCAAAGCATTAAGCGTTGCTGACCATCCACTTATTGGGTGTGCCTATCTTGCCTTTGCACTTACTATTGGCATTGGAACCCTCGGACCTGGTATAAGTTCTGGCCGTAGCGCTGCTGCTGCAGCAAAGCAAATTGGATTACATCCTCAGTTCTATACTTCTCTTTCTCGTGCAAGTCTGCTTGCTCAAGGATTGATAGACACCTGTGCTATCTATGCTTTTATAATAAGTCTCTGGCTTATATTAACACCACTCATATAAGACACATGGCTCATTCATTTTTCATACCTGGCTCATATAAGGCTCCCCTGAGCATGGATATCCAAAAAGAGTATAATAAGCTTGTAAGCAAAGTGATCTGCCTACCACCACAATTGCTTGAAGAAAAAGCGTTTAATTTTTCTGGTGGCAAGGCCAGTGCACGTGACATTGTTGCCTATCAAATTGGATGGGGAAAATTGCTTCTTGGCTGGTACCAATCGGGTCTTGAAGGTACCCTACCGCAAATGCCAGGTGAGGGATTTACAAAATGGGAATATACAAAAATTGCTCGCCATTTTTACCAGCGTTATCACTATGCCGGTTTAGAAGAACAATTGGCGGTCTTCAAATCCACCGTGGAACAGAGTATCGCTCTTGCTGAACATGAATATCAAACAGGTAACCTCGATGCACTCGATGTATGGTCATGGTGCACTCTTCCTGCAGGGAAAAAGTGGCCTTTGAGTAAATGGATCAGAGTGAATACGGCGGCTCCTTATAAACGAGCCGCTGCAGAGCTCACTTCCTTGCTTTAAGGTATACTGCCCACCTACTTTTGGAATAACTGAAAGTTCGACAGTCCTTCATGAAACAAAAAATAAATTTTTGAAATATTGAAAATAGGTGCTTTTTTTGCTATTCTTAGTCTAGAAGAAAGATAAAAAACTGCTGTTAAGAAAGGATAAGATTTATGAAAAGTCTTTATAGAGTTGCTTTAAGTGTCGCCTCTATTTTTTCACTACATGCAGGCGTTCCTATTAACCATACTCTAAATGTGCATAATAGTTCAGATCAAGTTTTAACAGTCATTATGAAAAGATCCGGAACTATCCTCAGTTCTGTTACAGTCCAGCCCAAAACCTATAAGCCGTCTCTTTTTGAAAATGAGTTGAAGCCAAACGATGAGATACTTGTCAGCTTGCCAAACGGCCAAGAGATATTCTCTCATACAATAAAAGAAGGTTCAGACAAATTTATTGATTTATTAGTGAACGAATCATTGCAAGCAAGTATCGAAGCTCTACCTAAGCCAAGACCTATTTGGCCAGTTTAACCTATATTCCGCACCCGCACTAACATTGCCCGGCAAGTTTATATTTTGTGGGAAAAGAATGCAAGGTATGGTTTAGCAAGCAGATCTCCAAGTTTATGCACCAATGCAATTATATAAGGCTTTTGAAATTGCAATGCATGTGCTTCTTTGCTTTCCCACCGTTCATAGAGCATGAATACAGCGGGATTTTGCTCATCTTGATGAAGACGGTATTCAAGGCACGTGCTTTCATCCCTACTTGGCTCTACTACTTTCAAAAGCTCCTCTCTAAGCTCAGTCTCCTTACCCGATTTTGCTTCAACGATACAGTGGACGACATACGCCTTCTTTTCCTTTTTAGAAAGCAAATCGATCATAGCCTCATTAAAAGCGGGGATGTCGTCTGGCATGCGGCTCGTTATTAATAAACGATCTCGCACACATTCACAATCTACCCAGGTAGCTCCTGCATTAATTAAATCTTTTTTAATCGAAGGCCATGAAGTTAGAGTCTTTCCAGCAACTAGTTCTGCATCTATCAAAGGCCATGCTCCATGGCAAATGGCAGCAATCGGCTTTTGCGCAAATCCTTTAATAAAAGCTATTGCCTTCTCGTTACTGCGTAGATCATCAGGTGCATAGCCTCCTGGAAGCACCAATGCATCATAATCATTAGAGCAAGCCTCATCCAACGTCTTATCAACATCAAAGTCATCCCCAGGGATAGGCTTATCCCAGTGCCAGCCTTTTACCTTACCAGCATCTGGTGCAATAAGGTGCACCACAGCACCAACATCCTGCAGTGCTTTGCAAGGGAGCACCATTTCCTGCTGTTCAAAACCATGTGTCACTAAAATAGCTATCTTAATGCCATATAACAATCCTACCGCCACTTTTAACTCCTCTTAAAAAATGTTTTTTTCTTATTGAATCAGATTTGCTTGAGAATGAGCATCTTCTTCGTAGCAGCTTTTCATCTTTTTTGGCCTGTCCTATTGCTCTATTCTTAAACAACCGCGATTTAGATCGACACCCGTAGAGCGGGTCTTAGTTTAAGGCATTCATCATACAGCTCTTGTATTGATTGATAATTTATATCTGTGATTACGATGCCTTTTATCAATTCATCAATAAACTTTTCACTATCAAGCAGATCACAAAATCGTGGGTACGTAAATACTTGTTTAATATTTGCTAAAGCATTCCTTAAATGATCAAATGCAGCGACCGAATCTCCAGTTTTCTTATATAACTCTGCTAGTTCGACATGTGGCAATACAAAGTCTGGAAAGGCCGCTATTGACTTCTTAAGTAACTCTTCAACGATTTCACTATCGCCTTGATCCCTATAATACCAATTTTGCACATACAATAACATGGCTCGTTCTTCCCCATTTGCAGCATATGCCAATACTAGCTTATCTTGTAAATCCTTTTGTACCTTATAGTAATGTTCATGAACGTAGGCAAGCATAAGTAGCACTTTTATATTATTCGGCTCATATGTTAAAATCCAATTTAATGAATCGATAACCGCACCATAATCAGCAATCGGGACACAATACTCTGTAAGTGCTAAATTCATCCACATCTCTGTATCATATGGATTTTCTTCTAAATACGGCTTTAAAACCGCAACCATATCCTCTAACACATCGGCATTATAATCAGTGTGTTCATTCCAAAGTTTCACGCCTTGAATTAGCCGCTGCTCCAATACTGATCTGTTCATAATCACACTCGAAATCTACAACATTCCCTAACTGCCGGTTTGTTTTTTTCATAAAGCCGTTAACTTTTACTAAAGCCATTTTCTATGTGGCATCTTATTGTAACTCTACAATTATTCAACGAAACATGCAATTGATTTGTTTTTTCATTCAGTAGATTAAGTTTGTCTGCAAACATTACAAAGTCACATATTATATGTTTTTTTCTTACTGAATTGGATCTGCTTGGGAATGAGCATCTTCTTCATAGCAGCTTTTCATCTTTTTTGGCCTGTCCTATTGCTCTATTCATAAACAACCGCGATTTAGATCGACACTCGTAGAGCGGGTCTTAGTTTAAGACATTCATCATACAGCTCTTGTATTGATTGATAATTTATATCTGTGATTACGATACCTTTTATCAGTTCATCAATAAACTTTTCACTATCAAGCAAATCACAAAATCCTGGGTAGGTAAATACTTCTTGAACATTTGCCAAACTATGCCTTAAATGATCAGTTGCAGCGGGCAAATCCCCAATTTTCTTATATAACTCTCCTAATTTGACATGTGGCCAGACAAAGTCTGGGCAGGCCTCTATTGACTGCTTAAGTAATTTTTCAACGATACCGGTATCACCTTGATCCCTATGATACCAAGTTTGCACATATAACAACATAGCCATCTCTTCTGAGTTAGCAGGAATGGGGGATACCAGCCTATTCTGAACGTCTTTCGATACCCTGCACTCATGTTCCTGAACATAGGTAAGCATAAGTAGTACTTTTATATTATTCGGCTCATACGTTAAAATCCAATTTAATGAGTCAATAACCGCACCATAATCCGCTATAGGCACACAATACTCCGTAAGCGCTAAATTCATCCACATTTCTGTATCATATGGGTTTTCTTCTAAATACGGCTTTAAAACCGCAACCATATCCTCTAACACATCGGCATTATAATCAGTGTGTTCATTCCAAAGTTTCACGCCTTGAATTAGCCGCTGCTCCAATACTGATCTGTTCATAATCACACTCGAAATCTACAACATTCCCTAACTGCCGGTTTGTTTTTTTCATAAAGCCGTTAACTTTTACTAAACAGCCATTTTCTATGTGGCATCTTATTGTGACTCTACAATTATTCAACGAAACATGCAATTGATTTGTTTTTTCATTCAGTAGATTAAGTTTGTCTGCAAGCATTACAAAGTCACATAGTTTACTCATGATTTCTTTTTTGGATGAACCCAAATTCATTATCCCGTCATCGCGATGCCTATCTGAAAAAACGTGCCCAAAATCTAAAGCTGCTTTTTCTATTTTTTTTATCCTATTTCCATCATAGGCACATATACCATTGTGATCAAAAATCAATTCAGTTCGTGCGGGTTCTTTAGTAAGTCTATGCTTGCTAATCTGGGTTGCAGCCTTGATCCCCTTATTAATCTTCTTTACGGCACTATCTATAACTCCTTTTTGGCAAGCATAGGTGAGAGCTTTCTGCAAACTGTTACATGTACGTACTGCACCAGCCGTTTCCAGGGCAAGCTTAGTTGCAAGCTGACCGACCTCAAACGGTTTGTTTTGCTTTATAGCCTCACAAACATCTTTAATGTGACTTTTAAGCACAGTTGGCTGCTGACTGACATGATACAATGTGCAGCCCAAAGAAAATAGCCCAAGTGCTGGTGCTGCAGGAATACCCGCAAGCGTAAGCCCTGCTGAAACTGCTGTTACCGTAGGAAACCATATGAGCACCGATTTTGCTTGATCGGCAGCTCGTGTTATAAGCTCTTTGCCTGCACCAATAAGCACATCCGATGTATACCGCAAAATTTGTAAAAGTGATTGTGCTTGCTCTATTTTTTGTTGGGCATTCAATTCTAAAACAGTATGTACACAATCACCCATCCAAGGAGCCGATACATCTTCATATCCAGATGACATGAGATCATTTAATACATGAATTCCACCAACGTGAATTTCGAGCTGTTCCTGATTATCGTAGAATATTTGTAGCTTTTCTTGCTCAATCTGAAATGATTTTGCTATGCGTCCAAGCTGAGTCTTGGTAATGCCAAAATGCTTGGCAAACCTTGCATCCTCCTCATGCTGCGCGATTTTTTTATACAGAAAATTAATGTCAGCCGACCCGCGCAGATTGAGCACATTCTGAAATTCCTTAGTTTGTACATGCACACCCATTGATCGCGCAAAATCAATTAATGCTCTATCGCTCATAGTGCCTGCTTTATACTTTTTAACCGCATCGCTTATTTTTCTGTATGCAGCCTCTGCTTGGGCACCAATTAACTTTTCTGTTCCCCCAGGAAAAATATTCTCAAGATCTGCGGCAAGATGCTCATTTCCCTTTACTTCCTGTGCAAGTTTTAAAATAAGACAGTAAGAGGATCTCTCTCCATACCCATACTTAAGAAATTTTTTAAGAACCGCCGCGCAGGTTACCGCCCGATCGCGTCTTGTGCGTATCCTGTTTGCTTTTCTTGCTACAGCGCTTTGAGTGGCTAAACATAAACGCTCACTTTCCCCACTTTCTTGAAGCTTTAACAGTCTATTTTCAAGGTCATTCCATGCGTCAGGCTTTATGAGGTGCCTATCCATAAGCTCAAAGCATGCTGCCAAGTGTTCAGGTTCTAGATGCTCTGCGAGTGCTAAAATTCTTGAATCAGGTGCATTTTCGATAAGCATCCCTACCACTTCTACTACCCGTGGATCCTCCTTATGCTGGGCATAGGTATCGATGAAACTCTCAAGAGCGCTTTCTGGTCCACACTCTTGACTTAAGCCATCGCGGATCTGTTTCAAGCCCTGAAATAGGTGCTGAGACTTTGTTTCCTTTATTGCATCAGGCACCCCGTAATGCAACTGACTATACTGCCTGTAATAGCGCTTTGGATCTTTATATAATGGCAATCGTTGTGGAGACTCATGGATTGCTTTATCTAATTCATCCTGTCTGGCTTGAGTTCTGCGCGAACGCGCCTTTTCAATCCGCAACAACCGCACTCTCATAGACAGGTCTTCTTTGAGATCTTTTTCTATTTTGGCTACATGCAAAACGTGCTCATCTGATGCCATTTTTGCAAAATGGGGGAGTAACTCTTTATGCTCAACAAGAAAATGAGTAACAACCGCTGCATCTAAAGAAAAAATCTTTTCAAGCGCTTCCTGCATCTCACACAAAATGGGATTTTTTTTCGCAACAAGAAGGACCGCCTCTGCCGATGCACATTTTGCAAATTCACGAAGCCAGGGATAATCTCGCATGCTATACAGCTTGTCAAGCATCTCCTGATCAAACTCTGGCTCTTCTTGCTCATACTTTTCTGGTTCAAGTGCATCACTGGGAGTCGTGCAATCATCTAATTCTTTGAAAATCTCTTCAAGGCGCCGATATTCTTCCTCGATCTCATCCTCGCTAAAATCGCTTTCTTTTTTTTTGTCCTCTTTTTCTTGGGCCATCACAAGAATATGCAAAGCCTCACGAGCAGCATCAACTGCGTTTTGCTTAATACGTGCAATGGTAGGGACTGCGTCTACCGCACATTGAATCAATACTAAGGCAATCAGACTTGTATTTTTTAATATTTGCACAAAAACCTCTTTTTAAATTTTTTAACCGACGCACTAGTATAGAGCGCCATCCTGTCATTTGTCTACACAAGTAAAAACATTTATAAAGATTCGCCTTTTAAGCTATAAGAGAGCATCTTACGTTTTTTTTAATTTTGTGTATTCTTTAAAAAATACGTAGGAAAATTATGGTCAATACTTATTACCTTGCCGCATTTGTCGCCTATTTTGCCTTTTTTTTGGGCCTCAGCTTCTATTTTTATAGAAAAAGCACCACTTCAAGCTCGTTTATGCTGGGTAATCGCTCCATGAATTATTGGGTGACAGCGCTTGCAACACAGGCAAGTGATATGAGCGATTGGCTCTTTATGGCGTATCCAGGTCTTATTTACGCTTTTGGCTTATTTGACTCATGGGTTGCTATTGGGCTTATAGTTTTCATGTTTCTTAACTGGCAGTTCATAGCACCCCGACTCCGGCATGCAACTGAGCAGTATCAAAGTCTTACACTCGCTTCCTTTTTTGAAAAAAGATTTAAGGATTCATCCCATATCATTAGGTTACTAAGCGTGTATTTTATGCTTTTTTTCACCACTTTCTACATTGGAGCAGAGCTCATTGGTCTTGGTCGATTATTCGAGACAACTTTTGGCATCGAATACAACCTTGGAATAGGCATTAGTATGTTCTTGGTTATTGTTAATATTCTCCTTGGTGGATTTGCGGCATTAGCTTGGAGCGACATGTTTCGAGGCATTTTCTTACTCTTTACGATTATACTCGTCCCGTGGGTTGCCATTAGCCATTCGATTGGTTTTTCAGAAGCGCTCTCTCACGTAAGCTTTTCTGCATTTTCTCATGCTATGATACCCGATCATACTTGGGCTACACTGAGTAAAATAGCTCTGCTTTCAACTGGTTGGGGCCTTGGCTATTTTGGTTCACCCCACATACTTATTAATTTTATGGCCATCAAGGATGTAAAAAATATGCACAAAGCTAAATGGGTAGGTATCACCTGGCAGACGCTTGTTTTGGCTGCTGCCACTCTTGTAGGTCTTGTCGGAAGAGTGTTCTTTAGCACCCCTATTTCCAATCGTGAACTCGTTTTTGTTGAGATGGTAAAAAATCTCTTTAATCCCCTTATGGCGGGATTTATTCTCTGCGCTATATTAGCCGCAACTATGTCAGTTATGACCGGCCAAATATTAGCAACTGCTTCAATCGTTTCAGAAGATTTGGTTAAACGCCTTGCAAGCAGAAAGCTCACCGAAGCCCATTCCCTCATAATACTTCGTGCCTGCATTATACTACTGCCCCTTTTTTCCTATGCGGTCAGCTACAATAGTACAAGCTCAATCAACGATCTGGTGAGCTATGCATGGTCTGGATTGGGACTTTCATTTGCTCCTTCAGTTATCGCAGCACTCTTTTTCCCCTTTGCTCATCGCCTTGGTATTATAGCAGCGATGCTTTTAGGGGGAACTATGGGAATGATTTGGCCCTATCTTCACTTGAGCTTTATGCCCCTGCTTCCCGGGTTTATTCTCTGCATGACTACGTTGGTAGTAGTTTCCTTAATTGCACGCAGGAAAGGTCTCTCATGACAATCTCATATGACGATTTTTTAAAAGTCGATATACGAGCAGGTATAATACTCACCGCTGAAGATTTTCCAGAAGCACGAAAACCCGCCTACAAGCTCACCATCGATTTTGGTCCCGAAATAGGCATAGAAAATTCATCGGTGCAAATAACTCGTAATTACACCAAAGAAGAATTAGTTGGAAAGCACGTCCTTGCCGTTGTTAATTTTGAACCTAAAAGAATAGGGCCTTTCTTATCGCAAGTGCTCACCTTAGGCCTTCCTGACGAACAAAACGATGTAGTTCTTGTTACCCCAACAAAAAAAGTTCCGCTAGGAGCACGGCTCTTTTGAACACATTGTCAAATTTTAGTACACTAATAAGTGGCGGTAATAAGCCAAAAAAACCTTCAATATTCCTTACATGCGAGGTTAGGCGCAATGCTTCATACAAATCTTTTTTCTGCTGTTGGCAATACACCATTGGTTAAGGTCAATTTTGATACGGCAGGCCAGCTTTACGCAAAGCTTGAGTATCTCAATCCGGGTGGGAGTGTAAAAGACCGATCCGCTCTTTATTTGATTGAAGAAGCTGAGCGCCAGGGGCTTTTAAAGCCCGGTGGCACCATTGTAGAAGCATCATCGGGAAATGCCGGTATATCAACGGCAATGATTGGGGCTCTTAAGGGATATAAGGTGATTATCACTGTTTTTGAAAAAATAAGTTATGAAAAAGAACAAGTGCTGAAAGCCTATGGCGCAACTGTTATTAAATGCCCAGCCACAGAATTTGTTGAAGACCCATTAAGCTATCATAGCCGTGCGGTTCAAATAGCCAAAAATACACCAAACGCCTATATGCCAAACCAGTATTATAATGTTGATAACGCCACAGCCCATTACAAATCTCTGGGGCCCGAAATATGGCAACAAACAGGTGGGAAAATTACTCATTTTTTTGCAGCAGCAGGCACGTGCGGCACTATTAGCGGTGTCGGTCACTATCTTAAAGAGCAAAATCCTGCTATCAAAATTCTTGCTATCGATGCAGCTAATTCATACCGCGCAACGAAAGGTAATCCAAAACCCTATAAATTGGAAGGTGTCGGAATAGATTTCGATTCGCCTGTCCATAATCCATCGGTCATAGATGAGTATCTGTGTGTTACGGATGAAGAAGCACTTGGCATACTAAAGCCCTTGGCTTCCACCCATGGACTCCTGGTTGGATTAAGTAGTGGCGCAGTTGCCTACGCAGCGCAACAGTACGTAAAAAAAATGGGACCCAATGACCTTGGTGTCATGATTATTGGTGATTCGGGAAGAGCATATCTTAGTAAGGGCTTTTACGACTAAATCTCAGAATTGAGAGCAAATCATACAAGTATCAAAAAATTATCTGGTAAGCTCAATATTCAACGTTGGATATGGCGCAATTATAGACTGATTAGCGGGCTCTGAGTGTGCTTGCTGGCCGATCTTCAGGACAGTAAGCAGCTTATCATCCGCCAATGCCTGCTCCTTCCACCAGCGCGTTATTCGCTCTACAGGAGTCTGATGCGCGTCAGTGCCAAAGCTAAAAGTCCCCCAGTGCATAGGGACGAATTGCTTTGCTTGTAAATCTAAAAATCCTTGGCCGGCCTCTTCTGCGCTTACATGAGCGTAACTCATCCACTTTCGCGGCTCACAAGGACCTATGGGCATCATTGCCGTTTGAATATTTTTAAATTCCTTAGCAATATCGGAAAAATGAGGGGAGTAAGCGGTATCGCCAGCAAAATAAAGATGCTGATCAGCGATACTTATCATCCAGCTGCCCCAAAGCGATTTGTTAAAATCAAACACACCTCTTTGAGACCAATGCAAGGCCGGGAGGAACGTAAATGTCAAAGGAAGCCCATGATGAGAGACTATTTTCTGGTCCCACCAGCTGTATTCAGAAACATTTTTAAATCCGCGTCGGCCAAACCACGCCTTATCTCCTTTTGGAACAAGAAAGTGCGTATATTCATGTTTCTTAAAAAAAGAAAGTGAGGGCTCATCCATATGATCACGGTGATTATGAGAAATAAGGATATAATCAATTGCTGGAAGCTTCTCAAGAGGGACCCCCGGTGGTAACTGCCTTTTAAAAAGAGGCAGATGACCAAATACCGGATCAGTAAGTATGGTTACTGACGCATTTTGAATCAAAAAGGTTGAGTGGCCTATCCAGGTAAGCGAAATCCCATCAGAAGAACTCCTTATTGGCTCTTGGCTAGGAGCAAACCAATAGGGGCTATCAACAGATGATTTTTTTGTCGTATTCCAATAGCATTCAATGAGCATGGTCAAGGAAGGGAAAAAAAAGTGCTGCTTACGTTCACCAGCATAATTAAAAAAACGACCATTATGCCAATGAGGCAGCTTTTTGTGAGAAAGAAAGTCCATCCTAATACACCCCAAAGATTCCACTGTCTGTAAGATTATATTCTTTTCCAATCTACTGAGGGCTCTTGACCGAAGTCAAGTAAAACTTACCCCTATCCAGACAAGGCGTCTAGGACAGGGGAAATGGAGGTTATCAAAACGTTCTCGCTCAAAGATATCAACAAGTTTAGCGGTAAAAATTTGAAAAATCAAAAGCTATTTTTGACAAAAGCAATTAAGGGTAATTACTTGATTGTTAGAAGATATGCAAATTTTTAAAGTCATGAAGTAAGCGCCTTGAAGAGCGATAATGGACACCCGCAATATTGCAAGATGCTGCTGCAGCTAGATTTCTTTTGAGATCGTCTATAAAAAGTATTTGCTTATCGGCAAGTCCTTCATCTTTTAAATAGTCCTTAAATTGTTTATAAAAATCCATATGAGGCTTATGGAGATAATTCTGCTCGGCGGTTGCGGTAAAAGCACCATCAAAGAAGGTGCGAATATCGGGGTATTTAAGGCACAGCTGCTCAAACGTCTCCTTACCTATGTTGGAGAGGACATACGTTTTGTAGCCCCTTTCCTTAAGCTTTTTAATAAGATCAACTACGCCTCTGATCGGCTTTTGTGTATTGGTAATTCTAATAAAATCGTTTCTAAAGCGTGCTAATTCAGGGTAGGCTGCCGTCACCTTATGAAAAATATCTTCAGCAACGTCTGACTGCGTTCTTAAGCGATAGACTTTATACCACAATGCCGGATTAAGCGTATATCTCCAGGTACCTTGGCGCATGAGTTTAAGACATGAAAAAACAATCTTTCTACGCTGAGATTTAAAAACAACGTTGTGCAAATCAAACACGATAACCGTCGTTTCAGGCGTAATCGGCACCTCCAAGCTTTCTAAATAATTACCTCTTTTTTTCATGCGTTTGCCCATTTTTTGATCCTTTCCCCATCGAGTATACATGACAGGAATACCAACTTACAAGTGCCGGTCGCAGTGAGCAGAAGAAAAAATGTCAATCTGTTGAAAATATGCTATACTGTTTGTAGTTCTTTAAGTTTTACCAAGTATCTTGAAATTCCATGAAAGTTACTAAAAAAGCCTGTTTTTATCTGGTATATACTCTGTTTCTGACTCTAGTCAGCTTTTTAAAGCTGAGTTGCATTGAGGGTACAAAATTCGCCTTTTTTTCACTAAGCTCTTGTATCGCTCCAATAAGCGGATTCTTTCTGGGAACCATGGGCAACAGCCTCATTTTTAGCATGCGAACGCTCATTACGTTAAGTCTTAAAGGGCTTGGTATTGCCAGCTTGTGTGCTCATATGCCAACGCTTGGAGGAACGCTGTATCTTACGACCCAGTGGCGGGTCATTCGCATGGGGATCCCTTTACTGTGTATTCTGCTTTTTATCGCTCACCCGGTAGGTAGGGTGATCTGGTTTTACCCAGTATACTGGCTGCCTCCCGTTCTTATGGGCTACACTGTACCACGATCTATTTTCCTCAGGTCTTTAGCAAGTACACTTACCGCGCATGCTATTGGCTCGGTTATTTGGCTCTATAGCCATTCAACAGATGCTTTTTTTTGGCACACGCTATTTTCCATCGTATGGATCGAGCGGCTCATAATAGCTCTGTGTATGACCGGTGCCTATTACAGCCTAGTATGGGCTCATAAACTCTTTAAAGAAACCAAGAGTACTCGTTTTATCATCACATTACATTAAAAGGGCATTTCATGACAAAACCTCTACTCGTGCTCTTGATGATTATCTGCGTACCTATCATGCATAAGCTCTATACTATTGCTTTTATGCCTGACCATATCGAGCGTGTTTCAATCAAACATCTTGCCATTATTATGGATGGAAACCGCCGTTGGGCAAAAAAGCGCAAACAGCTTGCCCAATATGGTCACCAGCATGGGATGACTACGTTTAAGCTTCTTATTGATTATTGCCTTAAGCGGGGCATCGAGATGGTCTCAGTCTATGCCTGGTCCCTTGAAAATTTCAAACGCTCTCCTGAAGAAATACAAAATATTTTTAAAATTATGACCGAAGAATCAGAAAAAGCACTTCCAGAACTCGTTAAAAATGGGGTAAAAATTCGCTTTGTGGGCGATCAAAAATGCTTTCCTGAGAGTGTTCGTTCAACGATCGAGCGTCTTGAGCAAAGTACAAAGGAGGGGACGAAATTGACCCTTAATATTCTCTTTTGCTATGGCGGCAAACAAGAAATCCTTTCGGCGGTAAAAAATATTGTAAAAGACGTAAAAGCAGGCAAGCTCAAGGACATTCCTTCAGAAGAAATATTTAAAAAATATCTCTGGACCGAAGATATCCCCGATCCTGATCTGATCATCAGAACTGGGGGCGTTAAGCGCTTGAGCAATTTCTTAACCTACCAAACGGCCTATAGCGAGCTCTATTTTACCGATCGGTTCTGGCCAGATATTACCGCTAAAGATCTTGATGCAGCCATTAAAGAATTTGCTCAAAGTGAACGGCGATTTGGAAAGTAAGAATAAGCTGTTTGCGCAACTGGGCATCCATAAAATAGAAAGGAATCTCCCTATGATCATTCAAATTCTTCAAAAAGCGCCTTTCTATGCGTGGCCCCTTTTAGCCTATATACTTTATGTTGGTGTAAAGGCGCGTAAAAAGAATACAGTCCCTCTTGTAGGAGCTCTGCTCATTCCCTTCTTCTTTTTCTGCTGGGCATCGTACGGTATTTTCAAACACACGACTCTGCAAGAAATCTTACTTTTGGGTGGCGCACTAACCCTAGGATGCAGTATAGGGTTTGCGATGGTCCGCTCTATGAACATCTCAGTAGACAAATCAAATCAGCTTTTAGAAATACCGGGCAGTTCAACGACCCTGTTTCTGGCACTTTCCATTTTCACCCTCAAATTTTCTTCGGGAGTCCTTGTGAGCCTTCATCCGGAACTTAAAGGGACATGGTTCCTGCTTGCCATAGAGTTAGTCGCCACACTCATCTCTGGCTTATTTGCCGGAATGGGCATCGGTTACTTATATATCTATAAAAAAGCACCATAGAAAACCAACTACGAAAATTTCTTTTTCCATACTTTGCTATGTTGATTTCGCAGCTTCTACTGTGTTGATCGAATAGGATGCAGCACTCAAAACTCTACCATTTTCATTCCGGTCCTGAGCTTTAAAGCTTTCATTATAGTGAAAAAAATTTTTAACTACGAAAAATGTGATTGCAGAGCTTTTCTATGTTAATTTCGCAGCACTTGGCTAGCCACTCCAGATCGAATCATTAGTATCTAGCAACCTAACATTTGTTTCAGATAAATGCTATGCACTCTTAAAAGAGGATAGAGATAATTTGCAAGCGGGTAAGAGCATTTATACCTATAAAAAAGCATCATAGAAAATCAACTACGAAAATTTCTTCTTGCATGTTTTCTATGTTGATTTCGTAGCTCACCATGGGTTGATCGAATAGAATTACGCCATGTGCGGCTCCATCATTTTTGTTTCGGTTCTGAGTTTTCAAGCTTTTATTATAGTGAAAAAAAATTTAACTACGAAAAATTTGATTGCAGAGCATTTCTATGTTAATTTCGTAGTAACCCTAAGTACCAAAGGAGTAATATGATCGAGGAATTTTTGAAATTGAATGAAGGGAAAACTCTTGAGTTTAAGGAGAATTCGGAGAACATAGCTGCAATTATACGCACTGTCACCGCCTTTGCAAACACGGCAGGAGGCATAATTGTCTTAGGAATACGAGATAAGACTAAGGAAATAATTGGCATAAAAGATGTCCTTAAGGAAGAGTTGCGCTTGGCAAATGCTATAGCTGATTCTATTGCTCCGATTATCTTACCAGATATCGAAATCATAACGTATAGATCACGAGAATTGATTATTGTGCGCATACCTCATTCTCCTGGACCTTGTTACTTGAAAAGCATAGGGCCGGAGCATGGTACCTACTTAAGAATTGGGTCAAGCAACAGAGCAGTAGACCAACATTTCTTTCAAACACTAACGCTTGTTTCAAAAAATCTATCCTATGACGAGCTGCCTCATATAGATGGAGACAAACAGCTCATTAACTGGGATCTTGCTATTGAAGCCTTTAGAAAGAAAGGTAAAAAACTGAGTAAAAACTCGGCCGCCAATATGGGTATCTTTATTGAAAAGTTCACCAAATTTTATCCTACTAACGGGGGAGTCCTCCTTTTTTCCAAGGATAGACTTCTTTCATTTCCAGATTCCAGAATCAGATGTGCTCGATTTGCGGGAAACAGCAGAGTCAAAATACTCGATCAGATCGAGATAACACACCCACTCTATCTATCCATTGAGCCTATAATACATTTTATTCGCCGTAATACAAGCGTTGGAATAGAAATCAAAGAAATCGCTCATACAGAAATTTTTCAATTTCCTCCGATTGCCGTACGGGAGGCCATAATTAATTCTATAGTTCATGCTGATTATTCAATAGGAGGCACATTCATCAATATAGCCATATTCGATGATCGAATTGAATTCATAAACCCTGGGGGGTTGCCCATGGGATTAACATTAGAACGAGCACTATCTGGAGCTTCGAAGCTAAGAAATAAAGTCATAGGAAGAGTTTTTAGAGAATTAAAACTCATAGAGCAGTGGGGGTCGGGGCTTAGAAGAATTATTGAAGAGAGTCAAAAGCATGGATCTGACAGGCCCTTATTCGAGGATTTTGGTACAGAATTTAAGGTCACAATCTATTCAACCAAACAAATATTACAACCTGAAGATTGGGAACAAAAATTTATAGAGCATCTTAAGATCAAACAACGAACCACAACCGCTGAGGCTGCCGAATTTATGGATGTAACAAAAAGAACGGCCGGCTATCGACTAAAAAAATTATTAGACCAAGGAATTCTAAGGAAAATAGGGACGTCTATTAAGGATCCCAATGCTTTTTATGTACTAACGCATGATTTGTTCGATCCCGACAGTTTGCTATGATTCCTCTGGTTAACTACGAAAATTTCTTCTTCCATGCTTTTCTATGCTGATTTCTTAGCGCTCGGTTAGCAGCTCCAGATCAAATTGGTATCTAGCAGCCTGACATTTTTCGTAGGTAGATGCTATGCACTCTTAAAAGACGATCCAGATAGTTTGCAAGCGGTGACGAAATTGTCTTATCAGTAAGAGCACTTATTTTGGCATATATGCAGTCACGCGATACTTCATCCAATGAATCTCGTGCATCTAATAAGCTTTTTAACCGCTCTAGGTACGCATCATATTCTTTAAGCACTGCTTGGCGTAGCACCTCATTCCTACTTTTGTTCTGGGCTATCGTTGTACGTAGGTGCTGAATCTCGGCAAGCATCTTCTGCAGTAAAACAACAATTTCAGATAGAGGACGATACCGCGGCCAAGTGTATGATTCATTTCGCTGAACCTTGTTTATTCCTTCGTCAGTGCCTGAATCATTTTCAAGGCTTTTTCTTTTTTTAATATTTTTTATACCAAGTTCTTCGCGATTTTTTAAGAACGATGCTATGTTCCGACTGCCAGACTCATCATGAATATATTCCTTTATTATTTCAAAGGGTAAGCTTGCTATAAGTGGACCGAACCTTTGAGATAGATCGTCAATTTTGCCAGGTACTCCAAGAGACCGGAAAGCGATCCGTAAATCTGATAGACTACTAAGGCTTATCAGCCTTTCAACAAATTTTTTCTTACCGTGTAAGAACGACCAAGAAAGAAACCTCAGAACCAAGGCATCATAATCACTTCCAAGCAGATTTCTCGCCTTCAGATTAGCTCCCCGTAAAATCAGTGCGGTCACTATATCCATTGCAGCATCAACGTTAGCATTTCGCCTTTCAAGAAATGAGGCTGCTAACCGTTTAAAGCGATTATCCTCATGCTGGTCAATAATTGAAAGCAAATTATAAAATTGAGATGAAGGAAATTCATTAGATGCTGCAAATAGGGCTGTCAAATTCAGCTTTTCAAAGCACCTACTCACATCCACATTACATTCTAACAAAAATTTTACCACCTTGCTCGAGCGAAATAAACAAGCAATCAGAAGAGGTGTCCAGCCATCTTTTGTCTTTACGTCAGCGTCCATTCCTTGCGCCAGTAACCACCGCGCAAGTTCGACGTTATCATGGGCTGCTGCATAATGCAAACAAGTAAATTCTCTTTCATTATGTAGTTTTGTTACATCACATCCCTTAAGTAATTCAGGGTCATGACGATATAATTCTATCAATTCGAAAAAATTTAACTGGAGAAGTTTTTCAGCTACATTCTTGATTTCTTCCCGTGGTAATTTTAAATGTTTAAAAATAAACGCTAGTAGTGCACATTGGGCAAAGTCATCTTCCTGCTTATGAAATAAAGCACTAAAAAAAGTACGCGCCTGCTTATCATTTTTTTTAAATAAGCATTCAAACCAATTTTCCGGGATCCAAGCGCCACTTTGATTTAAAAATTGAATCAGAGGGAGTATCGTTTGAGTAATATCGGGCGTGAATTCCAATAAGCTCTCGAGGCAGGACAGTTTGCCCAATGCGACATAAACGCCCTTTTGTATCAACAGGCTGGCAATCGAAACACGTAATTGAACGGGTGCGCGGCATACATAATAGAGGCAATAGTGCTTCAAACCTGCATAGTTTAAAATCCCATGGTCAAGGAGTAATTTAATTGCTTGAAGGGAACAGTTTCCTAACGCCCTCCACCAGATGTCTCCCCCCGCACCTAGGTATGCCCAGACAGGTGCCCCTTTCTCAATAAGAAAACCCGCAAGAGCAAGCTTATTATTTTCAAGAGCCAGTATGAGAGGATTATGCCGGAAATAACCGTTCTGGTTAGCAGCGCCATCAACGCATGCTCCCCGAGACAATAAAAATTCAGCAAGAGCGATGCAATTTTTTTCGCTCCCTTGATTAAAAGCAACAAAGGCAAGAGGATTTTCTATTCCCTCAATCGACAGATGCCCCTCATCCAGTAATAGGCGTATCTTTTCTACTTGGTTCGATGTAGTAGATGCAACTGCAATGCGCAGGAGAACCGTTTTCTCTTTTGGGCTAAATAATGTAAGGACACCTTCTTGAAGCTTCTTTTTTAAAATGTCAGGCTCGTCCTCGCTAAACGCAGCAAAAATATCTACCCATTTCCGCTCATTAAAATCAAGAGAGCTTAACTCATACTTATCTTCAAATTTTTCACTACAAGCGCTATAAGCCCTATAACAGTCAACAACGCATAGCGTCAATTCACTGGCATGTGATGAAAAAAAGACAAAGATCGCGCAGGTGTATAATGATAGCCTCGGACTGCATATCTTTTTTTGCAAGCTTTTATCCATTTGTTTTATTTCTTAGAGAACTCATTTTTTATACCAGTACTATTTAAAATATACGAACCAATGTATCTCTAAGATCGCGTTTTCTTTCGCTTATCTTTGAAAATTTTCAGAAATTCTCCTTGAGCGCATTCAAAGATGCACGAATCGCTGTCGCGTGTTCATCATTCTCATCTTCGACAGCAATTTTTATTGCCAAATCTATTTCGGCCGGTGATAACCCTTTGGCACCAAGCTTTTGAAGCACTTCTAGTACTTTGAGCGCACCAGAGCACTGAGAATAGGCAAGCTTTGATAGTGCTACTTTCTTGCCCTGCTCTTCCATCTCACTCGCGTGGTCACAACGTGCTGCATAAGCCGCATAGAATAGAGCTGTCCTATTATTGAGATCTTTCAAGTGTATTCCGTTACCACAATGATTACTAAAGCCCCCCTGTGCTCCTTGCGGATTTTGCAGATCATGATGATGAATGAGCGTAAGTGCACAATCAACGTTACCGTAGAGTAACGCATACATGAGTGCAGTCCTGCCATGCTTATCTTGCCGGTTACAATATTCTTGCGGAAGGCTCACAAGTTTCTCAACAACAGCGCGATGGCCAAAAATACAGGCGTACATGAGAAGCGTCACTTGCTTATCATGACAAGCCCCTTTTGAAAAAGAATCATCAGTTGCATTTTTGCGATCGGCCGGATCAGCATAAAATCTTACCAGCTCATCTTTATATATCTCAACATACTTTTGCGGGTCTTTCAAATATTCTTTTAAGCCAGTATGTTGCAACAAATTCAAGAATAGCACCGATTCACCTAGATCAAGATTGACGTGTTCCTTAGCCCTGCCATCTGGCAAAACTGCTGAAAGGGCTTTTTTAGCTAACCCCGCTCTGGTATCCGCAACCAGGGTCATGGCTCCCCAATCCATACCAATAGGCTTTACAGGGTCTATTATATGATGGGATCTCACCAGTAATGGCGCAAGCTGAAACCTACAATGGCTTAAATGGTGCAAGTACGCATCCTTAAACAGCAGTCCATCTAAAAATGCTTCTTTAGAAAGTAAAAACAAAACCTTCTCTTTAGTGAGAGCTCCCTGTAACATTTTGAAGAAATAGGCTGCCTGCTCACTCCATCCTTGCACAGGTTTCCACATATCAAAAAGATAGTGCGCCATTTCTAAAGATCCTTTCACGATGGCAACTTCCAGCGCTTTGCCATAATCAGATCCCAGTTTTTTATGGGTGTTGGCAGTGCAGAGCAATTCGACACATTCTTTAATTCCGATGCCAACAGCATACACCAAGGGCGGGACTCCCGATGTATCAACTCTGCTTACATCAACATTGTTTGCTATAAGCTGTTTGACCGCTTGCAGATTCTTCTTCTCCAAACAGTAGATGAGCAAGTTTTTTCCATTCTTGTCCCTATTATTGATAAGAGGAAGTACATCTTTATTAAGTTCTTTACCTTCATATAAAGCCTGCAAGGCGCTTTGTATTGCATCAGACTGCTCGGAAAGAGCTTGCTCTAGTAATTTCTTGATTTCAGGCGTTTTAGCAAACTCTGACGCCATTTTATATGGTTCTCCCAATTTTTTGCTGCGGTAGAGATCCGGCATGTATTGTAACAAAAGCTCAACAATCTCCTTCTGCCCTTGCTCTGCAGCTTCAAACATTGCGAAATCTATAAACCCACTCTGCTTGAGCATGGGTTCCTTAAGCAATGGTTCTAGAAAATCTGTAGCGCCATGATAAATGGTACGTCTTGCACATTCAACCAACAGATCAATCGCACCTCTCCCTACTTTTTTTGCGGCCTCAATGAAAGTTGCAAAATAGTCGTGTCTTTTGTCCTTAATGAAACTATCCAATGTTGGTTTGAAACTGCACCCAGTATTTTCAAGTAAAAATGTAATTACTGCCACCTGGTTGGATATAAGTGCAAAGGTCAAAAGGTTGTTAATATGCGCAGTGTTCGAGCGTGCAGTTTTAAGTTCCGTTTCCATCAATTTTTTAAGTTTTTCAACATCACCAGAACGAATTGCAACGCACGCTAGCGGAAAGCTAGTCAAGTCTACTGGATAGTCACTAACCGCATTCTGCGTGGTTTGTTTGGGATTCACTTTTGGTACAGCTGCTAGAGGAACCGCTGGTTCCTGGTTGGGAATCTCTTGCCATTGTATCATCCCCCCCGGACCCAGACGCACTTGCGTTGGGTTCGCTTTTTTTGAAATTAAATAGTTCACCGCTGCAGACTTTTTAAATGCAGTTGCTATATCAAGAGCACGGCACAGAGCATTAGTCATGTTGTTTGCGTTAATATCAGCGCCCTTTTCCAAAAGAATATCTGCTATATCAAATTTTCCATTAAGGACGGCTATGGTGAATGGATAAAGGTGACTAAAAGGGTTATATCTGCCAATATCAACTGCTAACTGGTTTTTCCATGTAGCATTATTCTTCATCAAAAACTCAAAAAGTTCTTTGTCTCCATTTTCTATAGCATAGGTAAGAGGTTTTATAGCATAGGGAGCAGACCATACTAAAGGCCCGTCTTTAATAAACCCCACTGAATCATCGATGCTTATTATTTTCCTATTAAGAATGTGCTTCGCTAGCTCAAAATGTTTTCCACTAAGAGCCCCAGCGAAGACCAAACTATCAAAAATTTTTCCATCCCCCAATACCTTTGATTTTAATTTTTCTACATTAACCGTATCATTTTTGCTGGCAGCAATAAAAATTAAAGAATTTAAGCTCATTGGCGGTACCCATCTTGCAGAATCTTCAATACAAAATGCAATTATATCAGCGCAGCCCTTCTCATAAGCCGCAACAGCATTTTTTTCAGTTAGTCTCATTCTTCTTGCTTTTAGTACTGCAATAAGGGGCTCAAAGTAGTGCAAGTCCAGTGCATAGTTAAAACTCTTTTCTGTAATTTTCATCCAGTAGGGACTGTCGTCGGGAATTTTCAAAGAATCAGAGGTTTTGATAAGCGCATCAACCGCTTCTTTTTTTCCTGATAATAAGGCGCACTCAAGTGGGGCCAAAAAAATACTGTCTTTCTGAGGAATGCTATTCCAATGAAAATTATTGAGAAACTTACTTTCTACATTCACAGAATCGCTCAATAATTCAGGATACTTTGTACCTAGTAGGCTAATCAGTCCCCCATGTCCTTTGGCACAGGCCAAAAGCAATGCCTTCCCCTTACACTCATCGGTCATGAGTTTTTCAGCTTCCATCTGTGCAATAATTTTTTCTACATAGGGAGCTCGGTTCTCAATCGCATAAAAAAGAGGAAGTATTCCCTTGCTATCTTTGACTCCCACCGCACCGCGCTGTTTTAAGAGAGAATCAATGCTGCTATCTTCCTTGTCTTTAATTGCCTGGCAAAGAGGACTTTTAATGATGCGACTTTTTTTAGCTGATCGCTGCACAACTGTCGATTCATCTTCGTGCTGCGTAGTTGAATCCTCTTGCTCGGTTATATCTTCCCGCTTTACCCTAACGTTGCTGAGATCCATAGCCACCACAGGCAAAGTACCACCAAGAAGAATGAACGCTACAATGAAGCGCATATTTTTATTCATATCTTGTCCTTATTATTGAGGCTAATTTTTTATCTCGAAGTCTATCAGCAACCCCATTAAATGTCAAGTAGAAAACTTTTATAGGGCTTTACTATCTTGACCTTTAACTGAATTAACTCGGCACTGATTGATGCGCCAAATGAGATCCACCAGGACTTGCCAATTACCGTCTTCAACAAGTATCCTACATGCAAGAGCAAAATTTTTTAGTGGGAAAATTTTTGCCCCTGCCCTACACAAAACATCGATAATTCTTATTGCCCCTGCTTGTTGAGAATAAGCTATGAGAGACTCTTTAACACTGTTGCCTATTTTAAGGGATAGAGGATGATCCATTCGAGCACCGTACACCGCATAAAACAAGGCTGTTCTTCCAAAAGTATCAGCTACATTAATCCCCTTACCACAATGGTTGGTAACTATTTTCTGGCCATCTACATCAACACGTTCGTGGCAAATTAACGTAAGCGCACAATCAACATTTCCATATAATAAAGCATACATAAGGGCTGTTTTGCCATAACAATCCTTTTCATTGATATATTTTCTTGGAAGCCCAAGCGTTACTAATTTTTCAACGATGTCCTTATGACCAAATATGCAGGCCCACATAAGCAGCGTTTGCTTGTATTGTGACCGCGCATTTTGAATAAATGCCTCATAGTACTTGCTCCATACTTGCTGACGCTTTTCGCTCTCTTTTAGCAGGCTCATGGCCCCATGGCAGGGGTTAACCGAAAAGAACGCGTAGTAGAGTATAAATTCATCCAAATACTTTTGAGGATCACTAAGAAATTTTTGTAGTCGCTCATCCTCTAAGAGGGTAAGTAAGCGTAGACTTTCTACACAGTCAAGTTTATGGCTCACTTTTGATTCTAGTTCTTTGCCCAGTAACAAATCTGCTGACCCATTTTTCAACTGTGCTTGTACATAGATATTTTCCGCCCGTAAGCTTTTCAAACATTCTTCAGTTGGGGGCTTAACTCTTAAAACTAGTGCCGCTATCTGAAAATGCCCAGCCTTAAGAGCATCCATGAAAGCATGGCTATACGTTACGGTAGATGCATAGGTAGGGGCCCCGGCGTTAAGAAGGGCCTTCACAACGTCAACGCTACCAACGTGAGACGCTATGTTTAATGGAAGCATTACGAGCGTACGTTGTCCGTTCTTATAGTATTCTAGTGGTTGCTCTAACCTTACTCCCTTTTGCACCATATGAACAGCAAGTTTTGGTTGGTTAAAACACAAGGCCTCACTGACAGCAATTTTTGCTGCATATGATTTCGCATCGGGCGGTAACGATTCAGTAAGGCCATCAACTATTTCAACCAGTCCATTTTGTGCTGCTAACCGAAGGGCATCCATTGTATCGGAAACTTTGGTATTCGCTTTATTGAGCAATGCAACGAAGTTTGTATTTCTCGTTAGCACCGCATATATAAGCGCCGTTCTTTGATTTTTGTCGCGCAAGGCCAGATTGGGCTTAGTTTCTAATAGTAAGCGCACAGCCTTCTCACGCATCTCGACCTGTAGGGCATTTTTTTCCAGCACTTTCATTAGGAGCGTCTTACCATCTGAATCTTGCGTATTTGGGTCAACCTCCCGCGGCAGCTTTTTGCCCTCTAAAAGAGACTTTATTACCAGGCCCTTCTCTAACATATATGATGCTAATTTTTGTGCAATTTCCTTTGTTTTGGCAACGATTAAAGCAGTCTCATAATCCTTAGCACCTTTTTCTAAAAGTAACTCGATACATTCATTGTGCCCATGAAATGAAGCAACAGTTAAGGCAGAAGTGTTTTTAGAATCGAGCACCAGATTGGAATCTACGCCCTCATGCAGTAATCGTTCAAGACATTTTCTTTGCCCTATCTTGGCTGCATTGTACATTAAAAACTGAATTTTTGACGTATCGCTCTTTACTGCGTGAGTGACTAACAAGTCAATAACCGCATCCTTATTGTTATCAAGGACTTCGAGAACCGCATAGTTTGTATATTCCGCCATCTGGAGCAACAGCTTTAAGACATCCAGATGCCCTCGAGCTACTGCAGCAGAGAGAGGCGTTTCTTTGGTTTCTGGATCCTGCACATTTTTTGATACACCTAAGGGTAATAATTCCAGCACTTTCGCAACATCGCCCTGAGCCGATGCCTTAAAAAAATTATTTTGGTTTTTTTGAGCATCCGGTGGCTGGGTGGGCGAGGAGGATGATAAGCATTTACAACAGAAGCCTACAGCAGGTGCATCCAGTCTTTTTGAAGCTATTTCTAATGTTTGTAAAGCAATGGGGGAAAAATCGGCCATAGCACAAAGACGATTTGCCATATCAAACTGATGTTTCAAAACTGCAAAGGTAAACGGATAGATTTTCTCGCAGCCCCAACAAGATTGATCAACCTTCACGGGTACATCAATTATTGCATTCCTCTCTAACGCAAAATCAAAAAGGCCTTGATCCCCCTTCTCAATTGCATGTATGAGAGGAGTATATTCAAGCACTTCCTTGGGATTATTTATATATTTTAAGGGTTCCCCTAGTGTTATCCTTCCTTGATTAAGCACTTCCCCCGCTAACGCTACATTACCGCAACCCATCGCACCATCAAACAGTGCCCTATCAATTTCAGTATAATCTTTGCAATGCTCTCTAATCTTTCTTAGTGTTTCCTGATCATTTTTACCAACAGCGGCAAAAATTAGCTGGCCCAAGTGATGGCCTTTTTCAAGACAAAAATCAACTACTTCCACACACCCTTTTTGATAAGCTCTGCAGGCAAACTCGATTGATAAAAAGGGGATCCTTTTTTCTTTTATTAAAAAGGAAAGAAGCTCGATATAGTTCTGCTCAATAGCAATTTGCAGCGTTTTTTGGTCAACGGATAGGAATGGTGACGCCTTAATAAGCACATTGACCGCCTCTTTTTTTCCCGATAATACTGCACAATCAAGGGGGCCTACATATATGTCCTGTTTGTCGAGAAAGCTATTCCGGTTAAATTGACCTAGAAAATCTGGACTGGTAGTTACTTTATCACTGAGTACTTCAGGATGATTTTTACAAAAATATGAAACCAGGTTCGTATCACCTTTGGCGCACGCTAAAAGAAAGACGTTATTCTTACATTCATCAGTGAAGATTTCCTCTTTTTGCATACACTCAATGATCTTTTGCACACAGGATAATCCCTTGTTTACAGCATGGAAGATTGGTAGTATTCCCCCAGCATCCGCTTTACTCAGTTCACCTCTTTGTTCTAGCAAAGTCTCAATCTCATGAGCACGATCAAATCGTATTGCATCGCAAAGAGGGCTTGTGCTGATGTGCTGTTTTTTTAGCGGCTGCTCATCGTGTATTAATTCAAGTAATTCTAATGAATTAGGCGATTTGACTATTTCATCTGAATCTTCATTTATCTGAATAAGCTCCATGCAGATGCTCTGCAAGGGTACTCCCAGGAGGACACTGAGCAAGAGACTATGTAGACTTATTTTCATACGTTTTTTAATTTTAAAAATATCAATTATTATCACACTGCTCTAGCTCATAAAGAAAGCCAACAGAATCTCTCACTAGATTACCACTATAAAAACACTTACGTAAGAGTGGGTTGAGGAGAAGCCAAAATGCTTGTGTCAGCTCGATCAGTCGCAGCAGGACCCTTCAAAACTATTTGGCATTTTGTGTTGCCATCTGATCAATCTTTGCCCTTAATTCCGGGTTTTTCTTTATTGCATTAGAAGTATAAATGCTATTGAATAAGCGCCGTTTTTCTATGCAAAATTGAGCCACTATGCTGCTACCCTTACAGCATCCATAAAAAAGAAAATCATCAGTTATCATGGTTTGACATTCTTTGTTTTTAAGTATTCCTTCGAGCAGCGCAGTATGCTTATCAGAAAGCGATTGATCAAAAATTGCTTGAGAAATAGCGTGAAGCTTTTTTTCAATAAGAAGATCGAGTGCGTTAGCATTTTCCGAGAGTAGTGCTGCATCAACCGCAGTTAAATTTTTGCCCTGCCTAAACCTGCAGCCGAACTTATAGAAATACTCTGGCCTAACATTCGGGGCATCCCGCATCACTTCGGGATATTTTTCAAGAAAAATGCGCATTATGTCCACATGGCCCTTAGCACACCCCAAAAGAAACGCTTTTTTTTTGCATTCCACATCTAAAAGGCAATCAGCTTGCGCCTTTTCTTTATCCTCTTTTTCCATGACTTCAAGAATTTGCTTTACATACGCTGAGTTTTTTTCTATTGCTCGAAAGAGCGGTAAAATTCCTCGAGAGTCGCGCTTTCCAACTTCTCCTGGTACAGCGAGCAATTTTGCTATATTTTCAGAATGTCCAACGTTGATATTAACGCAGAGTGGACTGCGAACCTCAGTCTTTCGCTTTTTGTTCCCCACCTTTTTAACAGCATTATTATTTGTTTCGTAGACGGTCGGCTCATCGGCAACAGTTGTAAAATCAATCTCGTTTGCAGGCAAGACGAAATCCTCATCTACCTGAGTTTCTTCTTCTACTTTTATTTCCACTTTTTCCATAGCCTGGCACAAGAAAAATGCAACAGACAAAATGGTAAAAAGCCCTGGAGATAAAAATTTCATTTATTTCCTTTGCTTCTACAATACAGCCCATTCTAATATAATTCATATTAGCAAAACGAAAATAAAGATCAATAGAAAACTCTCACGTAGCAACAAAAAAGGCAGCTGCTCATAAAAGAACAACTGCCATTGTACTTTGTTATTTGCTAATTAAGCACCAACTGCATGCTTTGCATTTTTCCATGCATTTTGAAGCAATTTATAGGCTGCGTACCCGAGAATAACTGATCTTGCACCAAATTTGATGGCATCTTTGCTTTGCTGCCAACGGTCACTTGAATCCTTAAGATCCCAAAGTTTTTTTGTAAATCCGCTATGTTTAAAATCTGTAAACGCGCCACAAAATTCGCCATACCCAAGATATGCTGCATAGCCACCAAGAGCAGCTTGGCCGAGAGCTTTTACGCCTGAAGTTATTCTGTGATCATTAAGAGCTTTGCATTTAGCTCCAAACCCACCCTCTGCAAACGTCAGTGCAGGACAGAATAATAAGAAACCAAGAAGTAAACGTTTCATAAGAACTCCCTTATGTATGAGGCTTTTCGCCGGTTGTTAAAGTTTTTCACGCATGTAAAAGGTTTTTTTATTGTACCAAATAAGGCACAAAAAAACCAAACACCCTTTATTGTCCACAAGTTTAACACGAGATTCTTTTTTTTCACAAGAAAAAAATGAATTAATTCATTCGCTTACAGTAAGCACAACCAGTGGAGGCCTCTTCAAATCAATAAAAGTACCTGCAAGTGGGCGTTGATCTCTAATTATGCATTCGGTACATGCATGATTGCTTTCATCGATAGCAATGGCATGACGGAACTCAACTTTGATAGCAAATGATTGAAAAAATTTCTCTACTTCGCTTACTTTCTTGCCTCTAAGATCAGGGAAGATACGCTGCTCACAAGGCCCTGAGGAAATATACACTGCCATAGTCTTATCAGCTATTTCCTCCAAAGGGGGACTGCTTTGAGCAATCACGGTATCAAGGGGATAGGTGCTTTCAATCGGATACATTTTTAGCGCAATACCTGCTTCACGGGCTTTTGCTACTGCTTCTTCTTGGACCAAGCCATATAAAGAAGGTGCTCGTGGCGCAGGAGGCCGTCTAGTAATAACTAAGAAGATTGATTGATGAGGCTTTACTTTTGTCCCTTGCACAGGCATTTGCGTCATAATAATACCTTCGGGAACATCAGCATCTTCACGCTCAGCCAAAATACGCACATTAAGTTGAAAAGATGAAAGTGTCTTAATCGCATCATGCATGTGTAATCCCACCACCTGCGGTACTTCAATAACTTCAACATGCGACAACGTGCGGAGCAACTGGTAACCCGCAAGGAAAGATAAAAAAGGCACAACCCATAAAAAAGATACAATACCAAGACGCACGAAAACCCCTTTGAAATCTGCTGAGGTAGCCAATAAGCCGGATTCTGTCCTGCTTGGCAGGTGGCAACCATCTATCTATGCGACATACCCGCATGTTTAAATCGGAACGAAAAACCGAACATGCCTATTTTGTCTTGCTCCAGGTAGGGTTTTCCCCTGCATACTATTACTACTATGCATCGGGTGCTCTTACCACCCGTTTTCACCCTTACCTTACAAAAGTAAGGCGGTTATTTTCTGTGGCACTTTCCATAGACTTACGTCTCCCTAAGTTGCCTTAGGTACCTGTTTCGTTACGAGTCCGGACTTTCCTCTCATGATTCTCATGAGCGATTGCCTCGACTACCTCGTAATAAGTATAGCATACCTACTGCTAATATGAAATGTTGGCTGATAATCCACAAGGGAGTACCGGCCATCAGAAGGCAGAAAAGCACAAGAACTACTTGCTTTACAAAGGTCAGGTCGAATATCTGCCTTATATAATATACCATAAGGGCCAGCGGAACCATACGTATAAGATCATTCCCAAAAGTTCCATGGTAAATAAAGGATACTAAGAGAACTCCCAACCCCGCAAAACAGATTTTGTCCATTGAGGCACCGGCGCAGAGCACACTGAAAAAATATGATCGCGAGAAAAGCAGAATGGGCGCTTGGTACGTTCCCCAGAGAACAAGATCGGACAAAAAGCAACAAAGAGGAACACAGACTCGTAATAGGCTAAGAATCATGACACTTCGGGCCGCTTTATGAATTGTTGTACCAATGGTATCCTTAGTATAAAGTAAAATCTCACGAAAGGTTATCGTAAAAATACTCGTCTATGATCCGACATATTATCTTTGGCATTACAACACTTGTTATCGTCTTTTTTAGTGCCTGTCTTGGGGTTCTTTTTTATGTAACGCAGCAACCTTGGGTCGATTTTTCAGTCCTGGAACATTATAATCCGGGCAAAGCATCGATTCTGCTTGATGATGAAGGAAACGAATGGGCAAGATTTCGTTTTGATAAACGCGAGGTAATAAAACTAAAACAAATCCCCGATAAAGTTATTCATGCCTTTCTAGCTGCAGAAGACTGGAATTATTTTAAACACAGAGGACTGTCTTTTAAGGGAATTATTCGATCTACACTTATCAACCTTTACAGTTTACGCAAAGCCCAAGGTGCAAGTACCATTACCCAACAATTGGTACGGCTTCTTTTTTTTGAAACCGAAAAAAGTTTTAGCAGAAAAATTAAAGAGCAGATTATCTCACTTGCAGTCGAATGGCGCTTTACGAAAGAGCAAATTCTTGAAACCTATCTTAATCATATTTATCTAGGCTCAGGCATTTACGGAGTGGAAGCTGCAAGCCAACGCTTTTGGGGTAAACACATCCAGGACGTTTCCATCGATGAAGCAGCAATACTTGCCTCTATTGTCCGCTGCCCACAACAATACTGCCCTCTCTATAATCCAGAATCTACGCGCAAGCGACGTAATCTTATTTTGAAAAATATGTATACGCTAGGCTTTATTACAAAAAGCGACTATGAAAAATCGAAAGATCTTCCCATAACGGTCCTCAAGCGCGATACACAAACTCTTGCGCCCCATCTTAAGGAAACAATCCGTTTATTTCTTGAAGAAACAGTAGGAAAAGAAAAACTCTACACAGGTGGTCTTAAAATTCAAACAACGCTTAATAGGAAGATGCAAGAAGCCGCAGAAACAGTATTTAAAGAACAATTTAAAAAACTGCACAAACGATTTTCCAAAGACCTAGAAGGAGCCCTGGTCTGTATCGAGGGCGCTACAGGGTCAATTAAGGCACTCGTAGGAGGCTGTGATTTCAATGTATCACAATACAACCGTGCAATCACTGCACGACGCCAGATGGGATCAACGTTTAAACCATTGGTATTTGCAAGTGCCATCGCCGCTGGCAGATCATTTGCCCAAATAGAAATCGATGAACCAATCACCATTACTTTGCCAACTCAAGAATGGAGTCCTGGCAACGCTACCAACACCTTTTCTGGCCCGATGACCCTTGCTCACGGCCTCTCAACATCCAATAACATCGTAAGCATAAAAACATTTTTAGCTCACCAAGATGCCGTTATGCGCCTCGCTCAAGCATGCGGGCTTAAAGGGGCTGTTTATCCTTATCCTTCACTTGCCCTGGGCTGTGTTGATGCTTCCGTGTGTGAAACAGTTGCCATGATGAATATTTTTGCCCATCAAGGCGCCTTTGTTGAGCCCTTTATGATTTCCTGGATAAAAGATGAATGGGGAACCAAAATCTGGAAAGCAAAACATTCAACAAAAACGGTTCTTTCGCCCGTGATTAGTAGCCAAGTTGCAAAAATTCTCACATTACGGATTGAGCAAGCAAAAAAGAAACAGCCCGATAAATGGTTTGACTGTGAGGCATTTGGTAAAACCGGAACCACCAATGATGCGCGAACCTGCTGGTTCGTTGGCGCAACCCCCCGGTATACAACAGCCGTCTATATTGGGCATGACGATAATCGGCCTTTGGGAGAGGAAGTTTTTGGCGCCCAAACTGCCCTGCCTATCTGGAAAGATTTCAATCGGGCTATCAATAATGATATCAAGCATTTTAGCTATGACCCAAGCCTTAAGGAAAGTATCATTCACGCTTTCACGGGACTTCCTTGCTTAGCAGACGATCCAAATGCCATTCCGCAACTCTACCCCTCCTGTTGAATCAAAGTATAAAAATAGGTCGGATCGGCTTCTATTTCTTTCTGCCTGACAACAGTAAAAAGAGGTGTGCGGTTACTATACCTTGCACGCATTTCATCCAGAGAACGCATTGCATACGCATTCTCAACCTGATGAGCCGTACTTGCAACTTCTAGCGGGATGATAAGCGCTCTTTTTTCAAAAAAACCAATCTCAAAAAGCGTTCCAGCTCCCGCTCGTGCAATAATAAGATCTGCAGCACAATAACTGAGCTGCAAATTATGATCATAATCAAAAACAAATGCGGGAATACCCAAGGAGTGATAAAACTCTTTTAATGCTGCAACACCATGAGAACCTGCCTGATGAATAACCTGCATGGTTGCCGCTTCTTTTTTGTGAGCATTAAAAAATCCTTTCATCAGATCATTGATTGATCGTGATCCCTGTGAGCCGCCTAAAATAACAATTGTTTTCTTTGCAGGATCCAATCCTAGCTGTATACGCGCACTAGCCGCCAACATGCGGTCTTGGGAACTAAACCGTAGTGGATATTCTGTCAATGCAACTTTTTCTTTTTTAAAATAGGCACGAGCCTCATCGAAACAAACGTATATTTTTCGTGCCAGAGGAGCGAGCCATAAGACCGCTTTGCCAGGCACTGCATTGAGCTCAAATAATTCAATAGGAATACGTAGACTTCTTGCAGCAAGACAGACGGGCAATGAAATATAACCTCCCATGCTCACCACTTTTTCAGGACGCATTCTTGTAAACTGGCGTAAACTCACAAAATAGCTCCTTAAAAACTGTAAAAAAAACAGTGGATAGAGCCAGATTTTCTTACCTGGAATACCCATTAATTTTAAAGGCACATAAGAAAATACATATGGATACAAAGCAATTATAGAGCGGTCAAGCTGGCTATCCGTTGAAAAGAACAAAACAGAATAATCAGAGTAAACGCGCGTAAAATTACGCACGTAGGTCATTCCCGGAATAATATGCCCACCAGACTTACCCGCAACAACACAGAGAATTCTTTTCTCGTCCATGCTCTATTTCTCCAAACATTTTCCCCAAAAAGCTTTAAGCGCTTGTCGCAATTGAACATCGTTAATACATGCCAATGCCCGCTCCTGGGCCGGACTTAAACTTACTTCGCCCGTAGCTACAAGTGCACGTTTTCTCAATCCTTTTACCACCGTTCGCTTTTTTTCTTCAACCAATTTAAACCGCACCTGCTTAACATGGGGATGGCCCAAAAATTGATTTATCGAGTCTTTTAGTACATCTGATAAAAGATACAGCTCCTGCATCCAATGAACCTCATAAACGCCCACAATAACAATGTCGCCTTGAATTTTTTCAAGTCGTACGCGCGTTTTTAAATTCCCCATTAAAGAATCCCAATGAGCAAGTACCGACGTATGCCAATCATTGGTTTCTTTAAAAAATGAAGGGAGTAGATCTTTTATGGGAATTGGCATGTTTATTACATAAAAGGGGAAGTTCTCGGTGTTACTCTTACTTGCCTTGGACTATAGTGTATCAAAATAATAGGGCCAAAATCAAACTTCGTCAAAATAGCACGATCTCATCAGACGGTGCACAGCCTTATCAAACAACCTTACTGCTACCGACTCCAGGAGTCATCGATAGCAGTAAAGTACAGTAAGGCGCTCTCGCTTAAATCAATTTTTTTCAAAAAGAGATATGGATGATTTATCGTTTTATTTTTTATCAAAAAAGAAATCGAGAAAAACTATAACTTAAGATTTTTATTTTGTAAATAGTTTTTTTAAATCATCAGCTTGTATCGATTAGAACGGCCTTATTAAAGATCATATCATTTTTTAAAGATTAAAAAATGCAAAAAAATGCGCGCGCAAACGCTATTTTTTTATACGAACAAAACAAAAACAATTTTTTCTATTTTTTTCTCTTGTAATTATTAAAAAAATTTTTTATGGTAGTACGGCATTGAAATTTAAAAAACACTTTTAACTATAAAGGGCGATTCATGTATACCGCTAAAGCATTGTCTTTTTTCTTTTTAAGCGCACTTACCCATACAAAGCTTTCTCATGCAATTTTGCCCTACTTGTTCCCCAGCTTTTTTGCGAGCATTTTTGGCCCACGACTTGATAGGCCACGAACGAGCAAGATACCAGCGCTTACCGCTAAACCAAACACACTCGTAGCACAAGCAAGCACAGTAGCAGAAAACGATGAGCGAACCCACAAGGGCCAGCAGATTTGTTCAAATACCATGATGCCTCATTCAGTTGTTCACGTGCCACTCAGCCAAAAAGAAACGGCTGATCTTGCCCAAGAAATTAGCGCAATCGATTTGCCCAGAACAATTGAGGAAGCTCTAAGAAAAAAGAAAGATACGGATGGACCCATTTTTATTAACGTAAACCTCAATGGCCAAACAGTAACAAAATCATCTGCTGTTGCCCATGCAACCCAAAGTACAGACTTAGTAGAGTGGCTGTACAAGCGAACTCATCAGTCCTATCAAAGCCTCCTTGAATGGATAAAAGATAACAAAAAGAAGTCTGTTTTCTACTGTTTGGTAGGGGGTTATTGCTCTACGCAGGCCTATCTTTGGTATCTTGGCTATGCCCTTTCAAAATCGACCTGCTGGTCACGCTGGAAAAATCACTGCTCACTTGAAGATTTATACCGGCGCAAGCAATCGGAGTTAAAACAAGAAATTCTTACTGAAGCACGAAATAGATCTGCAAGCGCTAAAAATGTAGATGACGGAGCATTACTTGTTTCCTTTCTGACCGAAATGGACCACGAACTCTCATTGCTTGAAAGCTATCGTACCCTTATCACTACCCTTACTACCATTTTTATAGGCAAAATCTTCTTCTATAATACCAGGCTTTATCATGAAATATCTGAGCGCATTAACAGACTCCTTTTTATCAAGAACACCATGCTATCAAGTATTTGCACCAGTAAGACTGAACCTTTTTGCGCAAGCTTGCAAAATGCTATTTGATACAAATTCAAATTAACACTATATATTTTCTAATAAAGCTATTTTTTAAGGGTGCCACCATGTTTGTAAAAAAATACTCATCTTGCGTATGTATGTGTATCCTCTTGAGCATAAGACTGTATGCTATGGGAGTTCCCGAGCCAGCTTTAGGTGTAGCCAGTGTAACAGCTGCTTTGGGAGCTCCCTTAAAAATTTTGCTTACCGCAGTTGAAGCTGCGCGGCAGGGATGCGAAATCTTGAAAAGCATACATGACTGCCTTTCTGATATGACGGGAAGCAGCGTAACTACAAGGAACATCAATCCACCAAGGCGCAGCTATCACGAGGAAGAAGAAAAACTGCGTAAAAATCCTGCATTACAAGCCACCGAGCAGAGCCGCCTTGAAAAGGCACTTGGTTTGCTTTTGACCATCTCGTCGCCACGCGCACATTTTTGTGAGCGTATAGAGGCTCTTTTTACTCTTAATACAATGAAGCTGCTTGGCCTTAATGGATGTACCTTTGAAAAAATAGTGAGGGTCATTAATAGCCATTATTTTAGTTTTGACGGGAAAATAAGGCATACTAATCTGCAACCAGTACCCTGCACTGAACTGGTTGGCTTTCTTAGAGCGCTTTGTCCGCTTAATGAAAATTTCCAAGCGCACCTTAAGCAAGGTTTAGATCTTGGCATCGAAGGCCTCGCTGATTGTCAATCAATCAAGCCACCAGTTCTCAATCCCCTTGCCCAAAATGCCGTCAGTCCATTTCTCATAATAAGCAAGAAAACAAATCGTTATTTTATGAAAGTTATACACTATTGCAAGAAAAATGAATTCCTTGCAGCACATGAACTTATAGAACGGCATAGAACTAGGCATGACGGGCATTTATGCAGGCCCTATGACGTTATGAAGCACTATTACACTCTTATGCTTACCATGTCTACACGGTAAAGAAATTAAGTCTTTTAACCCCCAAGGGCTCTCTAACTCTGGTATGAGGCCAGGTCAGACAGCCCTTGGCTTTGCATTTTTGACAATATGACGCTGGCTCAACTACACTAGGATCATCACTTATTTCATATACGAAACAAACAAACCATGGATATCATTCTTGTATATAGTACAACACCATCATTAGACACCGCCCAATCTATTTCACGCCATCTTTTAGAAAAGAAATTAATTGCTTGTGCCAACATCCATGAAAGCACAAGTATGTTTTGGTGGGAAAATCGCATCAGAGCCTTTCGTACGATGGATGGCTCAAGAAATTTCGTAACACAGAGAGCCCATGAGTAGTAGCTACGATTATGCCCAATATACCACTACCCAGCTGGAAAAGGAATTGGGCACATCCATTGCCCATGGATTGACCAATGAACAGGTACGTGAATACCAACAAAAGTATGGTCCAAACGAAATAGAAGGCAAAGGTACTTCCGCCTATGCACTTTTTATGCGGCAATTCAAATCCCCTTTTATTTACCTCCTTTTAGGGGCATCGTGCCTCTCATTCACGGTGGGGGATTCTCTTAATGGCTCTATCATTCTGCTCATCGTTATCATCAATGGATTGCTCAGCTTTTATCAAGAATACCGCGCAGAACAAGCATTAAAATTACTTAAGGCCCATCTTGTTATGAAAGCAAAAGTTATACGAAATAGCCAAGAAATAGTAATTGCTAACACAGAATTAGTTCCCGGAGACCTACTAAAACTCCAACCAGGCGATTACATACCCGCTGATGTTCGCTTTGTGGATGGATCACTATTTGTTGATGAATCGGTACTTACGGGCGAATCGGCACCAATTAAAAAAATAAGCACACCCCTTACCACCAGCGCAAAGGATGTCTATCAATCTCTCAATCTCGGTTTGATGGGCACAACGGTTACTGGGGGAAACGCTTTAGCACTCGTGTTAAAAACTGGACAATCTACCATTTTTGGTGGCATCAGCACCTTAAGTCTCCAAACCATTCGCGAAAGCAGTTTTCAACAAGCTCTTTCAAGATTAAGCTCCTTTATATTAGCACTTATTTGCATCACCCTGGCGGGATTATTTCTTTTTCACCTTATTCTCCACGGCAATCAGAATAGTGTGCAATTGATCCTTTTTTGTATTGCCATAGCTTTAGGAATAACACCTGAAGGACTCCCAACCGTAACCACGTTTGCCCTCTCGCGGGGAGCTTTGCAGCTGGCACATCATGACGTAATAGTAAAACGATTAGCCGCAATTGAAGATCTTGGCGCTATTACTATCCTGTGTACCGATAAGACAGGCACCCTCACAGAAAATAAGCTGACGGTATCCGCTCTTTCACCCAATGCAGATGAAAATATGCTTTTGTATGCACTCCTTGCTTCTAAACAGACTGAACCTCTTGACCCTTTTGACAGCGCACTCTGGGAATATGCCTCTGCCAAAACAAAAGATGTGCACGTGCAGTATCAGCGTGTACATGAGGTGCCCTTCGATCCGGTAAAAAGACGCAATAGTGTTGTAGTTGCAAAACAGACTGAGTATCTTTTAATTGTACGTGGAGCCTATGAAGCGATTGCACCCCTATGCAGCGATATAAAAGGGAATGAAAGCGATTTTATCCAAGAGCAATCGCATAAAGGAAACCGCATCCTTGCTGTTGCTTATAAAAAAGTGGGCTCGGCCGATGAAGCTGTTAAGGAGCATGACTTACGCTTTGCAGGGCTCATCGCTTTCCAAGATCCCATTAAAAAGACAGCTGTAGCTGCTATTACAAAAGCACAAAATCTTGGCATCACCTTAAAAATGATAACGGGCGATAGCAAAGAAATCGCCTGTATGGTAGCTCAAGCGGTGGGGCTTGCACATTCTGATGCCTGTGCAATTACGGGCGCTGAATTTGCAGCATATAGCGATCAAGAAAAGCTGCAAGCTGTGCATACATACTCCGTTTTTGCGCGGATAGTTCCTGAACAAAAGTACGAAATAATTACTTTGCTTAAAGAAAAGCTCGATGCGTCTGATAAGACACCCGTTGTTGGCTATTTAGGAGAGGGTATTAATGATGCTCCCGCGCTCAAAGCTGCCCATGTTGGCTTAGCAGTCAAGGGAGCGAGCGATATAGCACAGGATGCCGCCGACATTATCTTATTACAAAAAAGTTTGAGAGTCATTATTGAAGGAATCGCCCTTGGCAGAGAAGTCTTTTCCAATACTATAAAATATGTCATAGCAGTACTTTCCTCAACATTTGGCAATTTCTATTCCCTTGCAATAGCCTCATTAGTGCTTGATTTTCTTCCCATGCTACCATTGCAAGTTTTGCTGGTTAATCTTCTTTCAGATTTTCCCATGGTTGCCATAGCAACAGATACGGTAGATCCCGATGAGCTTCAAAAGCCTCAAGAGTTTAATTTAAAAGGAATCGGTTTTTTTGCACTGATACTTGGTTTGGTATGCCCCATTTTCGACTTTATGTTCTTTGCATTATTTATCCCGTATGGCCCTCAAGCAGTACAAACAAATTGGTTTATCCAGAGTATTTTAATGGAACTTGCGCTTATCTACTCAGTACGCACAAGACGTGCATTTTACAAGGGAAGCAGGCCATCCTTCCTTCTTATGAGCCTCTCGCTCATAGTAGGCATCATCACCATCATCCTACCCTTTACGACTCTAGGTCAGGAGGTATTTCAGTTCCAACCAAGCGATGGAGGCAAATTAGCGCTCATTGCAGCCATCGTTGTGGCCTATTTTATAACAACGGACATCATTAAACTCCTGTATCTCCATTTTGCGGGCAACGGCAGCATATCACATAAAAAGACTACCAAATTTCATTCCACGCACTAAGGTAGAATGTTGATCAGCTTCTTGAAAAAATGATACAATCAGCCGATGAAAGGATGGAGTATGGACAAAGAATATGAAATAGTACCTCATACCGCTGATCTTAAAATCCGTGCCTATGGCGTCACCATGCAAGAACTTTTTCGTAATGCGCTCAAGGGCATGTTTGCAAGCGTTAGGCCCAAAGGACCCCATATCACATATACCAAGGATGAGGAACTTGTGGTTACTCATTTTACCGCCCAGCAAACTGTTATTGTTCACTCGATGAATCAAGAAACTTTACTTATCGATTTTTTATCAGAATGTTTGTATCTATCTGACGTACATGATGAAGCCTATTTTGACGCCCAATTTACTATTCTTTCTGACACCGAAGTTGACGCAGTCGTCTTTGGCGTAAAAACAACGGGTTTTGAAGTGGTCGAAATTAAAGCAGTTACCTATCATGATCTTTCGTTAGAGCAGATCGATGGGATATGGTGTGCTACAATCGTATTTGATATCTAACTAAGGAACCAGTCATGAATGATGACACACTATTATCGCTGCCCGACCTATCAGGCTCACTTATAGAAGTAAGTTCTGTGTTATATGAAATTCCTCGTACATTCATGCCTGAAATGCGTGTTCCTGCACATATTTTTACTAATGCAGCCATGCTGGAGGATATTCTGCATGACACGTCTCTTTTACAAATTGCTAACGTAGCAACCTTACCAGGCATTCAAAAATATGCACTTGCCATGCCTGACATTCATCAGGGTTATGGTTTTCCTATAGGCGGAGTTGCCGCTTTTGCAGTACATGAGGGGGGTATTATATCACCCGGTGGTATCGGTTACGATATAAATTGTGGCGTGCGCTTACTGGGAACTTCACTACACAGCCAAGAAATTAAGCCTTATATAGAAAAACTCGCTACAGAACTCTTTCATGCTGTACCTTCGGGAGTAGGACGGGGAGGCAAAGTAAAACTCAGTGAAAATGAACTTAATAAAGTACTAAGCCAAGGGGCCCCACACATGCTCAGCCTTGGCTATGGATCAGCAGGAGATATTGAGCATTGCGAGGAAGGGGGCTATATGGCAGCTGCTGATGCCAGCATGGTTTCTGATCATGCAAAGAAGCGTGGTCATGATCAACTTGGCACATTGGGATCTGGGAACCATTTTCTTGAAATTCAAGAAGTTGCAGAGCTCTATGATCCAAAAGTGGCACAAACATTCGGTTTGGAACTTGGCATGGTAACAGCTATGATTCATTGTGGGTCACGCGGCCTTGGCCATCAAACCTGCACCGATTATGTGCGTATGATGCTTCCAAAGCTTGAATCATGGGGAATAAGATTACCCGATAAAGAGCTCGCCTGTGCACCGATTAATTCACCCGAAGGACGAGACTATTATGCAGCGATGTGCGCAAGCGCTAACTTCGCCTGGGCAAATAGGCATCTTATAGGTCATTGGGTGCGGGAATCTTTTAAAAAAGTAGTGGGACCTTCGATACAGGTACGTACAATCTATGACTTGTCCCATAATATGGGGAAAAAAGAAAAGCACCGTATAGAGGGAGTTATGAAAGATGTTGTCGTTCATCGCAAAGGAGCAACGCGCGCCTTTCCTGCAGGAAGACCCGAAGTCCCCTCTTTGTACCAAGCTACGGGTCATCCTGTGCTTATTCCTGGAACAATGGGGACCTCCTCGTATGTACTTGTAGGCACGCAAGAAGGCATGGAAATCTCTTTTGGGTCTTCATGTCATGGCGCAGGAAGACGGCTATCGCGCATGAAGGCAAAAAAGACCGTACGCGGTTCTACACTCAGACAGGAGCTTGAAGCGCAGGGCATTATTATTCGCTGTGAATCTGATCCTGGGTTAGCAGAGGAAGCTCCGATTGCTTATAAAGATGTAGATGATGTAGTACGGGTTGTTGAACAAGCTCGACTGGCCACTAGGGTTGCTAAACTAAAGCCACTTGCCGTAATTAAGGGCGGCTAGCACAGCTCAATTTTCTTGATGAAGATAGCCAAGGCTAATAAGAGCACCTATGCTCCCCAAGCACAACTCAAGAAGCGATTGCTTTTTAATGCGTTCCTTTTTATATAACTCTTGAAAGCTGATGCTCTCAATGATTCTGAGCAATCGGTCTTTACTTTCAACGGATAGCGGAATAAGTTCCTTTTTTACCTCCTTGATATCAAGAGCATACACTGCTTCAACAAGATTTTTTAAGGCAGTCTCTTTGGTAATTGAACCGGTTGGTGCCTGAGCAAGAAGACGCTGAATTTCATCCGCAGCTTTACTCTGGGAGCCATCATCGAAATTGAGCAGACCATGAAGTACAAGAAGCGCTGAACTGCAAGCAATGATGCTTGATAGAATAGCTATATCTTCTTTTTGATCCGTAGAAAAATCTGATCCCATGCACACATACGAAAGAGCACATATGGCAGCTTGTACTGGCTTTAGCTTATACTGCCAAAGATGATAGCTCAGACCCGCTAATGCTAGACAATTAATGAGCACTTTTTTATGAAATTTCTTTTCCTGAGATTTTTCGCAAGGAACGGTCATTATAGGATTATGAGTATACGTAAGAGCGCTGCTTACACCTTCTCGTGTACTTGATAAAAAAATGCTCAGAGCAAGCATACTTTTTAAGATGCGCATCATTCTTCCCCTTCCCTCTTTTCCCATTTTTGCCTAAGCTAGAATGGAACAGGATAAGAGTACCATGAGTAAGCAAAATATTTCTACAGTTTCGCTCTATGAAATCAACCAACGAGTAAGATTATTTGTAAGTGTTGAGTTACCTCCTGAAGTTATTAACGAGGTAATTCGCATTCAAAAAGAACTCACAAAACAGAATCTTTTTGAAGGTACCTTTGTAAAACCTGAGAACCTTCACATTACTCTCGCTTTTTTCGGTTCGGTAGAAAGCAAGGAGATCCCTTGTATACAAAAGCAACTTGCCACGATTAGTTTCCCTGCTTGTCAGATACTCTTAAAAGAACTGGGTGTTAATTCACCGCGAAAACCGCGTGTGCTCTGGATAACAGTTGAAGCACCCGTGCTTATACAACTTGCTCAACGTATAAACGACTTATTTCCTAATTATCGTGAGCAGCGGCCATTCAATGGTCACATAACCATTGCCCGTATGAAAAAAGTGTTGGATAAAGAAATGGTAAAAATCGCCTGCAAAACAATGGCGGTGGCTCCCTATTCGTGGCATGCGTCAGAGTTCAGTTTATGGCAATCACAAACAGTTTCGACAGGCCCTATCTATACGATGCTTGCCTCGTTTCCCCTAAAAAAGAAGCCCGCTTAAAAGCGGGCCCTTTGATTTGACTCTCCTTAGCTCGGGAGCTCACATTGACCTTTACAAAGTACGTTTGTAATAAAGTTAGTTATTGGATTAGTAGATTGACCACGGACACAAGCAACCGTTACTGATTGCGTCTGGGTACAATTATTCGCATCAACCACCGTTATGGTATAACTACCAGCGACCAAGTTATTGAAGGTAAATACTGTTTGACCTGCTGTAGGAGTGATCACCTGATTACCTGGATTGAGTGTTACCGACTTGTAAGGCAGCGTACCACCTGTTACCGTTGCAACAACAGTTCCTAGAACCTGATTAACAATATCCTGATTAGTAACCTTAGTCGTAATCACAATCGGTGCAGGCGAAGTAACAACAGCAGAAGCAATCGCACAGTAAACCGGTGAAGTGCCTGCCTGTGTTTGTACTTTTACTTGGTAATTTCCAGCGGATAACCCAGTGAACGTATAGGTATTACCAGTAACATTAACTGGCTGAGTTACCGTTGGTGAAATGAGCGAGAATGCTAATGGTAAACCTGTTGGATTATTCGCGGTAGCCGTAATTGTTCCGTCAGAACCTCCCGGACAGCTTGTTGGGGTAGTAACAAGAGGGATTACAAGGGAGAGTACTGTTTGCTGAGTTACCAAGCCAGCAGCTGCTGCAGTACACCCATTTGCATCGGTAACTGAAGCAGAATAAGAACCTGCGGCTAAACCAGTAAAGGTAAAATCAGGGCCAGGACCTGTCATGGTAATTGGCGTTGGGGTTCCTGTAAGAGTAACAGCATATGGTGCAACACCACCCGTTACAGAAAAGGTCAGCGTTCCATCGCTTCCCCCATTGCAGGTTGGTTCAGTACTTCCTGATTGAGCAATCGCTACCGCTCCCGGTTGCGTAAGGGTAACACCTACCGTTGATACGCATGCACTAATAGCAAGATTAGCAGCAGTTGGAGCAACAGCAATGGTATAATCCCCCGCTCCCAATCCGCTAAATGTATGCGAAGGGCCATCCTGAACAGGAGCCGCACCATTTAAGCTGTAGAAATAGGTACTTGAAGGTCCTCCTGACACATTCACCGTTATAGTACCTGTAGCTGCACCATTACAGGTTGGATCCACAAAAGATGCGCTGGTAACAGTTATTGGACAAAAACTTGCAACATTAACTTCTGCTGTGTCTGTCAATGGCATCACTGAAGAATCAACAACTGTTACTTCAAAAAGCGCGGTAGGATTTGAAGCATTGGTACTTACAGGCAAATTATTAAAGGTAAAAAGTGTTTGCCCTACAGATCCTAGTTGGGTAATAGGAGCTATAGGAAGTGGCGCTACTGTTCCTGTACTACTTAGGGTAACGGTATAGGGACTCGTTCCTCCGGCAATCGTCACGGTAACACTTCCCGTGTTGATACCCATTGATGCATCACTACAGCTTATAGGTGCTGATGTGATAGTTGTAATAACAACCGGGGCTATTTCAGCATGTGCGCAGAACGTTACTAAAGCAGTAAGCGTGCACAATAATGATAGCGAGAACTTTTTCATAATTTCCTCTCCTTAAGAAGATTGTTTGTATTTTTTTCTCTTTCCTTTAGCAAGAACCTGAGATTGGTTTAAACTCTCAGTATTCTTGCAACCTCAAATAGAGTAGTAAAAAGTAATTTAGAAAGCAATAGATAAGCAAAGATAAAGATTTTTTAAAAAGATCTTAGAGCTCCCAGGCATGACAGGCAGAGCGCGAGCATTATGCAAAATTTCAAGGGCTTTATAAGCTTTTTTGATATCATGCTCATTATGATGTGCATACCCTTCTTTTAAGAACAGGTACCAGAAATCGGTAAGTTGATCTAAAAATGGTTGTATTTCCCGTTCGGCCATTTTTACACGCTCAAGCTCTTTAGTAAACTCCTGCACCGTAGAAATGGTCACGGGGGTAAAGTAGGAAAAGAGAGAATGCTTGAGCTGCTCTGTATGCTGTTTAAATACTTGCGTAATACACCGTGAACGGATGGTTGGCAAAATCCCTTCTGTACGGGGAGCAAGCAATATAAAATGGTATCCCGGCGGCGGCTCTTCCAGAGATTTTAAAAGGCTATTAGCGCATGAGGTATTAAAAAGCTCCGCATGCTCAAAAACAATAAAAAAATGTTCATCACGCTCGAGTGCAAAAACAATTTTCTGTAAAACTTCCTCTATGAGCGAGATAGTATAGGTATTTTCAGGCGCTACCCATAGAAGCAGATGATGCTGTTTCCTTTCCACCTTTGCACAATCAATGCATGTCGTGCAACCACCAGGCCTGGATTTGGCCTGTTTGCACACATGTGATTTAATAAAGCTCAGAGCTTTTGTAGTAAGCTCTGTATCAGATCCAATCCATAAATATGCTGGGTGGAGCATTATGCACTCAAGTAATGGTTAGTTTTTTCTATCATGGCTGCGTGTACTTCTTCTTCTGGTAACGATGCATCGATCGTTATAATAGATGAGCGCTCTTTAAAAATTTCTTCAAATCCTGCTATCACTCGCTCAAAAAAAAGCGCTTGCTCACGTTCAAAGGCGGTTATTTGTTCATTTCTCTTTTTTAACCGAGAAGCTGCTGTTGTATAATCAATCTTAAGGTAAAGGGTAAGATCAGGAATAATGTTTTGCATTGCCCAAGCGTTTATATACTGTATAAAGCGATCATCAAGCCCTCGTCCAAAGCCTTGATAGGCACGAGACGAATCTGCCATACGATCCGACAGCACTATTTTTCCTGTCGCAAGGGCTGGGAGCACAAGATCGTTCATATGCTGAGCACGATCGGCTGCAAAGAGCAGGAATTCCGCCTGGGGACAGACCGGTATAGTTCGCTCCTGAAGGAGCTTGCGCACATGCTGGCCTAATTCAGTTGCACCCGGTTCTTTGGTAAGAAGAACATCGGCCTTGGTACTAAGAGCAGATGCAAGAGCGCGTGCTGCTGAGCTTTTTCCAGACCCATCAATTCCTTCAATCGTAATAAGCTTCCCCTTCTTTTGAAGAATGCTCATAGTGTAGCCCCCTACCTGCGTAACTCCATTCGTTGTATACTAAGAGAGAAATTTTGTACTATCATTAGTACTCATACTACTCATGACAGGAAATTTTGTACAGAGCATATGCACGCTATTAAAAGAGATACACGATGGATGGAGATTTTGACACCAAATCGCAAAAAGATTCTAAAGGTGTGCTTATAGAGCCGGGATGCATCGCTTGCGGGGCATGCGCATTTAATGCACCAGACGTGTTTGAGGTTACTGATCGATCACGGGTAAAAACCGACGCTGATTTTGAAAAAAATGCCGGTTTTATAGAGAAAGCAGCGGCGCAATGCCCCGTGCAGGTAATTAAAATTGTGAGAAAAAATGATTGAACAGCAGCGGTTTGATGAGCTTTATGCTTCCTTGTCAGCTGATGGTTCGCTCATTCATGTAAGCAAACTGCTTGAGCGAGCTGCACAGATGTGGCCAAAGAATACGATGGTTACTTGTATGGATGAGCGGATGAGCTACAGGGAACTCTACTATCGTTCGCTGATTCTGGCACAGCACCTGCAATCAGTGGGAGTAAAAAAAGGTTCGCGCGTCCTGCTTTTTTATGAGAATTCAATCGAATTTTATATCGCCTATTTTGCTATTTGGCAGGCTGGAGGAATAGTTGCACCACTCAACGTTTTTCTGCATGAAGATGAGCTCATTAAAATTATCGAAGACGCTCAACCAGCTGTCCTTATTATTTCTGAGCATTTAAAAGTAAGGCTTAGAAAGGTATCCGCAGAAAAAACTACCCCTTCTTATTAAGCGAAATAGACAAGATAAGTCGCCTGCCTAAAGAAGCTCCAAAAGTATGCATCTTATGACCATGATATACACGAATTAGCTGCTTTATTATACACATCGGGAACGACCGGATTTCCTAAAGCGGTTATGCTCAGTTCCTATAACATCGTAATGAATGCATTGCAGGGAATTTGCCTGTTCGAATTGAGCTCAAAGGATAAAGTTTTTTGTCCGTTGCCCCTCTTTCATAGCCTTCCCCAAAATGTGTGTGTTTGGGCAAATACGCTTTTGGGTTCAACCGCCATTATAGCACCCAAAATTGATAGAAAGGCGTATCTATAAAGGTGTTGCTGCTCGGCCAACCCTTGTTATTGTAATACCGGCACTCTACGGGCTTTTTTGCCTGATGAAAACACTCAATTTCAAAAAGGTCCGTTTTTTTGCATCGGGCGGTGATGCCCTTTCTGATAAGATCCGTTCGCTTTTTGCACTGATGTATGGCAGGAAAATATGCAATGGCTATGGCCTTACAGAATCATCCCCTTTTATATGCGGTTGATTGTTCTGATTATACAGTACCTACTAATACCATCGGTAAACCCCTGCTTGGCGTAAGCTGTATTATTAAGGATGAGCAAGGCCAAGAGGTCCAGAGGGGCACTATTGGAACTTTATGGGTTAAAGGGGGCAATATTATGATGGGTTACTACAATGCACCTGAGGCCACAGCAGCCATTTTAAAAGATGGCTGGTTAAATACGGGCGATCTTGCCTATCTTACCGTGGATGGCAAAATAGTACTTGCAGGCAGAGAACGAGACCTTATTAGCAATAAAGGATTAAAAATTTATCCGCAGGAAGTTGAAAATATTCTTTTATCCCATACGGCGGTCTTACAGGCAGGGGTAATTGGTGTTAAAGAAAATGATGAGGAAATTCCTATCGCCTTTATTGCAAGTAAGGAGAGAGATACCCAAAAACTCGTCACAGAACTCAAAGGCCTCTGCTTACGTCATCTTGCTCCTTACAAAGTTCCAAGACAATTTTATGTAAGAAAGGAACTGCCTGTCACCACTACAGGGAAAGTTGATAAAAAGATTTTAAAAAAAGAGTGGGCAGAATAAAGCGCTGGATATACTTCCAGCGCTTTTAAATATTACCTTACCTGTACTTGCGTAGTTGCAATACATCCATTAGCATCTTGTACTGTGATTGTGTAAGAACCTCTTGCAAGCTGGGTAAACACATTAGAACGTTGGAAAGGCCCGCCGTTAATACTGTAAAGATAGGGCATAGTACCCCCTTGAGCTAGTACCGCTACAGCCCCCATTGCAAAGCAAGGACCTCCTGATGGTTGCGTGGCAATTGCAAATGCAATCAACTGACAGGGCTGAGTGAGTGTTACCGTCCCTTTGGCAGTACAACCATTCATATCCTTGACTACGATGGTATGTAAACCAGATGTTAAGCCAGTAAAAGTGTTTTTTGAGGAAAAGCTCCCTCCATCGATTGCAAAGGTATAGCCTCCCGCTCCACCCGATCCGGTAACTGCTATTTGACCATCGCTCCCCAAAAAGCAGCTTACATTCGTTTTTGTAATCGACCCGAATGCAAGGGGAGAAGGCTGGATGACCGTTGCCGTCGTCGTTGCAGTGCACCCACGCGAATCTTTTACAATAACACTATAGGTACCTGCTTCTAATCTATCAAATTCAGTTTGAGACCCAAAAATTGCACCACCATCTATTGAAAATTGGTAAGGTGGCGTTCCGCCGGTTCCTTCAACAAAAACTTTACCATTTGCTTGTCCAAAACAAAGAGCGGGAATAGTCACAGCAGCAACGCTTACGGGACTTGGATCAGAAATGATCGGTGTCGTTACGGTAATCGTACATGGCGGGGTATTAGCATCAGTGACTAGAAGAGTATGCGGTCCTGGGCCGACACCAGTAAATACCATACCGTTTTGCGGGCCTTGCTGTTGGGCTGCAATCCCCTTATCGAGGGTAAATAACAGAGGTTGAGTTCCTCCGTTTGCCGAAGTAATTGTTATAGTCGCATCATGGGCACCAGTACAACTAATCGGCGTAACAGCAAATGTAATGCTTATTGGAGCAGTGTCAGGGACTGTAATATCTGAAAGAGTAAAGACACAGCCATTTTGATCGGTTACGGTCGCCGAATAAGTACCAGCTGGTAAACCTGTAATAATATTGCTTTCTTGCGGACCTATGGGTGGGGTAAGCAAAGAATAGCTTAATGTTCCCGTACCCCCTGTCGCAGTTATCGCTATAAGGCCGTCACTCCCACCGGCACATGTTGGAGCAAATCCCACAGCTGTTGCATTAATGGGTACGGCTGCAGCAATTGTTATTGGATACGTCTCACTATTGCAGCCGTTTTTATCCGTGGCATATATCTGGTATGACCCAGGAGCAAGTGATGTAAAGGTAAACGTACTTGTTGCACTCGGGGCAGTTATACAATTTTCCCCCAGGCTATTACAGAGCGTAAAAGTAAATGGTCCATTTCCTGATACCGTAATGGTAATAGTTCCATCATCGATGACTGGGCATGTTTGGTTGGTAAATGTTATGGAATTGACTATGAGCTCTGGCTGAGCGGGAACCGTAACAGAGGTAGAAACTAAACAATCCTCTAAAGCAGCACTCACCTCATACGTACCACCTTGGAAACCTTGCAAAGTTATGGGAGTGCCATCCAAGGGCGCCTGAGTTGTGACTGTTGCTTGGGGACAGGTTGGAGCAGATATAAAAGTAGGTGTCACCGTCACAGTAGCCGATCCTCCGGCAACCGCATTGCTAAAAACCGATACGGTAATGGTTCCATTATTCCCACCGTAACAGGTAGGTGCCAGGGCTGTGGCCGTGACAGTAAGACCGTTCGCGCCCACCGTTACTGCAGCTGGTATGGTTATGCTACAAGATGGTAAACTTGGATCTGTAATAGTAAGATTATAGGTATCAGCGGGCACTCCTGTAAATACAAAGGGTGAAAGGGCACTGCCAATTAAAGGCTCTGGACTAAATCCTGTTGTTTCGCCCTTTATAGCGACTGTGTAGGTACCCGAACCTCCGGCGACAGCAAAACTAACCGTTCCGTTGTGCGCTCCAGGACAAAGCGCCGGCGTCGACGCGACAGGGGTACTTATGCCTGCGGATACGGCAGTTTGGCAACCATTTGCGTCGGTTACCTGAACAGTGTACCTATGGCCTGTAACCAAATCTTGTATTAAAAGAGGAGAGGTAAAAGTTTCTCGAATAATTGACACATGAGTATCTAAGTCAACAGCAATAACAACATAGGGAGGTGTTCCCCCGTTAAAATTAACAAGGAGCCCCTGACTAAAGGTATCATTGCAGTTAAGTTCAATAGTCGGGAGGACCGAGTCTAGCGTAACTGGATCTTTGATCGTGCCAACAGAAGGAGGGAAACTTGTTTGAACAGGTTCCGTTCCTGCGCTTCCCAGAGCAATACCTTGTATAATGTACTGTCTGGAATGTACAGTGCAAGGCACTATAAATGTAGCGATGATAGTAACTTTCGCCGTTGGGGCAAGAGTTCCTCCCGTAGCCGTAATAGCTCCGCCAGCGTATGCTAAATTTGCAAAAACAGTGGGTGTTTGAGCAAGAGCGACAGCAGAAAAATTAAGTCCTGTAAAAATTGTGGCATTTAACTGCGTTATGCCAACTGACCCCGTATTTTCCAAAGTAAAGGTAAAGTTGACCTGATTAAAGCCATTTTGCCCTTGTCCTGGTACAATGGTAGGAGCAGGCCCCTCATATTGAAAAAGCAGAGATGCTTGAAGTCTTGGCATACATGCTATGCCTACACCAAACATCATGATATATAAAAATTTTTTCTTTAGATAAGCATTCATACCAAGTTCCCTTTCACTCCTGTTATTTTTTAGTATCCGTTGCAGTTTTAAAGCACCGTGCCAGGAGTTTCTGGCACGGTGCTTTATGTATTATCAGGCATCTACTTGCACAGCCGTTGAAGCAAAGCATCCATTTGCATCCATCACAGAAATACTATACAAACCAGCCCGCAGGCCATTAAATGTGCTCGAGCTCCCAAATGGACCACCATTAAAAGAATAGAGGTATGGTGGAGTACCACCTTGAGCGACAACTACTATTGAACCTGTAGGAGGACATCCGCACCGTGTTGGGCTCGTTTCCAAAGCTGTTACGGTAAGAGGGCATGGCTGAGTAATCATTGCATTGCCTGTAGCAGTACAACCATTTTTGTCAGTAACCACAAGAGGATAATTACCCGCAGCTAATCCTGTAAATACATTACTTGTAGTGTTAGTGATACCACCATCAATTGAGTAGGTGTAACTGCCTGCACCACCTGATGCGGTTAACGTTATTGTACCATTTGAGCCTCCAAAGCAGCTTACGTTCGTTACCTTAATTGAATCAATAACGACGGCCGGTGTTTGTGGAATTACTGCTGTTGTCATAGCAGTGCATCCATGAGAGTCCTTTACGACAATACTGTACGTACCTGCAGCTTTCCGTTCAAATTCATTCGATGGGCCAAAATTCAGTCCACCATCGATAGAATAAAGATAGTATGGAGTACCACCGGTAGCGCTAATAATGATGCTTCCTGTAGCCTGGCCAGCACATACCGGCGCAGTTGTAAGCACAAAAGGTATCGCTACGCCACTCGGATTAACAATAGGTGGTGTTGTATAGGTAAGCGTGCATGGTGGTGTATTTGCGTCAGACACAGTAACAACATGCACTCCAGGACCGACGTTGGTAAAGACATTGCTTTCCTGTGGCCCAACTTGATTTGGCGTCCCTTGGTCAAGGGTAAACGAAAGTGGCGCTTTCCCACCAAAAACGTTCACGGTGATAGTAGCATCATGTGCACTCGCACAGCTAATGGGAGTGATTTGCACACTTTGCACAAAGAAAGGTGCTGCTGAAGGTACTATAACAAGAGGAGAGTATCCTACGCACCCATTACTATCGGTTACTTTGACTTGATATCTTCCCGCCGTTAATCCAGTAAGTATATTCGACTCCTGTAGCGTTGATGGCGGATTAACGATCGAATAAAAAAGTGGCGCGGTCCCGCCTGTTGCGGTAACTACAATAAGACCATCATCCCCTTGAGGACAGGTCGGAGCCATACCACAAGCGGCTACGATAATTGGTTGCACTGCCTGCAGAATCACCGGTATTGCTGCACTAAGACACCCGTTTGCATCCATAACCACAACAAGATAGAGGCCAGCTGGAAGACCTGTGAAGGTGCTTTGGCCAAAGAAATGCTGTCCGTTATCTATTGAATAAAGAAGCGGGGAAGTGCCCGTCGCAGTGATAGTAATTGACCCATTATTTACATTTGGACACGTAGGATTTGTTGCTGCCACACTTACCATAATCTGTGCTGCGGCAGGAACCACGGCCGGTGCCGCCAACGCAGCGGTGCAGCCATTACGGTCAACGACAGTGACGTCATACGCACCAGCCTGTAAATTAGCAAGAGTTATAGGCCCGAGTTTTGTACCACACGCTGTCACTGGTAACTGAGGACAACTTGAGGAAACCGGTGGAATGGGGGTTGCGGTTACCGTATAGGAACCCGTACCCCCGGTTACGTTCACTACAATACTGCCATCAGTTCCTCCAAAGCACCGGGGTGCTGTTGGCGGTGCCGCCAATGTTATCATCACAGCGGAGTTAGTGCCTACTGTTGCAAAATTAGGAAATATCGTAGGAGGACAGCTTATATTGACAAAATCTTGAACCTTAAGATCATAGCTGCCCGCAGCTAATCCAGTGAATACCAATGGTGAACCCTCAGATCCTATAACTGGACTTGAAAAGTCGCTGGTCCCCGCGGGAGCAATTGATGCGCTATAGTGTCCCGATCCTCCCATGAGTAACACGGAAATGCTTCCATTGGTTCCCCCAAAACAGCTTGGCGGTGTAACAATAGGTGTCGTTGTAAGAGTAATCGGCGGTATACCTGGAACAATAGTGCCACAGGTCGATACTGCCGTGCAGTCTGTTACCGTATCCTTAACCGTAACCGTATAACTCCCCGCGGCCAATCCTGTAAAAATAGCCACATATTCACCCTGAGAATTGCCAGGAACAGTCATAGTAGCGCCCGTAGGATTAATGGTAACTACAAAATTATGAAATGATAATCCGGTAAAGGTAACTTTCAATGCCCCAGTATCAGTTCCAGCACAGGTAGTAGAAGAGGGAGTAATACAATCAATGACAATTGACGATGGCACACTTGGAAGTAAAACGCCTACCGGAGAGGTAATCGTACACCCCGCATTATCGGTAATACTTACTATGTAACTTTCATTCACTGGTAAGTTGGGTACAAGGATTGGGGAAGTTGTCCCGACTGCCGTAAAAGATCCTGTTTTTGAGGTAGCTGTTACCAGTGCACCAGTGGTAATGTGACCGCCCACAAAAAAAACATTCAACCCGCCTAGGCCTGTCAGACAGTTAGCGGCCACTGGATCTACTTGCACAATTTTAAGAGGTACGTTAGCACCCAAGGTTCGAGGAAGACTCACTGTTGACGAAACGGGAACAGTTGTGTCATCCACCGCCATTAACCCATTTACCGTCCCCGTAACCGTAAACGTTCCAGCCGCGTTTGTTATACAAGGAACCTCCATTTGCAGCGTAACCGTAACCACTGCTCCTGCAGCAAGCTCTGCACCAGCCGAAGCTGATAAAACGCCATTTGAAAAAGTAGGCGGCACCGCAAAAAAACCAGCGGGAACCGTTACGATTGTGGTCCCGGCCACTGGTTGAAACACGGAACCAAAATTAACTGTCAGGGCAGTTTCATCTATAAAAGTACCACTCGTATTTTCAATGCTAAAGCTAACCTCATTAGTTTCTCCAGGATACACAGGATTGCCAAAAAAAATTGGTGCGGTAAAGTCGAATGGTGCTGCCCGCAGCAAAGATCCCATACAGATTAAAAGGCAAGCGGTCAGTTTTGTTATGGAACGTACTACTTTTTTTTTCTCCGGGAAAGCATGCATAATACTCCCTTTCTCCCTCTATGATTGTTATTACTCTCTCTTTGCATTCTTATGTAACGAATACATCTTGCACGACAGACTTACATTCCGCCATCATGCGTGTCAATAATTTAAATCTTTTTTTTATTCATGAAAAACAGAAAAAGGAGTAATTTTTGCATGAGCTTTAAGCAGCTGATAAGCATCATGAATATCATCGGTAATATAAAAAAGTTTGACATCCTCAGGAGCAATCAGCCGGTTTTTCAATGCCGATTCATGTACCCATTGTATAAAGGGTTTCCAATATTCCTTCCCAATAAGCACAATGGGAGCTTGAACCCGCTTTTTTGTCTGAATAAGGGTAAGCAGTTCCATCAATTCATCCAAGGTCCCGAATCCCCCGGGAAATACCGCAAATCCAATAGCGTAGTGTATGAGTAACCATTTTCTGGCAGGAAAATTATCCATCTCGATAACCGTGCGGGGACAGGCCGAATGCTCAATCCCTGTATCCAGCCCCTTTACGCTAATACCAATCGAGGTTATAAGCCCTTTATGGACGCTCAATGCTCCACAGCTTGCAGCTTCCATTATCCCCGGGCCGCCGCCGGTAAGAACAGGAATACCCGAGCTTGCAAGCATATGCGCTAACTGAGTTGCTTGTTGCATATAGATACTTGAACGCTGTAAGCGAGTTCCACCAAAAATAGTAACGGGTGATCTTTTGAGCTTAGAAATTTTAAAAATACCGTAGGTAACATGCACAGTCACTCTTACCATGTATGTTATTAAAGAGAGATACATTTTGATCGTCTTGAAAAGCGTCATAAAAACCTTATGGTATAGGTGTAATTTGATATCCGGCAGAATACCCAAAAAGCACGCATGAGCACAAGAGTTAGCACTGCGAGATTTTTTTTAGCAAATGCTTCCCAATTTAAATTTTATATTTGTATAATTATAAAAAAGGATACTTAAAAGGAATGACCCATGCGCACCCTGGCACTTACGCTTACTGTTTTAATTTCATGTTCAGTAGGAGCACGAACAAGTGCGATAAGATGCGTGCCTGATAAGGAAGTGGCTACTACTAAGAATGGCAGTGGACCTGAATGGATAACTATTTTGGTACATGGCACCGTTGCCTTTCAAGCCAACTTGTCGTACAAAACAATTCTTCTTGCAAAAAATGATTGTATTGAGGGGAGCGACTATGAGCGCAATGTACTGAGCGTTCGGGAGCATGAGTATCTGTTTGCTTTACAACCGATGCAAAAAATGGGACTACACCCCATAAAAGAAGAAAATACCTTGAGAGGTGCTTACGTCTTTAAGCTTCTCTATGAGCAAGTTCAGCAAGCATGTGGCATTCACGAAAAGGGGTTGTTTTACACCTTTGGTTGGACGGGTCTTAACTCATTTAAACGGCGTATGGCAGAGGCAGTTGATTTGCGTAATGGGTTAATAGACCTCAAGCGCACCTATCCACAAGCAAAAATACGGTTACTGGGCTATAGCCATGGAGCCGGCCTTATTTTAAATCTTGCTACCATCAAAGAAGATATGTTTCCTCACGATACCTTTACCATCGATGAGCTCTTCTTGATCGGGTTCCCGGTAACAAGCCTCGCTCATGAACAGATTCGTAGTCCGATTTTTAAGAAAATCTACACTATTTATTCGCGCGGGGATAAAGTACAACGGTTCGATATTTTTTCGCCCTGTGATTTTTTTTCGCACCGTGAATTTAAAGGAAAATGCTTACCAGAAGGACTCACCCAAATTGAAATGAAGTTAACTGCTTGCCTTAAAAGAAAGCAAGCCACAGTATTACCGCAAAGAATGCGCGACATGCACAATCAATCTCCAGGCCACATAGAACTCTGGTTCTTTGGATGGGCGCCTTCCAGTTATCGCCAAAATTTGAGTATGTATCCTATGCCAGGCGCGGTCTTCATACCCTATTTAGTCTGTGCTGCAAACAGGAGTGGCAGCAAGCGCATCGTTGTCGATATCAGACCAGAGCAAGAGATACTGTGCGTACACTCAAGGTATGGCGGATGCACTGCAACCTTGCCATTCATGAGCAAAAGTGAGTATGCGGCACTCATTTCTCGAGCTATGGAGTTTCATCCAAGCAATCCAAAATATAAAGCAAAATTTCAAGCCATGCGCAAAGGCGTGAACGCCAGCGAATACGAATAGCTATACAGGCACGTTAAAACCCTCATGGAAATCTTGCCGAATGCGTCCTACTGACTGTATTTGCCACGGCCAAAAACCAACAAATGGATAAATTTCTTGCGTTGCCTTTATCATATGATGCTCATCTATGAGTACTTCTGACTCTTTGGCCCCCGCGACACAAGCAGTGGCTCGTGCTAATTCAACAAGCGCGAGAATACCATACCGGCTTGCTCCCTGTGTATTTTCAATAAAATAATTCTTAAATGCATCGCTTACTTTGTGATATTTTCGTTTAAGGTAATAGACAAGCAAAGCTTTTCTTTGTGCCTTATCTGGCAAAAACGTCGTATCGCCATAAGGGATTCTATCACGTATGGTATATTTCCCTTTAGTAAGCGATACTTCCTTTTCATCATGTTCAAGCTCTAAAAAAAGACCAACAGAAAGATCAGCATCAGTCCATTCATCACCCGATGCTGCTTCTTTTATATAGTCAAACATCCGTGTTATTCGATCAAAAGTAAAGCCGCGCGTTGCACGCACCACTTTTTGAAGGCAGGAATGACTTATGGTGCCCTTTTTTTCAAGCAAGAAAGAAATGATTGCCTCCCTTATAGAGGTTCGTTCTTGAATACGAGCAAAAGTATTTTCATAGAGTGAAAACAACACATCAATGTGCTGCATCTTTTGAGAATTGCGTTTGAGTGCCCAGTTTTCAGCCTCTTTAATACTCGTTTCAATTTCTTGGCCATTTGCACCTTGAAAAAGAGCTATCAGTTCTTGAAAAGTAGCAGGGGAAAAATCGTTTTCCCTATATTGTTTTAGATAATAATTTACCAAGGCAATCCTGTATTCGGCCTTATACAGCGGCATCGTTTTTTGACACAAACATACTGCAACATAAAAATCCTCAGGTGCAAGGAGCCTACTTCCTCTAGAATGAGCGGCTTCTCTTGCTTTTTCAACTAAGCTCTTCATCTGCTCAACTAAGACATTGGGAATATTTTTTACCAAGTCAGCTAAAAAATCTTTGGTAATCTCAACCGAGCAGCATCCATCCTCTTCTTCTAAAAAATGCCGAAGGATTAAGAGACGTTTATCATACGTTAAGGAACGTTGAACTAAGAGAGTACAGGCAATAATAAGCGGTTCGATGTGAAGTACTGTATGCTTTCTTCTTATTTTTATGTCAAGCGCAAGCTCTACTATGTGTTGTAATGTACGCGTGGAGACACCCTCACTTTCTTCAAGGAGCATATCAAGAGGCTCAGGAATACTTTCACCTGCTTGTAAAATGAGGTAGGAAAAGAGAAGCTTGCGCCTTATTTTATGCGGAATCTTCTGCGTATCGAATAGTGAAAAAGCGATAAGCGCATGTACCCGTTCAATTTCAGAGCTATTTTGTGCAAGAGCTATACCCTGTGTTAAGGCACTCCACTTCTCCAATTTTTGCGCATCCCAGCCCTGTGTTTCCTGTACGCAAACCGCAAGAAAAGCATCATCTATGTCTTGTGCCAACCTTTTGCCCAACAAATAATGTTTAATGAGTTCCAGTCGGCGCGTGCTGTTAGGCAACTTCACATTCTGAGAAGTGTACGCTGCAATATAAAAATCATGTAAACCTACTGAAGCATCCGATGCTCGTTGCCCAGCACAGATCAGTGCATTAGTAACCATATTTTCTAAAACTCGCGCGCTTACACCTTCCATTTCCATCGCTAATTGTGCAAGAAATTCGTCGGCTGCCTTAATCTGAGCGCGAGCACAAAAATTCTTTAACAGCATCAACCTATAAGAAAAATCAGGCAAGCCAACCTCGATTGTATGATGAGCAAAACGGTCTTTAATCGAGGCGGGAATGGCGTCATATTTGTTAGTTGCCATGATAACAAAAATGAGAGGACCCGCCATATCCAACTGCCGATGTAATTCATGAACCGCACGCTTTGCCTCCCCTTCTGAGCCTTTCAATTCATCATTTGCAAGCCCATCAATTTCATCAAGAAAAAGAATGACAGGAGCCTTTAGCTTGTGGGCCTCGTTAAAAAGGTTCCCTATTCGTTCAACTCCCGATCCTTGTAAGCTCGTAATAAATGAAGAAGAGTACTCATGAGCCATGAGGCGCCCTGTCTGGCTTGCAATGATCTTTGCAAGCATAGTTTTACCCGTTCCCACCGGGCCTTTAAATAAGACTCCCACTGGCAGCTCCTGTAAGCCCTGCTGCATAAATCGAGCAGGATCCCTAAGCACGGCAATAAGTTTTGCTACCTCGCTTGGAAGCGCACCAGCTATCTGATCCTGAGTAATGGTATACTTCTGAAAATGAAAGTCGCATAAAGAACCACTCACCGCAAGGGCCCTTGCAGCTTCTGCCTGTTTTACCTTGTGCATATGTTCTTGAATAACCGTATATAAATTATACGAAAGAAGCTCTGATTCCGTTTGCTTTGCTTGCACATGGCTGAGCAAAGATCGCTCCATTGACTGGTGCATACCGCCAATGGTAAAAGTAGCACCTACTGTTCCTGCAAGTAACATCCTGTACATACCCACCCCCCTTAAAAAATTCTATTAAGAAAATATAGCTATTGTTGTTTTTTATAAATGCGTATGAATGATAAATGCAACTCATAATTCTGTCAACAAAAAAATGAGCTGTCAGGTTAAATGTGGGTTGAAAGCAAAACTCGAGGGAACAGTTACTTTATAAGAAGCATTTTCCACACTTCAAGCAATTCTTCCATGCTCATTTGTTGTGCGCGTAATGCGAGAGTATCCTGAGGTATAAGCGAAAGATCGTAGTGAAAGCTGTGCAAATTATTTTTCAACGTTCGACGTGGCTGAGCAAAAGATCGCTTAATAAATTGCCAAAAGTCATCCTCTTGCACAATAGCTTCGACAACAGCTTTTGGCTTAAAGTAAAGAAGACGGGATTCAACTTTTGGAGGCGGATAAAAAGCAGACGCTGGAACACTATCTAGTAGTTGCCACTCAAAAAAATGTTGAAAAAATAAAGAAGGGTACCCATACCCCCTGCCCTGTTTTTTTACAATTTTTTGTGCAACTTCTTCTTGGATCATGATGACACCTTCTTTAAGAAGATGCCGTTGAGCTACAAGCCGATGGAGGAGGGGAAAGGTAATTTGATACGGTAAATTAGAAAGCAGTGTCCAGGGTTTGAAAGATTCAAAGGAAGAAAAATCAACATCCAAAATGTTCTCTTCAAACATGGTCATTCGTTCATCGGGATAGGTATGCTTAACATATTCAGCCCAGGAATGATCAATCTCAAAAACCCAGAGCCGAGCGAAATTTTGTTTTTGTATCGAGCGGGTAAGAAAACCATCGCCACACCCAATTTCAAAGAGAGAGTTTTCAGGAATAAGCTGGACTGCATTGAGCATACAATCAACATAACGTTGCTCTCTTAAAAAATGCTGGCCAAATTGCTTTTTTAAAGCTATACCATGAGCGGCACCATGAAACTTGTTTCTCATTCTATTCCCAACAAAGAACGTCCCTTTTGACAAAAATCAGTATGAATTTAAAGTATACTATACAAGAATCTTGTAATAAAGTAAGAAAACCTTTTATCATTAATAATGAACAGTAGCTCGTAAACAGATAAGGAATAACAATGAAAAAATTATGGTTACTACTCTTAGTAGCAGCTTTTACCCAACAAACTTTTTCAACAGGCTCTCATGACCAGCCAACACAAAATGATTCGGCCAACCAACAAGTCCAACAGAACAGTGCGCTCCCACAAGAGCAGATCCAAGGGACTAAAAAAAACACCGGATATTTTGAAAGTATTTTTGCAGGAACTGCTGCTGTTGCTGCAGGTACTTGGTCCGCACTGACTGTGCATAGTTGCATCAAAGACTATCAAAAAAAACCAAATCTCGAAGAAAAAAATATAAAACAGTTAACTTTGACGATGGTTTTTGTATATATAGCATTTGAAGCGGCAAAAAAATCTATCGCTGCTTTTATTTAAATTAAACCGCCTTCGTCCATAACCTCATCGGTGGTATTCCTTTCTGGGGGTGGTTTGGGAAGTTTTTTTATTTCCAAAGTCTCAGCAACTATAGGTTGTAACCCAAATCTAGCCAGCTCTGTGTTAGTAATCGGATGCTCTGTATTATCTATAACACAACGATAATAAAATTGGCCTTCATCATTTACACGATAATAGACACATTTATCTTCGCCCACCACTCTAAGATCTTTGCTAATAAATTCATTTAAGCAGCTATCATGAATGCAATGCTCTTTTTTTAATGGTCCATAAACACAAGTTCCACCAAGTTCTCACTTCACATACCGTTTTTCTATCAACTTCAGCCTTTCCATAATCATCTTTGGTAACAACTTTGGTAACAAAATCGCCAAGACAAAATTCACATTTCATATTTGCTTTGTAGCGTAACTCGGCTCGACATGTTGGACATTCTTTGCTATTTCGTGCCCATTCCTCTATACAACCTGGATGAAAGAAATGTTCACAAATAAGTCTGCGCTCAGAATTTTCCTTAATCCCACGTAGACAAATCACACATCGGGGTAACGAAGCAGGTGAACATACGGGGCAAGAATCCCCTTCTTTCGGCCGATCTTTTTGGCAAAAAAAGTGGTCACAACCAGATTGTTTAACCGCTCCTGCTACACCGCAGGTATCACATTTTATTTCAACTTTTTCCTTCACTACTAAAGGAGGAATCTGCATAGAAATTTTATTTTGCATGGGTGCAGAAGTTTTAGAAGGAGGTGAAAAAGAATGGTCACAACCAGATTGCTTAGCCCCTGCTGGTAGATCGCAGATATCACATTTTATCTCAACTTTTTCCTTCACTACTAAAGAAGGAACCTGCGTAGAGGTTTTATTTTGCATAGGTGCAGAAGTTTTAGTCAATGGTGCTAACCAAGACGGGGATGCTAACCAAGACGGGATAAACTTTTTATAGCCAGAAACCACAATGATTTCTTCCATTGCGTTAACTGATACCACGTGGAAACTTATTAAAAGTAGAAAAAATGTAGGGCAAAAATACATCGGCCTCATGACGGCTCGTCCCATTTTTCTTGCTCCTTCCTTACTGCAAGCTCCTTGCTAGCGGAGTCATTTCCTAAGCTATACCTTTCCGCCAGTTTTATCAATTAATTTGTTTTTTCTCATACATTGCGGTTGGGCAGTTGTTGACCATCGCATAAAAATTGGCGTACTCCTGATACAAAACTTACCTGTCTCTCACCTTGAGCAGTGCGCATATGAAGAAGTGTTTGGGCTATTTCATGAGGGCATCTTTGAAGAAATCAAGCTCTTCAAGCACTTTGCCGGCTCCATTTACCACGCAAAACAGCGGGTTATCAGCAATGCGCACAGGAAGCCCAGTTTCTTTGCACATAAGCCGATCTATACCACGAAGGAGGGCTCCTCCTCCTGCAAGCGTGATTCCCTTATCAACCAAATCAGATGATAATTCCGGCGGAGTATTTTCCAAAGCTTCGCGCACAATCTGAACTATACTCGTAATTGTTTCGAACAATGATTCCTGCACTTCTCTACTGGTCAAAGTAATCGTTTTGGGAACACCCGTCATAAGATCGCGCCCTTTTACTTCTATTGCCTCATCTATAGTATCAGGCATAACAGTGCCAATCATAATTTTTATCATTTCAGCTGTACGTTCACCTATCAGAAGATTATATTTACGCTTAACATACTGTACAATGGCCCGGTCCATCTCATCCCCGCCCACACGAATTGAGCGACAAAATACCACATCTTTTAAGCTAATAACCGCAACCTCAGTTGTTCCTCCTCCTATATCTACAATCATACTACCCGATGGCTCATGAACAGGAAGGCCTGCTCCAATAGCTGCAGCCATGGGTTCGATAATGGTATATACTTCACGCGCCCCTGCCTGCTTAGCAGAATCCTCAATAGCACGATGCTCTACTTGCGTGATGCCAGAAGGCACCCCTATGATCATCCGAGGACGAACAAGGGTACGACGATTATCGTGCACCACTCGAATAAAATAGCGAAGCATGCTTTCAGTGAGTTCAAAATTAGCAATAACGCCATCGCGCATAGGACGGCATGCAACTATGCTCTCAGGCGTTTTACCAAGCATCTCTTTCGCACGCTTACCTGCCGCTAAAACATGATTAGTTCCTGCTTTTACCGCCACTACCGAAGGCTCATTGAGCACAATTCCTTTGTTTGGAACATATACAACAGTGTTTGCAGTCCCAAGATCAATGGCAAGGTCATTTGAAAAAAAGGTAAACAGCTTTCTTGCTGGTATTATATGAGTAAAAAAGTTTTTCATCTTGCTCCTGGAATTAAAAGTCAAGTTCTACCATCAAAGAAACACTATTAGTTTTAGCCGCTCGCTTACTTACCAACCAGTTTACCGGAATATCCCAATAAGCAGAAATTTTTGGATACAGCGTTGGGCAGTCCCACATCTTTCCAAAATCATAAAAAGCACCGAGGGTAATGTATTCAGTCGCCCACGATGATCGTTCTCTAAGTGGGCTTAAATCAGTCTTTATGCGTGCTCTAAGCTCATCGCTTCGGCGATCAGTAAACGTATCTGCTAAATGACTGGTTACGGTATATTGCCCGGTCAGCCCAAATCCCTCCCGCAAACCTTCGAGTGAAAAGTAGGGATTAAACACAAACGTCCAGCCAGGATCAACCTCAAGAGATCCTATCACCGCACCATAATTGGATGGCTCTGAGTCAAAAGGCATCCGCCGTACACTTGTTCTTTTAAACCGCTTACTTGCACGAAGCTGTAGACCACCAATCATATCTTCTTTAAATTCAAATTCACCTTCAAAGCCAATATAGACACCCCAGTGTTTTTCCCCTCCAAGCGGAACGGCTGCAGGATTATTAAGGGGAGTTTCTGATGCAGTTGGGATAAGCGCTCCGATACGAAGTGCAACATCGATGCGCCTAAATTTACAGGTATATTCCCACGTATCGCCAAGGCGCAGGTACAAATCGATATCCCCAAGCCCTGTGTGGCTGTAAAGAGCCGGACTCACACCAAGTTCTTCGTGCATTTTTTCTTTTGCAGAAAAAAGATAGTCCCTATCACCTTGCGCAAGTTGCAGTTCCCCCTCACGTAATAAAAAATCATGACGGCTGGTGACATGACCAAAAAGGGTATTGATCCCTACAGAAACATAACAGCCTAAGGACTGCTCATACATAAATGCGAGCCCCTGTGCATCGATCCTACCCTTACGCGCCCATGGAATTCGCTCTCTTAAACGCAAATCTGATCTTAATGGGTTAGGAAAGCCCAATGCTACCAGTGCTTGAGCGATTGCAACTTGATTATATGAACCAAAGATATCGGGGATATTAACACGCTCCCCTTGCGAAAATGCACGGTCAGCAAACATAAAAAAGGGCTGCACACGTATCCATGATGGAGCATCAAGGTGTCGCCTGTGTGGTTTTAAAAGCAGCGGTAAAAAGCGATTATCAAACACCATCGCCTTCAATGACATTTGAGAAAATAGGATCAGTAAGCACACTATAAGTTTTTTCATAATTCCCTCATCGTAAAACCCCCTACGAGTACAATCATGCTCACTGGTGGAGAGAGGGGGATTCGAACCCCCGATTCCGGAATAACCGGAATAACCGCTTTCGAGGCGGCCGCTTTCGTCCACTCAGCCATCTCTCCTTTTTTCAAAACTCTTGCATCAAAGAGTAATGTATTCTACTATTTTAGATTATTTGCCGTTTTTTAAAAGCGTTTCAATTTTTAGAATAAGCAATTTCTTTGCACTTTGACCGGCCTGACATCCTTCCCTTCATCATTGTGAAGATGGTTGCAACAAATAGATACCAGTAATGAATGCCGCGATTAAGAAAACTGCAGAAAAAGAAAGACGGTATTTGAAACGAGCACAAAATTGTTAATGGGAATGCGGTGGCTTATGTTGCGATTTATCTTTGCTAACCACTTCTTCTATTTTTATAATATGTCCATTAGCACCACAGTATAAATATTTAAAAGCTATAAGCACCTTATCATTCGTTATAATTCGATATTTAATTGTAACAAGATTTTGCTCAATACTTACGCAAGGATTTTCCATCTGAATTTCAAAGTTACCCCACTTTTTTTTAAGCCTCAACATATAAGCGTATAATTCTGTCAAAGAGTGTGTAACCACCCCATCATAGCTATTTTTTATGCAGTCTTGTGTAAATAATTTCTGCATAAGCTCGAACAAATGTTTTGACTCTTGTTTACCACATTCTCTCATAACCTCAGCATAGCGCAGGGCAATCAACTCCAAATTAATTTTTTGATGCATTCCCACTTCATCTCTGTTTACAGCGACATCTTCCTGCATATGGCAGGCGTTGATTTTTACACAAAAAAAACCTATTACAAAAATGGCGGAATGATGCCATCTCTTTAAGAAAATGTTCATGAATTTTTCCTTGGTGCGTTGTAGTGTTAAATAGACTTGCTCATCATATAAAAAATGGCATAACTGTCAACAAAAAACATCGTTTGCCAACGCAATGCCCCTCCCCAAAAACATGTATCATAAAGGACGGGAAGTCACAAAAAGTTGGGATTTCTTGGCCCGCAAAACGAGCAGGAGGCTTCATAGAGCCTCCTGAATACACCTCACTCTTTTGATATCGTCTCTTTCAAAATCCAACGAGTTATCGTATCAAGAGCACGGGGAGCCATCGTTTCCTCTATTTGTGCGTATTCACACAAAGCTCCTGTTTTGCACGTTTGAAACAAGTGATTAAGATGTGGTAGTTCAATTAAGCTCACCTTTTTGTTGCCTGCTTGCTCGAAGGTATGCTTCAAATAAGGCAAAATCCTAAAAGCCGGCACTATCCAATCCCTCTCACCGTTCACCACAAGTACGGGCACCTGTATACCAAGCAGCGCTTTTTTTGCATCGCAGGAAAGAAAGAACCGATACCAAGGGGAGTTAAATGTCCGAATAAACATATCAACCTTTGCTGGAGTAAAGGCAAAAGAAAGCTTTTCTGCCTCCTTCTTTTGAGCTTCAGGCAGCTGCGCCCAATATTCTAAGATACTATCTTTGAGTACCAATCCCCGTTCCTTCTTTTGCATCACGATCTCATAAACAGATCTTCTTATAATTCGATCGCCTGCAATAAAGTCTTCACTCGCGCCATCGGCTGCAAGCTGCAATGCAGAATGTTCAATCATATCGTCAATGCCATTAAGAACGGCAGGAGCCATAAGCACCACAAAATCTACTTCTTTTAACTGCGCTGCAACCAAAGTAGCAATAAGCCCACCCTCACTCAAGCCAATGAGCCCAAGCAAGCAGCCCCGCAAATCCGATCGTGATTTCAGAAAAGCAATTCCAGCGCGTACATCGTCAGCAAAGTCCGCACTTGTTGCGCTTTCGTAATCGCCGCTTGATTTACCAACTCCACGCTTATCAACACGTAGAACCCCTATCCCATGGCGTGTAAGATAGTCGGCTAGGACTAAGAAATACTTATGTCCCATGGTTTCAAGATTGCGATCATACCGACCGTATCCAGTAATGAGCAGTACAATGGGAAAATTATCATGGCCTTGTGGCAGTGTAAGCGTTCCCGATATAACCACCTCGGCGCGCCCTCCTTTGTAGCTCACTTCTTCTTCCCTATAAGGGAATGGCGGCTGAGGGGTCTGGGGTCGCTTTGATTGTTTTTCAGCAGAGGCAAAAGCCTCTTGTTTTTTTGTAAGTACGCGAAACACGTAGGCACAACACGCTATCAAAAGCAAGAAAAGTATTCCTGTTTTATACATGGTATTCTTTCAAAAAGTTTGTTTACTATCTTTAATAAAGAGCACACTCATTATGCAATCTTTTAAAAAAGTATGTACCCGGGATAAAAAAGAGAAATATATCTTTTTTCCCAAGATGTAACGCTTTTAAAAACCGAATAAAAGAATGTTGCTTGAAAAACGAACACATATCAAAAATTATTAAAGACTTTCATAAACACCTCTTGCGAAAGAGACCTGATCAACAGCGAAATACCATTCTAAGGATACCATATACTTTTATGGTGTCAAAAATCAAACATCCAAGCATTGCGTGATTATTTGAAGTCCCCATTGGCAAATGTTTTTACGCACACAATCTTGCGCAAAGCAGCACTGTGTCTTTGAACATACCAATTCTTGATGTGCGATGGGTTTTTGATAAAAAAACAAAAATTAAGAACACAAGCAATTGTGTTCCTGTGATTTTCTAGTAAGCTAAAACAAAATTGACTCCAGAAGTGGATTTCTACAAAGTAAAACATCGTGGAGAAAAAGTGCTTACTGAAAAACTGCAGGCAATTATTTTGGCCGCCGGAAAATCATCCCGTTTTAATACCAGTTTGACTAAATTAAGCTTTACCATCTGCGGCCAGGAAATGATTGCATATCCCTTGCGCCTGCTGAGCAATCTTTCGATAAAATCAACCTTGGTAGTTGGCTATCAAAAAGAGGTGTTGCTCGATATTATAAAAAAATATAATTACTCTTGTGAGTATGTTGAACAAAGCCAACAAAAAGGGACCGGTCATGCAGTTTTATGTTCAAAAGAGAGTTGGGCTGCAGAAAATATACTTATCCTCAATGCAGATGTTCCGCTCCTGAATGAAGATCATCTTATAAGCTTGATTGAAAAACACAGTTCCTCTGACGCTACCATTACTTTCGCAGCTGCCTATAATGCCGATCCCTCGGTTACAGGCTATGGGCGTATTATCATGGAAGACGGAAGCCTCTCGATTGTAGAACAACGGGATTTTACAGGGGATCCTTCTTCGCATTGTCGTCTTAATGCTGGAATATACCTCATTAAGCGTTCATTTTTAGAAGCTGAGCTGCCTCATCTGCCTGCTTCTTCTTCTGGTGAATTTTATATTACCGACCTTATAAAAAAAGCAAGCAAAGCAGGTGAACGTGTTGAAATTGTTGACCTTCCTTTTGATTATGTCCGTGGAGTAAATACCCTCAAAGAACTCTGGGTTGCAGAGCATATTAAAAAATCAGATATAATAGCACACTGGATGAATCAAGGGGTACGTTTTGCAGCCCCCCAATCGGTTCATATTGATCTTAATGTAACTCTCGATGCCGATAGTTTCATTGGCTATGGCGTGCAGTTACGCAATGGCACAAAAATTGGTTGCAGTGTACACATAGATGCATTCTCCATTATTGATAATGCTCGTATCCATGATGGTGCCATCATTTATTCTCATAGCGTTGTGCAGAATGCAGAAGTACATACCGCAAGCCAAATTGGCCCATTTGCTCATATACATAAGGAATCGGTTCTATACCCACAAAGCGTAGTTGGTAACTTCGTTGAGGTAAGTAAAAGCACCATAGGATTAAAAACAAAAGCTAAGCATCTTGCCTATATCGGCAATGCAGAAGTTGGCGCGCATGCAAACATCGGAGCTGGCACTATCACCTGTAATTATAATGGTGTATCAAAACATGTAACCACCATTAAAGATCGTGCATTTGTGGGAGTTAATACTTCACTTATTGCACCGGTAACTATTGGAGAAGGCGCATTTATTGCTGCAGGATCGGTTATTACACAAGATGTCCCGGAAGATGCGCTTGCTATAGCAAGAATGGAACAAATTAATAAAGAGCAGTATGCATCAAAGCTTAAAGAGCGCTACGTGCAAAACCAACAGCATAAAACAGCAAAGCAAGAAGATTCAGTAGCTTTCCCTCCTAAAAATGCTAAAGAACTGCAATCAACCCAGGCCTCATGATACGGTTTATTCATACAGCAGACCTTCATTTTGGCATGGAAAATTATGGCCGAATTGATCCTACAACCGGTATTCATTCCCGTTTGCTTGATTTTGAAAAAGCACTCACCTTTTGTATCGATTTTGCTCTTGAGCAGCAGGTAGACTTTTTTCTTTTTGCAGGAGACGCCTATAAAACAGCCCATCCCACGCCCACTCATCAGCGTCTTCTTATGGGCTGCTTTCTTCGATTATACACAGCAGGTATCCCCGTAGTTATTATTGTAGGTAATCATGATAATCCTTTAAGTTTTGGAAAGACCCACGCTCTTGAGATCTATAACCAGATGCCATTAGATGGCTTTCACGTCATTTCAAAACCAGCAAGCATACAGCTGGCTACCAAAAATGGACCGGTCAATATTGTAGGAATTCCCTGGCCTACGCGCAATACCATTGCCTTAAGTGACGAACAGCTCACCACGAGCCAGGTAACCGACTATATAGTGGCAGGAGTAAGCCGCATTATCCAATCATGTGCCAAAGACTTAGATCCTACCATTCCAGCCGTTCTTGCCGGTCATCTGACGGTTAGTTCTGGGATTTTTTCGGGCTCAGAAAAAAGAGCGCTTGTCGGCACTGATCCACTCTTCCTTCCTTCTCAATTAGCAATCAAGCCGTTCGATTACGTTGCGCTTGGCCACCTCCATCGGTTCCAGGATCTTAATGCGGGAGATACACCCCCTGTTGTATATTCCGGTTCAATCGAACGAGTCGATTTTGGAGAACGCAAAGAGGAAAAGGGCTTTTGTTATGTAACCATTCATGAAAAAAATTTTGCTACGTATGACTTTATTAAAACGCCCACAAGAAAATTCATTCAGATCGAAGTGCAATTAACTCCTGACCAAGACCACACCCAATACCTTATTGACGAAATTAACCGGCATGAGATTGAAGAAGCTATACTAAAAATTGTGTACCACGTTCCTGCTGGCTGCAAAGACCAGGTAGATGCCACCGCACTCTACAAGGCCTGTTCAAAAGCATGGTATGTCGTTGGAATTTTCCCCCAACGAGCTCCCGATATAAAAGAACGCCGCGCATCCTTAAAGGTCGATATGAATTTAAAAGACTTGCTTACCGCATACCTGGATACCAAGCCAGAGTATGCCACACAAAAAGCAAGCCTCCTTGAGAAAGCACTACAGCTTGAAGCCGAACTGCATGAGCTTGAATAAAGCTTATTCCTTTTCAAGATACCGAATCCGCGCATTTTTCATAAGATTCTCATAATACTCGTCAAGTGCTCGCTTTTGCTTCTTTGCACCCAGCTCCATAGTAATCTGCTTTTTAAGTGCTTCATAAGGAACTTTTGTTTTGGAGATAAGCTGTAAAAGTGTTATGCCTTCCTCTGTTTCTTGTACTTTGGCAACACCGGCCGGCTGTAATTCTTTTATATACGCCTTTTCTTGATCAATGTCACTTTCTTTTAAGCCTAATGGCTCGCTCCATTCTACCCCGTTTACTATGTCTCCTGATGCAATTTGACGCTCGATTGTCGCACGCGTAAGCGCTTTTGAATTTAAGCCAAAAGGAACAAATGTCTGTTTTATCTGATAATCTATTACAGGATGCTCTTCGTAATGCTTTTTAACATCGCTTTCGGGTACAACCGATTTACTTCGTACCACCTCACTGACGGTGGTCTCAATAAGAAGCCCTTTTTCAATTTCTTTCCGTGCCTGTTCAAAAGTAAAGCCTCGCTCCTTAAAGAATTCGATGAGGTCTTCCCGAGTTTTTTTAAGAGATTCCTGAATACGCGCAAGATGGCGATCAACATCCGCATCAGAAACTGCCAACTTATATTTTTTACCATCTAACAGTATAAGCTCTTTCAAGATCGCTTCGCGTAAGGAAGGTACTTGATCGGACAAGTCAGGACGTAAATCCGATTGCAAGATTACGATAGTCCCTTCTGAATGATAAATAATTGCAAGCACCCTATCAACAGAAGTCCGCTTACGTGCTTCATAAGGCTGCTCACTAGATACACGCTTTCGCTTTACTGCCTTGGAACTAAAAAAAACGAGAGTCAGCAGTAACGATACACTTATCTGTAGCACTCTATTCATGATTCCCCCCCCTTATACCTGGCCATCAAAAAAAAGAGAAAGGGGAAATACATCCCCTTTCTCACTCATCTTTGTACAGAACAATCATTAAGCCGCTGCTGCTTGAGCAGTAGCTTTTTGTTTTCCTGCATCTTCTTTATCCTCAGCAGCCTGAAGCTCTTTCATTTTTTCTTCAAGCTCAGACTTTTTCTTTGCTTCTTCTTCATCAAAGTAATTCATATTTTCAACAGCATTAAGTTCTTTTTTAAGTTCTTCAATACGATTCATGACAATCTGAGGGAATTCTGTTTGCTTTTTCATATTAGCCAATGCTTCCTTAGCTTCTGCATTAGCCTTGATGTCAGCAAACTCTGCATACTTAGCGGCTTGGCGTTGGCCAACTGCTTTGATTACCAAATATTTCCCTGATGGGCTAAAGATAAGATCGACTCCATTTGGCTGCAACTGTTTTGCTTTGGCCTTTAACGAATAATCTTTATCTTGTGTCGTCACTAATCCAAGATCTTTTACATCCTTTTTGGCAGCCTTAGCAAGCGCACCAAATTCACCTGGCGCCTTTTGCGCTTTCGCTAAGAAATCACGAGCTTGTTTCTGATCGGAAAACTCAACTGCTTGCATTTTAATGCCCTCAGGAGTGATTTGGAATGGAGCTACATCAAGTGCTGGATTTTTCCCTTTATTTTCATTATAGAATTTCTCAAGACCCGCCTCGGAACCGTCTATCGAAGCCAAGACCTCGTCTCTAAAGAGTTCTGAGTTTACAGCCCAAAGCGCATAGTCACATGCTTGAGAAAATTTCTTCTTATATTCAGGGCTTTGATCCTTCTTCTTAGCAATAACGTCGTGCTTAATAACTTCTTTCATCGCAAGTTCTTGATAGGCTCTGCGTTTCGCTCCTGGATCTAAAGCAAGATATGCTGCGGCTTGAGGATTGCTTGAAATGTAAGCATCGAAAAATTCATTAAACGATTGTTTGGTAATGGCAGGCTTTCCACCAATACTAAGCAGTACATCCCCTGGCGCTGCCGATTCGAGCGATGCTCCTGTTTCACATCCCGGGCAAGAACTTTTTTTGAACCATTCAGCACAACCAGCAAGAAGTGCTAATCCTGAAGTTAAGAGCGTTAAGCTCAAAAACACACGCATTGCCTTTAGATTTTTCATAAGGACCCTCTTTGAGAAAATTTTAGATAAAAATAACCTTTGTAACTTCTTTAGAAGAGTATCTTATCACAGAATCTTGCAAGTTGCAAAATTTCAGTGCATCACTCGCAGGTTAACAAAAAATCATTTCTTTTTTAGCATACGCTCTATTTCGTGATGGCCACGTTCCCGCGCATAATCTTCAGCCTTGAGCCAATTTTGTGAGCGGAGTGAAGCATCCGCTCCTGCCTTCAAGAGTACTTCTACACTATCTTTGTAGCCATGATATGCTGCGTACATGAGAGCCGTATTCCAGGAAAAATTCTTTTCATTAATTTTTATCGTGGGAGCTTGCACAAGAGCCTTGACCGTAGGAAGATCATTTTGCAAAACAGCGACGATTAGTGCAGGCTGATTGTCCATCATTGTTTTCCCCCTGCTTACTGCATTGGGATTAGCACCCTCACTGAGCAAAAGAGACACAAAATCTGATTTTCTTGAAAGAATAGCGGTAATAATATGCTCTTGGCCATGCTCATCATCGCTTCCAGAAACATCTGCACCCATATGAATAAGCTTTTTTGCAAGAGTAAGTTGATCCATAAGCCCCGCCATTAGCATATAGTTAGTAAGATAGCGGCGGTTTTGAGCAATAGAAGTATAGGTATTAAGAAGCTCTATCGCCTTCTCGTCCTGTTTTTGCTCTATAGCAGTTGCAATCTCGATAAGTTCTGTTCCCCTCCAGGTAAATACACTCTCTTCAATAGTAAATTCTTTCGATGGGGCATTTTCTGATTTTTCATCGTGCACTGTTTCGGGCTGCTCTATTCTAATGTAAAATTTCCCCTGACCCTTTCTTGTAAATATATTTTCATCAAAAGGCTCCTGAGCTGTTATGAAACAGTCATTGTCACATTCGATAGTACCGGTAAACTCAAACTTTTTTGTCTTAAGAACTATACGGGGTGCTTTTAGTAACCCTGTACCACTAATCACCTCACGACACGTTAAGGTAAGCACATCTTTTGAGCTCATTGTACCGTCAAGTTGAAGTTCTCCATAGTACAAGTTTGCATATGAAAGTGGAGACAGAAAAAAAACAAGCAGTAAAGACAAACGTATAAAGTTCATAAAGACCCTTTCTGAAAAACTATGATTTGTGAAACCGAGTGTACTATAGAACAAATTATTTTTTTTAGCAACGAAAAGAAATCAGACAAAATAATGCGAACTGTCTATTAGGAATCAGTTTCATAAAACGCGACAGGCGACAAGAGCAGAAATCTCTTTTGGCTGCACACGCGTCAATTGTCTTGCACACGCATACAACGTTGCGCCGGTAGTCATAAGATCATCTACCAAGAGAATGCTCTTACCTTCGCAATGCAGAGAATTCGGCAGCAAATTAAACGCTCCTGAAACATTGTTCACACGCTCATGCGGAGCACACTGTGACTGCTTCTTTGTCTTTCGAATTCTGGCAACCGCTAACAGAAGCGGCTTTCCAGTCAACACAGAAAGCTCTCGTGCTATAACTTGAGCTTGATTATAGCCCCGGTACGCTATTCTCGTCCAATATGAAGGCACCGGCACAATATAATCAAAAGGGATATTCTGGACACAGCTATAATCCCACATAATACTCGCTAAAAGCTTACTTGCGGTATAATCAGACCATCCTTTGGCCAAAATTAAAGATTTGACCGGCTCTTGGTAAGCGGAAGTTGCATATACCTGCACTGTATAGGGTGTGACTGAAAGATGCGTTGAAATAATAGGCCTAATAAGCTGCGCACAGGAACAGCAGATGAACTCATCACTTGGTCGAGTTCCATAGAGGTAAATAAACTCTCGACAGTAAAAACAAAAAGGGGGGGCCAAAAGGAAACGGGCCAGTTTAAGAAAAGTACTCCCCTTATTCATGTCCGCCTACAAGCCGAAAGAACATAAGGGCTACACCAAGAACAATAAAACAGTCCGCAACATTAAAAACGGGCCAGGTCAGACCACCCTTATGTACTACAATAAAATCTATAACACCTGAATGGGTAATGCGATCAGCGATGTTTGAAAGAGAACCAGCAATAATACAGAGTTCACCTAGTATCGGTTTTCCCTGCTTTATTCGCCAGTAAATCTCTCCTATAAGCGCTACCGTAATGACGCTAATAAGCGCAGTCACCGCTACAAAAAGGGCCTGGTTATTATAATTAAGCAAGCCCCATGAAATACCTCTATTAATGGTTACCTGAAAGAAAAGAAATGGATTAACAGTATACTCATTGTGCCAATGCGCAAGTGCATATGCTTTGGTCGCTCTATCAAGAATGAATATCGCAAGCCCTAACAAACCGTAGAAACCGTACTTTTTTTTCATCGAACTTCAGCCCCAATGGCTTTTACTTGAAGCACTACATGGTCCCAAATTGAATCTATAGCTTCTTTGGTTAATGTACCTTCTAAGTCTCGAGCAGTAAAGCGAAAAGTCATACCCTTTTTTGTAGTCCATTCAGGCCGAGTATAACTATCAATCAAAGCGACCGACACAATGCGTTGATCGGCAGAACGTATAGCGTGCTCAATACCATACACCGTGCATTCAATGGGCACAATGAGACTAATATCCAAATCGGTAGATGGATAGCGTTGCAAAGGATTGAAAACGGGAACAGCACGCGGATTATTAAGAAAGAAATTTGCATCAAGCTCGAAAATAAACGCATCCCCCTGAGCAACCCTTTTTAAAAAGACTGAAGATATTTTACCCGCCTTCCCGATGATCCGGTCCTCATACCACAAGTGTGCAGTTTGATACGGGTCATACCATGGATCGATCTCCTTAGAAGGCTTCTCCCATCGAATCGGGAGTTTGAAAAAATCAAAAAGTTTTACGAGCTGCGCCTTTCCTTCATAGAAATCGACAGGATTTCTCATCTCATGCCAAATTCCTGCACATTCATACTCTTCTGTGGGATGATCATCATAAAACCAAACACGATTACATTCAAAAAATTTTAATGTTTCATGACCTTGATTACTTGTTATGGCTTTTAATAAATGAGGTATTAACGAGGTAACCAAACGCTGCCAATGCTCCGAGAGTGGATTGGCAATCCTCAAAACATCATGAGGATCATACTGTAAGACACGCAAGAATTCTTCGTCAAAAAAAGCATAGGAGTCGGTTTCATGATACGCCATCCCTTGGGCAATTGCTTGCTTAAGCGCCCGCCTACGCTCGATGGTTTGCATCGCAAAAGGCTTCATAGCGCGCACAGGATAGACTTGGGGAATAGAATCGTATCCTATAAACCTGGCAACCTCTTCCACGAGATCTTCCTGAATGGTAACATCTTTGGTTGAGCGGTATGTGGGTACAACAACACTGTAGGCAGGTTTTTGTTGATTGGTTTTGGTTACGCCAAATCCAAGCCGTGAGAGAATTGATTCTACACGATCAACAGCCACTTGACAGCCGATTTTCGCTTCGAGCTGTTCATGCGAAATTTCAATTGTTTTTGCTTGTGCAAGCGCTCCCAAGCTTACCATGCTGTCTTCCACGGTAAAATCTGCCTGTGCATCTTCTAAAAGCTTAAGATAGCGTAAAAGAGCATCAGTATTTTGGTTAGGATCTAAGGTCTTTTCAAAGCGAGTTGACGATTCGGTACGTTTTTTAAGCCTCGTCGCGGTACGCCTAATAGTGGCAGCATCAAAATGAGCCGACTCTAAAAGCACGCATGTGGTACTTCGAGTCACCGCAGTAGATTGGCCACCCATAACTCCCGCTACCGAAAGAGCATGATCCCCATTTGAAATAACATAATCCTTAGATGCTAAGGTAACTACATCCCCATCTAAGAGAACGAGTTTCTCCCCTTGGCGAGCACAGCGACCTTCAAGCTTTTTAGTTCCGATTTTTTGAGCATCAAAAGCATGCATTGGCTGGCCAATATCATACATAACGTAGTTAGTCATATCGACAATCATATCTATGGGACGGGCATCAATGCGCGCTAACCTTACCGCCATCCACAAAAGAGATGGTTGATAGCGGATTGTAGGCAGAAAAACCGCCGCGAGCCTATTACACGGCTTACCACACCCTTGATCTTGTTGAGCAATTTCTAACACAAAGGAATGCTCACCGCTTGAGACTGATGTTTGTGCATAATGCCTAATGGGCTTGTTACTTAGTATAAGATCCTCTGCAATGAGCTCCTTATTAAGGATCGCTGCTATTTCACGAGCTATCCCACGATGCCCCCATAAATCCGGTCTATTCGTAAGGGCCTTATTTTCTATAACAAGCACGGTATCTTCAGTTTCAAAAGTATCTTTCCAAGAGCCCCTCAATTCATGCTGCGCTATCTGCACAGAAGGGAATAAACCCTCTTTAGCCGAGCCAACATCCGCAAGCGTCGCCCATGCATAGTCGTTTCCCCTGCTTTTAATAAGGAATATCTGCTGATGAAGAGCATCCTTTCTTACGGGTAACAGTATCTTTTTTTTAAGTTCTAGACACTCAACCAGAACTTCTGATTCATTTACTTGCGTAACCACCGATGCAAAAAGTTGCGATACATCTGTACGTATCTCATGCACCGCATCAATCTCTGCAGTTTTTGCTGCAAGCTGTTCTGCCACAAACGCTGGATTGAGTTCTTTTTTAGGAATCTTAATATGATCGGCAAGCCAAGATACAAGTACTTTCATTCATTGAACCTTACAGTTTTTTGCCTAAGTATACGTCAAAAGACCGCATTGCGCAAACTCGTCATTTGATTTTATCTTAGAAATAGTTTATTATTGCATTTATCAATTCAGTAAATTATATTTAAATGGAATTAAAATTGAAAATTTATTTTCTAATTGCAATTATGCCTTTAATTCTGGGCATGCACGCCAGCCAGTGCATGAGCAGCAAAGAGCTGCCCGTGGCACACGCACATGAAGCTCTTTCCCAGGAACCATTAACATGCTGGCCCCGGTTTTTGTATGATGATGCATTTCCAGGCATAAACTCGTTTATTGCTATGAGCGAGAATTTTGATAGCGTAGTCGCTCAATCACTAAAGCTCACTAAGTTTGAAGCTGACAAACAAGGTATGCCGGAAAAAGAAAGGCGCATGTATGATTGGGTTTTCACTCTCTTTCAGACTGAAAATACGCTTTTGCTCAAACCATTTCTCGCCTGGACATGTGATGATGTAGTCACCGTAGCACGCATGCTGACCCGATTAAGCAATGATGAACCGGGTGCGCTAAGAGATGACACAAGAGCTTGGCTTTTTGTAAAACTCAGCCCCGAAGGAATACAAAAATTTGCTTCCCTTCCCGCCCCTGTTGCCGACGCCAGTAATTTTTCTTTAGAAAATGGCTATTTTTGTTCCAAAAGGGGGGGTAACCCGTTTACTGTAACCGCTCAATTAGCATTAGCATTACACATCACTCAGCAGTCTATAAAGCGGAATATGAACGCCATATTTGATTGGGCAGCCTTTCTTCATTTTTCTCTCCTTAAAATTCTTCCTTTTGCTCACGGCAATAACCGCCTTGCTCGCTTTATTGTTCATCTGATCATTGCTCAAAAAGGAGCTAGCCCTTTTATTTTTTCAGATAAAATCCGATATATTAAAGCGCTTAAGGACGAATGTACTAAAAAAATCAACTTGGCAGATCTTGCGAAACCACCCACATCTATTCTGGGTTTTTATTTTATCCACCTGTTTGCCCATACTCAAGCATTGCTTGCTAATCTAAGCCAATCGAGTCAGCAAGCAATAAATGATAGAGCCATATTTAAAGAGGCTGTGAAAAGTTTTTCTGAAAGCATACGAGAAAAAAACTTGATGCACTGCGCATTTTGTGATGTCGATTCAGGTAAAAAACAGCTCTTTACCTGCACGAGCTGCAAGCAGCTTGCCTATTGCTCCAAGGATTGCCAAAAAAAAGATTGGCCGCAGCACAAAGATCGATGCAATAAGAATCGCGTGAATAAAAAGAACCCATCGGGAAAATAAGTTTTGCGGCATAAAAAAGCACGCTTGCAGGCTATTAACTCATTCAAGATTATGGTGTATACTTACTTCTATAGTTCAGCCGGAAAATCACGAGTGAAATTATGGGAAAAATTATAATTTTTTATAAATACGTAGATATCAATAATCCGCATGCAGTGGTTGAAGAGCAACGCGCTCTCTGTGAACACTTAGGACTTAAAGGCCGCGTATTGATTGCTCACGAAGGAATAAATGGTACCCTGGGAGGTCCTGATGAAGCCCTAGAGCGTTATAAAGAATATCTCTACTCCCACCCACTTTTTTCAGGAATAGATTTTAAGGAAAGCATTGGTGAAGCTGATCATTTTCCTCGCCTTCAGGTCACTGCAAAAAAGGAAATTGTCTGCTTACGGCGTGATCCACAAGAAGTGAGTGCTAAGGATGCAGGGCGTCATTTATCACCAGAAGAAGTTCATGCTCTTATTAAAAGCGCTCCTCAAGATTTAGTTATTCTCGATACGCGCAACAATTATGAATCGCGTGTTGGTGCATTTGATAATGCCATTACACCTGATATCAACTATTTTCGTGAGCTCCCTGAGTATATAGATAAGAATCTCGATCAGTTTAAAGACAAGCAGGTGCTTATGTATTGTACTGCGGGAGTACGATGTGAACGAGCTACCGCCTATTTAAAAAAGAAGAATGTAGCAAAAGAGGTATACCATATTAAAGGAGGAATCCATCGGTACATTGAAGCTTTCCCCACGGGCTTTTTTAAGGGGAAAAACTATGTTTTTGATGGGCGAATCACCCAAAAGGTAACTGATGATATTTTAGCCTCTTGTGAACATTGTCAAAAAAAATATGACGAGTATAGCAATTGCATAAATGCAGAATGTAACAAGCAAATTGTTGTCTGCCCTCCTTGTATGGACATATACCATAATACGTGCAGTACACGATGTCTTGAACTCGTACGAGCACATGCGGTAAACATACGGACGATACCCCATAAAATACTCATTCGCACCAAAAAACAGGATGCTGCATGCCAGTAATTGTCCAAAACATCCGACGTCCCTTAGACGGCCATTTACTCATCCCTTCTGTTCCGCTCGCCGATAAAAATTGGTTCAAAACAGGCGGCCTGGCACGCTTTTTTTCAGAACCAAAGACCCCTGAAGAATTTCAAGCCGTAGTCCAACATGCTCACGCGATCGAAATGCCACTTTTTATCCTTGGGGAAGGTGCCAATATCCTTATAAGCGACGAAGGGTTTAATGGTCTGGTCATACGTCCCGAGTTAACAGGAATTAAACGCTATCATCTTGACGAAACCCATGATTTGGTAGAAGCTCAAGCAGGAGTATCATTTGCTACGCTTATTGCATGGTGCCTTGAACATAATCTCTGTGGCCTTGAAGAATTTAGCGGTATTCCAGGGACTGTTGGAGGATCAGTATTTATCAATATTCATTATTTTGAATTCCTCCTGAGCCATTATTTGGTAAACGCAACGGTTCTTCATAAGCAAACTGGCGAGCTTTTGAACGTCGATAACGCCTGGTTTAATTTTGGATATAATCATTCCCGGTTGCACGAGCAAGACCATTATTTAGTAAGTGCTTTCTTTAAGCTCAAAAAAGTAGATACCGCAACCGCATTTTACGCAAAAGGGCGCAGCGATGAGATCATCCGTCATCGTGCAAAGCGCTATCCAACATCACGTACCTGTGGCAGCTTTTTTAGGAATTTTGCTGAGCATGAAGTAGGTAAAAAACTTATATACGTTGCCTATTATCTTGATAAAATAGGGGTAAAAGGAGAACTTTCTGTGGGAGATGCGGTAGTTTCATATCAGCATGCTAATATGATCGTTAACCGGGGCAATGCAACCACGGCAGACATTGTAGCGTTAGCAAGAATTATGCAGCAACGTGTCTATGATACGTTTGGCATTTTACCACAACCTGAATGTAGACTCATAGGTTTTAACCAGTACCCATTGCTGTCATCTGACGCAATCTAAAGGTTAGATAGAGGAAATGCCAGGATGTATGTACCAGTTTTTATAAAAGGTTTTATCGTGGGAGTCTCTATGGCCGCTCCTATAGGTCCTATTTCAATTCTTGCCATACGTAGAAGTATTACCAGTGGTCATCATGCGGGTATTGCCACAGCTTTAGGAGTAGCGCTTGCTGATGGCTTTTATGCCATGGTTGCTGCTTTTGGAATTACTGCTCTTTCAGCTTTTTTGGTAACACAAAGAAGCTATCTCTATCTTATTGGCGGAGTATTATTAGTCTATCTGGGAGCACGGGCTTTTAAAACAGAGCCGCTTAAACTTGAAAAACCTCTGCAAGGAAGTGGATTTCTTACCACCCTCATTCAAACCACCCTGCTCACTCTTACAAATCCTATGACTATTCTTACCTTCTTAGCCGCTTTTGCAGCTATCGGCTTTGAAGGCGGTGAGCATGACATTCAGCAAGCCTCGTTGCTGTGCTTAGGAGTTTTTTTTGGATCAGGCCTCTGGTTTATAGGCTTAAGCATGCTGATTGCTCATTTCCGCTCACGAGTAACACCCTTTGTATTTATGATGATTAATAAAATCGCAGGGGCATTATTAATGGGATTTGGCACTGTTTTCATTCTAGGCGCACTTCAAAAAATATTTCTTGCATAAGTGTTTTGGGCCAGCTTTACCAATCTTACCCGTGGCCGAAACCAAATAGTTTCCCGATACTGCTGACTCAATCGAATTATATCGAAACAGTAAAAGAGACCAAATTGCTTTAAATCTTTTTAGACATCACTTCATGACGTGAAACATCAATGGGCTGAATTTGATTGACTTGAACAGGCTGAAGGTCAGCAAATGCATCAACGACGTCTTTAAGCGCAGAAACATCAATACAGAGAACCGTCTTGTCTTTACGGTTTGGACTATAATACCTTTTACCCTGACTCTGATGCATTTCCATGAGATTTTCCTTTCCATTGTTTGATGGTAAATAGATAAACTATTTTATCAAGCCTTATGGTTTAATCAAGCAATAGCAAAAAACCAATTTCCTTCGACCAGCGACGGGTGCAAACAATCTTTTTTACTCAGAAAAAAAGCTTCACCTATCTCGATTATGAAGCATTTTGAAACCATCTCAAAATGGGGTAATCTTAAGAAGCAAAATAACTAACGTTAAAAAAAAGGGATCTCATATGATACATCTTAGAATAGCACTATTTCTTTCACTTGCATTTGTGCCACTGTGCCAAAGCGGAAGCACAGATTATGATTGTATTAAGGGGGCAATCATAGGAGCAGCCCTGGGTGACGCTCTTGGACGGGTAACCGAGTTTATCGATACGACCAAAAAAATCCATGCAAAATATGGCCCACAGGGAGTAACCGATTTTTCCAGCTTTAAAAAAGATGATTGGGTGCTTAAGCCCCATACGGGAAAAAAAATTGCTGCCTACACCGATGACACCATCCTCTCGCTGCTCGTTCTTCAAACGGCCATAGATAATCGTTTACAAGGCGGTCATTGTTTTAATTTCGCAGGACAACTTGCTGGCAAATTCATGAAATTTCTCGGGCCAGATAAATATGCGATGGATGAGCTCTACTTGGTACGTGCACACGGTATTACCAGCATTAATGCCGTTACAGAGCTCATTACTGCAAGTGAAAAATGCAAAATCACTGATGCCACCTGGTGGATGCGCGGTAAAAAGCCAGAAGATTTCCTAGGTATGAAAGATCCTCAAGTTGCCCATGAAGGTGGCTGTGGCAGTGTTATGCGCGCATGGCCTTTAGGGCTCGTTTACTGGAACCTTGAAGAAGAAGCTTTAAAAGGAGCTTATTTACAATCAATTCTTACGCATCGTCATCCTATGGCACTAGCGGCAAGCACCGCCGTTGCAGTAGGGGTAGCCCATTGTATTAAAAATACCATGAATCAAACACCTGGGACCGCTCACAAAAGAAACCCCGAAGAGCCTGTGGAAGCAATGATTGCTACAGCCACTAGCTACGAGAGAAGTGAACTTCTTTATAAAACTAACGCGCGCAAAATTGAAGATGACTCAGAATTTTCTCCGATTTTAGTCGCGCAAGACAAGCTTTTGACAAGTGATATGATCCGTTATGCTCAGTACATGGCTAAAAAAGGCGAACTGCCAGGAAAAGTATTAGGTACTCATAATGAACGGCTTGCTAATCATCGCAGCACCGAAGGATTTTTGCTTGGCTGGGCGGCTGACGAAGCGATCGCTGCTGCAGTCTACATTTTTGTTCGCCATCCAGATGATATGCAAGCTGCGCTGACCGAAGCGGTAAATACACCCGGTGATAGCGATAGCATCGCAACGTTAGTGGGGGCGTTAGTAGGCGCACATATCGGTTTTAAAGCTTTCAAGCATCTGTATGACTGGTCATTACTGGAAAACTTTGAAGGACTAAAACACTGCGCGACTAAAGCTTTTAGCGCAGCGTATCGCCAACAACCGTTGAGGGCTTAAAGGAAATAGCCACTTCCTAAGGTGTAGTTCACAGCTGATCCGTTAGGAAGCTGTTTCTCTACATTTTTTACTTGCACTTTGCGGCTGGCATTTCGTGTTTTATACGTAGTCCAGCCGCCACCATTGCTCGCAAGGGTTATCAAGTCATTAATAATCGTTTTGCCTTCTTGATCGGTCGATTTTAAAAAGTTGTGCCACACCTGCGATTTTTGTGGTCCATTTACCAAACGTGTCCCGTTTTCGTCATACACAAAAATATGCAAATCTCCATGAAGAAAGCTGGCAGAGCGGTTACTAAAATGATCAAAAGCTTTCCCCCGACTATGCGTACGCAAGTATTCTACTGCTTCATTGACGAGCGCTTGGGTTGACGCCTTTTTTGATGCAGGAAAGAAGTCGGCACCTATCACAAACTTTCCATCGGGGGTTTCAACGTTGACAACGTAGGCAACGGCATGAGCATTAAAATTACGGTAATTTATGAGCGCGCTCCCATAGCGCTGTGCGGCGTTAATCATAGAGCGCACAAAATACTTACCACCCGCATCTTGTAATTTTAAGAGATTCTGGCCGACAAAACTTGGATTTACCCCGTGAGCTAGACATTTTCCTGCGTGATCAAAAACGTAAATACCAAGGCCTCCTTTTGCAAATTCGCCAACAAGATTTGAAAATTCAGCAAAAGCAGCTTTTGCCCCATTTGTTTTTAAATAAGAAACTGCGCGCGTTACATAATTTTTAACTGATTCGAGCGTTACATTAGGATAGTACCCGGCCGAAATAAGGTACCGCTTCTTCGTCTTTCGATCAACGACGCGCTCGACATAAGAACGTTTTAATTCATGCCGCCAATCATAGTCTAGCCAGCCCTTACCTTTAGTTTTTGCAATTTTAATAAGACCTCTAATTATGTAGGTACCTCTACTATCAGTAAGATCTATCAGATTTTGACCAACCAAAGCAGGATTTTGGCCATGAGCAACAGCAACACCATTAAAATCATATGCAAACATGTATATATCCCCCTTAACAAAGGGTCCTTTAGGATTACTTATAAGCGCGAATGTTGCATCTGGACCATTTTGATTGAAATAAGCTACAGCAGTTTTTACTAACTGCTTTGTCTGATACTCATCATTTTCAGGATAGAAACCACATCCTACTAAGTATCTCATACCATCTTTTTCAACTGTCCTTACATAGGATGACTTAAACGAATTGTCCCAGATGTAGCTTATACGTCCTCCTTTAGCACCTATAGCAAGAAGATCTTTTAACAAGGGCGTTCCGCCGACACCTTTTATATGTTTTATATTTTTCCAAATAAGATCATAATCATCCCCATGGGCCAGGATTAAACCCTTATCATCAAATACAAAAACAAAGAGCTCCCCTTTTCGCCAAATGCTATTATGTATAAAATCATTACATGCATTCTCTAAAGAAACTTTATTAAGATGTTTAACTGCATTAATCACCATCCTTTTACATTCAGCTGCCTTGCGCTTAATATCCACATCACCATGAGGAGTAGGAGCAGTATCATCGGTACTTTTAGCCTGCCTGACCCCTGTTTCCTCTTGCAAGTCTTGATTAGTTTCACTTTGGATTGATCCATCCTGCGATCTTCGCAGATCAGCCACAGGCTGCCCAACAGGCTCTATGTTGCTATCATTTACATTTAGAAAAGGTCTTTCAAGAGCATACACCTTACCGCACAGCACACAAATTAAAAATAGCATTTGCAACCACGCGTATCTGAGTACCATTGTTCGCCCTCTCTTGCCCCGCACGTTTGTGCGTGCTTTCAGTTTTTATAGCATATCAATTCTCTAGATTATAGAAGGGGTCTTGTGCGCAGCAATAGTTTTATCAAAAACTTTGATACTATGGATTTTTTGCTATTTTTTTGGTATAGCTTATAGCATAGGTTATTATGAATAAGGGTACTACCATGATCATTAGTATTACGCGTCACAATTTTAAACAAGAGATAGAAGAATCCTCCAAGCCCGTCGTGATAGACGTGTATGCGACCTGGTGTGGCCCCTGCCAACACATGGCTCCCTATTTTGAAGAACTTGCAAACAGTTATGGCCATCTTTACACTTTTGCCAAGCTTAACGTGGATGAAGCGCGTGATATTGCTATTGAATATAACGTGCAAAACGTTCCCACCTTTCTTTTTTTAAAAAAAGGCAAACTCATAGATTCGGCTGTGGGTTACATGCCAAAGCACGATCTTGAAACTAAGATACAAGAAGTGTTCGCTCACAATTAAGCCTTAGATCCTTATATCACACTACATTTTTCATTTCAATATTTTATAATTGCAAATTTTTAGCAATTATTTTATTGACATTTATCTTTTTGTTTTAATAAGATGAAAGTGTAAAACATCATTAACCCTTTTACTTAAAGGATATACTATGAAGAAGCTTCTATTGATGGCCCTCGTGTGCCTCGGACTTGGTGCAGAATTGCTCGCATGTAACTGTGGGATTAGACCTAACGTTACCAAAAGCACGACAACGGTAAACAAAGCCGCTGGAAGATAAAAAAGATCGAGGTGTTCAGGAAATTTTCCTGAACACCCTCTTTTATTGCAAAACCACCTTAAGATTTTGTATCTTTTACATCAATACCTAAATCACGTAAGCGTTCGCGAAGTGCATCAGCTTGCGCCCAATCTTTTGCTTGTCGCGCTAGGTGCCGAGCATCAAGTAATTGTTGAATTTCTGGAGTGATGATAACCTCCTCTTTTGGCAAGGGGATAAGAGAAAGACCCAAGATCTGAGTAAGGAGTCCTTTGACCAATGCTGCCTCGTTTGGCCCTAATTCTTTGAGCTTATCAAACAGAATACCGAAAAATTTTGCACAGGTGAGATCATCACAAAGTGCCTCAAGGAGAGACTTGATAATCGGCGAGGCCGACTGCGTTATTTCCTCCTGCGATGCATCCTTGATAGGCTCAAAGAAGAGACATAACCGTTGATAACTTTTTGATGCACTGGTTAGATCTTCATCGGTAAAATCAAGGGGACTACGGTAATGATGCTGCAAATAGTAATAGCGGACAACCATAGGGGTGTACCGCGCACATACTTCTTTCAAGGTTAAAAAATTGCCCAGCGATTTTGACATCTTTTCAGCATTTATACGCACAAAAGCATTGTGCAGCCAGTAACGGGCAAATGGCTCATTATGAAGTCCTTCTGATTGAGCTATTTCATTTTCATGATGAGGAAATATAAGATCCATACCCCCGGCATGAATATCAATGGTTTCGCCAAAATATTCTTTTGACATGGCCGAGCACTCAATGTGCCACCCTGGCCTACCAAAACCCCAGGGGCTCTCCCAACCAGGGGCTTTTTCGGTTGATCTCCATAATGCAAAATCAAGAGGATCCCGTTTATCTTCACGCACCGATACACGTGCTCCCGCCTTTAAATCAGCAAGATCCCGCTTTGAAAGCTTTCCATACTCCTTAAACTGAGCAATACTAAAATAGACATCCCCCAGTATCGTAGTATAAGCTTTTTCTGCTGCAATGAGCCCCTCAATAAATCGTATAATAGGCCCGATGTGGGTAGTCACGCGCGGCTCATAGTCAGGAGACAGGCAACTAAGTGCTTTCATATCCTCGTGAAAGCTTTCGATAAATCGGTTTGCCACCAACAGATACTGCGCGGGATCATTGAATTCCTGATCCGCACGCTGTATCAGCTTATCATCAACATCGGTAAAATTTCTGCAGTAGGACACCTGGTAACCTAAAAACTTTAATAATCGGTACAAAGTATCAAAAGTTACGTACACTCGACCGTGACCAAGATGAGCATAATCGTACGGTGTAATCCCACAGACATACATACTCACTCGATCGCTGTAAGCTTTAAATGGTTCCACCCGATTAGTAAGGGTATTGTACAAAGATATAACAGGTGAAAAAATCGTTTCTTTCATGATAGCCTAGCCAATTTTGCCAAAAATAGTATTATAGATACACATGACTTGGAGAGTCAATAATTTTACGTTGCATGTATGAAGCATAAAAAAATAGAACTAGGCCATGGTAACAAGAATACATGTATGCGCTCCCAAAAATCTCTAATTTGTTTTGTTATTCTCACCTTAGTGTACCAAAGTTGCCATGCTCAGGATACTTTCTCCATACCCGAAACTGAAAACCCATGGTCACAACCGGCATTTTTGCCGGAACCCGCGGTAGAAAATGAAGAAGAACCGGAGGAACTTCCTCGCAAAAAAATACATGAAATTCATGTAAGCGGAAATAAACAGCTTACCCGCGAAGCCATTCTTGCACGTATTCCTTTTCGTGAGGGAGATCAATTTATCCCTGCAAAAACCGGAGACCTTATTCGCAATTTATATGCGCTCAATTATTTTAATAATGTTATCGTCGAAATTGAAGATATCACCGATGCAACGCTCGATCTTTATATAACTGTTGAAGAAAAAAAGAAAATAGAGGCAATCGTTTATGAAGGAAATGCCAATCTGACGGCAGACGAGATTGAAAAAAAGTTAAAATTAACCGAAATTCCTGCAATGGACGATGAAGAAGTTGCTCTGTATGCGGATCACATAAGAAAACTTTATGCAGAAAAAAATTATCATGCTGTTACCATTACTGCATCGCTTGTTCCTACAGAAAATAACACCTACAAAGCAGTGTTTACTATCACCGAAGGAAACAAAGCCGTTGTTAAGCGTGTCTGTTTTAAGGGCAACAAGTGTATAAGTACTCGAACGCTCCGTAATAGTATATTTACTCGAGAAGATTGGCTTTTTGGCTTTGTTAACAAAGCCGGCAGTTACCAGCCTGAAATGCTCGATTTTGATAAGTTCGTTATCGAAAACCTCTATCAGAGTAGCGGTTTTCTTGCCGCTCGCGTAGTAGATGTCCAGGTAGATATCGAACCAGTAAGTCAATGTATTACCGTTACATATGTCATTGAAGAAGGCGATTTGTATACCATCAGCTCTGTTTCGGCCCCGGGCAATGAGCTTTTAACCGAAGAACAGCTTCTGGCCTGCATCCCTTTAAAGCCGTGCACACTGTATTCAAAAGAACTCATTCGACAAACAATGGAAGTACTGCGCAACATATGGGGCCGTTATGGTTACATTTATGCCGATATCGAACCGGTAATTATTCCCAATTTTGAAGATAAAACCGTCGAGGTCACTTTAAACTCTGATCTTGGTAGCAAGATATTCCTTAATCGAATAACTATACAAGGAAATTGTAAAACCCGTGATTACGTTATTCGTCGCATGCTCACCCTTTGCGAGGGGCAGCTTCTTTCAACGCCCTCTATGGAAGCCTCCAAAAATCGTGTCGAAGGTTTAGGTTTTTTCGATCCTCAAAATGGAGTTGAATGGAAGATTACCAAGGTTGCAGAAAATCTTGTAGATCTCGATCTCATGCTCAAAGAGATTAAAACGGGAAGAATTGATGGGCAAATTGGGTATGGGGGTGCGGATCCTCAATCCCCCAATACCTCATTTCGTGTCGGCGTTGGCATCAGCGATCGAAATTTATTTGGTACAGGCATCCTTGCAAATCTAAGCGCAAGCTGGTCACGCCAAGATCATGGGTTCACGCTTAATTTCTTCCAACCATGGCTCTTTGGAAGACCTATAGGAGGCGGTGCAGGGGTCTATCATAAAAAATCGATCTACGAAGATTTTAAAAACATCAGCGATGCACCAAAAGAAACCCTTACCGGTGGAGATGCACAGCTGCGGTTCTTACTGCCTTATTGTCCCGACACTTCAGCATCAGTTACCGGTGGTATTGAAAATATTCATTTCCAAAAAGGGCTCTTTGCCGAGAGAGCTGGCAGATTGCCAAAACAAAATGAGCTTTTACAGGCTTTCATAGATAAACGCTTTATCTCAGGCACCAATGGCTGGTTAAGCGCTATTATTGGACAAGATATGCGTAACCATCCAATGTTTCCCAATCGCGGTTATAACTGGAGTTTTGCTACAAAATTTGGCATACCTGCCCCCGGAAGCTGTTTTGGCTACGTAAAAGCAGATTTTGATTCCACGTGGCTTACGCCCCTTATTGGAGAATATGATCTTATATTCCTTCTTCATGGGCATGCAGGTATTGTAAAAAGACTTTCTGACAAGCAAATTCCTTATCGAGAGTTATTTAATATGGGTGGCCCTGGGACCGTACGTGGTTTTGAGTTTGGCCAAATAGGACCCCAAATTTTTCGCAGCTCAGTCGGTGCAACCAAAGCTTTTTGGGTTAATGCCGAACTTATATTCTCAATAACGAAAGACCAATCGATGCGTGGAGTTCTCTTTTATGATGGTGGTGCTGGGTGGGATACGCCATTAACAGCAAGAGAAATTGATCTATTAAGTGATCCCGTTAACGCCGAAGCATTAACCAACAATCGTTTTAGATATCGCCATGCCATTGGTTTTGGTATTCGTCTTACTAACCCAGCACCAATACGTATCGACTGGGGCTTCAAGCTTGACCGCAACAAGCGCCTGGGCGAAAAATTCTATGAAATACACTTTAATATGTCCCAAGAATTTTAGCTAATAAGGCTGGCTAACACCAGCCTTATTAGCTAAAAAACTATTAGCGAGTTGCGATTGCGTGGAAATGCAAATTAGAAACAGCCGCTGAAATAAACGCTTGTAAAACTTCTTGCGGTGGTACTAAGCCATTCAGAACGAATTTCACATCAAACCAGTATTTAAAACCGAATGGTGTAACGTTGCTTACAAAGAGTAATACATCGTTAATATATCCTAGTTGAGGATCCGGTGTATCTACTACTGTTCCGCCACCAACGAGTGGACAGGTAAATGTGCCATTAGAATTTTTTGAACCAAATGGATTTACAACTTCTAAGCTTGTAGTAATAGATGGGCTATGTTTAAATGGTTTGTCAAAAATTACATCAAATTCTAGAATAGCTTCGACCAATTGACCAAATAAATTGCATGGGTTGGTTACACAGGTTTGAGCGGTCTTACCAGCACCTGGAACATTGGAAACTCCGGCAGAATAAGAGCTGTCGTCCCTGAATGTTAAACACCCATTTTGAACTTTGAATCCACAACCAGCAATTGTATTTAATGTAAGCGTTCCACAACTGCTATTTGGATTTTGTGATAAGCATAATGGAAGTGGTAAGTTGATCACGGTATTGTTTGGTGAAAGCTGTACAACTCCTGTTACACCTATCAATTCATTACAACAATTACGTCTACCGGCCTCCAAGCTTACTGGTGCTAGTAAAAGCACTATACTTGCTACTAATTTTTTCATACATAACTCCTTTTCTTGTTAATACCTTTTTTACCTCTCCATAAAATTTTTTTTATTTTACCATAGCTACCTCCTGTATACGGGGAAAACGAAACATCATATACAAGAGAATGATCAAAAATGAAATGCGCTGTCAATAAAAAAGGCAGAAGATTCTGCCTTTTTGTATTTCATAAAGATGGAGCGCTCGCTAGGGTCTTGAGTTAAGCAATTCTACCAGCTGAAACCTATTACCGTCAGGATCGCTAAATGAGGCTAATTTTACATGATCGGGAAGCTCAAGAATCGGGCCCGAAAATGTTACTCCCCTTTCTTCAAGTTGCTTTTTTGTTAACCCAATATTATCTACATCAATGGTAACGATAGCATTACTCCCTGCGCCAGCTGGTGAGCAACATTTTTCTTCTTCCCCGCAGCAGCCTTCTTCCTGTGACTGAGCAACACCTAAGCGAAATCCACCTTCACTTCCCGTAAACTCCAACCAACCGTGAAGCTTATCAGTTAATCTCAAGGTAAGCCCAACTGATTGCGTAAAAAATTTTTCTGCTCTTTCCAAATCTGACACCGTAATCCATATTAAATTCATTGCCTTTATTGCCATAACTCCCTTTCGCATACAAGAATTTTTTCCCACAAACAGCACTCATAATGCCCCTAGAAGGCTACCATTGTCAAGCTCGAAATGCACTATTGCTTGAAAAGATGCTATGTATGGGTATAATTAGCTCATGTGTCCGGTCATCGAAAACGCAACTTTGCTCTCTACTAAGGCAACTTGTGAAGAAAAATGCATTTCTTTTTACCTTTGCTCTCTTGCAGCTGTTTCTTCTCTTCTTTTACATACATCATCAAAGCATGGTAATTAAACTATCATATCAAAAACAAAAATATGAAAAAAAGAAACTAGAACTAGCACACAAAAAGCAAGATCTCACGCACGCATTGCATGCTCAACATAACCTTGCCGACATTAAAGCTTTTGCGCTAAAAGCGCATATGCGCAAAATCACTCTTGATCAAGTAAGAACTGTCCCTCATGAACACGCAGCATAATTCCAGGCTCATCATTCTCTTCTTCTTCTTTGTTGCCTTGTATATGCTTGTCTTATTAAATTTATATGTTGTTCAAATTAAGCGATCCGATTTTTTTAAAGCCCTTGCTCAGCGACAATATACAATGCAGGTAGTTTCAACCCCGCCACGTGCACCTATTTTTGATCGCTCAGGAATTCAACCTCTTGCTCTTAATAAAGAAAGCTTTTCCGCTTTTATTATCCCTTCAAAACTGGAAGATCCCGACGGCGTTGCTCTATTTCTTGCAAAACATTTCAAATCGGCTTCTCAACGTCTTAAAAAAAATCGCAAGAGCCATTTTTTATACCTTAAACGGAGACTCAGCCCTCAAGAAATAGAGCTTATTGAAAAAAGTACGCTCAGCGATATCAAATTACTCAAAGAGCCTAGCAGGTACTACCCAATTCAATCGGTCGGCCCAGTTGTTGGTATTACCGATATTGATAACCACGGTCTGTTTGGTATAGAACTTATGTATGACGATAGACTGGCTGGCAAACCTACGACCTACCTTCTTGAAAAGGACTGCAGTTCGCGCCATTACTTCAGACGAGAAACAAAAGTAGAGGGAATACAGGGAACGCCGGTAACACTCACTCTCGATGGGGTACTTCAATTCCTGGCCTACGACGAATTACGAGAATATGCGACATCAATCGGAGCAAAGGAAGCATCGGTACTCATTCTTAATCCCGAAAATGGCGATATTCTTGTTATGGCAAATTATCCTGATTTTGACCCGCTAAACACTGATAGTCTTGATATGTCACGTGCCAAAAATAGAATCATTACCGATGCGTATGAATTAGGATCGGTTATTAAAGCTTTCCTTGCACTTGCTGCCTTTGAGGAAAAAGTGGTGCGGCCTCATGAGCTTATCGATTGCGAAAATCGCTTACATACCCGTATAAATGGCTTTGCGGTAAACACTACAAAAGCTAATGGCCTGATCCCTTTTAGCGAAGTCATTAGAGATTCAAATAATATCGGGTGCGCAAAAGTAGCTCAGCGCGTAGGAACACGATTGTATGATCATTATAAAAAGCTGGGATTTAGCCGGAAAATTGGCCTTTTCCCCGGAGAAAACCCGGGCGCTATTACTCATCCCTCACGTTGGTCTAAATCTTCCCTTATTGTGCTTTCATTTGGGTATGAACTGAGTGCAAATATAGTACAGCTTGGACAGGCACTGAGCGTCATCGCAAATGATGGCTATTTGGTAAAACCACGCCTTATTTTAAAAGATGAGAACATTAAAAAAGAAGGCCCTCTTTTTAGACCAGAAACCATCCATCACATGAGGGAAATCTTACGTAAAACTATCGATGAAGGTGCTGCAAAAAGAGCACGCATTGAAGGATATACCGTCCTTGGAAAAACCGGCACAGCACGTCTTATAACTAATGGGAAATACGATCCATACAGGCATATATTTACTTTCATGGCCATTGTAGAAAAAGGAGCCTACAAGCGTGTAATTGTAATATTTATTAAAGAAACAACAAAAAAGGGGCTGCTTGCTTCATCCATCGCCGTTCCACTTTTTGAAAAAGTAGCTCATAAAATGCTCATTCACGACAAAATTATTTAGGTCCAAGGGAAACCAGCGCAAGACAATAAACCCTTGCTTGAAGGATGCTGCTATCTGCTATCTTAAAAAAATAGAGAGGAGTTACCGTGACAAGCAAGCCTTTTATTCCTTCAGATGTCCCTCTTTCCATGCGCGCAGAGTTTTACAAAAATTACACCGCTCTTACGTTTGGAACGGGTCGTCTTTTTCTTTTTGCAGCTGACCATAAGATTGAGCATCTTGATGCAGACTTTTTTGGTCCAGGTGTTGATCCGGCTGCACATCATCCAGAGCATATTTTTCACATTGCAAGCCAAGCCCCAATAGGGGCCCTTGCCACGCAACTAGGGCTTATAGCCCGCTTTTGCCAGCAGTACCCCCATATTCGATACATCGTAAAATTAAACTCAAAAACCAATCTTGTCCCTCCTCAAACACACGATCCATTGAGCAGGCAGCTCTGGACGGTTCAAGATGTCCTCACCTTTAAAGAGCAATCAAAAGCACTCATTTGCGCAGTAGGCCTTACTGTCTATCTTGGCAGTGAGTATGAAGCTACCATGCTTGCTCAGGCAGCCCAGATGGTTTTTCAGGCTCATCAACATGGACTGATTGCTCTCTTATGGATGTACCCCCGTGGTAAGGGTATTAAAAATGAGAATGATGCAGTGTTGCTTGCAGGAGCAACCGGTGTTGCCACCTGCCTGGGGGCAGACTTTGTAAAAATTCACCCACCGCAAGCAACTGATAGTTTAGCAAGCGCTCAGCTACTACAACTGGCTGTTCAAGCGGCGGGAAACACAAAAGTTATCATTGCAGGAGGAAAGCACCGTGATTCAGACGCATTATTGCAGGAAGTGCGTGACCAACTTGCCATCGGCGGCAGCTCAGGAGCGGCGATCGGGCGTAATATTTATCAACACTCACTTAGTGATGCATTGGAGCTTGCCCACAAGCTTGCTAAGCTTATTAATGCATAACTCGTGTTGCTTCTAGAACCGAGCTCGCCATCATTAAACAACTCCCTTTAAAGATTCCAAAGGGCCAAACCTCATTTCAAGATGGACTTTTACGCAAAAAAGTCTTATACTTTAGGCATCTTTTTATCACCATTTTTTTTCCGAAAGGATCTCCATGCTCAAACAACTTTCCTTGTTCACCCTCTGCTGCTCCCTTCCCCTTTTTGGCATGCAAGAAAAAATCATTTCTAAAAACCAAAAGCTTATAGAGGATGTACAAGCGCTCATCAACAATGATCAAGTTCCCACTCGATTCGCTATTAATGGTGTACGAGAGATTAATCTCACAACCCATATAGGCCAGACCTATTACCATGTAAAATTAGATCCTCAAACAACCGATCTTTTACTGATGCTCTCTGATCCATCAGCTACGCAAGAGGAAAAAAATGATGCGCTAGCGACGTTTCAAGCCTTTTATTTTACACGATATACAAAATTAGCAAGCCTTTCAACTTCGCAAAAAAAAATACCAGTCGATAGTGCAGCATATCTTGATTCCAAGCTCGATAAAGCCCAAATCCTGCTTTCACTTGGACTTGCAGCGGTTCAAAATCGTTCATATATTTCCTTACTGTACACATCACTCACACAGTTACCAGAATTTGATAATATCAGATTAGATGGGATATGGAGCGGCGAAAAATTATCAAATTTTCTCTCGAAAGCGAAAAGGCTCGACCAGAATTTGCCAGCTTGAGCGCGACTTTCCTCTGAGCTGATGGATAGAAAGTAATAAGCCCTTATAGGAATCGACTAGTGAAACCAAGCAAGTAGGACCGTAATTTGATTTGAAAAAATGTTCAATCTGAATTTGACTTAGGCTGCCACTAATTATATTCTATTATGTATCATTTCATAACCATTTTTTTTCCGAAAGAATTTCCATGCTCAAACAACTTTCCTTGTTCACCCTCTGCTGCTCCCTTCCCCTTTTTGGCATGCAAGAAAAAAACGTTTCTAAAAACCAAAAACTTATAGAGAATGTACAAGCGCTTATCGCCAATGATCAAGTTCCCACCCGATTTAGTATGGATGGAGTCCGAGAAATAAATAGCACAAATCAGACAGGCCGCACCTGGTACCATGTGAAATTAGATCCTCAAACAACCGACCTTTTAATGATACTTGCTGATCAAACAGCTACGCAAGAGGAAAAAAATAATGCGCTTGAGACTTTTCAAGCCTTTTATAAGGCACGCTTTATAAAATTAGCAAGCCTTCCAACCTCACAAGAAAAAGGTATATCGGTCAATAGATACGCATATTTTGATTCCCAGCTCGATAAAGCCCAAATCCTGCTTTCACTTGGACTTTCGGCAGTTAAAACGACTTCAGATATTTCCTTACTGTACACCATACTCACACAGTTGCCAGAATTTGATACAATAAGGTTGGATGGGATAGGGAGTGGCGAAAAAATAGTTAAAAAAACAAACTAGGAATGTCATGTTCAAACTCAGGTATATATTCACCTTTATGGGTGCATTTTCCCTTTGCGGGATGGAAAACGATCAAGCTTTACTCGACGTGCAAAAGATACGAAACGAAGTCAATCAGATAGTCGACGCTCTTAGAGCTCAAAGCGACCAATCATGCACACCTAGGCAAGAAATCCAACCCTTTACCATTGATTGGCGCCGAGAGATTGACCGTGTTGGCTATCCCTCTTCAATCGTACATATTGGGCGAAACATCAGTACCGTAAAACTTCATCCTGACATGTTCAACCTCCTACAAACATTAAAGAACACAACAACTTCAAAAGAGGCAAAAGAGGAAGCCGTACGCACGTTTAAAAGTTTTTACAAAGCTCTTTTTGACAAACTTCTTTCTATTGCTCCGGTGTTTCCATCCCACATGACCAGTGTTGGCGATTGCGAAAAATTGAGAGAGTACAAAGCACAGCTCATTCTTGCTAAGGCTCTTGAGTCGCTTGAGACACCTGATAGACTCTGTAAACTCTTTATCGATCTTTCAAAGCTGCCAGAATTTGTCAATTTGGAGCTGGACTTGCCCTGACCCGCAAGGACTTTGACCGCCGCTCATTATGTTCTATTATGTATTCTTATCGAGGGCACTATCATGAACAAAATTCTTTCTCTTCTCCGTTTAGTAAACCCATTTTGACACGATCCTCGTAAGTCCAGGGACTATAAAGATATAAAAAGAACCCCCAGAGTAGTAAAACTCTGGGGGTTCTTGCCTGTTACGCGTTTTTTAATACATCTCAGGCATACCGCCCATACCACGGCCACCATGTGGATGAGCTGCTTCTTTCTTGTCTTCTGGAATTTCGGTTATCAACGCTTCCGTTGTAAGAAGAAGACCAGCAATTGATGCGGCATTTTGGAGGGCTGAACGGACCACTTTTGCAGGATCGATGATTCCTGCAGCTACCATATCAACATAGTCTCCCGTTTTTGCATCAAAACCAGTATTGCCCGATTCATTACGTACCTTATTTACAATCACAGAACCTTCATATCCAGCATTTGCAGATATGATACGCATAGGTTCTTCAAGAGCTCGAGCTATAATTTGCACGCCTAGCTGCTCATCACCCTCAAGCTTAAGCTGATTCACGTTTTCTTGAGCACGAAGGAGTGCAACGCCACCTCCAGCAACAACACCTTCTTCTACTGCCGCACGGGTTGCATGCAATGCATCTTCTATACGATCTTTCTTTTCTTTCATCTCAGTTTCAGTTGCCGCTCCAACGCGGATAACTGCGACGCCTCCTGAAAGTTTTGCAAGACGCTCCTGCAGCTTTTCTTTATCATAATCGGACGTCGTGTTTTCAATCTGAGCTTTGATTTGCATAATACGACCCTTAATGGAATCGCTGCTTCCAGCGCCTTCAATAATAGTAAACGTATCTTTGGTTACGGTTACCTTCTTTGCACGTCCCAAGTCTGCTATTGATGCATTTTCAAGCTTCAAACCAATTTCTTCGGAAACAAGTTTGCCACCAGTCAACACGGCAATATCTTCCATCATCGCTTTACGACGATCACCAAAACCTGGGGCCTTTACTGCCACAATGTTAAGCGTTCCACGAAGCTTGTTGACCACCAACGTCGCCAAAGCTTCTCCTTCAACATCTTCAGCAATAATAAGAAGGGGTCTGCCTGATTTAGCAACATGCTCCAAAATAGGCAGCAAGCTTTTCATGCTTGAAATCTTCTTTTCATAAAGAAGGATATACGTATCTTGCAAGATAGCTTCCATCTTTTCATGGTCAGTCACAAAATAGGGAGAAACATATCCCCTATCACATTGCATACCATCCACAAAAGAGATTTCACTCTCCATACCCTTTGCTTCTTCTACCGTAATAACGCCATCGCGACCTACATGATCCATAGCTTTGGCTATTTGTTCTCCAATAACCGTATCTGAGTTAGCAGATACCGTTGCTACTTGTTCGATTTCTTTTTTTCCACTTACTGCTTTTGCTTGCTTTTTAACGGCTTCAACAGCAACCATTACCGCTTTATCAATCCCACGCTTAACTTCCATAGGATTTGCACCAGCAGTTACAAATTTATTGCCTTCCCTAAAAATTGCTTGCGTAAGAACAGTTGCCGTTGTTGTACCATCACCAGCAACGTCGGATGTCTTGCTTGCTGCTTCTCGCACCATTTGGGCGCCCATATTTTCTAATGAATCAGAAAGTTCAATTTCCTTAGCAACACTTACACCATCTTTGGTAATTGCGGGGGCACCAAACTTCTTTTCATACGCTACATTCCTGCCCCGGGGCCCGAGCGTCACCTTAACTGCATTAGCAAGTGCATCAACACCGGCTGAAAGCTTTTGACGAGCTTCCGCGCCATATAAGATTTTTTTACCAGCCATTGTGCATACCTCTTATTTTATCGTTCAACAATTCCTAGAATTTCATCTTCCTTAATAATAACGTGATCATTTACTTCCGTGCCTGCATACTTTGGAAGGAAAACGATGTCACCCACCTTCACTTGCATCGCTGCTAAGCTACCATCTTTAAGTAACCTGCCCGGACCAATAGCAATAACTTCACCCATCTGGGCCTTTTCCTTTGCTACATCAGGGATATAAATACCACCTGCTGTTTTTTCTTCATTTGCAAGGCGCTTGATCAGAACACGATCAAGGAGAGGACGAATTTTTTCAACCATAGTGTTACTCCTTATGTATAAACTAAAGAACACCTCTTAGATTTTTATATGAGAAAGTATAAACGAAAGTAAAAAAACTGGCAAATATTTTATAGTAACCCACTCATATTTTTTTACAGGGAAGAGCTCAGCATTTATTTACATAACGTTGTTTTTTAGCCCTAAAAAGCTACCGTCTTACTAAGCCAATTCAGAAAATCTTTATTTGGGAAGAGCCTATAAGAGATTCCCAGGGTTACTGAAGAAGCGCTAGACAGATACAAGAACTCAGCTAGACTATTTTGAAAAAAGACCCATATCAAAAGAAACTATGGCAGAACTCTTTCCCTCTCTTATCTCAGCGGATCTACTTAACTTACAGCAACAAGTAGATCTACTTGACCCCTATGTAGAAGGCTACCATCTTGATATCATGGACTTTCATTTTGTTCCCAATCTTACTTGGGGTCCTCCCTTCATCAATGCATTACGCCAAGCAACCGACAAACCCCTTTTCATCCACCTGATGGTTGAGTATCCCGAAAACTATTTTGACCGCATGAACCTCCATGAAGGAGACATAGTAGCAATCCACTATGAAAGCCCCTCAGCCCTTACCGTACACACCTTATTTAAAGAAATACGTAAACAAGGTTGGATCCCCTCCATTGCACTCAATCCCACTACTTCCCTTGAATCAATCTACCCACTTAAAGATGTTCTTAAAAACGTCCTCATTATGTCAGTTAATCCCGGATTTTCAGGTCAGCCATTCCTACCCCACAGTGCAGAAAAACTGAAAACCCTTGCTGCTTGGCGGCGATCACACAATCTTTCCTTTATTATAGGTATGGATGGGGGCATTAATAAAAATAATTGCAAGGAACTTATAAAAAATGGTGCAGATCAACTTGCAATTGCATCAGCAATTTTCAATCATGCCACTCCGGTTGAAGCCCTCCTTAAGATTAAAAAAAATCTTGAACACACCTCCTCCCCTTCTACAAAATAGTAATAAAAATTATTTTAAAACCCTTGCTTAAAAAATATAAAAACAGTTATAATTTCAAATAGAAAAATAATTATACCAGTATCTTTAATGAAAGGAATATAACTATGACGAAACATCTTATCGTAGTCCTTGGACTTACGGCATTGTCACTATCTGCGCTAAAAGCTGATTTTTGGAGTGATTTAAAACAAAAAGCACAAGAAGCACTCCATAAAGTAGCCACAACTAGTCCAGAAGAGCTTGCAAAGCAAGCAAAACAAAAAGCACAACAAGCCGCCCATAAATTAGCCACAACGAATCCAGAAGAGCTTGCAAAGAAACAATGGGAAGAGGCAAAGCTAAAAGCACAACAAGCCGCGCATAAATTAGCCACAACCACTCCGGAAGAGTTTGCAAAAGAACAAAAGCAACGTTTGGAACAAGCAAAACAAGAAATACAAAAAATAGCGGAAGAACATAAATCGTACCTTGAGAAGCTTCATGGCAAAATTAAGGAATTTGGTAAGGAAACATATCAAAAACTGTCGCAAAGTGACTTAGGCAAAAAAATAGAAGAAGCCAAAAAGCGTGCCGCAGCAACAGCAGCATAAGAATACATTTAAAAAAAGGGTTTATTATGAAGAAATATTTACTCTATGCTGCTATTGCAGCTTTTCCGGCAACGTGTGCTCAAGCTGACTGGTTGGGTCAATTAAAAGAAGCCGCAGAAAAATACCAAACACACCAAGAGCAGGCAAAAATAGGGCAACAAAGACCAACAGAAACTACGCGGGCGGCCCAACCTGGATTTCTTGAACGCTTACAGCAAGCTTTTCATCAAGCATATGAGGAAGCTAAAAAGGAACAAGAGGCAAAAAAAGCCCAGGCACCGGCTCAAGAACAACCATCTATTCTTGAACAGTTAAGGCAAGCCTATGAACAAATGACGCAAAAACAGGGCACGGCAGAGCCACAAAAAAAAGCCTCTTGGTGGGATCTATTGACCGGCGTCAGTAAATAAAAAACCCCTCGCATGATATAAAGGGTAGTCAAGCACTACCCTTTTCTTGATTATTTATCCTAATTGACAAATATACGAGATTAAATTACTCTTTAGTAGAGATGAAAACATAAGTTTATATACACATTTTGATGTTACTCTAGTAAGGAATGTAATCATGAATCGTAAACACCTTTTATTGCTCTTTAGCCTTGCCTCCTTTGGGATGATTGCAAAAGCTTCAACTCCCCTTGGCCTTATTAATACAGGCAATAGCTGTTTTATTAATGCTTCGGTACAGGCTTTATATGCTATGGACGACTTGGTTGACCTGGTAATGAATGAAGCAAATAATTACCGTGCTAATTCTATTTCAAATCTTTATATCTCTTTTCTAGTGCATGCTCGTCATAGCGATCAAAAAAATTTCAATCTTGGCGAACTCAGTAGAAGGGGTTGGCAGATGTTAAACGCCCCAGCTGGAACACAACAAACAGCTGATGAATTTTTAACAGGGCTCCTTAATCATCTTGCTGATACTGATCTTACCGATCAAGCTCGAGCAACATTACAGCCCTATAGAGGCACCAACGTGCCTCAAAATCGCATTTCTAACCTCTTTTACACACTGACGGGGGTGCACTACCAAGATGGTAATGGAAGGCGTACTGAACCGCGCATCGCAGCCCACAGCAGCCTCATGCTTCCTGTAAGAGAAGGTGACTATTCCCTCTATAATTGCATAAGAGCTTTCTTTGAAAATGGAGACCAAGATATCTTTAATGCAAATGGGCAATGGACTATTGCAGAACGAAGACACAGCCTCCTTGAAACGCAGCCGTATTTGATTATCACCCTCAAGCGAAATCAGGTGGTATTAGATCCCGATACACGCCGACCGGCCATTGATAATTCAGGAAACATCCGCACACAAAAACGACCTGAAGCAATACGCTTTCCTGTAAGAGGGTTGAATCTGCAAAACTTTTATCATGATCAATCAAAAAGAAGAGACACGTATGATTTGATTGCGGTCATTATGCATTCAGGCCAAGATAATGCCGGCCACTATGTAAGCTATGTAAAAAAGAATGACCAATGGTACCTGTGTAATGACGAAAGAATTCAAGAAGTCTCCCAAGAGACTATGGAAGCCATAAGTCAAAGAGGCTATGGTGAATCTAAGACTATGACTCCTACGTTATTTATCTATGAGCAAACTATTTTGGCAGAACACCGAGCACTTCGTGCACGAGACCAAAAAGAAAAAGATGCTGCAACAAGAAGAGCGATTGCACCTGAAAGACCATCAAATCCTGTTGCATCCAGACCAGCACGTACACAATTATCCTTAAAGCCGACGCCTGCCTTGGATGAACCAATAATACCTGATGAGCTTCTTCCAGAAGTGTTGCAAGGTCTTGCCCCAGCAAAGAATTTTCCAAAGACTGCTCGATCACAACGATCCCATGATGGCTCTTTTGCCATCCCTGCGGAAGTTATGCCTGCACAAAGAAATACTCAACCCCGTATACCCGCAGCGCCAGCGGCAGCCCCAGCTCAATTTAGTGGATCAGCAGCCCGAGCCGGAGTAAGAAGGGTAAACAAAGGACGCACTCACCCTACTAACAGATCGGTGCAAGCTCGGCGCTCAAATCGAAGTCAAGTAAGAAAGACTGCAAAAAAAGCTCTATCGATAACAACTCGGCGTAGGGCTCTTGGTATGAATCGCCGCACTGGCCGCAGTGCTCTTGTTCAAAGAAAAGCAACGGCTTTGGTAGCACGGAAAGCAGCAAGACGAAAAGTACAAGCAAGAAGAAGATAAACGCTCATTATTCTCAAAGCATCGGGAGAGCATAAGAAATTCTTATGCTCTCCCTTTCTTTTTAGTGAATTTACCCAGGCGTCAAAAAAAAGGCAAAATTGACAAATGTTTTCTGCGCTTATAGCTTAAACTAAAATTTTACAGAGGGATGCAAACGATGATTACGCCCATCATGTGTTTTATTTTTAGTCTATCACTCCTATTGTTTCCACCTTGCATAGCCCATGACACTCGATGTGGACATCCTGCTATTGCACCGCTCGATGTGACAGGATATGCACGTTTTCCTCAGGGAACTGATGGTCTTAGGCTCGGAAGCTTCCCCAGTCAAGTAGCTCCAGTCTTTGAAAACGCAATTTTCAATCCCATGGTTGTCGCAAATAGGAAACACCCCCATAATTTTTTGATTGTCTGCAACCAGGGGTATAACCTATCTTATCTGGTTAATCTAGCACTTTTCTCACGTGATCAGGGCACAACATGGAACCAATCTGATCTTATCACCTCAAGGATCCAAGGAGCGACGCTTGCAGGAGCCCCTAATGATTTTGTAAGTCCTACTGCCCCTTATGCGGCATCACAGAGGCTTGGAAATTTTCATCTAGGCTATGCGGCACGGCAACTTATTAACCCCGATGGCTCATCAAATTTTGCAAATGCCTTAAATTACACAAAATCAACTAATCGAGGTATTTCTTGGAATGCTCTTGCTTCAATCCAAAATAATCTGTACCCAGCGCAAGTAGCATTTGTAGATCGGCCCACCATTACTGTCAATCCCTATAACCCAACTACCTTGTACGCTGTATGGGGAAACCTCCTCCAGCTCCTTGATCCTGCTGCCGCGCAAACATTAGAATTACAAATCTCCCCTGATGGAGGAAATACCTGGTCTGCCCCAACTACGGTGGCAACGTTGGATAGTGGAGTATATGGCTTCAATGCTATCTTGCACATCCTGCCTAACAAAAGACCCGTCATTATCTATCAAGCCAATTCCCCAGATGGCACTTTTAACATTATAGCGCTTACGTCTAAAGATTTTGTCTATTGGCACCAGCATATCGCCTATAAAAATGGTATCATTGCTGTTGTTACCGATCCTAATGCCCCCAATCTTACTTACTCAACCTACATGTTTGGCGCTGATAGCAAAGTGCACCCAAAAACGGGAGAATTATACATAACTTGGGCTGATGGCAAAGCTAATCCAGCGTGGTCCCCACAAAGCCCTATGAGCGGTGTCTTTATTTCCCGTAGTAAAGATGGTGGTATAAGTTGGTCTTCACCCATCGTTGCCAATCCCAAAACCGTTGGCATACAAACTTTTTCTCCTTCAATAGCAATTACCGAAAACTGCGTTGTTGGTGTCTGTTTTTATGATTTTAGGAGATACCAGGATGAAGGAAGCTTTACGGCAAGCTTAAAAACCAACCTCTGGCTGACCCTTTTTGATCATAGCATCGAAAAGTTTCTTGGCGAAGTACGACTGACGCCCGAGAGCTTTGATGCCAGAAAATTCACTTTTTTCCCCAACCAAGGGTTTTTAATTTCTGATGTTGGCACCATTGACGCCATTCATAACGAATTTCTTATTGCCTACCCTACAACTAATCCGCCCTATGGAGGAGGCCCTATCGTCATACCCAATGGAACAGCATTTACTGGCCTACCGGTAACCTGCACATTCTTTCGAGTTCCCATTAACTCCCCCTGCAGCAAGCACTGCGTGAAACCATTTTTGAAAGATTCACTACATGTACCCAATGAAAGTGGTGCCCAGGCCCTTAAAAATTATTTAGCACGACTCGCAAAAGCCTTCTCGCTGCCATTGACTAAGTAACCTATTTTGTTACTCTAAAATAGACATTTGATAACTGATTGAAAATAATTTTATGGGGTACTCTATGAAACTAGCACTAAAAATTGGCACCGCATACGTCTTGTTGTGCGCATCCATTGCCTACGGGATGGAAATAAACTTAACTACTGAAGAAACTGAGCAACTTGAAAAACTTTCGGGTACTCTCACAAATCTATCGCTTGTAGAAAAGCCAAATATCAAACAGCTTATTACTGATGTCCTCAAACCGGAATATACAGGTCAACGTGATAAAGAGCTGCAAGAACTTGGCAAAACAATCGCCTCCCTTTACTTGTTTAGTTTACATAAAGCTCCCAGCTATGAAAAAAAAGTAGCCCGCTTAAATTTGTATCTTGAAGCAGGCAAACCATCTTACAGCCTATTTGCGACTCTGGTAACGATACCTGAAAATTCTCCAGAACGGCCCAAAATTCTCAACGCCATTAAGCACATTGCTTCAGGGGCGCAAGAGCGATTGCTTTCAACAACGCTAGACAACAAAATTCTTTTTGCCAAAAATGCTCATAACCAAACATCCCAAACAGCAGCAGAGCGACTGTATCTGGAATTTGTAAAAAAAATTATAGGAACTGAATCTAAAAGTTATGAAAGCATAAAAGGGATAACAACGCCTGAAGACCTGGCATCTCTAGAAATACATGTAATGGAACGCTTGCAACTTAAACTAGATTATTTTGAAAAAAGTAAAGCAGCAAACTGTGTCCAAGAATTTGCGCAGTGTTTACAGGATTACCCATCAAATACGCCCGTTGATAGCCAAATACTCCAGCTACAATCACTCAAACAAGAGCTCCTGTGCAAAATTAAACACCAGGGCCTATCGAAAAAAATTGACCTAAATATCATCGCCGCCGATGGAAAACAGCTAGCAAATCAGTTTCTCATGACACTCTATTCTTGCGAGTCAGTAGAACAGGTAAAAAAACTTCATGAAAATTATATATCTGCTTTCAATGCAGTCCTTGGTGCTCTTGGCCTGATATGTGCTAATAACCCTTCTGGTAGCGATATGCACCAAAAGGCCCTTGAAGGATTCCGTGCTTTTTTTAAGGCATTTGTTGAAAAGCTCGCTACCATACCGTGCAACACCATAGATTTTTCAAAAGGGATTAATCAAGATTTTGCCCCCAATAAACTTGCAAATGAAGGAGCTATCAGTATTTTTAAAAACATGCAAAATCTTGCAATCATGTCAGCCAATGCTGATTCTCATAAAAAAATACTCGATTTAGTAAACGAATGGGAAAAAGAAGAAACTAGCATCAGAAGTTCGCATATTCAAAAACTTAAGGCAGAACAAGAAAAGCTATTTTCTTAATCTGGCCATGTCCACCAAGCTCTAACAACTTTTGAACATGTTGAACATTTTCGATAGCAGAAAAAAGAATTCCTTATGGGAAAAAGTGGGTCAAAGATTGAGTTTGTATGCAGAAAATGACCTCGCTTACGAAATAGATGAAGTTAAGCCAGAATTGACTATAAAACTATTTTTGCTATCATAAAAATAAATATCAAGGCTTATTGTAAAAAATTTTAAGGACTTGCTTATGAAACTCACATTAAAAATTGGTACCGCTCTCATCCTTTTGTATCCCATTATTTCCAATGGGATGGAAAAAACAAAAGAGCAAGAACAGGTTGATTCCTTTACTAAACTAGTAAACATTGTAGATAATCTTCAGATACCAGATGACGCACTAGAAAAGCTCTTAACAGAAGTATCTAAACCCGACTATACTGGCGATCTAAACCAAAAATTACGCGATCGAGGTAAGAATAGAGCTGCAACAGTTTTATTATTATTATATAAAGCTCAAGATTATCGCCACAAAGCATCGAGGGTTATGCTTCATCTCCAGTCTAGCAAGCCTTTTTTAATATTAAATGAAAGACTTAAATCAACCGAGCCCAATTCACCAAGCTATATAAAGATTTGCCAGGCGATTAAGGAGCTGGCAACGGGGGCACGAGAGTGTTTGCAAAAGGCCACTTATTCGGCTTCTGCAATTCTTGGGGCATTAGAGGATGAAAAAAATTCTCCAGATACCCAAAAACTTTATGAAAAGTTATACTTAGAATACTATGGATCTGAGATAAAAATTTGTTTAGATTTCCTAGAAAAACTCAAGGCAGCGCCGGATCAGATTGATGAACTTGAAGGTCAGTATTCACGGTCTTCAGCGAAATGCAAGCTGTCATATTTAGAAACCGGTGTGCAAAACGGATGTGCACAAGAGTGCGCTAACTTAATGCAAATCGCTCCAGAAGATACAACTATTGAAGAGCTCATAAAACAGATAAAAGGCGTAATAGCAATTCAAGAATCAACAAATAAAGCTCTCGTCATGCAAGTAGTAACATTAAACGTGCAACAGTTTGCTCAGGGAGGGCACCATATTGCCGAACTGTTTCTTAATACCCTCTATTCGGAGGACCTAGACCTGCTAAAAAACTACAATGAACACTTTACTAACTCATTGGCCGAAGTCGTAGCTCTGCTTAGTTCTTTCTGCAATTGTAATCCTATTGAGAGCACCATTCATCAGGAAGCTCTTACAGCATTTCGCGTTTTTTTCCAGGCCTTTGCAGATGTACTCTCCAGGGTACCTTACGAGGCAACCGATTTTTCAAAAGGAAAAAATCAGAACCTTACTATAGAAAATCCCGAAGTAAATAATGAATTCTCAAGAGATATTTTTAAATGTACACAAAATTTTGTAAGCAAAGCTGCTATTATTGATTCTTTCGCATCTTTTAGAGAATTAACATCTGTATGGGCAAGCGAGGACACTCAAATCCGCCAGAAATTTGCGGCAAAGTTCCAGGCTCTGCAAAATGATGCGCAGAACTGTTAGTTTGCTGCAGGCGAGGTTAGGAAGTCTGTAAGCACTTGTACAAGCACAACTACCATAGTGATTCCTTGCAGGGTTATTAGGAAACTAACATTAAAGATTGTTTCAGTTCGTGTCAATTTATGTTCATGTACCTCTTTAAAAGACGCGGGCCAAATACTGCATTTTTGGTCAGAAAATGAAGCTGTAAAAAAAGAGATGCTGAATGGCAAAAATTGACTCAAAAACCCTTTTTGCTATCATAAAAATAAATATCAAAGCTGATTGTAAAAAATTTCAAGGAGTATTGCATGAAACTAACAACAAAAAAAATTGGTGCCGCTTTCATCCTCTTGTGTCCCGCTATTTCCTACGGTATGGAAAAAACAAAGGAACAAGAACAATTCGAGTCTTTCACTAAACTAGTAAACATCGTTGATAACCTGCAAATACCCGACGATGCGTTAGAAAAGCTCCTCGCTGAGGTGTGTAAACCCGATTATACCGGGCAGCTAAACCAGAAGTTACGCGATCGAGGTAAGAATAGAGCTGCAACCGTTTTATTATTTTTATATAAAGCTCAAGATTATGGCCACAAGATATCAAGGGTTATGCTTCAAGTTCAGTCTTTGAGGCCTTTTTGTGTATTAAATGAAAGATTGAAAGCGATCGATCCCAATTCACCAAGCTATATAACAATTTGTCAGGCAATTAAGGAACTCGCAACCGGGGCACAGGAATGTTTGCAGAAGGCCACTCATTCACCCTCCACAATTCTTGGCACAGTAGAGAATGAGAAAAACTCTACCGATAATCAAAAACCCTATGAGAAGTTATACTTGGAATACTATGCATCTGAGATAAAAATTTGTGTAGATTTTCTTGAAAAGCTCAAGGCAACTCCTGCTCAGATTGACGAACTTGAATTGCAGTATTGTCTGTCTTCCCTGAAATGCAAGTTGGCATATTTAGAAACCGGTGTGCAAAACGGATTTGCACAAGAGTTTGCCAACTTATTGCAACTAGCCCCGGATTGTATGCCTATCGACGAGCAAATAAAACATTTGAAAGATATGATCTTGAGTAAGGAGTCAGCAAAAAACGCTCGTGCAGTCCCCAACCTAACTATAAATGCACACACATATGCCGAGCGCGGGAAAAATCTTGCCCAACTTTTTCTTAACACTCTCTATTCAGAGAACATCAAGGTACTAAAAAATTATAATGAAGATTTTACCAGATCATTTGGTGAATGCTTAGCTGTGCTTGGTTCTTTATGTCATTCTAATCCTGTTGAGAGCAACAACCATCAAGAAGCTCTTGCAGGATTGCGCACACTTTTCCAGGCTTTTGCAGATGTACTCTCCACGGTACCTTACGAGGCAACCGATTTTTCAAAAGGAAAAAATCAGAACCTTATTATAGAACATGCCGAAGTAAATAATGAATGCATGAGAGCTGTTTTTAAATGTATGCAAGATTTTGTAAGTGAAGCTGCTACTATCGATTCTTTCGCGACTTTCAAGCAATTAATGTTAGCATGGGCAATGAAAGATACTCAAGACCGCGCGAAGTTTGCCGCGAAGGTCCAGGCTCTGCAAAATGGTGCCCAGACACCGTAGGCTTCTTCATGAAAAATTAGGAAAATTTTTTCTATAAGCCTTGCCTGAGAGCAATCAGAGATGTTTCTGTGAAATGAGCAAAGAGACACAGTACTTCCTAGGGAATAACACCAAGGGAGTTCGATCCCCAAAAAAAGTTTAAAACTAAGATAGCGGTTGAGCGCAATAGCACTCGGAAAAAAAATTAGGTTGCTTTAAAGGAAGTTTTCCTTTAGTTTTGTGCATGTATAATGTGATGTCTTATCGATGTTTTATGGGGTCATTATGAAACGAACAGTAAAAATTGTACTAGCATCCATCGTCTTTAGTTCATATAACACTCACTCGATGGAAAAAGGGCAAGAATTAGAGACCCTAGATAAAATTTACGAAAGCATTCAAAATTTAACGATACCGGATAAAGAACTAGAAAAACTCCTCACAGAAGTGTGCAAAACCGACTATAAAGACGAGCAAAAGCAGAAGCTATGCGAGCGAGGAAAAAACAGAGCAGCAACCTATTTATTATACCAGTGTAAAGCTCAAGATTTTAATAAAAAAATGGAGAGAACGAACCTTTATCTTGTTGCTTGCAGGCCATTTTTTACCCTCTTTGAGATTCTCAAACAAACTGACCACTCCTTGCCCAAGTATACTAAAGCTCTTGAAGCTCTCGCGCAGATGGCCATGGGGGGACAAGAATGTAAATCATTGCTTACAGACGCCGCTATTCTGGGTAGGACGCTGGATAGCAAGTCTCCGTCGGATGGTGAAAATTCCGCGGAAAGGCTGTATCTGGAATATGTTCACGATGCTGCAAAAAAGCATAGTAATTTTTTTGGAAAATTAAAGAAAACGCCAGCTCAGTTCGATGAAATTGAACATGAACTCACAATAGAAAACCTCGATCTTAGAATAAAGTATTTGGAAAGGAGCATCCTAGGAAATTTTGGTAAAGAGTTTATCCAGTATCTACAAGTCAGGGAAGAAGGCATATCAGTTAAAGATACAATGGAGTATTTACAAGAGCTCAAAAACAATCAGGAGTCAAAGGACAGCGCTCTCCAGTCAATTGATCTTCAAGAGTGTGCTAAAGAAGGGGAGATAGCCGCCAATCTATATCACCTGACACTCTATTCCGCCTTCTCAAACCAAATACAAGATCAACGCAATAAAAATTTTACTGAATCTTGGCAGGGACCTCTGGGGAAACTTGCACAGCTCTGTTTAATAAATCCTATAACCAGCAAAGAACATCAGGGAGCTCTTGAAGGATTTCGTGTTTTTTTCAAGGCAATTGATGATACACTTGCCCCACTGTCCTACAACGAAATTGATTTTTCAAAAGGAAAAGACCAAGATATCGGTATCGACTATCCGGAGATAAAAAACGAATTATCAAGAACTCTCCTTAAAAACTTACACGATCTAGCAATCAGTGCAACCACGATTGGTTCTTATAAAGAATTAATAGCACTAATAACTGATTGGCAAGCCAAGGGGAATGTGAGCATACAGAACTATCAAGAAGAATTAGCGGCCCTAAAAGATGACGGTTACAGCCCCGAAATCCAAGAATCTGAAGATGAGGAAATTTCATGAACACCATTGAAATTGAACTTCGTTATGAAGTTTTTGACCGCCCTCAATTAACAAAATTTCTAGAACCCTTGCAGCAATTGCACTGCAAACACGATATAGATATTTATTATGATAATCCTGATGCGCTTCTCTATCAAAAAGGAATCTTTATCCGCAACCGTAATACAAGGACACTTGACATCAAATTCAATCGATCTTGTCTTGATAATCCCAATTTGGCGATCCAAGACTATTGCGAAGAACATAGTTTCGCATTACCGATCCAATCACAAGATCTTTCCAATATTAACGCATTGTTAGTGAGCTTAAACTTACAGCCATCAGCGATCGCAGATCTTGAGGCAATTAAACATGCGAATAATTTCATTGAGCATTATCGAATTGATAAGGTTCGAACGTCATATGCACACAATGCATTTACTCTCGCTGTTGATGAAGTTGCCAATTTAGGCACCTTCCTTGAAATTGAACTCATGGCACAAAATACTGAAAATCTTAAGATGGTAAAACAAGAAATGGAGCTCCTTCTTTCGGATCTCAAACTGAAAAAGTTAAGAACGGGATATGGCACGTTGCTTTTACGCAAACAAGATTTCAAGCACTACTTATTGGGCAGATTTATTTTAGACGAAGATAAGCTAGCTTAATTTCAGTTTTTAAGCTCTTTTACATAATTTTCAAACAACATTGCATAGGGCTCCCAGAATTTTTCACCATTTTTTAAGTCATTTTTAATGGCTGCATCAATTGCTTCAAGAGCGGTTACTGCAGCCCCTTTATTCTGAGTTTTTTCGATGGCCATTTGAATGTTGTGCATATCATGCTTTGCACCAAAATACTGTATCGCTTTGATTTGCACCGTATTGAGAAAAGTAATGTTACTTACAAAGATTATTGCGTAGGCTATTCCTAAACGCATCCATTTTTTGTGACCAAGGTTGGTTTTGCCCAAAAACCAATAGATAAGAAGCGTGAGAATGATGGTCAATAAAATGAATAAAAAGGGTATTGCTTTCACTGAAAATGGTTGAACGCCATTTTTGAGCATTAAAAAATTGCGTCCAAGCAAAAACATTTGTTGCTCAGGGTTCAATGTTTTAAACCAACTTTCATTGATAACAAGAAACGGATTTTTAGTCTGCGGATTGATGCCTGCGGCTATAAGTTTGTTCCAAGGATTAATTTGAAGTCCTCCTTTTTTTGGTAGGGCAACCTCGTATGGCTGATCAAATTCGAAAAATTCTGCTGCTTTTTCAGTCAGCTCGATTATTTGGGATGAAGCTGGCATTAAATAACCATCTTCAACGAAATCAATTGTTTTTGCTGTTATGATACCGACTGAAAACATGCAGAAAATTAAAAGCGATGAGCTTTTGATAGTATTCATAAAATGTCCTTTTTGTTTTGCAATGCTAAACAATATGATTTTCTTTCTCCACATGAAGGATGATCGGAGAGTAACCCAAAATAGGGATTATGAGAGGGCAGACTAAATTCTTTTTGCCAACGATCTACAAGCTTTGCGCAGCCTTCATAGGTTTTCAATATCTGCAGTGAATGGCAATCGGCAACCTTTTCGATATGTCTGCGATAAGCAAGGCCTATCAAGCTAGGTACAGAGAAACAAATGAAGCCAACAACACACGTGATCACACCCATAATATATTTCTGATGGTGCATTCCTCGTACGATTCTTTGAATTTTTTTGGTCAGAAGATATGAAAGTACAATCAATACTAATAAGAGCGAATACAAAAATAAGTTTAAATAGAGTGTGTGGCGCTCTTTGATATGGATCATCTCATGGCCAATGAGAAAACGTTGCTCTTCTGGCAACAAATCTTCTAAAAACCCCTCGCTTATGAATAAATAGGGGTCACTGTTGGTAGGAATGAAAGTAAATAGCAGGGGAAAATAGGCAAATGCATTATGATAGCCAAGCGCTGCCATTGCTTTCTGATTCATTTTACGAATAATAATGGGTTCAGTTATACCAACTTCTTGCGCAATACTCTTAATTTTTTCTTCTTGCTCTTGGTTAAGAGGCAAAGAGCCAAGTTCTTGCTCAGTTGCCTTAGCTACATACGACTTAAGCCATTGGCTCGCACGATTGTTGGCCACTAATAGTGCAGTTCCACTGATAAGAATCAGTACAAGAATGCAAAGAGATAGTTTTAATTTTGGAGACATACTGATTCCTAAAGGACAAATGACAATCGTCGGTCCAAAACTTGCTAATGCAGCGTTACTTTAAGTCTACCAACTCAATAAATTTCGTCAATGTGCACTTACAGGGAAAAAGCGGCTTTTTTTGCATCAATTTCACAGCCTATTTAAGTTGTCTTATGGTAATGCACTTTCCTTTCAGCTTGAGAAAATTCTCACTTACTTTTAAGGAATGTAAGCAAAATTTTGTTTCTTCTTCTGGCGGGCGGTTTTCATTTTGGCAGGTAACGCGTCAAAGATGTGCTTTAAAAAGCCGGAACTCTGACGAATTTTCACTTCGTGAAGCATACAAACCAACTATGATAGACTATAATCCTTCAAATCGTGTAAAAGATCGATTTTAAACGTTCTCATCTTACTTTGTTCTTCCCAAAACCCATAGACCTGACTTTCATCGGGTGAGATGATGAGTTTGTCACATCGCCCATGGAGCGGAAATGGAAGGCTAAGGGCTATGCCTTTTTTGGCATGAATGTCATAGAGGCACATCTTTCCATCAGAACCTCTTTCACAGATAACAAGTAATCCAGTTTTTGTAAAAACAGATAGCGGATACCCGCGAAATTGGGGAGTAACGGCTGGCAGAGTTTTTTTAAGTCCTAAGACAGCAGAGAGATCTTCCCAGAAGATCGCCTCTTTACCTAAATCACAATACACTATTTTTAGAACGGTCAACTTGCTACTCTCAAGTATACTCGTATGTACAAAATAGCGCCCAACCTGGCCCAACAAGAATTGCGCGACTTGCGGTTTAATCCTATCTTCAACTGATGGAAGATCTTTCAATAAAAGCTCTTTTAAAAGAATAGCCGTCCCATCGGGGTCAACACGCCAAAGGTAAGCGCCACCACCTAATTTTGTAGTCAAAGCATGCTTGCCGTTATAAGCAACAAGAGAAGAGCCTAAAAAGGTCAACGTTTGAGGGTAATTTGGATCAATAAGTTTTATCTCGTCCTTGTTCTCCAACAGAAACACTCGTAATCCAAAGACCCAAGAAGCCATAAAAGATGCTCCCTGATCCATTAGAACGTAGTCTGCCGGCCCCTGAAGATCTACTACATATTTTGCAGAATTTAAGCCTTCTTTGTATTTACTAAAAACGAGCTTAGTCACTTGAGAATTTAAAAACCCCTCTCCAATGGCACAACCCAATGGCACATCAGCAGTTTTAGTGCAGACCAGCTCATTATCTTTTACCTCAAAAACTTTCAAACTTAGGATGCTGGACACTGGCTCCAGAGAAATATCTGGTTTCCATACATAACGACTCAAAACGAGAGTGGAATCACCAAAAAAAACGGGACAACCGCCACCTAAACCAAAGGGCGGAAATGGGTTGCTAACAGGCTGTGTGGTAATGTGGTAAAATTTCATGAATGTACTGCGGTAGGCTTGGAGGAACTTGTCAATCAAAATTTTCTGTAGATCCGCAGGAAGTTCCTTGCACAAACACTCTACAAAATCTCCAAGTTTGTTCATATCTTGTTCTTGCCAAGATAGGTGACAATGCTACTTGCGAGGTAATTGAATAAAATGGGAATATCTAAATAGTTTGTTGCAAGAAAGAGATGCACAATGTCCGTCTTATCTACAAGATCCTTTAAAGCGGCGTGAACGCTATCATCGTACGTAAGTGAATTTTTGACGCTTACAAGTTGCTTAAGACACTCTACAAGACAGGGAGCCGACCCCGGGTGTAGGGAAGCTATCGGTATGATGGTTGAATCAAGATCCTCCATGATATTTTTTAAGGTGCCTGAGAGCTCTGCAACCCTTCGTTCAACGATATATTCTTTTTCCCCTTCTTCTGCGCTGCCAATCTGAAGCTTATACTCTTGAACATTATTTGAAATTGCAGGTGCTTCAAGGGTGGCCAATAATCCCGGGTTGGGATCGCAGGAAATACAGAAAACCTCTTCGCGCTGCTTCTTTGCAACTCGAATAGCATCCTCAAGATGCCGCTTTTTTGCTTGTCTTACACTCTGCCCATCCATGGCTAAAGCACTCATAGTTACAACTACTGGGGCAAAGAGCATCAAAATAATCTTCATAGAGCACCTTTAATAATCTTTTTTAAGTATACTCTAAAAGAGTGCCTCCTAGGCTAATTTTGTCAAATTGTATTTATGGTGCTAGATGAAATTTTCTATCCTTCTTTTTCATCTTGGTTTTCTGAAAAAGTGAGAGGGTCTTGATGATACTATTGATAATTGATACCAAGGAATTGAAAGGAGTGGACAGGGGAAAATCGTTTTCCTCTGTTCACTCCTGCATTAGACTATAGCGGATTTATGGTCTTAGCTGATAATCGAAAGGTTTTTCAATCCAACGTCCGTAGGTGGGAAACTGGTTGTGGTACCTTGGATAACAATTGCTGAATTTACACCAGGATAGTTGGAATTTGCTCCACTTCCATTGTTGTAAGCAATATTTTTTGCGATAAATACGGGGCTCATTTGATTTGTCAAATCAAAACCAGCGAGAAGGTTTTGATCGGCCTCATTGCGCTTAACCACAAGGCCAGGGACGTCATTAGCTACATACAATCCATTTATATTATAGCTCAGCGTACTATCTTGAACGAGAACGTTTTGAGCTGGCGGTTGCCCAGCCGGGACTACAAGCAGAATACCCCCGCTAACGTTAGTTGTTTGCTGATCGGTACCATTGCCGTTAGCTATACAGTTATCGAAAATAATATTTTCTGCTAACGAGGCCGGTTGATTAAGAAGGGTCGTGTTAACTTGAAAACCACTAGCACTTAACATCGGATTTTCATTGGATTGACCATTCGCATTGGCTACGCAATCACGAAAGATAACGTTCGATGAACTTGCTCGCACAAGAAAGCCATTTCCTCCAGCTGCAACTCCTTGATTTTGATTTCTTTCTGCCGTGCATCGCAAGAAAGTAATGCCATTACTTTGTCCTCCAGGCAGTTCTCCTACCACCATAAATCCTTCCGCAGGTCCGACTGCGCTGACGCAATAATTACCACTTGCATTGCAATCACTCACGCGAGCACCATCTACGTAAAAGAAACCAAAGCCATCTGCCTCAAAAAATAATGCTTGATTGTCTGATGCTGTGCAATTTTCCACTACGATGTTAAAGTCTTGATTAAAAGGCTGACTTCCAATTCCCACACAGGCGCCCGCGCTCTCAGGAATGCTTCCACTAAAATGCAAACCATTGAGAAAAATGCCACTAATGTTGCTATTGAAGGTACAGTTACGCCAGGTAATATTGTGGGCACCATCATGGTTAGCAGCCAATAATACCGCTGTATCATCAACGTTATCATTTACGGAACAATTTTCGAAGACAATATTTTGAACTTCATTAATGACAACTCCACTGAGCGTAGAATATAGGGGAGCTTGAATTGGATTGGTTACATTGCCGTTGGTCCCTACATTACGATCGAAATTACAATCTCTTACCACCCCATCTGAGCCAACGGGGAATTCAAAAGTATTTGGCTCATCGCCGGGGATAGGAAAGAAGAATCCTAAGAGAAGCCCAAGGTTTGTATTCTCAACAAATGAGCAATTCTCAATGCGTATGCCAAATGTCATAACAATTTGCGCACCAAAAATACAGCGTTTTGCATTGACATTATTCAAAACTAAATTGGTAACGAGATTATTTTTGTCCGTTCCATAGAAAGCAAGACCAGAAGGTTCACCTTCGCCCACATAGATCCCACCTGTAATCAAGGCACAGCCAATATTAGCGCAATCAGAAGGAACTAAATCATTAGTAAGATTAACAGGAGAGGTTTGTGTAACCGTAACATTTTCAATAGTTATTTGGTCGGTACGCCCCAATACTCTGATTCCAGCAAGAGTAAAATCGCGAATTTGTGCTACCTGCGCAGATCCCGTGATTTTAACATTATGAACGTCTCGTCCAACCGCAATACCATAGACTCCCGTCTGAGGACTCGATATATCCTGTTGTAAAGTAAAGATATCAAGGTCCAACACGACATCGGAGGCGGTGATAGTTATAGCTTGAACGTTAGGGGTCGTTGGCTTGAAGCGTACGTTTCCGCAGAAGGTGTATCTGCCAGGTCGATCGATAATAATTCCGTTTCTTCCTTTACCTTGAAAATCACTTTGGGTAATGGTGAAATTTTGACACTTCCTAGTATGACATTCCCTTAAGGGAACTGCACAAATTGAAGGAACTTGAATTGGTGAACAAGGTACAAGCGCTTGCTGGAAATTAGGCAATTGACGTAAGTAATGGTATCTCCAACGGTCAATTTTCTGATGGAGGCCAGGGAGATTTTTATGTTTCTCCTTAACGCATCAAGCCGCTTTAATGCTTCTGCCGGTTCAAGCGATTTACACCCCGCCTGACATAAAGCAGGTGCAAGAAAAATACCTGCATACATCAGGGTAAAAAGGAAGTTACGGTGCCTCTCAAAAATCATAGTACTCCTTTAAAATGTTATGTTGTTTATCTGAAATTGCTTATAGGCCACAATAAAGTTTTTGTTGCGCTTACCCTTTCTTTCAAATAAGAGATTCCCTATGTATCATAACAAAGCTAACATTCCCTAAAGCTCGATTGCTAGAGATCGCTTAAAAAAAAATTCTTGCAATGAGCCACTTTCATAGGATCTATAGGATTTTCCAAGTCAAAAAAACTGCACCTCATCTGAATTGAGATGCTCGGCTCTATACTCATGGGCGAGGATGGTTTTTCCTTCTTCGCGAGGCCCAGAATAGCACAGATTGAATGGATGCTCTGCCGTTCTTCAATAATGATAACCCCAAGTAAGGATCGAAACGCTTTGGGTAAGCAGAAAGTATGGTTGACCTTAATTCAAAAAATTCGTAAAATGATGACAACTAGACAATGTTAAAAGTGGCACAAAAATCTTTTTTTCATGTGCAAAACTGATGGTAAATTTTTCAATATGGAGGTCCATCGTGACTAAAAATAGTTGTCGCGCTAACTTGCTTGCTATGCTAACGTTTGTTTTTATGCTCATAAGCTCTGAGCAACTTCTAGGGCAGAATAAGTTGGTCTATTGCATCTGCAATCCTCGTTCTAAATTGATTGAGTTGATGCGAATGATTGGCAATAGAGGTGATTTTAAAGTTATGCATATACCGGCAAACTGGGCTTATTGCAATGTGCCCGCACATATATACACAGATATTACCAAGGGCTGGTATAGGGAGGATGCGCCGGCTACCTATGCAAAGGCTCAAGAAGATATTTTTAATGAGGCTGAAAAAAACAATGTCTTTGTGGGAGAAAACACACATACCGCGAACGAATTTTTGAAAGAAAACTCACAGTTTCTCAAAGACCCACGCCTACAGCTCGTTTTCCTGGTGAGCAGTCTTCATGGAGCGGTTATTTCCTATTATCGAAAGAAGAAGGACTATTTTGATAAACTACCAGCAACGCAAATGGCAGATTCAATCGGCTTAAAAGGAATGTACGAATTGTTGATTGATATAAAGAAGGATGGTGGGACTCCGCCTTTGATCATTAAATCAGAGGATCTCTATTTTAAGACACAAGACACGGTGCAATCACTGTGTCATTTTCTAAACGTTCCCTTTAAAAAAGAAGCGCTCAATTGGGCTGATGCAAGTTCCAATTTTATCAGCTTTGAGCAATGGGGTTGGTATACTATTGAGCTTACCGATTGCTCCAAAGCGTGGCATATGGAGGCCATTAAGAGTACTGGATTTACCAAACCGGAGACCTTTGCCATTGATTACCAGGGCAATCCCACATTTGAAGAGATAGAAAATCCTCATCATCGTGAGATTTGCATTCAGGCATATAAAGAAAACCTAGTCTATTATAATCTTTTATTCGGAAAAGAATCCGACCCACGTCTTAGCTAGGCAAAAGCGAACTTCTCAATTAAAAATGAGACCGAGTTATGAAAAATAAAAAAATTATTAAATCTTCTTATGAAGAGTTAATTGAAGATCTAAAACAAAAAGAAATTTTAGAGCAAGAATACGAATAACTTCTCATCTCAGAACTCCTTATCGCAGTGATGAAAAAAGATGATCTTTCTGTCCGCAGACTGGCCAAAGCTGCCGGCGTTTCTCCCACTATTATCCAAGAACTCAAATCAGGCAAGCGCACTAATATTACTCTTACTACTTTTAATCCGGTTTTAAATACCATCGGATACCAAGTAACCATTAACCTTTAAGAAATGGCTGATCATCCTTCAATCTATCACAACAGCTGTGCGATTTTTAGAATATATAGCAAAAAATACCTTCTTTCTAAAAATATTAGATCGCGAAAAGCCCGCTATTCTATAGATTTTTTATTTATTATATTTTTCAACCCATTCTTGTACTTTATGATGATATGATTTCCAAGCCTGCCATGCCGATGTGCTCCATTGCCATACAAGCTGAACATGTTCTTCTGGTGTGCTTGCCTTTACAACATCTGCAACGGTAATAGTGCCCAAATCTTCAGGGGGAATCAGCTCTTCGTCTTCTAATTTTACCTGTGAGGATAAAATGCGGCCCATTACTGCTGAAACGGCTTCCAAAGGCATCTTTTTTTCTATCATCAAGTACAGAGCAATTAAATGAATTGCTACTGATTGTTTTGATGCAGCTCTATAGCGTCCTTCAACCCCTAATTGCTTTTGCACTTCAGGATGTGGTGGATGCTGCACACCATAGGCATCAAGGCGTGTGCACATGGGGCGTCCGAACATATATTCATTCATTAGAACTTGATTAGCCAATACCAAGCATTCAGGGCTCGCAACGCCATAACGCCCGAAGGTGGCGCTTCCATACTGCTTACTATTTTCAAGATGCGAGAGTTCTTCTTGTATGGGTAGAACGATTTTGCATCCAGCGCATTGGCGATTTTTTATTTCTTGTTCCATAGTATTCCTGAACTACTTTAACCGAAACTTAATTTCAGCGTCATTTTTATTAGTCATCACCTCTACTATTTGGGTTGGTTCACCTTTAAGGTACTTATCAAAAAAGTTTAACAATAAAGCCCGTGTAATTTTAATCGGATCTTCATGAGTTATGTTGCCCAGTTCTTTTGCCCGTGTGATAAGATTCCAATCACTAAAAGACATATGATCAGCACGTTTCAAAACGATATGATACACATCATTGGTTATATTCTCATAAAGTTTAGCAATTCGTTCTTGGTTATCTTTGATTACCTTCTTATAATAATCTTCATTTGGATGCCCGACCGGAACTTTAAAGGGCTCGCCAAAAAGAAACATAAATGGCTTATCAAAGCCAATGTCTTGATTTTCACCGAAGAGCGGCCCTTCCATATCGACCCCGGCTTTGCAACGCTTATCAATGCGGCATAATGAGACTGCTGCTGCACCGCCAAATGAATGGCCCATAATGCCAATATGCCCAAGATCCAGTTTATTGGTGAGTCTATTTTGTGGATCTTGTTCATTAATCATTGGCAGCTGATCCATAACAAATTGCAAGTCTTTTACCCAGGTGATTATTTCTCGATTATGGGCTTTTTCTAGTTCTTCTTTGTTCTGAGCAAATTCAGCCCATTGGGTAGAACCTCTTATAATCCTGCCATCAGGAAATTCAGTCGGCTCGCAAATATAGGTATGATTAAGTGCGAATACGATATACCCATGGCTTGCCAGCTCTTCAAATAAGTTGGTAGAAAGATAGTGAGGGCCGCCAAATCCTGGCGAAAAAAGAATGATCGGGTATGTTAACTGTTTATCACTCACGCAAGCATTAAGATATGCGTGCGTAATAACATCTGCATCAACATAGCCGCTCCCCCCAAATAAAAAGGGCTCCTTTTTTGCCAGTTCTTCTTGTATGTGAGCTTTCAACCGGGAAGAAATGTAGGGAGCTAGGGGTTCATTTCCTTTTCGTGATGCTGGATACCACACGTGAATGACTAATTCGCGAAACGGATGTTCAGGATCACGCGTGTAAATTTCTTTGCGTGATGTATCAATGAGATAGTATCTTAGCGTGCCAATGGAATATGTTCCTGTCGGTTTTGGTAATTCTATGGGCGGCTGTTTTTGATTACTCATTTTGTTCATATTAACTCCAGGATTTCAGCTCACTTTGTTCAGTAGCGTATTCCAAGAAAATCCAATGCTCCAAATTGAATCTGAAATGCGAATCTGAACGGGTTCAAACACAAATGAGAAAAATAAGATAAAATAATAAGCCGCTAAAGATCTAAATTCAGGAGGCCATTATGCAGCAATTAAGGCTGCAGAGAAGATTATACCAGATTAGCAAGACAGATCAAAGGATTGTCCTCGTTCAATACATATGAGACTGTAGGGGTCTTGATTTAATTTGATCAAAGTACTCAAAGGAAGTCAAGTACGCCAATCCCTGATGGGGGCGTATATTATTATACATTTTTACATATTCTTGAAGTCTTTCCTGTATCATTGGTAACTTTGCTGAACCATTGTATTGGTAATAGAATTCATATTTTGCTGTTCCATTACATCGTTCTACATGACCATTATACTCGGGCGAACGCGGCGGTAGTACATAGAGATCAATGATATTATTTTCACACGCTTGTTCGAATTCGCCCATGAATTCACTGCCTCCATCAACTTGCACCGACCGAACTACAAAGGGCATTTGCTCAATCAATAGCTTTAAGAAGTCTGAGGCTACATTGCTCGTTGCTCGATTGTATGCTTGTTCTACGGCAATCTTTGTTATAGGACATATTGCTTGGAAGTGCTTGAGGTTGACACCATTAACAAGCTTTATATCCATGTGATCTATCTGAATGAATTCGCCAGGAATTCTCGCTTTCATCCCATGCTTCCATCGCTTTGCATGCCCATTAAACATGCGACGTCGTGTTTCTTTTTTACCATAATAGAAAGCAACGGGCTTCAATTTGCCCTTGAGTATGAACTTTCTTATGATACGGCCTACGGTGCTTGCCGATACAATCTCGTTATAGTTTCTTTTTATCATGACCGCAATCTTTTCTTTGCCCCAGAGATTGTACTGTTTGCGCATGTCTACTACCATTTTTTCTGTTTTAGACGTCCATAGAGGCATTCTTAGTTTGTTGGGACGCCTGCTTTCTTTTTCCAGGCCAGCGAGATTGCTTATTTGATATCGCTTAATCCACCTATAAAGAGTAGCTCGCGATATTTTTATTGCCTCCAAAGCAGTTTTTTCGCTACAATTTTCATCTTTTAATTTATAAAAAAGCCTTATTTTATCGTATCTTTCATAAGCTTCAGGTGAATACTCTCTGTCATTAATTCTTTTTATTTGGTAGAATGCTTTATGCAAATGCAATGTTTGCATATGGGGGTCCTCCTTGCTTGGTTGTGACCCCTTTATTTTATCTTAATTCGTCTCACATGTATCTGAACTAGAACAAGGATTCCCTGAAGCTTGGACTTACCTGTTTTTTACCTATGGGCTCTATAACTTTGAATACTATTGAGCGCCACTAAAATGTGACAGACTAGCATTTACGATTGAATTTTTTGGGAACGATGGCGAAAAGTCGCCACTTATAGCATTCTTATATCTGGCGATGTTTTTATGAGAATTTTCATTTTGTCGCCACTTATAAATGATAGAGACCCGATTTTCAAATATTCCCATTCAGCCGAAAGAATGGGAGCTTGATTTAAAAGTCGCCACTTATAAAAAAATATAAGTGGCGACTTTTTGAAGGTTGATTTATTTTTTTCGCCACTTATAACGAATATAAAATGTCTTTATTTTTTTAGAGATGACCATGATAATGGGAAGAAAAAAAGAGCTCGAAATTCTCAAGGAAGCACATCATTCAAGAAAAGCAGAATTCATTGCTATTTATGGGTGTAGAAGAATAGGCAAAAACTACTTAATACGAAAATTCTTTACAAGCAAAAAATGCCGCTTATTTCATGCGGCCGGTCTTGAGCATGGAACTATGAAAAAGCAGCTTGAAAAATTTACCGAAGCCTTGTCAATTACATTTTTTAATAAAATACCATTAGCTGTCCCAAAGAAATGGGATGAAGCGTTTCGGCTTTTACAAGATAAAATCGTCGATTCTGAAGAAAAAACGGTCATATTTCTCGATGAGCTTCCCTGGTTAGCTACCCGTAAATCAGGTCTGCTCATGGAGCTTGATTACTATTGGAATCGGTACTGGTCTGCTATGCCCCACGTGATATTGGTTGTCTGCGGCTCATCGGCATCGTGGCTTATTCAAAAAATTATTCATAATAAAGAGCTTGTCAATGGTCTCGTTACATTGGATGATTTATTCAAATCTTAGGCATGCAACCAGCTCTCTTATTCTTCTTGCGATCGTTCTTTTTTGGTACTCTTAAATAAAAACGCTTTTTATGAGAAGGATACAATTAGTTTGACCATGAAAATCATCATTACTGCATATAACCCAGAATGGCCACAGCTATTTGATGTTGAAAAAGAGCGCTTAGTCGACATATTATCACAATGGCCCATCCATGTTGAGCATATTGGAAGCACATCTGTGTCTGGCCTCGCTGCAAAGCCAGTTATCGATATTATGATGGGTATACGTACTCTTGATGATGTTAATGAGGAATTTAAAGCAAAGCTGGCAAAGCTTGGTTACAGCTATGTACCCGAGTATGAGAGTACAATGCCTGAACGGCGCTATTTTCGCAAAAATGATGCTCATAACATTCGCACCCATCAGTTACACATTGTTCAAAAAGATAGTTCTTTTTGGGATGCACACCTGCAGTTTCGGAACTATTTGCGTGCTCATCCGCACATTGCATCGGAATATGAGGCTCTCAAAAGGAAACTAGCACAGCAGTATACGGATACGGTAGAATACGCCCTGGCAAAAAGTGAATTTGTAAAACACGTGCTTGCAGGAGCTCAGAAAATGACTCCATGAATTTATGATAGTTTTATACGCTCTAGGTGGTATCTGCGCCGGCAGCCTTTGCCTTTTCAACAAATGAATCGCAAGAACCGATAATCGAATCTCGCGTACCAACTACAACCAAAAATGGCTTCGTGAGCTTAGCATACTGATTCACCGGCCAAGCAAGCGCGTCTGCATGATAGAGATAGGTCATGCCCATAAAAAAACTTTTCTGATGTCGGATCCTGACTTATTTTTTGCATCAAAGCTTTTAGGGATACCAAAAGAAAAAGGCATCCATGATGGCATACTATCCCATAATCTAATCCACGGTGGCGCATTTTTACGCATCTTCCCAATGAATTCCCACAGCTCGACCAGCCATGAATAATCAACTACCACACCAATTAACGGTGGCGGCGACATGCCCAGCATACTACTCTATAAGCTTGTTAACCAAAGGTCCATCCTCTGAAACTCCCGCCAATATGAACTTTTCATTGCACCAAGCTGGCGGATGGCGTAAAAGGGCCATGTTTCACACTATTTTGAGATTTATAAGTCGCCGATAAATTATCAACCGCACCCTTCACAATTTTCATTGATAGCCGATACAAACAAGAAATTATAAAACTCTAAAACTACTACCAAATGGGCAAGATCGATGAAATAAATCAGATGGAAAAAGCTGCCCATTTTTTATCTGCGACATATAGGTGATCTATATCCCGCCGATAATCACTACTCTTTTCTCGTGCGTTTCAAATCATCTTTCTTAAATCTTGCAAAAAACCATTGTTTAAAAATAGCTATTTAATCAATCGATCCAGATAAATCAAAATAAATCTTTTATTATCGGCGATGTATAAGGAGTCTATAAGTCGCCGATAATTTCCTTGACTGTTGTAGCAAAGCGATAAGTTCCTGTAAATTAGCAAAGTAAAAAGTTCCGGTTTTAAGGTATTATAAGTTTTGCAAAAAACCTTTTAACCCTTAATACACGGAACTTTTCTATGGGACATATTAGCATGAGTAAAAAAGAGCGTATACTGTTAATTATATTTGAGCGAAAATAAATTTTCTATACGTTTAACTCAGACTCATCGAATGGGGCAGGCGTTTCATAATCCAGCAAACAGCATTTTTTATATTTTTTACCACTATTACATGGACAAGGCTCATTTCGGCCAATTTTCATTACAAATCTTTGTACTACTTTCTCTTTAATTTCTTTTTCAATTTCTTGTGATCTATAAAGCCAACCAGCACGATCAATCACATCTTCTATCGGCAAATGATATTTATAAGTCAATACATTCTCTTGGATACATCGTTCATTCCAAGCATTAAGAACTTCTGTAAATCTGATTTTTTCACAAGCCAAGTATCTACCAGCTTTCTATCAAAAAGGTCAATAATTTCTGAATACAATTCTATTGGATAAAGATCGCAAGCATCTGAAACAACGGTTGATATAAAATCACAATTTTCAGCGAGATCAGAATTTATAAGAGCTCGATAATATTCTATAATTTCTTCTCGCGATATTTCATTTAAGACAAAGAGCCCCAAAAGACTATGGAGAGCCGCTACTCGACACCAAATATATGCTTCTTCGTTTTCAATCAGAGCCTTAATAGCTTGAAGATCTCCATTATAAGTTGAAACAATAAGGCTTACTAAAGATTCAGAGATAAAATCACCCAATATCCCCTTAACGCAATCTGCGGGAAGCCCGGCAATTTCGATTATAGTGGGAAAAGCTCGTTTTTCTTTAAACTTTGCCAACAAATGCAAAGCCACTAAATAATCTATTCTATCGGTGTGAAAATGCCGGCTGTGTTCCACAATATCTTTAATAATCTCAAGCAAAATCGGTGTAATCTCTTCCTGACGTTCAATCGCTGCATTTATAGCTGCAACAGGAACCTCATTCTCTTGGTTAAATGATTCTATAATTTTTCTTATTTCATTATTTTCGATTAGGTACGGAGAATGCCCAAAAAAATCTGGAAATCTTATCTGTTAACACCTTTCACAAATATAGCCATCTTTAGATTGAGTATAAGCATCTGTGCTAAGTTTGATTATGCTTGAACATTTAATGCATCTTGTTGCCTCATAACTTGGCGGATTTACAAGTTTTTCAAAATTATACTCATTCGTCCCATTATAAACATACATCTTTAGTCAATTTCTTTGTTTTCCCACACAAACCACATTTTTTTACCAATTTCATACCTTCCCTCACATGTGCAAAATCCAATTTCTTACTCTTCCTCTTGAGAATTTTTCGCAATCCATGGAAACTCCTCAGGGAAATTTTTTGCATTCTCATTAAACCAGCGGGTCATTTTAAAAGCATCCAGCCCAAGAATTTCTCCATCACGCTTACATATAAATGGTTTTTTCCATTTCTCAAAATTGAGTCCCTTGCGAATGGCAAGAATATTGTAGCGCATTCCCTGATTATCATAAGGGTTAACTCTCAAAAGACGGCGAAAAATATCTAAAGCTTCATTAAGGTATCCATCTTCCCAACAAAGCAGAGCGTATGCTTCGATAGCTCTCATAATATGCCGATTTGCTAAATAGCCCCAAAGCATTTCTTTTGGCCAGTTACCTTTCAAATCAACTATTGTCGCTAGAGCACGCGCATAGGCTTCTTTTATAAGTGCTGACGCAACTACATCTCTTTTTCGAGAAAAAAGTATCTCTGAAGCTACCAAATATGGATCTAAAAAATCAGGATCCGCTTTTATTAAAGTTTGCATTTTTTTTAATACCTGATTGTCGGTAAGATCCCCATCAAAAATCGTGTAATAATCATGCATTACATGATGATCCTTATCAATAAATGAAACAATCTTGTTTCGTCTTTTTTTATTAGCCACCACCAATTTATTAGATACTTTTTTATTTTGCTTACCTGATACATTCCTAGCAGAATCTTCTTTAACATTTTTTTCGCTTAATGCATTTTTTTTCATTAAATTCCTCCCATCTTACGATTTGCATGTCATTTCTTAGTCCCACCAATTTTTTACATGTTTTCTCAAATGCTTAAATAAAAAATCGAGATCTTCTTTTTCTTTTATTTGTTTCTCGCTTGAACCAATAGGAGCGCTGCTCCTTACAATAATTGCATGAATAGTTAACGAATACAGATAATCCTTTTTCTCCAGTTTTGGGGTCAATTTCTCCTGGCTCAATTCCATAAACTTTTTCAGGGCAATCACATTTTCCTGTTTTTTCAGTATTCTCAAGTTGTTCAGATAGCTGATAATAGAAATCGCTCGATGTACCATTAAAGGCAAAGCGCTTTAACAGCTCTTCTGCTACTTTCATATCGCGAACATTCTTTTCATAGCACACATGCCGTTTATTTTTATCTATTTCTTTCCGCATGCGAGAGATTTTAAAATCTCATGATCTCAAACAGATAGCGTAGTCCCAATCTTCATCTTTCCACAGGAACCACACAATAAATCGTTTCAGCCTTCTATAGCCATTACGAAAATAATAAAAAGGGAGTCTCAAATTTCACCAAAAATAGTTTTGTAAAACAAATTTTTATAACATCGATATTCGAATGCCATGAAATAAAGCATATCGTTGTATGAGAGCACAATGCCTGAACGGCGCTATTTTCGCAAAAATGATGCTTGTTAGAGTATGCCAAGGCAAAAGCGATTTTGTAAAGCACGTACTTGCAGCAGCTCAGAAAATGACTCCATGAATTTATGATAGTTTTATGCGCTCTTTTAACCAGACAAAAGACTGTTCGATAATATCCGGTCTCAAACGAATGTAGTGATCCATACCTTCAACCCTCATATAGGTAGTATCTGCGCCGGCAGCCTTTGCCTTTTCAACAAATGAATCGCAAGAATCGATAATCGAATCTCGCGTACCAGCTACAACCAAAAATGGCTTCGTGAGCTTAGCATACTCATTCTCCGGCCAAGCAAGCGCATCTGCATGATAGAGATAGGTCATGCCCATAAAAAACTTTTCTGATGTCGGATCCTGACTTATTTGTTGCATCAAAGAAGAATATGCATCAAAGCTTTTCGGGATACCAAAAGAAAAAGGCATCCATGATGGCATACGATCCCATAATCTCATCCACCATGGTGCATTTTTACGCATATCCCCAATAAATTCCCACAGTTCGACCAGCCATGAATAATCACCGCTACCACACCAATTAACCGTGGCGGCGACATGTTCAGCATAGTACTCTGTAAGCTTTGTAACTAAAGGCCCACCCTCTGAAACCCCCACCAATATGAACTTTCCATTCCACCAAGCTGGCGGATTACTTAAAAGATTTTCAATTACCACCCGATGATCTTTGAGTCTCTGCGAACGAGTATAATGCTTCAAAAAGAGCGTTTCATCTATGCGATTTCCATCAACTCCCCATTGCTCCACTGTTATGATTGCACAAGGCAACGAAAGGAACTCTTGCAAGAAATAGCGATGAACATGCACAATGCTTCCTATTGCATCGCGTGAAGTCGAGCCTCCAATCAAAATTGCAATAGGGCATCTAAAGCTTACCTTAGGTTTGCTTACATAATAAACTATATCAGGAGCATTAGACTCGGGACGAGGAGTTGCAAAGCGGCATGAGGGAGGAATGTCATACTGGCAGCGACGGATTTCTTCATAAGAAGAAAATTTATGTGGAGTAATCTCGTCTTGAGTAGAGTAAAGAAATAAAGATGTAAAAGCCATAACCCACAGAAACAACTTTTTCATAATTAATTTTACCTTCCGAAAGCGAATAATAGAAAATTTTTAGAGTCCTCAATTGTCTTTAAAACTAGGATTAATCGGCATCTACCTCATAGATTAGGGTACCATAATTTTGCTTTTAATAAACGTGAGTGAAAATTAAGTTTGATATGAATATCAACGATTATGCATCCATAATCTATTGTTGAGCAAATGATTTGCCCGTAAAAAATAATGACAATCGCTCGGTAAGTTTTTTAAATTCTTTCGTATCCAATTCTTCTATTTCGTGCTCAGGCATCACGTTGTCAATAGGCAAGAAAGTTCCTCCAAGTGCTGCATAAACTGGAATTCCATGAGGAGCTTGGGATGTGGCGGCAACTGATTTAGGAAACATAAGTATAAACTCTTCTGCACTATTTTGTTCGATTTTCGCAAAAAGCATATAATTCATATGTTCACTACCAGCGTGTTTATTCAACATAATAAGATGCCCCCGTACAGGAAGCATGCTTTGATCATGGGCTAGCTCTTTGCTCCCAATCCCAGTACAATTAAATATGATATCTTCTTGCACATCATCAAATGAAGATACGTTTTTTATCTCAATGGCAATACCACGTCTTGCGACCTCAGCATGCAGTTGCTGCATAATTTTTGCGCAATCCATAAAATAAGTCATGAATTTTACAAAATTTTTATGCTGAATGCCATTACCAAAATCAAGCGCCACTGCTTCACGCTCAGGGATTAAGCCTTCTTGCTCAAGCCCTTCAAAACCACCGTACATGCCATCCATGCAATATATTGGCAAAAATCTCACTGCACCCTCCTTAAGGTATGGATGCTTACCACCTTCAACGCATTGATAATTTTTAAAGGTTTCAAAGACCATTTTCTTATGCTTTTCTTTTTCTGGACCTTCCATAGTAGTGGTATCGAGTGCAAAACAACCTGGCGCACGCCAAGACGCAACATCATAGAGATCTTTGGTTATAATTTTGCTTACGCTATAGCCACGACGAGCTAATTCGATAGCAGCCGTTAGACCCATGCAGCCAGCACCAATAATGCATATTGGCTTATTGAAATCTGTAATACTACTTTCAAAGATTTCAATCGCATGATTGATTGATCCAAATAATGTTGACCAGCCAAATCCTGCGTGCCCATAGCAGTGTACCACTTGTTTTTGATTGATTTGTCCGAAAGAAATATTAACACCATCTTGGCGCTTAGGTCGTGTGCAGGTTATGTACTTTGAAATAGTTTTTTCAGTAATAACTGGTGATTTTAGACGGATAACAGGTATTTGCATGTAATTAAGGGGTTACATTTTTTTATCGCCAGCCAAATTCTTTTAGAAAAGCTCTATATCGTTTTTCATCTTCCTGCATCAGCGCTTCATCCATGAGACCTCCCTCTGCAGCACCCACTTCTTTTCTATTTTCTTCAAAGGTAGATAATCCAAGTGTCGCTCTTCGCTCATCCACACGCTCGGGGTCTAGCAACTCACGCGCATACCAGCCATCCGGACTTGGGAAAAATTGTGTGCCATAGGTCTGGCCTCTTCCCTCATATAATCCAACTCGATCTGAAAGTTTAGCATATTCATTAGCTACTGGCTCCCCTGCATGCAATGCTTTTTCAAGAATAGCTACTACCCTCTTTAATAATTCAGGCTTTGAAATAGCATGAATCGCAATAAGCCATGCGGCATAGTGAACTTCATGGCCATATTGGGACGGATAAGGCCAGCCATACACGTCTAAAAATTTTTCGAGTAACCGAGCATTTTCTTCATGGATAGCACGCATGCTGGGATTATAAGTAAAGAGAACATCCTCTTCTTTGAGTTGAGCGAGATATTCCATGTCCCGCTTTGCAGCATCAATGAGATCTTGGCAGTCGTTTTTAAAATTATAGCTTTGTTTCATATTCATTCTTGGTTAACATAAACAGCAATCCTCGTTTCTGCTAAAACCCTAGGCGCAACAGAATCTTCCCGAGCTCTATCCGTAAGAATGAGATCCTACCAATAACATGCCGGCTCATAGTATTCTGCCCCTTATTTTTGAAAAGAATCTCATCTGTTATCCCTTAAATATTGTCGTGGAAACGTCCAAAATCCTACACTGTTTTTCTCATTTCACTTACCATGCCGCGTACCGCATCAATAATTATTTTAGGCTGATAGTGCGGTATCATATGTCCACTATCTTGCGCAATAATATGGCAAGAATGAGCAGACTTAGAAGCCAAGTCCTTCTGCAACTCACCCCAAACAGCAGTAAACCTATCTGTGGCTTCCTGTGACACTCCAACTTCTTCGGGTTTTGGCCCTTTGCCAGCCGAGATAACTATTAACGGCTTATTTCTAATTTTACTTTCTGCTTTCTTTAATTGGGCAAGACTTTCTTCTAAGCATTCCGCTTCTTCGAGCATAGCTCTTAAATGTTTCGCTTGCTGTTTTTGTGATAGATAAAGAGCACGAATATTATCTGGCATTATCTCAATTTGTTTTTTTCCCTGAGGTAAGCTGTGTAATAGACGAATAAGACCCAAATGTGAAAGAGCTAACAAAAGCGCTTTCTGTTTTAACAGCTCAGCTTGCTTATTATTTGAATCTTGTGGCAGCCGCTGCACTTGATCTTCATGGGCTGAATCAACAAGCACAATTCCTAGTACTTCATCAGGATATTTATTCGCATAAAGCTGGGCATTAACACCGCCAAAAGAATGGCCCACTAAGATATACGGTCCGGGAATACCGCCCTTTTTTAAAAGCGTATGCAATTCATCAACAATAACTTCACTCGTTCTTGGACGAAAGCTTGATTCGCTCCATGCGGATCCGGCCCGATCGATACTACAAACTCTCGTGAACTTTGCAATTTCTGGTTGCACCAAAGCCCAATCGAGTGAATTGCATCCGATACCAGCGTCAAGAATGACGGTCGGTCCCCCGGTTCCCCCATCGTTTATATGAAGTTTATAACCCCCAACATCAATCATTTTCCCAACCGGAGGATACTGATAATTTTCATAGTGAGTGCGGACATAGTGGTATAAGGCTCCGGTCGCGGGTAGTGCGGACAGCAAAGCAAAAGCAATTTTAAGTGTTAAAAGCACGGTTTCCTCCAGAAAAATTATGGCAATTCATCTTTTTTTACTTTTTCAATAAGACCGTCAATAAAATGCAATTCAGTTTGATAGTGAGCAATAATGAGTTTATGATTTTCATCAATATGTCTCGGTAATTCAACACTTTTCATCGCAAGCGGCAAAATATTTTCAGCCGATTTTATAACGAAACGCCAGGCATCCGCTCTATGTTGTAAAGCCTTCAATAACTCATCTTTTTCCAGGTAATTGAGAAAAGTAAGTGTTACCTGAAAAGGATCAAGCGATGGTTTGAGTTCAAGCCATTGCTTGCGCAGCATAACAAGAAAAGCAGAGCTACCTGAATTGGTAATTTTATAAATAGTTTTGGCTGACTGATCATCATTATTACGATTATCAACAACCTCCAATAATCCCTCTTCTGCCATTTTCTTTAACGCAAAATAGATAGACCCGTAGCTGATATTTGCCCACTTGTCGGCATTCCACGATTCAAGGATCTGCCGCACCTCATAGCCATGGTGTGGCTTCTGGTCATTCAAAATACCTAAAAGTAAAGTTCGGATAGCTGTCATAGTAATTTCTCAACAATATGCTCAAATTTGTATATTATATAGAATATAGTAAAAAACCGCCATTTCAAGCTTTTTTTGATAGGATAGTATTGATTACGTTACTGCCCCTCGTCTTTTAGATAGGGTAACTCATGTTTCTATGGAAATTCAGTTATAAAGGAAATGGAAAGTACCTTATGATCTGCTATTAGAGATGAGCACTTTATTCCCAAACGTTTGAAAACCATTAAATGAGGAAGCACTGGAATTTATGGACCTAAAAAGCAAATTGACGGCTATTCTTCCTTTAGTAATTTTTTTAATCATTTTTTATGTGAGCGATACATTAAGGCTCTATTTTGAGCACATAACTAATTTTCATGTAGATCGGCTTTTTACTTGGGTCATCCCTATTTTTTTATTCGTAATTTTTATTTTAAAAAAAAATCCATTCGATTATCTCAAACTAAGACCCGGAATAAGAAGAGGAATTTTTTGGGGAATCATAATCAGTGTCGTTCATATTTTTTTGTATTGTTCTTTACGTTATTGGTGGAACCATGAGTTGACGATCCATTTTAATTTAAATCTACAAAGGTATTGGGACGAAATTTTAACCGTAGGGTCTGTGGAAGAAACTATGTTTAGGGGTCTGGTTTTACAAAATTTACATCAGGTTTTTAGCTTTAAAATTGCTACTATTTTAAGCGCCGTTTTGTTTCTTTTGGCACACTTACCTTATTGGTATTTTGGAAATCAATTTACCTTACCCCTAGCAAGCATAATTTATGACTTTTTTTTTATATGTGCGTTTGGTTTGCTCCAAGGCTTTTTCCTAAAAAAAACAAATTCCTTATGGACCTGTATAATTCATCATTCAGTTAACAATGCATTGGCCATACTAGTCAAATAGCGCAAAATCGATATAAGCAAACTCCCTTGAGAAAAATAATCGGTGAATACTCTCTGTCATTAATTCTTTTTATTTGGTAGAATGCTTTTATGCAAATGCGATGTCTGCATATGGGGGTCCTCCTTGGTTGGTTGTAACCCCTTTATTTTATCTTAATTCGTCTCACATGTATCTGAACTAGAACAGTAAGCAATTCATCCCCGCCACCTGATGAGATGGGGGACTTCTTGCTAATTTATGTTAAAAACTCAAAAACATACGGCTCTTTAAGCGCTTGCTGAGCACCACTTGATTGGGGCTCAGGCAAAGTACTTTTGAAATTATTGATCGCTTTGCCTTCTCGATTATAAAGATCAAACCCAATCCATGTCTCAAGGGCACTACGACTCCAACCACGTTCTATTGCCATTTTAGCATACCAGAGTCTCTCTGCATCAATTTTAAGTTTACGTAAAATAAGATGTTATGTCCCCATGGAATGTTGAAAACGGGCAGGTTCTCAAAAAGTCGCACAGCTTGTGCTACTTTTTCATAAGCCACAAAGAATGCCTGCATTCTAAATATATTAGTTCTCGAAAAACCTCTTATAGCGGGGAATTCCTTTTGTAAATCTTGAGCAAGGCGCTCTGATGATATTGGTGCCCCAAGCATTTTTTTCATTGTTGACAATGCATACTACCATGTAGTACAATATATTTTATGCATGTAGAAATGATACCAACCCCTCACTTCAGTAAAATTAAAAGAACACTTCTCCTAAAGAGGCAACTCTTATTAGAAGATTATGATGATTTTGTTGAGGCATTAGCCAAGAATCCAGAAAGCGGCGACGTTATCCTGGCACTGGTGGAGTTCGCAAGATACGCTTAAAATCAGCTACCAAGGGCAAACGAGGCGGATTTAGAGTTTTTTATTTCTATTATCAGGTAAAACAACGAATATATTTATTCCATATTTTGGCAAAGAATGAACAAGAAAACATAACTGAAGACGAGAAAAAAATACTACGGGGTTTGGCAAACCATTTCAAGAGGGGTTTATAACGTGACTAATACTAAATTGTTCAAAGCCTTAAAAAAAGGATTTGAAAAAGCAATTGCGCATGATCAAGGGAAACTCGATCTTCGCTCCGAATTTGTAGAGATTCCTAAACCACCTGCTCATTACAAAGCGAAAGACATAAAAAGAATCCGAGAAAAAAATCGCTATTCGCAAGGTGTTTTTGCTAAGGTTCTTAATGTAAGCATTAAAACAGTGCAATCTTGGGAATCAGGACAACGCGCACCAAGCCAAGCCACGTTACGCCTGCTCGAGATAGTGGACAACGGAATATATCATCCACAAATTCATAAAAAAAATTAATGGAGGTTTAAATGCATAGGAACCATGAATGGGGTTTATCGTGAGCTTGAGCCACATTCGAATGGCATTTAAGTCATGCGGACTGACGTTTATTCAATAAATTTTCTATACATTTAACTCATGGGGCAGCGTTTCATAATCCAGCAAACAGCATTTTTATATGTGCGTTTGGTTTGCTCCAAGGTTTTTTCCTAAAAAAAACAAATTCCTTATGGACCTGTATAATTCATCATTCAGTTAACAATGCATTGGCCATACTAGTCAAATAGCGCAAAATCGGTATAAGCAAACTCGCCGGAAAAAAATAGTCTTAAAAGCATGCCTTTTTTATGCTATTTTAGCCTAAGAAGACCAGCAAAACCATTAACTGTACCATTCAATACTTAGCTCAGTGAAAATAAAATATGAATAGTACAAAAAAGTTAGTTTTAAGTTTCGCATTATTAACTATGCTAGCTTTTGACCAAGCAATCTATCCTGCTAGTCCTACTCTGCAACCGCGTTTACCCGATAAAGCAGATACTCTCTATAACAATGCAAAGCTCATCTTTCATGCAATTGGACCTAAGGTCCATTCTTTAAAGCTTGAAGGAATTGACCCATCTCAATCAATTGAAGTAATGGAATTTACCCTGGGGCAATTCGTTGATGAAAAGCAGGATTTGTCGGCTGAAATGAGAGATTGTATTTTAAAAATACGGAAAAGTCTCTTAAATGCACAGTCTCGTTACTTGTCTTGTATAAAGCTCGTCAATAGTTCAGATGAATCAACCGTAAACCGAATCGCTTTAGAGTTGTCACAAGATGTAAAGATCTTAGCTGATACCCCGTCGCATCCTTCGGTGTTGTTTATAGGAGGTCATTACTTACACCCTAAGGGCGGATCGCTTGGAGGACACACTGCTTCATACGAAGTGATCCGGCAGGACGACGGTAAGCTAAGTTTCCTCATAAACAATACTGTTAAGATAGAAAAGCACCATGAGATTAATGGCAACAGGATACGTCAACTCGTGTATACAGATTTGGAGGCAGCCGATTTAGATAGAGATTTTTGGACAAATGTCATCCAAACAAACTTCATGAATCCTGTGAGAGGAAGCGTGCTTATGGATTCCTTTTACGATTATGTAGATACAAAACTTCTTAAAGCTTCAAATAATAAGACGGTGAGCAGGTCTTTCAAATGCCAGGAAGTAGGAGTTTGCGCCTGGAAGTCCCTCTCTGTTTGGTTGCATGGCAAAATTTCTCAATGTAATTGTAAGGAAAATGAAGATCCTTTTCATGAGTCTATCTATGTACAGTTTAAAAAATTTATGTTCACAAAAATGTTGGCTAACTTCATGCCAACTGAGCAATTCACTGCAACCATTAGAATAGGAAAAAATGGTGACGGAGCGGTTTTTTATGGCCATTCTGCTGCAGAATATCTGAAAAATGAGTTGCAGCAAAAGATTGTAAAACGTGATTGCATCATTTAATGCCAAGCCTAAGCGCGCCAAATACGAGCTATAAAAAGCCTTATCGCTAAAATAATCACTGGGCGGCTCAAAAGCTGCTTCGATGAGATCATAAATGTGTCCGATGGTCAAAGGTGGTGTGCCCGGTAGGATTCGAACCTACGACCTACGGATTAGAAATCCGTTGCTCTATCCTGCTGAGCTACGGGCACAGGATAAAATCAGTATAATAAAATCTCCCTTTTTCTCAATATAAAAATCAAAGCTTTGAAGCGCAAAATGATACGCTGGTAGAAATCGTATAGCGTAATGTCCATAGTTGGCAAAAAATGGGCATCATCCCTGTAAAGTTTTCTAGACGCTAACTCCAATTTTAACTTTCTTAGCCTCAACTTCCTGAGCCTTTTCAGCTGGCTTACTCTTAATCCTTTCAGGCTCTTCCAATTGACGAATGAAAATAGCCTCATTTTCAAAAAGTTCTTTCATCGCCTCATTACCTTTATGCAACTTGAGAATTCCCAAGGCAAGCATCCAATTACCATCCGTAGCAGCCACTTTTATTGCCAACGCAATATCATTTCCCAGCCCAAATCTAGCACCTAAGTTAAGCAATACGTCGATCACTTTAAGCGCCCCATACTCACGAGAATACTTTGATTTTGATATTGAAATAGCTTTACCGCTTTCAACAATTTCTACAGAATGATCACAACGAGCTGCAAATACGGCGTAAAATAATGCTTTTCTATGACGTTTATCCATGAGATTGATACCATCACCACAATGGTTAACATAGGCTACTGTTTCCCCCTCTGGCGTCTGCATAACACATTTGTGGTGAATTAACGTAAGAGCGCACTCGGCATTCCCATAAAGGAGTGCGTACATCAATGCTGTTCTTCCATGGATATCTTGGTGATTTATATATTTTTCTGGAAGCCCCATAGTTACCAGTTTCTCTACCGTTTCACCATCCCCGAAAATGCACGCCCATATGAGCAGCGTCTGCTTCATTTTCCCTGTCACAGCCTTCTGAGCAAACCTTTCGTACCATTCTGCCCGCAAACCCTCTTCAAGAGGATTCTCAAAAAAGGTCGAAAGCATCTTACAGTGGCTTTGTGAATATTCTTTCGGTTTTTCACGATACCTAAACACCTCTTGCTGTGTGAAGAGAATCTCGTAGAGTACCAAGGTTTCGGCAGCTTTCAGCTCGTATAATGCACGGTCCTTTAAATAGACAAACAGTTTTTCAAGCACCTCTTTCTTAACAGGAGTTATGTCAAAAAGAAATGCTGCCAATTGAAAGTCAAAACGTTCGAGTGCTTTCAACCAAGCATTGGTAAATTCTCCAAAATGCAACGAGCCGGTGCGAGATATTCCTGAATCAAGCAATAATTGAGCCATGGGTTTACTGCGAACAAACAACAAAGGGGATCCTATAGCCAAATCCACATCAGCTTCCTTTATACCTGAATCCAAAAGGAATTTTACTATCTCTGTCTTATTAGCCGTTACTGCTGCGCCCATAGCGTCTTTTCCAAGCAACTCAGTTTTCTGATAGCGATCAAAAATATATTTTACCACATCTTCAAACCCGCAGGCAGCTGCTATTCGAACAGCCCTGACACAATCCATGCCTGCCTTACCAGTGGGACATACAAGTTCAACAAGTGCTTTTTCTCCGCTTGCAGCGGCATACACAAGAGGCGGCATACCCCATTTGTCACGTATTTGCACATCAACATTATAGCTAAGAAGCCGTTTTATCCCGGCTACATTCCTTTGCTCCAAACAGCAGATAAGCGGAGTTTTGCCATTTGTACCTAGATCGTTAATAAGCAGTTTCTCTTCGTCACTAAGATCTTTATCATCGAGTAATTTTTCAAGCAAATTATTCATCTTAATAGATTTTTCACGTTTTGCTTGATCTATAAGATTCTTAATTTCCGGTGTATGCGCTACCGAAAGAGCTGTTCTCTTTGATCTGGTGCATCTGGCAGAAGATACATAGCCAGAAAATACAATGGATGAATCACAATCAATCGTATAATCAAGATCAGGATTTTGCTTAATAAGTAACTCTACACAATTTCTGTGTCCAGATTGTGCGGCTACACCAAGTGCCTGACTTACTACTTCAGTTCCAAAAAGTGATTTTTTCTTAAATACTAACTTGAGTAGCTCGTCTCTCCCGGCACGGGCAGCACTGACAACCAAGTACGCAAGTTCCTTGCTACGGTCTTTCTCCATAAAAAGCTCAAAAAACTTCGTATCATTATTCTTAATAACAAGGTCTATAATGCGACGCCTGCTCGAATCGTTAGCTTTATCTAATAAGAATTCAGCAACGTGAAGATGCCCAGCATTCACCGCAATAAATAAAGTATCGCGCTCACTGTCAACTATTCTGGTAAACCAACCATCATACTCCTCTAAGGGCCCCATGTAGTCAACATTTGGATCATTGAGCATAATTTTTTTTATTGTTTCCAGATCGCCAGATGCTGCAGAGTTATGAATCTCTTGATGCCGTTTTGCCTTAAATTCCTTAACAACAGCCTTGGCAAGTGCTTGCTCAGGGAGGGGAGCCCCTCGTGTAAGCAAATAGCCAACAGCCTCAATCATGCCCACCCTAGAGAGTACATCAACCGCAGCCTGAAATCGATCGTACGCATCTATCCGGGCCCCTTTATCCCTAAGAAAATCCACAATGTCCATAGCTCCCTCTAAGAGGGCAAATGTTACCGCGTTAATTTCAGTGGCGACCGACCCCAGCGAAAAGTTGGGAGCATCAAGGCTTGCTCCTAGACTAATAAGCAATTTCACATGTTCAAGATTTTTCAATTTGATCGCCCAACAGAGTGGCACGAGTTTGAACATTTCGTCAGCAAAATTTAATTTTGGAATAAAACAAGTAATACGCTCATCAAGAAGAGAGGGGTTTTTACCGATAATTTCTTTCACAAGTTCTCTATTTTTTGCATGCATCGCACCCAAAAGAATGACCTGTTCTCTCTTATCAATATCTGTCAACAAAGGAAAAACTTTCTCATAAACTTCTTTATTATTTTTATAAGTTGCCGCAAAAAGTAATAGATACTTAAGTCGCTCCTCGCCTTTGCTCATCTCCCCACATACTTCAATCAGTGGGCCACAATTATGTTCTACTGCAGCAATTACAATCTCATCAGTTATGGGTATTTGATTTGCTTTTAGTAAAGTCTCTATTACATCAGTATATTTTTTTGATAAAGCTATCAGTACGCTTTCCGAACTAACTTGATGGCAGGCCCCCTCCTTAATCACAAAGTGAACAATTTGTTTGTTACCAGATATGACTGCCGCATTAAGGGGTGAAGTAGCACAAGCCAAAACATCGTATTCTCCCTTAAACTTTCGGTTCCAGCCTCTTCCTGATGCACAACAACGAGCAATGGAACTATATTTCCTAAAAAAATATAAGACTATATTTTCATGCCCCCTTGCACACGCAAGAACAACTGCATCATTCCTATCCTTTTCACTGAATGTACCTTGGGTTTCCATAAGTGTAATAATATCTTTAACAAGATCTAAATCGCCCTTATGAACTGCATAGATAATCGGCTTAACTCCATAGCCATCGGGTATATCGATGCCTACTTTTTCTTCAAGCATTCGCCTTATGGCCTGAGCATCCCCCGATTTAATTGCATGACAGAAAGGACTTTTTATTTTGCTTTTTTTTAGAGGTTTGATTTCGTCAAAATTCTCACTAGTGCGTTTCATTGCAGCAAGATTATACGACAGAAAGACAGCGGCTATAGTTATAAGATACGTAGGCATATTTTTCACAAAAGACTCCTTAAACATGATCTCATGCTTTTAGGCAAGACAAAGATCCTTCACTTTAACTTCTTTAGGTTTTTCCAATTCTCTTATCAGCACGGGATACCCCATATGATCCAGCTGGATAGCATCCTTGTCGGCATATTTTTTTAGGATTTCAAAGGCAAGCCTCCAATTTTGATCCGCAGCCGCAATTTTTATTGCGAGCGCTATATCTTCGCCACGCAGAGCAAACTTTGCACCGAGATCATGCAGTATCCCAATTACTTTTCGTGCGCCATACTCACGCGAATACTGCGTTTTTGATAATTTTACTTTTTCCTCATCTTTGATAACCTCAATCGGCTCGTCAACTCGTGCTGCATATACAGAGTAAAATAATGCAGTTCTATGATACATATCGGTTAGATTTATACCCGAACCACAATGATTAACATACTCACCTTCTCCAGTCTTCTGTTTATGATGAATCAATGTGAGTGCACAATCTATATTACCGTAAAGAAGGGCGTACATAAGTGCTGTTCTTCCAAAAATATCCTGCTTATTAATATATTTTCTTGGTAGACCCATAGTTACAAGCCTTTCTACTGTTTTACAATCCCCAAAAATACAAGCCCACATGAGAAGCGTCTGCTTTGTAACTGGGTGCACTGCCTTTTGTGCACATTTTTTATAGTGCTCAGACGCTTGCAGTTCCTGAGCAGAACTCTGATAAAAATCTGCAAGAATTTTGCAATGTTTATCTACAAACATCTGAGGAAAAGCACAATATGAACTTACATCTCGTCGTTGTTCGGTAATTATCTTAAAAAGATTCCAACACTCAGTACAATCCATCAGGGCTAGTGAATCTGCCCGCTTATTAAGAGAAATATCCTTGTCTGCCATGGTCGAAGAGGGGTTTATTAATAACTTACTACTAGGCATCTTTTGAAAAAGATGTGCTGCTAATTGAAAATCTCCACGTCCTATTGCTCGTGCGCATATCTCTATGGTCTTACTGCAGATGCTAGCACCAGAATCAACCAGAAATCGAACCATCGATTTAGTGCGAGCGAAATGCAATAGGGCTTGAGCAGGATATCGATGTCCATACCAAAGGGGGATGTTCGAATCGACGGGTATTCCCGTATTATTGAGAAGCATCTTTAACGTTTGCTTCTGACCAGCCATTACAGCAGCTGCCATGGCACATTTTGCTAACATAATGCTTTCTTTTCCATGAGTATTTTCGATAAGATAGTTCACAATGTCCTCAAATCCGCATGATGCTGCACACACAATCGCTTCAACAACATTAACACATTCTGGATGTTCATTCGGGCAATAAGCGAATTTGAACAAAAGTTCTACAAATCTTTTTTCTCCTGTTGCCACGGCAAAATAAAGTGGGTAATGGCCGCCTTCATGTTGCTTATTTACATCTACCTTCAATCTAAGCAGTCGTTTAATAGCTTCTGCATTTCTCAATTCTAGACACCTAATGAGCGGAGTACTGCCATCCTTTCCTATGCCGTTGATAAGAGCCGCCTGTGACTGGCTAAGCTCTTCACCCCTACACAGCGATTGAATTAACAATTCTATGTCATTCATAGTGTCTATATACAGCTTTTTCACCCATTCCCTAATTTCGGGTTTAATATCAGGCCAAAAAAAATTATATTCATCATAAAGCTTGGCATCTTCTTTAAGCAGCACCTCAATACATTCTTTATTTCCCTCACGACAAGCTGCAAGCCAGCTATTATGTAAACCCGGTTTGTAAATTTCCTTATCAAGGAGCAGTCGTTTAAGAAAAGCTGCAGACCCTAAAGAAGCCGTTTTCAAAAGTAGGCTCTCGCCTCTTGTTGCAAACCAGTTTTTACATTTTTTAGCATTCTTTAACCAAACTTCAAAACATTTCATGTCATTTTTCTTGATAATTGCTTTAATAAGAGACTCATCATCAACAATCATCTCATTCAAACGCGATGCATTAGGCATTAGAGAGCTACCACAATAAGAAAACTGTTCAATTAAGAACTCAATTGCTTCTGACTTGCCGCTCTGAGCAGCGCAAAGTAAAGGAGTTATGTTGTTAATATGGTTCACAAAACATTCGGCATGCGCATGAGCAAAAATTTTTTTAAGTTCTTCAATATCACCTTCCTGAGCTGCCTTGCAAGCCCTCTCGTTCCTCCTTTCAAGTTCATTACTCAAAAGCTCTCTCTTAAGTTTAAGCGCAGGCGCACGCGCCTCATACCATGCAGAAGGCCCATCCCATGCAGATCTCTCTAAATCTACATCATCTTGAAGGAATGCAACCCGGCCCGCCAGATCGGGTAGATACGTTCTTTCTAGCAGAAAAGAAACGGTTTTAGGCGAGCAATTCTTAAGAGCATAGTCTATAATAGCGTCACCAAGGCGAGCTCCTTTATTTATAAGAAAATCTAGAATTGTCAGTCGTTCCTTCCTTGCGGCTAATGTAACGGCATTAAGATTACATTCGTGGTACTTGTTTACGCTATCATAGCGTGCTCCTAAATCAATCAAGAATTGCACCAGCTTCACATCGTCAAATTCAATCGCCCAACCGAGCGGCGTAAGCTTGGAGTGTTCTGCATCATAAAAGGGCTCAAACTGGCTGCTTAGAAATGAGACGTCCACTTGCTCATTAAGATTAAAGGTTTTTTTTGCTAGCAACTGTTTTATAAGATCTATATCTTTCGCATACAATGCAGCTATAAGCATAACCTGATCGTTTTTTTTACTATCATGTAACACTGAAAGAATTTTGTCACGAACCTCATCCTTTTTTTTAAGCACAGCAGCAAAGAGCAAAGAATGACCTATGCTTACATGATGCTCACTGCATAAATATATCATTTCTTCTTGTCTACTCTGCTCAATGAGTAAATCAATGACGGGTTGGATCCCACTATCAACTATGGTGATTATATTTTCATGACGTAAATCAATTTTTTTTGATTTCACTAAGCTCTCTAAAACATTATCGTAGGACGTCGTTTCAGTCTCCCAAGCACCAGTATAATCCACTTCCCGGGGCTGCCTTCCAAGCAACATATCAACAATTTCCTTTTGTCCAGCGGCATCATGCAGAGATTTAACATCTTTCAAATAGCCATCCTCTTGGCTTTCGCAATCAATCTTCTTCAGCCATGCATCTGCACTATTTTTAGACTCCAATGTGTTATACAAGGGGCTTGTTAGTTTAAACTTTTTTTCAGATTTATCCCCGGCAGGATTATCATTGCAGTGTTTCATCGCGGTAAGATTATAAGGAAGAAACAGAATGGCCATATAAAGAAGGAACACTGAGATATTGCTCATGCAAACTCCAAAGATCCAAAAATTTTATCTTAAGATAGCTCCAACGGTAACTTTGCAGCTTAACACTAACAATTCCGGAGGAATTGATCTATGGCCAGAGATAATCTTCTACGCGAAACCATTAAAGAAAACGATCTCATTGAGCTGGAACATAGAGGCTTGTAAATTCTTTTGCTATATCGCGCAATTTCTGACGCTGCTGCTCAGTAATATCGCCTGTCGTTAAAATTTCCTTATAAAGCCCACCGTATACTGAATCTACAAAGCTTACATATTGAGCAGTAAACTCCCGTACCTGGGTGAGTGGCAGTGCATCTAAGAAATTTTCCTGGAGGAGGAAAAGCATTAATGACTGATCTACAAATGAATAGGTAACATACTGCTTTTGGCGGAGCAATTGATATACAAGCTCTCCTCGTGCCAGTCGCTTTTGAGACAACACATCAAGCTCAGTACCAAATTGGGAAAAACCCGCAAGTTCATGGTACTGTGCTAATTCAAGGCGCAGCGCACGGGTCATTTGCTTAATAGCCCGTGTTTGCGCAGCTCCGCCCACGCGAGATATTGATAATTCTACGTTGACTGCAGGCCGAATACCTTGATTGAAAAGCTTTGTATCTAAGAAAATCTGCCCGTCAGTAATCGATATAAGATTGGTAGGAATATACGCGGTAATATCATCACTTTGAACTTGTACTATAGGTAGAGCGGTAATTGATCCACCCCGGGCTAACTTCCCAGCACGTTCAAGCAACCGAGAATGAAGATAAAATACATCACCAGGATACGCCTCTCGCCCAGGAGGCCGACGCATAAGTAGTGACATTTCCCGGTAGGCAATTGCATGGTTACTTAAATCATCGTATACAATAAGCACATCCGCCTTTTGATCTCTAAAAAATTCTGCCATAGTACAGGCTACATAGGGCGCGAGATACCGATCAAGCGCAGCTTGACTTGCATCTGCAGTTACTACAACGGTGTACTTCATTGAGCCATGCTCTTCAAGTAATCGTACAATACGAGCTAAATTAGCCTGTCGCTGCCCTATAGAAACGTAGATACAAAAAACATTCTTGCCCTTTTGATGAAGGATAGTATCAACAGCAAGTGCCGTCTTTCCCGTTCCTCTATTACCAATAATAAGCTCTCGTTGCCCCCGACCGATCGGCACCAAAGCATCTATGGAAAGCTTCCCCGTTTCAAGCGATTCATTTATGGGGCTTCTTTCAATTATTCCCGGTATAGTAACCTCTATAGGCCGCAACTCTTGATAATGCAGTGGCCCAAAATCATCTATGGGATCGCCTAAGGCATCTACGACGCGTCCTAATAAAGCCATGCCAACTGGGGCTTTAAAAACACCACCAGTTCGCTTAGCAATCTCAAGTTCATCAACAGGAGTTTGTGCTTGAATAAGAAATACAGAAACAAAGTCCTCATCGAGGTTCATAACAATACCTTTGTTACCACCTTCAAAGTCAATAAGTTCCCCATATACAGCCCGTTTTAGGCCATGGATTTTGCAAAAAGTATCCCCTACTTGCACGACAAAACCGATTTCCTCCAAATTTCTGGGCAGGCACATGAGAAAGTGATTTTTCAAAAAGCGAAATCAGATCTGTCGTTTTAATTTCCATAATTTTTCCTTATGCAGCCTGTAATAGCCGCAGCTGTCTTCTGATCGAATGCTCAAAACCGAGGGTTGCACTATATACCTTAAGTCCTGCAATGAGCTCCTTATTCTTTTTAAGAGTAAAGAATATAGCCTTTCCTGTTGTTTTTCCAAGAAGCTTCTTAAGATACTCATTTCATCAGCATGAAGTGCAATGGGACTCTCTACCGTAAAATGCATTATATTATTTTTTTCAAGATATAAAGCACACACATAAGTGAGCACTCGCGGGAGTAAAAAAATACGCTTATCCGCAAGCAAAAGATCGATTAATGGTCCAAAAAGAGCGTCTACAGAAAAACTCTTTAATAACTCCTCAAAATTTTTTTTCGTTGTTGCTCCATCAATAACTGAAAGCTGCACATAAAATAACGCTTCTCGTTGACTATGAAGATAATCGCTTACAATTTGAAGCTTTTCTACAAGTTCTCTGCTCAGTTGAGTATCCGTATACATTAATAAAAGCTTTCGCATACTTCTTTGCGAGCTTCTCCAGATACATATCCATAAAATCACTTTTTTAAATTCTTTAGCACATGGTGCATATAGGCATGCGTTCTTTCTTCTTGCAAAAAATGACTTTTTAAATCGGCTTCTAGCAGCTTAACAACAAAAGGATTTATCTCGCGCTGCATGGTTCTTAGCATATGGTAGTGCGACTGTAGATGCAATCTTTTTTCAGCTTCCTCTTTCAGACGCTTTGACTCATCTTCCTTTTGAGCTTTTTGATGAGAAACAGCCCCCCTCCACTGATTAATCTTATTAAAATAGGTAGTACACTCAGATTCCTGCGCAACAATACTTTCATCAACTTGTTTTTGCGTAAGCAGTAAGTTCCGATGCTCATCATGCAAATTTTGTTCAGCCTGACTCTGTTCATCAACCTTATTTTTCAATTGTGGCACTATATAACGATAAGCACTATACACAATAAGGCCGATTATAAGACCAAAATTAAAAAGGGTAAAAAAAAGATCAATCATAAAGAACCTTCTTTTTAAGCGCAGCGCTAGATTTCACGAGCCTTAGTCTCTAATTCTTGAGGTGAAATGGTGTGTGCAGGCTCAATACTTTTTTCTTCTTTAATCCGTTTCTCTGGCATTTCAAGATCGGGCCTATTGCGATAGAAATAATCCTGACACATCTGCCAGCGATTTCTCTTGTATTCCTGCTTTTCTGCCAACTTTGCCTGCTCATCAATAATAAGTGACGTTAATTGATGAAGCCGCTCGGAATCTGATTTTACCGCCTCATAGGCTGGCTTTAAAAGATATTTTGAAAAAGAAAATAGGCGAGTAAAAAATTAGCCATCTGCACCAGCAGGGTCAGATTCAATGACATCGCCATTCTTCACTACTTTGCAAAAAGAATAAGTATCATTGCTACCACAAAAGCATAAATAGCACTTGTTTCAATAATACCCATTGCCAAAAACATGGTCGTCCGAATTTTATTTGACATATCCGGATACTTACCCATATTTTCTACGGCCTTTGATGCGACTAAACCCTGACCTAATGCGGGCCCTATGGTTCCTATGCCCATAGCAAATGCAGCCCCGAAAAAAGCTGCAATTTTGACATAATCAATTTCCATGGCAAGCCTTACGTATAAAAAAAGACCGATTCTTTGCGTAGTGCTCTTTATCATAGCTCAAATACTAACTATTTTGCAATAGGTATCAAGAATGAGCTTGTGCGGAAAGTCTTGATTTACAAAGTATCACATTGAATATTAGGCATGAAAGATTTAGGCGAAGCAATTCTGCACGGGCACTTAATTGACCCGGAATCTCATGCTGCACTTCAAGAAAATCTATTATCTTTTCCATGTGAGCTTTTTGCAAAGCTTGATCATGTTCAAAATCTTCGTTAACAGGAATTACAAGAACTGGGGTTTCACGCATGTAAGGAGCCACCCCTTCTTTTTCGATAAGCCACTTTTCATGTTTGTCATGAAGAAGTTGCAAATATTCAAGACTCACACCTGCCTCTTCGGAACGATTCCTTCTTATTAAGCGCTTATAACAAACTTTCGGATCAGTTTGTAAATAAATAAAGCCACTTGGCTTGGTAGTATACGTATCAACAAGCCAACTAAATACTTCCTGATAGAGCTTCCATTCCAATGGGTTCATTAAACCAAGTTCATAGCAATTTTGAGCAAAGCAGTAACGATCAGAATAGACAGACCTTTCAAGAATCTGAAAGGGATGCGTGCTATTGCGCGCTGCTTTTTCACGTTCGGCAATTCGTGTTATAAAAGCATAGGTTTGGAAAGTATATGCCCACCGCTGCGTATCTGCATAAAAACGATCAAGCAAATTATCGCCCTCTACATTTTGCCACTTTTCATGGGGTTCAAAAACCACTTGAGCATTTAAAAAAGTATGAATGACTTTTAAAAAGGTTGATTTGCCTGCACCAATATTTCCTTCAAGCAACAAAATATTTTTGGTGTGTTTGAGTATGCATAGCTTTCTCCAGAGTCCTTGAGTGTTCAAACCTTTTACCAGCTCTTTTTGTCAATACGAAAAAAAGAGGCTACACTTAGTTTAGACGAAAAAAACAAGTCGTTAAATAGCAAACATGATACGCTTTTCCATGAACACAGCTCACTAATCTATTAAACCAAAAATTGATATGCAGAAAATATTTCTCTATCTTAGTTTTCTCGCTATGCAGCTTGCTCTCTTTTTCATCCATGAGCAAAGCAGATTGCCCAAATGAACTTGGACCCCGAAATAGAAGCATTATTGATTCGGAATTCTCGAATTAGAAACACCGGTTCCCGTGCAAAACAATTGCTTTCCGACTTGCTCGATATTATTGATCTTAACACCAAAAAACGTACCTACCGAATAACCCTCCTATTATTAATGATGTAAATATTTTAAAAGAGGATCTTTATAAAAAAACAACCGGGCCAGTAACACGTCGTAGCCTACTTGATGAGCCTGCCCTTATATCCGATTATTTTTCCCAGCCCTGCTGGTCTTTTACCGGAGATATCTTTTTCAATTATTCTCCAAAAGTTTATTTTACCAAATATAGCCCCTTTATTTGTAGTTATATAACATCTTACTAATCCCAAATATGATTGATGAAATTGATAGTGTTGAATTTCCAATAGCCGATATACCTGGGATTCTTGGACCTTTTTACCAATATTAAACTATATCAATATCGTGCTGGGCTTATGTCAGGATTCACCCGTCAATGGGAAAATTGCTCATTACCGGACGAATACCGCTCGTATTATCTCGCTTGAACATTTTTATTTGACCGATGAAGAACAGCGTGCGATAGAAAATAATCCCCTTTTTAAAACTGAGGATGGATCTGAAGGTGCTGGGCCTAAGCAAGATGAGGAAGCATTTGCCTTAAAACATTTAGTAAGCGATAAATTTGGTGTAGGTGACTATCGATTTTCTTTCCTTGGCCATCTTATCGGAGCTCACCTGCAAAAATTTTTGGTTTGGTCTTCAAGCCACTTTCCCGACTTCAAGCATTTTGTGCGTGGACTTGTTGGGAGGCGAATTTAATCCTGACGCGCCTATCCCCCGCTTTAACTTACAGCATTTTTTCAAGTCTTTGCCCCTTCAGTCGCTGTAACCAATCAGATTTAGCTACAAAGGTTCTCAAGCAAGAAGCATACCAACTTTTTAGTAGTCAGCGCTTGATCGCTTGTCTACCATACTTATAAATACCCCCATGGGCAATGGAAAGCACTTGGGCATAGGTCCCGAATTTGATTTTAGGTATACCTTTAATGACTATTTTAGCTGCCATACCTATGCTACAGTAGAGGGTTATATGCCCCATCACGAGACACGGTTCTTTTTGATAGCAAAGCAACCATCTGATTTTGATAGAAATTGGCGCAAGATCCCTCTGCGGAGAGAATCTTGCGGTTATCAACCGCCTTATCGTCTCCACCCTTTTTCCTGTAGCAGTAAAAACATCGGTTTACCCGGGAGTACGATTCCAGATAAATCAAGCTTTCATGTATAGGAGTAAGCATTGCGATCTAAGAATTGGCTTTGACTACTGGGTCCAAGCAAAAGAAGAGCTTGGCATGCTCGTACATGATATTCCTGTAGATTTGCCTTTTGTGGTTCACAAAGCATTACGCCCAGCAGCTTATCAAGGAAAACTCTTTTTTAATGCAGGCTATTTTGGTAGGCTTTGTGATAATACGTTGATTTGCGAGTTCAATTTTCTTTTGATGGCACTGTCTTTAATAAGGGCATTGGGAAAAATTATACGGGTAGTGTACGTTTAGGAGTCGAATTTTAATATAATTACCATAAGGGGTTTCAATGTTTAAAAAAATAGCGTCTCTTTTCGTTATCTTATGCTTTCTCCGCACTGCTTTGGCGACGCAAGATGCTAAGCCTAAAAAGAAGCACCATTAACAGATCCGATTCTTAAATATTGTGATGGCCTCCTGGCCTTATGGATGAAGACAAAAATTAAAAATACCCTCTGGCTTATTAAAGAGATTAAGCAGGTGCAAGAAGGGCATTATCGAGTTAATGCCGACGGCGAACCCGATCCTTCACGCGGACAACCGTAAAGACTTTTTTTTAGAGGGAAAAAGCAAACATATTAAAAATCTTATAGAGCTCGAAACACAAGTAAAGACTTTTATGAGACTGAGAAGAGTGAATTTAAAGAACTTTTTCGAACTATGAAAGAATATTTTGATCTGGTCAATCAAAGTACTTGCACCCGAAGCAGCAGGTACCCACTGATTTTATGTACGAACTTACTGAAGAGTTTTGTCGTAAGCATAATCGGCCTGATAGTATTCTTTTAATTGGAATAAAGGCGATGAATTAGAGCTGTATCGAAAAAGCGTTACTTCCTTTCAAATATTTTTCACCTTGAGCTCCAGATTTATGAACTTTTTAAAAGATCTTATTGCAAGCTGTCCAAAAGCATTTGCCGCTTACAAAAAAAGTAAGAAGCCGTTAAAGCATGCACCATGGATCCAGCTCCTGCTTGTAAAAGTTTAACCATGAATGACCTTGAACTCATTGCAGGCACTATTGACCGCTTTATCTACCAGAGTGAAGAAAACGGATTTTCAGTCTTTTTGCTTACAGCTCAAGGAAGTAAGCCAATTACGGTTAAAGGATACTTGCCCCATATACAATGCGGGGCAAGAAGTGCAACTCAAGGGTAAATGGGTCTTTCATGCAAATTTGGCAAACAATTTGAGGCCCAACAATGCACCGGCATTGTGCCAACGACCATTGTTGGGCTCAAAAAATATCTTGGCTCGGGTCTTATTAAAGGGATAGGTCCCGTCTATGCCGAAAAGCTCGTTAACTATTTTGGCAGCGAGATATTAACGATTATTGATACAACGCCAGAACGGTTGACTGAAGTCGGAGGCATTGGGACTAAACGTATTGATCAAATTGTAACCGCATGGAAAGATCAAAAAGAAATCGCCAATCTCATGGTATTTCTTCAAGAAAAAGGCATTACTCCTCATTAGCGGCACGTATCTATAAGCGGTATCGTTCTGAATCACTCGCAGTATTGCTTGAAAACCCTTACCGTATCGCCGATGATATTTGGGGTATTGGATTTAAAACCGCCGACGAAATTGCTCTCAAATTAGGGTTTCAACTCATGCTCCGCAGCGAATAGCCTCCGGTATTTTATATGTCATAGGCATGGCGACACAGCAAGGCCATCTCTATGTAGAGCTTAAAGATCTTAAAGCAAAAACTCTTGAGATTTTGCAACTCAATCCAAGCCGAGCATGAGCCCGTTGTTAAGGAAGCTCTCCATACCCTGTATAATAAAGATAAAATAAGACTTATCACTGAGGCATGAAACTCATTATATTACCTTAACCTCTTATTATTTTTCAGAAAAGGGCGTTGCCGCCCGCATTAAGGCATTGATGCAGAGACAAACCACGCATCAGTTTAATATCCCTGAGATTTATACCTCACTGCGCGCCCCGCGCGACGATGAAAAAATTCATTTAAATGAGGATCAGCAGCGGGCATTTTAAGTTGCTTGCAGCACAAAGTAACCATTATCACCGGTGGACCGGGAACGGGGAAAACAACGCTTATTAAAAAGCTTCTTTCTTTACTTGATGAAGAACGAGTGCGTTACAAATTAGCCGCCCCTACCGGTCGTGCTGCAAAGCGTATCATTGAAGGCACAGGAAAATTTGCCACAACCATTCATCGCTTCTTGAATTTGATGTTGCTTCTATGAAATTTACCTATAATGAAATCATGCATTAAAGCTTGATTTTCTTATTATCGATGAAGCTTCGATGATTGATATCTTTCTTGCCCATGCGATACTTAAAGCACTTCCTGAAACAGCTCATGTTGTATTTATAGGGGATATCGATCAGTTGCCCTCTGTTGGTGCCGGCAATGTGCTTAACGACCTTATTGCAAGCGGCCTTGTGCCGTGCGTACGGCTTACCCAAATTTTTAGGCAGGCTCAAGATAGTCTTATCATCGTCAATGCCCATAAAATAAATCAAGGGTGAATTTCCTGTTACCTTCCTGCCCGATGCTCGCAGAGATTTTATGTTTATAAAAGAAGAAAAAGCAGAAGAAGTTGAAAATCATTTAAAGAGAATCTTGTTTGCAGAACTTCCCAAAAAGAGGCATTTCACTCGATGATACCATTGTACTTACGCCTATGAATAGAGGAATTATAGGAACTCATTCACTTAATCACACTTCTTCAAGGTATGCTCAATCCTGAAGCTACCCATGAGAAGGTACTGTACTCGGTGGAACGACTTATAAAGTAGGTGATAAAGTCATGCAGATTCGTAATAATTATGATAAGAATGTGTATAATGGTGATATTGGCGTTATTGATACCGTCAATACTGCCGATAAAGAACTTGTTGTCAATTATGGTGATCATAAGCCAGTACGTATGATTTTGAAGAACTTAATGAGTTAGTACTTGCCTATGCAATTTCAATACATAAAAGCCAGGGATCAGAATATTCCTGCGTAATTGTGCCTGTATTCTTGGCCCATTTTATGCTGCTGCAACGTAACTTATCTATACCGCACTCACACGTGCGAAAAAGCTTTGCTTTTTTATTGGACAGCCCAAGGCTTTCGCTATTGCTTTGCGCAATGCTAAAGGAACAACCAGACTTACCTTTTTAAGGCAGTTTTTGACCAATCAGGCCTAAGTATGCCCCAGCTCCCGTAATGCTCGCGCATCAAGGGGCGTAATTAAAGTATAAGGCTGGCTTGTAAGTTTCGGGCTTGATTTTTTTTGAGGGGAAGGCACATGCCTCCCCCTTTGATCTATTAATTTAACAGTCGCAGGCTAAAGGTTTGAAAATAAGGCAGCTGATCAAAGTTATGTGGGTTGAATTGAGGTGTTCCCGGGAATCCAAGGACTTGTCCCGATTCTCCAAGCGGCAATGTCCCTTCCTTTCGTACTGGGCCATGAGGACCAAATTCGACCTCCATGTAGACACCTGATGCGTTGAATGCAGGAGTCGAAGCTACGGGGCCAAGAACAAGATTTTCAAATTGGTAGATCGGCCGTTTATTTAATCCCCAAGGTCGTGCAGCAAAGCCACCTAAGTTCGTCAAGGCTTGGTCTAGAGAAGCCACGATGACAGCATTCACATCTACTCCTGCCAACCAACCTGGGAAAAAGATTGTGTTATCGCATTGCTGCTTTAAAATTCTGCCCAAGAGATTCGCTTGAATGAGCTGGCTATTGTAACTACCAAAAGCGTTTTGAGAAGGCAGAGGGTCCCCAGGTGATCCTGGATTGACTTCAAAATACGTGCCACCTAAATAGGGGTTTAAAATATTCGCACACACATTGAGCAGCCAGGCGCTTGCTAGGATAAATTGATCGCTGACATCGAGAGTGGCAATTACTTGCGCTTTATCTCCATTGAACCACCTGCCCTCAAAAGTCTTTAATAAATCGAGAGCTTTTAGTGAAATACAACCGCGTCAATAGTAACAGTAAGTGCAATTCGCGCATCTGGCTTTTTCGATAGAGCAATAGCCCTATTTTCTCGTCGCATTAATGCAATGTTTCAATTTGAAAACAAAATATAAATTTATTGACTATTTTTATAAATAATTTTTATTATAGAATTATATGATTGAATAAGATAAATTTTATCTAGCAATCGCTGCCAAATAGACTGTCTATTAAAAGGAGAACCTTATGAAGAATGTTAAAAAGGGAGCAATACTCAGTCTTTTTAGTATTACTGCCAGCCTATTTGCAATGGAAAAGACTGCGGGCGTTCTACCGGCAGGGGTACCCATTCCAGTTCCCTCCACGAGGATCGCCCAGCCAGCTACAGCCTCAACAAAAAACGCAAACGGGACCGCGCTTCCTTTACCACCCCAACGATCGGAAAGAAGAATCCCTACAGCACCCACCACTGCAACTGAATTTCATCAAGTTTTACCTCAAGGAGTACCAATCCCCATGCCATCTATGGAGCAGGAACCAACTCAACCGCCAAGACTTATTCCTGCCCGAGCTAAAATAAAAAGGGCTGCTCCCTACCGACCTGAAAAACCGTTACTCAAGGGTGTCCTCATAAAAGAGACCGTAAAGGCTGCACTGCAGCGGAAAAAACAAGAGACAACTGCTGTTACTTCCTTAAAGAAGCTTGCATTTGAAAAGGCAGAAGCAGTGGTTGCAAGTCCGGATATAACGGACAGAAATGGGAACTCGGCATTGATCTATATCGCAGAAAATGCTCCATTTAACCGGGACACCACTGCAGCCATTGAAGCGCTTCTTGCTCTTGGTGCTGATATCAATTTCCGTAACCAAATAACTCGGACTACACCTTTGTTAGCGGCACTTACTCCAATTTCTAGCAGGAACTTTAGGGCAGATCCAGGATTAGCTGAGTGGCTCATAGCACAAGGTGCTGACGTAGAGTCGATGCAAGGAGTCAACTCTGTTCAATCTCTTGCTCAAGATTTACCCGAGTCGACAGTTAAGCGCACTATACTTTCACTCATAGAAAAAAAAATAAGTGAAAAACAACAACGAAAATGATTTCTTCGGTATGACAATCTATTAAAGGAGAAATTAATGAAGACTATTAAACTAGGAGCACTACTTAGTCTCTCGATTATCATGGCTCACATGGTAGCAATGGAAAAACCGCGGGGTGTTCTTCCTGGAGGAATACCAATTCCGGTACCATCTATGCAGGTTGCTCAACCCGCCCTGCTCCCTTCAAGTTCAGTAAAGGAAAATCTCCTTGTCGAAGCGGTACAAAAAAATCTTGGAACCGACCACATGACGATTCTGATCCTTGAAGGGATAAACCCATTAGAAAAGGATGCCCAAGGCAAGTCGTTTCTTGATGTCGCAACACAAAAGGAGATCGGTGGCATACTGTTTTCACTAAAACGCACTATTGACGATTTAAAGCAAAAAATAATGCGGTTCCCAGGCAACATTCAAGAAGTAGAAGCAAAAATGCCTAAAGAAGCACCGGTGCTGGCATTCTCAATTCTTGAAGGGATGGACCCGCTTGAAAAGTCAGGTGGTAGTTCGCTACTCGACATATCAGACAAACAAAACATTGCACAAACGTTCTCATATTTAAAAACCGTAGTTGAATATTTAAGATCAGCATTGGTCGCGGCGACGTACCCGCAGGGTACGCAAAGAATGCAAGCCCGAGGCGGGGCTGTACCTGGGCAAGCGGCAGCACTTCCTTTGCCCCCTTTACCCGTGTCTTCAGGAATTCCGCCAGCAGGTGTAACTCAATTTGAAGAAGTTCTTCCTGCAGGGGTCCCAATTCCACTGCCCATTAAAGTAAAAAAGCACGTTATGTTCAGACCCGAAGAATCAATCAAAGAAATTCAAAAAATTGAGTCGCGAAAAGCGGTCAAAGAAAGACAAGCCCAACAAACCATACTGAACACTCTATTAAATAGGCTCCAATTTGAAAAAACTGAGGATGTGTTTCATAATCCCAATGCCATTGACCAATGGGGAAATTCCGCATTGATCCATATAGCAGACCGTGCAGAAGCTGATCTGGATACACTACAATCTATCTATGAACTTCTTGCCCTCGGTGCGGATAGAAATTTCGTCAATCCAATAAATGGTAATACACCATTATTAGCAGCGCTTACCGGAACTCCCTACAGAAATTGGAAAGCTGCCCCACGTATGGCCGCGTGGCTTATTGATGGAGGAGCCGACACCTATGCAAAGCGCCGCAACGGCGAAACAGTTGATTCTCTCGTGCGAGCCTTACCGGATTCAAATGTTAAAACAGAGATCCTTACGTTGTTAGAAAAAAAACGAAGTGAAAAACAAGAAGTAAAATAATAAGGAGAAATCGATGAAAGACTTTAAACTAATAACAATGAGCTTGCTCATGCTGTATTTTGCACCAAGCATAGTTGCAATGGAAAAGCCTGAACCTGCACTTATTGGCGCAGTAAAAAATAGCCTTGGAAGTGACTATATGGCTCTGCTTATTCTTGAAGGGGAAAATCCTCTCGCAACTGATTCAAGCGGCAAAACTTTCTTTGATTACGCAAAACCAGAAGATATTGCAAAGATACTAAGACATTTAAACACTCAATTTCATACTTTAACTGATGAGGTAACAAAAACCGAAGGCGAAGCTGAAGGAGCTGAAGTCAAGAAAAAAGCACTTTCCAAAAAAAACCTCCTCGTATTTGCGATCACTGAAGGGATTGATCCGGAAGGGTTACTGATTGGAAAATCCAACAAAGGTCTTGCCGAAATTTTCTCGGATTTCAAAAGTACGATTGACTATTTAAGAAAAGAACTCAAAGAAAAAGCGGAAACGCCAGCAGAGAAAATGAAAGGCATCCTTGTTGCAGGTGTGCCAATTCCTGTCCCACAGCAAATTAAAGGAATGCCGGAAGTTCCCGCAAAAGAAGCAGTAGCATTACCATTGCCACCTATGGCTGTTTTACCAACAGCTGTGCCTGCCCGTCCTAAAATATCGGCTCCACAAAAACCTTCAAGGCCAGCTCCTAGAGTACCCTATGCTCCATCTAAGGCACAAGAGGAAGTAATTTCATTAAAATTGCCACTTAAAGTAACAACGGAAAAAATTGTCATCTCTCAAATTAGCAAAGGTGAGCAGCTAAGCCCTAAGCTAAAACAGATGGTAGTTGACCTCTTAGCGAGACTCAATTTTGATAAGCCAGAAAGAGTTTTTCAAAATCCTAACGCAATGACTAAGCAAGGAAATTCTGCTTTACTTCAGATAGCTGAACGTGATTTTTTGAATGAGGAAACAATGAATGTCGCTCAAGCACTCCTGGCACTGGGTGCAAAAATAAATTTCAGCAATCCATCAAACGGAAATACGCCTTTGTTAGCGGCACTTACCGCGAATCCCTACAGAAATTGGCAGGCTGCGCCCGCTATGGCTGAATGGCTTATTAAGAAAGGAGCCAATGTAAACGCAAAGCGCCTTAATGGTGAAACTGTTGACTTTCTCGCGCAGGCCTTGCGCGATCCAGAAATGAAAAAAAGCATTCTTAACCTGATACAAGAAAAAATAAGACGAGCGTAACTAAGTGGAGTCAAGCGCTGGCCTAAAAAGCCGGCGCTTTTTTTACGTGCCAAAACAAACAGGTTTTATAACACAAGAATAGCAAATGTGCTATACTAGTCTATTATGAAAAAGCTGATTATTCTTTTTTTTCTTGCCATGTGCTTTAGTTCAAAAGTAACGTGCTGGTCTTTTTTTGGAGCAAGAACCGAGACTCCCACGCCTGTTATTGAGATAACCCGATTTACTCTCATGCTCGATCCTGCGGGCGATGACCGCAATGCTGGACGAGAAATTCATGATATGTTCGAGCGGGGTATTGCCATGCAATGTGCGCAAGAAGTAAAAAAATCACTCGAAGCTCGTAGTGCAGGAACCAGAGTAGTCTTGACTCGGTTTCCCGGTGAGATCGTTGAGCCACTGCAAAATGCGGCATTTGCAAATCGACTCAATGTAGATCTGTACATCAGTCTTCATTTTTATCATACAAAAGAAAAAAAGCCCCAGCTCTATTTTTATCATAGTCTCTACAATCCGGGAACAGACTTTTGGGGGAAAAAAGGAAATGAGTTGGCACTTCTTCCTTATGATCAAGCCTACAAACTGTCTATAAAAAAAACAGATAGCGTTATAAAATCTCTCTACAATGACCTGAAAGAAGATAAAAGCTTTGCCTGCCACAAGCCCCTTGGCATTCCTTTAAAACAGCTTGCAGGCGTTATACCCCCTGCTCTTAGTCTAGAGTTTGGTCTTAGTCACAGTGATGATTGGAAAAAAATAGTGCCTCTGCTCGTTGTAGCACTTGAAAAACTCATTGAGGATACCAGAACCAATGACGCAGCTTAAACCCGCATATTATTTCTACCTGAGTCTTATTCTTTTCTGTCTTGGTATGCTCTTTTACGGCATCTACAATGAACTTATTATCATACGGCTTCCTTTTAAAAAAATTGGCATCCCTGTTGAACAAGGTAAATCCCAACGCAAAACGATGAAACTTACCTACTGGAATGGCGATACCTTGCTTAACGAAGAAAAAGAACTGTTATTCTCAACAAACAGAGCCCGAACCTTGTATGATCTTACAAGTAGCTGGTTAGCAATCCAGGAAGAAGAACAATTGTTACCTAAAAAGATTTCACTTCAATCTGTAATGCTCGACGCTTCGGGGCATGAAGCCTTTATTTCATTTGATCGTAGCCCTTTTGCCAAAGGAGCATCAATACATCAAAAATTATTGTGGGTAGAGTCATTCTTGACAACAATAAAACAAAATGGGCTTCCCATAAAAACAGTACGCCTGCTCGTCTACGCAAAACCCCTGAGTGATATACACCTTGATTTTAGTCATCCTTGGCCCATTGAGGGCTATTCAAATGGTCAATTTTCAAGCAAATAGCCCCATCAATTTATCTAAAAAAATATTTTTTATTGACATATTGCAATTTTAAATATTTTTTGGCTATACTCAAGATGAAGTAAAGTTTCACACCAAAAAAGGAGCTTATTATGGCAAACCAACCACGTGAACAGGAAAGACGCGAAACAAATGGAATCGCAAAAGATTTGCATTTGGAATCTGCAGCCCGTCAATTAGAAAGCCACCCGACCTGGCAAGGATACTTGATGTTAGGTGTCGGTACAATACTTACACTTTTTAGTTTAGGATTTTTTCCAATTCTTAAATGGGTAATTTTTGCATCAGGTATAGCATTAGCTGTATGGGGCGCTGCCAAATCGCATATTATCGAAACAATTGGCAATTTTTTCGAGTCATTCCATAAAAAAATGTAATGGCATAAGCCGCTTTTAAAAGCGGCTTATCGTTTCTTTTAGGGTTGCCTGGTTTCAAGTTCAGATACACGCGGGACAAAACTTGATATATACTACGAATATACCTTTGAAAATCTTTGTATAGCTATCACACCGACAAAAAATTTCTACCTGAAAGATTAAAGTGAATGTTCCAAAGAAGCTTTCAGCTATCAGAACTGTTACAGGAGATGAAAAATGAGCAAAGTAGCATATACTTTTTTAATCTCTAAAGATAGTGCGTTTGTTCTCATTTTTTTATTTGTTACCCCATTTATTGAAGCAGGCGCAACGTATATTTCTTTACTCCAAAATAAAAATAACCCTGAAAAATTTGTTCTTTTACCCTATGATAATCATAAGTCTTATCCTGACCTTGATAAACGACAAATTAACATCACGAAGCAATTAATAGATTCTTCCTTGGCATTACCAAATATTAATAAAGATAAAATTGAAACTTTAGTAGAATGTTCCGAATGGGAAATTCCTTCATATAAAAAACCAGTTGAAACGGATATATTTATTGCATATGTTCGGCAGATTTTAGCACAAAACGTATCGCTCAATGTAAACATATTGCCTTGTGATTCAAAGGAACGGCTTGAGGATTGGCTTTTTGCAATTCAGGGAGTTTTTTTTACATTTGAACCAAACGGTTTTTTTGAAAACGGAGAACAATATGTGAAGCTTTATCAAGAAATGATTGAAGGCAAAAATAGTGCACTATTTCAATTGCAGACTCCACTAAAGGAAAAACTTATAGAGTATCTAAAACAATCAATTGATTCTTGGACATTTCGGTTTGAAGAAGGAAAATATAGAAAAGCAACTATAGATGGTTTTATACAATTGCTCGAATATGAACAAAAAAAGGGAAAAGGATTATTAACAGTTTTATCTTCAATGAGGTCACATTTCCCCAATATTCCCATTGATCAATTATCTTCAACTTTTGACAAGTCATTAAGCGAAGCTCGTGAAGTTCTGCAAACTTATGCCGTCCCACCCGAATCTCCCTTTATGTCTTTAGTGATTACTCTCATTGAAAAAAATAGCCAATATGAAGATGCTGAAAGAAGTTTTAGGAGACTTATAAATCCAGCTTCTATGGTCAGAAACTTACATATGTTAACAGAGACATATAAAAGTCAAACAAAAGCAAATTTAACCATCGTGCTTGTGGGCGCTTTACATGCTCTTTTTGTTCAAAATAACTTAAGTAAAGATTACCGCGAAATTTTTTCAGCTGATTTAATAAGCAATCTTGATTATAGGCAAAGACCTGCTACCTATAATCCTGCTACAGAAGATCACCTATGGAATGTGATAAGAAGAATCAAAGAAAATATTCCGTGGCTACAATCAATTATAGAAGAACATAAAAAATCGATGAAATAGAGGTGTCGAGTTTTCCTCAAGGTCAGCAAAGACCACTCTAAATAGACATACACGCTCGTCTGCTGGAAGTGCCGTTGTGGGAATGCGAGATTTGTGCAATACTCAGTGCATGAGCACGACAGTACTAAGGGTTGAAAACCTCGTTAAACGATTTCCTGTAAAGAAAATACATCAGCATGGAGATGCCTATTTTACGGCACTTAAAGGCATCAATTTCAGCCTCGCTCAAGGGGAAATTTTAGGCATACTTGGCCCGAATGGTGCTGGAAAAACTACCACCATTCAAATTTTACTCAGCGTACTTAAACCAACGTCGGGCACCATCTTTTATTTTGGTAAGGATTTTTACACCCATCGCTCATCGGTACTTGAACAAGTATCTTTTGCAAGTAGTTATGTAAAGCTGCCCCCACAACTTACTGTCGTTGAAAACCTGACTATCTATGCTCAATTGTATGGGGTCCCCTCTAATGAACGAAACTACCGCATTGAAAAATACCTAAAAATTTTTGGCATGTGGAATATTGCACACAAAGAAACAGGCGTACTTTCTGCCGGCCAAATGACACGAGTTATGCTTGCAAAAGCTTTTATCTCTTCCCCTAAGATAATCTTGCTAGATGAACCAACAGCTTCGCTTGATCCGGATATCGCACACGATGTACGAGCCTATATTTTAGAACAACAAAAACAAGAAGGACTTTCAATCCTTCTTACCTCACATAATATGGATGAAGTAACGCAGATCTGTAATCGAGTCGTTGTTTTGAAAAAAGGTGAAATTATAGCAGATGACACCCCGGAAAATCTGGCACTGAGTGTATCGCAGACGCGCGTTCAGCTCTTCTCTTTAATGATCGATTCGCTCGTTTCATTTGCCACAAAGCACCAGGTACCTTATACCAATGATGCACAGAGCATTAGCATAGAAGTCGAAGAGCATGAGATAGCAGCTTTACTTATAAAGCTCGCTCAGGAGGGACTAACGTATACCCATATAGCTATTAATAAACCCACACTTGAGGATTATTTTCTCTCAATTGCACGAGAATCAAACGTATGAAGCTCCATCGCATACTTGCTATTGTAAGACGCCACTTTCTCTTAACATTTAAAAGAGCTGATCGCATCATTAATGTACTTTATTGGCCATTCCTTAATATTGTTTTATGGGGAGTTACAAGCATGTGGATGCAGCAACAATCCCAGAATGCCAATATTATCACCATGATTCTTACCGGTCTTATCCTCTGGCAAATTGTATTTAGGGTAAATTTAGAAACAGCTAAAGGCTTTTTTGAAGAGCTGCTCAGTCATAACGTTATCAATCTCTTTTCAACACCCCTTACATTGAGCGAGTGGATCGCTGCAATGATGATACTTGGGGTTATTAATATGCTCCTTGTTATGGTCTGTTGTTCTCTTGCCGTATGGCTTTTGTATGGAATTAATATTTGCACTCTCGGGTGGCACCTCATTCCGTACATGCTCTCACTACTCATTGCCGGCTGGTTCATAGGATTTTTCATCTGCGGCTTACTTATTAACTGGGGGCTAAAAGCACAAGATTTTGTTTTTACGGTAGGTTGGGTATTTGCCCCCTTTAGCGCTATTTATTACCCCCTTGAAGTACTCCCTGCCTGGTTACAAACGGTAGGGAAATTTCTGCCCATGACGTATGTTTTTGAGGCAATGCGAGCAGTACTTGCAAACAAGCCGGTCCCACCCTCCTATCTTGCCACAAGCTTCTTACTCGATTTTTTTTACCTAACACTCTCACTTCTCTTTTTCTGGTATATGTTCGAATGCAGCAAAGAAAAAGGACTCGCAAGACTCGAATAGCTGCTGGTAACGATCAACCTAGAAACTATTGAATTTATAAAATTTCTAGGTTATTGTTATACCATAACTTGAAAGGATTGTATGCTCGAAGATTTGCTTGCTAAAGATGAGGGTAAAACACTCGAATTTAAAGAAAATACAAAGTCATTACAAAAAATCATCCAAACAGTTATTGCTTTTGCAAATACTGCAGGAGGAACCATAGTAATAGGAATCAAAGACAAAACGAAAGAAGTCATGGGGTTAGAAGACGCATTAAAAGAAGAAGAAAAAGTAGCCAGCGCAATTGCCGATTCAATTGCTCCCCTCGTTGTCCCAACCACACAGCTTTTTACCTACCGAAATAAAGATTTGTTACTCATTACCGTTCCTCACTGGTATGGACCTTACCATCTTAAATCTGAGGGTATAGAAAAAGGAACATTCGTACGATTAGGCTCAACAAATCGGCTTGCAGATCGCCATGCTATCGATGAAATCAACCGATTAAAAGAGCAAAAATATTTTGATGAGCAAGCACGGGTTAAAAGTACTTTAGATGATATGGACCTTGTCTTGGCAAAAAAAACCTTCGCAAAGCTTAAAAAAAGATTTTCTGAAAAAACAGCCCAATCGCTCGGTCTTTATACTCACTATCAATCGAAGTTTTTTCCTTCAAATGGAGCTCTGCTTTTATTTGGCAAAGAACCTCTTGCTTTTTTTCCCGATGCTAGTATTCGCCTCGCTCGCTTTCTAGGTACCACTAAAGCCGAGATCCTTGACCATCAGGATATTACTATACCTCTTATCAACGCCATCGATCCTATTCTCGCGTTCGTTCGTAGGAATACAGCTATGGCTGCAAAGTTTGGAGCGGCCCAACGCGAGGATATTCCTCAATATCCGATCGCTGTTGTAAGAGAAGCCGCAACCAATGCCCTTCTGCACACTGATTATTCTATAAAAGGAGCATCAATTCAGATTGCTATTTACGATGATAGAATCGAAATTACTAACCCAGGGGCACTGCCATTGGGTCTTGACATGGAAACAGCCCTTTCAGGGGTATCACAATTAAGAAATAGGGTTATTGGACGAGTTTTTAGGGAACTGAACCTCATTGAGCAGTGGGGGTCTGGACTTGGACGAATGATTGCGATCTGTAATGAGCAAGGCATTCCCGCACCAAAATTCGAAGAACTTGGAAATTTTTTTAGAGTCACCCTCTACCATAAAGGCAGCAAGCTCGTCAAAAAAGGGTCTCGCGAACCAGTACTTGACTATTTACAACAACACAAAAAAATATCGCCTAAAAAAGCGACGCAGCTGTGGGGTGTTACCACCCGTACCGCTAGTTCTCGCCTGAAAAAGATGGTCAAACAAGGTCTTCTTACCGAAATTGGAAAAGGTCCCTATGATCCATTGAAAATCTTTAAGTTGCCTCAAAACTAGTGCGATTAAACTGAGAAATATGCCCTATTGATATTTTAGTAAATTTATTTTAGTATGTAAATAATAGTTTGTAGAAATAACTGTTCTAGATGGTCACAAAAATAGTAGAAGAATGCTTACGCCATGCATAACACATAGGCCAGCAAGAACAATAAACCCAAAATTATACAAGGATGAATATCATGAACATTTTGAAACATTTTATAATTGCAGCGTTGGTATGCACCAGTTTAACCTTAACTGCTACTATATATGTCGATAATCAGACTGATCAATCTATCAAGTTGGTTATTACAAAACGCAAGGCCCGCACACAAGAGGAAATCCGAGCTGAAATTCTATCTGGAAAACAAACGACAGACCCCTATATGATTGCCATCATTAAACCGTGGGAAAAGCAAACACTACCTCTTCCAGAAAAGGGTCATTATGACGTTGCGACATCCTGTCTTGGGTCGCATTGTAGTACAGAGCTTGGAGCCTACGTAGACGGAAAATCCCTCACCGTTTTTACCTTTGATATGAAAGAGGATTACAAAGAAGTTAATCCTTATGAACATGAACGTCGCTATGTTCAAAAAGCCGGCCCTGGTCATGTGTATGCTGATATAAAAAAACAACCGATCGCTTAAATCATTCGGATCCATGTGTAAAAAGAGCTTCTGTGGAAGCTCTTTTTTATTGTATACATGTATAAGAAAATCCGAACTTGTTGAGGGATTTACCGCTCATCAAGTTCCTATCTCTTTTTCACTCTTTTCCTGAATAAGACGAAGAACCCGTGTTGGAGAACCAACATCCAGACCATGAGCTCGTAATGTACGTACTATTTCAAGGCGCACATCAGAAGCTATCTCATATTGATCAGACACCTTATCAGGACTCAAGAATCCTCGTACCATAAAAACAAAGCCATTATCCGAAAAATCATTAAGACGCACTATAGGAGCGGGATTTTTAAGAACATTAATATTCCTAGTAAGTACATCAAACATAAGCTCTTTTACTTTATAAGGATCCGCGGTGTAGGTAATCGTGAAAAGAATATCTTCAAAGGCAAAGTAGGTGCGTGAATAATTCCAGTTGGTAACGGCCCTATTTAAAACGAAAGAATTTGGAATGATAACCGTTACACTATTATTTCTGCGCATGACAATGGATCGGAGAGTGACATGGCGCACGATGCCTGTAAGCTCTGGATCTATTCGAATGAAATCTCCGATTTTTAAGGGTCTTTGGATGAGGATAACAAAGTAGCCAATAAAATCAGTTATTATCTCTTTTCCTGCAATTCCAAGACCAACAACCGCAGCTCCCAGGCCCCATAAAGAATGACCAAGCCCAACACTATTAAGACCAATAAAAATTGACAAGACTATAATAGTATAGCGCGTAAGCGACAATATGGCACTTTGCACACCAACGTTGACCAGCAACAGATCAAACATACGCTTAAGCACAAATGTATTAATAAAATAAGCAAGAGCAATGCCACCAAAGATATAAAAGAAAACTCCCATCAAACGAAGAGCATTAACCTCTATATGACGCCCCGTTGAATGCTGATATTCATAAATTCCTTTTTTGAGCCATCCGGAGGCATCTCGCAGCCCTAGAGAGTAGCCCCAAATATTTACCGCTAAAATGATCACTAACAGAGTTAAGCAGAGAAAGCTTGCTATTATAAACAACCCATACAAGGTTCTGCCATGTTTAAACCGCTCTTTAACGCCTTCCTCATCGGAATAAAAGAAAAATGAACCTGACCATTGTTTGATCCTATTTTGTACCGCAGTGAAAAAGGGAATAAGCAACAGAATAAGAATGAGACGGGTAATTGCATAGAAAAATATAGGACCATACCCAATGTAAGGATTACTCATAATAATGATGAATATGAGGCCAGCTAAAAACAGATAATAATATTTATTTAAGTGATCATACACCCATTCCCACAAAGGAGTGGTGCGAGGCACAAGACTCAACACTTGCTGTCGTCCTATAATAAGAATCAAGGCAACTTGCAGCAAAATAAAATTTAGCGCAAGAAGCGTATTGGGAGCATCAGCTTTGGGAAACACTTTTAACAGGGCTTCTCGCAAAAAAAATATGGTGGCTGTGGCATACAAAAAAATAGAAATAACCGCAAAGAATCTTCTTTGATACTTTTTTGTGGTAAATACGTATCCATGGGCACTGTTTACCGCCTTTAAATACGTAATAAAGCGATTCAGGTAGTAAATACTTATGGGTATGCTCACAACATACACAAGAACTGCAAGGTAGGGATCGACTACAGATGAACGTACGCCTATAAGAGCTAAGCCCCAAAGATATATCCCTTTTAAATGACGCGCTAAAAAAGTGATAACCGTCGAAAAGAAGCTACTGAGCGTATAAGCAATGCCATGCTCTGGGCGGACTGCACTAGAAAGCAAAAGTGCTAATTCCGGCAGATACAAACGCAATAAAAGGTAGATTATAAAGAGGATAAGTATATAAAGCAATGTTGCAAAGAGGGATGATGGATTCGATTTAAGCTGAGCAAACCAATTGGCGAGCACTTTTTGATTATGCATAATACTTTGCTGGAGCTGCTTGCCATCAAAAAGATACTGCACAAACCTCGTCATATCAGGAATAAATTTTTTAAATCCTTTCCACAGCTGGGGCCCGCCGCGCCACTGACTTTTTGAGGTAAGCACATCAAGCATGGTATCAATTTTTTTAATGGTTGCCTCTTTTAAACGAGCAAGTGCCATGTAGAGTTCTACAAGCTTGGCAATATCTTCCCCGCGTTTTTGGGATTCGGCAAGAGCCTCCGCTAATAATTCAGCCAACCGTTGGTACTCTTCTGGATTATTTTTAAAAATAGTTTCGCGCTGAACCTTGATCATTTTCATCCGAGCTCCTATGGCATCAGTCATACGAGCATTTTCAGAAAGCAACGTTGATGCTGCAGCCCCTTTGTCAGCTAAGACAGAAATAGAGGCCTGAATATCAGCTTTCATTTTTTCATATTGCTTTATTTCTTTTGCAAGTTCTTGAGACTGATATCCCTCAAAAACACCATTTGTTAAGCTGTACCATGTTTGCACGATAAGATAATTAATTTCAGCTTCAGTCACTTTTGCTTTTTCTTCTTCGATGCGTGCAAGCTGAAGATCTTTACTTACATCTACTTGAAAGGCTATACGACCATGAATCGTTGCCAATTGTATAAGTGTTACCCAATCATTGAGTGAACTTGGCTGATAGGCCCACGTGTAGAAAGCTTCCGCTTCATTCTCTTTTACGCCAAATCGTTGCTTAAGCTGATTGAGCTTTGCAAGCTCATCATGCCTAAAGCGATTTAATCCTTCTATAACAAGCGCGTATTCCTGTTGAAGCCTGTTTGATTCAGCAATTTGATTTTTTAATACGGTCTGTGCCGCAGTAATTTCCTTTTTATCAACTCGTAACTCTTTTCGCACATTGTTTGCTTCATCTTCAAGAACCTCTATTTGCAGCTTAGTTATTTTAATAGTTTGCTCAATAAATTCAGCCTTACGATCCAATTCTTTTAATCGTAGATCCGCAAGCTCTTTTTTTAATCTGAGCAAGAGCTCTTCTGCATCAAGTAAAGCACCTCTTTGTTTAAGCGTCATTTTTTTGCGCTCGGGCCGCTCTTCATTCACATCTTTTGTTTTGAGCTCTTTTTGTTCTCGCTTTTTTTCCTCATACTCTTGCCGAGCCAGGGTTTGATTTTTCTTTAAAGTATCATAATCAGCAGCCGCTTTTTTAAGGCGCTCTTCAAGACTTTTAAGCTCGTCTTTGTATTTAAGAACTATGCGATTAATTTTTTGGAAATCTTCAACTGAGTAAATCGACTTCTGCTCCGGCGCAAAACCCTTGTTTTTAAAATCAGGATCTGCCTTATATTCTTGTAAAAGCTTAATATGAGCATCAAGCGTTTCCTTTACATTTTGACACGTTTGCCCCAGTTCAGCGAGCACCTGGGCTGCCCTATTTGCAAGGACCGATTCTTGCTGCAGGTATTCCCACTCACTATTTTTTGCACGCTGGGCTCGCTCCTTTAGGCTGGCAATTTTCTTTTGAATGCCTTCAAAATCGGCCTTATACACACCTTGTTGCCCCGTAATTTCGACCCGCTTTCTTTGCAAATCTTCAATATTTTTTTCAACCTGCTTGGTAAAACTTTGAGCTGCGTCCCATTCCTGATTGAAAAAGGATGTAACAGGACCTAAGCACAAAGTAGATGTGCCCCAAAGCATGCTTAGGCAATAAGCAAACACAAGAATGATGTTACCATTAAGCGACTTCTTCATGTAAATCCATAATTTTTAAAAAACCTGCCGTACGTAGAGCAGTGGCCCCAGGATGAGCATGTACACACGCCCGCAACCAGCTTTCTATGTCCTTAGCCAGCATATCTTCCTCTGGATATATTCCTATACGCCGGAAAAAATGAGATAAAAAAACTTTTTGGCAATGGCGCGTTCCCACTGCTTCAGGATCTGTGTATAAGATATGAAGCAATTGAAACAAAGCTGTTGCTTGGGCATCCCAGGGTAAAAAGTAATCCGAAAGCTCAAGAACATGGTGGAAAAAAAGGAAATGTTTTCCTGTCCAATACACCGGCATATCCACTAATTCTATATCTAAAAGTATATGTTTAGAACGATTTTTTTTAGATGAATAGGAAATAACCGCCCCATGGAAAAGTCTTTCTAAGGACCTTTTGTTATAGACAAGCCCCTCAATTTTACCCTGTCTTTCATCTAATAGGGTAAGTGAATTTTTATATTCAGAACTTGCTCGTAATATAATTCCGCGACGTCGTTCTTCCATCCCAATCCTTCATTAATACACGTATGCATAAGTATAACAAATCTCATGCCATTTTGTAATTACCAATAATTGGTAATGCATTACCAATTATTTTATTAAAATTATGTATTGCATTACCAGTTTTTATATGATATATATGGAATGCATTACTACAAGGGAATCATGTTTGAATATTTACAGGCTTTGAGTAGAAGTTTAATAAAAATAAAATTTGAACCGTATCGCCGCTATTTTATTCGGACATTTCCACTGCATCACCGCTTTTCTATTCTCCTTGGAGAACGGGGGATTGGCAAAACAACTACATTAATTCAATATCTTGTTGAATCAGCATCTCATAATCCCGTAAGCGATGATATTCTCTACATCCAAGCAGATCATTTTCTCATGGGTCAAACGACGCTGTATGACATAGCTCAAACATTTTATCACCTTGGAGGCAAGACAATTGCTTTTGATGAAATTCACCAATACGCCAATTGGTCAATTGAGCTAAAAAGTATTTTTGATACCTTCCCCGATCTTAAAATAATCGCATCGGGAAGTTCCGCTTTAGAAATACACAAAGGAAGTCATGATTTGGCAAGACGGGCAGTCGTCTACCACATGTATGGACTGTCACTAAGAGAATTTATTGATCTCAAGTATGATCTCAGCCTGCCTACCATACCTCTTGAGGAGATTTTTTCCCACCATACAAATCAGGCCTTTCAGATCATCGAACAGTTGGCATCACACAAGCTTAAGATTTTAAAAATTTTCAAGGATTATTTAGAATATGGATATTATCCCTATTTTAGACAGTTTCATTCTTTACAAGAATTTAAGATGACCATAATCCAAAACCTTAATACCACGATTGAATCAGATCTCCTTGCTATATACCCAAATCTTTCCGGTATAAGCATTAAAAAAATCAAACTCCTTGTAAGCTATATCGCCCAGGCCGTCCCCTTTACGCCTAATTGGCAAACGCTAAAACGAATCATTGATGTTTCGGATAATCGGACTATCAAAACCTACTTTAAGTACTTAGAAGATGCTTCTATTATAACGGTGTTAGAATCAAGCACAAAAAAAGTTAAGCGATTGGAAGACCCAGAAAAGATATTGCTTGGCAACGCAAATCAACTTTTTGCATTTGCGTTTATCCATCCAAATGCTGGCAATCTACGCGAGACTTTTTTTGCCAGCAGCCTTCGGGCTAAGCATCATCTTAAAACGACAAAAAATGCTGATTTCCTCATTGATCAAAAATTTTATGTGGAACTAGGAGGAAAAAACAAAGACACAAAACAAATCCGTGAACATTCCTCGGGCTATCTTGCCCTGGATGAAATAGAACATGGATCAGGCAAACGCATCCCACTGTGGCTCTTCGGTTTTTTGTATTAAAACACATTAGTTCTTGTTTTAATGCTTTGTTGACAATTTTCTTCACTAAGAACCATCGACGTTTTTACTAAATTTTTCAATAAGACCGGGCGTGCTCCAACAGTGATACTCAGGGGGACAACTTCACAGAATTTCCACAATTGTTTAAAAAAATATTGATTTAGTTTAGCCATATTGTTTATAATTAATTTCAAATATAATAACACACTCAAAGGGAGATCAATTATGAAGCGTGATGTAAATACCTTCTGCGTACTAATGCTCGTAGGCTGCTTAGCAATAACGAATATATATTCAGCTACTCAAGCAATGGGTGGTGCTACTAATGAGGTTAAAGCAACCTTAGAGAACTTGGGACAAGATTTTAAGAAACTTGGTGCTGCAATAAAAAGTACATCAGAGAAACGAACTAGTGAAGTCAAAACTAAAATAAACGATTGGGCACAAATGCAAGCACAAGCATTCAAAGAGTCCCAAGCAAATATACAAGATAGTATTGAAAAAACAAAAGCAAAGATACAAGCCAAAATTGATGAAATAGCAACATCTCCAGAAACAAAGGATGAAGCAAAAGTTAACACTCTTCTCAAACAGCTTGCAGCTGATATAGATACAGATTTACAAAATTTAGAAGAGGATTCAAAAGCAGCAAAAGAAAAATTTGAGGCTACTCAAAAAGATTTAAAAGCAAAATGGAATGAGTCTCTCGAGGCGTTAAAAGCCGCACATCAAAACAATGTGCAAGCTCTTAAAGATTCACTCAATGAAGCAAAGAGTTATGCAAAAGGGTTTAAAGACCTGATTAAGAGAAAAATGTCAGAACCATTTGCTAGTTCAGCTAGTTAAAAAAACATACTCTTTTTCAAATAACGAGATTCCCCGGGCTTTCCTGGGGAATCTACCTTAACACGTAAAGTATAGCTAAGGGCTTTGCTCCCCAAAAAACCATTATTATCTTGCAATCAAATTTCAATTTGCAATATTATTTAATTATAGATATTGCATATGTTTCAATATAATAATTAATAGGGAGCAGGGGAGACCCCATGAAAATCTACTTATTCTCTGGTGCGATCTTACTTATGCTCTGCCCGCTTTGGGCACAAACTCCCTCTGTGACGATAATCATAGTCATTGATCAATTTAGCGCTCACTACCTACCCAAATTGCAACCCTATTTAAAAGGCGGTATAGGATTTCTAGCACGCAATGGTAGTAAGTATGTTAATGCTTTTTATGACCATGCTATGCCGGCAACCGGCCCTGGCCATTATTTATTAAGTACAGGAACGTATGGTTCAGTGCATGGCATTATCAATAATAAGTGGTTTAATGAACAGGGCAAGGAAATTGCCTGCGATGATGATTCTGCAGAAAATGCTGCCGTATTTAATCCCAGAGAGGGCTTTTATGACTTTGGAAAATCAGCCCGATTGAGCTTAGTGGATAATCTTTCAGATCAACTCATTATCCATTCGTATCCCCATGCACGTAATACCGTATGGGCGCTTTCGTTAAAGAGTAGAGCCGCTATTGCCATGGCGGGGCGATTAGGTAAAGCTCTTTGGCTTGATGACGAATCTGAAAAATTTACTTCAAGCAGGGCCTATTTTAGGAAACTTCCCAAGTGGCTGATTTCCTTTAACAAAAAAATAGGCTCACACTATGGTGCGCGCAGATGGAACCTGTTCTACCCCCCTTCCCACGCTGCCTATAGCTTCGCCTTTCTTAATAATCATGACCACAGTTCCGTGCCGTTTTCTTATATAGGCAAACCCATTTCTTGTAAAGGCAAGCACAATCGTGAGATTTATGCCGCAACCCCCCACGCGAATAAAGATCTGTTTGATCTCGCACTTACCGTTTTTGAAAAAGAGTATTCAGGAAAATCATCTGAGCGTCTCATTCTCTGGCTTAGTCTGAGCAGTCTTGATAAGGTGGGCCACATCTATGGACCGCATAGTAAAGAAGCTATCGATATGATTTACCATATGGATGGCCAGCTTAAAGGATTTATGGAAAAGATTTATAGACGAGCCCCGTCCAAGGATGTTCTTTTTGTCCTCACCGCTGATCACGGAGTTCAGCCCGTACCAGAAGTTCTCAATAGTCATGGCCTTGATCTTGCTCGACGCTACAACGATACTGAACTCATACATAACCTTAATAGCATCATTACCTCACGCCATGGCATTGATAATTTTATCATCCGCTACAAAGAGCCGCAGTTTTATGTCAATCAAAGGTTACTCGAAGCACTCGATACAGATACCACTGAAAAAATATATGCTGACATAAAAAAATATCTTATACGTCTGCCTGGGATACGAAGGGCCTGGACTTTTGATGAGCTCCAAAATGCCTCATTTCAACCTTATGATTTGGACAAATACCTTGCCCGTCAGCTGTATAAGGGGCGTAGCGGACAGATTATATTTTCAGTTAATCCTTATACAAGTATAGATACTCACCTACGTGGTACCAGTCATATTAGCCAATATGCTTATGATACCCATGTTCCGCTTATTTTCTATCAAGCGGGAACTTTTACTGATAAACGAATAGCAGAAAACGTTTTTATACCACAAATCTGCGTTACCCTCGCAACGCTTCTTAACGTACCGCGACCCTCGGCTGCAACAGCATCCGTTTTACCGGGCCTTTTGCCCTCTAACCATAAGGAGAATCTATGAAAAAAAGTATACTACTTGCATGCATGGCGCTAAGCATTTCAATGCATGCAATGCGCGCCAATCAAAAACCTGGAAGATATCCCTCAAGCGGACCTGGGCTTAATGGAAGCGTATCGCGGCGGCAACCAAATAAAGGTATGACTGAGCGGCTTTTTGAACGATTTAAACCACGTCCGCATCAAACAGGGAAAATGAGATCTCACTAGCTCTCCGATAAGCCCAAATCTTTAAAAAATGCTTTCGAAGTAGGTTTTCTACCCAAAAAGTGAGTAAGCAATTCCATGGGGTCTTGGCTACCCCCTTTACCTATAACCTCACGAATGTAGCGATCTCCTATTTCTGCATTTAAAAGACCAAAGGATTTTATATAGTCAAACATATCGGCCGCATAAACCAAGGACCACATGTAGGCATAATACTTAGGCCCATAGGTTGAATTGGCCAAATGACCAAAAGCACAATAGTACTGATAGTCCTTATCAATAACAAGATAGGGCCTGTACAGTTCTTGTATTTCCTTCCAAATATGAGGAACATCTTTATGCTCGCCAGGCATAAAATAAGCAAGAGCTGCGTTTGCAAGAGCGAGCTGAGAAGAAAGAAAATTACCGGTATCAAAATTTTTAATCTGCCTGATTTTTTCGATTAATTCATCAGGCAATGGCTCCTTAGTTTTGTAGTGAGAGCTTACCATTTTTAAAATCTTTGCATCCCACATCCAATTTTCAAGCATTTGTGATGGCATCTCCACAAAGTCCGATTTGACGCGTGTTCCTGAAAATGAGGCCATCTGAGTTGCTCCAAGCAATGCATGAATTGCGTGCCCGAATTCGTGGAAGAACGTGATCATGTCCCGCCTCTTTAATAATGCTGGTTTGCCCCCTTGGGCTGGAGGGAAATTAGCAATGACGGTAACTAATGCTGGATGTATTCTCCCCTGCACTCGCATGGAAGGAATAACCGTGAGCTCACATGCATGAGTATACTTAAAAGGTCGAGGATAGATATCAAGGATAACCGTCCCTCTATATACCCCATCTTTGTACACCGCTAACAACTGAGTTTCTGGGTGCCACGTATGCGTATTTTCAAGCTTTTTAAAGTGCAAACCAAAAAATTTCTCATAAACATTTAGTAAAGCCGGCAGCGTTGTCTCAACGGGGAAGAACTCTGCAATGTAAGCTTCATCAACTGCTAGATGCTTCTTTTTATATTCATTTCTTACATAGGTAAAATCCCACATATAAAATTTGCCATCCTCACTAAGATCTATCCCTTCAGGAAGATCCTTTTTTAGAGCATCAATTTCTTTTAAGACTTTTGTGCGAGCCTTTGGAGCAATTTCTTCTAAAAAAGCGCTCACATTTTCAGGGGAATGCGCCATCTCATTTTCCATATCAAGATGGGCAAAACTCGGATAGCCAAGCACATGAGCAAGACGATCTTTCAATTGTATGAGCACCTCAAGCTCGTGTAAGTTTGCAGGGAAGGCTCGTTGACTAAATAACTTAAAATAAGCTTTCCGAGTACTGCGCACGGAACATTGCTCGAATATCTTATCGAAAGTAGGTGTATCCAAGGGAAGAATGTGTTTTCCAGACTCGCTTTTTTTTAGGGACTCTATCGCTGAATCATCCCAGCCTGCAAGTTCTTCGCTAGTTACTTCGAGTGTTCTTTGTTCAGCGGCTATATTGCGGATAAACTTCATTTCATGTTCCGCTATGTCTTTCTGGAGCGCCTTTATCTTTTCTTGCACATCGAGTGGCTTATCAAGTCCATTATGTCGAAAATCACTCATTGTTTGTTTTTCGAAATATTTTTTTTCATCAGAAAGCGCTTCCTTGGCAGCAAAAGTTTCATCCTTGAGACGATTTTCATACTGCTTGCAGGCTTCATACAAACGGGCGTTCATGGAAAAATGATCGATCGAAAAGCTTTGAAGCTCTACCAAAAGTTCCTCGGCACGTTTCCTCAACTGGGCATCCGGGCTTACAAATGTCATAAGATGCGTGAGGGAATGCACAACTGAGAAACGGCTAGAACAAAGATCTAATGCAGTCATTGTATTATCAAAAGTTCTTTCTGACTGTTCTACCGCATAAATCCTTTCAAGACATTCTTTAGCTTCGTTGATTGCACTTTCAACCCGAGACTCGAGTTCACTCGTATTTGACGGAAAAAACTGAAGTATCTCCTCCACCGATTGTACCAGTGGCAAAGCCAAAGACTGCGGCTTTCTCATGACTAAAAAGAAAAAAATGGCGGGTATCAAAAGACTCCCTAGGAGTAATAATTTCATAAAGCTTCTCATGGGTTTAGTTCCTCACATATTTTTTTAGTATAGAAAAATAATAAGCCCAAGTAAAATTCACAGACTCAATGTTACAATAAAACAATTGGGCCTGCAAAAATTATTATTAATTTTATATTTAGAAATATTGAAAGCGCTTAGAGCTTTCTGTTAGAATCAAAGTACGAGTAATACGCAAGGGGAGACACATGAAAAAAATAATTACCGGCCTAGTCCTCATAACCGTCAATCTGAGCAATGCTCATGTGCATTCTAACCAAGCGCAAGCAGTCGAAGTATTAAATGCACGCATAGCATTACTTCAAGCAACATTACATACAAAGCTCGAAGAAGAAAAAAAGCTTGCAGCCGCAATCTTGGCAAAACAAAATAGACACCAAGAAACCCAAGTAAACTCTTTAGAAAAAGGGTTAAACGTGATAAGAAATGAAATTAATAAACTAAAAAATGACTTGCAAGTAAGTAAAAATTCAGTAAAATCATTACAATCGAAATAGCGGCATTAATCATGATGTACAAACTAAATTTGCTTTTCATATTTATAGGAACGGCATGTACCGTATACGCTCCTATAGATCCAAAACAAATTCCAGAATTACTCAAAAACAAAGACCCCTTTATTCATGTAGCAATAATTGGATCAGGACCTACTGGTTATGCTGCAGGAATACCCCCCGCACGGGCCGGCTATAGAACGGTGATCTTTCAAGGGCCAAAACCCGGTGGCGAGCTCATGGATTCGGCCATCGTTGAAAATTGGCCAGGAGTGCCAAAAGATTCTGGAGCTGCAAGTATGGCTAAGCTTGAAAAACAAGTTGTTCAATTTGGAGCACTACTCGACCCCAGCACTATTACCGATGTAGATTTTTCTTCGTGGCCCTATAAACTTACCACCAACAATGGAACCATCGTTTATGCCCTGACAATCATTATTGCAACAGGAGCAACCCAAAAAAAATTAGGTATCGAAAATGAAGACCTTTACTGGGGAAGAGGTCTCTTTTCCTGTGGTATTTGTGATGCCTCATTCACAAAAAATAAGGATACCGTCATTATTGGTGGTGGCGATATAGCTATCCAAAGGGCCCTCCAAGTAGGATCGCATGCAAAAACCATAACTATCATCGTTCCCGATTCTCGTTTAACTGCAACCGAAAGCATGCAAAAAAAGTTACGCTGCCTTAAAAAAGCAACTATCTTATATAATAAAAAGGTAACGAAGATCGTAGGCAATGATGAAGGAATTACCCACATCGAATTGGAAGATACAGATACAGGGGCAACGTCTCTTTTTAGCGCTCAAAGCATCTTTTTGTCGACCAGTCTTACGCCCACAACAGAACTTTTTAAAAATAAACTAGAATTCGATCAATATGGTTGCATTAAACTTAAAGAGAGTAGAACACAGGAAACAGCCATTGTGGGGGTATTGGCAGCCGGTACCGTTGCGGATCCTCGCTATAGACAGATCGCAACAATCATAGGCGATGCTACAAAAGCTGCAATCGATGCCCTAAGGCTCCTTTCTCAGTGGGGCTTTGACGGGGCTCATAAAGAACTAATTCAAGATCGATTGTATAAACCTGTCCCCCTTGTACCTATTAAGCATATCCGTTCTATCCCAGAATTTTTATCCACGATAGCACATGAAGTAGACCCGGTTCTTGTTGAATTTTATTCACCGCTGTGTTCCCATTGCAAAAATATGGAAAGTCGGATTTCAGCAGCCTCTGAAAAATTCAAGAATGAATTGAAGGTGTATAAGGTAAATAAGGATAAGTTGTTTAAGCTCCTCAACATGCATAAAATAGAGATGATACCCGCCTTTATCATGTTTAAACATGGAAAGGAAATAACACGGCTTGAAGGCGAAATCAGCCAAGAAGACCTCTTCGATTTTGTGCGTAATGGCCTCAATAAACCTGAGTTTGATGAGACTCCAAAAGCATAAGATCATGAGAGATTTACGTTATTGAGAGCTTTTTTGCAAGGACTCTTAAAAGATCTGCTGATTCATCTAATTTTTTGTGTTCACTTTCTAAAAGGTGCGGCATAACTACTTTCTTAATTCCCTTGCTACCAAGAATAACAGGCAAACTAAAACATCCTTGATACTGTTCATTATAGACCGAAAGGGGGACTATGACTTTTTTATCAAAAATAATATATTCGCACAGCGCTGCGATGCAGGTAGCTATCCCATAAAAGGTAGCTCCCTTAGCTTCAATAATTTCATAAGCTTCATTTTTAACAGCCGCTGCGATCCTATTCTTTGTGGTCTCATCTATCCCAAATAATTCTACTGCCAATCCTGCTATTGATACTGTAGACCAGGCGACACATTGTGAATCCCCATGTTCACCCAAGACAAAGCCTTGTATTGATTCTTCGGCCACTCCTACGTGGACAGCTAAAAAATGTTTAAGACGCTGTGAATCAAGAAAAGTGCCCGAGCCAATTATCTGAGATTCTGGCAACTGAAAATGGTTACGTACATACCAGGTAAGCACATCGACAGGATTGGTAACCATAATAAGTATCGCATCCGAACGGACACCTGCAAGCTCATCTAAAATACTTTTTACTATGAGTACATTTGCTTGCATGAGTTCAATGCGTGACTGCCCAGGACTTTGGGGCTTACCCGCTGCGATGACAATAATATCAGCTCTCCTTGCATCTTCGTAGGTCCCTACCAAGATATTCGATGTCGTAGAAAAAATCAGTGCATCTGCAAGATCTTTCGCCTCACCGTTACATCGCTTCGTATCCCGGTCAATCAAAATTATTTCAGAAACAATATTTCTAAGAAGTAAAGCATACGCAATGGTGGCACCAACTGAGCCGACTCCAATAATGGCTATACTTGTTTGTTTCATGCTAAACCCCTACAAAGCCGTACATAAGAAAAAATCCCGCACTTTGCGGGATATCTATTCTTCCAATACTACTTACATAGTGTGGTGTTCTTTTATTTCTAGTACTGCAAACACTACACCCGCTAGCCCAATCAAGCCATATATAGCCTTCTGTGCCGCTGGCCAATCTTTAAAGAGCATCGATACTAAATTTATATCAAATAGACCTACTAAACCCCAGTTTATTGCACCAATTGTCACTAAAAGCCATGTGAGAGTATGTAATAAGTTCATGAAATAATCCTCCATATATTTTAAATAAGCTGCAATGCACTAGCTTTGCTAAAACTACAAACAAATGTACCTCCAAAAAGCCCATGCATCACAGCAATTTTTACTTCGCTCCTTTTACTTTACCCCCATTCATACTTTTATCATACCAACCATATTTTCCAACTGTCAATATTTTTTAAAATTTTTTATATCCTTAGAGCTCCATATCATAGGTATGTATGACGATAGCCTGCCCTTCTGTTTTATGGGTGTCTACCTTATATTTCTTTTTTAGAGAATCCTGCAGGTCCTTGGGTAACCTTTTCCATTTGGTCTCTGGAAGAGAAACTGCTGTCCCTTGGGCCTGATGAGGAATAGCCAGCACAAATTCTGCAGAATCAAGCTCTAACTCTTTAGCACGATCTTTGATCGTCCATACTTTGAGGCTCCCCTTGGCCCCAGCTTGTATTGGTGGCTCACTATCCCCACAAATGATCGTGGATTTATCGGGACTTATTGCTACTGCTCTTACTGTGTTGTTATGAGTATTTAATGTAACAAGGTGCTCAATAGTATTCTTATCCTTCATAAAAAATAATTGAGCATGCTTATCCTCGGAACCTATAAGTATAAATTTTCCGTCATTACTAAAAGTAATACATCTGCCATTTTTCTCATCATTAAAAATTGATTTTTCGCTCATCGGATTGGGAGCCTCATTGGTTAGAGGAATAACCTTTACCACGCCTTTAAAACTCATTAATACGAAATTTTCTAAAGGACTCAGGGCTGCAGCAAGAAATATCGAAAAATTCAGGTTAGCGTTCCACTGGTTATCACAATCACCCGTCTCACTATTCCACAGCCTTACCGTGTGATCCATGCAAGCTGTTGCTATACGATTATTCTTAAAAAAAGCTACCGCGTGTACTTGTTGCTTTTCCTGGTTATGATCAAACGTTTTCACTAATAACATTGTTTTTAGATCACCTAAGTAAGCTTTGCCATCGGTGGTCCCTAGTAACACATGACAACCATCGGAGCTCAGGGCACCACAGGTCACTTCGTCTGGCAGGATAAGGCGCTGTCCGTTGCCTTCCAATTTTTCAGTACAATAGATTGCTGCCTCTTTATCGTGAGAAACTGTTAAAATGAGTTTTCGATCGGAACTTACTACTATACCATTAATCTTCTTCGTATGTGCCTTAATCGTTTTTGCTACCCTACCCCCTTTAAGATCCCCTACATGCATGGTACCCTGTGTTGTGCCTATAACAAAAGTATCTGCATCAATAAATGCAGCCGCGGTAACACCCGCTTGCTGTCCTCCTTCTTTATAGTCAAAATCTTTACAGGTAGCCAAAGTCTTCCATGCCATCTCTGGATGGGCACAACAATAGAAAGGAGATAAAACTTTCGAAGTTACTTTGTCGCCAATACTCGTAGAGGTAAAAGTTGTAGTAAGCGAAGGTACTAATTTTTTTTTAGCACTATTTTTGCGATCATCATTTGCATTAAGATCTTTTTCGAGCGAACTTTCCATACCAAAAAGAGATGAAAAAACAAAACAAAATGCTACCTGTGAAATTTTCATAACAACTCCCTTTTGTTAATAACAAGCATCTAATTTAAATGCAAAATTAGGAAAAAATCAAGCTTATTTTCTTGAAAGAAGAGCAAGACTATGTAAGATTTTTCTTCCAAGGCCTGTGAGCATTTTGTTTCGCTGATTCGTAAGTATGATCAAGCCAATCTGGTCATCCGGGGCAAAGCCCATCCAAGTGGAAAAGCCCGTTACGCCGCCATTTTTATCAATTATAAGCACAGGACCACGATGAATCCGCTCCCATGAAAGAGCTTGCATCATGTATTTAGTGGCTTCAAATCGGCTTTTATGTGTTAACTTTAACGCTTTTTGAAGTGACTCAGGCCCTGCGTCGTACAAATTAGCTCGTAAAAATTTCATCATATCGAAGGTAGTCGACTTTAGAGATCCGGCAGCACCTAATGCGTTTATACTCATGCGCGGCACGGCAACTCCGTACTTATGTCCCTGAGCATACTGGTGGCGCAGATTCCGTGGTACCTCTAAGAACGTTTCTTTCATATCCAATGGGTTAAGGAGAAAGGTCTTAAAAAGTTGCATGTATGATGTACCTGTCTTTTCCTCCAACGCGTATCCTAAAATGTTGTATCCTAGATTTGAATAGCGGTACTTAGAACCGACGGGGAACTCAGGTTTCCACTTTTGCAAGGCATTCAATACACGATGCTTTGTCATGCGAATTTTAGGGACAGGAGATTTGCGCGGTAAGCTTGAAGTATGTGTTGCAAGCTGGAAAAGGGTTATGTTCCCTAACGGAGACTGCTTTTTTACATAAGGAATACATTTTTTGACGGGGTCATCTAAGCGCAGAGTACCTTTGTTTATTTCTAACGCTAAAATTGCAGAGGTAAATGATTTGGTAATAGAACCAATCTCAAAAATGGTGTGTTCTGTAACAGGTTTCTTATTTTTAGGATCAGCAAAACCAACATTATAAAAGTAGGTTTTCCCTTTATAATAGAGCCCCACAGCAATGCCAGGCACATCATATTTTTTTTTATACCGCGTCACCGCTTTTTTTATACACTCTACCTGCGCTGATGGATCGCCCCACGCCAATCCTGTAAAGCACAAGAACCCGAGCAAAACGATGCGTATCGTTACCATATAACACTCCCTTGTTGGAAAGGCTACCACAGGGAAATGTTATGAGGGTAGATTTTTATGATTTTTTTGCTTTCTCACGCTGAGCGTAGTAGGTCGTATACGCATACCACCCCGCAGAAGCCGTAACCCCAAGAGAAGCTAAAGTTTTCCATGAAAATAAAGGCCAGCCACCAGATGTTGGTTCTTTTTTTGATGTATTTTTAAGCGATTGTTCAATTTTTTTTTTCTTTGGCACTTTTATTTTGGCGCCTTCTAAAAAACTCATAACTCGATAGATTGTTTTATTTACAAGAAGATTGCCATGAAGTGAATCAGCCACGACATACTGCCGCTTACCTTTTCGAGCGATAACGACCATTGAAACCCAATGGCCATTGTTGATTCTTGAGTCAAGACTCTGAGTATGATCGGCGGTAGATAAAAGCTCATCTTTTACGCTTATTGAAGCATCTCCTCCTAAATAAACCAATATAAGCCCTACAAAATCTTCTCCTTTTTGTACTTTGTCTCTCATAGCCTTAAAATCATCAAGAAGCTGGGCATTAATAAACTCTTTTTTAAACTCGCTATAATCCTCTTTCGTCATCTGATCAAAAACATCTTTCGGTTGCTGGATTCCCGTGTAAAGCGCGGTAGCTATCGGATAATCCTTAAGCAGACCATACTCTTTTTCGACTCGCAAGAGCAAGGGCAGTTCCTCATTCATCTCAACCCATTGCCCATCAAGGCACCTGCCCTTATGGGTATGCTCCCTTATCTTCCCTTTCTCCAAAAGCTCACCATTCCAGCTAATAGTAAAATCTTCATCAATGGCTGAAAAATATTCATCAAATTTTTCGCAAGTCCCATCGGGAATATTTTCCATGAGTTCTGCATAGAATTCTTCAGTATCAAATGAGTAATGCAAGCCCTTTTTGTTAATTTCGGGCTCAAAACGACAAATCACATTTTTTACCGCATTGATGAGTACTTTTAATTCCTGTTCATCCCATTTTTTCAGGTACTTCTCATTAATAATAAGTTTCTGCTCCCCATCATTAAAGGGAAAACCTTCTCTTGAGCTCGATCGAGGAACAACCCGTGCCCCCTTAAAACTTTTCATAAGCTTTTCACAGATAATTTTTCTGCCAATAAGCATAATACGTTCTTTAATAATACGCGCCCGCCAATCTCCGCTCGGGGAAAAACGCTCATTCATGTGATTCTTATCAAATAAAGATTCAAAATGATTTCCTTGGGAATCTAGCGCAGCCAATGCTATAAGACAACCATTGCGCAATGCATGGTAGGCACAATCCGCTTGATTCGCTGACTGTTTTAACACTCCCACCTGAACAAGCTCAGTTTTGTCATCACTCTGTATCCCCACACAAAACTTACCCAATGTTTCTTGGGTAAAAAGTTCCCCGCTAGCCGCGGTTACTCCAATGCTCATGAGGCAGAGCAGCACTACCAGTACTCTTAATTTCATAATTTCTCCCCTTAAGCAAACCAATCGCTGATTACTTAACAGAATTTAAATTGATTTTATCATCTATATTTTATACGGTACTTATTTGTGAAAAAAAAGCAAATGGTGATTACAGAAGTCCCAATTTTTTCATGTTTCTTTTAAGTGAATTGTAGTTGCCATTTTTTAACCATAAGCCATTGATACCGCACTGCCGTGCGGCCTCTATATTACACAGCTGGTCATCCACAAAATAGCACTCGCTAGGGGTAAGGTTATATTCCTTAATAAGATGCGCAAAACAAGATATCTGGGGCTTTGCAAGCCCAATGTCACCTGAAATAACAATATGGTCAAACAAAGTGAATACCGACGCGTAATCATCATATAAAATATCAAATGAATAGGGATCCCAATTGGACAGCACAATAAGTGTATGGGGATTTCCGGCCTCATCACAATACCGAGCGGCCTCCTTTAAAAGCTTCATTCCCCGTGCAATCGGCGCATTATGATAGGCAAAATACTGCGGATCAAAAATAACATCGATCGTTTCTTTTAAAAGTCGTTTTTCTCGAATGCTTGCAAAATATGCTTGCATATCAAGCTCTTCTATACGCTCATGAACACTTTCTATAAGGTCTTTGGGAGATATTTTTCCCGTAAGCCACTCACACATTATCGCAGGAAGCTCATTGCCCGCTGCATCACAGATTTTTTGATGGTCCAGCCCGTCTTGCATACCAAAAGAATTTAATACATCAAAAAGAAGTCTCTTTATGTTAGGACTTTTCCAATCGCCAAAGAAATAGGACGCAAAATGCCCAAACCCTATTGAGCGCGCAATGCCAAAATGATTTTGCTTAAAAAGTACCCCCCCTAGATCCCAAATAAGCACTTTGGCAGAGCAGGAAAAACTGAGAAGTAAAAATATACCTAGCGCTAATTGCTTTCTAAACATACATCCCCCAAAAGAAGCATCGTCCACTTATTAGTAGACCATCAAATACAAAAATGATCAAATGCCCTCGCAAAAGTTAAAATTGAAATAGTTAGCAAATTGTTGCAAGAAAGCATATTCATTTTGTAGTATAAAGGTATGAAGTTAAAACGCAGTGATGCGACAGTAAACAGTACAATTTTTAAAGGGGGGTTTTTTATGAAATATTCATTACTTATTGCAGTACTCTTTTCTGCACCATTGCTAGCGGTCAAATCCGATGGCGCAATGGAACAGGCGCAACGCGAAATTAATGAAGCCTGGTCTGACGTTAAAGCCGCAGAAGCTCGTGTTGAGCAATTAGCTAAAAAAATCGAGGAGTCAAATAATGCTGCAGGTTCCTTCGCCGGTAAATACGAACAGCGAGACCATGTAGAGAAACATAATTCACACACAGCTTCTAATGTTACAGCTCATGACAAAGCAAGAGAAGATCTTGAAAGTAAGCATGCAAAATATGAAAGCGTACGCCAAAGAGTTGGCCGCAAATATCTGATTAATGAAGATGGAAACCATATTACGTTGAGCAGACAGCCTCAACAGCCAGCAGGCGAACCAATAAAATCAGCGTACCCAAGCAAAACATATGCAGGTAGCAGCTACAGAAGTGCACGCCCTGCGGCAAGAGCAGCTTATTAAACTTTCCTGTAAAAGAGCCCGGGTTACTGCCCGGGCTTTTTATAAGTGCTTTTTTAATTCAAACCATTCTTCGCGCAGTTCTATTGCTTTCTCAAACTCGAAATTCTCAGCAGCTTCCTGCATAAGCCGTTCTAAATCTGCCAATCTACTCTCAACAGTCACTTTATCAAGATCATGCTTTTTACGTTTTGCTTTTGATGCTGCCGCAATAGCCTGTTGAATCTTTGAGATACTTTTGGTCACTTCCCTTTTAACGCTCAATGGCGTAATATTATGAGCCTCATTGTAAGCTGTTTGCGCTTCACGACGCCGGGTTGTCTCATCAATCGCCGCTTGCATAGATTTGGTTACCTTATCAGTATAGAGCATAACTTTTGATTCGATATTCCTAGCAGCTCGACCTATAATCTGAATCAAAGAGCGCTTATCGCGCAAAAAGCTTTCTATGTCTGCGTCCATAATAGCAACAAGAGCCACTTCTGGCAGATCTAATCCTTCCCTGAGCAAATTAACGCCCACCATACAATCAAAGACTCCTAAGCGAAGCTTATGTAATAATTCAGTCCGCTCGGGTGTTTTAATATCACTATGCAGATAGCATACTTTGATCCGTTGCTCCTCTAAAAAGTGGGCCAGCTCTTCTGCTAATTTTTTAGTAAGCACAGTAACAAGCGATCTAAAGCCCTTTTCCTTTGTATTTTTGATCTGCTCAATTAAATGCTGAATTTGCCCTTCACGAGGATGCATCTCGATAATAGGGTCAATAAGACCTGTAGGCCTAATTATCTGCTCAGCTACGGGCTGACTTTGCTGTATTTCATAATCTCCTGGTGTTGCTGAAACAAAAATAACGTCACCAAAGTACCGTTCTATTTCTTCAAACTTAAGGGGACGATTGTCCCTGGCGGAAGGTAACCTAAAGCCAAAATCGATGAGTGTTTGCTTTCTTGATTGATCACCCGCGTACATCCCCCGTAACTGCGGCAGTGCTATGTGTGATTCATCAATAACTACCAAAAAATCTTTTTTAAAGAAGTCTAACAAACAGTAGGGAGGATCACCCGGAGCTCGTCCCTCAAAATGAACCGAGTAATTTTCAATCCCTGGGCAATGGCCTCGCTCTTTTATCATTTCAATATCATGAGTGACCCGAGCTTTCAATCGCTCGGCGTACAAAGGGTTTTTCAGCTCAGGCAGCCAGGTATCAAGCTCCGCTTGGATACTGGTAATAGCCCTATCCTTTTTTTCCTGCGTAGTTACAAAGTGTTTTGCCGGAAATATAAGCGTATTATCAAGCTCTAGGAGCACATTGTTATTCTGCCTATCAACCCATTCTAATCGCTCGATCGTATCACCAAAGTGCTCAATACGCAGCTTCTCTTTCTGATAGGGCAAATGGACTTCAATGGTATTTCCTCTTACCTGAAATGTCCCTGCCATATGTTCCACATCATTTCTGGTATATTGAATAAAGACAAGATTACGCAATAAATCAGCACGAGACATCTTTTGGCCTACCGTCAGCGGTACTGCTAAATCGCGATAATCGTTTGGATTACCCAAAGAATAAATACAAGAAACAGATGCGATAACAATCGTATCAGGCCGATTAATCAATGAGGCAGTCGATTCAACTCTTAGCCGATCAAGCTCGCTATTAATTTTTGTTTCTTTTGCTATATAGACATCTTGCGCAGGCAAGTAAGATTCAGGCATATAGTAATCATAGTAACTAACAAAGTAGCATACCTTGTTTTCAGGAAAGAATAAGGAAAACTCCTCATATAATTGAGCAGCCAGGGTTTTATTGGGCGACAAAATGAGCACAGGCTTGTCCTGCTGAGCTATGACATTTGCTATGGTATAGGTTTTACCAGAGCCTGTAACGCCCAACAACGTTGATGCACCACCTCTTTGGCTTACCAACTTTTCAATGGCCTGCGGCTGATCGCCAGCCGGCTCAAATGGAGCTTTTAGTTTAAACAGCTTTTCCATTGCTCTTTCTTTTTTTAGGACTAAGTTTAGCGATCACCTCATACCGACCCATGCGTTGCCGCAAAATATTTCTATTAGAATAGCGCAGCTAGAGTTTTTTGTAAAGGCCACCACTTTGCGAGAATTGCGTATTCTTAAATATCAAAAATGTCATGCTAGTATAGAACTAAGTCGCCGGAAGTAAATATCTCATCACTAGATATGTTGTCGGTTATTCCCGAAGCTACTAATTCTGGCTCAGGCTTCTCCCGACCAAGCACACAAATACATTCATATGTTTTAGGATTAGAATGGTCAGATGGCCGCCATATTTTCAAGCTACCATCGCGACCGCCAACGAAAAGAGTGCCTGACTGATCCGACGCAAGTGCACAAACCCTCTCTTTATTATCAAGTTTTGTTACATATGCAAATGTTTTAGGATCTTCAGGGTTAGTTTTTTGCCAGATTCCTATCTTTCCCCTATTTTCGCCTACAAAAATTGCCATTTTGGATGATGCAAAATAATAGAGCATTGCGCTTTCTTCAAGTTTAAGCTCAGCAATGCACTTGTATGACATCACATCATTATTCTGTTTCTGCCAAACTTGTATGCTGTTCCCGTAGAGATCAAAAATAATATCCGAAGAATCTACATACCTGCCAATCTTAATCGGAAGTACCCCTTTTTTTGTCAATTTTGTTTCATTTTTGGCTATTTCCCATACGTTCGTCCCGTTCCAATCGGCAGAGAATGAAATAACAAAATTTTCAATTAAAGACAGGCGGCAAGGGAAATCTGAGACCGTGCTTCTACAAGTGAACGTTTGGGGATCCTGAGGATCAGTTTTTTCCCATATCTTTATCGTTTTATCGTACGAGCCAGAAATAAGTTTGTCTTCATATTTTACAAGACCCGTTATACTATTACTTTTTTTTTGAGGGCAACCATTTATATCGATATAAGTCGCTTCGTGATCGGTTAAATGTCCTATGCATTGATAATTTTTGGTATCCCCACTCTTTTGACAAATATATATCCTTCCTTTCTGATCTCCTGAAAAAAGCAGGCCATCCCCGTCAAGCAATAGCGCTGTTACTGGATGATCATGCTTAAGAGTATCAACGCAAATAAACTTTACCTCCATGTAGTACCTTATAAGATCAATAAGATCAGCAGGAAGCAGTTTAAAATATGAATCATTAGGGATTTCTTTTAGTTTTTCGTTTTCTTTCCATATTTTCACCGTTCCATCTTCCGATGCAGAAAATAAATGGGGATTCTTATGATAAAGGCAATTTATGCCGGCTGTATGAAAAGAAGAGTTAGTCCGCGGCCTATTAATCTCCAAAGATCCCGAATTGTCTTCGATTTCCATTTTTTCCATGGCATATACTGTAGTCATACATGCTAAAACCATGATGTGCAAGAATACCAGTCGTTTCATTGCGTTCCTTGTATTATTCTGAATACATTAATATATATTTCTATTAGAATAATCTATTTGGGGTTTAGTGTAAAGGGCAGAATTTTATAAGCTGTAGTGCCCCGGACCTTTTCTTTTAGGGCTAATGCCGATAGAAATGAAAACCTATAAAGTCCATACAGTTACCGTGGCTCCCTTAAAGGTAACCGTTTCGGTAGAAATTTTTTCTTCCCACGTTTTATGGGGATCTCTGTCGACGAGCACAAGATGTCCCTCTGTGGCATCAGCGATGCCCATATACGAGGCTATTTGTTCAAGCCCTTTTGAGAGCGTTTCCTCTGCATAGCGAATTTTTAATTCGACAACAATACGTTGGTCTTTCCACTTTATGAATAAATCGGCTCGTTTCCGGTCAAGAGCATATTCACGTGAGATTGAGCCCCCGCCATTGATTATTCGTTGAAGGAATGCCATAAGAAGTAAATGGGGACCCGATTCCTTATACTCAAAGTCTTTAAGCCATACGCCAGAATTTTCCCTATAGAAAAGGGTAAAGGCGTCCATAAGTTTATGCATCTCGAGCGACCCATCACCAGCTATAAAAAAGGCAGCTCTCTCTTTAATTCTTTGTTGTGTTGTCCAGGTCAATTCCCGAGGAATAATTTCTTGGTAGATAGGATTGGCTATAGTAAAAGAATCTCTTTGTATCAGTCCAAGATCAGCCACATAGTTTACATCATCAGGTTTAAATCCAGTAAAAGCGCTTTGTCCACTTATGATTGCATCAATTATTGGTCTAACACGTTCGTCGTTGAGTTTATCAATAAGAGAGTCTAGATGCGTATCTCTTCTTATGATCAATTGTGTTTTTGCTCTCTCAATACTTTCTTTTGTAATAGGCTGTGATCGATCAGTTACATCCCGAAAACAGGCCTGATAAGCCAGTGCGTTTACAAGCCAGGGCTGACCCTGTGTAAGATAAAAGGCGTATTCGATTGCCTCATGGGTAAATTGCTGCCCAGTAGCGGTGGTGTGTTGATTATAAAGAAGGCTTACTTCATCAAGTGAGAAGTTAGAAAGCTCGAGCGATTCTGCTTTTATGTTAAATGGGCTCGATGTGGACACATAAATCCCATGTTCTTTAGACCAAACGCGATAATCGCGTATGTCCCGCAAACCTACCAAACAAATTGATTGAGGGAATCGGCGAGGGCGTTCATTGAATCCGGCTCTTATTTGGCGTAAAACCGAGAGGAGAGAATCCCCTATTAAGGAATCGATTTCGTCTATAAATAAAATAATAGGCTTTTTCGAAAACTCCGCCCATGTGCTCAAAGCTTCATGCAAGAGATCCAAGGTAATCGGCTGATCTTTGACAAGAAGATTGAGCTGATCAACGAGAGGTTCTGCATTTTGAAATGCTTGACCTATATTTCTTGCCAGGATCTTAACTATAGTAATAAGTGCTAGCTCGACATTATCGCGAGCTGCCTGCGCTGCTTCTATGTTAATGTAGAGAGCTGCATATTTTCCGTGACCGTTTATGTGCCTGACGAATTCTTCAACTGCGGTTGTCTTACCGCTTTGCCGAGGGGCATGTAACACAAAATAATACATAAGCTCGATATATTTATTGAGCTCATCCCAATTTAATCGACGTGGCAAGAAGTAATGGTAATTCTCAACAATAGGGCCAGCGATACAAAAGGTTTTCTGCATAGGTATCTCTCAATGACTATTTCTAAGGTACCATAGAGGCTTTGAAGAGTCTACAAAAACGATTTATACATACTAAGTATGACAGTAGCATACCCCACATGATAGGGGAATTGGACTTCCTTTCAAGGAAAATTCTCAACGTGCGACTTTATCAAAACATTCTTGCCTTCGAATGCAATTCCGTACAGAAATATTGAAGAGACAGCAAATCTATTTTGCAGTTCTTGAACATATTTTTTTTCGATGATCTGATCTAATGCTTTCTGAGCCGCATTCTCTAACGATTCGCCCGAGCGAGCAACCTTAAATTCTATAACAACTCCCGCCTGATGCTCTTTTTTAGGGATGAGCATGATATCATAGCGACCAAGTCCGCTTTCTCGATTGGACTTAATTTCATACGTATCGCTGAGCATAACAAGAAGGCCCAAAACAAACAGGTGATAGCTTTTTTCGGGTTCCGAACTATCTAGATCATACGCACTCATGCTCCTGAGAACAAAACTTTGCAAAAGCTTTGCAAACATGTCAGTATCTCCCTGCAGCAGAGCTTTCAACAAATTTTCTGCCTGCCCTCCTATAACCGATTCGTTGAAGATATTAATAAGGAGTTCTCGATAGAGATGCTTAATCTCTTGATTAGGAATGATGAGAGTACACAGTTTTGCACCCTCTTTAAGAGCACAATTTCTGTAAGTTAAATATCCCGTAAACAAAAGCAGAGTCCACAAAAGCTCAGGGCGCCCATCTAAATCAGGGAAAATGATCGATTCTTCAATTTTTTCCTCTACTGGCACATCAGTTAAAAGCAGCTCCAGATTTGATTTTATGGAAGCTGATGCACGCCCAATAAGTCTCTTAACCAAAAGATTATTACTCGTATGTGCCCAATACTTATCCAACGCACCAGCATAGCGAACACAATTAAGAACGGACCACGGATTGTAGATGCCTTCTGTTTCGCCAAAGGTATAGCCATTATACCAGCTCGTTATGGCCTGTTGAGCACTTTCAATCTTATAATAGGCAAGCAACTCAACCACTTCATCATGAGTAAAGCCAAATTTATCTGCTACAGGTTCCCTTGTCAGATTCAATACCTCCAGATTATTAAGTCCCGTAAAAATTCCTGCTTTTGCAAGCGTAAGAATCCCGGTAATAATACCCTTTTCAAGAACTTTATTATCTTTGAAAGCTCCTGTTAATAATGGTTTTAAGAATTCAATTATTTCCTTGTAAAAGTCATTCAAATAAGCCGACTGGACTGGCACATCATATTCATCAATGAGCACAATCGCTTTTTTACCAAAGTGGCGATTCAAAAAATGAGTTAAATATTCAAGGCTAGTACATACTTCAACAAATGAGGCCTTCGCGTCCCGTATTCGTATAAATAGCTCTTCTTCAAATGGCTTTAATGTACCGCTAGACAAAAGGTAATCATGCCGACTAAATTCAGCAGCAATTGTTTTTGTAAAACTCTCATAGGTATCTTTAAATGTGGCATATTCTATATTTTTAAATGTTAAAGAAATGACGGGAAATTGCCCATGCAGTTGACGATAGTTCGGATAGTTCCATATGGACTTGGTATTAAAAAGATACTCATTGCTTATTGGGGCAATCTCGAAAAAATATTGAAGCATAGATACATTAAGAGTCTTTCCAAAACGGCGTGGCCGGGAAATAAGCAAAATCTCGCCACTTTCCCAGATTTCTTTGATAAGAAGCGTTTTGTCAACATAATACCCATTATTATCGATAAGCTTTTTATAATCACTCGTACCAATGGGAAGTATCTTCTTCATGTTGCCCTTTACACTCGAGGTTATACAAGCATAAGTACCAGTATATGCCTGTTCACCAATATAAACAAGAACAATGAGGCCAGTTTCTTATGCATTGATCTTGCTAGCACAGTTTGTTAGAATGGAGCAAATAAAAAAGGGACTTCCGTGAAACTTCCTATAGGATTAAGCGATTTCAAAGAACTCATCGAAGAAGGTTATCAGTACGTCGATAAAACCTTACTAATTGAAGAGTTAAAGAAAACAAACGGCAAGGTACTACTCATACCGCGCCCCCGCAGATTTGGTAAAACTCTCAATCTTTCTATGTTGCGCTATTTCTTTGAAAAGAGCGAAAAAAGTAATGCCCATCTTTTCTCTACAACAAAGATCTGGCAAAAGGAATCCTTTCGCACCTATCAAGGAAAGTATCCTATTATTTTCTTAACGTTTAAGAATGTAAAACTTCTTGGGTGGAACAATGCATATTCTCGCATAAAGTTACTCATTACTGAAGAATTTGATAGGCATTCCTATGTCCTTACTTCGCTTTCTGCGTACGAGGCTGCCCGCTATAAAGAGATCTTACATAATAACGCAGACACATCACAATTTGAAGAAAGCTTATTTTTTCTTTCACGATTGCTCAGGAAATACCATAAGAAAAAAGTTCTCGTACTCATCAATGAGTACGATGCGCCAATTCATGCCGCATATAGCAATGGATATTATAAGGAAATGATCAACTTTATGAGATCATTACTCACGACTGTTCTTAAGGATAATAGCTATCTTGAACGGGCCATTTTAACCGGTATCCTGCGGGCCGCCAAAGAAGGCATTTTTTCTGGTCTTAATAATTTAAGAGTTTTTACACTCATGCAAGAAAAATTCTCAGATAAATTTGGATTTACTACCAACGAAGTCGATGAACTCCTTATAAAAGCTCATCTTTCTAAAAAAAGCGATATCATTAAAAAGTGGTACAACGGCTACAAATGTGGCAAGACAACAATTTACAATCCATGGTCTTTATTAGAATGCGTTGATCATAAAGGACAGGTAGAGCCCTATTGGGTAAACACCAGTGATAATGAATTAATAAAAAAGCTTATCGCTCAAGCAAACGAAGAAGTAAAATCTGAGTTAGAATTGCTTTTGCAAGACATCGCTGTCGTTAAAGAAATAGACAGTGGCCTTTTATTCCCCGGTATTGAAAATAACGAAAAAGCCCTCTGGAGTCTTCTCCTTTTTGCCGGGTATGTCACCTATACACGAATTCAAAAAAAGGGTGGAAAAACCTTCTGTTCTCTCATTTTGCCAAATACTGAAATCAAGTTACTTTATAGAGATTTAATTTCGGGCATTTTTGAAGAATCTTTGGGCCACTCTCGTATTGCGCATTTGAAAAAAGCACTGCTTCTGGCAGATAACGAGAGCTTTCAAACAATACTGCAAGATTTTGTTGTAAAGAGCATGAGTTCCTATGATATCCCACAGAGCGAACCAGAAAAGAGTTATCATCTCTTTGTTCTAGGGTTGCTTGTTACCCTTCAGGATCTTTATCAAGTCACATCAAACCATGAAAGTGGCTACGGCAGATATGATATTTTGCTTATTCCCCACGATAAGAAACAATGGGGAATTATACTCGAATTTAAAAAAGTAGCAGCCAATGAGACGATGGTTCAAGCTGCTAAGAAGGTCCTTACCCAGATTGAATCTAAGGAGTATGCGCAGGAACTGCGTGCCCGCTCTATAGAAAAGATAGCAGCATTCGGCATTGCTTGCCAGAAGAAAAAAATTCTTGTTCTTGCAAAAAAGCCTATTTAACCTTCTTTTTGATTGGATCTCAAGTCTCGAGTATACTCGCACACAAATTTTTTTTCGCAAACTTTCTGTTATCTTATTTGCTAGCAACTTTAATGGTAAGAGAGTGGATATCCACTGGCGAAGATGGTAATAGCCCTTAACAAAAAATTTGGTCGAAAAACAAACATGTTTTAGCAGATTTATGGTCGAAAATCAAACAATGATCGAAAAAAGCCATTTAATGATCTTTTGCTGGCATATTCATTTGAAATACTCGAATGGATGGGAATTTTGGGAAAGCACGTGTAGATGTCGCCAATAGAGCCTGCAGCAAGTTATTCTTGAAATTCATGGTCGAAAAACAAACAGATTTTCGTTTTTATATGGTTAAAAAACAAGGAACATTAACACTTTTTATGGTCGAAAAACAAACATGAATAAAACATATATCATCAATCGAGCCAAAAATAGACTGTGGGCCCATGAAGTTATTGTCCCAGCCGTCCCAGACCATCCAGCTTGACTTTTAAAACGGCTTTTCATACTATTTATCGAAATGAAAAAAGGATCGTAGTCGAAAAAAGGAGCACATGAAAAATTCTGTCTTGTGGGTAGTTCTGGGAGCATTCTTTGCTCTACCTATTCAAGCAAAAGACCTCACTCCGCTACCAATTTTTACAGAAACGACGATAGAACTTTCCCAAGATATCGTTATTGATACCAAGACCACCCCTGTTCTTGCTCAACCATCTTTTGGCAGCATGCACCCGGAAAAAGTCATTTTTTCTTCTGCTACAAAAAAAAGCATAATCCTCAAGCCAACGGGAATTTTGGATTTAAGCTCATTTAATAGCAAAAATAAGATAATCGAATTTAGAAACAATGCGCAATTGCGGTGTGAAGCTGGCGCAAAAATTATTTTTAATAATGGGGTGCTTCGTTTTTCAGACTCATCACGGTGGATTATAGAGTAAGGAATACCCATGAACCTCATCCGGATAACAATCCTGCTCATAGTAAGCGTTGCAGCAACCTATGCCCGTGAAATCCGCACACCACTGATTGTACAGCGTGGCCCCATTAATGAACTTTTCCTTGAACTTAAAAGAGACTGGTCCGCAAACTTCTTAGTAAGCGAATATTTTAGGCACTCAAAAAAGGCTTATAATGCTTGTGGTGAAAAGGTTAATTATGCCTATCTTTACTTTGGAAAAAATCAGTTTAACGCTCAGGATGCCTTTGCCAACAGCACCGCATCATCGCCCACTAACCCACTGCTAGCAACAAGTATTTTGGGACCTCGTGTAAAATACCGTGAACAAGCAACCGTTGTTGGTCTTAATCTGCAAAGATGGCTAACTGATACATGGCGTATTGGATTTCGCGCCAACTTGCCCCTTCGGAAAATACGTGTAAAACGGTTGTCAAGTAAGGGCAATGGCTCAAGTCCATTAGGTGGTCAAACTATTACAGATGTTACCCAACAGGAAGTCGAAACGATCAATGGAGTTCCCCTACAAAGTTTTGCTTACCGATTAGATTTCCTCTCTCGTTTGCCCTATGCCTGTAGCTGCCTTGGCCTTGATTACCTTATCGTCAATTACCGTGATACCGACTTTCCTTTTGATCTTCCCGTAACACTATCTAATCAAGACATCTCTAATGAGAATGGAACGCCCGTTTCGGTGATTAAAAGTAACAATGGCACTCTTCCTCATGGCCCGTTTGCAATTCAACAAAGCGTTGCTCAACAATTACCGATCGTAAGTGCAGATGGTGGTGGCATTAATAATGGCGCGCGTGGCCGGTTTGATGCGAGTGTAGACTATACACCGTTAAGCACCAATCCGACCGCACAAAGTACGCTTTTTGTCGTTCCTTCGGTCGCTGGAACACAGGTAGTCGCTCCAGCACGAATTATTGAGGAACATGTTGATGAGCTTCTTGAATGTATTGCCCCAACTGCAGAAGAGGTATTTACCGCATGTAACATCTCACTTGCCCCCCAATGCATCAAGGGCCCTGGGGATTTTGATACAGAACTTTTTGCAGGTCATTGTTTTAATGATTGCTTTTACGGCGAATTATTTGTTGGAATTCGCTGGCCTACGGGCAAGCGCTTAAAAAATCCGTTGGAGGTCTTTAGACAGCCATTGGGAAATAACGGTCACTTTGAAAGTAAGGTAGGTATACAAGCCCTTTGGGAGCCGTGCCCCTGGGCAGTTCTTAAAGGCGACCTTGCAGTTTCGCTTGTGCACAAGGACACTGAACGAGTTGCAGCATCTTTTAGAGGAGCGACCGTTAAAAACATTGGACCATGCGTTCCCGCCACCATCGGTTGGAACTATTTTACCCTCCACACAGACCTTATTTTTACCTTACCTTCAAAAGTTGCTGGCCTTGATATTGGGTATGAGCTCTATCATAAATCGCATGACCGTATAACTTTCCACACATCGGCAACTCGTGATTGTTTAGGTTCTTGCAATGCACTAAGCCAGGCACCATTAACTGACGGCACCCAGGTGACCAGTCATAAAATACGCTCGGAACTATTTTGGGATTTCTGCTTTTTTAAGTATGAAGCAGACATTTACGTCGGAGCAAGCCACGTAGTTGCGGGCCGGAATACCCCAATTGAAACCGATGTGGAATTCGGGTTTACTTTTTTCTTTTAAAAATAAGGAAGCGAGAGCGAGAAACTGTGTATGGAAACCTGTAGATTTTTAAAAAAAGATAGTATATCAGCGCTTAATCCCCTGGTGACAAAAAATAGACTCATTAGAACAATGACGTTGCTTGTTTTAGTAGCAGCCATTCTGGTTTCAACCGGAGCACTTAACGCTCAAGGCCAAACTATCGTCGATGGCTTTGTGAGCAAATTTGTACCCCGGTCACCAGGTGCACCTCCGGGTGACCCGCGAAGGCTTTTTGATGTGTACGTGCCTGAACTTTTTTTCACAAATCCTGAAATGACTTTCCCTATTGTATATCACCTTACTGGCTTTCTTGGTGATAACACAGAATACGCAGCCAGTGATCGCGCAGTAATGGACATGATGATTGACGCTGGTCAAATAATGCCTCTGATCATCGTCGCGCCAGATCCAAGTGTTCTTATCTATGGCAGCAATTATTATGCTAATTCCACACTCACAGGACTTTTTGAAAATTATATTATTGAAGAGTTAATCCCTTACGTAGACGCAAAATATCGACAGCGAAAAACGCCATCGGGTGAATCCCGTTTTTATAGGGCTATCATGGGGCAATCAATGGGGGGATATGGAAGCTTTCTTTACGGAGTTCGCCACCCGGAGCTTTTTATAGCATTTTGCGGGGATAGCCCAACCTCTTTTTGGCTAAGCAACACAAATGCAGCGAGTCCCCCGGGCAACCCCATCTGGCGTCTGATGTATACCTTTAATAAGCTTCTTATGCCAGGTATTATGCAAAATAATGGGCAACTACTTCCTACCAATGACGATACCACTTTCTTATTTTTCTCATGGGCAGCCACTTTCAGCCCCAATCCAGCCCGTCCCTTTCTTGTTGATTACCCTTTTGAAGTAGATGACGCCACCTTAAAGCCGGTAATTATCCAAACCTCATCTGGACCTAGTTTCGTGCCAGCTCCTTCTATTATAGCTCTTTGGCAGACGTTCGATCCAATCCTTTCTTTGCAGGCAAATGAACAAACTCTTTTGCGGCAGGCTATTTATATGGATGCTGGGTCAAATCCTATAACTGAGATTATTGACAATGTCGGGGCTCGCTATTTTTCAGATGCACTGACAAACCTTAACATTAACAACCAATATCTTCTTTTTGAAGGTGGGCATACGACATGCACCAGCATTCAGGAACTCAATTGCTACCGTTTTTCGACGAACTTAAAGCTTTTTTCAGCTAAATTTTCAGAAGGCGGCATCTTCGTACCCGATGTACTCACAAAAATTGTTGGTAATGCAACAATCGAATTGACCGGCAATGCAGTAATGAGCATTAATAATAAAAAGGTTGTCGGCATTGAAACCGCTCCCGATCAGGGTATTACGCACACCAATATTACTTTCAATATTAGGGATTCTGCCCGTCTTGAAATAGGCAACGCGAATACCTTGGGCGGCGGTCTTCAAATTGGAAATACTTTTGGAAAATCAAATTTACTTTTTGATCCATCGCTTTTAAAAAATACGATTTCTTGTACCTTCGAACTTAACGGACCCCAAGCTACATTGCAAATTGGAAGACAAGGATTTTTAGGGTGCGGGGTAGGCCTTAATGGCAACCGAACCTTTCTTCCTAATTTCTGGGGTGTCAGTTCGCTTGCAAATGTTGCTTCGGTTAATTTTAAACTTATACAGGGATCCTTTTTACACAACCAAATTGCTTCAAGTCTTGATCCAAAATCGGCATTATTTGCTCTAGGAGACTGCATAGATCGAGCCATTGCCTACACATTTACCTTTGATCCCCAGCAAGTGGTTATCTCGGGCGGAGCCAATCTTGCACAAATTACTCTTGCAAACCTTTTGCATCCAACCGTTCAAGATACGGCAGGCTCGATACCGCCTGGTGGTGCATACAGCGTACAAGTCATCGTACCCAACCCTAATAACCTTTTTGATCTTTTTTATGGGCCGCCTTTTGGCTTTTATGGCTCTACTACTTACTACACCAATACTCTTAAGGTAGGGATCTTTTCATCATCGCTTATGCTCACTGATACCCAAAAAGCTCCTTTGCCTACACCTGCCAATCTAAACCAACTATTCCAGTACCTCCAGGTTGCCGATTATTTTAGCCAGGGTACAAAACGTGCGGCGATTAATGATAGTGATGGAACCTTAACTATCGCATTTACGTTTCCTAATAATCAGGGGGGCGAGGCAATCCAACGGCAAACCATCTCCCTGACAGAACCCTGTTCTCCCGTGAGTAAAAATTTTGATGTAACCAAGATAGTACAAGAAGGTGCCGTTGGCATCAAACTGGTTACCGTCAATGGTCAGCCCACACCATTAAGGATATACGACCTTAATCCCTAGCATTGAGCCTTCAAAACTCATCGTATTGCCAGTCGCACACACTATCGTGCTTTAAAGCTCTCTTTTACAACCCACCAATTATTTATTGACAATTTGAAAACAAAATAAATATAATCGTTTATAGAAGGTTGTAATATAATAATGAAGGGGCTTCTCTATGAACAATTTTTTATCTCTCACTGTGGTGTGTCTTGTACTAAGTACCCTTTTTGCGGCGCCAACTGAATTCCCTGCATGCCCGAGTGCGCTTCTTGCACCGCCACCTCCATTAACTGATGCTCAGCAAAAAGCAGCCCAAGAAAAGTCTGATGCTCAGCCGGCACCCGTTGTGGCTGTTACCTGCAGGCTTAATAAATTTGTAAAAAAAGAAGAAAAGCAATCTGCGAAGCTACCCTTTGGCAAATTGTTCCGAAAGCAAACTCAAGCAGACATCATATTGGAACGGATGGCTAAGGCGAATGATTACGTTGCACTGGCAAACATCGGCGCTACCCCCGAACAGCAGCAGGCGGCATGTGATCGATATGCAAATACCCCAAACTTTGGCCCAGCAAAGCCTATTGATTCTAAACAATTTAGCAACATGGGAGAACTACGAGCTTTTATTATAGCTAACCGATTTGGTGGATTTGGAGGACATGTTGTTATGTGCAAAACAAGATTAGATGGCGTTGAATATGCCCAGCCTGTTCCCGCATGTTGTCTAGAAGCCGCTCAGAATGCGTGCGAAAGCGAACACAACATTGCTGATCCCATCTCATGCCATTCATTTACCGATAATGTTACCTTGAAAAAATTTTTGGACGATCATGGTATGTATAACGGCATGCAATGCACATTAAAAACGGGAGGTACGGCATATAGAACGCTTGTTCCTAGCTGCAGTAAACCAGTTGTTGATGCTTTTTGTAACCCTGAATATGCAAATCTTAACACATGCAGCTTTATTAGCAAAGATCCAAAAGCACTTGCTGATTGGTCAAAGAAATTTGTAAACGTAAGTCTGGTGACATGCAAGATAAATAAAACTGGTGTGAAGTATCGACGCCCTACAGTAGATTGTAGTGAAGAAACTGAGAAATCTGCCTGCTCTACCTCGAGTAAACCAGATGGCTGCAAAACGTATAAGAACGTTACTGACTTGGCAAAATCTTACGCAAAATTAAGAACAGCGATTTAAAAGGAGTATATATGAAAAAAATAGGTATTGGTCTCATTGCAATAAGCATTTTCGCCCCTGCATTTGGGGGAATAGTTGATCTAAATGTAACGGTTGACTTAAAACTGGGTATTTCAAATTGCTATGGCGCATATTCACATTGTGACGTAACTATTGGTGGTGTTGGAGAGGTTTTTGATAAGGACATCAATCTAGGCCCCAAAATTCAGCTAGGACAAATAAAAGATGAGGTGGAAAAAAATATTTCATTGCCTACAGAAAAAGACACTATGATCACGTATACTTTCATGCCAACAACGGGTGAACTTGCAGGAGAATTTATTAGGGTAACCCTTTACAATAAAGACCCAGGAAGATCGCGCCAAGCGGGAAAAAACGTCATCAAATTATACCGAAGACTTTCCAATGAAAAATATTCGATTGAAGGCGGAGAGCTTGAAAGTGCCAAACCATTCGCTCAATTAAAATTTGCTCTTGAGCCAGATGGTACTTGGAAAGCATGGGATCCTCGCACCAAAGAAGAAGTCGACTTCCTTTTCGGAAAAAAGGATATGCGGCCAACTAAAACAACGCCCGAACCGATAGGCCCGGCTATTAAAGGATAGAAGATACAACACTTAACAAAAAAGGAGAATTATGAAAACATCTATTTATGCATGCCTTATGCTTGCAACATTCGTTACAGCAGGTTTAGGTGCTACACCTGCAGCTCCCTCAGTTGAGGAAACGAATGTAAACGTCAAAGTCGGCTTAGGATTTAATAACTGTTGGGGAGCAAACGCAAACTGTCCAGTAGCGATCACCATAGGCGGAGCTCTAACGGGGATTTTCGATTTTAATGTCAGCAAAGCTGAATCAATCTTCCCTGAAACAGGAGGTAAAATAACAAGCAATGAACTCGTGAAACTCGAAATCCCCATTAAAAAATATTCAGAACTCTTCTATAGCTACATCCCGACCGACGGTAGCTTTGCTGGCAAGGAACTCTATCTCGCTTTTGTAAATGAGCCACCAAAGGGGCGTCTTCTTGGCCAAACAGAGATAAGTATTTATCGTTTAGTTGAAGGGCAAAAGCAATCTGAGAAAGTCAGACTTGGAAGTCTAACCGGTGCAACAGCCAAGTCAAACATTGCTGCATTTACCTTTGAACCGAATGGAGATTTTGGTGCATGGGATCCCGTACGAAAAAAATATGCTCCTTATCCTGCAGGTCAAGTATTGATACCTGGTAAAGAAGTAACACCAAGTAAAGAATAAACAGGAGGTTTTATAATGAAAAAAGCCTGCTTATACAGTGTAGTACTCTGTTCAACGGCATTGCTTTGCGCTATAACGGTAAAAGAAAAAACGGGAAATCAATCCTGTGAAGGTGACTATGCAGACTGCCAAGCAGAAGTAGGAGCAACGCACGACGAGTCTTCTCATACAACAGCTATTGTCAATTGTTCTGGCAAAGGCGCACAATGCAGAGCTCGTGCAAATTAAAGAGGGTGGCTTGAAGCCACCCTTCCTTTCTAAATACTCTTCAATTCTTATTTTTTGATAATGCCCGTTTCTTTTAATTCTTTCTCCAATTTACCCTTATTTTCTATAACCAACCGAACGCTTGCAGTGCAAGTGGCACCATTTGCAGCATCACACGTCGCAGTTTTTCCAAGTGCACTTAAAACCACAGAACAATTACCTTGGTCAGGAGCTACACATTGTTGCGAAACGTAGCCAAGGCGACATCTCATAGAGCCATCCTGATTGAGGCATTCGAGGTAGGTGTTCCCCTGTTTTTTCCGATCAATCATTTCTTGTTTTCTTTTCAACATAATATCCCGCAACAAATCGACTGCTTCAAGATCATCTTTGGCGTTTAGGCATCCTGTGCCAAGGGTTAGTAAATACAGCCACGTAAAATTTTTCTTCATAGTACTCCTTTTTTAACTAGTTCTTCTTTTACCGTATCAAAAAATAATTCAGATTGTCAATTGATCCGTTATGGCCGCCAAAAAAATAGCCGAGTGATGCTCGGCATTATTAAAAATCTTATAGTTAAAATAGAAACAAACCTTTTATGACGGTTTTTCTGCCATTCAACTCTACTTCCTTTGCAGCCACCTGAGCGCCCTTTTTAATTTTATCGGCAAGATCATCTGCTTTGGCATAGCTCTCTTTCAATACTGCCAATTCTTCCTGGTTTTTCTGCAAAGCTTGCAAATTGCTAATTAATCGTTCGCGTTCTTTCTTATTTTCAGGAAGTTCTTTCAAATATTTTGCAACTTTTTGGTGATACCCACGCTGTGTTTTTGTCGTGGCAAGCTCTGCCTGCAGTGTCCCGCCCCTTAATGTAGCCCAAAAACCACTGTCCTCATTTTCTTGTATCGTCTTTTCAAGCTTAGCTATGCGCTGCGTATCCTGCGCGATATATTTGTCAATGACCGTTGTTAAAACTGCGACGTCAGAAAGATTTGTTGGAGCTATTTTCACTAGTTCATCGAGCCAATCAGCATTCATGGTTGTTACCCCCAGCAGTATAAAAAAAAGCATTTTTTTCATGCATATCCCTTTCTTATTAGCTTAGCTTATATATATCTAATCCGCCTAGTTTTTCACTCCTTTACTGTAGCAATAAAAATGAATCTAGAAAACTGCTTTGCAAAAATAATAAACCCTATCCTTATTTCTGATTTTATAGTATAATTAATAATAAATGCAAATATTTATAATATTATTGTTTAGGAGATTTTCTATGAATTATAGATTTATGACTTCCGCACTACTTCTCTTGTTTGCAGGAAGTGCCCTAGCGATGCAGCTTGATACTCCACGAGGGCGTGCTGTTCTTATGAATAACGACCAAGGAGAATGGAAATTATTATTGGCGCGCAATGTTGGAGGCCCAAAAAAGGGGCAGTGGAGCGATTTTAGCAAAGAAAAGGGTAGGCAGAAAGCCAATATCATTGCGGCAGAAGCAGTGAAAGAACAAACAAAAGGTGTTTACCAGCCCGACATAGAAGCAGAAGCTTATGCCGTAAGCCCTGATGGTGATTATTTTTATTTTGTACCCGTAAAATTTATTCCCGGCAAAACTCTTTATGAAAAAGCCTCAGCAAATAACCCTATTAAAGATGATTTTATGTGGGTTTTAGCAGATGATATATTACAAAAAAAAGCGATAATGCATCCTAACCATGGCCAAATAAGGATAAGTGACGGAGTGTATAAATTCCTTCGCCAAAATTTAAAAGATGCTATTACCCTTATTGAAACCCTTGAGGCGTCCGCAGCCGCCACTGCTCACCAAACTTATCAAGGCAGCACATGGGGTCCAGCATCCAGTGTGCCTGCAGCTTCTTTAAAGCCTGGACAAAGCGGTGTATGGGGCCCTAATAAGCAAAATCATATTTATTTTTATGATAGCGACAAACCGTATTATGCATTCACCAATTTTTATCCAGCTCCCGTCAAAATTGATGGAAAAATATGGCCCACAACTGAGCACTATTACCAAGCTCAGAAATTCCCTAAAAATCCACGCTTGCAAGAAAAAATACGTGGCTTAACCAAAGCACGTGAAGCATTTAAAGAAGGCCGAGCTGAACAAAATAAAGCAGATATTGACCCAAACTGGGAAGCCAATAAATTTAAAGTTATGCAGAAAGCTCTTGAAGCAAAGTTTTCTCAACATCCTGATTTGAAAAAACTACTTAAAAGTACGGGCACCGAAACTCTCGTTGAAGACGCTGGTGCAAATGATGCAGTGTGGGGAGCTGGTGCTGATTATAATGGCATAAATGCCTTAGGAAGTCTGCTTCAGGTAGTACGGGCTAGCCTCTAAAAAACAGTTCTAACAAAATATAAGGGAGGCACCATCAATAATGGTGCCTTCAAATTTTTCATAATCAAGAGCCTTCATCGTCTTCGCTTGCGCGCAAACCCATCCCCAAACCGTTGACCTCGTATATCGTTAATCAAGCAGGTAACGTTGACATTAACTTTACGCCCATTGAGCAATTTGCCCCGCAAGGATGATATAAGATCCGGACTACAATCTGAAGAAAGTTTTACAAAGCTCCGTTTTTTAATGACTCTGATAGTTTTTATCTGGCCGGGTTTGATGACCGGCGCTTGTAAGATGTATTTCTCGACAGCGTCGCGAGTAACTCCATCATCCGAGCCCATACTAATATAAATTTCTTGAAACTGGTCCGAAACGTGATTTTCAACATGGGTAAAAGGAACTTCTTCTAGGTCAAGAGTACCAAGAAACTTGTCATACAAAAGTTGATCAGTTAACTTTTTTAGCATATCAGGAGCAAGATCCTTTATATAAGCTTCCAAATCTGCCTGATGGGGAATTTCTTTCGATCCAATAGATTCGATATATGAGGGAATTTGGGTTAATCGGCTTTCTATAACTGTTTTAGTTGATGGAACGTCTATTGGTTCTATATGCACACCAAATCTCTTTTCAATATGGTGTACAATTCTCTGCTCACTTTTACTAATAAACGTTATGGCAATGCCCTCTTTCCCCGCCCGACCGGTTCTTCCTATTCTATGGACATAACTTTCTAAATCTTCAGGAATTGAATAGTTTATTACGTGGGTAATATCAGGAATATCAATACCTCGTGCGGCAACATCGGTTGCCACTAAAATAGTATAACCGCGCTGCCTAAATTTTTTTATAACACTATTGCGCTGAGCCTGACTGAGATCGCCGTGCAAAGCCGCGACATTATAGCCCCTTTTGGTAAGCTGCTCGGCAACCTCGCCTGCAAGAATCTTCGTTTGGCAAAAAATAAATCCATAAAAATCGGGAACTGTTTGTATGAACCGTGTAAGGGCATGCAACCGAGCTCGAAAGGGAACAATACAGTAATACTGCTTTGTCTTTGGCGCAGTTACCGTTTTAGGCGTCACACGAACCGATACCGTATCTTTCATGTGCCGCTTCATAATATCTGCGATGCCCGATTTTACCGTTGCAGAGAAAAGCCATATTTGCCTTGTTTTTGGCAAATAGGAAATCACTTCTTCTATCTCATCTTTAAAACCCATATCAAGCATGATATCAGCTTCATCAAGTACGAGAGTCTTGATAGCCGAAGGAGACAAAGTTTTTCTTCGTAGATGGTCATTGAGCCGCCCCGGCGTACCTATAATGACCTGGGCACCCTTTTTAAGATTTTTAATTTGTTCATCCATGGAGGCTCCCCCATAAATTACTGCAATTTTAATCCCAACTTTTTGAGCAATTTTTGCAAGACTCTCATAAATTTGAACTGCAAGTTCACGCGTGGGAGCAATAACCAATCCCTGCGGAGCTTTGAGATCTTTATTTATTTTTTGCAAAAGAGGAATACCAAAAGCAAGCGTTTTTCCTGTTCCTGTTTGCGCCTGGCCATGAAAATCAATCTCTTTTGATGACAGAAGCAGAGGAATAGCCTTTTCTTGTATCTCTGTTGGCTGAGTAAACCCCAACTGCTCCAAAATTGCAAGAATCTCAGGCGCTATATCTAACTCTTTGAATGTAGCCATCAGGCTCCTTCTCGACACAATAAATTTCTACTATACAATTTAAGTATAGAAAAAATAATCTATTTTAGTCAATAGAAGCGTTGATCACAGCGCTTTGTCAGCATGGAAGAATCTGTGTGTACAGAGATTAGTCTTTTTATCAACAATGTAGACGAACCAACCTGCGGTGGCATTCGGTGCGTCGCTTAAGGCAGTGCCCAGTTTTTCTGGGCAAGGGCCTGCGGTATCAAGAGTTGCTCTCATTACCAAGGCATACTTCTGATCACCAAGCTTTAATCCTAGCTTTTGCGCAAGCTCACCACCTTTAGTGATATACTGCGCACAGAGAGGAAGGTACTTTCGATCGATCTCATGAGAAAAGGCGTGATACTTATCCCAGGCAGCATCAAGAGAATCATTACTTTTTGTCAACGTATCTGAATCGATCATAGGCATCAATGACTCAACAAGAGGCTTATCTTGTTTAAAAAGCGTAAGTACGGTACTTTCCGAACTTGAAAATCCACGATAATTTCGTAAGACAACCCTCTCTTCTGTTTCATCAATCAGTTCTATAACTGAGAAAAATGTATGTGCTGCTTTTTCGCATCTTTTCATAAATTCCGTCCAGGATAGTCGCTCCTGTTTATGTACTGGAGGTTTGCTCAGGGAGGCAAACACAACCTGTTCAACTGCGCACTCTGTCGGTATCGTTTCTACGCTTTCTTCGACGTCACCTTCCGTTTGACCTGAATTTTCCCGCTCCCGCCTTGGTTTTTGGCGCAAATTAAAAGAGCGTACCTTGTCCTTGATAACTGTCTTTAAAAAAGTAGTAAAATGCTCTAGGGTTTGCGCTGTAGGCAGCGGCCCGGGCTCAGGGACAATAGTGCCTGTGTAATAATAGTAAAGCTCTTTTAAAAAAGGAATAAGATGGGGAAACAGAATAATAGTCTCTTGAGCATTCGCCTTGCCTAAAAATTTTTCAAAATCGGAAGAAAAACGAGGTGAAAAATCCTTGTAATGATGATCTTTGCGAGGAAAGTCTGTTGTACTGAGCCATAACCTGATAGCATTGTTAGCCGGGCTTAAAAGTTTTTCAAGAATGGGCTGAGCAGCCTGGCTAAGATGATCCCAATAGTTTTTACACGTGCGCTCCCTTACCAGAGCCCACAGTTGTTCGCGTATGGCAGAAATCTCAGTGGTAAGCTTAACAATTTTTTGTTTGAGCTCATCCACGGATACCGTTGTTTCTTTCACTTTCTCTTTGTCCAATTTACCCGAATTTCCTTCTATTGCTGCTGCTTCCTTTAATAGCTTCAAATTCTTTATAGCCTGCGCAAGCTCGCCGCTAAGCCGCTTCAAATCGGAATTCTCGAGAGCCACTTCTGTTTGCTTATAGAAAAGATTGATATAGTCGACAAGATGGTATATAGCAATATATTCTTTGATAAGTGAAGCAAGTTCTTGTCTGCTCTGTATCTTACCAGCTTCTACTTCTAAATGATAAAAAGGGAAAATTAGTCCATTGCACTCACCAGCTATTTGCATGAATTGCTGATATTTTGCCGCGTAGATCCCGGGCTCTGTTTTTGCCGCACAAAAGTCTTGCACGGTAAATTTTTCTGCTTCCTTCTCCAATTTTGACAACTCAGGTACCTGAGCGACGAATGCCTCTAATTGTTTTATGAGAAAACCATTTTGTTCTTTTAACCTATAAAACTGAATGAAGAAAGGTCTAAGCTTCTCCTGATGCATTAATGGCGCACACTGTAACAGATAGACGTTAAAATGCTCGCGCAATTTCCGCAAGGAGGGTAGAAATTTCTCTTTGGCAGCCTGCACAGCCAGTTTTCTTAACTTAGAGCCTAAATACCACCTATTCTGATTTTGTTGGAATGGAACTAAAGGAGCATTAACGCTTTCATTATTCGAAAGATTTTCAAGGTTATAGATGAGTCTCCATCCATTGTTCTTGAGTAGTTCGTCAGAGCCGATCTGAGCTAAAAATGCATCTTTTGCTTTTGCAAGATTTGCTATTCCTTTCTTATAAGCAATAAAGCCTTCTAAAGACTGACACCATAATTTGTCAGAAAGGTATATCGCATTAAAATAGGGAGCTAGTTTTCCAAAAGTACACTCGGGACTGCTTTTTATGGTAAGATCATGGATCATAAAATAGAGTCTCAGTACTTTAGGTGCAGCAAGCTCTTCTTCTTCTAGCTTTTTAAGCGAGTCACCAAGATCGTAGTTCCACAAATGATCTTCACTATTTTGTATCGCATTACTGGCAGTCTTAATAGCTAGGTTCCCAAAAAATGCCTGCATAGCCTTGGACCTGTGGCGGAGCAAAGTGGCCGCAAGTTTTGCTTGTTCTTTATCCGAGATAGTCAAATCCAAGAAATTCTGAGCGACAACTAACTCCATAGCAGTCAGGTTGCCACACCCTAACAGGGCCGCAAAAAAAAGAAATTGTAGTTTGCTGTGTATCATACGTGCTCGATTATATTAAAAAAATTGTTTACCATCTCATTGTATGATTTATTTGTAATTTGTCAATATTTTGTATGATCATTATAAGAAAAAATCTCTGCAAGATAAACAAAAAAATTCTGTATAACAAGACCTTGCCACGTGTATGCTTGATATCCATGCATTAAGCTGAAATCGGTAGTTACCTATTCTTCTAATCGTTTTAGAAAAATCGAAGGAGACTCTATACTAATTCCATTGAATATTTTAAGCGGAAGCAAATCTTTTTTATCGCCAGTTACAAGAACCTCCGCATTTCCAAGTAACGCCGTTTCAAGAACCAAATTATCTTTTTTATGGGAAATAAAATTACAGTCACAAAAATTTTCGCGCAAATGCAAATTCAAGTATTTTTAGTGGATTACCAAATGCGATAGCCGAAATATAAACATTGGCATCAATACATACAGTAAGCACTCTTATTCCTCAAACGGACCACCAAAATCCTCCTCAGTAAGACCCTTTTTCTTGGCTACTGAGCGTCCTTCAGGTTTATTTTTCCACACACAATAAATATTTATTTTTAAAATAAAATTATGCTATACTTAATCGTATGAAATACATAACCACATTTTCTTATATCTTATTCCTATCTCATTCACAGCTGGGCGCAAGCCTAGTATAATCATTTTTCAGTTATTACCTTTTTGCATGCCAAGCCCTTCTTAAAGGGCAAAAGAAATTGTATAGTATGATAGAGCGTTGGCAAGATGGATATGCCACTTGCAATGCTCATGAGTATCGAATTAAGGGAATGTATGAAATACCTCGTTCAAGAAATTGAAAAAAAATGGCAAAGATGTTGGGCGGAACATCCTGTGGGGCAAAGTAAGCCAACCGGATCAGGAAAAAAATTTTATTGTCTTGATATGTTTCCCTATCCTTCCGGATCAGGCCTTCATGTAGGCCATTGGCGCGGCTACGTTCTTTCAGATGTCTATGCACGCATTAAATGGTTACAAGGATATAATATTTTGCATCCGATGGGGTGGGATGCTTTTGGTCTTCCTGCAGAAAATGATGCTATAAAAAAGGGAATTCATCCCGCAGTAAGCACTGCAAGCAAATATTGCCCATTTTAAAAAACAACTTGCCGAAGATTGGCGCTATTTATGATTGGTCAAAAGAAATTAATACCACTGATCCTGACTATTATAAATGGACTCAATGGATTTTTTTGAAAATGTTTAAAGCAGGACTTGCCTATGAAGCTGTAATATGCCCATAAATTGGTGTCCATCGTGCTTGACAGGGCTTGCCAATGAAGAAGTTATCATGAGGTCATTGTGAACGGTGTGGCACACGAGTTGAACATAAAAATTCAGACAATGGATGCTTAAAATTACCGCCTATGCTGAAAAATTACTTGAAGGTCTTGATAGACTTGAATGGCCAGAAAAAGTAAAATTAATGCAACGAAACTGGATTGGTAAAAGCGAAGGGCTGAAATTATTTTTGCTGCGCAAGCAAAGGATAAATCATGGATCGATTTCCTGTGTTTACTACCACTCCAAGCACTTTATATGGGGTTACCTTTCTAGTTATTGCACCTGATCATGATTTGTACCACGCATTATTAGCACTGATCAGTATACCCAAGTCATGCATTATCAAGAGCAATTTAAATCAATGACAGGAACTGAACGACTGAGCAACATGCATGAAAAAACAGGCATTTTTACCGGTCGTTATGCTGTTCATCCACTTACGAAACAGCCAATTCCCATTTATTTTGCAAATTATGTTTTAAAAGAATATGGTACTGGCATTGTGATGGGTGTTCCCGCTCATGATGAGCGAGATTTTGAATTTGCTCAAAAATTTGATGTTACCCATCAAACAGGTGGTTAGTTCACCTGCATATTGAATTTGAACGAGATTGGACTTTAAGAAGGCTTATGAAGGAACATGGTACTTTTATTAATAGCGGAACATTTGATGGCATGGCGCTCGCTGTGATGCGAAAAGCAGCAATAATTGACTATCTTGTTGCAGAAGGAATAGCAAAGCGTAAAAGTCACCTACAAATTACGCGATTGGGTATTTTCCCGACAACGCTATTGGGGTGAACCTATTCCACTTATTCATTGCCATAATTGTGGTGTTGTTGCCAGTTCCTGAAGATCAATTCCCTGTTGAACTTCCCGACGTTGAAAAATATCAACCAACTGGAACGGGAGAATCTCCTCTTGCTGCAATAGCTGATTGGGTAAATGTTCATGCCCTCAATGTAAAGGGCCAGCAAAACGTGAAACTAACACCATGCCTCAATGGGCAGGATCCTGCTGGTACTTTTTGCGCTATCCAAATCCTCATTTAAAAGATAAGCCATTTGATGAAAAAGATATGGAATATTGGCTTCCAGTTGATTTTATGTCGGCGGCATTGAGCATGCGATTTTGCACTTATTGTATGCACGATTTTATGTAAAAGTTTTATATGATCTTGGTTATTTACCATTTGATGAACCATTTAGCCATCTTTTCAATCAAGGAATGGTGAACTAAATATTCCGAAAAATCAGGTCTTGTTGAAAAAATGTCAAAATCAAAAGGCAATGTGGTAAATCCTGATGAAATTGTAGAACAGTATGGATCTGATGCTCTTGCGCATGTATATGCTATTTATGGGACCACCAGAACTTGATTGTGAATGGCAAGATTCAGGTTTAGAAGGTATCAAAAGATTTTTACACCGCCTGTGGAACTATCTTACCAGGCCTGAAACTATTGTGCAGAACGAACTGAATCTTTAGAAGCCACTAAATGCGGTACATAGGCTTATAAAAAATTTCCAAGAGCGGGTAGATCACTTTAAGCCAAATACAGCTATTGCAGCATTTATGGAGTTTTCTCATGAGGCTGTGGACAATGGCTTACAGTTTACTCAGCAGAGCATTGAAATAATCTGCATGATATTGTCATCCATGGCGCCTCATATGGCCTGCTGAGCTGTTAGAAGTGCTTTTGAAAAACGCTTGGAGCACTGTTCATGGCCAACATATAATCCTGATTATACCACTCAGGATACGGTCACCATAGCCATTCAAGTCAATGGGAAATTGCGAGGAACCATCGATGTGCCCATAGGGTCCCTGCAAAAAGAAGTTGAAGCAACAGCTGGTAAGACTATAGAAAAGTGGCTCATCGGCAAAGACACCAAAAAGGTCATTTTTGTTGCAGATAAGTTAATAAACTTTTTAATAAGCTAAGCCCCAAGAGCGGGAAATCCCGCTCTTTTTTATGCAAGAGAATAATTCTGAAATTCTCTCATAACTTCTCTGTCCATTCGATTATTAAGATCAAGCATTGTAAGTGAATAACGTATACAGGAAGAAAAAATAAAATGGATGAGATTCTTTCTCGAAATGTGCCAATAGATAATGAGCAATGCCTCTGCAAGAGGAATCGTTAGGAGAATAACTCCTAGTGAAAATTTCTGCTCAATTATGAAAGCTATCGCAAACACAAAAGCAACAACTGCGGGGAAAAAAGCCACTACGATTGCACACTCGCATCTTCCATCACACGTTTCTGAACGGTCAACGGCCAGTTCATCGAACTCCTCAGAATTTGATCTATGTGTGAGAATATGCTCTTTCAGTCCTTGTAATAAAGAATGGTAAATGCGCCTTTTGACAAAATCTTTAGAAAAATTGATAGGAAAAGTTTTTTGCATCAATTTTAAAAAGAGAAAAAGATTATTCGTCGCGATTGCATCATAAAAATTTTCCTTACGAGCAAGTGCCAAACGTACATCATCAAAATAACGACGAAGGAGGTTTCGGTCAGCAGTATATTTGGTAGTTTTAAAAAAGACATCTAGTGTTGCAACAACAGTTTTGATTGGTTTTTCTCTTAGATAGTTTGCTAAACACGTCAAAATATTTTCGCGCGTTTTTTTTAAAGGCGGCAATACACGAGCTAAAAAGTAATTAAGCGCTTTATCATCGCCGGGCAAAAAATCCATAATCTTTGACCAGATCTCCTCGGGCAAGATATCATTAAGCAGCAGCGGGCCTCCATCTACTGGTTTTTTTTCTTGGACATATACCCGCTCGATCACCTCAAAACCAAAAGTATCTGCGGCTAAACAGCTTTTTTCTTCCATTGCACTTAGCACTCGGCCCATTAAGGAAAGAATGAGCAAAATCAGCCATAATTCACGTCTAAGATATCCCAACCCAGAATCCTCACAGTAAAAGCTAAAACTATTGCATTATTATTGCTATATGAATAGAGAGTATAACATGAAAACTTCTGTGAGTACCATTAATAGCCAAAATCTTGGTTTTAATCAACCTGTTAAAGTACATTTAAAAAAGAGCACGAGGAGAAAACGTGAAAATTTTTTTAGATACAGCACATCTAGAATCTATAGAAAAAGCAAAAGAAACCGGCTTAGTCGAAGGGATTACTACGAATCCAACCCATCTAAGTAAAGAGGGCGGTGAGAGCTTGGTACTTTTAAAAAAAATCTGCAGGATCGTATACCCTGCAGATGTAAGTATTGAAATTACTCAAAAAGAGGCGAGTGCGGTCTACAATCAGGCCCACGAAATCTATGCAATCGCCCCGAATGTTGTTGTGAAAATTCCCTGCGTTATGAATTATGCATCTCTCATCCAAAAACTCGTTCTTGATGGCGTAGCTGTCAATATAACCCTTGTTTTCTCGGCCAATCAAGGCTTTTTGATGTCCAAATTAGGAGTAAAATATATATCGCCGTTTATTGGAAGATTAGATGATATCGATGCTGATGGGATCAATCTTATCTTTGATCTTAAAAGAATGCTTACCAATTATAATTTACCTACGCAAATTTTAGCAGCCTCTCTGCGCTCTCCCCTCCATTTTCATGCAGCTGCGCTATCCGGGGCTGACACCGCTACGGTACCGGTGCATCTTTTTGAATCATTGTTGAATCATCCATTAACGGATCAAGGAATAGAATTGTTTGATAGAGATTGGAAAAAATTGGGAATAACGAAGTTTCCTTAAAGAAAAAAAGGCGTGGTAAACACGCCTTTTTTTATTCAGATTCCGAAATTTATTCTTCACTAGTTTCATTATCTTCTTCATCGGCATCTGGTTCAGTTGATTCTGGTGAAGAAGCTTCTTCACCTTCTTCTTCGTACATGTCATTGCCTTCTTCCATGTCCATATCATCGCTGCCTTCATTCATATCCATAGTACTACGATCCATACCCCTACCTTTCATAGTGGTTTTGTCCACATGTCCCATAGCCATGTCTTCTCCACCTTCATTTTCGGTCCATTCTTCTTGGCCCTCATTAGTAGGGTTTTCGCCTGGGCAAACCATGGATTTCAGCTCTTGATGGAGCTCATTACCCCACTGTGCCATTTTCTCACCAAAAGCAACTATTTGCTTATCATTGAGTTTCTCACCGATAAATTTTAACTTGTCACCCACAAGCTTACCCTTGGCAGCCTTTAAGGCTAACATTAAACCCGGGTGTGAAAAAGTCTTTGTATACGATATTGCAGGTAAAGCTTGGATATCGTTTGCAAGGTTGTCCAATTCCTTAGCCACATGGAAATAGGCCGCACGTGTAACTACCCGCATTTCTGGCAATGAATCAGCTACATGGCGAAAATGAGCTGCATGCAATCTTGCAGATCGAGCAGCTAATGTATGCCATTCTTTTACATGTGCTGCAGGGATAGTAATCGACTTACCCTTTACCGCTTCTGCAAAATGGATAAGATCTTTAATATGTTCCGTCGCACTCACCATAGATACGCCTAAGGCACTCACAAGCGCCAAACCTAATATCTTTTTCATAGAATCTCCTTTTATTTTTATGAGTTGTACTAATTATTTTCAATGATACTTTATTTTATTTCGATTATGCAACAATTTATATAAAAATTTTTTTACTTTAGCTGGCTTTTCACTTCGAATTTTTCAGCGTGAAATCTCCATTCAAAAATCACTAGGTAAAATCTATAAATCGGGTATGATAAGTTCTTGGGGACTTTATACTCACATAAAGCAGGAAATCCATGAACGATCAAAATCTTATCCAGCAGCCCAATTTCCTAAAGCATGATGAAGAAATCCTTGTTGTTAAACGAAGCCTACTTTTGCCCGCCGGCAGTACCTGGCAAGGAATTAAAACAACAGGATTACAAGAATTTCTCACCACAGTAATGCAAGAGAAAGAATTCCTTCCACGCTCTATAATGGAAAACGATCCCCTGTATAAACAGGTAATACCCTACCTTATATTTGCTCATGAAGACCGCTTCTTCCTTATGCAGCGGCAGGCACAAGCCAGTGAACAGCGATTGAAAAATAAATATTCCTTGGGAATTGGCGGGCACATAGTGCGGGAAGATTTATCAGGCAGTGATATCATGGGCTGGGCTCGTCGAGAATTTAACGAGGAAATTGACTATTCTGGCTCTTACACCGTTACACCTCTTGGAATCCTTAACGATGATTCAAACGCCGTCGGGCAAGTTCATGTTGGGTATGTGCTGCTGCTACAAGGCGATTCAGCCAACATAAAAATAAGATCCGAACTTAAAAGCGGCACCCTGCTTCCCTTGATCGACTGTGAAGCTTATTATCCTCAGATGGAAACCTGGAGCCAGCATGTATTTGATGCCCTAAAAGCTCTTTAATGACGTTATATGTGAAAGGGCAAAAGTAAGTCTCGTGCCAAGCAGGTTTTGAACACCTGGTCCAAAGGTAAATGATCGGTAAGGCGAAAAAAAATTCATCATAATCTGCTTTTTTATCAATAAGAACCTCAGCTGCATAACGACCAAGTGCCGCCGCCCAGGGCAGACCCGCAGCGGCTCCTGCATAGTAGACTGTCTTAAGATCCTTGTCACGGCCAGCAATGGGCATGATATCCTCTACTTACCCCAATAAAACCTGGCCAGAGGTACTCAAATGCAGGATTAATACCAAAATTGTCCTTAATATAGTTCTGCAATTTTTTAAGCATGTGCGCATTATTGTGCGATGGCTCAGTCGCATAGGTTTGCCATACGGTCGAACCGCCAACAAGTAAACGATTATCGCCCATTATTCTAAAATACTGATAGATCAGATCAGTATCCCATACCATCAGAGGATCTCCAGGAAAGATTGCATGCCGTTCTTTATCAGTCAAAGGAGCTGATGCCATTAAAAAGGTTTGAACATGAGAAATAGCGTATGCAAGCTTACCAAAATCTGGAATCCACCGATCTACGCAGACCACAATGTAATCTCCTGTTACGACCCCAAAAGAAGTTGATACCTCATGGTCTTTGAAAGAATGCACCGGTGTTTCTTCATAAATTTGTATACCCTCATCTTGCAATACTTCCTTAAGCCCCTGAAGATACTGGTACCCATTAATACCAAACGTATGAGAATAGCGGACAGCCCCATAACCGTGCATATTAAGAATAGTAGGAAGTGTATCCCTACTATAAAGGGTACTGTCGTATCCCAGCTCTTTCCTTACCCTATCTTCGGGCTCAATTTCTGCAGTAAAGCCCTTGGGCGATGTGGCAACAACGAGAGTATCTTGCCTTTGATAATCACATGCCAGAGTATAGGTTTCTATATTCCTTTTGATCGTTTCAACTCCCTCCAGACCCAATTTCCAAAGATGCTGTGCTTTCTCTTTGCCAAATCGTTCTACAAATGAGCTTAATGAGAATTCTGAATCGGGGGTGATAAATCCAGAACTTTTACCGCTTGCACCCGCTCCACAAAATGCTTCTTCAAGCAGAATAACTGAGCATCCCTTGTTTTTAAAATGCTGAGCAGCACTCATTCCCGTCATACCTCCCCCAATAATAACGACATCAGCCCGAGCATTCCCCTTAAGCTGCTTACTTGTAATTTTAGGAAGTGACCAAAAAATATGATCCGATGGTAAAATAGTAGACATAATAAACCTAAGGTATGAATGAATGAATAAGAACTAGAAATAGTATAATTTTTTGTTTACTACTCTCGCAAGTTTTTAGATGCGGACCAATACTCATCCAGTTCTTGCATATACTGCTCCTTGAGATCCGCAGGAATAAAGCTCGCCTTAAAACCGTTTTTTAATAAGGTATAGATATCCTCGTTTGTGAGACTAAGAGCTTGAGTAAGAGCTGTGAGATTTTCAGCAACGTAACCGCCAAAAAAGGCTGGATCATCTGAATTGACGGTAACGCATACGCCACGATCCATCAGAAATTTTGCTGGATGCTGACCCAAAGAAGAAATAACTCCTAGGCTCAGATTAGATAAAGGACACATAGTCAAAGGGATACTATCGCTCACCAAGCGCTCGATGAGCAAGGGATCTGTTATACACGCATTCCCATGGTCAATACGCACAACATGCAGATCATCGAGGGCCTGCCAAATATAATCACTTGGGCCCTCTTCCCCTGCATGAGCAACTGCAAAAAATCCATATTCATGTGCTTTTTTAAAAACATCTACGAACTTATCTGGAGGATCATTTTTTTCGGCTGAGGCCAACCCCACGCCACTAATATGCTCTTTAAAGGGAAGTGCTGTCTTAAAAGTTTCCATGGCACCATCAGCGTCGCGCAGAAAGCACATGATGAGATGAGAAAGAGATCCCTCTGCTCCGACCATAGGTAAGAGCACGAGAAATTCCACGTACGACTACCTCAAAAGCAATTCCCCGACGCATATGCCCTTGGGGATCAAAAAAAAGCTCCACATGCCTTACTGAGTCCTCTTGTATACGATCAAGATAGGCACGCGTCAGGTCATAAAAATCTTGCTCGGTGACCAATACGCAAATAAGTTCATTATAGAGGTCAAGAAAATCTTGTAGACAAGTAAAAACAAACCGGTCACGTATCTGCTGTGCCGTCGAAAATTGTAATGATATGCCATTACGATGGGCAAATTCCAAAACCATTTCTGGCTCTAGAGTCCCCTCAAGATGCACATGAAGCTCCGCTTTGGGAGCCTTTTTGATAACATGATTTAGTAGATGCATGCAAGCCCCTCACCAATACTTAGTACTGTGATAGTACTAAAAAGGAGCTCATCAACTCTAGAATTTATTAATAGCGTGGCCGATACGACCTCTGTTGCTGCTGTTCTTCGGTAATAAGACTTACACGCGCCTTCTGCTCCACCAAATAGGAGTTGCGTAATGCATTCATCAATGGGCCCGTGCATTCATGTGGCAGCTGAACAAATGTTCTCGTTTAATAACGCGCACCTTCTGTATTTGGTCATTGCTTACACAACCAGTTTTGGTAAGATACTGTACGACATCGTCACGAGTAATACCATCATCAGTACCAACATTAATGAATATCTCTTGCAGAGCATCGGGCATCACTATTTTTTGAGATGCTGTAAAGCTAATGTCATCCAAATCTAATGAGCTTAAATACTTATCGTGGATTAACTGCGCAAGGTAGGTTTGAATCTCTTCACGGGAAAAATGAGTAATAAGCTCTAAAATTTCTTTTTCAGTCGCTTTATGGCATATCATCAATCGATGCCAAATAACGAGATGCCTCTTCTAAACGAGCTTTTAAAATAACATCACGAGATGGCACTTCGATAGGAGATATAGCTATCCTAAATTTACGCTCAATGTATTGAATTGATCTCAAATCAGATTTTGTAGTAAGGGTAATTGCCACGCCTTCTTTTCCAGCTCGCCCTGTTCTTCCAATACGGTGAATGTAGCTCTCATGATCTTCAGGAATGGAATAGTTAACCACGTGGGTTAAATTTGGAACATCAATGCCACGAGCGGCTACATCTGTGGCCACAAGTATTGTCAATTCTTGATTTTTAAATTTCTTAATGACAAGATTTCGCTGGGCCTGGCTCATATCCCCATGGAGTAGCTCCTACATTGTATCCTCGCTTGACCAGATGTTCAGCAACATCACTTGTTAAAATCTTTGTCTGACAAAATATAAAGCCATAAAAATCAGGGGAACTTTCAATGAATACGTATTAAGGCATGCATACGGGATCGAGGGGGAACAACACAAAAATATTGTTTTGTGTGGCAGTGGCAATGGTCTTTTTACTTACTCTCACAGTCACTGGTTCACGCATATGCGATCGCATAATGTCAGCTATGCCCGATTTTACTAGTAGCTGAAAATAACCAAATTTCTCGCTCTTTAGGAATAAATCTTAAAATCTCATCTACTTCTTCTTTAAAGCCCATATCAAGCATAATGTCAGCTTCATCTAAGAACGAGTGTACCTGAACAGTACCTAATGAAAGCGTTTTGCGCCGCAGATGATCATTAAGACGACCTGGAGTTCCCACTATTACCTGACACCCTCGTTTTAAGGCATATGTTTGATCATCCATAGAAACGCCGCCATAAATCGCTTCAACTCGAATATCTAAAGAGCGTGCAAAACATCTATGCTCTCTTTTATTTGAAGAGCAAGCTCACGTGTTGGGGCAACAATAAGTGCTTGCGGAACTTTCTTTGAGGGATCAATTCTATGAAGAAGCGGAATGCCAAAGGCAAAGTTTTTACCTGTGCCTGTTTGGGCCTGGCCATGGAAAGTCAACTTTTTTATGCGCCTAGAAGCAGGGGAATTGCTTTCTTTTGTATCTCAGTGGGCTGTGTAAATCCTAAAGTATCAAGGGTTTGTTGAAGGGCAGGATCTAAATTCAGTGCTTTAAATGTATTCATATTGTAGAAAAGACTCGTTGTTAAAGATTATGATTAAGTATTATTAATTCGTAATTACAGAGAGACCGCTTGAATCTTGAAATTCAATCGCAAGGTCTTTAAAGAAGAGGAAAATTACATACGATACAACCCTTTAAAAACCTTCAAGGACCCAAGCTCTATATAATCACTATAAGCATATTTCAAAAAATTGCAATGTGCGTTATGCAAAAACTCTGCATATAACAAATTTTGCGACAGACCCTTTGCTCTTACTGCAACTTTTGCTCCCATTTTCACCCTTTAGCCATAAAATTTGGACTATATTTGGCAAAAAACTGCATTTTCTGCTATAGTTATCAGCTATGTTTTGGTAGTTGTCTAACCCTGTAACCGTACTTCGTCTTAGATGAAGATATTTCAGTTCATGAAACGAACTGTTAGGAGCAAATCTAATGTCAAAAGAACTGATAAGATCACAACAATTCCGTTCAGCAAAAAAACAATTTGATGAAGAATGCTATGCTTAACGAAGAACAAAAAAGTGAGCTTTCGTCGCTTATATGAAGGGATGCTCAATCGCTTTAGGCAAGGCAGCATCATCAAAGGAAAAGTGCTTAAAGGCAAGCAATGACGGAGTGCTTGTTGATATAGATTATAAGTCTGATGGCTTAATCCCTGCGTATGAATTTACCGAACACGAATTTAAAAGACTTGTACCTGGAGCAGAAATCGAGGTTATGCTTGATGAATTAGAAAATCTCGATGGAACCGTGCTGCTTTCCTATGAAAAAGCAAAAGCCATGAAAGCATGGGATTCCATCATGAAACTCTTTGAGGAAAATAAACCTGTTGAAGGGGTTGTTACTCATAAAGTGAAAGGTGGATTGAGTGTTGATATAGGCATACCTGCATTCTTACCAGGGTCACAAGTAGATACCCAGCGAGTAAGTGATTTTGATCAATTTGTTGGTCAAATTATTACTGCAAATATCATAAAAGTTAACCAAAAACGAGGAAATGTTATCATTTCACGTCGTAAATTCCTTAATGAGCAACGCTCTGAAAGTCGCAAGAAGATTCTTGACCAACTTGAAGTCGGTTCATCATTCAAGGAACCGTCAAAAACATCACCAAGTATGGCGTGTTCATAGATATTGGCGGCGTTGATGGCCTATTCCATATTACAGATATGACGTGGGGACGCATTGCTCACCCGAGTGAATTAGTAAAAATTGGTGATACCATCACCGTTAAAGTGCTTTCTTTTGATAAAGTAAATGAAAAAATCTCTTTGGGCATGAAACAGTTGTCTGAAAATCCTTGGGATGCAATTGATCCTTCAATTCAGGTTGGTTCTCGCATTAAAGGCACTATTTCAAGCATTACCGAATATGGCCTTTTTGTTGAAATTCAACCCGGGGTTGAAGGGCTTGTCCATATTTCAGAAGTCTCATGGACGGATCGTATTTCAGACTTGCATAAGTTTTATAAGGTAGGTGATACTATTGAAGTACTCGTTGTCTCTCTTAGATAAAGAAAATCGTCGTATGTCATTAAGTATCAAACAATTAGAAAAGAATCCGTGGGATGCAATCAGTGAGCAGTATGAAGTTGGTCAAAAGATCAAAGGCAAAGTAAGCAATGTTACCGAATTTGGTATCTTCATTCAATTGGCTCCCGGTATTGATGGCCTTAGTTCATATTTCAGACTTCTCATGGACTGAGCATATTGAACATCCTGCTGATCGCTACAAAAAAGGCGATGAGGTTGAGGCTGTCATTACTGGTATTAATAAGCAAACAAAGAAAATATCTTTGGGCATTAAGCAGCTTACCCCAAATCCATGGGAAGAAATTGAAAAGAAATATCCTGTGGGATCAACTGTTGAAGGTGAGGTTACAAAAATCACCGGCTTTGGTGCTTTTGTAAAACTTCCAACAGGCATTGAAGGATTGGTCCATATTTCTGAGCTTTCGGGTGGAAACGTTGAAAAAGTAGAAGACATCGTAAAAATTGGACAAAAAGCTACCTTTAAAGTTATTAAAGTAAATCAAGAAGATCATAAGCTTGGTTTAAGCTTAAAAACTGAAGAAGAGGCCGCTGCTGCAGAAGAGCTTAAAAAAGTTAAAAAAGAAAAAGCTGCTGCAGGACCTGCAATAGGAGCTCATCGTAAAGAAAAGAAGGCAGAACAACCAGCTGCTCCTAAGCAAAAATCTCAATTGCAGATCGAGCTTGAGAAACATGCTGCTCGCCAATCGGATGAAGCAACCTCAGAAAACGCAGAATAGGGCAAAGCTCATGATAGAAAAAACATTAGCAATTATTAAACCTAATGCGGTAAAAGAGAAGAAAAGCGGACAGATTATTACGCTCATTGAGCTTAATAAGTTTTCAATTATCCGTATGCACAAAATGCAGCTTTCTCAAAAGCAAGCTGAGCAATTTTATGATGTGCACAAGGAACGCCCCTTTTTTAGAGAACTGGTCGATGTCATGATTTCAGGGCCTGTTATCGTTATGGCTCTTGAACGAGACAATGCGATAACAGCATGGCGAGACGTGATGGGAGCAACCGATCCTAAAAAGGCTGCTTTAGGAACCATACGCTATATGTTATTTGAAGACATTGGTAATAATGGCACACACGGTTCTGATTCACCTGAAACTGCAAAAAAAGAACTTACCTTCTTTTTCCCTGATTTACCGTAGGATATTACAAGCAGGCACAGTCATGTGCCTGCTTTTTCTAGGGTAGATGGGCAAGCAAATTTTTCGTCAAGATAATAGAAATAACAGTGAAAATCGAAGTTACTTTTTTCAGGTTTAGATTCCAGGCTAATCGTATGCTTTTGTAAGAAATCAAGTGTATTGCAATCTCTGATCCCGTAGACCGCCTCCACAGCATCCCCCACAATACAGCAGTTCCCACGATCGATGGCATGCGTTGCCAAAAATTCTTTATAGTGTTTAAAGAGCTTTTCAAAGTTTTTACACCGATGTATTTTGCAGCTATTGAAGAAAGCAATCGTCGCATCTGAAAAAACAATCTGTGCCATGCTTACCGTTTCTTCATGAATATCATTTACATGCACAAAATTATACCGATACTTTTTTCGCAACTCTTTTTTAAAGGTTTTAACTACCTCATGATCAGCATTATCTATCAGATAGGCTCTCACTTTTGTTCCCGCAAGGAAACTCATATTCATTTTATTACGAGCCCCTTGGAAATTGTCATCCCAGTCACCTGTTCTCTTCTCTTGCCTTGCATACACCTGGCGCACCAACATAAGGGGACCATCGTTTATTAAACTAAACTCTTTCTTATGAATAACGTCAAAACTCTTAAAAATCTCATGTTCCAAAAGCTCTATCGACTCGATCGCCTCTGCAACCGGCCAAAAAAGTATCATTAAACTCTTTGGATGGGTAGCGCAGTACTGTATAGCCTCTGTATCGGTAAGCGCATAGAAAGAGAAAGGCATACTAAAAATTATACACACTAATGCATACCATTTGACCATCATATTCCACCCCATTATTAATTTTATAATAGAGTATTTATTGGAAAAATTGCAACAGATAATTTGTGAGGGGAAATGATTTAGGGGGTGCTTAGTTTTAATGATGTACGTTTTAGATATTCATCGAGCAGGCCATTAATAAACTTATAGGCATCTTTCTCAGCAAAACATTTAGCAAGTTCTACTGCTTCATTAATAATAACGGCATGATCGGTTTGTGTATGTATGCATTCCCAAAGACTTTGCCGTAAAATAAGCTTTGTAGAGACGCCAAGACGCTCAAAGCGCCAATTATCAATAAGGGGAATAATAATTTCGTCAAGATTTTTTCGCTCTTGGATGATTGATGCAGCGTGTGCATAGACATCAGAGTTTTTTGGTATCACAATCCCGAAACCACGATGAAAATTATCAATAAGGACATCTAAAGAAATATCATATTCGTACGCATCGATAGCATAGAGGATATGAAAAATTAAAGATCGCTGATCACTTTGGGAAAGCTCTTCACAATTAATTTCAGTGCTAAAATCAGCTTCGCTTACCGAGCCTGTCAGCAGGGGCTTGCCTTTTTGCTCATCCATAGCTGCTTTTACTGTATGCATACCTTACTTTTTCTTGCCTATCCGCTCAATATATTTTGATTCGCGAGTATCTACCCGAACAATATCACCTTCGTTAACAAAAAGAGGTACTTGTAAAACAAGGCCAGTCTCGAGAGTTGCAGGTTTTGACCCACCACCCTGTGCCGTGTCTCCCTTTACCCCAGGAACGGTTTCTTTTATTTCAAGATCTAGCGTAAGCGGCGGATTTACCGCAATGGGTTTTCCATTAAAATAGAGTACATTATACACAACTTGCTCTTTAAGAAAATCGAGCACATCGCTTACTTGCTCTTTATCAAAAGCAATCATGTCAGAACTACCTTGGTCCATGAATTCATACAAACCATCGTGTTCATACAAATATACCATTTCTTTAAATTCCAGATCTGGGGTTTCAAGCTTTTCTTCAGCTCTCCAGGTCTCTTCATGCACAAGCCCACTAATCAAATTTTTCATTTTGATTCGAGCATAGGCACCACCTTTTCCAGGCTTAACATGCCCATACTCAAGCACTGTATATGGGGCGCCTTTGTATAAAATCTTTGAACCGCGACGTAAATCTCCAGCTGCTACCACAAAATACCCTTCTTACTTGAAAAATGTATCGCATTAACCGTATGTATTAGATTACCTGCATATGTGAACTACCCCAACTTGCAGAAGCCGGCGCTTCTTGGGAACTCCAAAGCAACCTTTGAATATTTACCAAGCTATCCCCGCCTTTCCAGCGGTTCTTAGAATTATACCTCATCTTACGAGGCTAAGCAAGTAAGCAATCAATTCATCCCGCCACCTGATGGGGTGGGACTTTTTGCTCAGGAAAAAGCATACTTAACAGGTAGAATGAATAAATATTCCTACTTTCTCATTCTCATGTACCAATTGATTGTAGAGTTTTACTGCTTCTTCAGTTTGTTTTACGTAATATTTTTTCCCCAGTTTCTCAAGAAAGCCGATGGTTGCATCATCGATGTGCAGCATATTCTGCATACCTGATGAAAGTATAATTATCTCAGCGGTGTCAATAAACTCTTTCTTATCGATTTTTCTTTTCAAGTCAGCAACCAGTATTCCAGGAGTATGGCGTGTTCCCGTATCCCGCCAATCCCACGCCTGCGAGCTCTCGGGCGTTATCATACAATCTCTGTATTCATGTTCTCCCGCATCATCTTTGACAACAACTTTCCCCCATGAAAGGTGAGTAATAAGAGGCGCTGCTGCAGTACATGTCAGGGTCATAAAAAGTAATCCATATACGATAAGATTTTGTAGCATCATACTTTTCCTTTAATTTAGCAGTGTATACATTAATAAGTGTATACATGCCCTCTCTATTTTCAAGAGGTCGGGCGGTGGACAGATGCTCAATTGACAATACGATGCTCTGATGCGATACTACCTAAAAATTGAAAGGGAGAGTCATGAAAAGCTTCATACAGATGACGTTATGTCTTTTATTTATTTTTATAACCGCTTTCCTGAAAGCGGATCTCTGTTGCCCCCAGAAAAAAAGCCTGTGCCAACTATCAAACCAAATATTGGCGCGAATAACTGCTTTAGAGAATGAGCTTTTGGCATGTTGTAGTAACCTTGAATCTCTTGCCCCATGCAGCTCCATTTTAACTCTCTCTCAATCGGACATTCCAACACAAATTAATAGATCTGCTTATGTGTGTATAAAGGAGGATCTTTTTTTTGATGGATCATTAGTGACAAACGCAGGTATAGAAGGACCTACTGCCATAGCTGTTAATGCAGATAACGTCGTAATAGATCTTAACAATCACACAATAACATACAAGGGCGCTGGATCCAATGCTATTGCAACGATAGGCACTGCTGCACATGTGACCATAAAAAATGGGACCATTGCAGGATCTCCTGATAGCGACACTTCCGGTATATTAGTTCTTACAAGCAATGTAACAATCGAAAACGTGCGAATTATAAATGCCGCTGGCAGCTCAAGTTCTGCTATTCTCCTTCAAGGAGCCTTTCTGAGCTCACCTTCATCACAAAGCATTACCCTCGTGCCACAAAATGATATCGTTATTAAAAAATGTGACTTAGAAGGGAACTTTTATGGAATTATTTTAAATACGTTCAGCAATAGCATTCTGATAAAAGAGTGTACCATCAATAACAGCATCCAAATGGGCATTACCCAGCCATCGCGAAAAAATATCTCAACTAATGTTGTGATTGATAGCTGCACCATTTCAAATTCAGGCCTTAATGGGATCTATACTACTTTTTCGCAAGCCAACTGGGCAATTACCAATTGCACAATCAGCAATTCTGCTCTCAATGGCATGATTTTAGCAGGTTTTTCGAATCTCAAAGTACAAGGCTGCCAGATTTTTGATAGCGGAGCTCATGGAATAACGGTAAGCATCAGACAGAGTGAAAATGTAGAAATCAGTGGTTGCCAAATTTTTAATTGTGCTGATACCGCGCTGCGCGTAGACAATACCACTAATCTAACAATCCGCGACTGTCAGATTGCCAACTTTGTTTCAACTGCAAGTCCACTTATGAAAATTCAGGATATCTATACGAGTCTCATTACGGGATGTACACTCACAAGTGGTGCTGGCACCTCCGATGGGCTGCTACTGAGAAATTGTCATGGTCTTACCGTGGAAAATACCAATGCCCAAGTATTTTGTAACCAACCACAAACAAGTTGTCCTATCGCCTTTAATCTGCAGGGCGATGTAACCTCATCAGCCCTGAGAAACTGCACTATCTCGGGAAATCCTTCTGTTGGAATAGCATTAGAACAAGACGCACTCAATGGGCCCAATTCAGGGGTAGTCCTTGAAAATTGCCAGGTAACTGGCGCAGTCAATCAGGGAATTTTGCTTACAACAGCCACTGACTGTGGCATCTATAATTGCAAAGTCATACAGGGCGCAGGCGACGGTATTCAACTTGGTGCACAAACGAGTCAATGTTCCGTTCAAAATAATACGCTCATAAACAATAAGGGGTTTGGTATCAATGATCTCAGCTCAAGCTCAACAAACAGGATTTATCACAATTTTGCTCAAGGTAATAACCCAAATTTTTCAGCAACTGTTCCTTTAGTAACTGGTCCTGCAAATAATGTGGGCGTTCTTAATAATATCGACAATTAAAGGGAGATGAAACATGATAAAAAAAATTGTGCTCTTGGCACTAACCGGAGTTATAGGAGGCTCCTGTTATCCAAAATGTGCGCATAAAAGGATTGATCTCTCGCCCGATCTGCAAAAACTTGCACTCAAACGAATAAAGCAAGGCAGTCCGGCTATTCAAAAAGAGATTGAAGGCAAACGAGTAGCAGCGCGTCCCCCGATTAAAATTACGACAGCCCAGATTATGGCGAGAGCTCAGCAGGCCGCAGTCTCCAGAAAAATCGAGATGGAGTCTGCTATAAGCACAAATCCGATCGTTTTAAGTCAATTTACAAGCGCCAATTATAGGCAAACGGGACAATATGGGCCAAGCTCGGAAGCAGGCAAAGGAACTACCCAAATTATGATTGGCCAGAAAGGTCGCGTTATGACTTTCTTACCAGATGGGACCCCAGACAATGTCTTGAATGTCTCGCATGACCATTTTTTTAGTTCTGTAAGTCTGGGAGGTTTTACTGCAGACCCCAATATTATTTTTGATGCCAGTTCAGGAAGATGGTTTTTATTTTGCGATGGGGCATCACCCTTCTTATTACTTGCTATGAGCGATGGAGATCCTATAACCGCCAACACCGTCTGGAGTTTTTTTATCATTGATAGCACAACCCCTAACCCGGGGTTTGATGCCGTACTTCCTAACTTTGATTATACAACACTCGCAGTAGATACCAAAGCCGTTTACTGCGCAGCTAATGTATATAACGATACAAACCCAGCCTATTTAAGTAGTGCTGCCTACGTAATATTAAAAGATTCCTTAATCGCTGGTCAAACGCCGGTGATTTTTGCCTTTCGCAATCTTGTAGATCAAAGCACCTATACAGGCCCCTTCACCCTGCAAGGAGCACTCAATTTTGATCCAAATCCAACAGCCGGCTTTTTTGTAAGCATTAATCTTTTAGACGTGCTTATCAACAGCTCACAGAATCTGCTTATTAACAAAGCCACCTTCACTTCTACAGGGGTAACCCTTTCAGCTCCAGTACCCGTACCGGTAACTCCCTATGTAGGACCACTTTTTGCATCAGCGCTTGGCACGCCCGAACCACTGTTTGATCCAGGTGTACGCCTCTGCCCAGCTCATATTCGCAATGGTATTTTAAGAGTAGTACATGAAATTGGGGTTGATAATACAGGAGTAAGTACGCCTGCAACGGTTATTACACGTAATGCTGCCAATTTTTATGAGATCAGTACAGAGACACTCAAAGTCCTCAATCAAGGAAGAGTCTTTCAGCCCTCGCCATTCAATGATGTTAATCAGCGTTGCTTCCTTGTCCCGTCAATAATGAGTAATGCTTTAGGACAAGTTATTATCTGCGCGACCACATGCGGCAAACAAGAACGTCTTAATGCTTGCGTAACACAAATTAAAAACGGCGTCCCAGGAACACCTCTTTTATATACCGATAGCACATCAAACTATTTTGCAACTGAAGATTGGGAGTTTGACCCCAACTCGCGCTGGGGCGACCATACCAGAGTTTCTGCAGATCCCAATGATACGACATTCTGGGCCGCCTCATTATGGTGTAATGCCACCAACACCTGGGCTACACAAATTGCTCATATACAGGCTTCCTGACAATGGACCTCCAGGATACACAATTAGCCGACCTTCTGCACCATGAGCAAGAAAGACAGCGCACTGGTATAAGTCTCATTGCTTCAGAGAACACTGCTTACAAGGAAGTGGACGCTCTTATGGGGTCAGTACTGGCGAACAAATATGCCGAAGGGTATCCTGACAAGCGGTACTATGCAGGCTGCGGGTGGGTCGATCAGATAGAAACCTTAGCAATTGAACGCTGCAAAAATCTTTTTAATGCTCAACATGCAAATGTGCAGCCTCATGCAGGCTCTTTAGCCAATATGGCTGTGTATATGGCAGTATTAAAGCCAGGTGATACTATCTTGGGGATGAGTCTTTCAAGTGGTGGTCACTTAACACACGGCCAACCAATGAGTTTTTCCGGTATTCTTTACAACAGTGTTTTTTACACGGTCGATCCAGATACCGAGCTCCTGGATTATACGTTGATAGAAGAGCTAGCACACACACACAAACCCAAACTCATTATCGCGGGCAGCTCATCCTATTCACGCTTTATTGATTTTGAAAAAATGAAGGATATTGCTCGATCAGTAAGCGCGTATCTTTTAGCAGATTGTGCTCATACCATAGGGCTCATCGCTGCGGGTCTGCATCCATCACCATTTCCCCAAGCTGACTTTGTCACTGCAACAACGCATAAAACTCTTCGTGGACCACGAGGGGGATTTATTCTCTGTTCAGCTGCCTATAAACAGCAGATAGATCGAGCTGTATTCCCCGTGCTTCAGGGAGGACCTTTTATGCATGCGATTGCAGCTAAAGCCCTTGCCTTTAAAAAAGCGCAAGAGAGCGAATTTAAAACATATCAACAAGCAGCAGTTCAGTATGCCACGCTTATGGTAGATGCTTTTAAGGAGCGTGGGTACCGCGTTGTCAGCAATGGCACTGACATGCATCTATTTGTAATAGATCTTAGAAATAAAAATATAACTGGGTTTGAAGCCGAAAAGAGACTTGAACAGGCCGATATTTTTGTAAGCAGAAGTCTGGTTCCCTTTGACCCTCAAAAACCTTCTATTACAAGTGGGATTCGTCTTGGAACGTTATCAATGACAAGTCGTGGAGTAACCGAAAAAGAGGTACTGAGTTTGGTTGAGCGTATTGATGCCGTTCTTACTGAAAAAATATGACCTTGGGGAAAATTTTTTCGACCTCACACCTGCGCCCAATACATTTTTAAGAAGCGTAGAAAGCGTTTTCTTTTAAGCTGGTAAAATACCATGCTTTTTAAGAGCAGCTTCTAAGCTTTGTGCATCGCCTCTTTTTACCAACTCCGATTCAATACCTAAAGCACGAGCAGCTTCGACATTTTCAACTTGATCGTCAAACAGCAAACAATCCTTTTTGCTAAACACCCATGAGTCTTTTTTGTAAAACGCTATTTCTTGAATGCCCTTAATAACTGTTTGATATGCTTCGTCATTTGGCTTTACCGTATTTAGATATCCTGAAATAAATCGATTATCAAAATATGAAAACTCTTTTTCATACCTTTTCTGAACGATTTCAAAACTCTCTCGATCCCAGTTTGAAAGGCATACAATGAGATATTTTTTTGATCCATCATTATTTCTTTGAGCCGCAATTCGCTCAAGCATCTTAATTGCCCCTTGTAGCGGGTAACTATACTGTGCATGCTGTTCCGGGGTAAAAGTTCCTGTAATAATATTGCGAATAATAGTTTCTTCTAATGTATTGGTAAAAAAAGACTGTTTACTCAGTGCGTCACATGTCTCTTTTGCCATATTTCTAAGATTTTCACTTGTGATTCTTCCAGCCTGATAGGCACATAATGCATAAGGCATCTCAGTTCCTTTGCTGGTACGGGCTCGTTTAAATCCTTGTTCGGGCTCAAGAGGAAATTTATTCAAGGTGTCAAAAAATTTTTGTTCAATATTAAGGTTCCAATTCCACAAAACATGCTTAGCCAGAGCATAAACCCCCCATAGCCTTGAACCTTCTCCCGCGCTATCAAGGCCCATAGCTACAGAGTGCAGATCAAAAAAGATTCCGCCCAAATCGAAAATGAGCACTTTCTGTTGAGCCTCAACTTGCTGGTCGACGCTTACCGGAGTGGCCACGCGTTCCGTGCCATAGAGGGAAACGCTTACAGCAAAGCTCATCAAACAGAGAATTCTTTTAAACATACAAAGCCCTTCTTAATAGTATCATAACTTTAAAAAATTATTTTATTTGTCAATGAATCGCTCGCAGCACGAGCTCCTTGCCCAGTATTCTTTGAATCTAACTCTTTTTTGTTTAGATCGACCATATACTTTATTAAGGGCCGTATATTGAGATCAAAGCGCTCACGCTTAAATAGTCTCATCTTCTCCTTAATGGCATCAGTGTGGGTAGAATTCTTAACATATTTAGGAAAAATAGTCGGAAGATCGTTAAAATTGGTTAAACTCTCTGCAAAACCATGCTCCACCATAAAGGTGACATTCAGCTCTTCCCACCAAATGGTACCACCTGTTTGATCAAGGATCATAGGCACATTTGATTCGAGAGCTTCACATACTGAACCCGGGCCCGGTTTTGTAATCAGTACATCAGAAATTGCCATAAGATCGGCAATTCTATCGGTAAATCCGACTACAGTAATGCTCACATAGTCTGGCAACAAAATTTTATTAATATTGCGACGCAAACGTTCATTGCGTCCAAGGCATACAAGGATATGCAAGGGCAAATGCATCTTTGAAAGCATCCGTACATAACGATAACTGGCAAGCGAGCCCGCTCCTCCCATAAAGACCATAACCACGGGCCTATCAGGATGAACATTAAAATCCTTTTTAATAGCCTCCCGATCCTTCTTTTTAAAAAATTCTGGCCGAAGGGGGAAGCCTGTCACTATACTCTGATCTTTTTGCAATGCAGCATGTCTTATTTTCTCCCGCATTGCAGCGTCATCAAAGGCCAGGGTGTATCTAAATTTTTCATACGTAGGTGCATAGATATTATTAACATAGTTTGTTGTATCAAGGTCATTGGTTATTACTAAAAAAGGAATAGTAAATTTCTGGGCAATGGCAAGCAGTGCTGCATTAATATAAGGCATTACAGAAATAATGAGATCAGGCTTCTCATCACAAAAATAATCTGCAAAGAGGTTTTCAAGCGCACCCTGTCGATACATCATATAAGACCTACCTGCTTTTGAAAATCCAGCTACGACATTCGTCCACCGACACCGTAAACACAAATTATAAAAATCTTCTGAGCATACTTTACCAAACGTTACCGTTCCAAGCGTATCAATGGGACTAAGGACTTCTTGGAATACATTAACAATGGTGATATCATATTCGTCCTTTAAATAGGATTTTAATCCTGCAGATACGGCCGTATGCCCTCCACCACCTTTGCATGAAAATATAACAATTCGTTTTTTAGGTTCTTTGATAACTACTTTTTTTTCAAGAGGGACCACAGGTGGCATACTCAAAATTGCTGCCTGAGGGACAGGAGAAAATCGTTTTTTCTTTTTTACTTTTTTAATAGGGGGTGCAACTTTAGACTTCCGTTTACTCTTTTTTTTACTTGAACGGGTACCCCTGATTACGCGTTTTGTCGATTTAACGCGCGCTTTGGTTTGATTAGTTCCCCGCTGTGCTTCTAAAATCGGTAACGTAAAGGCACAAAAAATTATGAAAAACAAACTAGCTTTTTTACTCATGTTTTCGCTTTGCTGGCATAGATTTTTGTTTGGGGAACAAAAAAAGCGCCTAAATGATAATTTTTTTTCCATTTAAATATCAGTATAGTTCAGAATCGTAAAAAATGAAACTGGCGCACTTTACTCCCAGATGGTGCCATGTTCAAGGAAGGATGCATTTTCCTTGAGTGAGTGAGCATTCCATTTCACGTGAAAACTTTCCAGTCTTCCTATCGCCAAGATATAATGAGAGAATGCTTTTAGATGGTTTTTTTAGCTCAAGTAGCACATAGGCATCGAATAAAAATCCATGATTTTGACGGTAAAAGCGCGTTGGGCTTGAAACCACATACCATGATGAACTATTTTTATCCCACTGTAAGCCCTTCATACTTTGCCAGTCTATGTTTCTATCAACACCCGAAATGAGTCCACTCAAAGATCCTTGCACATGGGAGCACCAATCGCCAAGTTCAAGGATATGTATGCCGCACCTTCCCTTAGCACTTGTAGAACCGATGTGTAATTCACGTTTTTTGCAAGAAATGTGATTAAATTCGTTATCTTCTAAACCAAAATAGGAAATCCTAAGAGGACCGTCTTTGATGTGGGAACTGTGAAAATAGATACCCAATGGGAGGGTATTAAAAAAATCACGAATCTGATTTTGCTCACTATCCCCCGAAGGAAAAAGGAAAGAAAGCTCTGCCCCTAAGGCATACTCCTTCCAATATTCCTTATCTTCTTGCATCCCCCGTATGTAGAATACCTGAAATGGATTAGAAGCCAGCAATGATAGAATCAAATCGAGTAATTGGATATTATAGGGCGAATCCCCAATCATATTACCATTGAGTATAAGATAATCACGGGAAGAAAGCATGTTAGTATCTGACAAAATTCCTTGCCGCTGTAAATCAGATATAATACGTAAAAATGAGTGCAGTTCACCTCCAACATTGCTCAAAATAATAAGACGAGAATCAGCAGCAGGACTAAGACGCAGCACAAATCGGCCCCAAAGCCCCAGATCCTTACGCTGATTGGTAACTAATTGTAATGAACGAAAAAAAGAAGCTTGTGGGCTAAAGAGATTAAAAAAACGAAACAACCTCCAACCTTGCAACTGCCGGTAAATGTGACTATAAGCATCAATGTCCACCCATTCTTGGGCAGAAGCTGCAAATTTCTGGGTCTGTACCACACTGGTAAAACATTCAAGGGTTAAGCACACAGACAAGGAGAGTAAGCAAAAGAATTTTTTCATACTTAGCTACCTATTTTCTGCAAAATCCACTCCGGAAGGCCTATATCAAGCCACAAAAGATGTGCTAGCTCGCGAGTGCGAGGATCAAAACTTAAATTCAAACCCTTAAACGTGTAATTTTTCATCCCCTCAATTACTCCCATAATTGCTTCATGGGAATAATTTTGCTGAGTTTTTCTTAAAATATCTACCATCAGCGATGCGCCAATAAAACCTTCCAGCATAAAAACATCAACCTGCGTACGCCCACTTGCAAGCAGTGCAGTTCTGTATTCTTTTATAATTTCAAGGTTGCTCGTAGCCGGATTGGGAGAGAACTGCGCAATGACCATATCAAGCCCTTTTTGATGGGAAAATTTCTTAAAAGCAGTTTCTGCTAAATCTGAAAGAGCAAAAAGCTTTTTACCTATAAAAAACTCAACTCCAGCCTGCCTTATAAATTCTGTTGCAGCAATCGATGTTGAGAAAAAACCAATTGCGCGAGCGGGCGAAGCCTTTATTTTTTCTATAGCGCTCTTAAAATATGTTGTATTGCGCTCATAGGAAACTTCTAAAAATTGCGTTATCTTTTTTTGATCGAGGATCTTTCGAGCACCTTCCAGCGCACCTTTCCCATAACTATCATTTTGATACAAAAAGGCAAAATCTTTGATTCCGTAGTTTTCTAACGCATACGATACCAACCCTATTGCCTCATTAGAATAGGATGTTCTCCAGTGCACAACGCCCAGCAGGTCAGGCTTTCTAAAAGCGGGAGCCCCTGTAGTAGGGAAGAAAATAAAAATTTTGTTATCTTTTACTAAGTCAAGGTAGGCACTGAGCGTAGGACTCCCTAAATTGCATAAAAACAAGGTACTGTCATATTTCTTTACGAATGTTTCCACATTTTGTCGCGCTTTCTCGGGGGAGTATTCATCGTCCATAAATATAATCTCAATTCTTTGACCATTAAGGCCGCCTTGTTCATTTATTTTATCTATAGCAAGCAATATACCAATTTTCACCACCTTGCCCTGACCTGATGCCCCTTTTGTCAAATCCAACGTACAGCCAATAAAAAGAGGCTTTTTTTCTACTGCCTTTTCCTCCACAGGCAGCTGCAGCTTGCATGTTTCTTCCTTGGGGTCACATATCCCACTCATTTTTTTTCCCGATGCAAGGCCGTAGATAGCCACTTTCTTAAAACCTGCCTGTTCGCGAACATCTTGGTGATAGAGCTCCAGGGTACTCTGTTGCAAAGAGTCAGCTATTTTTAACACAACATAGGCATCAAAAAAGAAATTAAAATAATCTCGATACATTTTGTTAGGTGCCGAAAAAATTGACCAGGCAATAAAGCCACTCTCCGAAGGCAAAAGGACCAAGCCCGGATGACCTTTATAACTCATAAGTCGCTGTTCGCCACCAATCGAAGCTATTAAAGGCAGGTCTCCAATTGCTTTTTTAAGCACGCATTCTTTTGAAGAACCACGAGCAACATCTTTAATCATTTGAGCGCAGCTTAGTTCATCTACCCCATCTGCATCTTGCGCAATATTTCCAATTCTTACAATATCATGGCCATCTGCCAGCAAAATAGATCGAGGCAGCGTTGCAAAAAAACGACCCACGTACTGCACAAATGATCGATCTGCCACACGAACATCTAACTCGGTTTTCAGCCCATACGATTGCCAATACTCGGCATGTTCATGTTCGCCGGCCACGTAAAAAACAGTAAGAGGATTTGCCTGCTTAAGAGATAAAACAAGACTTAGTGTTTCTAAAATATAGGGCGAACCATCAATAACGTTCCCATCAAATAGTAAAAACCAATTCTTTTTGGTGATTTTAAAATCTTGTGCGATAGTACCCTGTCTTACAAATTCAACAAGTAGCCGCACTAAAGAATGGAATGAACCAAAGAGTGGACCTACAATAGTATATTCCCAACCTGGAAGTGGCTTCATGATGAGCGAATGGGGTTGTTTAAGTCCAGCATTCTCACGAATTTTTACTTGAGAAATGAGCTGGGCTTTAAACTGGTTGATCGACCAGCCTGAATAAGGCTTGAATAATGACGCTATCTGATTCATAAAAGTAGGCCGATGTTGTTGATACCATGAGGTATAATCGGGATTGAGTACCGCATTTTTATTCCCTATGGGAGGATATTCGGGTTGACCTTGTGCATACTTTTTTGCTTGATCGATAGTAGAGAAAGCATGTATCAATTGCGTGCAAAAAATTAAGATGAGCAGTTTCTTCATAGTATACCCATTTTTAAAACACGTAGAATGTAGAGACAAGCAACAAGCACAAACGCATGAATGGCTATGATTATGAGTTTCTTATGTCTTTCGCGCAACTTGAATGAGCCAATATTGAGAAAAAAAATGGTAACAACTGCAAGCAAAAAAAGAGAAAACAAATAATCGGACAGCATAAAATAGCCAACCTTTGGTGATAAATTTTCAATAACAAATCGGTACGCAAGCAATGCAGTAACAGCACCCATAGAAAGAGCAAGAACCGGTGCATAATTTTTTTTAGGGTCCATAGTAAATGAAAAAATCGCCATAAAAAAGGTAAGAATGATAGGCAACAAAATAGTCAATGCTTGACGTAGACCAGCATGCGCATATTCCAATTCAAAAAGTAAGCGTGGATGATATACATCATTTTCAGAAGGATATTTTTGTAATTGAGCATGTGAATAACCACTCAATACGCGAACACCATGCAACAGCCATCCAGCATTTCTTATATCGGGTGAGACAGCAAATTCATTATTTGAGGACTCAAATAAAACTTCCCCGGTGTAACAAAGTTATTATCAAGCGTTATGTAAAGCTTATGGCTATCAAACGGAAACAAGGTATACACCAAATTCGTTTTGAGTTTAACGCGAATATCATAACGCGCAAGCAGCTTTCCTTGAACAATGCGGGTACTGGGAGCAGAAACATATTGGATTTCTCCTTTTTCAAAAGAAAACTTAGCAAGCGTTTCAAGGGATACAACACTGGGATCAAAAAGAAACCAGAGAATGCCAGAAAAGATAAAATTATTTGTCACCATATCAAATTCGGTGAAGTCTTTAATATAAAGACCCACGGTAACTATGCTTGGATTGCCGCCCAATGTATCTGCAGTTTCAGGAGTAACCGATAATAACTCTGGCATGGGATCAACAGAAGTAACAGTCTGTGATGCTTGATACAAAAAAAATGCAAGCGCAATAGCCGATAGAATTATGAGCGTTATGGAAAAATACAGAACAAACGATTCTTCAAATACGGGCGCTTGGGATGGAACTCTCTCAGGGGCGTCCGATTTTTTATTCGATAATTCTGGCATGCTTGGCTCAAGGTTAAAAAGTATACATAATCTCAAACAACAAACGTATGTTGCTCGTCGCTAGCGGATTAATTACTCTGGCAAATCTATCAAGCTTACCAAAGGCAGCTTGAGTATACTCAAGTTCAAGAGCGAATGTCACTGGTTTTTTTTTAAATCTAAAACGAGGTGCTATACGGAAAACATAATCAATGTTCGGGTCAAGAGCATATACTATCGGCTGATGCGTCATAGGGTTGATGTACAGCGGCTCTCGAGAGCCCAAGTTTTTGCCATATCCTATAAATAGCCCAACACTTTTTGTCAGCTCATCAAACCAATAAGCAGCATCAAGCCATATCGCAACTTCTTGCGTATTTGCATAGGTCCTTATATCGGTAAAGGGATCAACAGTTTTGACAGCAAATCCACTTAGCATAAGTTGATCTGCAGCATCCTGAGAATAAACAAACTTAGACCGAATTTGATATTTTTCGGCATTATAAGCACCAAACACTTGGGTAATGATACTATTATTGACCTCATGTGTTGCCACGTTTTTATTGGTCACAATCCGGGGTGTTAATCGTTTATAATCAAATGCAACTCCAAAAAGAGTTTCTTCGTTTTCATATCTCAGTTGAATATGAAGATTGGGAATAACAGTATTTTGAATAAGTACTGGCGTGCTTCCAATGGGCCCAAGATTAGTAAAATCATTTTGCCCAAGAGCAGCGAGCATCAATCTAAAAGAGCCATTTTGGTAAGTAAACCGGACCTGCGGATCTCGCGCCTGAGGCTCCATGGGAAGACCGTTATTAAAGGAAACGGTATCGGGAAAGCACTCTGGATAAATAAAAAGAGGATGCCAGTATTGCCCAACTAAAAGCGTCCACGAGGGGCGTTCAAAAAAGATGTAGCCATGGCGCATACGATAGGTACCAATCGTACTATCAGTTGCACCTAAAAAATCCCCCTCGATGCGGGCGGTGACATTCCCCGTGTACCACGGTTGCGTAACAATCATTCCAAACTTTGTTTGAATGGCCGTCATATTCCATCCAGGATTGGCATTTATATCATTGCAGCACCGGTCTGGAAGCACGGGAAGCGGCCAAAAAAGCACATAATTCTCCCGCGCACCCATAATTTGACGGCTATCATAAAACTGATCAATGGCTACAAAACCATAGGGCTCAAAAACTACGGCTCTTACAAAAAAAATATAGAGTATCGCTACAAGTAAAATGCGCTTCAAAGGATATACTCTCTCGCTTTGAGAAATTTATCCTTAGATTGTAGCAAAGATCAAGGTGTTTTAACAGCGCGAGATCCTCCGTCAGAATGGTAATTAAAGCGTGGAACTCTTTACTTTCCCTGAGCAATTTTGAGTAGAATATTTCCACCAGGTGTTCGATTTTATAACACTCTATGTTATTATTTTGAAGTATCAGCGGCATATAAAAAAAGATGCGAAGACGCATTACTTTTTTGCGGGGACCGAATCAGTGCCCTTTAGTAAAGATCTTTTTGCCCGGCCCATAAGTGCTCTCTGGTCAAGGGAGAGTGCGTAACGCGTAGCTAGCATGGAATCCAAAACTCAAGAAGATAGGTAAATACCCCAATTACAATAAGTTGCATACCAATACTTACCGCTTTCTTTTGCCAAAGGGCTAAATACGGTCCAATCGAATTAATGACAAAAATCGCAAATGATATGCTCAGAAACAGAAAGAAAATATAATCTGCTATCATGGGATATCCCACTTTTGGCGAGAGGCTCTCAATAACGAACCGATAGGCAACTAAAGCAACAATGTTCCCTGTCGACATTTGCACCAGGGTTGATTTGTTTAATCGTTGATCTAAGCATAAGGAAAAAAGATCAATAAAGAATATAATGAGCAAGGGTAGCATAATACTTATAATATAACGCATACTATAATGAAAAAAATCGATGATAAAAAGAAGCTCAGGATATACAATCTTTTTATTTTCTAAACCAGGCAAAATAGTTTCACCGTAGCCCATTCTCACCCGATGCCGCAAATAAGACCAACCCGATACATAGACATCGGTATCTATAATAAAATCTTCAGGAACCGCATCAAAAAGCATTTCCTCGGGAGTTACCGCATCGTTAATAAGACCAAGAAATATCTTATGATCTTCAAAAGGAAAAAAACCATAATAAAGATTTGTTTTAAAAGTCACTTTTATTGAATAATAAGCACACATCAAGTCTCCACATGCTCGGACATGAGGTTTGGACTTATATTTAATGTCTCCCTTTAAAAAGGAAAACTTTTCAATAGTATCTAAGCTGATCTTTTTTGGATCAAAGATAAAAGAGATAAGCCCACTTATTTTAAATTTATTTTCGGTTACATTAAATTCAGCAAAATCCACTATGGTCAGTCCCACTTTTACTACTGTTGGACCCTTTGCTTGACGAGCATCAACTTGATGTAGTGTTGGTTTTTTGTCTATGGCGCAAAAATGAAAGACCTGACCGGCAATAAGATACAGAAGAATAGCGGTCGTAATACAAAGTGAAACAAACTGAAATTGTACGGAAATTCCGTTTGACATAGCATTCCTTACTCATCAAATACAGCTTTTTAAGCTTGCCGCTTTTAAAAAGGTAAAGTCAAGTAAAATTCTCATGTTTCTGTCGCTACACTTATCTAAGAGTACGGAGTATGTTGAAATATTCAATGAGTGTCCGAAAAATTCTCAATCTAAAACAAATAATACAACACAAAATAGATGCGATAGTTATCGACGGGACAACCATGTCTCACGCGGCCTGTGCAATCGGGCTTACCCCAGGATGCACGGCTATAAGTCAGTTCAACACCAACACGAATGGGATCCTTCATGAAAACAAATCGAGGAATAACATCGACCACATAATCAATATCCTGTGCTACTCCAAGCAGAGCATAAATAATAGGCTTTCCTGTTGCAGGGTCAATGTACAGCCTATCATGAGAGCCAAGATTTTTTGTGCCCCCTACAAATAAACCGAATTCCATCTCATCTTGATGGAAATAATAAGAAAAATCAAACCATGCACCGGCAGCGGCAGTATTTGCATAGGTTCGACGATCAGTACAAGGGTCTATACATTTTACTCCAAAACCACTAATAAGCTCCAAGTCACTCCCATTTTGAGCCCAATAGGCTTTCATGCGAGCTACACAATAAGAGCATTCAAAATTTTTCTTAAAGCTACCAAATCCTTCCACTATAAAACTATCTATATGTTCTTTAACCTTCACACAATCATTGCTTACAATACGTGGCACCAGCCTTTTATAATCTCCCGCTATGCCCCAGACCGAATGAGTACCGTACGCTCTCATTTGCAGATGAAGATTGGGAACAAGAGCATTGCGTATATAATCAGGAGCTTGTCGGTTTGGTCCGTAGCTTGAAAAATCCCCTTGCGAAGCCAACGCAGCAATAAGCTCAAACCAATCCCATCTTCCTGTATAGCGCATTTGAGGAACACGCGCATACAGATCAATGGGAGCACCCAAGCCGAAACCTAAAATATGGGGATAGCACTCTTCAATCCAGAGTGGATGCCACCATTGGCCAAATAAAAATGCTCCGCCTTGCCACATGATGCGCCCAAACGCATTACGCAAGCGAAAATTAAAGATGCTCGCTTCAAGCGACCCCCAAAAATCGCCTTCAATAAGGGCATCGGTGATAAAATTATTCCAGTCAGGCCCCCTAAAAGCACATCCAAGTCGTGATTCAAAAGCACTCATATTCCACTCGCCATGCGCATTAATATCCTGTTTAAATTTGTCTGGAAAGAAACGTGCAGGGAAAAAGAGCGCTGCATTTTCACGCAAACCAAGCACTTGTCTCGTGTCAAAATAGCACTCCCATTTTACAAAGCCAAAGGGACGCAAGAGGATTGCAGCATCGTTTGGCTCACAGGGCTCGCAAGGTACAGGAGGTAAAACTGGTGGCTGATCCCAACAATTTCCACTTCTGCAAAGATCTATAAGGGGATTTGGGTTCCTTATAGTCGCATGCAATGAATATGGCACACTTATAAAGATTACTAGAAAGATACAAAAGACTAATTTCATGCACACCCTATAAGCATCATCACTTTGGGAAAGAGAATACTAATTTATTTTCAATTGTGCTACTCTAAGAAAGCAGTGCTCTCTCTCAACTAAGGATCAACAATCATGAACTCCTTCGATGTTCGAAAAAAATTTTTTGATTTTTTTATTAAGCACCACCATACCCTTGTACCTAGTTCCTCACTTGTTCCAGCCCAAGATCCAACCTTACTCTTTACTAACGCTGGGATGAATCAATTTAAAGACGTCTTCTTAGGCAAAGAAACCCGCAGCTATAAGCGAGCTGTTTCCATCCAAAAATGCATACGTGCTGGCGGTAAGCACAATGATCTTGACAATGTAGGGTTTACTAAACGTCATCTTACTTTTTTTGAGATGATGGGCAATTTTTCATTTGGGGACTATTTTAAAAAAGAAGCAATTATTTTTGCCTGGGAATTTCTTACACAAGAAATAAAACTCGATAAAACGAAGCTGTATGCAAGCGTGTATCGCTTAGATGATGAAGCGTATACTATCTGGCATACAGTCATAGGATTACCCCCTGAAAGAATCGTTCGTCTAGGAGAAGCCGATAATTTTTGGCAGATGGGCGACACAGGGCCATGCGGACCTTGTACCGAGATTTATATTGACCGCGGGACAACTTTTGAATGTGGCAATAAGGACTGTGCTCCTGGTTGTGCTTGCGACAGATTTATGGAAATCTGGAATCTTGTCTTTATGCAGTACGATAGGCAAACTGATGGGACGGATAAGCCTTTAAAGCAAACAGGTGTAGATACCGGCATGGGATTGGAGCGCTTGTGCACTATCATCGAAGACAAAGATTCGATATTCGAAACTGATTTGTTTATGCCACTTATAAGAAAAATCGAAGAATTAACCGGCATTGTGTATGAAACGGCAAATCCTGAAAAGCAGGCAGCATGTAGAGTTTTAAGCGACCATATCAGATCTTCCTGCTTTGCTATCGCTGATGGGGCAACTCCCTCTAATGAAGGAAGAGGGTACGTTCTTCGTAAAATAATCAGACGTGCGGCCCTTTTTGCTCAAAAGCTCCATAAGAAAAATATTTTCCCTGATATAGCACCAGCACTTATTCAGCTTATGGGCCCCCTGTATCCAGAATTAAAAACGCAGGAAAAGCACATTATCGCAGTACTTGCAAGTGAAGTTGAAAAATTCTCAACCAACCTGATTCACGGTCAAGCAATCTTGCAAAAAGTTTTTGCAGAAAGTCCTACAAAGATTATTTCGGGACAGCAAGCTTTTAAATTGTATGATACCTATGGCTTTCCCCTTGAATTGACCAAGGTAATTGCGCATGAGCGTGGATTTTCTGTTGATTCTACAGGATTTGAACATTTTATGGAGCAACAACGCCTCCAGTCCGGGAAAAAACAAGCACAGGAAGAAATCTCTTTATCACAAGAATTCGCCACGGAGTTTACAGGCTATCAAGAGCATGTAGCACAAACAAAAATCACGGGCCTTGTGGTTCATAACCAATCGGTAGAATCTGTGCAGTCAGGAACTCAAGCCTATGTAATAACGGATACATCACCCTTTTTTGTCGAATGTGGCGGTCAGGTGAGTGATCAAGGCTGTATTAGGATTGCCGACACGCAAATGCCCTTACGCGGCCTTAAAAAAATTAATAATGCGATCGCTGCATTCATCGAGGTCTCACATCCATTACGTGTGGGTGATACCGTCACGTTGGTAGTAGACACACAGACGCGTCTTACTACTATGAAAAATCATACGGCAACCCACTTGCTCCAGGCAGCTCTTATTGGATTGCTCGGAAAGCAGGTACGTCAATCTGGCTCGGTGGTTGAACCCGATTATTTACGGTTTGATTTTACCTACCATGAGAATCTAACCCCGGAACAAATTGCCATTGTTGAAGATACCGTCAATAGAATCATAATGGAAAATATCCCCGTTACCGTTGAATACACAACGCTTGCCGACGCAACAAAACGGGGCGTAATTGCCATATTTGGTGAAAAATATAACCCTGAAAAGGTGCGCATTGTTGAAATCCCAGGCTTTTCTGCGGAACTGTGTGGGGGAACACACGTACGCGCCACCGGAGATATTGGGTGCTTTAAAATAACTGAAATATCCGCACTTTCTGCGGGAAATCGTCGCATTGTAGCCGTTACGGGACCCGCGGCTGTTGCGCTCTTTCAACAAAGTTATAGTACCCTTAAAAATCTTGGCCAGGAATATAAGGTCCCCGTTGAACAGGTTTTTGATGCGGTAAAAAAACAAAAAGAACAATTAAAAGAAGCCCAAACCGCCTACAGAGAACTGAAAAAAAATATGTTCCAACATCTTATGCCTGAATGGCTCAAACGTATTGAAAAATACAAAGAACTCCCATTCCTCTATCTAAGTATCAAAGATGCGCAGCTCGAGGACCTAAGGGATATTGCTCAAGAGTGTATGAAAGTTCAACCAGGGCTCTATTTCCTTGTTGCTCAATCTACTACCAAGGCAAGTTATTTCGTTTCAATTGCACCATCCCTTTCATCACGGATCAATCTACGAGAATTTTCGTCATGGCTCAAAGAGCAGGGCTTGCAGGGAGGGGGGAGTGGAACCTCTTTGCAAGGTGGGATCCCTCAGGCAAATCTAGAACTTGAATACGAAATTAAAAAATGGCTGAAAGAGCATACTCAGTAAGACAAAAATGGCGTCAATCAAAGATTTCTCCTCAATATATTGCCTTTCAAATATTTTCTAATATATAATTTATAAATAGCAGGGCTTTATATTAAGCTTTATTAAAAAATATTTATTTCTCGAAATCATAATAACAATAAAAAAAGGAGAAAGATATGAATTATACACAAAATCCGCTTTGTGATCGATGGGGATCATTTTTAGCCTTGGGCATTATCCTGATTCTATTGGGAAGTGTAGCACTCACTTCGGCTTTTACGACAACAATGGCAACAGTTTTTTTATTTGGGGTTCTTCTTGCAGGTGGCGGCATCGCGCAATTGATTCACGCCTTTTGGAATCCTGAATGGAGAGGTTTTTTTGGTGAACTTCTTATAGGTATTTTATCAGCAGTCGTTGGTTGGCTTTTAGTTGCCAATCCTGTTGTCGGGGCAGTCTCCCTTACATTGGTCCTAGCAGCTTTCTTCATCTCTGCAGGCCTTTTTAGAATAGCCATATCTCTCTTTGGTCATATTGAACATTGGGGGTGGCTCCTCTTTAATGGGATCGTAACCCTTGCATTGGGTATCCTCATTCTTGCTCAGTGGCCTGCCGCTTCGTTATGGGTTATTGGACTTTTCATTGGTATTGAACTCATCTTTAGTGGATGGGCTTCGACATTTCTTTCTTTCTCATTACGTAAACAGTGTTCGCTCTATAAACCACAAACAGTAGCGTAAAAATTGAAAAAACGCCAAGTTTAAACTTGGCGTTTTTTATGTATACAGCTCTTCAATCACCCCAATGGCCTGCTCAATGAGCTGGTCAGTTTCTGTCCGATCTTCAAAATTTTGAAGAACATACTGGGGAACGTCTTCTTTACGCTCAGGGCGCCCAATTCCAAAGCGAAGCCTTGCAAATGGTTCTCCCCACGCATTTATCAAGGATTTTAAACCATTATGACCACGGGCACTCCCACCGATTCTTACTACAATTTTCGAAAAGGGCAACTCAAGTTCATCATGGACAACTAGCGCATCTTCCGGACCAAAACCCTGTTTTTTTAAATAGGGAATAATAGCACCAGATTGATTCATATATGTTTGCGGTTTTACAAGGAGGACTTTTGATCCGTTAATCACGATCTGACAAGCCTCCATTGTATCGCGGGCTTTCCATTGCCCACCGTGCGCCGCAGCTAGTGCATCAATGACCCTAAAACCAATGTTATGACGATTGAAAATAAATTGGGGCCCAGGATTTCCAAGGCCTACTATAACTTTGGGAACTACCACTATTTTTTGCATGATCACCTATGCAGCGGGAGCTGCTGCAGGAGCCTTAGGTTTTTTCTCTGCTTTTTCTTGAGCATACCTCTTATTTAAAACTCTTAGAACTTCATCTGTTAAATCGAACCGCTTATTTACTTTGCCAAGAGCAACTTCTCCCTTAAGGATTATATCCCATCCTTGGGATTCTTGAATCTCTTCAGATATCTTGTCAATTTTTGTGGCAATTTTTGCTTGGGCTTCGTCTAGTGCACCTTTAAAAAACTGTTCTGCTTGCATAACTTGATTTCTCAATTGCATCTCAATAGGACGGACCTCTCTTACATATTTTTCTTCTAATTTTGCTTGCAAGGCTTCAGATTTTTCCCGCAGGGTTTTTTCAGAAGCAATTTTACTTTTTTGTAATGCTTCGATCTCTCCAACTCCCTTTTTCTCTAATTCTACTAATTCTGCGCGAAGCTTCTTATATTTTCCATCAAGTTCTTCGATCTCTGTCTTAACCGGCTTTAACTGTTCTTGTATCTCATTAAACAACGTACGCCACTCATCGGAAGCAGTAGCCAAGCCTTTAGGATCAGAAGCAAAAATTTGATACATATTTACGACGGCAATTTTTGAAGTCGCAGCAGGTTTAAGTGATGAATCGTTCATAATTTTTAATCCCTTGGTTTGATCTTTTTTTTCAGCGGCTTCCAAGAAAAACACACTACATACACTCATGAAAATGAGCGAACGAGAAAACATTGATACATGCATAGGTATCCCCCAAAAATTTAAAATGTTATCCAACCGAAAATGTTTCACTTATTGTAGCATAAGGACAATTTTTTTAAAGATTGGGTTTTTGGGCACGAAAGATATGCGGGAAAAAGAAAAAGAATACCTAACCCCCATTACCCCATTTAGCTTCCCGCATAGTAGTTCTAGGCTATCGAATCTTGTTCTTGATTTTCAAGAAAATTTTTTTGCCCGTTCGCTTTTAAATTATTGAAGCGCGGAAACAAATTTTTCGTAAAAAAAATGGCTTATTTTATTGCGCAAGACCTCATCCATCCTGCCAGGAAAAGGTATAGTAAATTTCTGTTGTACCGCCTCAAGGTTGGTAAGAAACCTCTGTGTGACAACATCAATAACCGATTCAAGTTCCCTTTTTTGCTCATTGGGCGTTAATGTGCTGAAACTTCTACCCCCCACATCAATCGCCTCTATAATAGGCAAGGCAATAAGGATCGATTCTGATGTAAGAAACCTCAAGGCCCACTCTTCTAAGGTGGTATCAATCGGGGTGATCTGACCTCGCAAAACTTTTAAGAAGTCTGCATACAAGACATCCTGGGGAAGCTCAGGATCCTTCATTCTTTCAAATATGCGCGGTGGAAGGATAATTTGCTTTAGGAGAGTATATACTTCTTGCTTACGTATGTGCTCACCAAATTCCTCACTAAAACTATCGGCTAGGGAGAGTATCTTTTCTTGGACCTCTTGCTCATTCAAATCCCCATCGATCTGTGCTTGATCAACGATCGACCCGATTGCATCAGATGTGAGCGCTTTTTTTAATGCTTTTGATAAAGATGAATAGGGATCCCTTATTTTCCACTCAAGGAATGCCTTGTCTGATTCCTTCTTTTCATCCAATGTAGGAATAAAAAAAAATTCCGTTTGTTTTGGAGACGGTGCAGGAGCTTTAGATGATCCTGGTTTTTCTTCTTGCTTTACTTCTTTGGCTTCTTCCTTTTTCTGACTTAGTGCCGCCTTTTGGTCTTTCCCGGAAATTACTGGTCGCTTTTCTTGTTTGATCACTTTGGCTTCTTTTGATACATTAGCCTGTGCAGTCTTTTTCTCTCGCCCAGAAATTGCCGGCTGCTTCCCTTGCTGGCTTCCGGTGACTTCTTTCGCATCACTCTGTGCAGTCTTTTTGTCTTGTCCTGAAATTGCCGGTTGCTTCCCTTGCTGACTTACGGTGACTTCCTTTGATGCGTCACCCTGTGCAGTCTTTTTATCTTGTCCTGAAATTGCCGGTTGCTTCCCTTGCTGACTTACGGTGACTTCCTTTGATGCGTCACCCTGTGCAGTCTTTTTATCTTGTCCTGAAATTGCCGGTTGCTTCCCTTGCTGACTTACGGTGACTTCCTTTGATGCGTCACCCTGTGCAGTCTTTTTATCTTGTCCCAAAGTTAGATGTTGCATCAAAACTACAAGAAGGAGTGAAAAAAAATTTATTGTTAAGTTTTTGGTTATTTCAAAATACTTCATAAACAATCTTTCCATTTTTTTATTTCTATTAAAATAATAATATCACAAGTCAGCTTATGGAAGCAACAAAAAAGGATCCGTTATGGTAACAGATCCTTAAACTTTGTGGAGGCGCATGAATTAGAAACTCACATTTGCCTAACAGATACTCAATACACTCCAAGTTAGTCTTTGTACTACAAATGACGATCTTGCAAAGACTCGATTGTTCGTCATCGGTTAATTAATTCTACCTAGGCACTATTAACAAGTACACCCAGTGTCCCTTTGATACCCTACGAACTTACAGATCAAAGGGATATCTTTGAGTTCGTAGGTACAGCGGACTCATTTAGTCCGATGTTCGCAAGTTCATAGCCTTGCGCATTACTCAGCCCATTTATTACGAGCACAGGGGCCGTCTTACTCGACTTGCGTATTTAGCCTGCAGACAAACACAACCCATTTCCGGCTGGTTCGCCTCCCGCATTTTTATTTCAAATATGTCATTCTTAGTTTTAAAATAGCAATTTCACAAAGTATAAGTCAAGTGTTTTCTTCTCCATCTGTAGAAACTCTGTCCGCTGTGTGTATTCTACACCCGGGGAAAAGTTCGGTTCAGATTTGCTGCTCAAGAGGAGAATTATTCAAGCAAAGCTTACATGGTAAAATAGCTCGTAATTACGAGGATTTTTGGTGGAGGCGATGGGAGTCGAACCCATGTCCGCAACACAAGCACCGTATAGCGCTACATGCTTAGTCTTTATTAGTTCTTACAAAGGTCCGCAAAGACACGTTCTCTCTATAAGCCTGGTTAGTGATCATTCAAGCTACAGACCAAGTGAATCTTACTTGACGTCCTATACTGGGTAATACGAGCTCGCCTCATCCATAGGCATATGAAACGAGCAAGATGCTACGAGCCCTTAAGCTGCAGCAATTGCGGCGGAATTATAAAATTCGCCTGTGCTGTTTTCTGCACTTATTGTTTGACTCTTTTTTTAACGAGCACAAAGCCAAAGCTCGGCATGCTCTCTACGACTTTTATATCACGTCGAAGCCAGTACGCCCCCGAAATTTTCAAAGAATAGATACTAGTAGTATAAAGAGTTTCATTCTATATGTCAATAAAATGATTTTTCAGATTCCAAGAAGCCTCACATCGATAGCATACAAGGCCCTCAAGAGGGCCTTGTATATCTTACGCAGCTTTTTATCTTTTGCCGATACTCAAAAGTTCAACATCGAAATGAAGCGTCGCATGGGGAGGGATACTGTTTCCCGCACCGCGAGCACCATATCCTAAAGCCGGTGGAATAATCAGATGTCTTTTTTCACCCACTCTCATTGACAGGAGCGCTTCATCCCAACCTGCAATAACCTGGCCTACACCAACGATAAACTTGAATGGCGTACCACGATCAATGCTACTATCAAATTTCTTTCCTGGCTTTCCATTATCATCAAGCCATCCCGTATAATGGACTTCAATAACTTGTCCAGGCACCGCTGTAGTTTCGCCAGTGCCATGTTTTTCTATAGTATATTTAAGCCCCGAAGGTAAGGTCATTTCAGGCATCGATTCTCCCTTTTTTTCACCGCTTGACTGCAGCTCTTCTTCTTGTTCGATTTCCATAGGCTCAGGTTCATTTGAAATTTCTTTTTTCGTTAAACTTAATTGGGCTATTCCCACGTAACTTAATACAACAAGCGATATAAGACCAACCGCCGTAATGATATTTTTTTTCATAAGTCTCCCTTCCCGCTTTCATGCTGACTACTACGTAACGCTCCAAATGTCGGGGCTTTTTGGAGAGTTACTACTACTCAATTACGATACCACTAAAAGCAAAAGAGCGCCATCTTTTTTTTATCTACTAACCTGAATGGGAAGTGTCTCGCTTTTCAAGGCTCACGCCCAAACACTCTCTTTGTAAGCTCGGCAAGGAGTACTTCCACTGGCAGCATCTGCGCTTGCTCTTGTGCACGAAGTTTATATTCAATACTGTTGAGTGCCATCGTTTTTTCACTGACTACTAAGCGCACTGGAATTCCAATCAAATCAGCATCAGCAAACTTCTCGCCTGCCATAACATGCCTGTCATCGAACAAAACTTCTATACGATCCCTGACAAGAAGATCATATAATTCTTGCGCGTGATTGAGAACTTCAGGTTTTTGCGAAAGCACAATCAAGTGTACATCATAGGGAGCGATGCGTGCAGGCCATATAATTCCTTTCGCATCGTGCAATGCCTCCACAATTGCGCCCATTAACCTTGACGTTCCAAGACCATAACATCCCATAGGAACATCTCTTTTGCTATTTTGATCATCGCTATATACCAAATTAAATGTATGTGAAAAGCGATACATCAATTTAAAAATATTTGCGACTTCAATCGACTTTTTTTCATCAATGCATTGCCTTTGCACCCAGGGCAATCAGGTTGATCTTCAATAATTTCCTTATTGATGGCAATACGACAAGGCTGACAAATAAAAATTGTATCCTCTCCGTAAGGGGTAATTGTTTGAAACTCGTGGGAGTATTTGGTAAAAATGCCACCAGATGCATACGTTAAATAAGTGATATCGCCCAAGCCGACCTTTTTGAAAATCTCCAGATAGGAACGAATCACGTTATCATAAAATTCGCCCAAATCACTCCTCTGTGGCATGAAACGAATACAGATCTTTCATGCGAAATTCTCGACCTCGTAAGCAATCCGGATTTAGGTCGTGCTTCATTTCTAAATTTCGTTTGAATCTGATACAAGGCCTGAGGAAGATCCTTATAGGAACTTATATATGAGGCCGCCAAGGGGGTAACAATTTCTTCGTGGGTAGGTCCCAAACAAAGATCCCGATCTCCTGCCTTTAATTTATACAGAACATCGACCTTATCCCACCTGCCCGTTTGATCCCAAGGCTCACGAGGCTGCAGTGCAGGCATCAGGATTTCCTGCGCTCCTAAGCTATTCATTTCATCCCTTACTAGACGCTCTATTTTTGCAAGTACGCGAAGCCCAACGGAAGGTACGTATAAACACCCGCCATTAATTTAGATACATAGCCAGCCCGTTCTAGTAACTGAGCATTTATGCTCGCTTCTTGTGCAGAAACATCTTTTCGGGTTTTTGTTAACATATGTGAAAATTTCATTCCACTCCTCTAAGCACGGCGGAACTTACTCCTTATATTTTCCACGAAGCTCTCGCCTCGTTTCCCGTCTCTATATCTCGCTCTTTAAGTTCTTGTTTTATACCATACGCTTTCTTATGCTTGCAAATGCCAAGGTCAACTTTTACCTTACCCTTTTCATTAAAATACACCTTTAAAGGAATAATAGTGACCCCTTTACGCGCAATATCCCCAATGATGCGCATTAACTCTTTATGCCGCACAAGCAACTTTCTCGATCTTCGCGATTGCTCCTCAGCTTTGCTATATGCATGCGAATAAGGGGCAATATGGGCATTGAGTAAGAATAATTCATGATCATGCACAGTAGCAAAGGACCCTATCAATGATAGGTGGCCTGCTCTTAGTGCTTTTACCTCATCGCCTCTTAGAACAATCCCCGCTTCAAGTCGATCAAGGATATCGTAATCATGGAATGCTTTTTTATTTTGCGCAATAATTTTCATGGACTCTTGTGTGATTCGTCTGGGCTTTTTCTTTTTTCAAGCTGCCTGATTACATGGTCAAAAAAGCGCTTTAAAAAAGGATAGAGTGAGATACTCACTATCAGGGCAAATAACAACCCTCCTAAAAGAAGGCACCACAAACAAAATTGTGTTCCAAAATGTTTTTTAATATCTACATACCGGGAAAGAAAGGTATTAAAGTTTTCTACCCACCAAGGATTATACCTTACTAAATCCAATCCGACTACTTTTTCAAAAAACCATGTTCCAAAAGCATAGCCAATAATATAAATGGGAACCATAGTTAACGGATTATTAATCAAATAAACCGCAGCAAACGTCACCGTAGCATTCAAGCCAAATAACCAACTGAGTAAAAAAAGTAACGGGGTCTGAAAGGGTATGGTTGGCGTAAGAGCAATAAAGGTTCCCAAACAAAATGAAGCTGCTAATCGGGAAGAAGATTTTTCAGCACGCGCTAACCGATCAAAAAGAGTATCAAGATAGTTGCCCATGGCTTTCTTACCTTATTGCTTTTGAAAAAAAGCTTAATATACACTATACTTACTCAAGTATACGAGCTTTACTGATCTATTTAAATGGTTTTACATATGAAGAAACAGTTTCTCTTATTCGCAGTACTCGGCACGGTGTGCTCACTTATAGCGTTTACAGAAGATGAGTTCCAAGATCCCATCATTCCCTTTTACGATATGCCCATCGCAACTCCACTGCGGCAATCCCAACCGCTTACCAGTTATATTCTACGGTTTCGGTTTCCTGCAAGTATAAAAGAAAATCCGCCGTTACGCGGCTACTATAAGGGCTTTCGGCTCAATTTTTCTACTGATTACTGCCTTATCAACGAAATAATACCATCAGATTCATTCACGCTCGTAATTACCGATGATGTGCATCGACGTTTTCAAAATAATGCAACGAAGGACTTAAAAAGAGCCGGCGAAAAATGTCGTATGTTCTACATAACAAAAAAGCAGGATGGTAGTATCTACTCATGGGACGTTGAGGAAGAAAATAAGGAAAACATTCCCATTGTACTTCCTAAAGGTGCGATCATCATTATTTTCGATCCAGATCTTATTACAGGTCTTAAAAAAAATGATGATTTAATGAAAATAAAGACAGGGTGCCACACCCTCTATTTACCCATTATTGAATTGACCCCAAAATAACACCAGAAAGGCTTCGTAAAGCATGTAATGAAGCAGCATGCGCTTGTGTTGACACCCGAGGAATACATAGCCCGGTTTCTTCAACTACCAAAAATAATCCTTCTATGATCGTTGCCATGAATACCTTAGAACGATGAATCATTCTATCTTAGCAATCGAAACTTCATGTGATGAAACAGCTGCATCCGTGTACACAACCAAGATGGGGTGCTTTCAAATATATTGTTTTCTCAAGCGCCGTTGCAAGAAAAGTATGGCGGGGTTGTACCAGAAATTGCTTCTCGATCCCATCTTGAAAAGATAGAACCGATAGTACAAGAAGCGCTCCGTACCGCTCATACATCCTTTGAATCGATTTCAACGATAGCAGTTACCCATACCCCAGGCCTTCCAGGCTCACTGCTTGTTGGATTAAGCTATGCAAAAGCTCTTGCGTGGGCCGGCAATAAAAATATTATAGGAATAAATCATCTTGAGGGTCATATTTTCTCAGCCTGTATTGAGCATATAATCCCCTTTCCCTTCTTATGCATTACCGCTTCTGGCGGGCACACGGCGCTGTATATTGTCCACGACTCTGGCTCTTTTACCCTCCTTGGCCAAACACTCGATGATGCTGCCGGAGAGGCTTTTGACAAGGTTGCCAAACTCTTACATCTTCCCTATCCAGGAGGGCCGATCATTGAATCATTAGCACAAGAAGTTGATTTTCAAGAATTCATCCACTATCCCCGCCCCACCCCACACAGCCTTGATTTTAGTTTTTCTGGACTTAAGACTGCGGTTCTCTATGATCTTGTAAGGCGTGGCGCTTACGACATGAAAACAAAAAGCTTCTTAAGTAATTTTGATCTTGAACTTAAAAGGGAAGTTGCAAGCTCATTTTTGGTCTGCGTTGCTGATATTTTTGAACAAAAGCTTACTGCTGCTTTAGCAAAACATACCGTGCAAGCACTCGCATTTGTGGGTGGAGTGGCTTGCAATAAGTATATAAAAGCTCGCCTGGCAGATTTTAGTGCCAAAAAGGATCTTGCATTTTTTCATCCATCGCCCCAATTTTGCACCGACAATGGTGCGATGATAGCCTTTGTGGGCCACTACAAGGCCCAACAAAAGAAATGGTCGGATTTCACATTAGACATTTTTTAATTGACATTTTTTGTTTATCATTTATGATTTTATTTAAAAGTGATTTCAAGGCTTTATAAATCTTGTGCAGCTATAAGCTTACTGAAAGAAGCGCCTATGAACGAAAGGATACAAAACTGCTTAGTAAAAATAGATAACTAGCAAAATACAATCACACTCATGGCAGTGTGATCCGGAGCAGAGCACTGTTTAATCGGTTACAAAACTAATAAGGATTTTATGAAACACATTATTTTATGTCTCATAGCGCTTACACCACTTTTTTACTCACTAGAAGCGATGGAACAAGCCCAGAGTGTTACAAGAAGAGCAAAAAACGCAGTTCTTCCGCAGCCATTGCCGACTGCAGCAAGGTTTCTTGAAGCTCTCAACACTCGTAATATAGATTATATATCTGAAAACGCTAACCAATCAAACGTCAATCAGAAAGATGATTTTGGAAGAACCGCTCTACATCACGCAGCATCCAGTGATTGGTCTGATGCATTAAATATATTAATTGAAAGAGGCGCAGACGTTAATGCTCGAGATGTTGATGGCATAACACCATTACATATGGCATCTGGTATTAATTGCATCAGTGAGTTAATTAAGAAGGGTGGGAATGTTAATGCGCAAGATCGTGTTGGTCGCACACCTTTACACATTTGGGCCGGAAACCGAGTTGAACCTGCCGAGATCATATTCACACTGGTTAAAAACGGAGCTAACCCAAATTCTCGAGATTACCAAGACGCTACCCCTTTACATTACGCTGTAGAGGCAGATAATACAAAGGGTATTGATGCCCTTATTGCATGCGGAGCATCTGTTGAATTATCCTGTAGCATTGATTGGGAAGTATATGAAGAAAAAAGAAAGCTACAAATTTGCTCACACGAACAACTACACCAATAGGAACTAATTTAGATGTCTATTTTCGAGATTTGCGCACAAACCCATCCAAAGACATGAGAAACATAAAAAAATCTGGCAAAATAAAAAAATTCACCCCACTCGAACTAGCGGCATTTAGCACATCTGGGAATGCAGTACGAGCATTGCTCGATGGCGGCGCTATTTTAACAAAACAGGCTAAAGAAAGAGCCAACTTTATGGGAAATACTAATATTTGGTCTGCTATCAGACAGTATAAACAACGAATAGCTAAAGAAAATATCGAATCTAACAATTACAGCATTTTGTTTAGTGATCTACACAAAGCAGCACGTTATGGCAATCATCAATCGATATCTGCATCAGCACAGGGGTCTAATGTTACTATCAAAGACTCTCAGTATGGATTAACTCCTTTACATGTTGCGGCTGAGTGGGGGAACCCCTTTTGTATCCATGCGCTGTTTGACAAAGGAGCAGAGGTAAATGCACAAGATAATCATGGCGCTACACCGTTATTTTATGCACAAGACACAGAGACAATGAGAGCATTGATGAACCATAAAGCAAACCCTAATGCCCAAGATTTTCTCGGTCGCACACCTTTACATATCTTTTGCCAGGACCAAAGAACGGATCTGGAAGCATTGAATGCCTTGCTAGATTATAGGAATTTCTTCAATGGCCGATATTACGAGATAGATGTTAACAAACAGGACGCATTAGGCGCTACGCCTTTACATTATGCTGCAAGTGAGGGGGCATCCAGGGCTATTGAAATACTTATTAAAGCTGGGGCCGATACTGAAATTCGTTGTGATATTGATTGGACTCGTTTTAAAACACTGAGGTCAAGATGCGGGGGCATACTTGCTTCCTTATCTGCCTCTTATTGCAAAGACCACACTAAAGAAGTACAAAATAATCAAAAATGTCTTTGTCAAAACCAAAGTATCGACTTAGAAAGAAAAAAATGGACTCCCCTTGAAATAGCAGTGTGGAATGCATGTGATCCTGAACTTGAGGTGCTGGTTAAGAATAGCGATATCCTCTATGAGCGTAACTCTGTAGTCAAAACATTACTTGAAAACGGAGTTGCATTAACCGATGAAGCGGTAAAGATCGCAGAATTAAGCAGCAATGAACAGCTAAAAAATATGCTGCTTGCCCACTGCTTTGCAAAATAAGAAAAACAAATTCTTAAAACGTAACAAAAAGGCATCCTTCTCAATCAGAGGGATGCCTTTTTGTTACGTTTTAAGTATCAAGCTATAGCGGGTATTCCTTCCGGCTCCGATTTTTCTGAGCACCCCATCTTTCACCAACAATGCAAGTTTTCTGCCTATAGTAGCTCGTGATATGTTCGTTAGTTTTATAATATCTCCCACACTCAAATCTGCTGCTTTATCAAATAGACTCAAGATAGATTTCATTTCATCTTCAAGTTCTTGCTTTAGAGGTATGTGCCCAGCAGAAGGCCTTGGTAATATATATTTAACAAAAGTATCGCTTTCAAAAATTTCTGGTTCTTTGAGTCTTCTTTTTTCATAGCTCTCAAAGATCGTTATGATCCCCGATCCCAATTTTTCAATGTAACCCATTTCTCTAAAAGCCCTTGCAATCATAGGGTTTCTGATATAGGTAAATCCCATTTTGAGGGTACGTGAAGTCAGGGGGCCTGGGAAATTTCCAGGACTAAAAATTTCAACTCGGTTATCAAAAATAGCTATTTTAGTTGGGGATTGTATATGGTAATTTCGATGCACTATTGCATTCAATAGAGCTTCACGGATGGCTTCCTGGGGAATTTCAAGAAGCTCTGTTCTTTGGGGGCCAGCAATTGTAAATGAGCGGTTTAGCTGACTTACTATAAAATGAAACGCCTCACTAAATTGTTGATTAAGCCTCCCCACACAATCTCTAGTTGCTATCACTTCTCTACCAGCATTACCCGCAAACCGGGTGCAAATAATCATTGCTTCAGAAAGAAAATAATTGGGATCCTTTCCAAACGTTAACATTCCACCAACTGTTGGATAATAGTGGCCGTGTTCTTGAATAAGTATATGGTATGCTACCAATGATTCATGTAAATCGAATGGTGCCTCTTTGACCTGTTTTCGATTAACGAGAAAATGGCGTATCGCTTTTTCATCCAAATCTTTTTCTGTTGCATGGTACAAAGGCAATGAGTCAAATGAAAAACCTCTCGCTTGCCATTTTAGTTCCTCGATCATTTGGGTTGTTGCAAGAACGGTACTTCTACCTAGCCTTACGTAGACACCCTTGTCAAGCCCGAGCGATTTCACATAATATGGCTTATTCATGCCAGAAGAGACTTCAATGATAACTATCGTTCTGTCACCAAAACTCTGCGCATAGATCCGGGGTATAATCGGGGGAGAAGTAGACTCAAAAATGGACTTATACAAATATTCCAATGCGCTTTGAGCTTCCGCGCCAGGAATCCCCTTTATCATGCCTTTATCATCTACACCGATGATTATTCGCCCACCATTTTGATTACAAAAACCCACCACAGTCTTAATAATTTGATTATTTTTTGGCAACGACTCTTTAAATTCAAGCGTCGAAGACTCCTGCTCTGGATACAGCATGACACTCCTTTTTTAAAATTGTTTCACCCTAGATAAAAATAGCATACCTCCCCGACTGAGTCAATTGAGTCAAAAAAAATCGCCATATTTGACTCAATTGACTCAATTCAGCTCATGAGTTAATTACTTCCAACTGATTAAAGATATACGCTTGGCTAAAGCCTTTTGCGCAATGACAATAAACATAGTACTCTTTTAAGGTATTATAGAAATAAAACAGTATAACAGGGGGATATCATGAATAAATTTCTATGCATAGGAGCGCTTATAGGAGCAGCAGCGTCGCTCGATGCAGTCACAATACGCTCAGCACGCAACAATTCGCACCAAGATGCTTTTATAGTAGCCTATAACTTGAAACCCGTTCATATAGGGGGTTTAGATCTTGGCAAACCAATGATCCAACAGGAGCCAGCTATCGAGCCACTTGAAGGCATCATCTACAAGCTGACCCGAGACAGCATTGCTAAATGCGTTGGCTTGCACGATTCTATTGCTCTTCCAGAAAAAGATCTTATTGTTGTAAGCAGCCAAAAAGGGCAAGAATTTCTCTCTGGTAAAGGCAATGATTTTTATGATATAGAAATCGCACTCGATGGAAGCATACTTGTACTCAAAAATGGCGTAGCGTATATTGATAAGCGGGGCATTGCTTTTAGGTAAAGAGCATAATTGCCATCAAACATAGAAGGTAAAGGAGCTTGGTTTAAAAACCAAGCTCCTTCCATTAATTTTGAGCTCCAGATGAGCCCCCACCGTTCTTTTTCATCGATTCAAGGAATTCTTCATTTGTTTTGAATTTCTTAATTTTTTCAATAAGGAATTCCATACCTTCCACGGTATTCATCGTTGCAAGGAATTTTCTTAATACCCACACCTTGTTAAGCTCTGCTTCAGGTATCAATAATTCTTCACGTCGCGTGCCAGATACTAAAAGATCAAATGCAGGGAAAGTTCTTCTGTTTGAAAGTTTACGGCTCATATGCATTTCCATATTGCCCGTACCCTTAAACTCTTCATAGATAACTTCATCCATACGAGAGCCTGTTTCAATTAACGCTGTCCCTATGATGGTCAAAGAGCCTGCTTCCTCAGTATTTCGTGCCGCACCAAATAACCTCTTTGGATGCTGCAATGCACTTGCATCAATACCACCGGTAAGAACCTTGCCAGACGATGGCGCAATGGTATTATAGGCCCGTGCTAGTCGTGTTATTGAATCTAAAAGGATAACAACATCATGCCCGACCTCAACCAATCTCTTTGCTTTTTCAAGCACAAGCTCTGCAACTTGGACGTGCCTTTCAGCGGGCTCATCAAAAGTTGAGCTGATAACTTCTGCATGTTTGCCTTTAATTGTTCTTCTCATATCTGCAACTTCCTCGGGCCGCTCATCTACAAGCAAAACAATCAAATAGACCTCGGGATGGTTACCGACAAGAGTCTGGGTTATCTCTTTAAGGAGCATCGTTTTGCCCGTCTTGGGGGGAGCTACGATTAAGCCACGTTGGCCATAACCAATGGGACTAAAGAGGTCCATGATTCGTGTCGATAAAAATGAAGGGTTATATTCCAGATTAAACTTTTTATGCGGATGAAGAGGAGAAAGTCGATCAAAAAAGGTTCTATCGGCCAAGACCGATGGGTCCTTAAAATTAACCTGATTGACTTTTAATAAGGCAAAATATTTTTCTCCCTCTTTCGGTTTACGAATAACCCCCGAAACAGTATCTCCTGTTCTTAAATTGAACCGGCGAATCTGTGAAGGGGATACATAGATATCGTCAGGTCCTGATACATAGTCAAACTTAGAAGAACGCAGAAAACCGAATCCATCGGGCAGCTTTTCAAGTAAGCCTTCTACTTCAAGTTCTTTATCAGGATGCTCATTAATATCAATAATATGCTTAATAAGATCATCCTTTGACATCAATGTTGAGCCTACCACGCCTAAGCGCCGAGCTTGATTTTGCAACTCAGTAAGGCTTGATTGCCGCAACTCTTGTTCATTCATTGTATATTTCTCCCTAAAAACTTACGAGCAGTAAAAATGCAGCTAATGCCGATTCTATGCTCCTGCACTGAATTACTATAAATAGATCTGATTTTTTAAAATGACTTTTTTGTCCCTACAAACGACTGTCTTGGTCACTAGATATTTTCGATTAAGCTTTCTTTTCTTTGTATAGCATATAGAGAACAGGCGTTGCAATAAAAATAGTCGAATAAATTCCAAATACAATTCCGATTAACAGGGCTAACGAAAGATCCCTCAATGTTTCCCCTCCAAAGAGAAATAAGGCAATAACAACTAACGTTGTCGCAAACGTAGTAAGGATCGTACGGCTTAATGTTTCTGTGATACTAATGTTAATAATATCATACATTGAGGTAGCCGGCATGCGCTTTACATTCTCTCTAATACGGGCAAAAATCACGATAGTATCGTTAATCGAGTAGCCAAGTACCGCCAAAATAGCACCAATAACATTCATAGAAATTTCTTTGTCAAAGATCAGGAAAAAAGTCAAAATAACGATGGCATCGTGAAATAAGGATACTATAGCCCCCATAGCATAGGCAAATGACCAAAAACGTAATGCTATATATAACACTATAAGCAAAAGTGTTAAAAGTATTGCCCAGAGAGATTTTGTACGTAAACTCGAGCCGGTTGCCACACCAACACTATCGGTTTGTTCGATTTTTATGTCATAGCCCTCTCCAAGACCTTTTATCAAGGCCTGGCGTATATTTTCAGCCTCTTGACTGACATCTTTTGCTTCTTTTTTAACCCGTATCAAGTGTTCTTTAGACGAAAACTCACGGCTTACTGAACCAGGCCAGCCTTTCTGATCAAGAATCTGGACAAGCTTTTCTCCCTGAACCGGTTTATTAAATGATAAAAGAAGTTGAATACCCCCCGTAAAATCAACACTGTAATTGAAAGTATGATGATCGGGTGTTGAATATTTTTTATAGAAATAGGCACCAACAAACGTTGTCAAAATAAGAGCCGAGAGTACAGCCGAAATAGAGCGATATTTTAGAAAATCAATAGTTTTAACAGAACCATCTGCAGACCGGAATCGTAAAAAATTGGCCATAATACTCTACCCTTATATGTGCTTACAACTCATAGACTTTGTAGTACTTGGAAAACGTGTGAAATAAGTGCCCTACTCATGCTGGGTACACCGAGACATACTTGCGGCCCTTGGGACCATAATGAAACTTTATAACACCTGGAGCCATAGCAAAAATGGTATAATCGGATCCTAGTCCTACATTTTTACCTGGATGAATTCGTGTTCCACGTTGACGAACAACAATCTCTCCACCGCTTACTCTCTCACCATCATATAACTTTACACCAAGGCGTTGACTTCTACTATCTCTACCATTCGAAGTCGAACCACCAGATTTACTAGTTGCCATCGCAATCCTCTTTCAAATCTACCTATTAATGAATAAAAAGGTTATACCAAATCAGAAGTGATAAATCAGTTTTTAGTATGCCCCCTTTTTAACTAAATGTCAAAAATTGTTTGAGCTGAGTTTTCAAGGCAAAATTTCAGCTATTTTTTCGCCGTAGCAGTGTATCCTTTGTAGAATTATGGTACGTGTTTTAAATAGTGGGGTTATTTTATGATCGTCTAAATATTGGGGAAAGCGGCTCGCCTACTGTTGGGCCTGAGTGACAGGCCCAACAAATTTCGGTTAAAAGTGGAGTTCCCTTGGCAATTATTCCGCCAAAGAAGAAATTTCTTCAAGGCCAGTTGCGCTTTTTTCAGCACTTTTTTCAGCCATGTATTCTTGATAGTCTTCATTGAGCGATTCGTGCGCCTCATCTCTCTCTTTTTGATCAGTCATTTGATTAATATATGGGGTTATAATGTTAAATATATTCTCTTTAATTTGCAGCATATCATGCGCTTTTATTGCAGATTTTAAAAGCGCGCCATATTCGTGAGAATTCATAACGAAATAGGGGAAGAACAATTGAGTAAGGTGAGCAAAATACATCGCTCTTTGTTTCACTTCAGGCAAAGCGCTCATAATGTCCGAAATGTGCTCATCACTAAATATTTCTAGCATCACGCTAGAGCGCAATGAATCGGGAAGGGTTTCAACGTACTTTTTGGCCTCAGCAAGTCTTCCTGATTTTAGTAAATCTACAAGTACTTCTGTCGCCATAAGAGCTGTATAATCTTCAAGTGCTTGTAGTATCCTCACGCGATCACTCTGCACGGCCGATCCTACAAACTTGTACGAAAGGGGATAGGTTTTGATTAAAAATTCATACAGCTGTACTAATTCTTTGGCACGCGCTTCTTTTTCCTCGATCGGCAGACTTGCCACGCTGTGGGTGTTTCCATTAAAAAAAAGTCTTATAAGTAAATCTACGGTAAGGTCAACATTCTCCCGCATTTTTGGTGCGTATACCGACATAATATACTTGAGTATCTCCCTACGTTTTGCTGGCTCCATCCCTGATAAAAACCCTGAAAGATCTGCATCTGGATCTAATACCAAAATCATAAGCCTAATCGCAAGAAACATTACCGATTTATCGGTAAATTCGGGAGTTTCCTCCTTCTCAGTTGCTTTACTATAGGCAGCTTCCAAGCGATTGCCTATTATTTTCTTTATGGTCGTATAAACCGATTTTTCAAACTCAGGAATTGGAGTGGGACGGACAATTGTTGCGAGCTTGTTATCAATGAAATTCTCAAGAGAATCAAGTTGCTCTTCATTGAGTAATTGAGTCAGACGCATGGCAAGATGTAGTTGATCTTGAGTTGTTGCATGTTCCATAAGATATTCAAAAATGGTAACCTGAGCCTCTTGGCAAAATGAATCTGTAAAATAAGCCTTATAGAGCATTTGCTGTTCATTCAGATCAATGAGCTGCTTGGCAAGATCTGATGGTGCGCTTCCAAGGAGATAGTCAAAAAGTTTTTGGCGAGCTTCTTGAGAGCCTTTAAAATACTCTTCATAGAACACTCGTGCTTCTTTTTCAGCTTTTTTACTCAACTCTTTAAAGAGTATTTTTTCTTCCTCTTTTGCTTTTTTGCTTAACCCATAGAGTTTTTCTAACTGTTTTACAAAAATATCCGCTCTATGAAGATGATTAATCATCTCGCAAAAAACATATGTCCTTAGTAAGTCTTTTGGAAGCTTTTCTGCTAGTTTTTCGACGGCATCGTATCCCTGTTTATCATACAAAGCAATCAGCAACTTGCCTACAGGCTGAGCGGCTGTCTTCACCAGGGTCATGCGGACTTTCTTAGGGGCTTCTTCCATCCCATACAAAAGTGTGTGGCAGATACATAAAATCAGACCAAGAATTATCTTCTTCATAGAATACCCGCATTTAAATTTTTATTAAAATTTACTTCTATATAATATATTAGCTTTTTGGGAAAATAATTGTCAATAGAAAATTATTTTTTATGTCTAATGGTTTTTGCTTTTCGCTAACAGAATCTTTTTTTATTAACAGTTGGGCCTGGAAAACAGGCCCAACTAATTTCGGTCAAAAGTGGAGTTACGTTGGCATTTATTGTGCTAAAAAAGAAAGTTCTTCAAGGCCAGTTTCGCTTTTAGCACTTTTTTCAGCCACGTATTCTTGATAGTCTTCATTGAGCCATTCGAGCGCCTGATCTTTTTCTTTCTGATCAGCTATTTGATTAATATATGGGGTTATAAGGTTAAATATATTCTCTTTAATCTGCAGCCTATCGTGCGCTCTTATTGCAAATTTTAAAAGCGCACTATATTGGCGAGAATTCACAATGAAATAGGGGAAGAACAATTGAGTGAGGTGAGCAAAATACCTTTCTCTTTGGTTCATCTCAGGCAAACCCTTTATGATCGCAAAAATCTGTTCATCACCGAATAATTCTCTCATGACATTTGGGCGTAATGAATCGGGTAGACTGTCTATGTAGCGTTTCGCCTCGCTTAGCCTTCCTGATTTTAGTAAATCTATCATTACTTCGGTCGCCATAAAAGCTGTGAAAAATTCAAGTGATGATAATATCATTACACGAGCACTCTTGACGTCACGGCCTACAAACTCGTATGATTGCGGATAAGTTCTTATTAAAAATTCGTACAGCAGTATTAATTCTTTGGCGCGCGCTTCTTTTTCTTCGATGGATAGGTTGGCTACATTTCTAGGATTTCCATCAAAAAAAAGTCTCATAAACACGGTTATAGCTTGACCAACAGACTCCCTACTTTGTGGTGCATATACCGACACAATATACTTGAGTATTTCTGTACGTTTTTTTGGTTCAATCCCTATAAAAAACTCTGGAAGTATAGCTTCTAAAAGTTCCGCATTTAATGCCGAATTCATAAGGTCATTTGCAAGATGTATAACTGATTCATCAGTAAATACGGGAGCTTTCTCCTGCTTAGTTTCTTTGCTATAAAAGGCTTCCAAGCGATTTTCTAGTATCTTCTTTATGGTCGTATAAACCGATTTTTCAAACTCAGGAATATGAACGGGCACAAGGGATCCCTCAGGCCCCCCGACAACTGTTTCGAGTAGCTTGTGGTAAATAAAAGTCTCAAGAGTCTCCAGTTGCTCTTCATTGAGTAATTGAGTCAGACGCATGGCAAGATGTAGTTGATCTTTAGTCATTGCATGTGCCATGAGATATTTAAGAATGTTAACCTGAGCCTCTTGGCAAAATGAATCTGTAAAATAATCCTTATAGAGCATTTGCTCTTCATTTAGATGAGTGAGCTGCTTGGCAAGATCTAATGGTGCGTTTCCAAGGAGATAGTCAAAAAGTTTTTGGCGAGCTTCTGCAGAGCCTTTAAAGTACTCTTCATAGAACACTTGTGCTTCTTTTTCCGCTTTTTTACTTAACTCTTTAAAGAGTATCTGTTCTTTCTCTTTTGCTTTTTTGCTTAAATCGTAGAGTTTTTCTAACCGTTTTACAAAAATATCCGCTCTATGAAGATGATTAATCATCTCGGAGAAAACATAGGTCCTTCGCACATCTTTTGGAAGCGTTGCTGCTACTTTTTCAAACGCACCATCTCCCTGTTTATCATATAAAGCGATCAGCAACTTGCCCACCGGCTGAGCGGCTGTCTCCACCAAGGTCATACGAACTTTCTTAGGGGCTTCTTCCATCCCATACAAAAGTGTGTGGCAGATACATAAAATCAGACCAAGAATTATCTTCTTCATAGAATACCCGCATTTAAATTTTTATTAAAATTTGTACTTACTTAATAGAGTAGACTTTTGGAAAAATAATTGTCAATAGTAAATTTTTTTTGACGTGAGGAACACTTTAGAAAATGTTAAAAAATGACAACCAATGCAGCTTTATAAGAGATATAAAATTACTCAGAACAGATCGGGATGTAACTGTGCCGACAGCCGGTGGGTATCAAGGCTCCTAATGCTTACTTAGATTCGACAATTCTCTTATGCTATAAAGATACAATGATTGGGATTCTCTATGAAAAAACTGCTCCCTCTTGGTATTTCTGATTTTAAAGAGCTTATTAGTGGTGATTATTATTACGTTGATAAGACTCTTCTGGTAAAAGATGTTGTCGAAGGAGGGAAGGTTCTCCTTATTACACGGCCACGGCGATTTGGCAAGACTCTTAATCTTTCTATGCTGCGCTATTTTTTTGAAATGAGTGAGACCAAAAACGATTGTCTTTTTTTTAATACTGCTATTTGGCAGATTCCTGCTTACCAAGAGAAACAAGGCAGATTTCCCGTCATTTTTGTCTCCTTTAAAAATATTTTTCAGACCGATTATGAGGCCATGCTTAAGAAGTTTGAATACACCATTGCCATTGAATTTGAAAGACACTCATATATTTTGCAAGCCGATATTCTTGAAGAGTATGAAAGAGAAATGTTTAATCGTATGAGGACCTCAAAATCCACTTACAATGATTTGGCAAGTAGTCTCGAATTTCTCGCGCGCATGCTTTTTAAGTATCATCAAAAAAAAGTTATAGTCTTGGTAGATGAATATGATGTTCCTGCTCAAACATCTTATCTCTATACATTTTATGACCAACTAATACCATTCTTGAAAGAACTCTTAACAGGTCCACTCAAAGATCAAACCATTTTAGAAAAAGGTGTTATTACGGGGAACCTTACGCTCGCTAAAGCTGGAGTTTTTACAGGACTCAATAACTTAACTATTTATAATATTTTACAGCCGCCCTTGGCCGATAAATTTGGCTTTACTGTAGACGAGACACATGCCCTCCTTGGGTACTATGGTCAGGAGGCATTGAGTGAGGAAGTGCGACAATGGTATAATGGGTATACTTTTGGTTCTACTGCAGGTATTCATAATCCTTGGTCGTTGCTTAATTGCATCCAATTTAAAGGTGCGTTGGAAATGTACTGGGCTAATACAAGCGATAACATTTTGCTGAAAAAGTTAATTGGAACAGCTCCTCAATCAATAAAACTAGATTTGGAGAATTTGTTACAAAACCAAGCTGTGACAAGCAAAATTGAAGAATCGATTATATTCCCCGATTTGGAAAAGCAGTACGATCTTATATGGAGTCTTTGTTATTTACTGGTTATGTAACGTACGTGAGTTGTGAAATCAAAAGTGGTAAGAAAGTCTGTAACCTCATAATTCCTAACCAGGAAATAAAATATCTTTATATGGATCTTATTAACAAGATTTTCCAAGAAATGGTAATGGGAGGCCAATCGATGGACCTCTTACAGGCAATTACCGAGGGAAACACGTTGGTTTTTTCAGATCTCCTGCAGAACTTCATAATGAATACTATGAGTTCTTTTGATATACCTGACACAGAACCGGAAAGAAGCTACCATCTCTTTGTACTTGGACTCCTTACCATGCTTCAAGATACCTATGAGATTAAATCGAACAAAGAAAGTGGTCTTGGAAGATATGATATAATGCTTATCCCTAAAAAACCCCACAAAATGGGGGGCATCATTGAATTTAAAAAACTATGGCCCCATTCGAAAGAGACGATCGAAGAAATAGCGCAAGCAGCCATTGAGCAAATTATAGAAAAAAATTATCTACGCGAGCTACAAGTACGCGGAATTCATAAAATTATTGCTTACGGAATAGGACTCAGTCGTAAAAAAGTTTGTGTCCAGTCAAAAGTATTATCTGATGAGTAGCCCAGCACGTATAGCAGAGTGCCGCTGTGATATCCCAATTATTGTATTTTATTTGCGCTACGCAATGAGCATTGATAATTTATTTATCTTACAAAGCAACTAACAATTTGCCTGCCCAATGAGCAAAAAGGTCCTAGTTGACAAGCCTGCATTATTGTTCTATCATAATAGCACAGTGATACAAGTAAAGGAGCAACGATGGAATACGATTCTAAAGATGAGCAAAAAAAAGAACTCTACGAGGCTTTGCTCTTAGTAAAAGACACCGAAGAAATGAGTCGGTTTTTCAAAGATTTGTGTACCCCGCAGGAAATAAAAGCTCTCGCCGAACGCTGGCGAGTCTGCAGGCTCCTTGATCAGGGTACACTATCGTACCGTGAGATTAATAAGCTGACAGGTGTAAGCCTGGCAACGATTGGCAGAATCGCGCGATTTCTCAAAGATGAACCCCATCACGGATACCAGCTTATCCTTAGTCGGATGCACTAAGAAAAAAAGATTTTATGACCGCCTCGAAGCAAAAGGGCTCACACGAGCTCAGTAGTCTAGTTAATTTTCAACTATCAAAAGAGTAAAGAACAGTATGAATATCAAAATGATTATCCCCAGCGCCCTATTGGCCATTGTGAGCGTGGGAAGCTTGATTTTTTTTAATACATCCAACGTTTCACAAAAAGATGAAAAAACTTTCATAGTTGGCACGAGTGCAGCCTATGCGCCCTTTGTCAGCATTAACTCCCAAGGGGAATATGAAGGATTTGACATAGATATAGCACACGCGCTTGCCAAGCACATGGGCAAGAAATTAGTGCTCAAAGATCTGGGCTCTATGACTTCCCTTTTTACCGCTTTAGACCAAGGGACCATTGATGCGATTATCTGGGGTATATCAATCACGCAAGAACGTCTGCAGAAAGTTGCCATGGTTCACTATCAAGGGGCAGTTACCACTTCCTATCCCCTTATTTTTTGGAAAGAAATACCCACTGGAATTCGCACGATGTCAGACATGCAGGGTAAAACGGTGTGCGTTGAACCAACCTCATCCCAAGATGCCGTTTTAAGTGCCTATACCTCAGTCAATAAACTTCCAACCGAAAAGGTGGATGATGCTCTACTGAACCTACAGTACGGTAAAGCAGATGCTGCTTTTGTCGAACCAGCTATTGCAAAAAAGTTTAAGAAAAAATATCCGGAAATCCAAATTCTTGCTATACCCTTGGCTCCCAAAGATCAAGTACAAGGGATTGGTATTGTACTAAAAAAAAATAATACCAAGCTCATCAATCAAGTGCAAGAAACGGTCAATACATTAAAAGCAAAGAAAGTTATTGCGGACCTAGAACAAAAATGGGATATTGTGCCATGAATCTGACAGCCTATTTTCCGTTAGTAGTTAAAGGAACATGTATTACCATAGGAGCATGGATAGCTTCCGGCACTATAAGCCTTATTATCGGAACGCTTCTTGGGATCTTAAGCTGCCGCTCTTTGGCTTTGGCTCGCTGGAGTGTCCTTATTAGAGGGTACACCTTCATTGCCAAAGGGATACCTGCCTACGTACATATTTTGATTGCTTATTTTGTTATCCCTGCTTTGCTTACTATCAGCATTCCTGGCATTGTAGCAGCAGTTGGGGCTTTGGTATTTTGCTCGACCGGTTACACTACCGAGATCGTACGATCGGGTATGAATACAATTTCGCGCGGGCAATGGGATGCCTGTTTTGTTTTGGGCTATCCAATGAGAGCCACGTTATTTCGCGTTATAGTACCACAGGCCTTCAAGAATATGTTACCTGCCCTATTTGGTGAGCTTGAGCAGCTCCTTAAAAGTACGTCTTTGCTTGCCACAATCGGTATTACTGAATTAACAAGGACCGGTATGAATATTATATCAAGAGAACTCAACCCACTCCCCATCTATCTCATGATTGCCTGCATTTACTTGCTCCTATCCGCCGTCTTGCAATCAATCACCATCTGTCTAGAAAAGAGGGGCTGTTATGGTGAGCGTTAACAAACTTGTCGTAAAAATTGGTAATCAGATTCTGCTTAACTCTGTTTCTTGCTCATTGTTTCCTGGCAGAATAACCACCTTTATTGGCAAAAGTGGGGCTGGAAAAACTACCCTACTCAAATCGCTAGCGGGTCTCATTCCACTGTTAGAAGGCTCTATAATGATTGATGATACACCAATCACTGCATTGTCTGCTCTGCAAAGATCAAAGGCACTCGGATATGTTTTTCAAGACTTCAATCTTTTCCCCCATTTTTCGGTAATGCAAAATTGTATAGATCCCTTGACAGTTCATGATGTACCGTACAATCAAGCTCAGCAAACTGCCTTAGAAATACTAGAACAGCTTGAGATGCAAACTTTCGCCAATAGCTATCCTTCGGAGCTTTCAGGAGGTCAGCAGCAACGCATTGCTATTGCACGTGCGCTTTGTCTACAGCCTCGTGTACTGTTGCTTGATGAACCCACAGCCTCCCTCGATCCACTTAATACTGACATTCTTGTGGGTATTTTAAAAAACTTGGCACTGCAGGGATTAACCATTGGTCTTTCAAGCCAAGATATGAGCTTTGTCCGCAAAGTATTTGATTGCGTTTATTACATTTCATCCGGCGAAATAGTTGAATCGTGTGATGGAATAGCAATGATCAATACGTGCCCGCTCATTACACACTTTATCTGAGAAGCCCTGTAGTTGCTTTGCTCTCTCTTGCTGAGATTAGCCTTTTTATTGAATGCTGCAATGCAGTTTGGCAATTGCAGGCAACAGGGGTAAAAGCTTTAGATTTCATAATGCCGTTTCGACTAATAATATACTCTTATTGCTAACATTGAAAAAAAATTTGAAATTTTAACCAATGCGAGTTATTATGCTTGGCGACAGTAAGGATGTATTGGATAAAAAACATTCTTGACTTGAAGTATCCTTTGGGATACAATGGGATTATTAATAATGGAATACAGAATTGATGTGTATCAAACTAAGAGTGGTAAGCGTCCATTTATTGAATGGCTGACAAACTTAAAGGATAAAGAAGCTCGTCAAAAAATTCGAGTCCGTTTAGAGCGTTTAGCGCTGGGAAATCTCGGTAACAGCGATAAAATTGAAAATGGTATACATGAACTTAGGATTGACTATGGACCTGGTTATAGGGTGTATTTTGCTAATAATGGTATGCAAAAAATATTGATTTTGAGTGGCGGCACTAAAAGAAGCCAGAAGAATGACATTCAGGCTGCTAAAAACTATTTTATGGATTATAAAATGAGAGGCAAGTATTATGGCACGAAGTAAAAAATATAAAGATTTATTGATAGAGGCGTTAAAAGAGCCAAGTGAAGCTGTTGCCTATCTTAATGCGATTTTGAAGGAATATAACGCCAATGATGAAGAATCCCAAAAAATGCTACTGATCGCTTTGAAGAATGTGGTGAAAGCGCAGGGCGGTATGGCCAAAATTGCCCAAAAAGCTTTGTTAGGGCGCGAAAGTTTATACAAGACGCTCTCTGTTCGTGGCAATCCCAAATTAGCAACATTAACAAAAATCGCTGATGCTATGGGATTTGATCTTCAGTTTAGAGTATCAGCAAAGTAGCTACTCTTATAGATTCTTTACTGCAGTATGTTTGCGGTTACCCTCATTATTTCTCAGAATCCCAAGAATTGAGCAAAAGCTTGCTATCCTCCATGCCCTCTTTCTCTCTTTCATTTTGTCAGCAAAATTCTTCAAGCGACTCCCTCTTAAAGCCTCTCTAAAAATTTTTATCTCAAACTCTTGCTTTTTTAAAAATGGCCCGTCTATTCTTGATCAACGTTTAAGAAAGTATACTGCTCACGCATCATAAAAAGGGAGACTTATGAAAGCACAAAAACTGTATCTATCGCTATTTCTTTCACTTTTTTTCATCAGCAGCATACGGCCTGCGGTTGAGCAAGCACAGGGAGGCAATCCTCTGCTTGTCGTTTTACTCATGGTATGGAATGAAAAAGATGTCATCATCCCGACTCTTGAAAGCTACCTAACAAAGGATATACTTGCCGGCAAAGACAACGGTGAAGTCGCCTATGTAATCTGCGGAGGGGGTCAATCGACAGATGGAACGCTTGAAATTGCTCAAGAATTTCTGGAAAAAAAGAAAATAAAGCATTCACTGGTAACCTGTGAACCCTGGGTTGATTTTTCTACAAATCGCAATGCCTGTCTAAAATTAGTACGCACAAAGTTTCCTCAGTCAACCTTTATCCTTTTTGTAGATGCTGAATGGTATATACGAAACATGGATGAGCTCGTTAATTTTTGTAAAGAAGAAGCGGCGAAAGCAGCTCAAGGAGCCCAGCTGCCTTGCTATTACCGCATCATGATCAAACGACCTGGTACTCAATTTGGGCAACAGCGACTCTTTTTAACCCATGATGATGTTGAGTTTGAGGGTCCGTGCCATGAAATTCCTACGAAATATGCTAACGCAAGCGTACCAAAAAATGTCTACATCGATTTAGGGTGGAGTAAAAATGGTTCTGAAAAATCCCAAAAACGCTGGTATCGTGACAGAGATCTTCTGCTTAAAGATCTTCTTGCTCACCCTACTAACGTCCGGTCATGCCATTATTTAGCAAAAACAGAAATGTGGCTTGGCAATTACCGCAATGCGTATACGTATTTTAAGATACGCACAGGCATGAACTCATTCCCCGAAGAAGATTACGAAGCACAATATTATTTGGCAGTTGTTACAGAAATACTCGCTGGGGATGATCAGACTTCTTCTTGTACCTGGGAAGAAGCCTTGAAATATTATTTAAAAGCATTCACTATGCGTCCTCATCGCGCTGAACCGCTTATTAAAATAGCATGGCATTACTTAAATGAAAATAATTATGCTCTTAGCTACGTGTTTGCTCGCAGAGCGTACGAACTCCCCTTCCCAGAAAATGACGTCCTGCCTATTGAAAAAAATCTCTATGATTTTGATCGGCACGAAATAGTAAGCAGGTGCGCATGGTATCTTGGAGAATATGGCATTGGTGAGGAAGCCGCTAAAAAAGCAATAGCGGCGCATCCTAACAGTCCGTACCTCTATAGAAATCTTGCATTTTATTGGGAACGACAACAATGAAACTATGCTTAACGGAGCTTCTTATGAATAGGTACTCTCTCTTTTTGTGCGGTATGCTCATATGCATGCCCCTCCTTGCGGCAACAGATCTTCCACAAGAGCCCGAATTCGTGATACTTATTACGGGATATAACGTTGAAAAATATGTACGCAGAAATTTCGATTCCGTCGTTAATCAACGTTCTTCACGTCCATACCAGATCATTGTCATCGACGATGGCTCAACTGACGGAACAGCAAAAATGATGGATGACTATGTAAAAAAACATAAACTGTCCGCGTCATTTATCACCATTATTCACAACAAAGTCCGCGTTGGATCGGCACTCGAAAATATCTATAATGCCGTTCACGAGCTTATTCCTGATAATAAAGTAGTTGTTTGCGTTGATGGAGATGATGCTTTATCCATGGATGGTGTTTTAGAAAGGCTTGAAAAAGAATACAAAAATCCTAATGTCTGGATGACCTATGGCCGCTTTATTGCATACCCTGAATGTGTATTTTGGAGCCGCTGTTGGGGATATCCGGAGGAAGTCATACGTGAACGTGGCTTTAGAAAGCATTGGTGGATTGTACCTTCGCATCTTAAAACCTTTAGGGCTAAACTCTTTAAAAAGATAAAAAAAGAAGATCTCCTCTATGAAGGGAAATTTTTCAAAAAGGCCTGGGACATGGCAATGCTTTACCCTATGCTTGAAATGGCTGGACCTGTACATCCGCAAGCAAAGAACCATAGCGTATTTATCGAAGACACCGTTTTGTACATCTATACCTGGAACAATCCCCTGTGCGACGGGCATGGAGCAGGCCTTGAAGAGCAGCAAAGGCTCCACAGTATTATAGCAGCAAAACCACCTTACGAACCTCTTGAAACTCTTTGAAAGGAAGTACTATGAATTGGGCAAAAAACATTTTGGTTTCATTTTGGCTAGCAAGTTTAGGTGCCCTTATTGGGGCAACACAGGAGCACAAGAAATTAGAGTTTGTTTTTGTCGTTCCCTCATATAATAATGAAGGTCCATGGATAAAAAGAAATCTTGAATCACTCGTTTTTCAACGAACAAGTACGCCCTTCTCAATCATTTGCATAAATGACTGTTCAACCGATAAAACGGGGAAAATAATGGATGATTTTGCTGCAGAGCATGCTCTTGATCCTGCTTTCCTTAAAATTATCCATAACAAAAAGCGAAAGGGTGCTTTGGCTAACATTTATAACACCATTCATGAGCACTGCAAAGATAATCAAGTTGTTGTACTCGTCGATGGCGATGATGCAATAGCACACCCTTTCGTACTTGAAAGACTGACAAAAGAATATGAGGATCCCAACCTTTGGATGACGTATGGCTCCTTTATGTTCTATCCAAGCGCTAAATGGGGAACCACCTTTGAAATTCCACGCGAAGCCCTCTTAAAAAGAGAAGTCAGATCCTTAAAATATTACGTTGCTCAGCATCTAAGAACATTCAGGGTTGCTTTATTTAAGAAAATAAAAAAAGAAGATCTGATGCTCAATGGAGAATTCTTTTCTGTTAACGCTGACATGGCGACTATGATCCCTATGCTTGAAATGTGTGCACCAAAAGATGCCCAATCGCCAAATCATAGCAAAATTATTAACGATATACTGTATATCTACAACTACAATAACCCTTTGCAAGATGAGCGCATACATAGGAAAGAGCAGCTTGACATCGAAGAAATAATTAAACGTAAAAAACCCTATGAACCTTTAGATTCATTGTACTAAGCTATAAAGAAAACAAAATCTTTAGGAGGGATCATGAAAGCAAAAAACTTTATACCAGCGCTTACCGTCATGTTTGGGTGCCTGACACTGTGCGCACATGATACAAAAAAAGGAATTGATCTTTTTGATTCGGTAACGGTGAACAAAAACGAAATTCACATAACTATCAATAAAGATTTTAGAAAAAAATATTTGGTATCAGATTTTTTTGCTCAATACGATGAAGATATTGATCTCACTAAGCTTGACTATTCGATTCAAATCATGCCCTGCATTATGAACCTCGTTTCACTTATTTGGATCTCTGGCAGAGAGTACTACATAGAGTCAATGGATGAAGAACTTTACCACTCTTTAGAAACAGTCAAAGAAGTATTTAGACGCATGTGCAAAAGAACTCATTGGAATGGACACTTAATCCCAAGGAAACTCGTAAAAAACACTTTCACCCCGGTCCCCGATTCTAAAGAACGCATGGCCTTGCTATTTAGTGGCGGCCTTGATTCAACAGCATCGTCTCTGTTTCATAAAGAGAAGAAACAACTTCTTGTAACGGTCTGGGGCCATTGGGATTTACCACTTCATGATAAAAAATTATGGGCAATACGCAAATCCCAGTTGGAAGATTTTGGCAGACAGTATGGCCATGAAAACAGTTTTATTAAATCAAATTATTATTCGTTCCTCAACCGAAAGGTCCTTGACCACCTTTCATCTGAAATAACCTCTTGGCGTATTTTCACAGTGGAAGGCATTGGCTGGGCCGGTCTCGTAGCACCTGTAATGCTTTTAAGAGGGTATCCAGTATTACGGCATGGTTCTACCATAACCTGGGATTATAATTACCCGGCAGCGGCTAATCCTTTTATAGATGATAATATTAAGTTCTCTGGTGTGCAGCTCAAACATGATCTTTTTGACATGAACCGTTTAGAAAAATGTGAATTTATTGCCAATTTATGCAAAAAAGAAGGCCTTCCTCATCCATTCATACGCGTTTGCGAAGAAAAAATTGTGGGCAATTGCTGCCACTGTCAAAAATGCATACGCACCATGATTGAATTAGTGATAATTGGTGAAGATCCAAAAAATTACGGCTTTAAAAAAGACCCTGAGAGCATTCTTCGCAAATCGCAGCAATTCATGCAACATCACTCGACAGGTTCCACGACGGTCTGGCATTTCATGCACATGCAAAAAAAGTTGCAAGAAAAACTCAAGAAAGGGCATACGATACCAGAAAATCTTAAATGGATACTCTCTATTAATCTGAAAAAAAAGATTACCTCCGACATAAAAGGGCAACAGAAGATAAATTGGCGTGATTTTGTGGATTTACTTCCCGATGTTGATATCCCACAAAAATTAGAGAGGGCTTTCTAAACGCGAGAGAATTTCATGATTAAGCGTAAGTATTACTCCAGTCTCTTATGCATCCTCGTTTTTTGCTCGCATCTTGCCGTTTATGCGTATAAACGGCAAGTAAACCTTATTGAAACTATTAAGGTAACAAAAAATAAACTTTCCGTTACTGTCAATAAAGCATTTAAAAAGAGCTATCTAAAAAGTAACTTTTTTGTTGAGTACGATCCAGAGATAAATCTTGAGCTCTTTGATTACAGCATAGTTACCATGCCTTTTATAATGAATGTCATCTCAATAATATGGATTACAGGAAATGACTATTATGTGGATGAAATGGATGCTGAACTGTATCATTCATTAGAGCGTGTGAAAAAAGTATTTCAAACAATGTACCCCGAAACTCAATGGAATGGGAGGCTACTTGTAGGAAAATTGGTCGAACACAATTATAAGCCAATTCAAGATGCACAGGAACGCACAGCTTTGCTTTTTAGTGGGGGGATAGATTCGGTCTCTTCAGTATTCGGCCATCTTGATAAAAAGCAGCTCCTTATAACCGCCTGGGGCCATTGGGACCTTCCACTGCAAGAAGAAGAACTCTGGCAGACACGGCGAAAAAAAACAATAAAATTTGCAAAAAAATTCTACAATGAAGCCACTTTTATTAAATCTAACTACTCAGAATTCTTACACTGGGAGTATCTATCCACGTTAAGCCCAGAAATCCCAAAATGGCGCCTCTGGGCAGTTGAAGGTATAGGGTGGGCTGGATTAACGGCTCCCATTTTAATCGCCAAAGGATATCCGGCATTGCGTATCGCTTCATCGCATACGTGGCTCTATCCCTATCCATGCGCTGCTACTCCCTACGTTGACGATAATATAAGGTTTTGCGGCTTACGACTTATTCACGATCAATATAATCTGACAAGAGCAGCAAAAATTGAGCTCATCGTCCAAACCTGTAAGGAAAGAAATATAAAAAAACCTTTCCTTAAAATTTGTTCGTTTGAAAGGAAAAATGATAAAAATTGTTGTAAGTGCCGCAAGTGTCTTTCAAGCATCATGGGCTTTTTTGCTATCGGTGCAGATCCCAAAGACTATGGTATGCCCATTTCACTAGCCACAGCATGGGCTCGGACAAAAGAACTGCTGGCACCAGCAGAATTAAATGCCTATACCATTTTGTATTTCAAAGGCATCCAACAAAGAATCCAAGCACGCAAAAACACAAAGAAACCCATCCCAAAGGAGCTTTTAGAATTAGCGGCAATTAATTTAGATAAAAAAATTGCTATCGAAGATCAGATCCAACGAAAAATCAGTTGGAATGAGATGCGCCCGCTGCTTCCAGAATTAGAGATACCCCTTATGGTCGACAATATGATGGTACCAAGATAAAAATCGTTAGGTAAGAAATTTCTCAAGATCTTGAAAAGAAGCCCAGGTATTGCCTAAACTAAGGAAAACTATAACCGAAGGTAAGCAAAGCCATGAAGCTACAAAGATTACCAAAAATCACACTGTGTCTCTTGTTTTTAAGTGTTCTTACCACAGAAGGGATCTCTTTAATCGAGCATATCGAGGTGCACAAAAATCGGCTTGATATTAAGATTAATCAAGAATTTAAAGACGCCTATCTGCGCGATGATTTTTTTATTGAATATGATGAAGATATAGATTTGGAAAAATTTGATTACTCACTTGTCACTCTGCCGTTTATTATGAACGTCATTTCACTTGTTTGGATATCTGGGCAAGAGTATGAAATCGAATCTATGGATGAAGAAGTATACCAATCTCTTGAGCGCATAAAACGGATCTTTAAAATTTTTTATCCTAAAACACCCTGGCGTGGCAAACTCGTACCTAAAAAACTCGTATCTCATGGCAAACTGGTTGAGCATACCCAAGGCCAACGCTGCGCGTTGCTTTTTAGCGGAGGACTCGATTCAACCTATTCTTCACTGGCTCACCGGGATAAACCGCAGCTCCTTATTACTTCTTGGGGCCAAAGTGCCCTTCCCTTAGATGAGCCTGCCTTTTGGCATAAGATAAAAAAAAGAATTGTTGATTTTGCCCAAAAGAATGGGCATACCAATGCCTTCATCAAATCAAATTATTACTATTTCCTTAATCTTAAAAAACTTAATAAACTCTCAAAGGAAATTGTTACCTGGCGCATTGATACTATAGAGGATATCGGCTGGGCTGGCATAGCAGCGCCTCTTTTACTTAACCATGGAATAAGCACGTTACATATCGCTTCATCAGATTGTTGGGCGTTCCCTTCCCCTTCCGCCGCAAACCCCTTTATTGATGGCAACATCACTTTTGCAGGAATAACGATAAAGCATGATCAATTTGAGCTCTCTCGCTTTGACAAAATTTTAAAAATGGCTCATTTACGTAAGCATCATCTCGTTGGCGATCAAAATCTAATCATTTGCCAAACAAAAGGAGACATCATAAATTGCGGTGCTTGTGAAAAATGCCTGCTGACTATCATTGGTCTTTTAGCCGCTCACGAAGATCCTACAGAGTATGGATTTGCAGCTGTTGATACTCTGCAAAAAAATATGCGCCGCCTTTTAAAAAGAGGAAAGCTCAGCGCAAGTGGCATCTGGCAATTTAAAGACATCCAGCAGAAGTTGCCACCTGATACAACCTATGATCTTTCCTGGTTTAAGGCTTTGAATTTTGATACCATAAGACCCTATGATGCGAAAAATCAGGAACCCCTTGATTGGGCTCAACTGGAAGCTCTCTTTCCCGCTATAAAAGTACCTAAAAATAGCACGGAGCTTCTATGAACTTTTTAACTTTACACCATGTGAAAAAAATTCTGAGTATGGCCCTCGTATTCATTCTTACCCTTCAAGGAACTGGCAATCCTGCGCATTTTGTAAAAAATAATCGGTTAGTTATTGGGGCAGACCCAGAAAGAGGTTTTTTTGGCTGCTTTATTAGCGCACTGAATAACATTGCATGGTGCGAAAAAAATAACGTTACTCCCTTGGTTTTTTGGGATGAGCATTCATGTTATTACGATCCTGCAGGATACAATGGACAAACAAAAAATGCCTGGGAATATTATTTTGAGCAGGTTTCTGCCGGTTCTTATGGGCAAGGCAACGTGCAATGGCAAGGCTGGTTTGATTTAGCGGGACAAGGTATTAGTGTTATTAAAGATCTGGGTGAAAAATACAGTACAAAAAAATACCGTGATTCTGTCAACGCTCTTATTAAGAAATATATCAAAATTAAACCTGAAGTAACAAAAAAGGTCGAGAGCTTTTACCAAAGCCATGTAGCCGGAAAAAAAACCATCGGCATGCATATTCGTGGAACTGATAAATTTACCGAAGTGAAGCCTGTGAGCATAGATATGTTTCTCGATGCCGCTCGTGAACTTGCTAAGCAGTATCCCAATTGCCAATTTTTGATTGCCACGGATGAAGAAACTATTTTGCAGGAAATAAGAACCAAACTTCCTGGCAAAAGTATTTATTACAATTCTTATCGCACCTCTACCGGTGAGCCTTTACATACCCAAACAAAGGGGTATAGCAAAGCAAAACTTGGGGAAGAAGTGCTCATTGAAGCATTGCTTCTTGCTCGATGCGATGCATTCATTCATACTGTCTCGAATGTATCCATGGCCGTACTTTTTTTCAATCCGAATCTTCATCATTTTTTACTCAGAAATGGGGAATAACTATGCTTGTGCATAAAATTGCTTTCCTTTTTTTAACTATAGGGAATGTATATCATGACACAACCTGGCGTAACTTCCTTACAGGTCAGGAACAGCGTTATACGCTCTATGTGCACTCAAAGCATCCTCTTTCGGACAACTCTTTTTTTAAAAAAAGCGAGATGACCTACAAAGTCCCTACCACATGGGCCAATACCATGAATGCCCAAATAGCGCTCTTAAAAGAAGCATTAAGGGATCCCCATAACGAAAAATTTGTTTTTGTCTCCGAGTCAACCATTCCTCTTGCAACGTTCGATGAGGTATACAAAGCAGTAATGGAAACACCCAAGAGTATATTTAACTATTATCGAAATACTCATCCAGTTCGATCATTTGGTCCATACAACCATGATAAACTGTATAAAAATGCTCAGTGGGTCATACTCAATAGGAAGCATGCCCAACTTATGGCAGATGACAAAAAAGTGCTACCGCTTATGACCGATGATCCGCACGATCAAGAGCATTACCCTTCGACCTTTTTAGCACAGCAAGGACTATTAGCCGAAGTAAAAAAGCAGGATGCAACCCTTGTCCTGTGGACCGGAGAACATGGCAATGCCCATCCGCATAGCTTTATCAATCTAGCACAGGATCCCTACTTGCCTAAAATAATAAAAGCACTACAAAGTAAGCGCTTCTTATTTGCTCGAAAATTTGAAAAAAATTGTGATCTTTCTCCCCTAAAAGACTATCTCTCTTGCATTGACTAAAAAAAATTTATTTTCAAATGAAATATTGCATTCAACTGCCCCTTCTTGCTAGAATAGTTACAAATAGAAAACCTTAGTCGTTTGTTTATTTTATATAAGGTAACTACATATAATCATTTTATTTTGAAAGGGCAATCAATGAAAACTATATCACTCGTAGCAGCCTGTGTGGGCGGATTTTTTAGCATGCAGGCCATGGAACTCAGTTCGTCCGCGCTTGAAGAAGCTGTTAAAAAAGGAGATAAAGAGAGGGTGCGTACACTTGTGACGCAATTAAGCGTCGCCGCACCAAAAGAAACAATCGCTGGGGGAAAAATAGGAGCGCCTGTCAAAGCTCGTTTAGTGATGACAATGGGTGGAGAGTATAAAACGGTGCCCGTACAATCTTCCCAGACCCAGGGCGAACTTCCTGTACGAATGGAAGTAGGTACACGAACACACCTTGACAGAAATGTCGTATTGACCTCTGCGCTTATCGAAGCAGTGAGACATGGGCACCTTGATATCGTCAAAATGCTTGTTGATGAACTTGGAGCAAACATTGACAGCAAAAAAGGAATCGAAGGAAATTACTCGACATCAGCCCTTGGATATGCTTTACAGCTGCAAGATAAAGGCCACGATCGTCGTGCAATTATTGATTTTTTAGTCAGTAAGGGCAGCTAATTTTTTATACATACCAGCAATGAAGAGGAGTAAGGCGTCTCTTGCTTTATGTCCTCTTCATACGTTAGAATTAAAATAAGTACAAATAGAATATTATTTCAACTTCGGGGGGAAGTATGAAATTGGTTACCGCTCTGACTACAAGCCTAGTGGTCGCTAGTCGGCTGTTAGCTCTTGATATCACGCAGTTCTCACTTGATTTTGACCTGTCACTGGGCCAAAAAGATAGCTATATGGCTCCTTATTACACCTATTTTAGCAAAACAATACAGCAGAGAAATCTTACCTATCTGCAACCATTTTCTGGATCAGATCTTCTTCGTTTTTGTAAAAAGATGTACAACCAAAATAAACCTTCTCGTTTTGATACAGAGGCAGAATCACTTTTAACTGCTAATCCACGCATTCCTCGCACCTTTCATCAAATCTGGATAGGGAATAAGCCTTTTCCAGAAAAATATAAAAAATGGCAACAAACATGGCAGTCGGTACCTGGGTGGACCTATAGATTATGGACAAATGAAGATGTTGAGAAACTAAATCTTTTTAATAAAGATCTTTTTTATAAAGAGAAAAATTTTGGGGCGCGAGCTGATATTCTCCGCATGGAAATTCTCTATCGCTTTGGAGGCGTATATATTGATACTGATTTTGAGCTGTTAAAGCCAGAGTTTTTTACCTACCTGACTCATACCTATGATTTTTTTGCCGGACTCACGCCGATTGACTCTTTATATCATTGGGGCAACTTTGTAATTGCTAATGGCATCATCGGCTCCATACCAGGCCATCCCATCTTAGAAGACTATATTAAAAATCTCGGCACGATAGACAAAAATGCCGGAATAATAGCAAAAGGTCCGGGTTTCCTTTCAAAAGTTATTCTTATGCATGCAGGCAAGCAGCATCGAGATATTATCTTTCCCCCCACGTTCTTTTATCCTGTGGGCAATATGCAGATGCACGTGAAGCCTTATATATCTATCAAGCACTTTGAAACAAAATTGAAAGTACTTAAACGAGATTGTTGCCACCCAGAATCCGCAGCCATTCATTGGTGGGAGGGTAGTTGGGAGCTCCCTGATGCCCAAGTACGCAAGTAGAGGTTGCCATGCCAAGAAACAATAAAGCACTGCAGGGATTTCTCGCTCTTTGCTTTTCTTTTTGCGCACATGCTTTTTCCCCGTATGATCTTACCATACTCGGCCATGTGAAATACCGTGAGAGCTTAGCTCGCTTACCAATCGCGCTTACGAATCTTTTTAAGAATGAGCTTTCCATTAATTTTATCCGTACGCCTGGCCCTTATGATTTTAGTGAAGTTCCGCACGATGTAGCCCAAATACTTCAAAACTCCGATAAAACTCCGGGAAATGTAGCCATACTCTTTGATGAACTCTGGCGGCTGAGTACAACTCCCGCAGATTTCGTACCCAAGAAAAGCTTCATTAAAATCGCTTACTCAATGATTGAAGGCACGGCAATCCCGCAGCAATGGGTTGATATACTTAATAAAAAATTTGATTCAGTGCTTGTTCCTGATGAATACTATGAAGAGGTTTATTACCAATGCGGTGTGACGATACCTATCTTTGTAGTAGCACACGGCATTGATCTTGAAGATTTCCTTTTGGAAAAAATAAGAACAACACCATCCAAACCATTCGTTTTTGGATCATCGGGGATGCTCATTGAAAGAAAGAATCAAAAGCTTCTTATTGAGGCGTTCCACAAGGAATTTGGCAATGACCCGGCAGTGCGTCTTAAAATTCATGGCCGTACTTCGTGGGAATTTGAATGTGAAATGAAAGCAATTAAAGAAATCATTCAAGGGCGCACACCTACACCCTGTCCTCTTTGGCAAAAAACGGGAAGCAATGGAATAGCAAGGGGAATCCACCGGCTTACTCATAACATAGAAATACTTCATAAACCTTTTTCAAAAAAAGAATATAAAAAATTTCTCAAATCGCTTGATTGTTATGTATTGCTTTCAAAGGGAGAAGGATTTTCTCTTACTCCTCGAGAAGCATTAGCTTTGGCTAAACCCTGTATAATCTCTGACAATACTGCACACAAAACCATCGGCAAGACAGGATATGTCTATGCTGTACCTTCTGAAATTCAAGAACCTTCATTACAATCAGGAATGGGAGGGTACATAGGTTTTGATTTTAATTGTAGGGTAGAAGATGTGCGCAAAGCGCTGCGTGAGGTGTACACACACTACCAGAAATATCAAGCAAAAGCGCTTGAAGGTCGTGAATGGGTCAAACAATACTGCTGGGAGAGCAGGAAAGCATTGTTTTTAAATGTCATAAAACCCGATCAAATCATTCTTGGCGATAAAAATAGAATAACCGAAAAATATATTATGACTAACTCTTTAAAGCTTTATAATAAATATAATCAACTTCGAGAATGGGGTAAAAAAAAACTTAACTGAGTTTTAGCTGAAAGAAACACTCCGCATACGAGCCCTTACGTGACATAAGCCCCCGATAAGAATTTAAGCCCTTGATAGCTTCTATGAAATTAAGATGTTCCAACTGTGACTTATGCTCTAAAAGGGCCTCTAATTTCTTTTCCATAACATCTGATATATCCTCAGAACGACTCACTCTTTCAAGTGGCGTCCAAACTTCATAGCATAAAATGGAGGGTTCGCGCACGTCATCTTCTTTTCTAAGAGCCTCTGCTACAATTTTGTGCGTAGCTCTATGATCTTTATGACCATCATTTTTATGGGGAATATAAATAACCTTAGGTGCATACCGACGCAAGAGATTTGCAGTTTTTGAAATAGCTGAAGGAGAAACCGTAAGCTCTCCATCACGCTCTCTTAAAAAAATCAGATCTTCAACTCCCAGCTTGAAAGCAGCTCTTTTTGCTTCGTTCTCTCTGATCGTTTCAAGTTTTCCTTTGGTACTGTCCCATTGGGCAGCCCCTCCCGATGTCATATACACGATGGTAACTTTGTGCCCCTTTTGTACATGATGCATGATGGTGCCGCCGCAGCCCAAAATATCATCATCAGGATGCGGCGCAAAAACCATTACTGCCACCAGAGGGGATTTCTTTGATTCTACCATGTTCCAGTGTAAGCAAAGTACCAGCGCACATAAGAATATCTTACTCATTCCCTCCCTCTCTGCTTAGTACCGCACTTCATAACTTTCGCCTGACCCTTATTATTTAGCTAAAAATCAGTCCGACTTTGCCTTTTTCACGAGCGAAACATTCTTTGATATCTAAAGGCGTATCACAGTATTTCCCCGCACATTTTTTCATGAGATCACGCCGCTTAGTAATAGCCAAAAATTTTGATTTTTTTATCCTAGGGTTAAAATAATCAGACTGAAAAGCAAAAAGCATGTGCTGGCCCTGCGAATCTTCCCCAGGCACCTCAAGATTAATAAGGCATATATGCTCATAGTTTGAAAAACGCTTATCAAGGTCAAAATAGGCAACAAGAGCTTTGGTCTTTTCGATCTGTTTCATGGCAAAAGTAAAAGAGGATGAATCAGGTAGAGTTGCACGACTTGTGGTGATAAGTACAAAGGGTGCTTTTGAGAAGCGCAGGAAAGTATCAACGGCACTTTGGTCATCACTCTCTTCGAGAAACACAATCTTAGGATACTGTTTTTTAACATCAGAAAACTGATTAATACTCAAACCTTCTGGTTCTTGAACAATAAAGATAGAATCTACCTGACGTGTATACTCAGATATCCTTTTTAAAAAAGCAAGCAGCTGTTCTTTACCGCCTTTATTAAAAACAAGAACATCTGCGGTGTACCGGAGTTTCCTGGCAGGCGCTACGGGAGGCTTTGTTAGAGGCTCATACTCAGGCTTAGCACATATATATTCCCAAATCTTCTTTCTTAATTCTTTTTTCCAAACACTCACTGAGATGAGTGGATTACCAACGTTATATATATAGAGAATTCTCTCAATGAATGCATGGTGCCTCCCACATTGTTCAATAATAGGAAACATAAAAGCTAAATCTTCACCCACGGGGAAAAACGTACCTTCAAACAGCAAATCTTGCAGCTTAATATTTTTAAAAAGACCAGCATAAAATGAGCGCAAATGATGTATATTCCAGTTATAGCTCCTAAAGCTATTATCTTCTACAACGTCTTGAGGAAAAGGTTTTAAGGTGATAGGAGTTATCTTGGTACTATCGCCCGGCTCAATACGGAAATTTCCATACGTACACCAAACATCAGGATCTTGATATACCTCATTAAGATACGCAAGGACAGACGAATCAGCAAAAGCATCATCACCATCAAGCGTTACCACAACAGTGTCGTTTTCTAATTTGTGAATTTCACGATAATAGCTCCGTAAGCAATAGCACTTTTGCTTATTTGAAATAATCCTTACCTTACCCTCAAATCCCCGCTCCTTAACATACTCTTGGACAGCCTCTAATGTGCCGTCAGTTGATCTATCGTCGATATAGTACAGCTCCCAATCTTCATAGCTCTGATCAAAAACGGAATCCAAATTCCATTTCCAATAATCTTTATTATTGTAAGAGGCAGTTAAAATGGCAAACTTTTTAGGTGCCGCAACACATGTGCCCAAGAAGAATACTAAAAGTATCACAATGCACCTACGCGTTATGAAGATCATGAGCTACTACCCTCTTTGCAATCTGCTTATAATCTTACGGGGAAAAAACGGGATCTTATTTCCTTAATAAAGTCAATCCAAAATTCCATATAGAGCCTCTTTGGATCATACTTTTTCGAAGTTATTTCCGCATATTTTTTATTAAGAAATTCTTCAGTTACCTCATCCCAGTTATGTATAAACAGCACCGGCAACCCCTCATACAGATAATCAAGATATGAATGCTGTACAACAGGAATAGTCCCAACCAAAAGAGCCTCATAGATCCTGTAAAGGTCAGGCCCAAGCCCTGGGGGCGAAATAATAAATTTATGCTGCGCGGTTTCTTTAATATACTGATTAAAGCGACACGGCCTGCCATTATTACAAAAGGGTTTTTCCAAAAAGAAGTCTCGGATCTTCTTGCGTGCCGGATTTCTCCAATCCGTGAAGTTCATATAGAGCAGTTTTTCTTTTTTTGTTCTTCTAAACTTAAGAAACTGCTTATGTACTTCAACTCGTTTCTCGTATAAGTCGGCGTATTGGACTATGCCAAGGGGTAAGGAAAAAACTTTTTCGTGAAATCTTTTAGGAGGATGTATGGTAAACCACGCTAACACATTTTTATTGTCTGCATATTTAACGTACGAATCCTGAAACGTTTCTAAATATTCTCCATGAGTGAGGATAAAATACGGAACTTTGATTTTGTGTGCAAGCGTTTTGAAAAAATAGGGGGCATCACGCACAAAAATCATGTCACCCGGCCTAACCTGCGTTGGATCAAAGCTTGCACCTCCTTGTTTTGTGGAAGTTGGCCACACTCTGCGCGGATCAAATACAAAGTCACAAAGCTCTTGAAACGCCCACCGAATAACAAAATTATCTGACGAAACATCATAAAATAAGTCGTAATCTCCCTTTTCATGATCACGTTCAGATTCATTCTGGATTGCTGCACAGGGTGCAACGCTAAGAATAGTCAGGAATGCATTAAGCATAAACTTCTTCATAATCTATCTCCACTACTTCTTTATGCCGTTAGCCGCCAAAAAGGCTTGACGAACAGCATTAATTTTTTCAAGCCAATATTCCATATATAAGCGTTTAAGCTCATATTTCTTAGACATTATTTCCTGATACTTTCTTTCTAAGAATTCTTCTGTAATATCTTCCCAACGATCAACAATCAGTACAGGAAGGCCCTCATACAAGCTGTCTAACTGCGAGCTGCGTACCACAGGAATGGATCCGACAAGCAAAGCTTCCCATGTTCTGTAACAGTCTATTCCAAGACCTTTTGGAGAAAGCGTAAATTTGCATTGCGCCATCTCTTTTAAATAGCGTTCAAAAGGCTGTCTTTGGCCTCGTTTACAGTAGGGCTTATGAGCAAAGAGCTCTCGCACTTTTTTTCTTTCAGGTTTACCGACATCTGCAAAATTCATATAGAGCAAATATTTCTGCTCTGACGTTTTACGTAAGTGCGTAAAATAGTCGTGCAACTTGGCCTGCTTGGTATAATGTGTCGGTTGTTGGACAACCCCAATAGGAATAGGAAAACATTTGGGATGCTGTATAACACTCTTACTTGGATGGATGCCAAACCAGGCGATAACTTTTTCTTCGTTTAAATAGTCATGGTGTAAACCTGTCATCTTATCGAGATGCTCTCCATGGGTAACTATAATGTAAGGATGTTGGATCCTTGGATGCATTTTTTCAAAGAAAAGTTTCGCATCTCTCATAAAAATCACATCTCCTGCACGAACTTTACTTGGATCAAATGAGACCCCATGATGAGAGTTTGTGGGCCAAACATATCTATCAGTCCGAGGATCAAATACAAAATCGCAAAAATCCTGAAACGCCCATCGAATAATAAAATTGCCCGAAACTTGACCTTGATAACAATCTTTATCAGCTATCCCACGCTGGGGAGTGTCAGTACTCTCCCCTCGTGCATACAGCCCGATCATCAGTAAGCAAAAAACTCCTATACGCTTCATAACAGCCCCCTTATTCGTTTTAGTGAATGAATGCATCCCTGACACTCATTATCTTTTTTGTCCAATATTCCATAAATAATTTTTCAATGTTAAATTTTTTGGCGCACATGTGCCTATAGGTACGCTCAAGAAGCTCAAGTGTTACCTCACTCCAATCCTGCACGATAAGTATGGGCAAATCGCTATACAGATCATCAAGTTGAGAGGTTCTTACAATCGGAATTGATCCAACCAGTAGTGCTTCCCAAGTTCTGTATGAATCTGGCCCATATCCACGAGGTGAGAGCGTAAATTTAAACCGCGACATATCCTTCATATACTCCAAAAATGGCATTCGCTCTGCCTTATAGCAGAAGGGTTTGCCCGCTAACAGCTCAATAACATCTGCTCTTTCAGGCTTCTTATTGCGAATGTCACCAAAGTTCATATACAACATTCCGTCTTTTGGCGCAGCACGAAGCTGAGCAAAATAGGTAGTCAGTTGGGCACGGGGCTTAAAATATTTTTGGTCTTGAAAAATGCCAAGGGGAATAGGATAAAATTTCCTATGCGGTTTCTCACACGCATGGACGCTAAACCAGGCAATAATTTTTTCATCATCAAGATACTTGAGAAATTTCTCTTTCACCTGGTCCCGATACTCCCCGGCCGTAATCATTATGTAAGGGTATTTGATAAGAGGATGAAGTGTTTTAAAAAAGGTCCCGACATCCCTGACAAAAATAAGATCCCCCCTTTTGACATCCTTGGGATTAAAAGTTACCCCGCCGGGCTTTGAAGGCCACATGAATTCACTTACCCGTGGATCAAATGTGTGGTTACACATATTTTGAAAATGCCAACGCATAACATAATTTTCCGAGTAAGATCCATAAAAAAGATCGGAATTTTCGGCATAATGAGCAGCAAGCATTGCTGCGCTTACCACTAATACACTGCTCACTAGGAGGAGATATTTCATTTCTATTTCCTTTTTTAATACATAACTCTCTATTCTTCATTCTTCTTAAATTAAGTATGAAGTAAGCACTTTTTTATTCGCAAGGCTTTTTGAAAAAAAGGAAGAGACATGAACATACGCTTGAATTCTTGAAATACCCGGCACAAATATCCTAGGCTTAAATTGAAAGGAAATTCCCCACTTTTATAAAGGATGTAACTATGATATTCACATTTTTTTTAAGATTAGGTTGTGTCATTCTCTGCACTTTCTCGTTGCTTGCTCCACCGGCTCCTTATTCAATAGCCCTAGTCCATATTGGAGAATCACTCCCAACCTATTTAGATGAGACAATCATCCAAATACGAAAATTTAATAAAGATTGCCCTTGCTATCTGCTTGCAAATGAAAAAGTTTTCTCAAAAATACAGGCACAAGCAGATGCATATGCTGTAACCTTGATAGCGTTGGAGAAATTACCCAAAACCCCTGAACATATACTGTTTACCGCAGAGTCTCGCCAGCAAACTGCTTTTACACTCTATACAAAAGAGCGATTTCTTTATTTGTACGATTTTGTCAAACAGCAAAACCTTAAGCAGGTGTTCCATTTAGAAAATGACAATATGCTCTATGTAGATCTTAATGAACTGCTTCCTCTTTTTATGGAAAGATATGCCTCGTCACTTGGTATAACATTTTCTAATGACAATAAAGGCATAGCTGGCTTTATCTATATCCCGGATGCCCCAAGCTTACAAAAATTAGCACACTTGTTTGCTCAACAAGCTAATAAGGTAGAAAATGATATGACACTTCTTGGCTTATTAAGAAAAGCTGAAAAACAGGGAGTGACACCTTTACCAATAATTATGGAAGAATATGTAAAATCAGAGAAATTAAAAAGCCCGCTTGGGCATACAACAAAGAAACCATCGATCTATTGCAATAATGCAGATTTTTTCGATTCTTTGTTTGATGCCAATTTGCATGGTGCCTATCTAGGAGGAGTATCCCCCGACTACAAAATAGCAGGTCCGGGATTCCTTGACGAATATTGCGTTGTAAATGCATCTAAGCTCACCTATTCGTGGCAAATAGATAGCCAAGGGCGCAAAATTCCCTACGCTCAGTATAGAAATAAAAAATACAGGCTTAATAATCTCCATATCCATTCAAAAAAACTGGGAGATTTCCGCTCATAATACCGCAAAATAATAATTCTCTTTGAACTTTATATATTTCTTGTTTTGCTTATAGCATGTGTATTATTCTTTAACTATAAGAGAGCAATGAGGTATATAAATACATCAAGAAGGATTGGTTATGAAATTTATACATAGAAGCATGGTAGTTTCACTGCTGATGATTTCACTGCATGGTGAGCCAGCGCTCAATGATCAGCAACAAAAATTTGTCATAGGGTGTCATGGAAGACACGCCGGTTTATTTGCTCTATTTTTTGGCGCACTTAATAATCTTGCTTGGTGTGAGACCCATGATAAGCTCCCCGTAATATATTGGGATAAAACATGTCTTTATTATGTTCCTGAAGGTTTTAATGGGAGTACCAATGTCTGGGAATATTATTTCGAGCAACCATCTTTAGCCAAATACAATCCATTTGATGTGGTGCACGATGAATATCTTGCGCCAAATGGCAGTGGGATTACGCTCAGATACGACAATTGCAAAAATTACACTGGCAGCAAAGAGATGCGCGCTCAGGTGCATGCCATTATAAAAAAATATATCAAAATCAAACCTTCAATCATGCAAAAAGTTGAATCATTTTATCGGGACAACATGGAAGGTAAGATTACACTGGGTATCCATATCCGAGGAACCGATAAAAAGACAGAAGTTACTCCCGTCAATCATGACATAATTTTTGCAAAGGCAAATGAGCTTGCAAGCAAAATACCCAACGTCCAATTTTTAGTCGCAACCGATGAGGCCGCCATTCTTGCAAAAGCAGAAAGATCGTTGCAAGGCAGAGTAATATACTACAATGCAACGCGCTCAAAGAATGGCAAACCTTTGCATGAAAGAGAAAAGAGATGGAAGCTTGTCGATCACGGAGTTCCTATTGCACAACTCGGTGAGGATGTTCTTATAGAAGTCCAGCTCCTTTCACGTTGTTCATTTTTTTTACACACATGCTCAAACGTATCCAGCGCAGTACTCTTTTTTAACCCAGAGCTTGATAACATATTATTTACGGCATAAGGCAAAAAAAGGAAAAAAATGGCTATAAAAAAAACAGTGTTCGCTCTCATCTTTTTTTGGAGTTTCCCTGGTATAACAGCTGATTCTATGCTCATCGATTTTGATCGGTCAATGGGAAAAAATGATCCGTTTTTTGGAAACTATTATAGACTTCTTGGAAAACAGCTAAAACTACCTAAAAGCAAATGGTTCAAAGGAATGGGATCTGTAGAAAGTCCTTTTCGAATTTATTCTTTTTTGCGCACTAACTACAATCAGTACAAAAATGAGAGCTTTGAGCATAAGACCGAACGCATACCACGCATATTCCATCAAATTTGGGTTGGCCCACATCCTTTTCCCGAAAAATATAAGCGCTGGCAAAAAACTTGGCAAAATATCCCTGGATGGCAGTATAAACTTTGGACTGACAAAGAAGTAGAAAACTATCCTCTTATTAATAAGGATGCTTACTATAAGGAAAAAAACCTTGGAGCCCGCGCAGATATTTTGCGTCTTGAGATTCTTTACAATGAAGGAGGAGTATATGTAGATACCGATTTTGAATGCATCAAACCCGAGCTCTTTAGCTACCTTAATAACACTTTTGATTTTTACTGTGGCCTCCACCCACTAGATTGTAAAGCAATTCTCATTAATAATGCAATTATCGGATCAATCCCCGGCCACCCGATCTTAAAGGCCTGCATCGAAACATTACCGCATGTTGGAAATGGAAATACGCACTATACCACACATGTCATGGAGCGAGGACCAGGCTTACTCTCGGCGATGACCCTAAAATATATGAACAGAGGATACAAAGATATGGTCTTCCCGGCGACCTTTTTCTACCCCCTTGGGGTCTTGCAGATGCAGAAAGAACCCTATTCTTATCTTCCGTTTAATGACCAAACACTTGAAAGGGTAAAAAAGGACGTCATAAAACCTGAAACCATAGCTATTCATTGGTGGGATGGAAGCTGGGGTACGCCTGCAGCAATACTAAGAAAACCGCATTTTTAGTATGGCTTAAGCTAACGGAAAAACGAGTAATGATTTCTAGACTGATAAAAAGTAAACGCACTCAAAACATGAAAAAAACCGGTAGGGTAAGCATTAAAAAAATTAATTGGGGAAACAGCATGAAAAAGTCAGCGCTCATAGCCACATTACTTACTTCATTTTTAAGCACAGCAGACTACCATTTCAAGCCTTCTCATTTTGATTTTACCATAGTAAGTCAAATTCGATGGGCAGGAGGTCTTGAGCGATTACCCATCTTGCTTACCAGGCTTTTTAAAAATGAGATGAGCATGAATTTAATTCCAACGCCAGGCCTCTATACCTTTACAGATATTCCTCAAGATGAGCAAATAATACTCAAAAACCCCGACAAGACGCCTGGAAACGTAGCGATCCTCTTTGATGTATTATGGCATGAGAGGGATAAGCTTGGAAGCCCTGCTGATTTTGTTCCAAATACAAGCATTATAAAAATTGCTTATTCAATGCTTGAAGGCACTGCTATTCCAAAAACATGGGCTGATATACTTAATAAAAAATTTGATTTAGTCGCCGTTCCTGATGAATATTATCAAACGGTATATCAAAACTCGGGAGTAACGATACCTATTTTTGTACTACCGCATGGAATTGATATTCAAGAATTTCTTAACCAACCGATTCGAATGACACCTTCAAAACCTTTTGTTTTTGGTTCTTCTGCAGCATTTATTTCCAGAAAAAATCATGAGACACTCATTAATGCCTTTCACGCAGAATTTAAAAATGATCCAAGGGTGCGACTTAAAATTCATGGCAGAGATGGACGCCAGTACAAAGCACTACAAAATAAAGTAAAAAAACTCAAAACGAAAAATATAAACCTAGTGAGAACACCACTGTCTTGGTACGAGTATCGCTTATTTATGCAGTCTTTGGACTGCTATGTCTTACTGTCTAAAGGTGAAGGCTTTTCGATAACTCCTCGCGAAGCACTAGCGCTAGGAAAACCATGCATTATATCCGACAACACAGCACACCATACTATTGCGCAAACAGGATTCGTCTATGCCGTTCCATCGACCATTCAAGAGCCTGCAGATTATGACATTTTTGCTCAACCAGTAGGGTATAACTTTAACTGCTCGATAGCCGATGTACAAAAAGCTCTAAGGGAAGTGTATACACATTACCAGCTGTACGTAGAAAAAGCAAAAGCTGGACGAAAGTGGGTAGAGCGCTATTTGTGGGAAAATGTGCAAGCAAAATTTCGTAATCTTTTAAAGCCCACAAACGTATTATTTGGTCCAGAAAATAGAATTACCGATGAGTATATTATGACAAATAATACTACTCTTTACGAAAAATATCTTTTGTTACAGAAAAATAGTCAGATAAGTCTTGACGTAACCAACCCTCAATGAGGTAAATTAAAAAACGTATTTATAACTTTGTAAGGGGAAATTGTGAAAATCGCAAAACTAATCATCGTAACAATAAGCTTTGTTACTTATGCTAACTGTACTGATAAAAGAATCGGAACTTCAAGCCGACAGGTAACCGAATTTATAAAACAGTATTTACCGGATAACCCTGTAATTCTCGAGGCCGGCGCTTATAATGGCGATGATACAGCTGTCTTTGCCTCGGTCTGGCCGCAGGGCCAGGTTCATGCTTTTGAACCTGTACCTTCTTTGTACGAAAAAGTAAAAACCAAAGTTGCCGGCCTTGAAAATGTTCACGTGCACCCCGTTGCTCTCTCTGACAAAGTGGGCACGGCCGCATTTTTCGTATCAGAGCATTCCAGTAATCCAGGAGCTCCTTGGGGTTCCGGATCACTGCTTACACCAAAACCTGAGCTCAATAGAAGAGATAGGCATATCACCTTTCCAAAAAAAATTACCGTTAACACCACCACCCTTGATACATGGGCAAAAGAAAATCGTATAAGCGCCATAGACTTTATGTGGCTTGATATGCAAGGACACGAACTTGTTGCTCTCAAACACGCTAAAACCATTCTGCACACCGTTAAACTTATTTTTATCGAGGTAGAATTCGTTGGAGTTTATAAGGATCAACCTTTATATAAGGATATTAAGCACTGGTTTGCGACCCAAGGATTTAAAGTACTTGCTCTCGATTTTAGCGAACAACATGCTAAGCAGGGTAAAAAAATTCCCGTGGGCCAAGAGTATTATGGCAATGCTTTATTTATCAATAAAGCATACGCACGGCAGCTTGGATTAGCAGATTAAAAACATTGTACTAAGAAAGATTGATCCATGAGGACGTTACTTCTTATTTTTTGTTTTTCTTTCTTACCGCTTTTTGCAATAGAAGAAAAAAGGATGATGCCCCAAGATCCTGCATTGATTCTGGCAGTATCGATGCCAAAAAGCGGCACCCATTTGCTCGCACGCGTGATAACATTACTTACTGGTAAAGAGTCTATGTGGGGGACCACCCATACCATCATCGATCAAGCAAAGATTCAAAAGTTTGGCGCTTCACGTTTTTACATTTCACATGCCCCGTGTACCAAAGAAAACAAGGAGATAGTACTGAGAAATAGAATGAAAATAATTTTTATTTTGCGAGATCCACGGGACGTACTTGTATCATATGCCTACTGGGCAAAAAAAGATCGCTCTGCAAACATTGTTGCCCACTGGCCCTACCGGGACCACCCTTATGGAAACGCACAAGCGATGGCAAGCTGGTCAATCAATGATTTTATCTCTCATTTTATTGCCCAGTACCCTTTTAAAGGACCGCGCATGCCGCTTTATACAACAATAGTTGACTTTTATAAACTCTATTTGCCTTGGCAAAATAGAGCTGATTGCTATGTAACAACGTTTGAAAAACTTGTCGGCCCACAGGGGGGTGGCGATAAAAAAATCCAGGAAGAAGAAATAATGAATATTGCTCACTTTCTAGGTTTGAAGCTTACCCAGGAACACGTAAGCAGACTGACCACAAAAATTTTTGGAGGTACAGGAACTTTTAGAGAAGGCCATCGCGGATCTTGGAAAAAGACGATGACCATAGAACAAAAAAAATCTCTCTACGAAATGGAAGGTTTCAACCAACTACTCATTGACTTAAACTATGAAATTAACACTACATGGGAGTAAACTATGAAAAAAATAATTCAGCTATCTTTTGGTCTATTACTGCTTACGGGGCAGTGCGATGGGACAAAGCACGTTATTGGCTACCAAGAAGGGGCAGGACTTTTTTACAATTTTCTTGGAGTAGTCAATAATCTTATATGGAGCAAAAAAAACTCTAAGGAACCCGTAGTATATTGGGGCCCTATCAGCCTTTACTATCAAAAAAAGGGATACAAAGGTAAAAAAAATGTTTGGGAATATTATTTCGAACCGGTATCATCGGCTACCTTGGAAGGAAACGAAAAATTCTGGAATTCAAATGCTACACCGGATGGTGCTATAATAAGCCCAACCACCATAACAAACTGCACAGAGTATGAACACCATGAAAAAAGAAAGGCTGCTTACGCTCTTATACGCGAACATATTAGATTAAGACCCTATCTAGCACAAAAAATAGAAAGCTTCTACCAAGAATATATGTCTGGTAAAAAAACAATTGGCATACATCTAAGGGGCACTGACAAAAGAATAGAAATCGTGCCCGTAAATGTCCCAAATATGCTCAATGATGCAAACAAATTTGCAGAAGAATTTCCTGGATGCCAATTCTTGATAGCAACTGATGAAGAGCGGCTCTTACAACTAGCAAAATCTGTTTTGAAGGGACCTATTATCCATTATGATGCACAGATGTCAAAGAATGATAAACCTATTCATTTTCATGGGAAAAATAAAGCAAAATTGGGCGAAGATGTAATAGTAGAGGCCTATTTACTTTCTCGCTGTGATTTATTTCTGCATACCTGCTCTAGCGTCTCAACAGCAGTATTATTTTTAAATCCGGATCTTGAACACAAGTTCTACAAAGCTGAATGAACCTATGTATAGATTCTTTTTATTGTGCTTACTTTTATCCATGCACACCTGCTATACAAAAAATCTCATTGTGGTAACAATTCCAAAGAGTGGAACACATTTGCTCTCAAGAGCTTTACAACATCTTACCCATTGGGAAGCTCTTTGGGGGAAACACGTCGATACAGTTTCTCCGCTGGAACTTGATTCAATAAAAGCTGATCAGTTTTATATACTCCATGCTCAGTGCACTTCATATAACTATGATCTTATAAAACACAGAGAATTTAAGGTAATTCTATTAGTACGGGATCCACGCGATGTACTGTTATCATGGGCACACTGGCTTAAGGAGTCTCCGGATAATAAAAAATTTTATGAGCACATTTCTCTGCATTCCCTTATCGCTGCTCTTATCGAAAATTATCGGCTCTCCCATCTTACATCACAAACAATCGTGGAATTTTTTGAACAGTATCTTTGTTGGCTTTCCTATCCAAAGGCTCACATTGCGAGGTTTGAAAATCTTGTCGGTCCCTTAGGAGGTGGAAGCGCAGAAAACCAGAAAACCGAATTACAGCAGATAGCAGCGTTTCTGGAATTAGATGTCACAACGGCATCGATCGTACAGTGCTGTACGACGTTATTTGGCCGAACTACTACCTTTAGAGAAGGTCAAATCGGTGCGTGGAAGAAAGAGCTTACTCCTTCTGAAAAAAAAGCGCTGCAAGCCGTACCGGGATTTAATAAATTACTGATGAGGCTTCAATACGAAAAAAATGAAAATTGGTAGCGGCCCAGAAACTAAAATGGACCAAATGTTTTTTGCTTACAGTAACTTAAATCTAAAGCGATACATTCATTTAAAGGTGTCTCTGGTAGATACCTTTGCGGTTCATCGGTGGAAATAAGAGTTAGCTCATCCCGCCCAACAGCCGCAAAGTAAAGAACGTGCTTTAAAAAACGCTCATCAAAGCCGTAATCGGGAAATCGATTCCCAAAGCCGTAGGGATGATCGGGAAATGCCAGATCTTCCTGATGACGGGGCTCATCAAGGTGCATCATTCTATGGAGAATAAAGCCTTTCATTGCCTTCTCCATATCAATCCAGCGAACATTTTTTCCCCCAAAACCTCCTGCTGCTATAGGACTATAGCGCTTTGTGCGTGGGAGAATAATTGATGATAAATGGCGCACATCTCGTAACCTAAAAAATCCTCGCGTATTGGATGAATCAAACCACGATACAATTCGAGGCGCATGTCTATAATCGCCATCAAACCTATTATCGGAATAATCAGCATCTCTAATTTGCGCTGCGAATACCATGGGATCATCAAAAACGAGAAAGCGCCACATTGATCCAGGTGCAGCGGCAATCGAATCGGAAGCCATTAAAAAAACTTCTGCATCAAGATCTACAAACTGTTGCATAAGAAATTCAAGATCGCCTGCTAAATAAATCCGAGCAATCCATCCAGGGTAATGTATTTTAAAGGTTTTAAGCTGATGTAGGAGAGGTTGAACATAGTGAGCATAGAACGATCTGCCTTGCTTTATAGAAGAACTTCTGGCATAGATCGTATCTTTATTAACAATCGGTTGGTTCATTGTTCCTAAAGGGGCCTTCCAAAACAATGAATAAGACATTACTTTTTTTTTGAATAAAGGCTTCACATTGTATAGTTTTTTCACCCTAAAGAGGTTGTCAAGTTCAGGCTGCTTTTCCTTCTGGCTATCAAACAAGCCATACAGGTAATCAAGAGTGAACGGCCTGAAACGATCTTCAAATGTTTCGGCTCCTAAAAAAACTGGTTTTAAAATGAGGCACAATACCATTATCAAATAGTGAGGCCTCGTAACACGTACAAGCATCATTTTACCAATCAAATGAGGTTTCATATCCTAAATCAATTAACAATTGCCCAGCAATTTTTTTGAACAAAATTCTATGGTGCTCATCAAAGTGTTGTTTCCAAGAGCCTATTTGGCCTGAATGAAATGTAGGACCTCCGCCAAATAGTTCTGTAACACAACGACTCAATACCTCGCCATTTATTGGGCACTGTATATGGTGCGCAATTTTTTGTATTTCCTTAATTTGAATGTGGAAATCTCCTCCTCCTTGGGGACCAACAAGATTTTCAAATCTCACAACACAGCAATTTTTCTCCTCTGCCCAAGCTAAAAAAGCATCATAATCCTTTTTTACCCTTTTTATAAAATGGGTGAGTAATACGCTAAAGGGCAATTTTCTTAAAGGGCTTTTAGCAAGTCGTTGATTCCAACCACCCTTATACACCCAGTTTACTAATGAGACAACACGATCACGCGGATCCCGATAGATAAAAAATGTTTTATATTCATACTTATTAAAAATGTCGACCGCCTCTTTACTGTAGCGTACATGGGTAGCAAAGAATTCATTACCTTCTCGAGCAGGTATTCTATCGGTAGCCACGAGATTTTCGGGTAATTCAACAAGTGGCCTTTCTGTCAAAAGTTCTACACATCTGGTCAGCAAGTGGGTACCACATTTTGGTATGGAATTTACATAAATGTTCATCGTTCTGAAATCATTTTTGTCATACCTGCTAGCGGCACTAGATGCAAAAGATACCAAAGAAAGTAGTATCAAGTGTATTTTTTTCATGATCCCCTCGTATTTTGCTATTAGCACTTTACATAACAATATTATCAATTATAAGTTTGCAATAGCAATGATATTTTGGAAAAAGGTTCCTTAAACCTCCAGAAAAAAGAAACAATTTGCTTAACCATTTCCAGGCTGAGTTAAATATTATTTGAACTGCTTATTCATCGATTGTGCAAAAAGCATTATGAGAATCGATACCAATTAGCAGTATTTGTGGAAAAAGTTCTGGATAGCAGAATGTTAGTATGTAAAGAATTTAGGCAACAATAATCATAAGTAAGCACTACCAGGTGTCGTCTTGCTCATAGCCTAATTTGATAAGCAATTCATTAAACCCGGGCATCGCCTTAAGTGCTGCTTTATGAGCTTGGCTTAGTTCTGTTTTCCACGAACCAATCTGTCCAACCCTAAAGGTATTTGTTCCTCCAAAAAGATTCGAGCAGATAGCTTGGATCTCATCAGTAGTAAGCGTATATCCCAAAAACGCAGCAACAGCTTTTACTTCATTTTCTTGATCAACTGCTGTTCCCCCACCCTTGGGTCCGACAAGTTTCTCAAACGTCGTGACATAGCAATCATTATAGTGTTGCCATCCAAGAAAAAGATCATAAAATTCTGCCATAGTTGTATAAGGAGCGATTTCAGGACCTTTTGTAGGGTAGGCGGTGATAAAATGCGTAATGACCTCATCGACCGGTAAATCATGCAGGGTTGGCCAATTTGGCTCCAATTGATGGCCAAGCCCCTTCTTGAGCCAATGCGCATATGAAACTAACACAGCGCGAGGATCTCTGAGCACTAAGATAACTTTAAGCTGCTTTTGCTTCACTAAGGAATAATTATTTGGCGAGTAGGGCGCATGTGCTTCGTAAAAAAATTGTTCACCTAATTCTGCAATTTCACATTCATCAAGCTTAGTAAGCGAAGAACATCGTTGTATCTCCAACCGAGTTATGTTACTAATCAGACGATCTACTAGATTCGTTCCTGATTTAGGAATAGATGTCAGAAGTATTGGTTTGCTTAGTGCTTTTGAAAAAATAACAAAAATTAGTATGCTCATCAAAACAATTCTTTTACACATCGTTTTCCTTTAGTTAAGTTGACCGGTTTTTATTTCAAAATAGCAAAATAAAAATCTGTTCCGCAACAATTCGCTCATGTATTTGAACGTCATAGTACATCGCATAGCGAAGGCTCAAAACAAAGTTTTCGCAACATCTTTTACTCGCCAAACTCATTCTCTGCTCTCCGACTTTAGCCATCTCAAAAGAAAGCCTTGCTTGAGATAAGCAAGGCAATTAAGTCATCTAATTCAGCCAGTGGATACTGAGCTTGTTAAGAAGAAAGGCATTAAAGCTCTTTATACTTCTTGTACAGTTCGGGAGAGTTTGTCATCAAATATTCATCGGTAACACTATTTTGCTCTCCCAGGAGTACCTGAGTTGGTTTTATAAGATTAAGGATCTTGGCTTTTACATTAGGCCATAAATATTTTTTAACCCAATTCCTGCCTTCTTCGGCCTTTTTTAAATAGGTATCATAATGCGTATACACATCTCGTAGAGCTTGTCTTACCTCAGCCACATCGCAGTCCCAATCATAGACCTGCAAGTTATCAAATACTCCAAGAACATCTTTGTGGGGTATTTCTGCACATACACATTTGAACAAGCCAGTTTTACATAAAGTTTTATGCGCTGTATTGTTTGATAAAATACATGGGCACCCCAGAGCTAAAGCCTCGCGAGGAGCGATCGAGAATCCTTCTCCACGTGATAAAACAACAATACAATGCAATTCACTTATAAACTCTGTATATTCGGCAGCAGTAAACACTTTCTTAATAATTTCGATATTAGTGGCTCGAAGCTTGCGTATTTTTTTTTGTATTCCTTCCATAACGACTGCATCTGCAGTGCGGCCATGCAACTTTAATTTTATATGAGGGTTGTCTCCAAATTCAGCGTGAAAAGCATCTATTAATCGTTCATGATTTTTTCTTTCCCAAAAACCCGCAGATAGCCCAAAATTAAAAATGTTCGTCGGGGGTGTTTTTGGAAGAAGATTGAGCATATCTTCAACATAGATGCCATGAGGTAAAACAAAAATTGGTATTTTCACCCCAGACTGCTTGTACAAAACTTCTGAGGATTCATCTGGGACTGCGACCAGATCAAATTCATTATTTAATATATCTACCCACCTGCTAGGTATAGCAGAGAATTCAAACATAGAGTATGCTATTTTTATTGGGCAGCGAGGTACTACGCTTGATGGCGTGCTTCCTTTTGTCCATAAGAAGTCGCAAAATAACGCCACTTTGCCCGGGGTCTTATCAGGATTTAAAATTATTTCCTTTACTCTGTCATTGAGATCAGTTAAATCGTAATTGCCCTGTGTACTTATATGATTTATAGTTAAGTCATCTTTTAGAGCATCTATAAAGCCTATTCCCAATCTGTGGACTCCATCTGCAAATTTTATTTGGCTTACTACCGTAAGATCATATTTTACCGAACTTTCCAGTATACAAAAATAGCTCAGTATGCTTAGAGCAATGCTTAACTGTGTATAAAACTTCATCTTTCCCCCCCTTTTCAAAAACATCAATTATTAGGCACCTTAGTGTAACTATTTTTTATACGTTGATATCGGCTAATCTCCATAAACCAAGACTCTTGCCCTTATATTGGGTATGAACACTATTACAACCTTCTGTAATAAGTTCGATTGGTTCGGGTAGATTAAACGGTGGTTTGCATTTGCATAAGTTAATGAAGCGCCAGTCTCCCATTTTGAAGTTTTCACCCAGATCATTAATATCGGCGTTCATATCAGTATCTGGATAGGTCGTGATGAGAAGATATTTTGATTTGCTTTTTTTAAAGTTACGTAAAACTTCAAAAGCATCTTTAAGAGGCAAGTGAGACAATGTATCGCGACATAATATAATATCAGCTACAGGAAGCACCTCTTTATTAAGATCAACTTTATAGAAAGAAATATTTGGTGCACTGTATGTCAGATTATTTTTCTTTACCAGTGCTTCAACTACGTCAAAACCACCGTAGAGATAGTTTCTTAAATTTACCATTCTCATCCAATTAAAATCTCCGCGCGTTGATCCGGGTCCTGAATCACTCTCTTTATTGCTACGATCAATCCACTGCTTGCTTTCATAAATTGCCGTAAAGACTTTTTCTGCATCATCTGCCCGGCTTTGTGAGCCAATAACCACTAGTAGTGCGAGTCCTTTAAAAGCGTATTTCATGCTATCTCCTTAATATTAGACACTTTTTTATTTATTCAATTGAGTGTCTGTTAATATGGTTCAATACCTTTTAAAACGTCCCTAAGTCTAGAATGGCATGATACATAATCGTAACCCTGTTTTTTCCTCGGCTCAATTTCTTCTATACTATATATATCCGTATGTTTTAGGGGACGTATATGAGCTTGAGAACTGGTCGAGAGTAGAAAGTTGAAGTAGATCTCATACTCGGACATAGCTTGACCAGATATGATTTTTTTTCTGTTATGAAATACCTTGATTGCGCGACAGAATGCTTTCCATGGTTCTATGGAATGAGAACGCTCAATAGACTGGAATAAATGCTCTATGACATCTTTTTGTATGAGCATATGATGGCTAATTCCCGAATGCTGCCGATATAATTTTTTAAAGCCAGGGATGAGTTGTGCGGCGTGATCAAAATAGTCTTTAAAATATTCTGTTCCTGGATTGAGGTAAGGTTCCCCTTTCATATTTATGAATGAAACACGTCTTAAAAAAATGGTATCTGAATCTAACACAAGCACGTTAGATGAAATTCCTGGAATTACCAATGGAGCGTATAGCTTAAGTAACTGTTGTAAAACCCAACCAATACGATTATCCGGCACCTGCAAATATTCCTGTGCAATCGCCTCATTTTTGAAAATCTCGCATGCTAAATTAAATTTAGTAAAAGGATATTTTTTCTCATCAAACCATTGTGCTTTATCCGTCAGTTGTTTGTCGGAAACAACATAAATGTTTCTAATGAATCGACCATTTTTTTTGATTCCCTTGATACATAAATCCAGTGTTTCAAGATCCTTCTCAACAGCGGGGATAACAACGTCAATCGGCTCATGAATAAAATTATAATCATGGAGGTCACCAAATCCGCCAGCAAGCAATGAAGCACTAAGCAGTGGTAAAGCAAGAGTTTTCAAAAAAAGCGTATTCATAGTAATCCTTTGTTTTTAAGATATTAGCATGTGCTATCTACTAAAGAATATAAAGTATTATAATGACTATCTTCAATATTTTGCAAAAAACGTGTATTAGTATTCACTAATTGATTTAATGAGAAAAGGTTTGTAGTACCGTTTCTAGATAGCGCTTTCGTTGGTGCAATCTTTTTTTTATCCAATGCGCAGCAGAAGTTAAGACATCACGCTAATCGCGAATAAGCAAAATAGAATAATCCCTTCCTATACCTGTTGACCATTCATACTAGCAGACTGGTTTACCATCAACAATAACCCAGGCCCCTTCCCACCAGTGAATAGCTATGCTTTCTGATTTTAGGACTAAGTTCTTTATTTCTTCACGTCCTTCCTCTGTATGCATTAAATGTGCTAAATGGCCTTGCTTATCTGCAAGCAGCCCCTTCTCTTTTGGGGGATAAATAGGAAGAGCATAAAAGAAGCTTGGAGGGAAAAGTATATCCCTATGCTTTTTATTGGCATGCAAATGAATAAGCTTGGTAAGGAAGCCCGGACCCCTCATGACAATCCCCGTACATGTCTTAGGAGCTACAATATGTCGTCGCTCTTCTATATATGCTCTTAGTATGGGATGACCAGGAATAGACGCAATCAGGCCATTTGCTATCAAATATGCCTGACCATCAAGCGGGGTAATACCCGCATAAAAATCATAGGTACGGTTGAAAAGGTCAAAGAGCTCAGGTTGCAAACATTCAAAATCAGTATCAATATACAATCCACCTTCCCTGTAAAGAATTTCCATGCGAAGGATATCAGCTCGGGCCCCTATATTTTTTTCCTGATCGTACAGGTCTTTGTTAATAAAGGGAAATTGTTCAACATCTTTATCTGTCCACAGCTTATAACGCCATCCGGGAATAGACTGCCAGGTTTTTTGCCATTTTTTATATTTTTCTGGAAACGGTTTTGGACCTATCCAAATCTGATGCACCGTAGGTGGAATCCTATGAGTCTCATCAGGGCGCACTTTGCCAGGCTTATTCTCCTCATACACATTTTTAAGGAAATTAAAAAAGAGATGTGGCGGCTCTAAAGAAACCGATTGCTTCCAGAAATCTAAAGCCTCGACAAGACATTTTTCATAAAACGGTTTTAAGTAAAGATCATATTTACCCATCGCTATCTCAAAATCAACACCATACTTTGAAAAATCTACTGGACCTGCATCTTGCACGCGCGAAACCGCAGGCGTAGGAACAATTTTTCGTATACTTTCAATCCCTACCTTTTCCTCAACTAACAAAGCCGTATCATGCAACACACGAAGATAATTAGAAAATGTAGAGGGGTACGGTCCCTGAGTATAAGATGCTGTGGCAATACGGACATGCTCACCATTTTGGACCAAAAGTTCTGCGTGGTCTCTATCAAAAACAACCCAGTGTAGGGCTGTCTCTTTTTGATTTGCTGACTGTTTTTGGGGAATATAATTAAAAACAGATTTCTTCTCTTTCATGAGTACATCATACACACTGGAAAAAGGTACCTGAGGAATTACCGATTGATCAAGAAAAACAAATTTTGTTACCTCTTCATCTTTAAGCGCTTGCTGGAGCAACTCCCGAGCAGCCCCGATCAATGAGTTCCAACGAGAGCCCTTCGCTTGTAAAATAAGAGCATTCTGCGGACTTAACTGCGAATAGACAGAGAGAGAAATCAGTTTTTCATGACCACTAAAAAAATCTATCCAAGACTTTTCATTGCCCCCAAGTAGGGTCAAAAATAAGAAAGCGATTTTGCCAAGCATTACTTCTCCCACTCGATAAGCTTATTTTATAACTGCATTTCCTATATTTGAAAAAGAAAAATCTAATTTTGCTAGCTTTACGGTGTTGATGATGTTTCGAGCATCTAGCAGTACACGCCTCCTCATAAGCTTCGCCAGCTTTTCAAGGTCAAGTCCTCGAAATTCCTCCCACTCGGTAAGAATAACCACAGCATCAGCATCGGTCACCGCCTCCTCAGTTGAATGAGCATAGGTAATGGAAGGCATAATTTTTTTCATGTTTTCCATGGCAACTGGATCGTATGCTTTTATGGTAACATCGTGCTCAAGTAAATGTTCGATAAGCGTAATAGCTGGTGAGTGACGAACATCATCTGTATTCGCTTTAAAGGCAAGTCCCAAAATCGCAATCGTTTTTTTCTGGAGATTATAATCAAGTAAATGATAGAGCTTTTTAAAAACACGCCGCTTTTGATCTTCATTTGCTTCTAATGCGGCTTTCACTATTTTTAAATCTATAGAGCACGAACGAGCACGATGCAAAAGAGCTTGAGCATCTTTGGGAAAGCAAGACCCCCCAAATCCTGGACCCGGGTTTAAAAATTTTCTGCCAATTCGATTATCCCGGCCCATACCCTCTGCCACAATTTTGACATCCGCTCCCGTTACGTCGCACAGGTGGGATATCTCATTAATAAAGGAAATTTTAACAGCTAAAAATGAATTCGATGCATATTTTATAGTCTCTGCTGTAGTAATATCGGTGTAAAGAAAAGGAATAGTATTGGCAAGCAATGGTGCATAGATTTCATTGAGTATCTGCACTGCTTTTTCTGATTCTGCTCCTATAACTACACGGTCAGGATAGAGAAAATCATTAACTGCTGCACCTTCTTTAAGAAATTCTGGATTTGATACAATATCAAACTCTTGATTTTGAGCAGATTCTTTAATTATTTCTTTAATCTCTTTGCCGGTCCCTATCGGCACGGTACTTTTAGTGCAAATTACTTTGTACCCATTTAAATTTCTGCCAATCATTTTCGCAACAGATTTTATTGCTGATAAATCAGCTTTACCCTCTTCATTCATAGGGGTACCAACGGCAATAAAAATTACCTGGCATTCCCTTACGGTCCGTTCTGGATCATCACTAAACGAAAGGGCTCCCTTTTTTTGAGAACGATCAACAATCTCTTTAAGTCCTGGCTCATAAATGGGAATTTCACCATTATTGAGCATTTTTATTTTCTCTTTATCGATATCAGCACATACGACCTCGTTGCCAAAATCGGCTAAGCAAGCGCCCAATACCAGTCCAACATACCCCGTTCCTAACACGCCAATTCGCCTTGACGAAGCACCTTCTATGGACATACAAGAAAAAAATATTACACACACAAGAATACGCTTCATTGTTTCTCCATTTTCATATTTCCTTTTTATTAAGCTCTATCTCATGGCTAAGCTACCACGAACAATCACTTAATAACAATATTCATATGCTTTTATTCTTTTCTTGATTTACCCGTCGGGCGCACAGTATATTTAGATAAAATTCACGAGAAATAGAGCTCCAATCAGCACTTTGCTTATACTATACGCAAAGTCGTGCGCTTTTATAATAAAAGGAATGGTTCATGAGCAAAATACAGGTAACAAGCATTTTTATCCTAGTAAGCATACTGCTTAGCAGTCATGCAAAACACGCTTCTGTTGATTTTGATGTATCCATGGAGTTTGAGCCAAACAAAAATAACTACCATTTTAAGATGAATCGCCAGCCTCTTGAACAAGCAAAAGACTGCATGGATTTTTTAAGAAATCTCTATAAGCAAAACAATGTGGCAATAATGAGTCCACGGGCGGAACCCTACATACCAAAAATTTTTCATCAAATTTGGTTAGGTCCTCTTAAACCGCCTGCTATTTTTAAAAAATCGCAGGAAAGCATAAAAAAATATCATCCTGAATGGAAATACAAACTTTGGACAGATAAAGATATACCGCAATTGAAACTCTTTAATCAGAAGTACTATGATCTGTCAAAAAATTATGGGGAGAGAGCAGATATTGTACGCTATGAGATACTCTATAAGTATGGAGGCGTCTATATCGATGTTGATTTTGTGTGCTTAAAGCCTTTTGATATCTTAAATCACTCCTATGATTTTTATACAAGTCTCATGCCCCTTGATTGCGAAGATATTTTATGTAACGGAATTATCGCATCAATTCCTGGCCATCCGATACTTAAAGATTGCATCGAAACAATAAAAGACGACTGGTATCTGAGCGATAATTTAATTGTTCGTGTTGGTCCTTTCCACTTCCAAAAATCATTTTGGAAAATTGCACGCCAAATCGAAGGCAAGCACATCGCGTTTCCTAAAAGCTTTTTCTTCCCCATTAATTATAGCGACAAAAAAGAATGTAAACTGCACCCAGATATGATTCAAGAACTTATCAAACCAGAAGCTTTCGCAATCCATCACTGGTCACATTCTTGGATTAAAGCAATAATTAATTAATTATTTTTTTACACCAAGGGCACCGCGGCCCTTGGAACCGCGCCAAGGGATTTCCTCCCTTGGTATCCCTCCCCGGGCCTCAACTCGCGCTGTTCGTCGGCTCACGCCTCCTCCACAGCGGTTCAAACAAGTGAGGCCCATCAGTTGTACAAGTAAGAAAAAGCTATTATTTAGATAACAAATGTATCAAAAAGAGGGGAGTTATGTTCGTGCTAGCGATGGTGCATCTCAAAGATCCACTATCCGCGAGGGATGGTCATTTGGGGGAAAGCTCATTCTTATGGGGGGTCCAGGGACCACCCTGGCGCGGGTGAAGGGCGCGCGCAGCGTCCCTTCCGCTCGGCGCGTAGCCGTAACTCAATATCGTATCAATAAAAATGAGCCAACAAGCTATCTTGTTGGCTCATTTTTTATTTTCCGGTCACCTTAGTTAGCAACCATTTTTTTATAGCGGAAGGCTACTCCTGCAAGATAGATATCCGATTGATATTCATCCGACACATGGGAGCGGTCAAATACCAACAATGCTAAATCTTGTGGGTAGAACTTGACTGAATCAAGCTGTACCGTAACCCTATAATGTTTAAGTCTCCTATTGCCTTGCTCAATGATTGGTTCTTCAATAAGAAGATCCACATTCTTGCTATTAAATATATTGCCTATTTCATGGCCATTATCTTTTGAATCATACTGTATTCTCAAGTTAACAGGCATAGGTACCATCTGCTTATCAGTATTTGCAACCAAGATATGCAGATCCACCTCGGTAACACCCCGGTAATCAAAGTCCTTAGGAATTTCAAAGCATACGCTTACTGGCTCCTGTGGCAGATTACTTGGTTTCATGTTCCAGCCATTTATAGCAACCGGTGGGTTGGTTACTGCAAGCAATCGTGCAAATGTTTGATCATTTATAGTTCCCTTTGTCATGTCAAAGGCTGTAAACATCAATTCAGCATTGCCTTCACAACAATCGCCTTTTTCACCTGTGGCACCCGTCGCTCCTGTTACACCTGTCGCGCCAGTTTCACCTGTAGCTCCCGTTACACCAGTTGGGCCAGTTACGCCAGTCTCACCTGTTGGTCCCATTGCTCCTTCAGGGCCCTGCGGACCAGCCTCACCTTGAGGTCCCGTCGCGCCAGTTGGACCTGTTTCACCAGTTGCTCCTCCAGTTGGCCCCGTTTCACCACGAGCTCCTGTCTCACCACGAACCCCAGTTTCTCCAGTTGGGCCCGTTTCACCGGTTGGACCCATAGGACCAGTTATGCCGATAGCTATACCAGTAGGACCCGTTGGGCCTGTTACCCCAGTGTCACCTTTTTCTCCGGTCGCTCCAGTAGGACCAGTAGCACCTGTCGCGCTTGTCGCTCCGGTTGGACCTGTTGATCCCCGTTCCCCTTGCTCACCAGTTGCACCTGTAGGCCCAGTTGCCCCTGCGGCGCCGGTAGGACCGGTTACTCCAGTATCACCTTTCTCACCAGTTGAACCGGTCGGCCCCGTAGGCCCGATATCGCCGTGTTCACCTTTTTCACCGGTGGCTCCTGTAGCACCTGTTGCACCTTTTTCACCTGTAGCTCCCGTTGCACCAGTTGGACCAGTTACGCCAGTTGAGCCCGTTTGACCCGTTGCTCCTTGGAGCCCTTCCGGGCCGCGAGCACCTGTCTCACCAGTTGGCCCAGTGACACCTGTAGCACCTGTTACACCCGTTGCCCCGGTTAAGCCGGTTTCTCCTCTTTCGCCCGTTGCTCCTGTGCTTCCTGTAGCTCCTCTTTCTCCGGTAACTCCAGTAGCACCTCGTTCACCTGTATGACCTGTTACACCAGTTGCGCCTCTTTCTCCAGTTGCTCCTGTCACACCCGTTGGACCCGTTGCTCCCGTTTCTCCTCGCTCCCCGGTAGAACCGCGTTCGCCAGTAGGGCCTGTTACACCGGTTTCTCCTCTTTCGCCGGTTACTCCTGTGCCTCCTGTAGTTCCTCTTTCTCCCGTTGCTCCGGTCGTACCACGTTCACCTGTACTTCCTGTAGCTCCTCTTTCTCCGGTAACTCCAGTAGCACCTCGTTCACCTGTAGGACCTGTTATACCGGTTGCACCTCTTTCTCCAGTTGCTCCGGTCACACCCGTTGGACCAGTTGCCCCCGTTTCTCCTCGCTCCCCGGTAGAACCGCGTTCGCCAGTAGGGCCTGTTACACCGGTTTCTCCTCTTTCGCCGGTTACTCCTGTGCTTCCTGTAGTTCCTCTTTCTCCCGTTGCTCCGGTCGTACCACGTTCACCTGTGCTTCCTGTAGCTCCTCTTTCTCCGGTAACTCCAGTAGCACCTCGTTCACCTGTAGGACCCGTTACACCAGTTGCACCTCTTTCTCCAGTTGCTCCGGTCACACCAGTTTCACCCGTTGGACCAGTTGCCCCCGTTTCTCCTCGTGCTCCTGTAACTCCCGTCGCTCCACGTTCACCTGTATGACCTGTTACACCGGTCGCTCCTCTTTCTCCGGTAACTCCAGTAGCTCCACGTGCACCTGTATGACCCGTTACACCAGTTGCACCTCTTTCTCCAGTTGCTCCAGTCACACCAGTCTCACCTGTTGCACCACGTTCACCGGTTTCTCCAGGATATCCTGGTCTACCTCGTTTACCTCTAAGCCCCTGTTCGCCTGTTGCCCCGGTTGGTCCCGTTGCACCGTGTTCTCCAGTTGCGCCTGTGGCACCTGTGTGTCCTGTTGCTCCTCCAGTTGGACCAGTTTCACCACGAACACCAGTTTCACCGCGTGCACCTGTCTCACCAGTTGGCCCAGTTGCGCCGGTGACACCCGTAGCACCGGTTGCACCAGTTTCACCCGTTGCCCCCGTTAGGCCTCCTCTTGGACCGGTCGCACCCGTTGCGCCCGTTGCCCCTGTTATTCCTATACCGGTTGCCCCTGTCGAACCCGCAATTCCTCGTTCACCTGTTGATCCAGTAGCTCCTGTGGCTCCTCTCTCTCCAGTAGCCCCCGTTGCTCCTGTTTCACCCGTTGGCCCGGTTTCTCCTCGCTCTCCGGTTGATCCAGTTGATCCTTTTGCTCCAGTCGGACCCGTTGCTCCAGTATGTCCTCTTTCTCCAGTAGCACCCGTTGGACCTTGCTCTCCAGTTATACCTGTTGAACCCGTTGGTCCCGTTGCTCCGGTTTCTCCTCTTTCCCCTGTTGCTCCAGTTGCTCCTTTTGCTCCAGTGGAACCTGTTACACCAGTTGCTCCTCTTTCGCCCGTTACCCCCGTGCTTCCTGTAGCTCCTCTTTCTCCAGTTGCTCCTGTAGGCCCTGTCTCACCCGTTGATCCTCGTTCTCCCGTTTCACCACGGTTTCCTGATCTACCCTTTTTACCTCGAGGACCTTGCTCACCAGTTGCACCGGTTGGTCCTGTCGAACCACGTTCTCCCGTTGCGCCACGAATTCCTGTCGGACCCGTTGCACCAGTTGTTCCAGTTATTCCTGTTTCTCCGGTTGTGCCTGTCGGACCAGCTTCTCCTCGTTCTCCAGTGTCACCACGATCACCCGTTCTACCTCTTTTACCTCTTGGACCTTGTTCGCCCGTTGCTCCAGTATGACCCGTTGCCCCTCGCTCGCCAGTAGTGCCTTTTTCTCCTGTAACCCCAGTAGCTCCTCTCTCTCCTGTAGGCCCGGTCGCACCAGTTTCTCCTGTATGTCCCCTTTCTCCAGTTGCACCCGTTGGACCTTGTTCTCCCGTTACCCCTGTAGCACCAGTTTCTCCTGTAGCTCCGGTAGCTCCGGTTTCTCCTCTTTCACCTGTTGATCCAGTCGCTCCTTTGAATCCCGTAGGACCCGTCACTCCCGTGTGACCTCTTTCACCGGTCGCACCAGTTGGACCTTGCTCCCCCGTTGCTCCGGTAGCGCCAGTTTCTCCAGTGGCTCCGGTAGCTCCGGTAGGGCCAGTCGCCCCTGTAGCACCTGTATGTCCAGTTGCTCCTCCTGTTGGACCCGTTTCACCGCGCGCACCGGTTTCTCCTCGTACACCTGTTTCTCCTGTTGGCCCTGTGGCACCAGTAACACCAGTTGCACCCGTTTCACCTGTTGCACCTGTATGGCCTCCTCTTGGCCCAGTTGCACCCGTCACACCCGTTGCACCTGTTATTCCTACACCGGTCGCACCCGTTGCTCCCGTAGATCCCCGTTCTCCGGTTGCTCCGGTCGCTCCGGTAGATCCTGTTTCTCCTTTTTCACCTGTTGCACCAGTAGGTCCAGCCTCACCTCTTAGTCCGCGTTTTCCCCTTGGACCGCGGGGACCTGCTTCACCAGTTGCTCCAGTGTCCCCTCTTTCACCAATTTCCCCAGTAGCACCTGTCACACCAGTTGCTCCTGTTGCTCCCTGTGGCCCCCGAACGCCAGTTTCTCCTGTTGCTCCGTTGACCAGTTGCACCCGTGGCTCCTGTAGGACCTGTAGCCCCTGTTGCTCCAGTGTGGCCCGTCGCCCCTCCTGTTGGACCGGTTTCACCCGTGCACCAGTTGCTCCTGTACACCAGTTTCACCCGTTGGACCTGTTGCTCCCGTTTCACCCGTAGCGCCTTACCCCTGTCGGTCCTGTCAGACCTCCTCTTGGGCCTGTTGCTCCGGTAGCACCTGTTGCACCGGTTGTTCCTATACCGGTCGCACCTTGATCCCGTTGCGCCTGTTTCGCCCGTAGTACCTGTTTCACCGGTGGCGCCTGTAGGCCCCGTAGCTCCTGTTTCTCCTGTTTCACCTGTTGCACCAGTCGATCCAGTTGGTCCTGTTACACCTGTAACACCCGTTTCTCCTGTTGGTCCAGTTACACCTGTAGCTCCCGTTTCTCCTGTAGCTCCGGTCGCACCTGTTCCACCAGTAACCCCAGTTGCCCCGGTTGCTCCTTTTTCACCAGTTGCACCCGTGGCTCCTGTAGGACCTGTAGCCCCTGTTGCACCAGTTGTCCTGTAACTCCTCCTGTTGCACCGGTTTCACCACGAGGCCCTGTTGCTCCTGTACACCAGTTTCACCCGTTGGACCTGTTGCTCCGGTTGCACCCGTAGCGCCTGTTACCCCTGTCGGTCCTGTCAGACCTCCTCTTGGGCCTGTTGCTCCGGTAGCACCAGTTGCACCGGTTATTCCTATACCGGTCGCACCTGTTGCTCCCGTTGCGCCTTTTCGCCCGTAGTACCTGTTTCACCAGTGGCGCCTGTAGGCCCCGTAGATCCTGTTTCTCCTTTTTCACCTGTTGCACCAGTCGATCCAGTTGGTCCTGTTACACCTGTAACACCCGTTTCTCCTGTTGGTCCTGTTACACCTGTAGCTCCCGTTTCTCCTGTAGCTCCGGTCGCACCTGTTCCACCAGTAACCCCAGTTTCTCCTGTTGGGCCTGTCGCTCCAGTAGCGCCTGTTTCTCCTGTCGCACCAGTTGCCCCAGTATGTCCTGTAGCTCCTCCTGTTGCACCGGTTTCACCCCGTGCACCAGTTTCTCCTCGCACACCAGTTTCACCTGTTGGTCCTGTGGACCCGGTAACACCAGTAGCACCCGTTACCCCTGTCGCACCTGTATGGCCTCCTCTTGGACCGGTTGCACCAGTCGCACCCGTTGCACCGGTTATTCCTATACCGGTCGCACCCGTTGATCCAGTTGCCCCTTTTTCTCCCGTAGTACCTTTTTCACCAGTGGCGCCTGTAGGACCCGTAGCTCCTGTTTCTCCTTTTTCACCTGTTGCACCAGTCGATCCGGTCGCACCTGTTCCACCAGTAACCCCAGTTTCTCCTGTTGGGCCCGTCGCACCTGTTACACCAGTTGACCCTGTTTCTCCTGTAGCTCCTGTCTCACCACGTGAACCTTTTGCCCCTCGTGGACCGGTAGCGCCCGTTGTTCCCCTAGCCCCGGTTTCACCTTTTTGTCCAGTTATACCAGTTGCGCCTGTTGTTCCTGTAGCTCCAGTAGCACCTCTTTGGCCAGTTGCTCCCGTCACACCTGTAGATCCGGTTTCTCCTGTCGCTCCCGTTGCTCCCGTATGCCCCGTTGCTCCGCCTGTTGGACCGGTTTCACCCCGTGCACCAGTTTCTCCTCGCACACCTGTTTCACCTGTTGGCCCTGTGGCCCCGGTAACACCAGTAGCACCCGTTGTCCCTGTCGCACCTGTATGGCCTCCTCTTGGACCGGTCGCACCTGTTGCCCCTGTTATCCCTATACCAGTCGCACCTGTTGATCCCGTTGCGCCCCGAGGTCCTCTTATACCTGTTGCCCCAGTTGCACCAGTTGTTCCCTTCTCACCGGTCGCTCCAGTCACACCTGTGGCCCCAGTTTCTCCTGTTGGCCCGGTTACACCAGTTGACCCTGTTTCTCCCGTAGCTCCTGTCTCACCACGTGAACCTGTTGTCCCTCGTGGACCAGTAGCGCCTGTTACTCCTGTAGCACCTTTCTCTCCAGTGGCCCCCGTTGAGCCTGTGTTACCTTTTGCACCAGTTGCTCCCGTCACACCTGTAGCCCCAGTTTCTCCTTTTGACCCGGTTACTCCAGTCGCTCCCGTGCTACCTTTCGCACCAGTAGCTCCGGTCACACCCGTAGCTCCTGTTTCTCCTGTTGGTCCAGTTACACCGGTTGCTCCCGTCTCTCCCGTAGCTCCTGTCACTCCACGAGAACCTGTTGCCCCTCGTGGGCCGGTGGCTCCTGTTACTCCTGTATTACCTTTCTCTCCCGTTGCTCCTGTTGCACCGGTGTTACCCTTCGCACCAGTGGCTCCCGTAACGCCTGTAGATCCAGTTACACCCGTCGTACCTTTCTCTCCAGTTGCTCCTGTCACACCTGTGTTACCTTTGGCACCCGTTACCCCAGTCACACCAGTTGCCCCCGTTGTTCCTGTAGCTCCCGTAGCACCTCTTTGGCCAGTTGCTCCTGTTACACCTGTAGCTCCAGTAGCACCCGTTTTACCACGTCTGCCTCTTTCGCCGGTTGCGCCAGTAGCTCCTCTTTCGCCTGTGTCGCCAACTCTACCAGGCCTTCCTCTTCTACCCTCTGGACCCCGTTCACCGGTCGGCCCTTGAGGTCCTGTTTTACCTCGTTTACCAGGAATTCCCTGTTCACCTTTTTCACCCGTTGCCCCTGTAGAACCCTGGGAACCAACGTCTCCTTTTTCGCCGGTCGGCCCTTGAGGTCCTGTTTTACCTCGTTTACCAGGGACTCCTTGTTCACCTTTTTCACCCGTTGCTCCAGTAGAGCCTTGGGGACCAACGTCTCCATTTTCACCGGTCGGCCCTTGAGGTCCTGTTTTACCTCGTTTACCAGGGACTCCCTGTTCACCTTTTTCACCCGTTGCCCCTGTAGAACCTTGGGAACCAACGTCTCCTTTTTCACCAGTCGGGCCTTGAGATCCTATTTTGCCTCGTTTACCCGAAGGTCCTCGTTCTCCTTTTTCACCAGTCACTCCTTGTGGGCCTGTTGCTCCTGTTTCTCCCGTAGCACCAATTTCACCGCGCGCTCCGGTAGATCCTTTTTCCCCAGTTACGCCAGTTGCTCCTTTACGTCCTTTGTATCCACGTGGACCCTTAGGACCCTGTGGCCCGGTCGCTCCTAAAGCACCCGTAGTCCCGGTTTCGCCCGTGATACCGGTAGCACCTGTTGGTCCGGTTTCTCCTGTTGGTCCGGTCCCACCGGGATTACCTGGATCACCTGGATTACCCGGATTACCTTGATCTCCCTTGGGACCTGTGTGCCCGCGTGGTCCACGAGCACCAGCGGGACCTGTAGCACCCGTTACTCCCGTATGCCCCGTTGCTCCAATCGCACCCGTGTCACCCTTAGGTCCCGAAACCCCTGTTGATCCTTTTGGACCCATCGGACCCACTGCACCGGTTGTCCCTGTTGATCCTTTTGGACCCATTGGACCCACCGCACCAGTTGTTCCTGTTGACCCTGTCGGTCCTTGAGGACCCGTTCTACCTTTAGATCCTTTTCTTCCACGCGGCCCTGTAGCACCTCGCTCACCGGTATTACCAAGAGAACCCGTTGCCCCTGTTGCTCCCGTTGCTCCAGTTTCACCCGTCGCGCCTGTTGCTCCAGTAGCCCCGGTTGGACCCACAGGCCCTTGTTTACCTTTTTTACCTGATTTTCCTTGCTCACCAGTGGCTCCTGTTGTTCCACGGTCACCTTTTTCGCCCGTTGCACCTTGTGGCCCATGCTTACCACGCTTACCCGGTATTCCTTGCTCTCCAGTGGCTCCCGTTGTTCCACGGTCACCTTTTTCGCCCGTTGGACCCTGTGGCCCGTGCTTACCACGCTTACCCGGTATTCCTTGCTCTCCAGTGGCTCCCGTTGTTCCACGGTCACCTTTTTCGCCCGTTGGACCCTGTGGCCCGTGCTTACCACGCTTACCCGGTATTCCTTGCTCTCCAGTGGCTCCCGTTGTTCCACGGTCACCTTTTTCGCCCGTTGGACCCTGTGGCCCGGGCTTACCACGCTTACCTGGAATTCCTTGCTCACCCGTTACTCCGGTTTCTCCTGTTACACCCGTAACTCCCGTTGCGCCCGCCGGACCCTGTGAACCTTCTTTTCCTCGTTTACCTGGAACACCCTGATCACCTTTTTCACCCGTTGCCCCTGTAGAACCCTGGGAACCAACGTCTCCTTTTTCGCCGGTCGGCCCTTGTGGGCCTTCCTTACCTCGCTTACCTGATATTCCTTGGGGACCTTGCGGGCCTCGTTCCCCCGTTGAACCTTGTGAGCCTTCTTTACCTCGTTTACCTGGTATTCCCTGCTCACCTTTTGCTCCTGTAGCTCCCGTTGGTCCTGTCGCACCTGTAGCTCCCGTTGCACCTCTTGGCCCTCGTAGAAGAGGTGAACTGCGTCTTTCTTTATCCCTACTTATGCTTTCATCTTCATCTATGCTACTGCTATCAGCTGAAACGATCCCCTTACGTATCAAACCCTTGGCATTTTGAAACTGATCAGCCCCATCGTCATCTCTACTAATTGAAGCTTGTATTTTTGCAAAAGCACCCTTTGATGATTGCACTTCCCTACTTGCAACCTCATCAGTGCTTACTATCATGTGCGATTTTGTCTGGTTCGGTGACCAATCTTTAATATCCCTTTGTGCTTGCTGAGTCTCTATTGCTGCCAACTTGAGATAATCATCTAAGAGGACATCACAAACAACCAGTGGCGACTGCGATGCATCGCGAATAGCTAAAGTAACTTGTGCCCTTTTAGAATCAAGATTTCTTTGATAATGAGCAATCGCCAAACTTGCCGCAGTATAAGCATCTTGAGATATGATCTCCTTATAAAGGGGCAATTTGCTCCTTAAGAAATTAATACCTTCCGTTGCAACGGCATACGATACTAAATTTTGGGAAGCCATTCGCATGTCATCAAGAACTTTGTTCTTATCACGCGAATAAAATGTATCGTCAATAAGATTCAAGGAAGCCTTAATATCGGCAGGTATATATACTACTTGCTCTCCTTGCTTAGTAAGTTGACCAAGTCTTTGCAAGAATTCCTTGCTCAACATGGCCACCACTCCTTGCCTTTTTTTGTCTCCTCGAATGACAACCTTCGTTGTAGATGGTTGGGGGTCTTGCTCTGATGAGTTCCCACCAAAAAGTGGGCATGAAGTACTCAGTAACAAAAGTACCGAGAGCTTCAAGAGAGCGCGTAGGGTTCGCTTCATACTGTCTCCTTATTAGATTTTAGATATAACCAGTGTTATAACAATCGCTTCATTTTCACATTTGAAAATTATTATTAGATGCTGCTTTTACACAGCCTCCCCAATACTTTTCCCTACATTAGCAAAAATAAATAAGCAAAAACAAGAATTAACTTTGCAAACAGTACGACAAGAGATTATTGCCATTGGCAGCCAATTTCTGTACTATGAATAAAAAAATGGAGCAGATTTTTATGGCCAAAACAGATCTAGCCGCTTATCGAGCTAAAAGAAAATTTAATGATACGAGCGAACCAAGAGGAAGAAAACATCCAAGCAGCACTCTCCCTATTTTTGTTATACATAAGCATAATGCTCGCTCACTTCATTATGATTTTAGGCTAGAAGATGAGGGAGTGCTCAAATCTTGGGCTATTCCAAAAGGTCCATCAACTGATCCTGCTGTAAAACATCTAGCAGTACAAACAGAAGATCATCCATTTGACTATAAAGATTTCGAGGGGGTAATTCCCCCTGGAAATTATGGCGCCGGACAAGTTATTATCTGGGATAGAGGCACCTATCAAAATTTAAAAGAACCTCTTTCGCTTTCTGAATGTATAAAAAAGGGGGAGATTGTTGTAGCGCTCAATGGAAAAAAATTAAAAGGAAAATATGCGCTTGTTCGTACACATCTAAGAGGGGGAGATTCATGGCTTTTTTTTAAAATGAAGGATGAGTATGCAAACTCACAGCGGGTAATAACAACCGATCAACCCAATTCAGTTGTTTCTGGTAAATCTATAGAAAGTATTAAGGAAGAGTCATGAGTGAAATTAAAAGTGGGCGCTATAGTATTAAGCTCAGTAATACTGAAAAAGTGTTACTGCCGCCTGGCATAACAAAAGGAGACATTATCGCTTATTATGATCATATAGCCGATACTATGGTACCTTACCTTAAAAACCGTGCGCTGATGATGCACAGATTTCCCGAAGGCTTACAGGGAGAATCATTTTACCAAAAAGATGCATCCTCTTATTTTCCCCCATGGATTAAGCGCGCTAAAGTTCCAAAAGAAGGAGGATACAATGATTTTGTTGTATGTCAAAATGCAGCAACTCTCATATATCTGGCAAATCAAGCATGCATTACCCCTCATATTTGGCTTTCCCGCATAGATAAACTGCATTTTCCTGATAGGCTTATTTTCGATCTTGATCCATCAGGAGAAGATTTTAACGAAGTACGATTCATAGCTCTTGCGCTCAAAGAGGTTTTCGATCACCTTAGTCTTACAAGCTTTGCTATGACAACCGGCTCACGAGGAATCCATGTGGTGGTACCCATTGACCGAAAATTAGACTTTCATTCAGTTAAAGATTTTGCCCACAGCTGTGCCATGCACCTTGTTCATGCATTTCCTACCAAGGCAACCCTAGAGATACGCAAAGAAAAAAGAGGCACAAAAGTGTTTATTGATACGTTGCGCAATCAGTATGGAGCTACCGCGGTAGCTCCATATGCTATTAGGGCAAGGCCTGGAGCACCAGTTGCGACGCCTCTCCATTGGAAAGAGGTACAAGACAAAAAACTCACTGCACAAAAATTTACTCTAGCTACTATTGCACATCGACTCGAAAAGACAGAAGATCCTTGGAAAGACCTATTAAAGATGCGGCAGTCACTTAAAAAAGCACTGCTCTTGATTCAGCGGGGGGCCTAAAAAAAGCCCCCCCTTACTGGAAGACCTCCATTGATCCCCTGTATATTTATAAGGTATATGAATCGCTTAACTATGGAGGATTTAAGTTTAAAGCGCTTATAAATAGGCAAGAACAATGAAAAGTCATCATTCATTATATACAAAATAGAAATATTTACAAGTTTTTTATTTCAGTTTTTGTTAGAATTTGTTTTTACTTTGTTACTTCCTGCCAATTACGGCCTGTACGGGTCGTAGCAATCAGGGGCACATTCCATTCGACAACTCTTTCAAGTACCTTCTTTACAAGACTTTCCCCCTCTTTTTGTCTTTCTTGTGGTATCTCAAGCAAAAGTTCGTCATGAATTTGAAGAAGTATCTGTGCATCGGGAATATCTTTTTTAAGAGCTTCATACAGTGAGATCATGCCCCATTTCATCAATTCTGCTGCAGTCCCTTGCGCCACGGTGTTAATAGCAACACGCCGAGCAAGATCGTAAAGGGTTTTATTTCTTTCATAGATACCAGGTAAATAGCGGCGCCTGCCCCAAAGGGTTTCAACATACCCTTTTTCCTTAGTTTTCTCGATCACTTCATTCATCCACCGTACTACCCCGGGATACTGAGCCATAAATTTTTCTATATACGTTTTAGCGAGGCTATGGCTGATATCAAGGTCTTTAGAAAGACCATGTGCGGTAAGGCCATAGAGTATACTGAAATTAATCCGTTTTCCTAATTGTCTTTGTTCGTGCGTTACGGCCTCCGGCGCTCTTTCAAAAAGTCCTGCTGCTGTGAGCATATGAATGTCTTTATTTTCTTGAAAAGCCGCAAGAAGTGTCTCATCCTGAGAAAGATAGGCAAGCACGCGCAACTCGATTTGTGAGTAATCGGCAGAAGTAAAAACAGAGCCTTGACGTGGTTTAAAAGCAGCCCGCATAGAATAGCGATCAACGGGGATATTTTGTAAATTTGGCTCAGAACTTGCAAGGCGCCCTGTCGCTACTGCCGTCTGGTTATACGTTGTATGTATGCGCCCTGTTTTGCGATTGATATAGGTACCTAAAGCATCCAAATACGTGCTTTTTAATTTAAAAAGTTCCCGGTAGCGCATTATAAGCGCTGGAACCGGATGAACCTTAGCAAGTGATTCTAGCACTTCCTGGTCAGTTGAATAACCTGTTTTTTGAGTCGTTTTCTTTATAACCGGCAATTTAAGATGATTGAAAAGAAGCTCTTCAAGCTGCTTGGGGGAATTGAGGTTAATCTGTGCAAATTCTTGACCAATAAGATCAATGATTTGCATGCGTAAACTTTGCAGCTCATGTGTTACGGTATGATCGATATTTTCAAGAACGCTTGTATCAAGATATATACCAGTTTTTTCCATCTCGATCAGGACACGCATTAGACCAAGCTCAAGCTTAAAAAAAACCTCGTCGAGCCCCATTTCGCTCAGTGCCTTTTTAAAGAGGGGCACTAGCTTCATTGTCTGATGAGCATCTGCAGCTGCATATTCGGACGCCAATGCTAATGGCACATACGAAAAATCTTTATAGTTATTCTTTTTCACCACATCGGCAAAACTGTACATTGGTTCTTCAAGATAGTAATCAGATAAATATTTTAATCCTATTTTTTGCCCATCACCCACAACTAAGCTTGCAGCCACCATAGTATCAAAGGCTATCCCCTTTAATTCGATACCGGCATGCAAAAGCATTAAGGTATCAAACTTAGCATGATGCAGATACTTTTCTATTGTAGGATCTTCTAAAAGAGGTTTGAGTAATTCAAACACAAGCTCTTTCTCTATCTGCTTTTCGCCCGTTTTATGCCCCAAAGGGACATAATAGGAAACCCCCGGTTCAACGCACAGAGATATCCCCACCAATTCACCCTTAAGAGGATGCAGGCTTGTTCCTTCAGTATCAAGAGCACAGTACCCTTTTGCCTTGATTTCTTGGCAAACAGCATTGAGTAATTCTGGCGCATCGACAAGCAGAAAGCGATATTTTTCATGCAACGTCACCGGTGGCTTTTCAACAGCAGCTTTCTCAGCTTCTGTTCCTTTAAGCAAAGATTTAAATTCACATTTTTGAAAAAAGGGGTATGCCTGTGGCCAGTTCTGCTCAGAAAATTCAAAACTTTTCTTTGTAGCATAGGTATCATAGAACCGCAGAATAAAAAGCTGCTCACTTAAAAAAGCATTTTCACGTGATTGTTCAAGCAATGAACGGATCCGTTCTGAGCTCACCCTATCAAGGTTATTATAAAGATCGGCAAGCGAGTCAAACTGAACAACCAATGATTGGGCACCCTTGGGACCTATACCGGCAACCCCGGGAATATTATCCGAACTGTCCCCTACCAGCGCATAGAAAAAGGGCAATTTCATAATGGAAAAGCCCAGCTTTTCTTCCAGTGACTTTTGGGTCACAAAAGCATCTTTAAAAGGATCTAAAATCGTCACAAAATCGCTGAGCGTTTGGCCTAAATCCTTATCAGATGTTACTAATATGGATCGCACAGATTCCTCTTCAAGCTGCTTTGCCACCGAGAACATAAGATCATCTGCCTCTATCCCAGGTTGCGCTATTTGCTGCAACCCTATAGTATCTGCAAACTCCATAATAAGTTCTTTTTGCTGCATTAAATCATTCGGAGCGGCTTGTCGCGTATCCTTATAAGCCTCATAGAGCTCATGACGCACCGTTTTGCCCTTACTATCCCAGACAAGGACCATATATTCAGGATTATAAGTATCGAGTAGCTTTTTCACCATCCTACAAAAACCATACACAGCATTGACGGGAATGCCGCTTTTGGTTGTTAAGGGTCGTATACTGTAATATGCACGATATAAAAATGACGAGCCATCTATAATAAAAACGGCATCCTTCTGCTGATCTGCCACAAGTATCCTTCACAGTAAGTCTTTTTATAAAGTATAGCAAATATGAGATTTTTTTGAAGTCAAAGGTTTCAAGGTGAAACATTATGGGTTTATTCTTTCAAACCATACTGCTGACAACTTCTATTAATGGTGGATCTGTTTACGCGAAGAAGAAAAAGACACCCGGGTTGAATCCATGAATTTTTCAAGGAGGCCTTTGTATACAAATCCCATCTATGATACTCTAAATCTTGCCTTGATAACTCCCCGTACGCCCTAAGGAGCCCAATGTTTACCGATCGCAAGACTACGATTGAAGAGCTCAAGCAGTTCATGAAAAATTTCATAACTGAAAGAGAGTGGAACCAATATCATACCCCAAAAAATCTCAGCATGGCCATTGCAATTGAAGCAGGTGAGCTCATGGAACATTTCTTGTGGATCGAGAATAACAAAAGTCAGGAAGTATTTGAAAAAAAGCGTGAAGAAATAGAAAATGAGATTGCTGATATTTTATCATTCATGCTTTCTTTGGCTAATGCCTGCGATATCGATTTGAGTGCTGCGTTCGACCGAAAAATGAAGATAAATGCCCAAAAATATTCTGTTGAGAAAGCAAAAGGTCGCCATACAAAATATACCGAGCTCTAAGAGCCCCTATGTACATACGCGTTAAACTTCTTAATGGTTTTCGTGAAAGCCTTACGTACAGCGTGCCAGAGGATTGGCAAACGGATACTCTCATCGGGTCGGTCGTTCAGGTTCCGCTGCAAAAACGAACCGAAATTGGCTTTGTTGAGGAAGTAGTCTATGACTTACCCGATAAACCCAACTATTCTATTCGCCCAGCCCTGTCTAAAGATATTTTCCCCTCAGATCCTTATTATCTGTCATTTATAGAAAAACTAAGCAAGTATCACGCTCTTGATGCATTTCATTTTTTCAAACGGCTTCGCCATTTCTTACAAGAGAAAGAGCTGGATTCCCCCTCTTGGCAAACCAGTAACCAAGAAACTAAAACCACGCGGCTTACCCCCGACCAGCAGGCCATTGTTGACGCGCTCGTACCTGCAATAAACTCCAATGCATATTATCCAGCTCTCCTTCACGGGGTAACGGGTTCAGGCAAAACGGAAGTCTATAAAAAGCTTATCACCCAAGCTCACACCCTTAAAAAAAGTAGCTTACTTTTGTTGCCAGAAGTATCATTGGCTGTTCAATTTACGGCTCTATTAAAAAAACAATTGTCTGCAGCAATACCACTTTATAGCTGTCATAGTGCAACCAGTGTGAAAGAAAAAAAACAACTCTGGCAATGCTTACTCACTGAACAACCCGTTGTTATTATAGGAGTTCACATCCCAATTGTCCTACCAATACCCCATTTGGGACTGATTATTGTCGATGAAGAGCATGACATTGGATTTCAAGAAAAAAAGCATCCAAGAATTAACACCAAAGAAGCTGCTTTTTTACGCGCTCAGGTTTCAAAGGTCCCAATAATTGCCGGCTCTGCAACTCCTTCTATTCAGTCTCTTTATAACGTACAGCATCGTGGTTGGCATTTTTTTGAACTAAAAAAGCGCTTTGCCGGAGAGTTCCCCACGGTAACCGTTGTGAAACTCACGGATAAAAAGCCACGAAGACAATTCTGGATAAGTGCAGAGCTCGAATCGGCTCTAAGGGAACAACTAGTTAAGAAAGAGCAAACTATTATTTTTTTAAATCGTCGTGGTTACAGCTTCTTTATGCAATGCAAAGAATGTGGCTTTATACCCCACTGTATTCAATGCTCGGTGAGCCTGACAGTACATACTACCAATCGGCTGTTATGCCATTACTGTTCATTTTCTATCGAACTTCCCAATGTTTGTACCTCGTGTAAGGCAGGAGCGGCATCACTTTTAAAAAAGGGGATCGGCACACAACAGGTTGTAGCAATTCTTGAAAAAATGTTTCCGACTGCTCGTATTGCACGGGCTGACCTTGATACTACCGTAAATAAAAAAAAATGGATGCAAACACTGCAGGATTTTCAGGATGGTTATCTTGATATTTTAGTAGGAACTCAGACTATCACAAAAGGCTACCATTTCCCGCAGGTTACTTTGGTTGGGGTTCTGTGGGCGGATATTAATCTAAGTCTTCCTTTCTATAACGCAGCCGAAGTAACACTCCAGCAACTTATTCAAGTGGCTGGCCGTGCAGGTCGTCAATCACACGAAAGTAGAGTTATCATGCAAACAATGATCGATCACCCACTGTATGAGTATCTTAATGAATGTGACTATGAAAATTTTTACGCCTATGAAATTGAAAAAAGAACGATCGTTCATTATCCGCCGTGTACCCGTTTTGCTGAGATAGAAATACGGCACGAAAGCGACAAAATAGTATCGCAGGAGGCATCAGCCATTGCACTGTATCTCCGACAGCTTGTTCAAAAAAAACAGGTAACCGTCCTCGTGCTCGGTCCGAGCCAACCACCGGTACACACAATCAAAAATGTCTCTATAAGAAAGATTTATCTAAAGGCACCCTCTATGAATGTGCTTACCGAACTTTTTAAAACCATCGATAAAGAGCTTTTTGAAAGCAGCCTCTTTTTCACGCCCAATCCCCTTTCTTAAGAAGAGCCGAATCCTTCGTCGCAATAGAGCGTACCATGCTTAATATGTCCAATTATTTTCGCATGCCGAGGCACGATGTTTGTAGGCAAATCATTACTATCAAACCATGCCACATGATCATGTTTTTCAGGCTCCTTGTTAAAAGGCTCTCCTTGCCAGGAAAGGATGGTAAATGCTGCTGCAATGCAAGGTCTGGTTTCCCCTTGGAAATAGATGATATGACTCAACGAGGCGTCGTGCAACTCTATATGTATGCCAACCTCTTCAAACGCCTCTCGCACAGTAGCTTGCCTCATAGACTCGTTTTCTTCGACCTTTCCTCCCACAAGAGCATATAAACCCCCACCGAAGGATAAGTGTAAAGAGCGCTTTATGAAAAGTATTTCCGTACGTTTTGCTCCTTGAATAGTTGTTTCTCTTGTGATATATGCCAAAACATACGGGATAATCGTGAACATGTGCTGCCTGTGAGTTTCCAAAGATGCTAGGCTACGATTGAATGAAGCTCATGCAAAAGAGTTTTTTGGTCGCTTCCTTTAAAAGTGTAAAGACGATCATTCATTTTGGCAAGTCTTGCTTGACGATTTCTCAACCTCTTTTTATTGAAAGAATAATCTCTTCGCAACTGCAAAAAACGATGTTGTGGCCACATCTTTTTTTGTTTGTCTTTCGTGTGCCACTCAAGACGTTCATTGCTTATCAAAAGATCGAGAATAGATGATTCAAGTTCGCATTTTTCCTTTACCAAAAATGCTTTCTCTACAGCCTCGTTTAATAGAGCTTCTCTGACTGACTCATCTTGTGAGAATTGGGTAATTCGTTCTCGTGCACTGCGCGCAAGCAGCTCTAGCTCATGAATTGAACTAGGCAACAGTTTTTGATATAACCCACAGATATTCAATTCTATTTTCTGGTGCCCTAGCTTTTTTTCTTGCACAGAACATTCTGTCAGCTTCTTTTTAAGCGACTGTATGTACTGCGATAACTCATCTTGCTTATTTTGCAAAATAAAAAGCGTTTCGGTAACTCTGCCTTTGCTTGCATACTCTACTCGAGCTTCTATAAACACGTGAGTAAACAAAACAGCAATGAGTATGAGCTTAATTTTTCCAAACCACATACACCCCACCTCCCCTCTTCTTTTTAGTATATAAATTTGAGTAAGGTAAGGTAAATAGTGAGCATTAAAATTTTTTTACTATCAGCATTAGATATAAATCTTAATTCGCCGCGCTTCATCCATATAGAAAACAATGAGGCCAACGAATGTGACAACACAGGCAAGCACAAACTCTACAGAGAGTGGTTCGTTAAGAAAGAGCCAGCCAAAGAAAGAAACCAGCAAGGGAATCGAAAAGCTTGCAAGCGAAATAAACATAGCGCTGTAGCGCTTAAGCCCATGGGCATACAGAGTATAGCCAAATACGTTACCAATAACGGTAGTGTACACGAGGAAGAAAGTAAGCAATCCCGTTGGGCTTAACAGTGTAAAAGGAAAATAGGAAAAAAGGGGAAGGGCGTGAGGGTTAAGCGGAACTACTGTCATCTGGTCCCTTACTAAAGCGGTTGCAAATGATATAAGCCCCCCAAGCAGCATAATAACGCTGTTGAGCTGAATCGGATTGAAAATATTCTTTTTAAGAAGCTGCTGTGCCTGAATCCAACCAAATCTACTGAGCACAATAGCCCAAACAGCTGCAAATTCCGGAAAAGAAAAAACTGAAAAGAGCTTGGTACGATCTTCAAGTGAAGACGAACCAAAAATCAGAATCATCATCCCAAAAAAACCAAGAACTATTCCCAGTACTTTGTAAAAAGTAAGCTTCTCTTTGAAAAAAAGATGTATGAAAAGAGAGCAGTAACAAAAGGATCAAGGGTCCCAAAAAAAGCCATTTTTGCTGAAGGCATATGTGCAAGTGCATAGGCTTTGAGATTTGAGGGAAAATAGGTGGTAAAAAGGGCAACAATCAAAATAAGCGGGGTATACATTTTAAGAGATTTCCAGCTCATACGATGATGTGGTTTGATATACACATACGCTGCAAGCAACAGTCCGGCACATGTCATGCGCAACGCCACCAGCAATTCCGGTTTGAGCGCATACAAAATAATCTTATTAGCAGAAATAGCACTTGCCATAAGGCAAAAAGCACTAAACAATGAAAACATGATTAGCCAATTTCATGAAAAAAGTAAGTTCTGTAATGCTCGAGCTCCTCAATTGACTGCAAAATATCCTCGCATGCACGATGATTTTCAGTCTTTACAAAGTTTTCATAGGGACTGGCAGGATACCAACGCTTAATTACCTCTTTAATAGAGCTCACATCTATAATCCGATAATTAAGGAAATCATCAATGCGAGGCATATGCCGCTTTAAAAATGCACGATCTTGCCATACCGAGTTGCCACAAAGAGGAGACAGATTCTTTTGTGCATGTTGCGCAATAAACGCAAGTGTTTGATCTTGTGCTACTTCAAGAGTGATCGTAGATTCTCTAACTGCAGCAACAAGGCCGGAAGCTGTGTGGTGGCTCCAATTCCACTCATCCATACGATCTAATGCTGCCTCATCCTGATGAATGGCAAACGTCGGACCCTGGGCAATAATTTCTAAAGTATTTGTGGTAACTACCGTAGCAATTTCTAGTATGGTATTATTAAGGGGATCTAAGCCGGTCATCTCTAAATCTATCCAGACTAAATTGCTTTCATAACGGTTCATGTGTTTCCCTTCACCTCTATAATTTTGTTGTTAGTATACCGTAAAAAAGGACTCATGAGCAGAGGAGTTTTAATTACACGCTTTATCAAGCTTTTGGCAATCACAAACAACTATGCTAGACTTATCTTACGTTATTTTACCTCTAAAATCGGTGGTATACGGGGTTAATCTTGAATTCAAAGTTTTCAAACAGTAAAACAGACACACAAACTGATACATCCCAAAATAGGCAACTGTTAAGAGTTGGCGTCCTTATGGGTGGTCGCGGGGCCGAACGAGAAGTCTCGTTTAATTCTGGCCGAACTGTCTGTGATCATCTCGATAGCGCTCGATACACTATAGTTCCTCTCTATCAACGGCATAATGGCTCACTCTACATACTTCCCTATCGCTTTCTCCATCGAGGCAAAACAAGTGATTTTGAACACCGGCTTGATGGAGAAGCTGAAAAAATTTCCTGGGATAGCTTAAAAGATCATGTTGATTTTATCTATATAGCTATGCATGGCCGCTACGCAGAAGACGGTACTATGCAGGGCTTTTTGGAAATACTGGGAATACCCTATTTTGGCTCCAAAGTTATGGCAAGCGCATTGGGTATGGATAAAGTAGTGCAAAAAGAAATTCTTAAAAGCCATGGTATTTTAGTTCCAAAAGGTATTGCTATCACCCCACAAGAAAGAGAAATCTTTCGCAAAAAGCCCTGAGCTTCTTTATGAACATATAGCCCAGGCAGGACTGAGCTTCCCCTATTTTGTTAAACCCATAATGAAGGGTCTAGCCTTGGGATAACAGTGGTGTTTAGCAATGACGAATTGTTCCCTGCTCTTGAAAAAGCAGCACGAGTTACTGCCTCTAGGGATCAAACAGTACTACTTGAAGAATATATTAAGGGAATGGAATTTACGTGCATTACGCTTACTGATTATAAAACAAAGCAGTTCTCCCCTTCCTCCGACGGAAATCGTGCATGAGCCACACACGCTTTATTTTGATTATGAACAAAAATATATGCCCGGTCGTTCTACAAAATTTACACCAGCACGTACCTCACCAGAGATGATTAAAAAAATTCAGGAACTGTGTATTCGTGCAACCCAGCTTCTTGAAATACAAACTATTTCACGCATTGATGGATTTCTCACCAAACAGGGTGAAATTATTATTATCGATCCTAATACTTTTTCAGGAGTTGCACCTTCAAGCTTCTTGTTCAGACAGGCTGCGGAAATAAATATGAGCACTACTGCTCTTATAAATCATCTTATAGAAACTGAACTTGATCACTATGCTCTGCTCACTCCCTTGAACAGCAAGAAAAAAATGAAAGAAAACAGATGGGCGAACATCAAAAAAAACGAGTAGCTGTGCTTTTGGGCGGCCGCTCACATGAAAAAGAAACCTCTCTTGAACGGGACGCAACATTTTTTATAAGCTATCCCCCCTTAAATATGAGCCCATTGCACTGTTTGTTGATGACAATCTTGAGCTTTATCATCTTGATCAAAAGCTTTTGGTCCGTAATTCTACTAAAGAAATCGCTCACGGACTCACACCAGAGATGAAAGTTTTATGGAGTGACCTTCCTTCACTTGCAGATTTTGTTTTTATTGGACTCCATGGGGGCGAAGGAGAAAATGGTTGCATACAAGGTGCACTTGAGATGCTTGGTTTGCCGTACAATGGATCGTCAGTCCTTGCAAGCTCGATTTGCATGGATAAATTCAAAACTGCCCAGTATTTAAAAAGCCAGAGATTTGAGGTACCCATCAACTATCTTCTTAATAAAAAACAGTGGCAGTCAGATGCTAAAAAGGAGCTTTTACAGATTTACTCCGCAGCAGCTTTTCCCCTTATAGTAAAACCTCATGATGATGGCTGTAGCATTTTGGTGCACAAGGTAAGAAATGAATCTGAACTCTGTGCGGCGGTGAAAGCCATATTTGATGATGGTAAAAACTATGCACTTATTGAAGAATGTTTAACGGGGATGGAGCTTACCGTAGGAGTCCTTGGCAATAGTGATCCACGGGCACTACCACCAAGTCAGGCACTCTGTGCAGGAGATATTCTTTCAATCGAAGAAAAATTTTTACCGGGGGCTGGCGAAAATCAAACACCAGCACCATTGCCAGCTCAAGCACTGGATTTTATTAAAAAGACCATCGAGGCATCATTTAAAGCACTAAATTGTAAAGGATATGCACGGATCGATTGCTTTTATCAGAGTACACTGCAAAGTCCTACGGGAAATGAACGGCTGGTGCTATTAGAAGTTAATACATTGCCAGGACTTACCCCAGCAACCTGCATTTTCCACCAAGCAGCTGAGATAGGATTAAAACCCATGGATTTCATTGATAAAATTATTGAGCTCGGCTTTGAAGAACACACTCAAAAGCTGCTTACTGGTGCACAGGAAGTTCAAACCTCATTGCGCTGACTCTAGTGATATCTTAAATTTTTCCTTGTTCGATTTGCCTTTGATAACCTTTAATACCAAGGATGCCAAGAAAAGCTCCTTGCCACCATGCTCATCAGCAGTTATACCAATAAGCTTTTTCGCTTTCCAGTCTTCCTGAGATCGTCCACCTCGAGGATCAGGAGCATATAATACACCTCTTTGGTCTGCCCATACCCTAAATCCGCCATACGGCGTTTGAATTTTTAACGCTTTTTCAGGGACATATGCCACTCTTTCGGTGCATTCCCTCAAATAATTCCCTATAGAAATAAAAGGAATACGCAAACCTTGGGAGATCTTTACGACTTTGCCAGACGGCAAGGGAATACTATTTAATGAGCAGTCATCTTGCAATCCATTTCTTACCTTCTTAATGAATACCTGTATATAGGAATTATCAATTACCTGGTCAGCTTTTGAAGAATATGTTGCATCAAACATGGCAGTACAGGCTGCACCAGATAACATTACTTGATATACATAGATACTTATAAGAGCTGAAAGAAAGAGTAAACGTTTCAAAAGCCACCTCTCTTGTATACCTAGATTAAAAATATTCTAATTATTAAATATACATCTTTTTTTAAAATTGTACATCCCTAACCCTGTTGAATCATACCCTAAGTATGCTAACTTAAAGTAAGGATACCGAATTTTTGCTTAGGGAGTATAGGGATGAATAGATTATTTTTAATTGGGTGCGTCTATCTAAGTATCTGTTGCTTTGCCACGACGTGCTTATCAAACGACAATGCAGAAAAACCTTATTGCTTTGATTCACATCTTGCAGAACTTTATCCGAGCAGCTGGCATATGCTTGAAGATATATTTATTATTCAACCCCAGGAAAAAGTGGGCCGATTGACCACCAAGGCTCTTATGGCGCTTGGCGCTGGCGCCACTGGAGGTGGTGCTTATTTTGCAAGCACGCTCTTGCTCAATAACTATGCTCAACCCGATGGCAATACTCTTTCTTCATATCTATCGCGCAAGCATACTCATATCACAGTCGGATCGGGTATCTTAAGCGGTTTATATACATTTCTTGCGCTTCGCGCCTACCTTCTTGAAATTGAAGAGAAAAAACAGCTTGTATGTCTCATGGATAATTGGGAACAAGCAAAGGAATTTTTGCCGAGCCAACTTGTTACGGGCCTTACTAAGCTTGCTCACCAGTATCGGCAAAAAGGGCCCTATTACGTACAACACGCTGATGAGGCACTTCGGCTTATAAAAAATGCTATTTATGAGCACTTCCCTCGTATCTACACCAAAAAAAAGTGGTACGATATTTTTTCTGAAAAGAGGTTTTACGTCTATACCTACCTTAATCTTGATTTGCTCGATCTGGCAGGAAAGGCAATTGAATTTGCAAAACGCTTGATCAGTTAGGTACTTTGGACAATTAAACCCATTCTTACATAGTCCAAATATCAATTTTGTGATTTTTATAGCAAACGGACTCTTGAGAAATCTTCTCTTCCCATTTTCGGTTAGAATCAAGATCTACAATAATCAAATGTCCCTCATTTGCATCTGATATGTCGAGGTATTGGGCAGTTTGTTCAAGACCTTTTGCAAGCGTATCTTCGCCCCGCTTTATTTTGATTTCTACAACATAAGTGTATCCTTTATGCCAGTGTATATATAAATCAACGCGCTTTCTTCCAAGCGCATATTCACGGCAAATGGTACCGCCCCCATTAATTATACGTTGTAAAAATGCCATGAGCAGTAAATGCGGAACAGATTCTCTATATTTCAATTTTGGACCATACGATGCAGAATTTTCGCGATAAAATTGTGTAAATGCTTCAAGTAGTTTATGCATATTCAACTTACCAGATGGCTCAACATAGCTTGAGTTTTGGTTTGGAATAAGCTCTTGTATAGTATGCGTAAGTGCACGAGGTATTACCTGCTGGTAAATAGGATTAGCAATCTCCCAGCTGTTTTCCTTAATGAGACCCAAATCACGCACATATTCAATATCATCAGGGTTAAAAGATAAAAGATCAGAACCACTAATAATTGCATCTATAATATCTCGTACCCTCGGTTCTTGAAGTCTATCCGTAAGAGCACTAATATGGGTATCTTGTCTTAGAATAAGCTGTTCTTTGGCATTTTCAATAACTTCTTTTGTAATGGGTTTGCTACGGTCAAGCACATCTCTAAAACAAGCCTGATAAGCAAGCGCATTCACCAACCATGGTTGCCCAAGGGTAAGATCGTAAGCATACGTTATTGCATCATCATTAAACAGTTGTCCCGTTTCTTTAGTATGCTGCTCATACAAATCTTGCACCTGTTCCCTAGTGAAATCCTTTAAGAGAAGTGCCTCTGCAACTATATTGAATGGACTAAGTAAAATACCTTTTTCTTTTTCATCGATCGATTGCAGCTTATGGTCATCTAAATCACGTACCCCAATTAAGCAAATGGATTGAGGAAAATAGTTGGGTCTGTTTGTATAACCGGAACGAAATTGTTTTAAAAGAAAAACGAGCGATTGCTCAACAAGACCATCTATTTCGTCAAAAAAGAGAACTAGTGGTTTTGAATTAACACCTGCCCAAAACTCCATAAAACGATATAACCCTATTTCTTCAACGGCCCTTTTCTCAAGCGTTTTTTGTAAAAATGAAAGGGCTTCTTTCTCTTCAGGCAGCTGTATACGAATTTGTGTGACAAATTGTTCGAGTAACCAATAAACCGTCCGTTCAATATCATTCTTCGCTATATGAGCTTGCTCAGTTGTCAAATACAGCGCCTTATATTTCCCTAATTTATTGACGTGATTCACATATTCGATAATAGCAGTTGTTTTTCCACTCTGACGAGGCGCATGAAGAAGAAAATAATATTTATTATCGATATACTGATCAATCAGCTTCCAACTGAGCCTTTGAGGTATAAAATAATTGTCTTGAGCAATTATAGGACCTGCAATACAAAATGTTTTCACTTTTTCAATCCATTAACAATCTGACAAATCTAATAATTCATTATAATCCTAAGAATAGAATATCTCTCAATGTTTTTAAGCACATTACAACCGCGTAACGTGTCTTTAAGCTTTCCATACTAACTTATCTCTTGTTATTTCTTCACGCATTTGATCTGAAACCGTGTTGAAATCAACAACGTCTATTTTGTAGGGAGTCCTTAGTGCTTTCATAATATCATTGATTTCATAAAGATCTCGGTAATTTAAGCTCTGATCGGCATCAAGTGCTAAATCAATATCTGACCACTTGCTTGCCGTTCCACGCGCTCTTGAGCCGAACAAATAAATCTTTGCATGAGGTTGCAAAGCAGAAATAATAGCTACAATCTTATGTTTAGTTTTATCGTCTACACCCATAACACCTCCTACCAAATTTAATAATTCAGTATAGCCTTAAGAACGGAAGAGCACAATTATTTGATTCATGGCATAAAATTTGACAAACTATCAAGCACCTATGCGGCAAAAAGTCCTCACCCATTGAGGTTTTCAAATGAAGCTGCAAGTTTGTACTTTCTTGCTTTTTTTGATGGATCGACAATTTCCAAAAAACCTTCTTTAAGCCATTGCTGACATAAAGCTCGTGCCGTTCTAGGGCTCAGCCCGAAAAGGCGCTCAATCTCTGCCGATGTTATGCTTGAGGATTGCTCAAAAAGAGTAACAACTTTGCGCTTACGCGCATCAAGTTTTCTCAATTCAGGATAATGGTCCTTTTTTCCCCTTTTTAAGGCTTTGAGCGCTTGGATTCTCACTTTTTCAAAGGCTTGATCATACCAGCACAAAAATAATCTAACCAAGGAGTTATGTCTGCTGTCTCTCTGCCAAAATAATAATTGTGAGAAGGGCCTCTATCAAGCGCTTGGTAATAGGCAAGCAAATTCTTAGCATAATATTCTTCTAAAGAATAAATTCCCTTTAGGCCATATCCTCCCTGATGCAAAATAAGATTGGCTAATAACCGAGCCGTCCGGCCATTGCCATCATAATAAGGATGAATGGTAGCAAACTGATAATGAGCTATAGCCGCTATAAGAGGATAAGGGAATTCTTTGGCTCTTACCGTTTTGATCCATTGCACTGAATCATCCATAAGCAGGGGGACGTCTTTTGCTTCTGGAGGCAAATAAACTATTCTATTGGTTTGACTATGACATATGACATTTCGACCATCCCTATAAGGCGTCGGCTTTATATTTCTTTTTCCACCACCCATTACAAGCGCGTGGATCCTTTGGATAACACCCTCGGTGATATACGCATTACTCTGAATGTGCTTCTCAATTTCATCGAGAGCAGCATAATAGCCCAAAACTTCTTTTTCGTCTCTTTCTTTGCCAGGAATATGCTCTAAATGATTAATAACATTATTACTTCTTTTTTGTGTAAGACGATTACCTTCTATTTGAGTTGAATAATGTATCGATTCAATACGAGAAGTGTCTCTTAGTGAAGCCAACATTCGTGGCGTAATGGGAAGCAAGGTAAATTCTTCCCGTATTGCCTCAATACGCATAAGATATGTTGCAATTTTTTGGTGTCAACGTAAAAAGAGGATTGAACATATTTTATTGCCATTAAACTACCATTAAACTGCCGTTATTATGCCATAAGATACTCAGAAAGTACACCTTCCATACTTTTTTTTATCGCTCTACACCTACTCGATGCGACTGCTTATCGATTTGCCAAGTACGAAAGCCCCTTTTTTAGTAATTCATCGATGGGAGAGGTGTCAATTGCAGCATTTTTATTGAGAAATTCAAGCGCTGCTGTAATCTCTGACGGATTGTAACGTAAAGCTGCAAGAGCTTCATGCACAGTTTTTATTTTTATAAGACTCGTATTGTCAATCGGAGAACCGGTAGCCATAAGTTTGGTTACTTTATCCTTGAGCTGCATAATCATGAGTTCAGCTTTTTTTACACCAATCCCCTGTACTTGGTTAAGCGCTTTTACATCGCCAACGCTTACGGCGCGAATAAATTCCTGCGGCATCATAGTTGCAAGCACTGCTAACCCAATTTTTGGCCCACACCCTGGGCAACTTACAATAAGTGCAAATATGGTTCTTGATAGCGAATCATTAAAGCCATAGAGCGATGGCCCATTTTCTGCAGTCCACTGGAAATAGATATACAAATCAACTCGTTCGAGCAGAGAATAGGCATGCTCATGGAGTACCGCAATAGTATAGCCAACACCTTGAACATCAAGAACAATACTCTGGTTTCCTTTTTCAATGACTTCACCGCGCAACCGGGCTATCATAAAGCTCCTCCATCAAACGAGCACATCCACATTCATTCTTTGATAGCATACCTTTCAGTCCGCTCATTTGCAAAAAGAGTAGAAATTTTGACAATTATAAAATTTTATTATAGAGTAGACTGTACAACCTGCGCATTGACAATTATAGTGGATATGATACTTTTTTTACGTATGCGCGGGAATAGCTCAGCTGGTAGAGCGTTGCCTTGCCAAGGCAAAGGTCGCGGGTTCGAATCCCGTTTCCCGCTCCAAGATAATAGCTAGTAATTCGAACTTCACCTTTATATCATTTCCTACAATAACATTCTTATAAAGGACTGTACATGAAATCAATTATGGAAGAAGCTTCTTCTATTTTCAAAGCTATTGAAAAGGCCTGGATTAAGTGCCGGACAACCAAAAGAATTTACCATAAAAATTTTCGAAGAGCCTCAAAAAAATTTCATTGGTATGACCGTGCGGCCTGCAAAAATTGGCATCTTCTTTGCCGAAGCACCCCAGCAAAAACCAGTTGAACAGCAAACAAAGGAAAAAAGAGCCACCCACCAAGAGGAACGGCAAAAACTTGAACAGCAACCTCGTGAACAAAAGGCCAAGCAACCAAAGCAAAGGAACCGGCCAAAAAAGAAGCTCCAAAGGAATTAAAATCTGAAAGTGAGATAAAACAAGGGCCTATTTGGACGGATGAAATGGTACAAACAGTAAAAGACTGGATATCGCAGATGCTTCCGCTCATGGGGCTTGACCATATTCCGTTTACCATAAATGCCCAACATTTTCACGTAAAGATACAGTTTCAGAAAAACCTGTATAACGATAGCAATCGCCAGAAATACCTATTTTCCAGCCTATCAAGCGTCTTGCTCACCATGCTTAAACGACACTACAAAAGGCCTTTAAAAGGCTATAAAATCGTCCTGCTTTGTGGAGAATAGATGCTTTCGCATGATGATGATATTATAGTTGCGCAATGTACTCCCATTGGCAAAGGAGCACTCGCTCTTCTACGGCTTAGTGGAAAAAATACACGTTTACTTGTACAGTCTTGTGCGCAACTCGCTTCTGGAAAAAATCTTCTTGAAGTACCATCTCATACCATTCATTATGGATGGATCACTGATGATGCTGGCGGACATCTCGATCAAGTCATGTTTATTGTCATGGATGGACCTAAAACATTTACGGGAACCGATGTCATTGAAATAAGCTGCCATAACAATCAATTCTTAATTGAGACAATAATCGAACACCTCATTAAGAAAGGTGCGCGTCTTGCTCAGGAAGGTGAGTTTACCAAGCGAGCTTTTATGCACGAATAAACTAGATCTCGTGCAAGCAGAAGCTATTAATGAACTCATTGGTGCTACAACGCAACTTGCACTAAAAAAATCACTCGCACAATTAGAAGGGAGTTTTTCTTATTGGATAGCCTCGCTTGAACAAGATCTCATTCGAAGCCTTGCCTGGTGTGAAGCAAGTTTTGAGTTTCTTGATGACGAAAGCGAATTTGGCAATCGTATTAAATCGCTCCTTCAAGAGATCCTTGCAAAAATAGAATCACTTAAAAAAACATTCAATGCACAACAACAGATTCGCAAAGGTATAAGCATTGTCCTTATCGGATCGGTTAATGCCGGCAAGTCATCTCTTTTTAATGCCCTGCTTAACCAAAAGCGCGCAATAGTAACTGATATTGCAGGAACAACGCGTGATGCAATCGAAGCAACCTTGTCCTGTAAGGGGAATTTTTGGACACTCATTGATACCGCAGGCCTCAGACACACAGATGACATTATTGAGCAAGAAGGAATCCGCAAATCACATGAAGAGGCGCTTAAGGCCGATATCATACTCACCGTTATTGATCGAAGCAGAGCTCTTACTCCTCAAGAAGAAATCCAGTACAAGGAAATTCTTCACCTTTATCAGCAAAAAAGTATCGTGGTATATAATAAATGCGACTTGCCTGCAGCTATAAGCTTACGTATCCAAAACCCCGCAATTGAAGTATCAAGCGTCACAGGCGCACATTTGGATAAGCTTCAAGCGATGATTGAAGAAAAGGTAACAGCACTTTTTGATGCATATGAGTCACCCTTTTTGCTCAATAAACGCCAGTATGCTCTGCTCCTTAACTTAGAAGAAAAAATAAAAAAAATACTCACGCTGTTTGCGTGCAGCGTACCGTATGAATTGGTCTCTTACCACCTTACTGATGCCCTTACTCTTTTAAGTGAGCTTACAGGCAAATCCATAAGCGAAGCTGGCCTTACTATGGTATTTAAGGAGTTTTGCGTAGGCAAGTAGTTGAAGGGAACCATCGTATATGCCATGGCTCATACTGGTATTCGCTATTTCCTTCGGGATAGCTTATTCTAAAATTGAATTTTCTCACATTCTTCTCTAACCAGCCCACGAATTTAAGCTTTTTCGTATGATCAAATTGATAGCCATTCTCAGCTGATAAGACGTCAACAGTAGTGCCTAATTGATGCTCCGAATGACCCGCTTGTGCCGAATACCTATTTGCTCTTTCCTGCGCTTGCTTTCGGGTTAAGGTAGGATTCTTACGCAGCTCTTTTTCAACCCACCGATTAAAAGTGGTCTTCTGCCACTCATAACTGCGATAACCCGATACAATTTTTAATGAGAGCCCCTCTTTGCGCGCAGCATCCAAAAGCCTGTGTAAGTCTTTCACAATACGCTCAGATACATACACTCCTTGGAACTTAACAAGATCTGCAGGCTTATAGTTTCCTAAAGATAGTTTCTTATTAACCGTAAGCAAAGAGGGATCAGATGATCCCTCCAGAATAAAACAGCAAAGGCTGAGTAAGTAGAGCAGCGTTAGCAGCCCGTTTTTAAGCTTTTTCCTGCGGTCCATATGCATAAATTTCTACCCGGCGATTTGGTGCTTGTTGCTCAATGGTACCTTCTGGAACAATAGGGTGTTCTGCTCCAAATCCAACTGTCTTAATTTCGCCTTTTACTCCATGCGCTCTAAAATATTGTTTTACAGCCTTTGGACGATTTTCGGAGACCATGATATTGTGTTCAGTCGACCTGAAGATGCTATCTGCATGTCCTTGTAGCACAAGCTCATATCCTTTTTCTGAAAGAGATTTTGCAATCTTCACATCATTTTCAAGAACGGAACGTTGGTCAGGGCGCAAAGAATCTATATCCCACTTGTCATACTCAAAGAAAATGGTTTTGAATCCATACTGAGCACTATCTTTATACATGTCCCCTACCGTTGGCTCGCTCGATTGGGCAGTAAGCAATTCTTCTTGGGCAGCTGCCGCGCTAAATTTGTTTTCTTCATCTTTTACAACAAATGCACCCAGCTCTTCATCATATTGAGCCCTTTCAGGGGCAGGAGCTTCCGTTGCTACAAGTGGCGCCGTCGCATAGCGAGGTTTCTTTCGGCATGCAGGAACAAGCAGTAACAAAAGAGAGAGGAGAAAATATTTTATTTGCATAAGATGACTCCACGCGTTGCAGAAAAATGATGTACGATACGCTCAATGTATCACATGAATTAAAATTTTGCTACCGAAAATTACTTTCAAAGACAAACATGTGATATACTAATGCCATCGTAAATTTTAATCCTAGAAAAACACCCAAAAAGCTATGACCAAAAAAATCCTTATAAATGAAACGCCCTGGCAAACCCGAGTTGCCATTACTCGAGGCAGTGAGCTGCAAAATATTTATTTTTGGGCTCATGCCACAGAAAGTTTAGAGCGCTCATTTTATAAGGGCGTAATTACCAAGATTCTTCCCGGCATTCAAACAGCCTTTGTCGATATCGGCCAAGAACGTGCTGGCTTCTTGCACATCTCAGAAATCGATCGAGAACTTGCAATCGACCGCATGACCACAACCGGCCAAATTGAAGATCTTGAGGAAGAATCCCCAAGGCCAAACGTAACGCGGCAGCAACTGGATATTAGCAAGATTTTAAAAGAAGGCGAAACCATTCTTGTACAGGTAAGCAAAGAGCCCGTTAAAGAAAAGGGGGCTAAGCTATCAACCTGCTTTACCTTACCAGGCAGATTTTTAGTTCTTATGCCCAATATTCCTCGCATTGGTATTTCAAAAAAAATCGAATCGAAAGAAGAGCGCCAACGACTTCGTGAATTACTTAATGAGCATCTTCCATCAGGCATGGGTGCCATTATTAGAACTCCCTCACAAGACCAAGGTTCAAAGGAAATACTCCAGGATCTTAATTATTTGGTAGCAACCTGGAAGACAATCCAAGCTCGCTATAAAGAAGCCGAGCCAAAAGAAAAGATTTATGAGGATATCGATCTTTCTTTGCAAGCAGTACGAGACCATTTAGATTCTGACATTGAATCGGTAATTAGCGATAATGAAGCGAATCAATCGAGGGTATATAAATTTGTTAAAAACATAGCTCCTGAATATGCTCACAAAATTATGCTCTATCAAGGACCTCCGAGCCTATTTGATAAATATGATATCGAAACACAAATAGACCAGGCATTACAGCGTAAAGTCTATTTGAAATCGGGCGGCTCAATCGTTATTGAAACCACTGAAGCAATGACGGTTGTAGATGTAAATACAGGACGCTACATTGGACAGACCAATCTCGAAGATACCATTTTAAAGACGAACCTAGAGGCAGCTGAAGAAGTCGTACGCCAGTTGCGCTTGCGCAATATTGGCGGTCTCATTGTTATCGACTTTATTGATATGGCAAGCGGCAAAAACCGACAAAAACTCTATCAATTTTTTGAAAAAACACTCAAAGAAAGAGACAAGTTCCAATCGGTGGTCCTCAAAGTTTCTGAATTTGGGCTCGTGCAAATGACACGCAAGCGTTCGGGAAAGACACTCATCCACCAACTTATGCATCAATGTGCGACCTGCCATGGCCTTGGCTTTGTTAAATCTGTTTCTAACGAGTCATATACGGTACTTAGAGCTTTTAAACAAGAATTTGATAGCAAAAAAATAGCAGGAAATATTACTTTGTCATTGCATCCTGCTATCTTTAATTACATAACAAGCACAGAATATAATACTATTCTCTATCTTGAAAAGACCTATAAATCAAAAATTATGCTGGCAAGCAAGGAGGGCATAGCGATCAATGCCTTCAAGATAGAGAAAACCTTTAAATAAGAGGTCTTCCGCCACGCAAACGATGCTCTCTTCGTTGCGGGAATGGTTCACCCCGTTGCGCCTCTAAGTCATTAAGAGCTTTTTCTAAGGCTTCCTGAGCAAAACCTGCCAGGGTCAATCCTGGCTCCCAGTACACAGCATTTTTCACGCGATCAATCACCTCTGCCGAGATATGAAGAGTAATACGCTGTTTGCCCTCTAAAGGCTGTCCAGAGACTATCTGCTCTTTTTTTTCCATCTCACCGGGCTGGTGAGGTTCGCGACTCGATGCGAGGTATTCCTCTAACGGATTAAGTCCAATAGTTTTTTGTTTCATGTCATCACCAGTTAAGCATTTTTTTCTTGTTTTATGACCTCAGCTGCAAAAAGCTTATAGTCTCGACATCCATTACTTGAAGCATCATATTCCGTTATGGGTTTGCCAAACGATGGAGCTTCAGCAAGGCGAATATTTTCCCGTATTGCCGTTTTATATACCAGGTCGCTAAAGTTCTTTCTTAATTCCTCAACTATCTCCCTCGAATGGCGCGTGCGAGAATCAACTCGACACGGCAAAATTCCCGAAATTTTTAATGTTTCATTTAAACGATGCCGCACTATGTCAACGGTCTGTAATAGCTGAACAAGACCGTTAACTGCCATTATTCGTGCTTCAACAGGCACAATTACCTCATCACATGCAGTGAGTGCATTGATGGTTAAAATCCCAAGTGTTGGCGGGCAATCAATTAAAATGTAATGATATGACTTAGTCTCAAGAGTTGCCAGCTTTTGTTTTAGGAGTGTTTCCGCCCCGACTTCATTTGCAAGTGCCTTCTCCAATCCAATGAGCCAAGAAGAGGAAGCAATAAGAGATATGTTTTCAGTATCAGTTTCAGCTATTATAGAAGTAAGTGGCGTTTTTTCCGTCAAGACACTCAAGAGCCCTTTTTCAATAGACGACCTATTAAACCACTGGGATGTTGATGCCTGAGGATCAAGATCAATCACAAGTACTCTACGCTTTTTTTCAGCTAATGAAGCAGCCAAATTTACCGTTGTTGTGGTTTTGCCGCTGCCGCCCTTTTGATTGATAATCGCTATTTTTCTCATGTTCTTCCCCAAAAATAGATATATAGAAATCTAGTGTACCATTGTAAGCATCCATTAACAATATTAAAGCCATTGATGTTATTTTCATCATTTTACGTATTACCTTATAACAGCATCGTATATGCTATTTTCTTATTTACATCCTATCTAAACTTACCAGTCTTTTATGGCTTTTGAGAATTTAACGCAAAAATAGCAATTGACGCCTTAACAGCATTTTTCATAAAGAATCAAAACGGTTGCGTTTATTGCATTTGCTATTAATGCATAATCACATAATTTGCATTAATAACGACTATTATCATAAATAACTCATTTATATTTAATAGCTGCTTTTTTTGTTTATATGATTTTTATTGTTTTGCCTTAAATAGGGCATTGGTATCCATAAATGTTATTTCATAAACACACTATACACCGTAATTATAAGGATTTATTGTGTTTATTTTTTTTTATAAAAAACATGTATTTAATGTAGTTTTAATAAAAGATGCTAAGGGCGGTAATTATTATAATCCATAGTATTATTAATTTTGCTTTTTCACATACATCATGTATATATGCATGCTTTTAAATTGTTTTTGCTATAAAGCTCAATGCATCAAATGGCAGTATTTACGCAAATGATTGTTTTAACAGTTATAATTCATTTATAAGAAAAATTAGAAAAACTACATTTGTTCAAAAAAACATAAAAAAGAAAGAGGTAATATACCTCCTTCTTTATACAACAAAGCTAACCCAATTATCTGCGTCGTTCACAGTAGCCAAAGCTATTGCATACCCCGCAGCACTCACTACTATCATTACATCGACTATCACCACGTTGTTTAGCACAGAAAACGCCCTGATCACGAAAATCGCAATATGCTGCTATTTGCATAGATACAGTGGCCGGGAAAATTACCCATAACAAACTAGTTAAGAGGATTTTTCTTAGATGCATATATACCTCCTTATTATTTAAGGTTATTGTAATAATTTAAAGCATACCCCTTTTTTATTTACAAATGCAATAGTTTTAATTAAAAAATATTTTTTATATTTTCAATAAGTGTCTTTTGCCGGTAGGGTAGCTACCCATATGTACGAGTGTACAGATCTATGCTATTTTAAAAGGATAATTCAAAAGCATTGCCGTCAATGAGGGCAATTTTATACAGAGGTCGTCCGTGAAAGAATCAGTCTTGGCACTCGATAGGTATCCAAATTATGAGGCTACCATAGGAATAGAGGTGCATGTACAATTAACAACCAAGAGTAAAATTTTTTGCACCTGCGCGAATGAAATCTCTCAAACACCTAATAAAAACATTTGTCAGATTTGCACCGGCCAGCCAGGAGTGCTGCCCATCCTTAATAAAGAAGTTATTCATGATGCAATAAAAGCCGGGCTTGCAACTCACTGTCATATAGCCCCGCGGTCCGAATTTGCACGAAAACATTATTTTTATCCTGATCTTCCTAAAAACTACCAAATCACTCAAAGCGATAATCCTATCTGTTCCCAAGGCTATGTTCCCATCCCCCTTGAAAATGGGACGACAAAAAACATACGCCTTATTAGAATACATATGGAAGAAGATGCGGGGAAAAATATTCATGCAACGTTGAGCAATGAAAGCTTTGTTGATTTAAATCGTGCCGGAACTCCTTTGCTTGAAATAGTTAGTCACCCAGATATTTCAAATGCCCATGAAGCTCGAGAATATTTAAAATCATTGCGTCTTACAGTTCAATATTTAGGCATCTGCACAGGAAATATGGAAGAGGGAGCCTTTAGAGCTGACACCAATATTTCGGTCAGAAAAAAAGGAGAAACAAAACTTGGTACCAAATGCGAACTTAAAAACATCAATTCCTTTAAATTTATATCCGATGCAATAGAGTATGAAATTGAACGCCAAATTAACCTTTTAGAATCTGGTGAACGAGTTAGGCAAGAAACACGCTCATGGGATCCTAAAGAAGGTATAACAAAACCTATGCGAAGCAAAGAAGAGGCTGCCGATTATCGCTATTTTAACGATCCTGATTTACCTGTTATTATCATTACTCAAAACGATATAGAATCAGTAAAAAAAGAAATGCCTGAACTGCCTCACCAGAAGGCAGCTAGGCTCATGCAGCAGGGACTTTCGGTGTATGAGGCCGATATACTTATTAGCGAACCTGAGATTGCAGAGTTTTATGAAAAAGCACTTTCTTATACTAAAAGCACACATCTTATTAATTGGATCCTGCGTGATGTAATGGGTCTTTTAAAAAATGAAAAAATCTCCCTTGCACAGTGCAAAATAACTCCAGAGAAATTGGCTAAGCTGGTGGACCTCATTGAGAGTGGTGCAATAAATAATCGAGCTGCCCAGGAAATTTTTACTGAAATTGCTCATACGGGTAAGCAGCCAGACGTTATCATGACAGAAAAAGGACTGCAGCAAATGGGTGATGTTGCTGAACTTGAAGCAATTATCCAGGAAATTATCAAAAGCAACCCAGAAAATGTGGCCCTCTATAAAAGCGGCAAAGATAAATTATGGGGCTTTTTCGTAGGCCAAGCTATGCAAAAGACAAAAGGTAAAGGCAATCCTAGTATAATTAATGAACTTTTAAAAAAATTACTATCGTAAATATCTTTATTGTTTTGTTGCAAATTGAAATAAATTATTACTATACTCGTAGTAGAAAAGATGTAAGATATAAAGGAGAATAACTATGAAGCGTATAGTAGTTGTAGCATGTATTGTATCTGCTCTATTGAGCGGTTTTGTGAGTGCTAAAAAAGAAGAGGCTGTTAAAAATGTCGAGCCTCAAGCAGTAGATACCAAAAAACAGCCCGCAAGAAAAACAAAAGTTATTTGTTCGATCGGACTTGGACCGACGGAAGATGTAGATAGTTTTACTGAGGTCCTTGATACCAAAGCAGAATGCAAAAAATACTGTAAAGGTGTTGCAACCGTTTGTCAGGAAACAAGCATTAATACGGATGTTAACCTGGAACAATTAGACTAATTTCAAACCATACTCCCGAAGTTTTTTTTGATCTATCGGCGTTGGCGCATTCATCAGAGGATCATTGCCACTTGCTGTTTTAGGAAAGGCAATAACATCTCTAATTGATTGGCAGTGGAGCAGTAACATAATAAGCCTGTCTATGCCCAATGCAATGCCCCCATGGGGCGGAAATCCGAGCTCTTGCGCTTCAAGCAGAAAGCTAAAATGAGCTTCCATTTCTTCTTTTTTAAGGCCGAGGAAATCAAAAATTTTACGCTGTATAAGAGGGTCATGAATCCGTATTGATCCTCCCCCTAGCTCAATCCCATTAAAAATAACATCATAGGCGCGGGCTTTCATTTCACCAGGTTTCTCGGTTTCCCATCCCACTTGGGGCGAGGTAAAAGGGTGATTTACAGAGCTCCACTGCTTGGTGGTTTCATCAAACTCGAATAAGGGAAAATCAGTCACCCATAAAAGACGCAGAGCATTCTGATCTATCAAATGAAGCGCATGACCCAATTGCAGCCTGAGTTTTCCTAATTGCGTCCAGGCTTCTTTATAGGGCCCAGCCACGATAAAGAGCGTATCACCTTCTTGCAGTGTTGGTATAAGTGCTTTCACGCGGTTAAAAAAGTCGGCCGGTAAAAATTTAGCAATCGGCGCCTCCCAAGTAGCTTGTTCCTTAAACCGAATCCAGACAAGACCTTTTGCACCATTTTTTAAGGCCTGGTCCACCCAACCTTCTAATTCTGAACGGGTAAATGGATGGCCCTGAACATGCAGAGCCCCAATTTTTCCGCCCTTATCAATGATGGCTTTTAAAAACGCCAATTGTGTATCCTCAAACACCGAAGTAAGATCAGCTATCGGCATCCCAAAACGGAGATCAGGCTTGTCTGATCCGTATAAAGCAATCGCATGATCATAGTTCATCCGTTCAAAAGGAAGGGAGAGTTCTCTACCAAAAATAGATTTAAAAACATGAAAGAGTAGCCGCTCAATGAGGCTCTGTATATCTTTTTCATCAACAAAAGACATTTCCAAGTCCAATTGGGTAAATTCTGGTTGTCTATCTGCCCGCAAATCTTCATCTCGAAAACAACGGGCTATTTGAAAGTACTTTTCAAGACCGCCACACATTAAAATTTGCTTATAGAGCTGAGGCGACTGCGGCAATGCATAAAAAGAACCTTGATGTAGACGGGATGGAACAATGAATTCCCGAGCACCTTCTGCGGTATTTTTGGTCAAAATAGGGGTTTCAACCTCATAAAAGCCTTCACCATTTAAAAATTCCCGCATACCAAAAATTATTTTATGACGCAGGGCCATCCGCTCCAACATAACTGGTCTGCGTAAATCCAAATAACGGTATTTAAGTCGCAGCTCTTCTTCTACGTGCTCAGCTTCCTCTAATTGGAAGGGCAGTGGCTTTGCTTTATTAAGAATCTCAATTTCCGTAACCTGCAATTCAAAATGACCAGTCGGAAGTTCCCTATTAATCGTTTCAGGAGATCTTTTTACCACCTTTCCTGATGCAAAGATAACAAATTCAGAGCGCAACTGATCTGCCAGGTGATGAGCGGCACCATTTATGGCGGGGCTAAACACAAGTTGCATAAGCCCACTACGGTCACGAAGGTCGATAAATATGACATTGCCATGGTCTCGTCGCTTATTAACCCAACCTGCAAGGCTTATTATCGTATCTAAGTTTTTCTCCGTTATCTGACCACATCCTAGTGACCGTTTGAAACTTTTCATCAACCCCTCAAGGTAGGTACTGTGCTGCATCATTATTTTCCTTAGTTTAATCGAAACAGGAGTACCATGCAAACATGCTTGTTAGAATGTAAATTTAATACCAATATCTAAAACAAAAGCATTATCGTTGCCAAGCAATGACTCCCTCGGACCCTTTTTCTCTTGTATATACACTGCCTGCGCATCATTAAGTGGCATGCCTTTAATTTGCCTAAAGTGGAACCCGGGAATAAAAAGGCCACCCAAAATAAAAAAGGTTAAATCTTTAAGTACCTCTATCTCCCCTATAATATTTATTTCCGTCCCCAAAAAGGTGTCGAGAATCTTTGGTCTATAGATAAATGCATCGGGAATGCGAGAATGTTTTTTAGACTCATATTTACAAGCCGGTTGCTCGTGCCAATAGAACAGAAGGTTAGGGCACAAACGCCAGCGTTGGAAGTTATTTTTATAATTATAATCACAGGAAGCGCCCAGGTACATTAAATTGGTAAAACCAGTAATATTAAGCACTGTCGCATCTGGTAACAATCCTTCTAATCCTATGTCGATAATGCGGGGGAAGGTGCCAAAGCCATTAAAAAAAAGTACACTCGCAACTCTTTTTCCTGCATATGATTCATTAAGCGTTATAAATCCTGTGTAATCAACACTCTTACTTTTTCCCAATGCTAAGGCCTTTCGGGGATCTTCACCTCCTGTTGCAATGCCGAGCGCTGCACTGACCTTAAATATATCTTTGCAAAAGATATAGCTTGCATCTGCAACAAAAAAAGCTCCTCTGTAGCGCACTTCAAATGGATCTCTAAACCTGAATTTTTTATTCTGCAACATATCATTAATCATCTTGCCATTTTGCTGAGCTCCAAAAGGAGAGAGCGCAATTGCTTTCTGGTTGGCATCAGTTACGAGAGCATCCGATTCAGTTTTTTTATCAAGTACCTGATCATCTGCAATAACAACTTTATCGTCGTTATTTTCGAGCACTATCATGTTGCGATCTATGCCAAACGCATGTAACTGGCCCCTATTGAAAGCGCCCTCAAACCCACCTTCAACTGAACCGATGCTCCATTCACACATGAGACCAAATGTTGCAAGATCACTTATCCCGTCATGCAACAAATCAAGCCGAACTTCCGGATTATGGTTATACACCACATAAGGTTCAAGCAAAATTTTTCTCTGATCGTTTTCTTTTATTGGATACCATTGCACTTGGGATGCAACTACATAATTAATGCTGCCAAATCCCCGTGCGCTATCGCCGCGATATCCATATTCATGGTCGCGGATTAAGCGATTAGTTTCTTCGAACGTAGCAGATCTGTTATTAAATAGTGCACCATAGATATCATACGTAACCTGATCTTTTATGATTTCCCCAGAGAGCTTCGCTCCAAAAGCATACTGATCAATCTGAGTATCGATAAAAAAACCAAGCGCGGGCGGCATACTCGGATAAATCGCACCAAGGGAAATGCCGCGACCAATCTCAAAAAAAAATGCCCCACAGGTGAGTATATGTTTTTGGCAAAAGGGAATCCCTAGAAGATCACTAAGAGAAAACTCCATCCACAATTCCCGTATCCACATTTCATTAAGCAGCATACCATGGCGATGCGTACCAAAAGTAGTCCCGAGTTCCTCAATACGACTATCAATTGTTTCAAGTACTGAAAGATTGTTTCCCCACACGGAACGACTTCGAACACAGCACTTTGCTTTAAAAAATTCACGCGTTGCATTGCCATACGTATATGTTGCAAAGCTATCTATAAAATGGCGGAAAATAACCAATTCATCAGGGTTTCTATTATTAAGCAACGTAAGGTTTTTTCCATAGACAAACTCGGGAAAGAAATAAAATGTAAGATCGAAGATGCTGCCATCATGCTCAAATTTAAAGGCCTTTTTTTCTGGTGTAGGATTCTTTGCAGGCATATCAGCTGCTTGAAGCACGAAAGAAAAAAAGAAAGTAAGAAAAACAAGGATAGGAACCATGAAAAACTCAGCAAAGTTGAGAATAATCTCTAGCTCTGCTGAGTTTAAATATTTTACGAAATAGATCAAGCCATAAAATCTTGCAAATGCTAACCCATCTCTATTTTAGGCAAGCACGGTGCTGAGTGTTTTAGAATTCGGCCTTTTATATTTCTTAATCATGTCAACTTTATCTTTCATAATTTTTTCGATACTTTTTTGCGACACAGCTTCCTTGAGCGTAAGCACATCCATTTTAATGCTATTCATCACTTCAAAGACATCTTTGGCTGTTGCCCCTTCAAGTTTTTCAGCCATTTCCTTTATTTTACCTTCATGCAAGGTAAGGCGTACTAACTCTGCTTGCTCACCCGTAAGAGGAGCAATAAGGCCATCTGCATACATCGTAAGTAGTTTTATACGTGCCGCAAAATCGGGCTTTTCAAAGAATATAAGAGGACTTTGGATAATGCTTGACATCGCAGGGGTTAGCCAGGGTTCATCTTCTGTGTGCAAAGAAAGTATCAGCATAAAACGATTACTTCCTTGCTCGACCTGATCGATAAGCGCAGCAATTGCCCGGCCCAAAGGAGTATTATCTGTAGGTTTACGATCGGATAGAAGGATCCCTGCGTTATCTATGAATACGATTGATCCTTGGGCAGAATTTGAGGCAACTCCTTGGAAAAGTCCGTCATAAGCTTCCTTAATATCTGCCTCTTCTTTATATTTCGTCAGCGAAGCAACAGAAAGATCAATAAAATTCATACCAAGAGATTGTGCAAAATTTTGGGCAAAGAGTCGCTTACCCGAACCCTTAGGACCATACAGCATCAATCCACGATAGGTACAGGTCTGATCACCGTCAAGAATATTCTTTTTAGTCAAAGCAGTCTTTTCAATGACATCTTTTAACTGCTCTGTTGCTTTTTCAGAAAGCACAAAATGATCCAAGGGGTCTGTTTTTTGGGCTTTGGCATTCAGCTCGTTTGGTATAACTTTAAAATCTAACTTGGGTTTATTTAAATAGCGCTCAATCCTATTCCAAATAAGTTTCGAAGCAAAATATACCGTAATAGCAAGCGCTGTTCCCGCAAACATCTTTAAAAGAAATCTATTAGATTCTTGCCTTATTTCGTTTTTAAGCTCACTACCCAGGTCTTTAACATCTTTTATAACTTTTTTCTTAAAATCTTCTACATTGGTTTCTACTTGCTTTAGGATCCCTTCGTCACCCGCTTCTTTTAAAGCTTTCGCACGATCAATTCCATACACCAATTCGACGGTTTTATTCTTAAGTTTTCCAAGATCAGCAGTGAGCGTTTTTACAACACCCTCTTTTAATACTTGCTCTTGAGCTTTATCGTCTTTGCCATACAAACCTTCTATGATGCTACTCAAAAAAGTTTTACCCAACGTCCTAGCCGTAAATATCAAACCTTGTTCAATAGTAGCTGTTTTGTCTTGCAATACTGCTGCACAGGTGTCTACTCCATTTGCTATCACTCCCTTTTTTTCTTCAGTTCCTTTCTGCCACCAAGAAGATAACATTTCGAGCGCATTATTTTTTTCCATGCCCTCTACCATCGAATGCAAAGAACATCCGAGGATAAGAACAAAATATATTTTTTTCATACATCACCATTAAATTTCTTTCTCTATAAGTTACAAAAATGCTCCCAAGAGTTAAAAGAGTCTTAGGATTCTTTTCTTAAGTTTACTGCATTCTCTTTTAAGTGCCACAGCCTCCAGGTTGTAGCTGTACTTATGCGGCTGCGGGGGCGAATTTGTTTTGCGCCTTCAGGTGATCAGCAAACATGTGATTCTTTTCAATAGCTAATCGAACTACATTACCAATAAGTTCGGCACTTGCTATTCCTTTTTCAGTCACAGCAGCATCGGTAAGAATTGTATTGATAACCCCGGCAAGTTCGCGACCTGAAAAATCGTCCATTCTTGGTGCAATATTGTCGATAACCTTATCATTAAAGTAGATTCTTGCCGATTCTACAAATTCCTTACTGTTTTGTTTTTGATCTAGCAAGAGTGTATCCCTATAGAGGCGAAGGATTTTTATACGCTCAGCCAATTCTGGTAATTTAATCTGCACAGCGTCATCAATACGACTATGCATAGCCTGGTCTAACAACTCCGGATGGTTTGTTGCAAGAACAATCATGAAGGTATCACTTCTAGTCCCCGTATGATTAAGGAAATTATTTAAAATATGATAGCTTTCCTTTGTCACATCATTTCCCATACGACCACCCAAGAAAGACTCCGCTTCATCAATAAAAATAAGCACTCCCTTTTTACTCCTTTTTGCCCACTCAAAAAGTTTGTTCATCTCGGTAATTCCCTGACCATCCTTAAACTGTGCAAAAGAGGCACCACTCATCATCACATATTCCATACCCGATGAATGGGCTAAAATCTTTGCAAACATTGTTTTACCTGTTCCTGGTGGGCCCCAAAGCATAAGATTGCGATATTTTACATTTTTCTGACCGTTAGCAATTTTTTGACGGATATTTTTTGTTGCAGCAATCAGGGTATCGAGTCTTTTTTTAAGCTCAGGAGCAAATACCATTTCTGGTATATTTTCATGGGTTACAAATATGCCAGCCACCTTTTGCCATAAGCTTTTATGAGAAGATTCTAATATAAGCTTTGGAGTGCTTAAATAGCGATCCATGTGACTAGCCAACACCCGTAGACTATAGACTGCGGCGAAAGTAACAATTGTTATAGCTGCAATTCCTAAGCTCACTTCTAAAATATTATTCCTTATTTTGCCAAAAATACTATAAATATGAGCTTTCAGATACTCGATACTTTTTTTAATCTCTCCCTCTTCAATCTGCTTACTGACTATTGCTAAGAGCTTATCAACGGCATCCTTTACTTCGCCATTTTCAAGGAGTTCTTGTTTTGCCATTTGTACGCTTTTTTGAAATGCGTTACGAATGCGGCCATCTTTTTTAAATCCTTCCTCAAGAGATCTTGCAAGCGCTTCAATAGCAAGATTTACCGACTCATCTCCAGCACCTTTTTCCTTCAATTGCAGCTTTAACGTTTCTGAGCAACTCGCAATGACATTAGCAGCATATAATTCTAGAGCAGAATATTTATCTAGAGGCAACACGGATGTTGTTGGTTTAAACATATTTCCTGGGTGCGTCAGGGTATGCCAAAATAAGCCAAAAAGGGTGTTGCTTTCCCCTGGCTCCATGGCATAGATATTTGTTGTATGTAGAATGAGCATACCCGCTAGCATTATGCCGTAAGCATAGGTATTTTTAAAAAGCACTTGGACCTCCCCCTCAATCTCTTTCACCTGCACCCTATCATTTTATTTTATAATGCTTCAAGAATATGTACAAAAGGTTGCGTATAGATTAATTAAAAGCGATATTCTAAGCCAACATTAATAAAATAAGATGTATCATGGCCTAACAACGGCACACGATCATTTATAATGCCGGTCACATCAAGATTATCTAAGTAAAAGCGTTGCGCTTTATTAAGCGGGAGCCCTTCTATATCTCGATAATGGCTTCCGGGGAAGAAGATTGATGCAATGGTGAAAAACTTAAGATCTTGCAATAACTCAGCTTCTAAAAATGCGTTTACTTCGAGTCCTAAATAGTTACGCGCAAACCTCGTTCTGGAACGTCTTCCTGTATCCTCATTAAAAAAGCGGGAAGAGTAGTCAGTCCAGAAAGCAATAATATTGGGATTGAAGCTCCATTTACGGCAACTCCAACTTGGTCTCCAGTAACCGCTTGCGCCAGCAAATACCAGATTAGTAAATCGATTAACGACAACTGCATACGGATCATACACCGCTTGGGTTGGAAAGGAAAGAGGGCGAGGGATTTTACCTTGACCGCTTAATAAATAGGCACTTTTGACACGGGTTCCTGCATATGCTTCTTGTAAGCCTATAAATCCTTCATATACTTGATTTATATCACTATCGCCATGGAACGTCAAATCTCTATTGGGATTAGCATCACCGCTGGCGTAGCCAAATCCAGCACAGACCTTTACGTCAGGTTTACACACATAATATCCCATATCGTATACAATCATCATCCCCCGATACAGATTGTTTGAAGGCTCTGTAAAGCGATGAAGCCCGTTTATCAAAGTCCCGTGATTATTTTTCCCGATAACTTTGCCATTCTCTCCTGCAGCTTGGGCTGATACATTAATAATATTTTGATTTTCGGCTATTTTCAAAGCCAAAGGAGATTTTCGGGGGTTTGGCTCTTGCCCAGGTGGCGCCTGCCGGACGTGACTGTTTACAATAACTGCGACACCATCTCTATTTTCTAGCTTAATGCTATTTCTATCCCACCCATACACCGATTGCTTCCCAACGTTGAAGGCAGTATCAAAGCCGCACTCAAAGTTGCCCAATTCAAACTCTCCGGCAACTCCTAACGTACAAAGATTACTTTTTGCATCACCGATAAATTCGACTTTTTGCTCAGGGTTATGGTTATACATAATATAGGGCTCTAAACGCATTTTTGTTTTTGTATGCGTAAAAAGAGGGGTCCAAATTGCACGAGCTGCAACAACATAATTGATAATACCAAATCCACGTGCTTGGTCCTCGCGATAGCCAAACTCCTGACCGCGGATTTTCTGATTTGTATTATCAAAGGTATCAGAAAGGTTGTTAAGGATCGCGCCATAGAGATCATACACAAGCTCGTCCTTAATGATATCTCCTGAAAGCTTCCCGCCAAAGGCGTATTGATCTATACCAGGCTCAGCCCAAAAACCCAAGTCACTTGGATCGACAGCATACGCGGTACCCAATGCTATGCCCCGGCCTAACTCAAACGGAAACGCTCCAGCAGTAATATAATGATGGTTACAAAAAGGAACACATAAAATGTCATTGAGCGAAAGTTGAATCCATAATTCTCTAATCCAAAGCACATGGCGTGGAAGTGCATGCCTATGTTCTCCAAACACAGCATCCAATTCTTTTATCGGACTCAATGTTGTTGAAGCAATAGACTCGGGGTCACCCCAAATACCTCTGTTACGTATGGTCATTTTGACGTACACCAGATCATAATCTAAAGAAGGTTTCCCGTACCAGTATTCTGTATTAAAATCGATCGTATGACGGAAGAAGACAACACGGTCTGTCGGATTTGCATCATTAAGCAACCGCAGGTTTTTTCCATAAAAGAACTCTGGCATGCGCAACCTCACACCAAACTTTAATTCGCTATCTCCGTCACTAAACACCAGCGGAGATTTTTTAGGAGGTTTATTGGCATCATCACCATTTCCATTGCCATTTTTCTCGGGATTTTTTTTTGCCTCTTTTTCTTTGTTTTTTTTATCTTCTTTAGAGTTGTTATCAGGTTTAACGTTGTTATCCGGTGCTGTTTTTTTATCTTGCTTTTCTTGTTCTTGTGGGACTGTTTTAACAGGAGTGGTAGGATTCACATCATTCAAACCAGGCGCCTGAGATTCTTCTAAAGATACCTTTTCCTCGGTTGGTTGAGGCTCCCCTGCAGCTAAGATACTGGCAGAGCCCAGCAAAGATAGCAGTAATAGCACTATAAGATTAGCTCGATAATGCAAGCGATATCGCTTGTTCATTTTATATCTCCATTTGCACGCGACAATTATCTTGAGAAAAAATGCTTGCATTACGTAACTGCCCTATGAGTTCTTCTGTAGATCCCCATCTAAATTAATAATTCCCCACAATTTGTCAAATTGTTTTTTTATGCCTACGCTACCTACCATGAATTCTTACCAAAAGGAATGTTAGAATATGAAAACTTCACAAGTACTTTTAGGTGCCCATATGTCGATAGCTGGGGGCATCGAAAAAGCTTTTTATGCCGGTGCTTCCATACAGTGCAGCGCCATACAAATTTTTACCCATAGCAATCGTCAATGGGCAATCAAATCTATCAGCCCAAAAACCATTGAAGCAGTAGAACAAGCGCGAAAAAATACAGGTATTGAGCATGTTGTCGTGCATGCAAGCTATCTTATTAATCTCGGTTCCGCATCAGCCGATACAGTGAAAAAATCAATGCTTGCTCTGAGTAAAGAATTGCAACACTGCCAGGACCTTTCCCTACCCTATCTTATTTTACATCCGGGTGCCGGAATAGCAGATAAAAAAGACTGTATGCAACAGATCAGTAATTGCTTAAATGAGACTCTGGAGGCAACCGATACATCAACAACTATTTGCTTGGAGATCATGGCTGGCCAGGGTACCTCAGTCGGGTCAAGTTTTGAGCAGCTTGCCCAGATAAAAAGCGAAGTTCATCATAAAAAAAGAATCGGCTTTTGCATTGACACCTGTCACCTGTGGGCTGCCGGCTATGATTTTTCAACTGAAAAAGGATATCACCAGGTCTTTAAAGAATTTGATACCATTCTTGGCTATGAAAATCTCAAGGCGATTCATCTTAATGATTCACAAAAACCTCTCGGTTCACATGTAGACAGACACCAAGAAATTGGAAAGGGAACTATAGGCCTTGAAGCATTTAGATTACTTATGAATGACAAACATCTTAGTACAATACCAAAAATTCTCGAGACCCCAAAGGATACACTTCCTGACTACGCACACAATATGGAAATACTTATGAAACTTATTCGATAGGATTTCAGATATAAGATCGTAATAGTTAAAGACCCGGTTAGAGCTAAGAAGGAATTGTAGTAAATACGAGTCCTTAACTATCACTTTCTTAAAGCAGTGCCTCATTTATTAACCATCACCTACTATAACTACCGAAGGGAGAGAAGATAGTTATAAAAGTAAGAACTAATCATGAAGCACTTCCAAGTTTTTACTAAATCAATACAAAAAACAACAATTTTTTTTGCTGCTTCTAAACAACAACAAAAAAATGCCTTTTTTGGGGGCTTTTCCGCAAAAAGCGTATTTTAATTGATTTAAATCTAAAAAAGCAACACCTTGTTGTTCTTACCTAAAATACCCAGTTTTAACCTGAAAATGAACTATTCTAAAAAATGCAGCCGTTGAGAACCAACCGGCCGCTAAAGGAAGAGCTATGTTTAAGGATACCTAAGAGAGAAGAATTTCCTCTGGTGTTACTGAAAGTATAAGAACGCAATAGTTAAAGACCCGTATGTAGTAGCTAAGAAGGAATTGTAGTAAATTACGAGTCCTTAACTATCACTTTCTTACAAGCAGTGCCTCTTTATTAACCATACTTACTATAACTACCGAAGGGAGAGAAAGATAGTTATAAAAGTAAGAACTAATCATGAAGCATTTTTAGTTTCTCTTAAAACAAAGCAAAAACAACAATTTTTTTTAAGTAAAAAAAACAACAACAAAAAAAGCATTATTAAACGAAGATTTTTTGTAATCATTCGTCCATTTTTAGTAAAAACAACAAAAAAGCAACGTGCAAAAAAGATAAGACGAGAATAAAAATAGGAGGGTTCTTATGACGGGAACTTCTTGGAAACATTCGACCCGGTCATCAACTTCCCATGCTTCAAATCCATTTACTAAAAAGGCACACTCAAATCCTGCATGTACTTCTTTAACTGGTTTGCGGTCACGCTGAAGACCTTGTATACTACCTTCACCAACTTTTTGTTTGCCACGCCAGATACTTACCTTGCCATCACGTATGAATCGACCAGTTCTCACGTGCGCCCCTGCTATTATACCAAGGCCTTTAATATCAAAAACTTTAAGGACTACTGCTTCGCCTATCTTTTTGCTGACCATTTTTACTGGTTTTCCAGCCTCTAAAAGTAGCTCAACATCCTCGAGTAGCTTATATATAATATCGAAAGTTCTAATAGTCACCCCTTTTTTTTGGGCACTATCAATAATAGACGCTGGTGCTTTTACGTGAAAGCCATAAATCATTGCTGCCGTATCCGAGGCAAGCATAATGTCGCTTTCATTTATGTCACCTACTCCTGCAGTAATTATCGTTACTTTTCTATGATCAGACTGTAATTTTGAAAGGGCATTAACTAATGCTTCGCGAGATGAAGCATTGTCTGTTTTTACAATGAGCAGTATGGCAGATTCGTGAGCACCTTTCTTGAGGTACAAGTCTGTACGCTGTTCGCTCGTTGGTGCAATTCCCTTTTTAACTGCTTCTTGGGTAGCTACCTCAAATACATCTCCCGCTTGAGGAAGTTCAGAAAATCCTGCAACTTGAATGGGAAGTGAAGGATATATTTCAGTCACCCGCTTTCCATAAGAATCTACTAAGGAACTTACTTTGCCACTTGTTGAACCCGCTATAAAGTAATCACCCACATGAAGAATCCCATGCTGGCATATAACAGTTGCAACAGGTCCGCGTCCCTTCTCAAGCTTGGATTCTAATACATATCCCCGAGCTGGGATGGTAAGATTTGCTTTTAGATCCATAAGCTGGGCTTGTAAAACAATGACCTCCAAAAGATGATCTACACCAGTACCTTGCTTAGCGGAAATAGGCTAAACAAGGTGTTTGGCCACCCCATTCTTCAGGAACAAGATCATGCTGCGCAAGCTGTCGCTTAGTTGTTTCAATTTGGGCTGGACTTGCTTTATCTATTTTATTAAGCGCAACAATAAGGGGTATTCCTGCAAATTTCGCTCTTTTTATGGCCTCAACGGTTTGGGGCATGACCCCATCATCAGCAGCGACTACCAAGATTGCAATATCGGCAACTTTTATTCCTCGTGCCCTCATGAGCGAAAATGCCTCATGGCCCGGTGTATCCAAAAATACCAAATCACCTTGGGGCGTCTTTACTTCGTAGGCCCCTAGATGCTGTGTTATGCCACCTTTTTCTTTTGCAGCAACGCGAGTTTTACGAATATAATCAAGCAGCGTAGTCTTACCATGATCAACGTGACCTATCACTACAACAACCGGAAGACGCTCTTTCCAAACTCCCTGCTCGCTTACGACAGCTTGTTTTTCTTCTGTTTTCGCTTGCGTTATTTTTTGGACAGTCTTTAGGCCATACATGTCCGCCAACAACGCAACTGTTTTTTCATTTAACATCTGATTTTTAGTAGCAGCTATACCTTGCTTTAAAAGAGTAAGTATTACCTCGCTTAGCCCTTTATGAGCTTTTGCTGCAAGATCTGCTACCGTCATGGGTTCCAAAAACAGTTCCGGTTGGGGAGTTTTTACTTCGCTTTCTGATTTAACAACTTTTGGAGCTAAATCTTCGGTTCTAGCCTGTAACGTTTTTTGTAGTTCAGGTTTTTTTAGTTCAGGTTGAGTAGGTGTTTTTTCTTCCTTAACCTCCGCTAAACCCTTGGCCAAGACTTTTTCAACGATGGCAACAGCTTCATCGGGAACCACCCCAATGCTGGTCAGTGAAAATCCATGCTTTTTTAAGAGCTCTAAAAGCTCCTTGTTTGAAATACCTAATTTTTTTGATAATTCATACACCCGTATTGACATAGATTTTATTCACTTTCCTCTTGATCAGGTTCAGTAGTTTCAAAGAATACGCTTTCTGCCACTTCATTTTTTACCAGATGGATATCAATACCAGTAAGTTGAGAGGCTAGTCCTATATTTTGCCCCATTTTTCCTATGGCAACGGAACGCTGATCTTCATCAACCCACACGTTTGCATTTTTTTCATCGATGAGTTCTACTCTATTTACTTCTGCAGGCTTTAAAGCATCTTTGATAAACTCTTCAATGGAATGAGGGGCTGCAATAATATCTATTTTTTCGGTACCCAACTCACGCAAAATTGGCTTAATGCGAGCACCGCCCACTCCCACACAGGTTCCTACCGGATCTATATTTTTATCATGAGATACGACCACAATTTTAGACTTATATCCGGGAGATCTGACAATTTTCTTGATCTCAACAAGCTTTTCAAATATTTCTGGGACCTCTATTTCAAACAGTTTTCTTAAAAATTCCGCTGATGCCCTATCTAAAATAAGCTGGTTTTCATTGCGAGGTTCTGGAAGGACTTCTTTCAAAAGGGCTCGTATAGAATAACCCACAATGCATTTATCGCCAGGAATGAGTAAGGACTTTGGAAGAAAAGCAAGGGCATCATGAACTTTTATCGTCACCCCATGCCGTTCGCATTTATGTATCACTCCGTGAACTATAGTGCCCTCTTTAGGCTTGAACTCGTCATAAATAGCAGCATATTCAATTGCACGAATTTTTTGGGCAATAACCTGCTTAGCTTTGAGTATTTCAATGCGCCCGATAGTCCCATCAAAGGGGACTTCTAGAGCGTCGCCAAGCTGAGCATTTTCATTGATGGCACGAGCTTTACGCAAGCTTATTTGGGTATCCTCGTCCTCAATTGATTGTACTATCGTTTTTTCTATCGATATTTCTATGTCATCAGTCTTTTTATTATAGCTTGCTCTCAGGGAAAGATCTGGATACTTTTTTTTATAAGCAGCCAGCATGCCTTCGCTAATGATAGTGCTTAATACTGCACGATCTAAGCCTTTTTCTTCGACGAGTTCATCTATTACTTGAGAAAGTTTCACAGTGATCCTTGGAAATAGGTTTATTTTGTGGGGATACTACTCATCATACCAGTTTTTTCAGAAAATAGAAGATGTGGTTAAAGGGTTCTTTCTATTATAACTATTTCTTTATTATCGTATAGTTTGGTAGTAATAACTGGTCCGTTTTGTGTGGAAAAGTCTAAACTCACTCAGCGAATTACCTCTCAAACAAGTAGTTTCTTATAGATAAGACACTGTGGATAACCGGTGAATAACCTGTGGAAATCATGAGGAAAAAATGATTATGCATAGGTTCATGCACAAACAATGCACAGGGTTTTGCACCTATTTTTCCACAGGTTATCCACGGCAGATTTTATGACGCGAGTTTTTCTTTAATAAGTGCAAAGTCGGCAAGCCAGGTTTGTGCTTGTGTTTGATTACGGAGTATATAGGCGGGGTGATAGGTGGGAATAATTATCATACCGTCATGCTCAATGAGCGTCCCTCTTACTTTTGTGATTGAAAAGTGCTTTCCTAAAAATGAATTAAGTGCAATAGAACCAAGAGTACAGATAATGCGTGGCCTTATAATTTTGATCTGATTATACAAGAAAATCTTCATGCAGGCACTCGTTTCAACGGGCAAAGGGGTTCGGTTATTTGGTGGTCTGCATTTTACAATATTGGTGATATACACAGTTTCTCGCTTAATACCGACGATGTTCAAGGCACGATTAAGGAGTTGGCCTGAACGGCCGACGAAAGGCTTACCTTGAATATCCTCATCCCTGCCGGGGGCTTCCCCTATAAAGAGCAAATCGGCATCTGGGTTGCCCTCTCCAAAAACAACCTGTGTTCTGCCCAAAAACCCCAGGGGACATTGAAGGCAATTTTTATAAGGTGCGTACAATGCATCTAAAAGATCTTGTTTAAATTTTTTAGGGTCCATAAGCAAAATTTAGCACGAATAAGCTATAAAATCTAGCTACTTTGTGACCTCATTTGGCCCATTCTTCCGGACCTAAAGCACAGTTGCTTTTTGGGGATGTAGTAAGCAAAGCACTATTTGCTCTATCGTGTGGCAATATACTGTTTTAAAAAGGAAAGCCACTGTGTTCTGCAAGCAAACGCATTGTTGTGATATGATTTATGTATCAGATATTCGGGGAAATAAATAGAGATACCAGTAGCTTGTTGCTTATTTTTTCCAACTGCATTAGCTATCACGCAGTGATGTATTATTTGTTTAATCGAATCTAACAGCTGGTTGACTTCTTTCTTAAATTCAGCAGTTGCAGTTGTATCATTAAGTTCGCATTTAGATACGTTTTTTCTTAAATTTGTACAGAAATGGCCCAAATCTATGAAGCTGGGTTCAAGAAAATGTGCACAATGGTTTTTGTGTCTACTTAATCTCAGGGCTTCGCGAACGGTTTTCCCCTTTTGCTCTGTAAGCCCCCGTTGCAAGATTAGGGCTAATGCATCAATTTTATACTCAAGCTCACTGATGTTTGAAAGATCAATGGCTGCATGGGTATAATCGGGATTAATTTTTCCGTAGGTGGTTTTATAGGCGAAAACAAAATGGCGTGCAAAAGAAGCATCTGCGGTCATGGTTCCATTAAGCAGTGGTTCAAGCAGAAGATCGTATTTGTAACCGGTGCCAAATTCAGCTTCTTGTGATCCAACAAAATAATCAACATAGGGTTCAAAACCAATAAAGACATCGGCACCCGCCATTAAGCAAGCATCGCAAGCAAGTATTTTAATTTTTTTTTTGATAATATCTTGGGAAATTACTTTTAACACCTCCGTTAATTTTTCGACAGTCAGATAGGTTCCAGAAGCATCATCGAAACAAATACCTTTAGTTTCATCGTATGCTGTTTCTCCCCCGCTTATATAGTCCAGATACTTTATTGATCTGTTGATTTCTAAACTATTTTTTTTGTGGTTGTATTTAAAAAGTTCCATGGAGTGAGTTATTTTTTGTATATCTGGCTCAATAGCTCCTGTACCATGGTTCCAAAGGATGAGGACTAATTCGTCTGCAGGAAACTTTTCATAAGCGCATTGTACGGTATAGATATGCGATTGAGCATCGCCACTTTCCATACTTAGATCTGAACCAATTTGTCGAAGCATGTTTTCTTCTAGATAAAAATGTTGGGTAACGCATTGCCGAGATTTTTGAAAATCATAGCGAATAAATATTTTTACGTTTTCATTTGTACCAATTTTTTGCAATTGTTGCAGGGTATTGGGCGCAAAGATGGAAAGATCATTGCGTGCTGCAATTGAGATAATAATAAGCGTTTGCGGTCTTTTTGAAGTTGTGCTTATTGCAGTCGAGACGTTCGCCACGATTGCATACAAAATAGATGCCACTATGCACATGAACCTTCCCATGTGTCCCCCCTTCTTAATATTTATAATATGAAAATTTTTTATTTATTTTCAATAATATTATAAATTCTTTGAATTTTAATAAGGGTTTCATGAAACCAGGTAAGCGCAAACGTAAGGCCAAAGCTTAATTGAAAATCTATAAAGAAAAGTTGTTCAGGGTTATAAAGGAGAATGAGCAAGGTAGTGAGGGATAAGAGATGTAATTGTTTGTACAAAAGAGAGCTTGCTACACACACTTTGCTCATAATGAAGGTTATGAGTGCTCGGTTAAATGAGATAGTTGGTACGGTAAGCGCATGATACAACAGCAAGAAAAAAAGGAGGAGGAGTTGTTTTAGAAAAAAATGAATATGAACAACGCGTAATACTACCTGCCACCCATACAGGATAAGAATGACATGGAGGCCAGAACGGGCAAGATAGTGGGCTATGCCCCAGAAAGTACATTGTTTCTTTATATACGTAGCAGTTCCTTTTTTAGAAGTAATGCCAAAAAAAAGTGAAAAGAACAAGGTGCGGCATTCAGGGGAGAGTTTTTTTGATAGCGTCTGATACAGACGACGTTGTATACTATGAAAAAATCGATTGAGGCTGAAAAATGGTCGCTCGATAAGAACGGCCTTTAGATGGGGTACATGGAGGGAAGAGCAGATGCCCTCTTTGCGCAAATAGTGCTCAAAAGTATGATTTTTTTGTTTTGTCATATGAAGGGAAGGTATATAAATTCTGTCACCGACAAGAAATGGTGGACAGCTGATAGTAAAAAGTTCTAGTGTTGCAAAAATATTCTGCCTTCGTCCCCTGTGAGAAATTGAGTCAATAGTTACAGTGAGTCTTGTTTTAAAGGCCTTTGACTCATAGTGTTGTATATCTTTAATTTTTCCTACACAATCGAACGAATTTTGACTGAGTGTATCTACAATTTTGTCATAACTCTTTTGCACAGAGGTGTATCGTACAACTCCTGCAAAAAAACTTACTGTCGCAAACAATAGGGTAAGAGTGCAACGCCGATACTGTACCTTTATATACCGCGTCACCAAAAAAAGAGCGCAAAGAAGGCTCACGCCGGTTACATATACCAGTAAGGTGACTTTTGATGAGCAGAGTATTCCAGCGGCATAGGTAATGAGGCACCAAAAAAGAGGATGAAGTGGCACAACTATAAAATGAGAGAGCATGAGATATGAAATTTTCTTTTTTGCCCAAAACAATACTTTTTTTTTATTAACAAGTCAAATGGAGAAAAATATTTATAAACAAAAATGATTTTTTTATTGAATTTCTCTGGATAAATAAGCAAAATCCAGCTATATTGAAATTCAAAAATGGTATTAAGCATAACAGTGGGAATATATGAGGTCGCAAAAAGTTATTAAGCATGTTCTTTCAAATGGATTGACAGTCCTTATTAAACCTGATCACACCGTACCCAAAGTTTCGACTCAATTGTGGTATCATGTAGGATCTAAAGATGAAAAAAATGGGGAGCGGGGAATAGCTCACTTAATAGAGCACATGATTTTCAAGGGTACTAAAAGGCTTTCAGAGTGTGATATTAATCTCATAACACATAAGCTTTCTGGCTATACTAATGCATTTACCTCATTTGATTACACGGGCTACCTATTCGATTTTCCCTCGCAACATTGGCAAGAGGCTTTGCCTATTATGGCCGATTGCATGCATAACTGTACTTTCAAGGAAGAATTTTTAAATTCCGAGCTTAAAGCAGTTATCCAAGAGCTTAAAATGTACAAAGATGATGCGATGGCTACACTCTGTGAATCACTGGTGAGCGCCATATTTGAGGACCATCCGTATCATTACCCTATTATAGGGTTTAAACAAGATTTATGGAGCGTTTCTCGTGATACTTTGATACAGTTTTATAAACGACATTATGTGCCTAACAATGCAACACTCATTATGGTGGGGGATGTTAATCCCGACGAAGCGCTTAAGCTTTCGCGCCATGCTTTCGGTCATATAAAGCAGGATACAGAGTACACAAGAGAAGACTATTACCATTCACCCGATTTAAAAACCCAATCAGTTACGCTTTATCGAGATCTAAAAAGCTCTCAAATGATCGTTGCGTGGGTCATTCCTGGAGCAAAAACAGGTAACGCTTATATTGTAGATATAGTTTCTCTTTTGATTGCTGATGGTAAGGGTTCTCGCTTGTATAAGAAGCTTGTTGATGACTTGCAGCTTGTAACCGATTTTGACACCTTTACTTACGACCTTTTTGATTATGGTGTGCTCTTTCTTTACTTTCAGCCAAAGGAACTCTCGTTGATTGATCAGATTCTAAAAATTATTCAGGAAGAGCTTCAGCTCATGGCTCAAACTCTTGTATCGGAAAAGGAGCTTACTCGTGCTATTAAAAAAAAGGAAGTTGAGCATTTAGCGCTTCTTGAAAGCAATCAAAAGCAGGCCTATGCTCTAGGTACCTATTTTTTGGCAACGCACGATGAGCAATTTCTTTATACCTATACCGAGCGGCCCAAAGATCATCTGGCATACGAGGTTCGAGACTTTATTCAATCGTATCTACGTCCTTCGCTTATGCATAGGGCGGCAATCTTACCTCTTTCTTTGGAGGATCGTGATTATTGGCTAAAACTGCAAGAGATTTCCGATCAGGAAGATGAGCGTGTACTTGCAGGTAGGGTACGGACTGAAGGAGTCGAAGGAGCACGCTGTGCAGCGGATATACAGGCTCAGCCACCAAAGCCATTTACCTTTCCAAGGGCTCAGACACTCTATTTAGACAACGGGCTCAAAGTGCTCTATTATCATACAAGCAGCCTTCCAAAAATTGATCTTATACTCGACTTTGAAGCAAAATATCAGTATGATCCCGTGGGTAAAGAAGGATTAAGCTCATTTGTAGCGTTAATGCTCTTAGAAGGTACAAAAAATTATTCAGCTCAAACTCTGATTGATACGCTTGAATCCTTTGGCATGACAATCCAAAGCTCAGCCGGTTACCTCAGCTTAAGCATGCTTTCAGTTGATTTTGAAAAAGGTCTAGAGTTGCTCAATGAGATCCTGGTACATGCGACTTTTTTGCCAGAAGCCATCGAAAAAGTACGAGCTCAAATGCTTGCAGATTTGGATGAATTTTGGGATACCCCAACGCAATTTATTATTCAATTAGCAAAGCAAGAAGTATATAAAGGACACCCATATAGTAAAAATAGCTTGGGTACACTAGAAGGATTGAAACAAATACAACGGGCAGATCTTGAATCGTACTACAAAAAATATGTAAGCCCACGTGCAGCACGTTTGGCAATTGTTGGAGACTTGGCTGCCTATAACATACAAGAGGTCCTTGGTCAAAAATTTGGCTCTTGGCAAGGTGATCCCATTGAGCAGCTTGAATACCCTCCGATTGAACCCGTGAAAAAACACGAAGTAGCCTATCCTATTTTAAGAGACCAAACCGTATTAGCGTACGCAGGACTTTCGGCCGCTCGGACCGATGAAGAGTATGACGCATTATTACTGTTTGATCAGGTCTTTACAGGAGGAGTGCTCAATTCAATGGCATCACGGCTTTTTGATTTACGAGAACAATCGGGACTTTTTTATACGATTGGAGGCTCTCTTGTACATCGGTCAGATAAGCAGAAGGGACTTATTCTCATAAAAACCATTGTTTCAAATGATAGGCTAAAAGAAGCAGAACGTGCCATTGAGCAGGTAATAAATACTGCTATCGATACGCTCAGTGATGATGAATTAACGGAAGCTCGGCAAGCAGTTGTTAATTCGCTTGTTGATAATTTTTCATCGTATTACCTTACTGCCCAAGCATTGCTTTTTAAAGATAGATTTAATCTACCGGACGATTATTTCGATAAAAGAGCGGATACTATACGTATGATTTCAAAGGACCGGGTTGAGAAAGTGGTAAAAAAATATCTCACCACGCAAAGTATGGCAATTATTCGCGCGGGAAGAGTATAATGATACAATTGTCACCCAAAGCAAAATCTCTTTTTGTGCAAGAGATTAGTTCTTACTATGCTTGCAATAAAAGAAACTTTCCCTGGCGTGAGACACAAGAGCCGTACAAGATTGTTGTTTCGGAAATAATGCTTCAGCAAACCCAAACAGATCGAGTGCAAGTAAAGTATGAATATTTTATAGAGCGCTTCCCTACGATTGAGGCCCTTGCACATGCCTCAGTTGCTCACGTTATTGCAGCATGGCAGGGATTAGGATATAATCGACGCGCTTTGGCTCTGCACCTCTTTGCGCAGCGCATTGTGAATGACTATAAGAGTCAAATACCAAATAATCCCCAGGAGTTGGAAGAATTTAGAGGAATAGGTCCTGCAACTGCAGCATCAATTTGTGCTTTTGCTTTTAATAAGGCTACGGTATTTATTGAAACGAATGTCCGTGCGGTATTCATCCATCATTTTTTTTCTGGGCAATCTCAGATAAAAGACAGTCAAATTTTTCCCTTAGTTGAGCAAACGTTAGATACGAAAAATCCGCGTGAATGGTATTATGCTCTCATGGATTATGGAGTTATGCTCAAAAAGAATCATAAAAATCCGAGTCGCAAAAGTGCTCATCATACCATGCAATCAAAATTTGAGGGATCAGATAGGCAGGTGCGCGGCCGCATCATTAAAATGTTGGTTGAGGTACCGCGAATAGGCTTACCTGTTTTTTTGGAACACATCCCACGAGATTCTAAAAAAATTATTCGCATTCTTACTGATCTTGAACAAGAGGGATTCATTAGGATGCACGACGACCTGTATATGCTGGCTCGAGATTAATTCTTACTTTCAAGCTTTTTCAAGTCATTTTCCATGTTTGTTATTTTAGTTTGTAAAGCTTTCTCTTTTTGAGTCCAGTTGTTTACTATTTTGTTGAGCTTTTCTTTTTCACTTTTTATAGTGCTTGCGTTTTTTTGTTTATTAAAAAATTCACCAGTATACTGAGCTTGCAGGAGTTGTTGTTTAAGATCGTCAATGGTGCTTCTTATGTGTGCTTTTTTAATAAAGAGTTCCTCTTTTTCGCTCGTTTCAATGAGATGACCGCTTTTGAGTTTCTTTTTTTCTTCATTAAGTGCTTGGATTCTTTGCACGTTTTGCTTCTGTGCTGACTTTAAGAATTCCAGAACACCCTCATTCCCGCTTTTGATGACACTTGATCTCTTATCATCTAAACGTTTGGTAAATGACTCGATTTCTTTTTGCTTCTGCTTATTTTTCTTTTCAAGATCTTCAATCATGTGATTTATTAATTGCTCATAGCGCGATGGCACATACACGCCTTTGGCAGAACAAAAAAGAAAGAAGGCTACGCAACAGAAGAAGTATTGTTTTAATTTTCTAGCGAGCATTGTTCACCCCTTTTGTAACCTACTCATCGTATTTCAATTGAGTATAGGCAATCAGTGCGTCAAAAAGCAAAGGTTTAGTAAAGCAGGTGTGTATTATAAAACCAAGCTATTAAGCCATGAGATGGTATGTACGATAGCCTCAAAAAATGCCACCTTAATAGGAGGAATAGTAAGAAGAATAATAAGTATGATAATTGAAAATGGCTGAAAGCGATAATAGGCAGATTCGAGTGATTTTGGGAGCAACGCTTGAATAAAATGACTTCCATCAAGAGGTGGTAGGGGTATAAGATTAAAAAGGCCAAGCATAACATTTATCCAAACTGAGATCTGTAGAAAATCGGAGAGCAAAGTGCGCAGGGTGGTGGTCATAAGATTCCATGGAAGATGGTGCATCAGATACAGACACACAAGTGCTAACAGCATATTAGAGGCTGGTCCTGCAAGCCCGACAATAATTGAGTCGAGGCGTGGGTGCCTAAAATTGCGTGGATCAATCGGTACTGGTTTTGCCCAGCCGATTCTTACTAAAAATATCATGAGCAACCCGAGGGGATCGATGTGGGCAAGGGGGTTAAGAGTGAGTCTTCCTGCTTTTTTTGCCGTGTCATCTCCTAATAAGAATGCAACAAATGCATGACAAAATTCATGGAAGGATATAGATGCTAAAAAGGCACCTACCGTTATGAGTGTCGATCCAATATTCATGGTGCTCCTTTTATTTTTTTATACAGTTCTTTTGTCACAATAGATTCTTTGGCATGGTCGAGCATAGGGACGGGGTAGCCATTGGCGGGGTGCTTTTGGTTATACCATGTGTGAATAATTTTTGGGTCCTTATTTCTTAACTCCGGAACCCATCTTTTGATGTAGACACAGTCAGGATCGAATTTTTTTTGTTGTAGCCATGGATTGAAAATTCTAAAATAGGGTTGGTGATCGCATCCTGTGGATGCTATCCATTGCCAATTGCCGTTATTGACTGCCGGATCGTAATCAATAAGATGTTGTGCAAAATATTTTTCTCCCCATTGCCAATCGATATGGAGATCCTTAACCAGAAAAGATCCCACAATTAAGCGTGCTCGATTATGCATAAAACCTGTTTGATTTAATTGGCGCATGCCTGCATCTACAAGGGGAAATCCTGTCATGCCGGCACACCAACGCTTAAAATCTGCGTTGCTTGTGTTCCAGGGCAACTGGTCAAATTTTCTCTGAAATGCATGTCCAAACATGTGCGGATAGCACCAGGCTATCGTGGTAAAAAAATCTCTCCAGTATAATTGTCGTATCAAAGGATGATTTTGTGATAACTCTTTTTTAACAAGGTGAAAAACTTCACGAATCGAAACGGTCCCAAATTTATTGTGGGGGGGAGAGAAGTGTTGTAGCCTTTGCAGGAAAATCATGTGTTAGGGCATAATTTTTAAACTGGCTTATGTGAGCAAGGATACTCAGTCCCTGTGTGCGCCCGCCGATGGTGCTGGAACTGAGTTCAAGCATATTTTCGGCAGACGCAAGATCGATTTCCCCTTTAATTTTTTGGCAATAATAGCGGTGCTTTACGGTATCTATTGGTGCTTGCACGGCCAATGTGCTACTTTTTTTAAAGAAAGGTGTGAAGATTTCGTAAGGCTTTCCGGTTGCAGTTGTGACTTGTAAAGGAGCATGCAACAGAGCATCATCAAGGCTAATAAAATCAACACCATGGCGTGCACATACTTCCTTAAGCATGCTATCCCTGTGGGTGCTGTAGGGCGTATAATCCTTATTAACGAATGCAGCACGAACAGGATAAGCAATAAAAAGCTGCTCAAGTATTTCGTGCGGGTAGCCATACAATAAATATAAGTGTCCCTTGTGAGCTGCCAATTCCTGAGCAAGTTCTCGTAAAGAATTCACCATGAATTGAACTGCTTTCACACTTCTAAAAGAATTTTCTTTACCAATTTGCTCTGGATTAAAAATGAAGCAAGGAATAACGTGTAGAGACCGATCCAGAGCTGCACGTAATGCTGTATTATCCTGTATTCTCAGGTCGCGGCGGAAAATAAATAATGAGAGAGGATATTTTTTTGCCATACGTTCACGTTTTTTCTTCACCATACCATAATTTTTGGATATTAGCTGCAATTGAAGTTTGCATTGCTGACGTGAAAAAAAATTTGTATAGTTGAAGAGCTATGAAACCTGCCATATATCTTTCCCTCTTTTTCCTAACCCACTCTTTAACTGCTTCAATTCGTGTATTAGATAAAGCAGTCGTGATAGTTCCTGTTGTTGATTGTACTGGTGCTGTGCTTACCGATGAAATACCGCGAAAAGAATTAGAGAATTTTTATAGGTCGTTTCCTTCTGCTCCCGATAAAGGCTATTTTGGATGCCTTCGTATTCATCAACTTAAATTCAATGAGATAGTTAAAGTGCTCTCTATCGAGGGGCCTGTAGCAGAATGTGAAGTTTCAAATCTTTATTATCTAGATACGTACCACAAAAAAAGAAAAAATTTTTGGCTCCTTAAAAAATATCTTCGTTCCTTACCCGATCTTGAAAAAAAAATGAATACCGTGTTTATACCCAGACCAATCGATATGCAAAAGGCTTGTGATGAGTATAACAAAAACACACTTACACTCATGGGTCCGTGGTTTGATGGCAAAAGATGGTATTCTGCGGGTACCCGCTTTGCGCGGTGCCCTCAAAAAGATTCAGACAACTCATATGCACTGCATCTGAATGATTACCTACGCTGTACTACCGCATTGCTTACGTGCCAAAATGTTTAGCAATTACTTCCTATCCAAAAACAAGTGAGCAGAAGCGCTCTCTTTTCCTTAAAATTCTCAAATATTGGACCCATTCATCGTGCGGATTTTTTCCCTATGTTTATGGTGGAACCAGTTTCATAAAACGCCATACCTGCGATGAATTTTCACTCATTTTTCAAAAATTTCATGGTCCGAAGAGTTTCATTCTGGCAAAGGCCAACCGATGAGTATCCGGCATCTGGCGCTGATTGCTCGGGAATGCTCCTTACAGCCGCACAGAGTGCGGGGATTTCCTATTTTTCAAAAAATACAAAAGCACTTGTACATGATCATGGAAAACTTCTTAAAAAAGGTGAAAAGATAGAAAAAGGTGATCTCATATATTATTTTGGGCATGTAATGGTGGTAAGCGATTTGGAAAAGAGCTTGCTCATCGAGGCGATAGGGTATGAAGCGGGGTATGGAAAAGTGCAAGAGATTTCTCTTGCTCAAGCATTTTCACACATTAAAACATACGATGATCTCATGCAGGCCTATCGAAGCAAGCGTTTTTTAAAACGATTAAATAGCCAGGGCAAGCCCTATCGGTCTGTGCACGGGGTTAAACTATTTAAACTCTTTTAAAAATTTTTATTGAGTAATCAAGCAAACGCTTCGCTGCAATTTTTCTACATGTTTTTCTAGATCTCTTTGAATTGCAAGCATGAGCTCTGCACATGCTTTATCCCCTGCCTCATTGGCATCATTGATAGCATGTTTTTCTATAAACCATTGTAGCTCGGTTAGTTTATACAGTAATTTTATTTTATTATAGGATGCATTATCGAGCATCATAGCAAAACCCTTCCAAATTGTATGTGTCCCGTTTTATGTTAGTGTGTACAGGGTACGATGTATGCGTCAAGAGTTTGAAAAAAAATGATAGGTGATCTCTAGGATTTTATGAAAATTGAGCGGATTGTTGGACGGGAAATATATGATTCTGCTGGTTGGCCAACGGTTGCATGTGAAATTTTTCTGCAAAATGGTGCAATGGTAAGTGCATCCGTGCCAACAGGGACTTCCATTGGGTCGCACGAAGCAGTCGATTTGCATGACGGGGGAACGAGAATGTGTGGCAAGGGAGTGCTTAAGGCTATTGAGAATATAGAGCACGTTATAGCGCCACTTTTTGTCGGTTGTGAACCCCAAGCTGTTGAAATGGACCTAAAAATGATCGAGCTTGATGGAACTCCTGATAAGTCAAGATTAGGAGCTAATGCACTTTTGGCCGTGAGCATGGCTTTATATAGAGCTGAAGCCTTATGTGAAGGAATGGAATTGTATGAATTGATTGCAACGTTTATGGACGAGGACACCGTAAGTTTGCCTTTTCCTCTTTTGAATGTCATCAATGGAGGCATGCATGCTGATAATAACCTTAGAATCCAAGAGTTTATGCTCATGCCAATAGGGGCCCAGACTTTTCGATCGGCTTTTGAAGTCGGTGTACTTGTTTTCCAAGAATTGGGTCATATTCTCAAAAGTTTGGATAAATCAACTGTCTTTCTTGGATGGAAAAGGAAAAGGCTGACGCATGCAATTTTAGGACGGAACGCGAGCTTCTGATTTGCTCCTTGAGGCGATTGAGCGTATAAATAGTAGGCAACACCCTTAAGCCTGGGTTATAGCATTAGGCATAGCAGCAAGCCAATTCACGATCCAGAACTTGGTCTTTATCAGTGGCATGACCGTCTCCTTACAACCGATCAGATGATTTATTTTTATGAGGATCTTGTTAAGCAATATCCAATCTATTCTTTAGAAGATGCATTAAGTCAGGATGATTGGGTTGGTTGGATTAATTTGACTAAGGCATTGAAAGAAAAAGTGCAAATAGTAGGGGATGGATATTTTTGCTACCGATATTCGACGTATAGATAAAGCAAGTGAAAAAGTATCTTGAGGCAGCTACCTCAGTTATTATCAAACCCAATCAGGTTGGCACTATAAGTGAGGCTCTTCAAGCGATAGCAGTGTGTAAAAGCAGGGGATTGCATACGATCGTATCGCATAGGTCTGCTGATACTGAGGATACGTTCATTGCTGATTTAGCGGTGGAACAAGTGCTGGCCAAATAAAATCGGGTGCCTGCGCCCGTTCAGAGCGCCTTGCAAAATACAATCGCTTACTTGCCATTGAGGATCAGTTGACGTTTTCTCTTTTTGACCTTAACGGATTGGGATTTTGAGCAAGGAGTTCTTTCAGTTCCTCACTATTAAAACGTCTTCGATTTTGACGGGGTAGGTTGAGTGAGCATATGAATAAACCCGTTGCAATCTTCTAACGTTAATCCTGTCAAATTACAGACTCATTTATATAGTTGTTAAAGAGGTCATTGTTGCTCTGTTTAAAAGCAACACGAGCGATAGGATCCTTTTTATCGAAACTCCTGAGCATCAACTTCATGTGACAGGCAGATTCGGCTATAGGTTTTCTCTGTTAGTCCTGGTCGCTTTCGTGGCTCGATTATAGTTGGTGGTAACAAAAAAGTGTGATATTCGTTTTAGCATCTTCATAGCTTCTTCCTTTAAAAAACCAGCCAATAAGAGGTATGCGTGCAAAAAAAGGAGTGTTTGTTTGCATCACCTTTGAATCTTGTATAATGCCACCCATAGCCAATATTTGGCCCTGGCGTAACGTAGATGTTGTTTGAATGCCTGCAGGTTTGCCGATTAAGGCGCTACCAATGAATTGTTTCGAAGTGAGTGCAAAAGGAACACCAGCTGCAATTTGTACTGCTCTTTTGGATAGCACACGGCACAGTAGTTGACCCTCAACAAGGTACATATTTCTCATTTGGAGTACTACATCAGCCATTCGAGACAGTGACAATATCGCCATTCAGCCGCGGTCGGATATTTTGAGATCTGATTTCTATCCTTCTTATGATTTGTTATATATGTAGGGAGCCGTTGTTACTTTAGCTTCAAGTTGTTCACAACAACATAGGCGCATTGACCGCCAGGAGTTTGAGGATCATTAAATGATATGACGTCCACCGGGTTGAGTGATTCTGGGTGCCCGGTTGTACAACTTGCAATAAAGCGCCGGCTAATTGGGTAGGTGTATTACCAAGTACGTAAAAATTGACGTCGGAGACGTTTGAATATATACTGTACACCCCGTGGCAGATACCTATTGGTAAGCGAACCTACTATCGCCTTCCACGCTCGCTGTATGATCATAGTACATGTAGAATACACATTTCAGGACAACTCTGGTATTGCGGGATGTCCAACTGTTGGATATGGGTTTCAAAAACATTTTCATTATCTTTTTATAGCAATGCCAACAACAAGTGGTTTCTTCTCGAGGCCACACGCTTTCAGTTCCTCTCGTCTCTCACAGAGACCTTTGATCCAGCGCCACCTCGCGGTTTAGTAAAGTCTTTTGGAATTTTCTGTCTCTGTTTTTGCTACTCTACTCGGTGCTCAAGCGCCCCGCGCCTTCTTGTGTGGCGCGTGGCTCGCGGCATGGAGTGATAAAGAGTGATAATTTTTTGGAGTTGGGTGTAAAGGTTTGCGCATCAAGGTACTGTAGTTCATATACATGGAGAATCTATTTGCCTTTTTTGGGTTCTTATTAATTTATTATTTTATAAAATCAGCAATACCATCGATATCAGCGGAGAGCCCGATGAGTATTATGGTATTTATTACGTTATTGGTAAATTTTGGTTGCAGCAAAATGGAGGTGCGATTGTGTGTGGGATAAAAATATATATGTCTTGTTCATCGCCAGACAGTTTTTTAGGACTTATATTTTGGGTGTAGATTGAAGGAGGTGAATGAAGAAGTGGTATGTACAAAAGACTTTCATGTGCACTGTAGTATTAAGTGGTGAGCATAGTGAGTGCTGAAAGATGTGGGTAGCTTTATCATGATAACAACGCCATTCGTGTATTATAAAAAATAATAGCGGCATCTTTGAAAGAAGATCAGTGAGTATTTTTCTGTAAAAGGGCTTGCCTCTTTTTCTTGAAGTGTCGGCATTTTTAGATTACGTGGGTAATAGAGATAGCGGATCTTTTGGCTGACCGTGGGAGTAAGCTTGCTTGGGTATCAATATACAAAGGAAGGATATCACGGAAGCAACTGCACCGTTTTTCCCTAGGGCTCTTTCTCCAACAAAAAGAGTATCCTTTTTTTAGTAAGCTAAAGCCTTAGCTCGGCCATTGTCTCGGAACAATATTCCACGCTTGCTCGACAGGTATACGCGACCGTCCGCGAGGGTGGAAAGTAACAGTCTGTTTTTTAAGTGCATCGGAAGGCTACCCTCATCAGTGACATCGGGGACCGTTGGCAAAACAACATTGAGCTTTTTTTTTGCTGCAAGCTCTTCGATTACCAAGAGCAAGGGTTTTTTGTGAAGAAAAGGAATAAGATCATTTTCTGGATTGCGAGCACTCATACTCGTTGCAGACAAAAACAGTAATGCAGCACTTAATTTTGCTCTTTTAAGTATAATACCTCAGTTGAAATCTGTAAGCAGGGAGTTCTCCCACATTGCCAGGTTTAGGAGCCTCTTTCCTTGCAGGGGGTGGTCTTCTTAGTGGTCTTCGGGATTCTTTTCGCTCTCGATGCGTTGTTTTTATAACTAGCCTCTCTTAGGAGAATTGGTAACTTCACCAAGGAAGTTTACTTAAAAAGCGTACTCGCACGGTATCCAGGAACTGAAAAAGACGCGCATAATGGATCTGGCGAATCAGAGAAAATAGTTCGTTCATCAATATCACGTCTTCCCTTTCTGATTTATCTGCAGTAGCAGGTATTTATGCTCGCCTCTTAATTTTGGTGCCTCAATAGTAGGACAAATAAAGATGACAATATTTGTTTTTGTAAGGATCGGCATTTTTATTGCTAAAAAATGAGCCGATAAAGGGAATACGCTGAATAAACGGGGTGCCGAGATACCGTTCTCCTCATCTACCCGGACAAGACCACCAATAACTAAAATTGTCCCACATCTGGAGAGTTAATTCCGTATTTACTTGCCGTGTTGTTCGTGTAAAAGTTGAGGTGGTTTCAAAGGCATTTATATCAATGGCCACTTCAGCGCTTACCTTTCAAGTGAGCTTAATCGTGGAATCATTTGCACCTGGAACGTTGCTGCAAGATCAATAACAGGTATCGTAATAACACCGGCAGCACCAGAGACAGCATCACCCTGAACACGCCTAATTTCTTACTGGTGATCGTTGCCTTTTCCTTATTATTGGTGGTAACTGAGTACTGGGTGTGTACCACTTTTGATTGAGTAATGGTATCAAGTACCTGCAGGAGCGCTGCGATCCCAGGAGTTTTAGGATCATTTATGGATATGATCCTAAACAGCCGGATCCCAGTAATGCCGTTACTGGTGGATTAGCCTTATTTTCCTGTAAGAACTTAAAATAAGATCCGTTGCCAACGTATTTGCAGGCCTACCAAGCGTAAACGGGTGTATTTGTGATTACATCTGGTCGATTTCTTAAATATTATTTGAAAGAAAGCCAAATCCTTGCGTTGGAACTGGAATCGGTTTTGTTGCGTATGTCGCCAGCTATAAATTTCAATCTTAGTATCGGTAATATCAACAATAAGAGCCTCTAGAATTACTTGCGGTTGTGGCTTATCTAATGCTGCAATGCAGTTCGGCTGGATCGAATTACTGCAGGTGCCGCAGTCATGAGCTATTTCCTCCCCTGTTATTATTTGGCTTGTAATCCCTGCAGGAGCAGACATCCTTTGCCTTCAAGAACGACTTCTTCGGTGGTCGATTTAGCTTCTACTTTTTTCACTTCTTCGGCAGCAGAACCACTCCCTGAAAATACCGCTCAGGCCCGATCGCTACGCTCTCTAACGCCCTGAACCGTACCTGCGCTGGGGGAGTCACTATTCTATTGAGCACCTCTGCGAACTGTTGTGCATCAAGATATTGTAATCATAGGAGTCTAACAACAATAACTTCCTTCCTCTGGCGGGTATTCCATATAGAATTGTACGAATTTGCGTATGTGTTCAACCGCGGATTCTCTTCCCATGATAATGAGGGTATTTAAACTATTGTCAGCGATTATTTTTGTATCAGCAGCAAAATAGCTGAGTGTTTCTGCCCGTGCGTTGGAGCGAATAAAGGGGGAGGTTTGTCCAACTTCGCCAGCAGCTTTTTTTAATGAATCGAACACTTTGACAATGTCACGAGCGGGAAGCTGAGAATGAAGCTGAATTACTTCGATCATTCGCGAAATCCACTGTTATCAAGATCTGATATTATCCTCATAGCCGAGGCTATAACGTTTGCTTTATCGGTTATAATAAAGCCGTTTGATTTAGGCTCATACACCACAGGGGACCCTGCGCTGAGCATAATCCTGCATATACCAGGCATAGGATTTGTGTCCCGATCTTCTGTGTGGGGATACGAATATTTTTCAAATAGTAGATGTACCTGATGCGCTGCTCGCTATCAGGAAGCTCTTCATATGCAGTGCCAACATAGATTGGCAAAATTTCGCGATTTATTCCCGCTTCTTCTGGCTGTCTGAATTTCACAACAGCATACAGGTCGGATCGTTTTTTTGAGAGCGCATAGCCTGAGAGCTCTAAAAAGGTGGTTAGGAGATTCCAGTGGTAGCAAGGGAAACGGTTGTTCTGCCCAGGATGATACGTAATCAATCTGTCTTTTTTTATTAAGCTTCAAGCTCGGCGGAAGCTCCTGGGGTAAAATAAGATCATGTCTTTTTTTTCGCAAGAAAATCTATGATGTCAACCATGGCGGCCTGTTTCCCAGCGCTCCTCGATCAAGCAGGCCCCGGGTAGGAGGCCTGCCTGATGCAGCAGCAAGACCGCGAGCGTGCTGCGCTGCGAAGGCCGATCAGCAGTAGCGGCGTTCCGTCATCGGCCTCCGCCGCGAGCGGCCCGAGAACGCTGAACCGCATACCGGCGGCTCCCGAATGTTGCCGACAAGTAGCGATATCCCCCGCACAATGGCAGACACCGAACATCGCCGCCCTGGGTTTCCCACAATGGCGACTACCGGATTCTTTCCGTTAGCGGCCGAAGCTGCGCAGTCAGCTGCGGGGACGTACCCGCCGGGCGGCCTTGCGCCCGTCGGGCAGGGTCGCGGGCGCACATACGCCCTGATTCAGCGACCCGGTCCAGCACGTCATCGGCGGTGAAGACCAGGTCGGTGGTCCGAGTACAGGACGCGACCTCGTCCCATGTGAGTGGCGTGGAGACGGTGGGCTGCGATCGTGCCCGCAAGGAGTACGGTGCGACCGTGGTTTTCGCGGAGTTGTTGCTCCAGTCGATCAAGACCTTGCCCTGGTCGCAGCGCCTTGGTCACTTCGACACCACGAGCCGCTCGGTGTTCCACCTCGAGCATCCCCGGCGATAGTCCTCGGCCAGGCTGCCGGTCTGCTCTGACGTCAGCCCGCGCACGGCCGCGTACAACTGCAGTCCCTTGCCGCCCGATGTCTTGGCCACCGGCGACAGGTCCATCTTCTCCAGCTCCGCCTGGAGCAGCAGCGCGACCTGGCAGCATTCCACGACGGTGGCCGCGGGCCAGGATCCAGGTCGAACACCAGCAGGTCGGGCTCGCCGACGTGCGGATACCGCCACATCGGCGCACGCCCGGCGTCACCGTGCTGATCTACGACCAGACCTGCGCCACCGAGAAGCGCCGCCGCCGCAAGCGCGGCACGATGGCCCAGGCCGCCACGCGCGGTGTTCATCAACCCGCTGGTCTGCGAAGGCTGCGGCGATTGCTCGCGCGCCTCCAACTGCGTCTCGATCGAGCCGCTGGAGACCGAGTTCGGCCGCAAGCGCCGGATCGACCAGTCGACCTGCAACCAGGACTATTCGTGCCTGGACGGCTTCTGCCCCTCGTTCGTGACGCTGGAAGGCGCCGAGAACGCCCACGCCCACCAGCTGCCGGCGCTGACCGCCGACTTCCACCCCGCTGCCGACCATCCCGGCGTTCGAAGGCGTGAAGAACATCATCTTCACCGGCATCGGCGGCACCGGCGTCACCACCACCGCCTCGATCCTGGCCATGGCCGCGCACGTCGACGGCCTGGCGGCCTCGGTCGGTCGACATGACCGGGCTGGCGCAGAAGGGCGGCGCGGTGTTCAGCCACGTGCGGCATCGGCGCCGACGAGGAGACCCCGATCGGCGGGCGCGTGCCGGCCGCCAGCACCCATGTGCTGATCGCCTGCGACCTGCTGGTCGCCGCCGGCCCCGAGGCGCTGGCGCTCTACGCCAAGGACCGCACCGACGCGGTCGGCAACGCCGACTTCCAGCCCACCGCCGACCTGGTCTCCGACCGCGACGCCGGTCTTCGACGGCCCGGCGATGGAGCGGCGCATCAAGGGCGCGACCAAGAGCTACGACAGCTGCCCGGCGGTGGAGCTGGCCGAGGAGAAGCTGGGCGACGCCATCTACGCCAACACCATCATGCTGGGCTTCGCCTGGCAGAAGGGCCTGATCCCGGTCTCGGCTCGCGCGCTCTACCGCGCCATCCACCTCAACGGCGTCGAGGCCGAGACCAACCTGCAGGCGTTCGAGATCGGCCGCATCGCCGCCTACGATCCGGCCCAGCGCCTTGTTGCGAGCGCGACGCCGCCGGCCAAGCTC